>NZ_JAHXYM010000001.1:0-1788109 GCF_019969975.1 Pantoea sp. OVA07A | reverse complement strand
CCGCCCTTGCTGCTGTTAGTGCTGTCGGTGCGCTCGCTGTTCTGCGCTGAAAGCAGGCTGATGTCGTTTTTCGCCGTCAGCCCGAGGTCGCCGCCCGCCTGAAGCTGGCTGCCCTGCACGAGGATGTCGCCCGCGCTGCCCGGCTGTGCGCCGGTGGCGGTGATGGCCAGGTTACCGCCCGCGCCCAGCGTGCTGCCCTGCGCTTCACGGCTTTCGGTGCGGGTCTCGCTTTTCGACGACTGGCTGCCGTAAGAAAGACTGATGCCGACCGAGTTGGTGGAGCCTTCTTCATAACCTTTGTCGCCCGGCTTCAGGCCTGCGGCGGTGTTTCTGGCGTTCGCCGCGTCGGTCTGCGCGCCGTCCATCTGGTAAGCCTGCGCGGCCTGGGCCGCCGTCAGCGCCGCTTTGGTGCCCTGCAACGCCTTCAGCCGGTCATCGCCGCTCTCATCGGCGGTGCGGGCGGTCTGCACTGCCGTGTTCAGCGCCGCACCCACGGTGCCGGACAGCGCCAGCGTCAGCCCGCTCTGCTTCTGCTCGGTTTTCGTCAGTGCGGTGTGGCTGTTTTCGGCCGCACTGAGGGTCACGTCGCTGCCGCTCAGGGAGAGATCTTTACCGGCGATCACGTCGCTGCCGTGCACGTTAAGCTGGTTACCGGCACTGAGGGTGACGCTTCCGTCGCTGCTCCCCACCGTGCTGCCGCGGCTGAGTGCGCCGCTGGCGTCGGTGCTGCTCTTCTGCATCGCCTGACCCACGGTGAAACCGATGCCGCCAGTGCCCATCAGGCCCGATTTTTTCTCCTCACGCTGATGCACTTCATCACGCGTTTCTGTGGCGGTCGTGATGCTGAGATCGCGGCCCGCGGTCAGCGCCACATCCTGCGTACCGGCGACGTTGCTGCCGGTCACGGCAATGTCGCGGCCCGCCTGAAGCCGGACGCTGTCGCCGCTCAGCGTGGTACTGAGCGCCTCGCTGCTGTGCAGTTCGTCGTGGGTTTCCAGACTGCTGCCCGACAGCAGCCCTTTGCTCGACTGCCTGCTGTGTTCGGTGAGATCGGTACGGCTGTTGCCCGCACTGAGCACGATGTCGCGTCCGGCGCTGGCGATCAGTGCCCCGCCCGCCGTGACGTCCGCTGCCGTAGCGCGGATATCCTGTCCGGCACTCAGCTGCAGCGCGCCGCCGGCGGTGATGCGTGACCCGGCATCGCTCTGCTGTGACAGGCGACGGTAGTTGCTGCTGTTCCAGCTGTCATTTTCAGTGTGCTGCGTGCTGAGGGTGCCGAGCGTCAGGTCATTGCCCGCCTGAATCTTCGTGGTGCTCTTCTCTCCGGCGTTGCCGATATCGCTGGCGGCCAGGGTGATGTTGTTCAGCGCGCTCAGCGTCAGCGCACCGTCGGTGCCCTGCACGTAGATACCGGCCGGACGATCTATCCAGCGGTCGGTACCGTCGCCGCGCAGCGTTGACTGGCTGGTAATATCCCGTCCGGCCAGCAGCGACACCTGCTTATCACCGCTGATGACGCCGCCCAGGTTAGTGATATCCTGACGGGCGGTGAGATTGATCGTGTTGCCGCTGATGTAGCCGCTGTTGGTCAGCGACTGCGCCGTCAGCTGCGTCACGTCGCGGCCCTTAATGGTCCCGCTATTAGTGATGTCGTTGCGGGCATTCAGCGCCACGCTACCGCCCCCGATCAACGCGCCGTCGCCGGTTAAGTCACCCTCTTTCACCTTCGCATAAACCTGCGGTACCAGCACGGTCTGCTGTGTGCCATCCGGCAGCGTCACGGTCTGATTCACCAGCCAGACGATATCGCTGGTGAGCAGCGCCATCTGCGCCGGGGTCAGCGCCACACCGAGTTCCAGGTCGTAGGCTTTGCCGAAGGCTACCCCATTATTCATCAGTCCGCGATACTGATCTTCATCACTGCCATACCCGCTGATATAGCGGTTGCCGGTCAGCTGAATAATCTGATCGCGCACCAGACGCTGCTCGTAATAACCATCGCCCAGCCGCTTCAGGATCCGGCTGCTGTCGGTGGTCAGCGCGTTCTGCATATAGTCGCTGCTGAGCCACTGCTTCTGATTAACAAAGCGCGGATCGGTCTCGACCAGGTAATGGCTGTCACTGCCAGGTTGCAGCTGGTACAGGCTGTTGTCCGGCAGCCGGATATCAGGTGAGACGGCGCGGATCACCGGCGTAATCGTCTGTCCATCGACGACCGTTGCTGGCAGTGTCAGCGAGAATTGTTGCCCCGCAGGTAACAGCAGTGGCCGGTCTTTAAGGCTGCCGAGCTTGTCCAGCGTCAGCGCACTGTCATAGCGTAATCCGGCTGGCAGTAACGCACTGCCGCTATCCGTGGCACTCAGCGCAACCGCCGCAACCGCCTGCTGGAGAGCAGGTGTGCCGATGCGGTCAGCCTGGGCTGTGACGCCCTGCTGCTGGCGGTTGCCGGTCTGATAGCCATTTCCCTGCGGCGCTGCATTCGCCTGCCAGCTCAGCGTCTGCAGATCGATGGTTTCCGTCACGGGCGCCGGGCGGTAGTTTTTCTTATCTTTGCCCTGCGACGTTTTGGTTCCACCCAGTTTCTTTTTCTTCTTCTTCGCGTACCAGCGAACCGATTTCCCGTCGTCCGTGGTAACGCGCGTTCCTTTTGTCGCCTGATTATTCAGCTCGCCTATCTGACCGCCGAGCACAGCACCCGCGACAATCTGGCTGTCGTGGTTGTTAAGACGACCGGCGCTAAAGGTCATGTTACCGCCCGACAGAATCTTGCCCGGATCGCTCTCCTGAATCTGGGTTTCTTTCACTATCCGCCGGTAGTCATACTCATAAAACTCGCTGCCGCTGGTGCCATCCGGCATTTTTGCCGTGTGCACGCCATATTTGTTTTTTTTGCTGGTATCCACGTCGGCCCAGTCAAAACGATCGGTGTGGCCTTTTAGCACCGCGTCGTGATGCTGGCTATCTTCGGTCGTAACGACCTGCGTGGTCAGGTGGCGGTTGGTATTGTTGATTTCCGCCATGCTGATCGTGGCATCCTGCCCGGCCTCAATTGTTGCCCCGTCATTGTTGAGCTGCTGCCCCTGTCCGGTGGCCTGATTATTCGCGTCCAGCTGGCCGCCAATGTGCAGATCGCCATCACTGTAGATCAGCGCATGGTCGCGGTTGTTCAGCGTGCCAGCCGCAATATCCAGGCGCTGCCGCGCCGCAATCACCGCCGCTTTGCCCGCTTCGCTGAGGTTGTTGAGCAGCGTAGCCGCAATGGCAATGTGATCGCCATAGATACGGCCGGTGCCGCTGTTATTCAGGACGCCCGCCACCAGGTGTGTCAGTCCGCCGTCAATCAGACCGCGATTGTTCAGGGTGTCGGCTGCCGTAATTTCGGTCTGCCCGCCGCTTATCTCGCCATTTGCCTGATTACTGATATTTTGCGCGGTAAGGAATAGCGCCTGCTGAGCAGCAAGGGTGCCGTCGTTGGTCACGTTTCCGCCCGCCGTCAGCCGCAGCGTACCGTTGGCTTTGACCTCTGAGAGGTTATGGAAATCACCTGCCAGCGTGATGCCGAGATTCCCCTGCGACAACACCTGTCCGTCGCCACTCAGGGAAGCTGCGTTGATCTGCGCCTCTTTATCAGCAATCAGCGTGCCCTGCTGATTGTTGATGGCGAGCGCCTGCCCCTGGGCTGAGTCCTGAATAGTCAGCGTATCCGCTGACGAGATCAGCCCGCTGACGTTATCCAGTGCCTGTTGCACGGTAAGCGCCAGCCTCTGTTTTGCGCGCAGAGCACCCTGACTGTTGTCCAGCGTGCCGGTTTCGATGGTTAAACTGCCCGCTTCAATGCCTTTACCGCTCTGTCGTGTATCGCGGTTGATCAGCGATGGCGTGGTGATCGTCATCTGCTGGCCGCCCTGAATCATCCCGCTACGGTTATCCAGCTGCTGGCTCAGTGACAGGGTACCGGTGCCGACGCTTTGCACCACCCCGTCATTGTTGACCAACTGACCCGCCGTCAGCGATAGCGTACCTGCCGAAAGGAGTTTGCCCGCCTGATTGTGCAGCGCATTTTGTCCCGCATTGAGCGTCAGATCGGTGCCACCCTGGATCTGTCCCTGCTGGTTATCCAGCGCGCCACTTTCAATATTGAGGTTACCGGCACCGGCAATAAGTCCGCGCTGGTTAGTCAGCGTCTGACCTGCCGTGGTGAGGGTGATATCCCCCGCCGACTGCAGTTTACCGTCACTGTTGTTCAGCGCCTGACCGTTGAAAGTCAGCCCGCCATTGCCTGCGACCTGCCCCTGGCTGTTGTTCAGTTCACTGGCGCTGAGTGATGCCTGCTGTCCGGCAGCAATGAAACCCGCCTGGTTATCAATTGCCCCGCTGTGCAGATCCAGACTGTTGAGGGCAACGATACCGCGCTGGTCACCACTGTCGCGATTGATCAGGGCGTGCCCCTGGGTGTCCAGCGTCATGTCGCTGCCAGCCTGTAACAGGCCACCCTGGTTTTGCAGCTCCCCGCTGGTGAGATCGAGCCGCCCTTTGCCGCCCGTCAGCGTGCCGGACTGGTTGTTGATATCGCCCGTCACAACCTGCGCGCCGCTATGACCGGTGATGAAGCCGCGCAGATTATCCAATGTGCCGCTGTAGAGCTTCAGCATGCCCGCACTGAACAGGCCGCCTGCGGCTCCGCTGTCACGATTGATCAGGCTGTTGCCGTGGGTGTCCAGTTGCAGATCGCCACCCGACTCAATCCTGCCTGCCCGGTTGTTGAGGAGTCCGCTATTCAGTTGCAGGGTGCCTTTAGCACCCAGTTGCCCCTGTTGGTGGTCGAAGGTCTGCTGATGAGTATCGATGCGAATATTCTGTCCCAGCATCACCCCGCTACGGCCATCAATCTGGCCGCTGGAGAGCAGCAGATCGCCGCCTGCAACAATGCCACCGCGTTCGCCGCTGTCGCGGTTATTCAGTTCGCCGCCCCGGGTGTTGACGGACAACGCCTCACCCGACTGAAGCAGGCCGCGCTGGTTATCCACGCTGCTGCTTTCCAGCGTTAATCCATGATCGGCATTAATAATCCCATCGACGTTGTTCAGTCCACCGCTGGTGAGCCGCATAGCGCCCGCCGAGACCAGCGAGCCCGTGCTGTTATCAAGATCACCACTGCTGATATGCAGATTAGCTCCCGCAATAACGCCGCCTGATGCCGCATTATTCAGCGCCTCTCCGTGCGTATTAAGCTGCATATCACCGCCGGACTGCAGTCGCCCGCCGCTGTTATCCAGCGCGCCACTGCTCAGCAATAGTTCGCCGCTGGCGCTGAGCAGAGCAGACCTGAAATCAGCGGCCTGGCCCTGCGTATCGATCACCAGGTTTTGTCCCTGAATGACGCCGTGATCACCGGCTAACTTTCCGGTTGAGAGTTGCAGATCACCGCGCGCCACAATGCCGCCGCGATCGCCGCTGGCGTTGTTGTTCAGCTGCGCGCCGTGCGTATCCAGTGAGAGCGCCTGACCCGATTGTAATAAGCCTCGCTGATTGTCGAGCGCGCCGGTCTTCAGCGTCAGCGCCCCATCAGACATCAGTGTGCCGTCAATGTTGGTCAGCAGGCCGCTGGTGATGTTGGCCGCCGAGGCAGCGGCGATAACGCCGTTCTGGTTATCCAGGTCGCCACTGTTAAGGGCAAGTGCGCCACCGCTGATTATCCCTGCTTTACCGCTGTCACGGTTAATCAGCGCCTGTCCGTGGGTATCAAGTGTCAAATCGCCGCCTGACTGGATCAGACCGCTGTGATTGTCCGTTGTCCCGCTGGAAATGCTGAGATCGGTACGGGCGACCGAGTTGCCGCCAGTATTGTTCAGTTCACCCTGCTGCGTGTCGATGGTCACGCCGTGGCCAAGCAGGGTTCCACGCTGATTATCCAGCGCCTGGCTGCGCAAAGTGACCTGCTGACCCGCTTCGATGCGACCCTGGGTGTTATCAATAGCCTCACGGGTCATCAGCGTAGCGTCACCGCCAGTTGAAGCAATCAGGCCCTGCTGATTATTCAGGCTTGCGCTGGTGAGTTGCAGATTGTGACTGGCCTGCAGCGCACCCTGCGCGTTCGTCAGGGACTCCTGAACATCCAGTTGCAGATCGCCGCTGCCCGCAGCCAGCAGCGTGCCACCGCTGTTATCCAGGCTACCTGAGGCAAGATTCAGATTACTGCCGCTCTCAATCCGCCCATCGCGGTTGTCTGTGTCACCCGAAACCGCGATCGCCATCTCGCCAGCGCCACGCTGCGACAGCAGACCCTGACGGTGATCCAGCGTGCCCGCCGTCAGCGTCAGCGCCTCTGCCTGGGTGTGTGCCTGTGAGAGATCGAGCCTGTCGCCGCTGAGCGTTAACGCACCCGCTGACAGCAGATTGCCCTGATTGCCCTCCAGCCGGGTCGCATTAAGGTTCAGCGCGCCATTATTACCCGCCAGCTGCACGGTGCCGCCCTGATTATCCAGCCATGGCGTATCCAGCTGCAGTAAGTCACCGTTACCTGCGATGAGCCCGCTGCGGTTTTCAATATGCTCTGCCTGCAGCCGGGTATCGCCTTCATTGCTCAGCGTGCCCTGATTGTTGAGCAACGACCCCGTGGAGATCGTCAGGGCTTCGCGGTTTTGCTGGCGCAGCAGGCCGCGATTGTTACTGATGTTTTGTGCCGCGACAGCGAGGCTGCCCGCCGCCAGTTTGCCGTCATCATTGTTAAGCGCCGTCGCAGCCTGAATCCCGAGTGTACGGCCCGCCACCGTGGCGCCCTGGGTGCTGATATCCGCCTGCGTAGAGGTCAGCGCGATGGCATCGGCTGAGGTCTGGCTCCCGGCGAGATCGACCCGGCTACCCCGCGCCTGAATCTGGTCGTGTGCCAGGTTTTTACCCCGCGCCTTAAGCTCACCCTGGCTGGTCAGCAGCAAATTACCGGGCTGGCTCAGCGTCTCATTGCCGCCAACGCCTGCCGCCAGCGAACTCTCAGCGGTGCTCTCAATGGTGCTGGCGGAGAGCGTCGCGTTACGGCCTGCGCTCACCAGCCCACTGTTGCGCAGCGTGCCGCTGGAGGCCAGCGTGACATCCTGCTGTGACACGATGTTGCCGCGGTTCTCCTGGTCGCCATTGCTGGCGATCTGCAGCGCGGCCTGACTTTGCAGCGTGCCGCTGTTCTCCAGTCTGCCATCCACGGTCAGGTGCAGTTCACCGGCGCTGGCTCCCAGTTCACCGGCATTACGCACGCCAACGCCCTTTTCAGTGCCGGTCAGGGTGATTTTATGGGCATACATGCCGCCAATTGCCGCGACGTCGAGCGCAAATTCAGGCCGTGTCGTCCCATTATCCGCTTTCACCGTAGTGACGTTACCTTCGGTCGCAACCTGGTTCCTGCCTGTGACCACATTGAGTTCGCGGGCATGAACTTTTGCGTTAACCGCTACCGACTGCGCAATGATCTGGGTGTAGTCAGCATCGCTGTCATTCAGGCCCTGACCTTCGATATTGATTCGGCCGCCATTAACATCGAAGCCTTTGAGCTGGCCGTTTTCAATCAGCGCCTGTCCGGTGGTCAGCGTATTGCGGCTGGCGTTAATAAATCCGCAGCCGTTACAGGTAATGCCTGACGGGTTTGCAATGACTACCGCAGCCCGTTTACCGGCTACTTCGATAAACCCGTTAAGCTGGCTGGGATTACGGCTGTTGACTTCGTTGAGGATAACCGTGGCTTCCTGCTTTGACAGCCACGGGTTAGCCGCCACCATGCCACCCAGTTGAGTAGCCGTGTTCTGATGGCTGTTGTTCAGGATTGCGCCGCGCGCGTCAACGTCGAGCTGGCTGTACTGGTTGCGGGAAACACCCTGGCTATTGGGCGTCTGAATGTTGATTTGCGGCAGACCATTTGCGGTGGCCATGACGGTAGGCTGCTGGCTGCCCGGCGCGCTGTTGTCTGCCACAATGTTGGCCTGCACCGGCAGACTGACCCCACCCGCTGCCAGCCAGAGTGCAAAGCTGAGCGGTGAGATCCGCACCCTTGCCTCTGCATATGAGGTGCGCTTCGGGCTTCGGGCAACACGTGAATAGCCGCTACGGGTAATGTCAGACACCACCATTAACATGCCGCGAACCCGGTTGAAGATAAGGCGATAGCAGAGTTTATTCATAATGCGCACAGTCCATTGTCAGCAATATCGATAAAAGGTTTAGTAGTTCCAGTTCACGCTGAAACCATAGGTGACAGGATCGGTTTTGAAGCCGTCCGGTTTCGACAGAGGAATCCCGGCTAAAAAGTCGTAGCTCAGGCTGGCGGGCGTGATCGCGCCGCGCAATCCGATGACGCCGCCCGCCAAATGTCGTCCCAGAGGTCCACCCTGGGAGGCGCTGTTGCCGCCCACCTCGCCATAGTCGGCACCCAGGTAAAGCTCCTGAGCGGGCAGCGGCGTCTGCCAGGCCAGCGTGTTCTGAACGGTCCAGCCGCGACTGGCACTGAGGGTGCGCTCGCCATCAAAACCGCGCACCGTCCAGCGGTTGCCAATCGCGAACTCATCCTGCGGTGTCAGCGGGGTGTTGCTCATCTGGCGACGATATTGGATGTTGTAACTTAAACGCTGATTGCCCAGCGCGAACGGCGTGGTGAGCCCCGCCTGCCAGGTCAGGATTTTAGAAAGCGCGGTGGCATAGGTAGAGTCCTGATATGACTCCTCCCAGGCGGGCAGCGCACCGAACCAGCGCGTACCACGCTGATAGCTGACACCGGCGTCCAGCGTCGCCGGACCGATATAGTGCCGGTGTGACAGGCCGAGTCGCCATGCGCTGGTACGGCGCTGCTGGCTGCTGATTTCGGTGTCGTTGATGAAGTTGCGCGACTCTTTAACCAGCACATCGGCGCTGACGGTGGTTTTGGCGGCGGCATTACGGTAGATCACCCGGCTGGCCTGCACATCCAGCGAGCGACTCTTTCCGGCATAGAGAAAATCGCGGCTGTAACCGGCGACTGTCTGATGGTAGTCGTAGTCGCTGGCGGTAAGGCCAAACAGCCAGTAGCCGACAGGCACCGAGTAATGTCCCGACAGGCTTTTGCTGCTTTTTCTGCCAGCAAATCCCAGGTCGCGACTGGCGGTCAGGTAGAAGAGATCGCTGAGGGAGGTCGGGTTATCCAGCGCCAGCATCATCCCGCTCTGATAGCGCCCGGTACTTTCGGTGCCGGAATCATCCAGCCATGCGCCGAGTCGCCAGAAACGGCGCTGCGTGCGTTCAATCACGATGTCACTTTCACCCGGATTGAGGCCAGGACGGAGCGCCATATGCGCTTCCACCGTCGGCAGACGCTGCAGGTTTTCCAGCCCCTGTTCAATATCCCGTAAATCCAGCAGATTGCCTGCATGGGCGGGTAATGTCGGCCACAGGCTGACATAGCGGGATGATGAGGGTGACAGTTCCACACTGCGGATTTTGCCAGGCACTATCAGCAGGTGCAGCACGCCCTGGCGCAGATCCTGCTGCGGAGCCAGCACGCGCGTAGTGACCCAGCCATGATTAATCAGCCGGTTTTGCAGCGTGCTCATTAACTGGCTGATGCCTTTTACGCCGAGACAATGACCATTGGCCTGACTGGCCAGACGTTGCAGAGGCACCCAGTGCGGCAGCGCCTCCTGCCCGGACAGACTGACCTGCTGAATAACAAAACAGGGTGTTTCCTGCGGGAACGTCAGGTGGGAAGGTGCCGGAACCGTTTCTGAGAGACGCACATCAGGCACCTGTGGCATCAGCCGTTGCTGACGCGCTTTTTGTTGCTCCTGCTGATGCTGTAATTGCTCATCACCCGGTGCCGCCTGCACAGTGCAAACTGGCAGGATGGTAATCAGCAAAGCGCAAAGCAGAGGTGCCAGCGTTGTTAAAACTCCATTTTTTTGGGGCTGCATAACCGATCCATGTGGTTAAGGTGTAACAAAATGTATATGACTTTTTTCCTGCGCACATTATGGCGCTGGAATCAAAAACCACAAGAAAAATTACAGAAAAACTTACACTAAGCTTACAAAAGTTAGTGGGACGGGCCATTTAAAAAAGTACCAGTAATTACCCGTATCTCAGGGGTTATTGAGTCTGACGAATCGCCGGGATTAGCTAAAGGCGCAGAGACGGATATTTTTAGCCAATGAATAACAAGGGATTAGCCATTCGTCCAGCGCGTCAGAGACCAGCTTTGTAGCCGGGCTAACGACGGAACTGAAGTAGCCGAACTCGTTACCTGAAAAGTTTTCTGGCTATAGCAAATATTCTTACGGTTACTCTCTTGTTATTAATGGTACGCATTTCAGGCATCACCAACATACTACCCTGCCATGCTCATAAAATTTTACTTTAGTCAAAATTATGAATGCATTTTGCTTTAGTCGATATCGCACTCTCCTGCGCCAGCGTCTGTTTCAGGGGCTTCTCCAGGACATAAAAAAAGCCCCCTCATAAAGGAGGAGGCTTAACATTAATTAGCCAGCGTTATTGCTGTTGCTTAGTGCAGCTTCAGCCGGGGACGAATAACCCGGTTAATACTGCCGACCAGCATCATCAGACCGGTTTTGAAGTAGCCGTGTAGCGCAATCTGGTGCATACGGTAAAGCGAGATATAGACAAAGCGCGCGATGCGCCCTTCCACCATCATTGAGCCGCGCATCAGGTTGCCCATCAGGCTGCCGACCGTACTGAAGCGGGAGAGCGATACCAGCGAGCCATGATCTTTATAGACATAGGCTTTTAGCGGTTTACCGTCACGCTGCGCCAGAATGTTGTCCATGGCGCGTGAGGCCATCTGATGCGCTGACTGGGCGCGCGGTGGTACAAAACCGCCGCCCGGCAAGGCGCAGGAGGCGCAGTCGCCAATCGCGTAGATGTCATCGTCCAGCGTGGTTTGCAGCGTCTCTTTGACCACCAGCTGATTGATGCGGTTGGTTTCCAGTCCGCCAATCTCTTTCAGGAAGTCGGGTGCTTTAATCCCAGCCGCCCAGACCATCAGATCGGCTTCGATAAACTCACCGCCTTTGGTATTCAGGCCATTACGCTCGGCGCTGGTGACCATGGTCTGCGTCAGCACGCGCACGCCCAGCTTGGTCAGCTCCTGATGTGCCGCAGCAGAGATGCGCGGTGGCAGTGCAGGCAGGATACGTTCACCCGCTTCCACCAGCGTCACATTCAGCGCTTCGCGTCCCAGGCCTTTGAAGCCGTAGCTGTGCAGCTGTTTCACCGCGTTGTGCAATTCAGCTGACAGCTCAACGCCTGTTGCCCCGCCGCCCACGATGGCGATGTTAACTTTCTCGACCCGGCCTTCGCTGGCGGAGAATTTCAGGAACAGGTTGAGCATTTCGTTATGGAAACGACGCGCCTGATGCGGATTATCCAGGAAGATGCAGTGATCTTTAACGCCCGGCGTACCGAAATCATTCGAGGTGCTGCCCAGCGCCATCACCAGCTGGTCGTAGGCCACTTCACGTTGTGGCACCAGCACTTCGCCCTGCGCATTCAGCACTTCGGCCAGGCGGATCACTTTTCGGGTGCGATCGATATCGGTGAGCGAACCCAGCTGGAACTCAAAACCGTGATTGCGGGCATGAGCCAGATAGCTCAATGCATCAATGCCTTCGTCCATTGAGCCGGTCGCCACTTCGTGCAGCAGCGGCTTCCACAAGTGACTGTGGTTACGATCAACCAGGATAATCTCGGCCTTCTTTTTACGACCCAGTTTATGGCCCAGCTGCGTGGCCATTTCCAGGCCGCCCGCTCCCCCTCCGACAATAACAATTTTCTTAACAGACGTAGTCAACAAAGACCCCCTCAAATTGTGAACCAAAAGTTAACCAAAGGTTAAATTAAACCTTAAGAAACATAGGGTTGGCGAAGTTAAAATCGCAATCTGCTGGGAGAATAGCATGGCGGGAAGAGGAGAACATAAGAATATTGATATACATCAAAGCGGGAAAATAAAACTCAGATAATTACGTAATAAAAACAGGCACCTTGCGGTGCCTTTGCTGCTTAACCTAATGTTTTAAAAGCTTTTATCCGCTTAAGATGTGGGGATATATTTTTGAATTTGTGCCCTTCCGTCTCATCCCAGACAATTTCATAAAACGGATGCAGCTGGTCAGCAATGTGCTGGCTGTCGAGCGCCTCATCGTGACGGGAGAGAATGGCCAGACAGCGGTCACGATTACGCTCGCGAAAATCGCTGACGCACTTCGTTGCGATATCCTGATACTCCTCCGGCCGGTCGATCTTCCCTTCCATATTCGCCTGCGGCGAGAGGTTGGGATTAAAAATCACCTGCCGGATGCCGCACAGAAATCCAATGCGCTCTGACCAGAAGCCGCCCAGTCCGACGCCGCAAATCAGCGGCCGGTCGTCGTCAGAAAGCGTCAGCATCTTATCGGTCTCTTTTAGCAGAAACTGCATGTCATGTTTGGGATGGCGGGTGCTGTAACTGATCAACCTGACATCAGGATCGATAAATTGCAGTTGCAGCACTTTTTCGTGATTGCCCGGACTGTTGGAATCAAAACCGTGCAGATAGATGATCATGATAATCCTCAAGGTAGTGATAGCGCCGGGCAGTCACTGCTTACCACGACGCCTTATGAGCCAGCCAGCGTTCCTGAAGCGCACTCAGTTGCTGAGCATTATTTTTCCAGCGATGCGTTCCCCGCAGTTCATCGCGGGTAAACCTGCCCTGATGATACAGCTGTGTAACCCGCTCTGACCCGACCGGGATCAGGTTATCCAGTACACTGATGGCGCCCTGACGCTGATTGCAGACCAGAATCATGTCACAGCCCGCGGAAAGGGACTGCTGCGCCCGCTCAGGATAGCTGCCCATCACCGCTGCGCCCTCCATCGACAGATCGTCGGAGAAAATAATACCGTCAAAGCCCAGTTGCTCACGCAGCACGGTTTTAAGCCAGTATGGCGAACCACTGGCGGGCAGCGGATCAACTTCGGAGTAGATGACGTGTGCGGGCATGATGGCGTCCAGTGCCTGTTCGGTAATCAGCTTGCTGAAGATTGCCATGTCATGCTCACGCAGCGTCTTTTCGTCCCGCGGATCGCGTGGGGTCTCTTTATGCGAATCCGCACTCACCGCACCGTGACCCGGAAAATGTTTGCCCGTGGTCTTCATGCCCGCCTCGTGCATCCCCGCAATAAAGCGGCGGGCGACGTCAAGGGCGATGGCCGGATCGGCATGGAAAGAACGGTCACCAATCGCGGCGCTGATATGACCAATATCGAGTACCGGCGCAAAGCTGATATCGATATCCATGGCGATCATCTCGGCCGCCATTTGCCATCCCGCCTGTTGCGCCAGTTCACCGGCGGTATCCAGGTCGTGCAACGCAGCAAAAGATTGCATGGCAGGCAGTTGGGTGAAGCCGTCACGGAAACGCTGCACGCGACCGCCCTCCTGATCCACCGCCACTACCAGCCGGGTGTGAGAGGCGGCGCGGATCTGCCGCACCAGCTCTGCCAGCTGTGCGGGATCATGATAATTTCGCGCAAATAAAATTAAACCGCCCACCAGCGGATGCTGCAGGATGTCGCGCTCTTCGCCATCCAGTTCATAACCCTCGACGTCAAGCATCAGGGGGCCGGGTAAATCTGATCTCATATCATGAATCCTGTAGCGAAACGCACCTGCGTAACGCGATTAAATCTGTTCCCAGCTCTGTCGAGCCAGCTGTTGTAATGTGTCGTCGTCACGCTGACCGGCACGGAGCTGATACCAGCTGGCCATCAGCAACTGCAGCCAGGGCTGCCAGCGTCTGACCTGCTGCACCAGCGCGGTAAGCGGCAGCTGCATCTCCGCGGCATACTCAACCAGCCAGTCGGCCTGGTGCTGCGGATCGCTGGCACAGACAGCCGCCAGCTCCAGCGCCACGTCGCCATCGGCGGCATACTCCCAGTCGATCAGACGCAGACCTTCGGGATCTTGTATGACATTTCCGGCATGCAGATCCATGTGCAGCGGAGCCAGTCGCAGCGGGTGAGGTTCACCCTGCTGCGTCAGACGCCTGAGCGCCCGCAACCAGCGGTGATGCCGCTGTGGAGTGAGCTGCCAGTAGCGCCATAACAGCGGCAACAACTGCAGACGATAGCCGGTCAGCGGCTGCTGATGCAGCTGCTGTAGCAGTGCCACGATCTGTGGACGCTGCTGGCTGAAACGGTGTTCATCCAGCGCTTCGCCTGCGCACCAGGTCAGGATAATCCCCTGACGATGGCCCGCCACGGGCTGCGGTGCCACTCCGCTGGCTTGCAGTTTGCGTAACAGACGGAATTCGCGCTGCCGATCCACAAACGGAATAACCGGTTGCGGTGCCGCCCGCGCGATAAAAGTTCCGCGCGGGCTGACAATCTTCTGGCTATGCCCGGTCAGACCGGCCAGCGGGATAAAGGATGTCTTTTCTGGTTCGCCGGTGACCTGCTGAATCATCCGCTGGAAAGCGGGATTAATTCTGTGCAATGCCGTTGCCGGACCAGATGATCTCGCCTGTCTGGACCAGCATCAGTTGCATTTGCAGCGTCGGCGCTTTGACATCGCCACGCGCGTTGCTGTAAAGCACATACTGAGCGTTAACGTTACGCGCCAGGCCAATCGCTTTACTGCGCGAGTTCAGGCTGTCATCCGGCGATAATCCCAGCGTCTGCTTGGCCTGCGCCAGTTGGTCAGCAGAAACCAGGGTGAATTTGCCGTTGTTATTCAGCGCATTCTGGATAGCTGCCGTCGCTTTCTCGCTTTGCAGCGCACCGTTGGTGCTGTTTTTAACGCGATCCACCAGCAACACGCTGCCCGGCTCGGCGCTGGCAGCCTGTAACATCTGCGCCACCAGCGGCTGAACGCTGGCATCCCAGTTGATAGTGACCAGTTTCGGTGGCTGCGGCACAGGCTGCGGTTGCGGCACCGGTTCAGGTTGTGGAACGGGCTGCACCGGCTCCACAGGCTGAGTCGGTTCAACTGGTGCAGGCTGCTGCTGTTTCACCACACAGCCGGTCAGAATGAGCGCCATCAGGAGCGCTCCGGTACGATTAACACTGCGTATCACGTAGAAAATCCTTAAAGATAGAGATAAAGACGAACCTTGCTGGCCGTCAGGTTACCCAGTTGCGAAGTGGCGATAATGCTGCCCTGCGCCGGAACGGTAACGGTCTGCGCCGGTTCCTGCGGGGTGATTTCCAGCCCTTTGTCGTCATACCAGTAGTAACGATAGTGCACAACAACCGGTGTTTCGCGCTGATTATAGAGCACGCTGGTGGCACGCTTCAGTCCATCGTTCTCATCCAGCGTCGGTTCATCGGTAATGATCCCTGCCGACAACACAGAGGACTCCATCACCAGCGACTGTGACGTATTGATCATCGGTTTATCACTGCTGCAGGCCGTCAGGCAGAGCAGGATCGGCAGGCCAGTCAGCCAGGATCGCATAGCACGCTTCCGTTATCAGGTCAGTTAGAGAGCATCGGTCCCAGCGGTTCACCGCCCAGCAGATGCATATGAATGTGATAAACCTCCTGACCACCATGTTGATTGCAGTTCACAATCAGACGATAACCATTTTGATCGATACCTTCCTGACGGGCGATTTTCGCCGCGGTAGTAAACATACGTCCCAGCGCATGCTCATGCGCCGCTTCCGCCTCGTTGACCGTTGGGATCAGCACATTCGGCACGATTAAAATATGGGTCGGCGCTTTGGGCGAAATGTCGCGGAAGGCAGTGACCAGCTCATCCTGATAAACCACATCAGCGGGGATTTCGCGGCGGATAATTTTACTAAAAATGGTTTCTTCTGCCATGGTGCAATTCCTTTAGCCTGAGTCTTAATCAATCAGTATGCGGGAGAAATTTGTTTTCTTTCAACCTCAGGACCACTTTTCTTGCATTGTTCGCCTGCCTTTGCAGCAGCACCCTCTCTCCGTAACCCGCACGCTGTTCAGAATGCTAACAACGCCCCTGCCACACCAGAAAATGAAACGCTGTTTTATAAATTAGAATTTCGCCACCCTTTTCTTTGTATGACTGCCACTTCAGCGCCAGCACTTGCCAAATTGCGAAGGTTTAGCCGACCCGTCAGTTCTACTTTGCTAACCAGTCCGGGTGAGATAACCGGCGTCACCAGGGATAAACCGCCATAAACATCAAGGAGCATCAGACATGCGCTCACGTAAAATTGGTCTTGGCCACTATCTGGCCTACGGTTCCGGAGATTTTCTTGGAGCAGGCACCACGGCGCTGACCGCCGCCTGGTTGCTCTATTTTTACACCACCTTTTGTGGGTTAACCCCGATTCAGGCCACGCTGATCTTTGCCGCTGCCCGCGTGCTGGATGCGATAGTCAGTCCGCTGATGGGCTTTCTGACCGATAACTTCGGTTCGACCTGGCTGGGCAAACGCTTTGGCCGCCGCAAATTCTTTATCCTGCTCGGCATACCCTCTGTATTCAGTTATAGCCTGATGTGGCTCAGCGACATGAGTTTCTGGTGGTATCTCTGCACGTATCTGTTGTTTGATATCGTCTACACCATGATCCTGGTGCCGTATGAAACGCTGGTGCCGGAAATGACCGACGATTTCAAACAGAAAACCCGCTTCTCCGGTGCCCGCATCGGCCTGGCACAGCTGTCGGCCATTCTGGCTGCCTTTTTACCCGGTATTTTGCTGGGGATGCTGGGCAAAGATAATCCTCTCTCCTTCTTCTACGCCAGCCTGGTGTTTTCGGTAATCTGCGCGCTGGTGCTGACGCTGGTGTGGTGTTTTACCTGGGAGCGTCACCCCGATGACTTTTCCGCCGAGTCACGCCGTGCAGAACAGGAAAAGCAGCAGCTGACGCTGATGCAGAATCTCAAGCGGCTCTATGTCGAGCTGGCTTCAACCTTACGCATCCGCATCTTCCGCCAGCACCTTGGCATGTACCTCGGCGGCTATATCGCCCAGGATGTGTTTAACGCCGTCTTTACCTGGTATGTGGTATTTGTGCTGATGCAGAGCGCTCAGGTCGCCTCCAGCCTGATGGGCACCATGGCGGTGCTGCAGTTTATTGCCGTGATGGCGATGATTCCGCTCTGCATCCGCATGGGACCCGCGCCCGCCTACCGTCTGGTGGCCATATTGTTTGGCCTGGCGGCGCTCTCCTACGCTGGATTGTGGTATGCCGGAATGAACGACAACATGTCGCTGCTGTTGGTGATCTCTGCCCTGGCAGGCCTGGGACGTGGCGGCATCAACTATGTGCCGTGGAACACCTATACCTATATCGCCGATGTGGATGAGGTGATCACCGGACAGCGCCGTGAAGGAATTTTTGCCGGCATCATGACCCTGACGCGTAAAGCGTCGCAGGCTGGCGCAGTCATGCTGGTCGGTATCGTGCTGCAGCTCTCCGGCTTTGTCTCTGGACAGGCGACCCAGGTACCCGGCGTCAGCCACACTATCCTGGCGATTCTCAGCATAGGCACTGTGGCCGTGCTGGCCTGCGGCTTTATCGTGTCACTGCGCTTTAAGCTTAATCTGCAGACCCACACTGTGCTGCGCCAGGAGACGCTGAAGATGCGCGACGCGGGCCGCATCGTGCCGGAAAGCATCACGCCGGAAGCACGCGGAATTGTAGAAACGCTGGCTGGCATGCCTTACGAAAATCTTTGGGGCAACAACAACATTGGCTTCCTTAATCGTAATAAGCCAGCGCCGGAAAAATTGTCCGCACATCCCACTTTAAACCCTTCTTTAAACCCGACCTTAAAACGACAGGAATAAACCATGACTGTATTTCCCGTTAAACACAGCAAATTATTGTGCCAGCCCGAGCATCTGTTGCCACGCAGCGAACTGGTACAGCTGATTCAAAAGCTGACACAGAATCTGGTTAACATCACCGATGAGACAGGCGAATTTTTATTACGGCTGGACGATGGCCGGGTGATTGATACCAAAGGCTGGGCGGGTTGGGAATGGACACACGGCATCGGTCTGTATGGCATGCTGCACTACTATCAGCAGACCGGTGACCAGCAGACGCTGGCCATTATTGATGAGTGGTTTACGCAGCGTCTGGCGGAAGGCACGCCGACCAAAAATGTGAATACCGTTTGTCCTTTTCTGACGCTGGCCTACCGTTACGAAGAGACCGGGAACCCGGCCTGGGTGCCGGTGCTGGAGCGCTGGGCAGAATGGGTCATGTATGAGATGCCGCGTACCGAACAGGGCGGCCTGCAGCACATTGTCTATAACAACGAAAACCCGCAGCAGCTCTGGGACGATACGCTGATGATGAGCGTAATGGCGCTGGCGAAAATTGGCCAGTTGCTGAAGCGCGATGAGTGGATTGAAGAAGCGAGTTATCAGTTCCTGCTGCACACCCAGTTTCTGATGGATCGCAAAACCGGCTTATGGTTCCACGGCTGGAACTTTGACGGTCGCCATAACTTTGCTGATGCACGCTGGGCGCGCGGTAACAGCTGGGTGACGATTGTCATTCCCGACTTCCTGGAGATGATGAACTGGCCTGAGCATCACGCTACCCGCCGTTATCTGCAGCAGGTGCTGGAGACCCAGGTTAAAGCACTCAGGGAGTGTCAGCACAGCAGCGGATTGTGGCACACCCTGCTTGATGATCCGCACAGCTACCCGGAAGCCTCCGCCACCGCCGGGTTTGCCTATGGCATTCTGAAAGGGGTTCGCAAGCGTTATCTGCCCGCGGAGTATCGCGAGGTGGCAGAAAAAGCGTTGCGCGGCGTGATTGCCAATATTGATGACGATGGCGAGTTAAAACAGGTCTCCTTTGGAACCGCAATGGGCAAGGATCTGGATTACTACCGCACGGTTCCTCTGACCTCGATGCCCTACGGCCAGGCGATGGCCCTGCTCTGCCTGACAGAGTATCTGCGCGTTTACCTCTGAATCCCGGCCAAAAAAAAGCCCCGCTTAGCGGGGCTTTTTCATCGCTGTAAATCATTACATGCTGCGGATGTAATCATCCATATCGGTTTTCAGGTTATCGGATTTAGTCCCGAAAATCGCCTGCACACCGGAACCGGCAACCACCACGCCACGGGCGCCGAGGTTTTTCAGTTCAGTCTGATCCACTTTCGCCACATCGGCGACGCTGACACGTAAACGGGTGATACAGGCATCCAGGTTGGTGATGTTCTCTTTACCACCAAACGCCGCCACCAGTTTGCCCGCCATCTCGGTACCGGTCGCGGTAGATTGCTCGCTGCTGCTGCTCTCTTCACGGCCAGGTGTTTTCAGATCCAGCTTCGCGATCAGTACACGGAATATGGTGTAGTAAACCAGACCATAGATGATACCAACAATCGGGAACAGCCAGATTTTACTGCTGTTGCCGCTCAGCACGATAAAGTCGATCAGACCGTGAGAGAAGCTGGTGCCATCACGCATCCCAAGCAGGATACAGATTGGGAATGCCAGACCCGCCAGCAGCGCATGGATCACATACAGGATTGGTGCCACGAACATGAATGAGAATTCAATCGGTTCAGTGATACCGGTCAGGAATGCGGTCAGCGCGGCGGAGATCATGATACCGCCCACTTTAGCGCGATTTTCAGGCTTCGCTGAATGCCAGATAGCAATCGCTGCCGCTGGCAGACCGTACATTTTGAACAGGAAGCCGCCAGAGAGTTTACCTGCGGTCGGGTCACCCGCCATATAGCGCGGGATATCACCGTGGAACACCTGACCTGCCGCATTGGTGTATTCACCGATCTGCATCTGGAAAGGAACGTTCCAGATGTGATGCAGACCAAATGGCACCAACGCACGTTCAATTACGCCATAAATACCAAAGGCGACAACCGGGTTTTGATAGGCTGCCCACTGCGAGAACTCCTGAATCGCGGAACCTATCGGTGGCCAGATAAAGGAGAGCAGCACGCCGAGAATGATAGCTGCCAGACCGGAAATAATCGGCACAAAACGCTTACCGGCAAAGAAGCCCAGATATTCTGGCAGCTTGATGCGGTAGAAGCGATTAAACATGTATGCGGCAATGGAGCCGGCGATAATACCGCCCAGTACCCCGGTGTCGGCGAGGTGTTTAGCCTCGATCTCCGCCGCAGGCAGATGCAGCACCAGCGGGGCAACCACCGCCATGGTTTTCACCATGATGCCATAGGCAACAACCGCTGCCAGCGCCGAAACGCCGTCATTATTGGTAAAGCCCAGCGCCACACCAATAGCGAAAATCAGCGGCATGTTGGCGAACACCGATCCGCCCGCTTCTGCCATCACATGCGAAACCACTGCAGGTAACCAGCTGAAATTGGCTGAACCGACCCCTAACAAAATACCGGCAATCGGCAGAACCGATACCGGCAGCATCAGCGATTTACCGACCTTTTGAAGGTTGGCAAAAGCATTTTTGAACATAGCGTGAAGCTCCTGAGTAAGAGTGCATATTTGCGCAGTGCGCGTGGCAAAGAGGGAGGATTCTTTGCCGGGCTGGCGGTGACCGCCTTTTGATTTATTACGAAGGGTAAAATAATTCCCGATTTGTTACTTTGACGGGTATCACGTTTCGACAATCACAAGGGCGCACTTTACGAAATTTCTTACTGATCCGCACCAGTAATCGGCGATAAAAAGCTGACCCTGTCTGAAAAAACAGGGTCATATACGCAGGTTACAGATTAATTACAGAGGCTGAAATAATAGCTGATCAGGCGCCCAGCTGGCTCATCGGGATATGAAACAGCGTTGAGAAGTTTTGGGTGGTGGTTGCTGCCAGCGTTTCTAAATCCACCCCTTTCAGGACAGCCAGATATTCGGCAACATCGCGCGTATAAGCGGGCTGATTCTCTTTACCACGGAAAGGCACCGGGGCCAGATAAGGCGAATCCGTTTCCACCAGCATCCGATCCAGCGGCACATAGCGTGCAGCTTCACGTAACTGCTCGGCATTGCGGAATGTGACGATGCCGGAAAAAGAGATGTAGAAGCCCATATCCAGCAGTTTTGCTGCGGTGGGCTGATCCTCAGTGAAGCAGTGCAGCACGCCGCCGCAACGTTCAACCTGCTCTTTACGCAGAATCGCCAGCGTATCTTCGCGGGCATCACGGGTGTGAACAATGATCGGTTTGTTCAGCGCAATACCGGTACGGATATGCTCCCGGAACGAGCGCTGCTGCTGATCTTTCGTTTCTGGCTGATAGTGATAATCCAGCCCGGTTTCACCCAGGGCCACCACCTGAGGATCGGCAGAGAGCCGACGAAACTCCTCAACATCATAGGCCTCTTCCTGATTCAGCGGATGCACACCGCAGGAGAGCGCTATATTTTTCCGTTCGCCGACCAGACTTTTAAGGGTATGAAAACCCGGCAGCGTAGTGGCGATTGCCAGCATAAATTTCACATCACGCGCCGCCGCTTTGGCGATTACATCATCCAGGTCACGATGGTTCTTTTCATAGTCCAGGCCATCAAGATGGCAATGGGAATCCACAATAAACATAATTACTCTCAGATAGGTTTAGCCGACAAGCGCGGGCTTCTGTTTGTCCGCCCAGCTCAGAAGCTGATCGGTCAGCAATAATTCGCGATTTACCGATGCCACATGCAGTAGCTGCTCGCGACAGCGCATCCAATCCTGGAGGCTGCTGTTGAGCGCGCTGGCAGAAAAGTATCCGGCCAGCAACTGCACCACATCCTGACGATCGATATTACTCAGCCACTGACCCGCATGTTGCTGCCACTTCATTGCATCCAGCAGCAAAGAGAGCAGCCAGCCGATACGCGCTGCCGCGTCGTCGGCGTTCAGCGCAGGCAGCAGTTGCAGGATGTCCTGTTGCAACGCAGCGGACAGCGCATCGCAGAGCTTCTGCCGGGCCTGCCACGGTCCGTTTTCCAGCAGGCTCAGCGCCGCACCGGGTGCACCTGCGCTCAGACGCAGAGCCGCCAGCAGCATCTGTTCGTCGTGCGAAGCGTGCTTCTTCAGCCAGAGCAGGCTTTGTCCTTCGTCCGGCGGCGTCAGATGCAGCGCCATGCAGCGGCTGCGCAGCGTGGCCAGCAGGCGCGAGGGATCGCGGCTGCTGAGGAAGAACCAGCTGTTGGCTGGCGGCTCTTCCAGCGTTTTCAGCAAGGCGTTGGCCGCCGCTTCCGAAAGCTGCGCGGCATCCGGCAGCCAGACCACTTTCGCGCCGCCCTGCTGACCAAAGTGGTACATTTTTTCCGTAACCTGCCGCACCGCATCGATGCCCAGGGTACTTTTGCCCTTCTCCGCTTCAAGCCGATACCAGTCAGGATGGGTATTTGCCTGCATCAGCTGGCAACCGTGACACTGTCCGCAACTTTTCAGGCCATCCCGCTGCTGGCACATCAGCCAGCGGCTCATCCCCCAGACCAGCGCCTCATCGCCCATACCTGCCATCGCCTGGATCAACAACGCATGGTGAGCGCGATTCTCCTGATGCTGGCCAATTACCTGGCGATAAGGCTGATTCAGCCACGGATACCAGTTCATCACGCCTGCTCCGCCAGCCAGCCATCCAGCGCCAACTGAAGTGACGCTGTCACATCGGCCAGTGATTGTGTCGCATCGATGGTGAAGATGGTGGGGTCCTCCGCTGCCAGCGCCAGATAGCGCGCGCGGGTGCGTTCAAAGAAGCGTAATGATTCCTGCTCAATGCGATCCAGCTCACCGCGCGCACGGGCGCGTTGCAGACCGATGTCGGGTGTCACATCAAGATAGAGCGTCAGATCGGGACGGAAATCACCTAACACGGTATCACGCAGCGTCTGCATCAGACCGGCGTCAAGTCCACGTCCGCCTCCCTGATAAGCCTGAGAAGAGAGATCATGACGGTCGCCGATCACCCAGGCACCGCGCGCCATCGCCGGTTTAATGACCGTTTCCACCAGCTGAACCCGCGCCGCATAGAGCATCAGCAGTTCCGCTTTATCTGTAACCTGCTCGCCCTCAATACCCTGCTTAACCAGCACCCGCAGCTGTTCTGCCAGCGGCGTTCCGCCAGGCTCACGGGTAAAGACCAGATCGTGAATGCCACGGGCACGCAGCGTAGCGACGATGGCGTCACGCGCGGTGGTTTTACCGGCGCCTTCCAGGCCTTCAATGACGATAAACTTACTGTTCATTTTTTTCCTTTAGCGTCTGCCGGTAAACCTGCACCGCCTTGTTATGGCTGGCAAGATTAGTCGTAAAGGTATGGCCGCCCTTGCCGTCCGCAACAAAGTAGAGATAGTTGGTTTTCTCGGGATGGGCCGCTGCCTGCAGAGAGGCTTTACCCGGCATGGCGATCGGACCCGGCGGCAGACCGTTAATGATATAGGTATTGTAAGCGCTGGCCGTCTCAAGATCTTTGCGGGTCAGCGTCCCGTTATAGCTGTCGCCCATGCCATAGATGACGGTGGGATCGGTCTGTAACCGCATACCGGTGCGCAGGCGATTGATAAACACCGAGGCTACGCGCGCGCGCTCTTCGCTGACGCCGGTCTCTTTCTCAATGATTGAGGCCATGGTCACCAGATCCTGCGGGGTTTTATAAGGCAGATTATCCGCCCGTCCCTGCCACACCTCAGCAATGTTTTTTTTCATCCGATCATGAGCGCGCTGTAGCAGCGCCATATCGGTGGTGTTAGCCGTGTAAAGCCAGGTATCCGGGAAGAAGTTGCCCTCCAGCTGCTCAGGCTCCACTTTTAGTGCGCTGGCAAGGGTGGCGAACTGATCATCTTTCAGGGTATGCCGGATATAAGGCGCTTTGCGCAGCTCACTCAGCCACTCTTTCAGCCGCTGGCCTTCCACGAACCGCACCGGGAACTGCGCCTCTTTACCGCTGGCCAGCAGCTGTAACAGCGAGCGCACCGTCATGGTCGGCTCAAGGCGATAGGTACCCGCCTTGAAGGTAGCCAGTTCAGGTTCCAGACGCAGCAGCGCGCCAAACCAGATACTGTGCGGAATAATCTTCTGCTCTTCCAGCTGCGCTTCAAGTGCGACCCGGCCCGTGCCGGCAGGCAGCGTGTAGATCGTTTCCTGCTGCAGGGTTAACGGGGTGGCCGCAAACCGCTTAACCTGCCAGTAACTCAGCACAGCCGCGAGACCCACGATCGCCAGCAGGCTGACGACGATTTTTTTGCTTCGAATCATGATGCATCCATTATCTTTTCACAGCTTGCGCGCAACTGATTAAACAGCGAACGCTCAGTAAACTCTACCGCTTCTATCTGTCGGACCGGCAGGACCGGCATCAGCGCATTACATATCACCACTTCATCGGCGGCCAGCAGCTGCGCCGGTTCGCTTTTTATTACCTGGCAAGCCTGGCCTTCGGTCGCAAGTTGCGCCATCAGACTTCGCCGCATAATGCCATCCACACCCGACGCTGACAGATCAGGCGTGAAAATTTGCGAGCCCTGACGCCAGAATAAATTGGCCGCACAGCATTCCACCACCCAACCTTCAGTGTCAAGCACCAGTGCCTCGTCGGCGTCTGTCTGGTCAAGATGAGCTCTGATCATCACCTGCTCCAGACGATTAAGGTGCTTGATACCGGCAAACTGTGGGTTTCGTGCCAGACGGATCGGGCTGAGTCGGAGTGACGCGCCACGCTGCTGTAAATCGGCGTAGTGTTGCGGCCAGGGTGCCAGCGAGACGACCCGCGTGGGTTCACCGCAGCCGCGCCGGCTGTAGCCCCGTCCGCCGCTGCCGCCGCTGATAATCACTTTCAGCACCGCCTGGGTTTGTTGCTGCGCGGCCTGTCGCATTTCAGTCTCAAGCTGAAGCCAGTCGACGCCATCAATCCATAATCGCTCACAGCCCTCTCTGAGGCGCTGAATGTGGCTCTCCAGCAGCACGATTTTACCCTGACGCACCGCGGCGGTAGTAAAACAGCCATCCCCAAACTGCAGGCCGCGGTCACTGGCGGCCAGCATCGATTGTTTTAACCCGTTAATCCACATGGTTCTCTCCTGAGCGTGACTCGTGATTTCAGCGCATTCTGCAGGATAAAAAAAGGCCCGCATCGCGGGCCTTTTTAGCAATCAACAACGATTACACTTTACGGAAGATCAACGAACCGTTGGTTCCGCCGAAACCGAAGGAGTTACACAGGGTGTACTCCAGACCGGGAACCTGACGCGCGGTGTGGGGCACGAAGTCGAGATCGCAGCCCTCATCCGGATTGTCGAGGTTAATGGTCGGTGGAACGGCCTGGTCGCGCAGCGCCAGAATCGAATAGATCGATTCAACCGCGCCTGCCGCACCCAGTAAGTGTCCGGTCATTGATTTGGTCGAGCTTACCATCACGCTGCTGGCTGCTGCCCCAAAGACCGATTTCACCGCCCGCGCTTCCGCTTTATCACCCGCTGGCGTGGAGGTGCCGTGCGCGTTGACATAGCCGATCTGCTCTGGCGTAAGCTGAGCATCGCGCAATGCGTTGATCATTGCCGCCGCGGCGCCTGATCCATCTTCTGGTGGTGAAGTCATGTGGTAGGCATCGCTGCTCATACCAAAACCTACGATTTCCGCGTAGATTTTCGCACCACGTTTCTTCGCATGTTCATACTCTTCGAGTACCACAATGCCAGCGCCGTCACCCAGCACAAAACCGTCACGATCTTTATCCCACGGGCGGCTGGCCGCTTGCGGGTTTTCATTACGGGTTGAGAGAGCACGTGCTGCACCAAAGCCACCGACGCCTAATGGCGTACTGGCTTTCTCTGTGCCACCCGCCAGCATCACATCAGCATCGTTATAGGCGATGATGCGTGCGGCATGACCGATGTTATGCACACCAGAGGTACAGGCTGTCGCGATAGAGATGCTTGGACCTTTCAGGCCATACATGATGCTGAGATGACCCGCCACCATGTTAACGATGGTTGAAGGCACAAAAAATGGGCTGATTTTGCGCGGGCCGCCGTTGACCAGTGAAGTATGATTCTCTTCAATCAGACCTAAACCACCGATGCCGGAGCCAATTGCTGCGCCCATACGGCTTGCATTTTCGTCGGTAACAACCAGACCACTGTCCTGCATGGCCTGCATACCGGCCACAATGCCGTACTGGATGAAGGCATCCATCTTGCGCTGATCTTTGCGCGAGATGTAGTCATCACAATTAAAATCTCTTACCAGACCTGCAAAACGTGTTGCATAAGCACTGGTATCAAAATGGTCGATCAGGGTAATGCCGCTCTGACCGGCAAGGAGAGCACTCCAGGTAGACTCTACGGTATTGCCGACAGGAGACAACATGCCAAGACCAGTCACAACTACACGACGCTTAGACACGTTCGTCCTCCAGGGAGGGGAAATAGGGAACTATGTGGGACAAACAAAAAAATCAGGCGGTCGAGCGACCGCCTGAAGATATTCATTAGCCTTTATGGCTATTGATATAGTCGATCGCTGCCTGAACGGTAGTGATTTTCTCAGCTTCTTCGTCTGGAATCTCAGTATCAAACTCTTCTTCCAGAGCCATCACCAGCTCAACGGTATCAAGAGAATCGGCACCCAGGTCTTCTACGAAAGATGCAGAGTTGGTGACTTCTTCCTCTTTCACACCCAGCTGCTCACTGATGATTTTCTTAACGCGTTGTTCGATATCGCTCATACTATTTAATTTCCTATCAAAACTCGCTTTCGCGATGGTTTTCGTAGTGTATAAAATGGTGAAAAAGATGCAACAAAATCCCGGCTGGTCGAACCACGATTTTGCGTTATTTTGCGGTTCTAACCGCAAATAAAGCAAATCATTTCGTGATTTATCAGACCATGTACATTCCGCCGTTGACGTGCAGCGTTTCACCTGTGATGTAGGCTGCTTCGTCAGAGGCTAAAAATGCCACAGCATTGGCGATTTCCTGAGCATCGCCTAAGCGACCCGCAGGAACTTCCGCCAAAATACCGGAACGTTGATCTTCGTTCAGTGCCCGCGTCATGTCAGTCTCAATAAAGCCTGGAGCCACGACGTTGACGGTAATGCCACGTGACGCGATTTCGCGCGCCAGTGATTTGCTAAAGCCAATCAAACCCGCTTTTGCTGCCGCATAGTTTGCCTGGCCCGCATTACCCATGGTTCCAACAACGGAACCAATGGTGATGATACGGCCCACGCGCTTTTTCATCATGGCACGCAGGACCGCCTTGGAAAGGCGGAATACCGATGTGAGGTTGGTATCCAGGATATCCTCCCACTCATCGTCCTTCATGCGCATGAGAAGATTATCACGCGTAATGCCTGCATTATTGACTAAAATATCCACTTCGCCAAATTCAGCACGAATATTCTCTAAAACAGTGCTGATTGAGTCAGCGTCAGTCACATTCAGTAACAGGCCTTTGCCCTTGTCGCCAAGGTAAGCACTGATGGCGTCGGCGCCACTCTGGCTGGTTGCAGTTCCTACCACTTTAGCACCGCGTGCCGCCAGTGTTTCTGCAATCGCACGACCAATGCCGCGACTCGCGCCGGTAACCAGCGCAACTTTACCTTCAAAGCTCATGATTTTCCTCTTATTCCTTACCGAGTGCAGCCGTCAGGGATGCAGTATCGTTAACGGCAGCCGCTGTCAGGCTATCGACAATACGTTTCGTCAGTCCGGTCAGGACTTTACCTGGCCCCATCTCAAGGAGCTGCGTCACGCCCTGTGCTGCCATCGCTTCCACGCTCTCGGTCCAGCGAACCGGGCTGTAGAGCTGACGGACCAGCGCATGGCGGATGGCCGCAGCATCGGTTTCAGCTTTCACATCGACGTTGTTGATCACCGGTACCGCAGGCGCGTTAAAGGTGATGCTCTCCAGCGCCACCGCCAGTTTATCGGCCGCAGGCTTCATCAGTGCGCAGTGAGAAGGAACGCTGACCGGCAGTGGCAAGGCACGCTTAGCGCCCGCTGCTTTACAGGCGGCACCCGCACGTTCAACGGCTTCTTTGTTACCCGCAATAACCACCTGGCCCGGCGAGTTAAAGTTAACCGGTGAGACAACCTGACCCTGCGCGCTCTCTTCACAGGCTTTGCGGATAGCCGCGTCATCCAGGCCAATAATCGCCTGCATCGCGCCAGTGCCTTCAGGCACCGCTTCCTGCATCAGTTTGCCGCGCAGTTCAACCAGCTTCACTGCATCCGCAAAGTTAAGCACACCCGCGCAAACCAGCGCTGAATATTCACCCAGGCTGTGACCGGCCATCAGGGCTGGCTGTTCACCGCCCTGCTGCTGCCAGACACGGTAGATTGCCACGGAGGCGGCTAACAGTGCAGGCTGAGTCTGCCAGGTTTTGTTCAGCTCTTCAGCCGGACCCTGACTTACTAATTGCCACAGATCATATCCCAGCGCGTCAGAGGCTTCACGGAAGGTCTCTTCTACCAGCGGATACGTTGCCGCTAATTCAGTCAGCATGCCCACGGTCTGTGAACCCTGACCGGGGAAAACAAATGCAAATTGCGTCATTTTTCGTTCCTGTCAATCAAAAGCGAACCAGCGCAGAACCCCAGGTGAATCCACCACCAAAGGCTTCCAGCAGAATAAGGTGTCCGGGTTTGATGCGGCCATCACGGACCGCTTCATCCAGTGCGCTTGGCACCGATGCGGCAGAGGTATTGCCATGACGATCCAGTGTGACGACCACTTTATCCATGGTCATGCCGAGTTTTTTCGCGGTGGCGCTGATAATGCGCAGGTTCGCCTGATGCGGCACCAGCCAGTCCAGCATTTCACGATCGAGATTATTGGCCTGCAGCGTTTCATCAACGATGTGAGCCAGCTCGGTGACGGCAACCTTGAAGACTTCGTTGCCTGACATGGTGACATAAGCGGGCTGATCCTGATGCGCACGATCCTGATAAGGCAGCGTCAGCAGCTGTGAATAGCGACCATCAGCATGAAGATGGGTAGAGATGATCCCCTGCTCTTCGCTCTGACCCAGCACGACCGCGCCTGCACCATCGCCAAACAGGATGATCGTGCCGCGATCTTCCGGATCAAGCGCGCGTGCCAGGACATCAGCACCAATCACCAGCGCATGTTTCACCGCGCCATTTTTGATGTATTGATCGGCCACGCTCAGTGCATAGGTGAAACCTGCACAGGCGGCAGCGAGGTCAAACGCCGCGCAGTCTTTGATTTCCAGCATTTGCTGGATCATGCAGGCAGAGCTGGGGAAGGCATGACTGGAAGAGGTTGTGGCGACAATAATCAGCCCAACATCGTTCGCTTCAATGCCTGCCATTTCAAGGGCGCGTTGCGCCGCGCTGAATCCCATGGTGGCGACGGTTTCGTCAGGCGCAGCAATACGACGCTCGCGGATGCCGGTACGGGTAACAATCCACTCGTCCGACGTCTCCACCATTTTTTCCAGATCGGCATTGGTGCGGATCTGGCTTGGCAGATAACTGCCCGTACCGATAATTTTGGTATACATCTAGGCTTTGTCACTCCTGGCTAATACAGCATCAAGGCGCGCAGCAATTCGCTCGGGAATTTGCTGCCTCACCGCCTGCTCTGCCTGTTCTATGGCCACAGCGAAGGCGTGTTGATTTGCCGCACCGTGACTCTTGATCACTGTTCCGCGCAATCCTAACAGACAAGCGCCATTGTACTGGTCAGGGTGGAGATGCCCGAAGCGCTTCGTCAGACGTTTCTGAATCCAGCGTCCCAGCAACTGAAGCCACCATGACCGTTTTTTACCTTCCCCTGATGACTTCAGCAGAGAAAGAAACATTCTTACCACGCCTTCCATAGTCTTCAGCGTGACGTTTCCGACAAAACCGTCACAGACCATCACATCCGTTTTACCGGTGAGCAGTTCGTTACCTTCAAGGTAACCAATATAGTTGATTTGCGGTGATTCTCGCAGCACTGCCGCGGCGTCGCGGATCGTTTCCAGCCCTTTGGTCTCTTCATGACCAATATTGAGCAACGCGACACGGGGCCGTGCAATACCAAGCACATGCTCAGCCATTACCGACCCCATTACGGCAAACTGCACCAGCATCGCACTGTCTGAGCCCACATTTGCGCCCAGATCCAGCACCACGGTTTTACCCTGTTGCTGGTGCGGTAAAACGGACATCAGCGCCGGACGTTTAATGCCATCCAGCGGTTTTAATAAGAGTGTCGACAGCCCCATCAGCGCACCGGTATTCCCGGCGCTGATGCAGGCCTGCGCACGTCCCTCTTTAACCATCTCCAGTGCCACACGCATTGAGCTGCCGCGACTGTTGCGGATGGCCTGAGCGGGCCGCGCATCACTTGCAATAACCGATTCGGCAGGGATGACCTGCAAACGCCCCATCAGGGAGGAATCCGCTTTGGCAAGCAATGGCATGAGAGTGTCGGGATGTCCGACCAGAAGAAGGAATAGTTCCGAATGAGAGGCCAGTGCCTGCAATGCTGCAGGCACTGTCACGCAGGGACCGAAGTCCCCGCCCATGGCATCAATCGCCAGGGTCAAACGTGTCAAGGTATCGCCTTGCTAAGCAAGAAACTTACTTAACGATAACCTTGCGACCGCGGTAGTAACCGTCCGCAGTGATGTGGTGACGCAGATGAGTTTCGCCAGAAACTTTATCTACTGACAGAGCAGCAGTGGTCAGCGCATCGTGCGAACGACGCATACCACGCTTAGAACGGGTGGGTTTATTCTGTTGTACGGCCATGGACCTTACTCCTATTACTTACGCTTTAAACTGGCTAATACGGCAAATGGATTTGGTTTCTCCACCTCTGCAGGCAGTTTACCAAAGACCATGTCCGCCTCGGACACTTCACAGTGTTCAGAATCGTGCACCGGAACGACCGGCAGCGCGAGAATAATTTCATCCTCGACAACCGCCAGCAGATCGATCTCACCAAACTCGTTGACATCGACCGGCTCGTACGCTTCCGGCAATGCCTCGGCCTGCTCTTCAGAAGAGACAGGGCTGAAGCAGTAACTCACTTTTACGTGATGAGGAAAGGTCTGGTTGCAGCGCTGGCAACGCAACGTCACTTGTACTTCAGCAGTACCCGTCAGTACTGCCAGACGTTGGTTATCAACCGCAAACGACATGGCACAATCCACATCACTGTCCACACTAACGACCGACTCGGCCACACGCTCCACCTGTACAGATGTGTAGACACCCTGATAATCAAGGCGCTTCTGAGCAGTGCGGACAGGGTCCAGCGTTAGGGGTAATTTTACCTTTTGCATAGGGCGCGCATATTAACTTTGTAATGTCATAGAGTCAAAGAAAAAGGCCGTTAAACAGCATCTTTCAACCACTATTCGCATCCAGTGCGGCGCACAGTTTAAAATGACTGTCACCAATTCGCTATCACTATTGAAAAAAAATGACGCCATCGATTCTTTTAGCTTCAACCTCGCCCTTTCGGCAGGCATTACTGCATAAACTGGGCCTGCCTTTTATTACCGCCGCGCCTGAGGTTGATGAGTCACCTCAGCCCGATGAAACCGCTGAAGTGCTGGTGACCCGTCTTGCCGTGGCTAAAGCGCAGGCGCTGGCAAAAACGTATCCCAGCCACTGGATAATCGGCTCCGACCAGGTTTGCGTGCTGGATGGCGCAATCGCCGGTAAGCCTCACACGGCTGAGAATGCGCGGGCGCAACTGCGTGCCGCCAGCGGAAAAGCCATTACCTTTTATACCGGTCTGGCGCTATTTCATCCGGCCAGTGGCACGCTGCTGCACTGCTGTGAGCCCTTTGTGGTTCATTTCCGCACGTTAACTGACGCTGAAATCAGCGGCTATGTGGAAAAGGAGCAGCCGCTTCAGTGTGCGGGCAGTTTTAAAAGTGAAGGTCTGGGGATTTGTCTGTTTGATCGGCTGGAGGGACGCGATCCCAATACGCTGGTCGGGCTGCCGTTGATCGCGCTCAATGAGATGTTGCAGCAGGCCGGCATCAATCCTTTAACGAACTGATGCCGGAGAGATTACGCTTTCAGTTGACGCAGCTTAAGCAGGCATTGCTTCAGGCCATCATCCAGTGGCGCTTCGACCCGCATCACTTCGCCGGTGCCGGGATGCGTAAAGGTCAGCGCCGCAGCATGCAGGAAAAGGCGTTTTAAACCGGTTGCCGCCAGCTGACTGTCAAACTCACGTTCTCCGTAGCGATCGTCGAAGGCAATGGGATGCCCGGCATGCAGCGTATGGACGCGAATCTGATGGGTACGACCGGTGACCGGGCTCGCTTTCACCAGCGTGGCAAACTCAAACCGCTCTTCTACTTTAAAGCGGGTTTCTGAGGCTTTGCCTTCGCTGCTGACGCGCACCACGCGCTCACCGCTTTGCAGGATGTTTTTCAGCAGCGGCGCCTGAACCACCTTCAGGTGTGACGGCCAGTTGCCGCGCACCAGGGCCAGATAATCTTTCTGCATCCCCTTTTCACGCAGTTGCTCATGAAGAGAACGCAGCGCCGAACGCTTTTTAGCGACCAGCAGAATGCCGGAGGTGTCACGATCCAGGCGATGCACCAGCTCCAGAAAGCGCGCTTCCGGTCGCAGGGCACGTAACCCTTCAATCACCCCGAAGCTGAGTCCGCTACCGCCATGCACGGCTGTGCCGGAAGGCTTATTCATCACCAGCAGCGACTCATCCTCAAACAGGATGGCATCGGCCAGTGACGCCACTTTCGCCAGTTTGGGGGAAACGGCATCTTCATCGCGTTCCGCTACCCGAACCGGCGGAATGCGCACCTCATCGCCCTCCTCCAGCTTATATTCTGGCTTGACGCGCTTTTTATTCACCCGCACCTCGCCTTTGCGAACGATGCGATAAATCATGCTTTTGGGCACACCCTTGAGCTGGGTGCGCAAAAAGTTATCAATGCGCTGTCCGGCATTTTCAGCCGTGATGGCGACAAAATGTACGCCGGGATTCTCTGTTTTCATGGCGGCGATTCTAAATAGTGTCCCCTGATAGCGCCACCCCTTTTTCTGTGCTTAACTCTGGAGTTGATGTGACGGCAGGTCGCCTCTCTGCTGGCTTTTTCAGCAAAGCGCTGTTTTGTCCGACACATTAGCGATTTAAATGTAAAGAAACTTCACAAGCTGGCTAAAGTCGCCTTGCTATATGAAGGTTAGCAATGGAATAATGCTTGAGTTTCTTACCTGAACCATTTCAGGGCAGAAAAAGAGCGAAATTGTCATTTTGCCGGATTGAGCAGACACGCAGCAATGGCGTAAGACGTAATGCGAAATCAGGCACTTAGCGGGCTGCGGGTTGCGGCCTGGACAACAGTATGGGATGCACGGGTTTTCTTTATTCTCTCAGGCATTTCCACTATCTGGTGCTGTTTTCCCTTATGAAAAACAGGCCACCGACGTTATTTGCGCCCCTCGCGCGGTCGACAGCCGTGAGGTTGACGACATTGCACTAAGTCACGGGGCCATCGGTTGATACTCGTCCAGGGTAACTATGCCCGCAGCTGTAATCACTCATGAAAGAATAACGAGTAAGTCACGATGAAAAGAATGTTAATAAACGCAACTCAGCAGGAGGAGTTGCGCGTTGCCCTGGTTGACGGTCAGCGTCTGTACGATCTGGATATTGAAAGTCCTGGACACGAGCAGAAAAAAGCCAACATTTACAAAGGTAAAATCACTCGCATTGAACCCAGCCTTGAAGCTGCGTTTGTCGATTACGGCGCAGAGCGTCACGGTTTCCTCCCGTTAAAAGAAATCTCCCGCGAATACTTCCCCTCCAGCTACAACGCGCATGGTCGTCCGAATATTAAAGACGTGCTGCGTGAAGGTCAGGAAGTCATTGTTCAGATCGATAAAGAAGAACGCGGCAATAAAGGCGCTGCGCTGACCACCTTTATCTCTCTGGCGGGCAGCTATCTGGTACTGATGCCGAATAACCCACGTGCAGGCGGTATCTCTCGCCGCATCGAAGGTGACGATCGTACCGAGCTGAAAGAAGCCCTGTCGGCGCTGGAACTGCCGGAAGGCATGGGCCTGATTGTCCGTACTGCGGGCGTCGGTAAATCAGCCGAATCGCTACAGTGGGATTTAAGCTTCCGTCTTAAACACTGGGAAGCGATCAAGAAAGCCGCTGAAAACCGCCCTGCTCCGTTCCTGATCCATCAGGAAAGTAACGTGATTGTGCGTGCCTTCCGCGACTATCTGCGTCAGGACATCGGTGAAATCCTTATCGATAACCCGAAAGTACTGGAACTGGCGCGTCAGCATATCGCTGCGCTGGGCCGTCCGGACTTCAGCAGCAAAATTAAGCTCTACACCGGTGAAATCCCGCTGTTCAGCCACTATCAGATCGAATCGCAAATCGAATCCGCTTTCCAGCGTGAAGTCCGCCTGCCTTCCGGTGGCTCGATTGTGATCGACAGTACCGAAGCGCTGACCGCTATCGATATCAACTCAGCACGTGCAACGCGCGGCGGTGATATCGAAGAGACGGCGTTCAACACCAACCTTGAAGCGGCCGATGAGATTGCTCGTCAGCTGCGTCTGCGTGACCTGGGCGGCCTGATCGTTATCGATTACATTGATATGACGCCGGTACGCCATCAGCGCGCGGTTGAGAATCGTCTGCGTGAAGCTGTCCGTCAGGACCGCGCCCGCATTCAGATCAGCCACATTTCACGTTTCGGCCTGCTGGAGATGTCCCGTCAGCGTCTGAGCCCGTCATTAGGTGAATCCAGTCATCACGTCTGCCCACGCTGTAGCGGCACCGGCACCATCCGTGATAACGAGTCACTGGCGCTGTCGATCCTGCGTCTGATTGAAGAAGAAGCGCTGAAAGACAACACCAAAGAAGTTCACGCCATTGTTCCGGTTCAGGTGGCCTCTTACCTGCTGAATGAAAAACGTGAAGCGGTTAACGCTATTGAAACACGCCAGGGTGGCGTGCGGGCTATCATCGTTCCTGATGACAAGATGCAAACCCCACACTACTCCGTGCTGCGCGTGCGCAAAGGCGAAGAGACGCAGACACTGAGCTATCATCTGCCGAAGCTGCATGAAGCCGAAATGGCGATGCCGTCGGAAGAGGAACATGCTGAACGTCGTCGTCCTGAGCAGCCTGCTCTGGCCGCGTTTGTGATGCCTGATGCGCCTCCGGCACCGGTAGAAGTTGAGCCAGAAGCGCAGCGCGCTGAAGCCCAGCCAGCCGCAAAAGCAGCACCTGCTGTGGCTGCGCCTGCTACCGTCAGCACCGGCTTCTTTGGCCGTCTGCTTGGTGGCCTGAAAAAAATGTTCGCAGGCGAAGAAGCCCCTGCCGCCGCACCCGTGGCCACTGAGGTTGCAGAACCGCAGAAAGCGCCTGAAAGCGAGCAGGAAAACGGCAACGGCCGTGGCGAGCGCCGCAACAACAATAACAACCGTCGTAACAATAATCGTCGTGAGCGTACGCCGCGCAACGGAGATAACGCGCAGTCGCGTGAAGGCCGTGAACCACGCGAAAACCGTGAGCCTCGTGAAAACCGCGAACCTCGTGAAAGTCGTGAACCGCGCGAAAGTCGCGAGCCACGTGAAAATCGCGAGCCGCGCGAGGGTAATGATAATCGCCGTAACAAGCGTCAGTCCCAGGCTGGTGAAGTGCGTGAAGAGCGTCCGGCACTGAGCGAAGAAGCGCGCCAGCAGCGTGATGAGCAGCAGCAACAGCGCCGTGAACAGCGTGCTGAGCGTCAGCGTCGTCGTCAGGAAGAGAAACGCGCCGGTGAAGAAGCCGCCAAAGTGGCTGAGCAGCCGGTAGTGGTAGCCGACGTTCCGGACGTGACCGAGCCGCAGGATGATGAGCGCGTACAGGTTATGCCGCGTCGCAAGCCGCGTCAGCTGAACCAGAAGGTGCGTGTTGATGATAACCGTCCACCTATGCCAGCCGAAGCCAGCGACTTTGCCCAGCCAGCTGAAGTGCGTCAGCCTCAGCAGACAGACGTGGCTCAGCCGCAGCCTGAGTTCCAGGCAGCGCAGGGTGAAGAGCAGGATGACAACGACAATCGTGATAACGCCAATATGCCGCGTCGTTCACGTCGTTCGCCTCGTCATCTGCGCGTCAGCGGACAGCGTCGTCGTCGTTACCGTGATGAGCGTTATCCGACTCAGTCAGCAATGCCGCTGGCCGCTGCAGCTGCATCACCAGAGATGGCATCCGGTAAAGTCTGGATCCGTTACCCGGTGAGCCAGGCCAGCGAAGAGCAGGTTCAGAATGTGACTCACGAGACGCCAGCGTACAACCGCGAAGAGACAGCAGACGCCGCCAGTGCACTGCCCATTGCTGCCGCTGTTGAATCTGTTGCTCAGGAAGCACCAGTGCAACAGGCCGAGCCGCAGGCAGAAACGCCAGTGCCGGTCGTGAACACTGACGATACCCGTGCTATCGACGCGCCGGTTGACGAGCAGCCTTCCGTTGTTCCGGCGGCAGATGAAGCAAAAGCGGAAGCGGTAGCAGCCGAAGCCGTGCCTGCTGAGCCTGTCACCGAAGCGCCGGTTGTGACACCTGCGGTTGAGACTGCACAGCCTGCAGCGGTTGCAGAAGAAGCACAGCCTGTGGAGGTTGCTGAGCAATCGGCTACCGACGTCAGCGAAGCGATCGCAGCAGAAGTTGAAGAAGTTCTGAATGCGCCAGTCGCTGCTGAAGCTGAAACAGCGCCAGTTCGTGAACCTCATGCTCCGGTGGCCGCACGCGATGTCGCCCCTGCAGCACCGGTGACTGCGGCCGAACCTGTTGCATCAGTGCCTGCAACGGCATCCGAGCCTGCAACTGCCTCAGTGCCGAATGACGGTACGCGCTGGAAGCATTTTGCCTCTGCGCCGATGACTAAAGCGCCTGCGCCAGTCTGGCAGTCAGAACCGGCACCGCACAGTGACTGGGTGCGTGCACCGTATGAGTTCGACGGTCGCGGTTCTGCGGGTGGTCATAGCGCCACACATCATGCCACAGCCCCGGCGACCAAGCCGTAACGCATAAGCTGTTGTGAACTAAACCCCGGCCTGCAAGCCGGGGTTTTTTTATGCCTGCGATTCTGCCCGCCAGCGGACAGAGGATAATTAACCTCCCCTCCTCGTTTATCAGGAATCAGGAAAGTGCGTGTGTGCGTGAAAGCGTGAAAGCGTGAAAGCGTGAAAGCGTGAAAGCGTGAAAGCGTGAAAGCGTGAAAGCGTGAAAGCGTGAAAGCGTGAAAGCGTGAAAGCAAGACTGACATGCGAGCTGACTGTCGCTGTAAATCAACCCGGTTTAATTTCTATGGTTCCCGCCACCGGCTAAATCGCAGGCAAAAAAATCCCACCCTCCTTTAGCGGGAGGGTGGGAAAAAGTAAGCGCATCCGGTTAAAGTACGCTCAAAATTTCAGGTCAGACTACGAATTCATCTGGAACAGCGACATCTTAGACATGTCGGTAAAGGTCTTATAGGACGCCTGTAGTGCCGTCTGCTGCATGGTGTAGTTAGAAGCTGCTTCGGTTAAATCCACGTTAACCAGGTCACTCATCTGCGAGCTGTAAATCACACTACGGTCATCGCCCTGGGCATTCAGCGTATCGATCTCTGAAAGCTGGGTACCAATCTCAGAACGCACGGTTAAGACATTATTCAGCGAGTTACCCAGGCCACGGTTGGTTTTATCCATCGCCGCCTGGAAGGTCTGTTTGGTTGCGGCGTCAGCATCATCCTGCGGCACTTTCAGTGCAGCAATGGCGCTATCCAGCATCTTAAACACATTCGTTTCGCTGGCACTGCCATCCGGCTCTTTGGTGGCATTGCCAGAGATCGCCATAAAGATATTGTCACCGGTATGGCCCACGGTCATGGTACGGCTGGTATCGACCTTCTGAGTGATCGCCTCAGTGCCGCCTGCATAGCCGACGCCGGTGCCTGCCGCATCCACAAATGGCGCACTGTCAGTTTTATAACCGGCAAAAATATAGCGGCCATTGGCATCCTGGCTGTTTGCCTGGTTCAGCAACTGGGCACGGATACCCTCCAGCTGGGTAGCAATCGAACCACGGTCATCGTCGCTCAGCGTACCGGTTGAACCGTTGACGATCAGCCCTTGGGCAGCAATGATCCCATCGGTGACGCCTTTCAGCGTATTCTCTTCCAGTGAGAGACCCTGCTCGGCAAAGGTACGCGCCAGCGCATACTGCTTGCCCTGCTGCTGGGTTTGTGACAACACGACAGCACGAGACGCGGCAATCGGATCGTCCGAAGGATTATTCACACGGCGGCCGCTGGAGAGCTCCTGGCCTGATTTCAGCCAGGAGGCCTGTGAGTCAGTGATGCCACGCACCTGCTGCTCAAAAATCATATTTGTACTGATTCGCATGTTATCTCCTGCCCTTAGCGAATATTGATCAATGCATTAAACACGGTGCTGGCAGTCTGCAGCACCTGCGCATTGGCCATGTAATATTGCTGATATTTGGTCAGGTTGGCGTACTCCTCATCGAGGTTTACCCCAGAGACCGATTGCTGGCGCTGGGTCAGCTGACTGACCACGCTTTTCTGAGTGGTGCTGGTGGTTTCCAGTGAACTGGTTTTGTTACCCACACTACTGACGATGGTGGCGTAGGCCTGAGACAGCGTGGCGTTGCCGCCGACCAGTTTCACATCCTGCAGATTCAGCAGTTTTTGCGCATTACGGTTATCACTCTCACCGCCGACAGCACCCGCGGCGGCCACCTGCGATTCACTGGTGATCGCGACTGACATATCGTTGATGGCGTTCTGGACCGGCTTCACCAGGAAACTGTCTTTGGCAGCAGGTGCAGGCGTGCCGGCGACGGTCAGTTTCAGGCCGTCAAAGCTCAGCGTGGTGTTGCCACTGGCATCAGTACCTGGCGTGATGGTAACGGCCGTACTGTCTGAGGCGCGGGTTGCGGTCCAGTTATTGCCGTCATAACTCACGGTGTAATTGGATGCTTTCAGTGCACTGGTATCGGTCCACTCAGCGGTGACGGACGCGGCGGTGCTGTTTTTACTGTTGCCCACCACGATCGGGCTGCCGATATTAAAGAAATCGACGCCCTGATTGCCTTTGCTATCAAATCCCTGCTTGTGAACATCGTTGAAGCTGGTGGTAAACGCCGCCGCTAACTGACCCAGCTGGTTCTGTGCCAGATCCAGATCCTGAGTACGGAACGCCAGCAGACCGCCCAGCGAACCGGTGGTGATCAGCTTCTCCGGGATCTCGACGTTGCCCGCCTGCTTATCGACATAGCCGATGGTAGTGCGTGTTGGATCGCTGCTGGAAGGCATCGCCACCAGATCGTGAGATTTGTCGCCGTTCACCAGCGTCAGGCCATTGGCCATCGCAACCGTGTAGCCGCCATCCTGCTGCGATACCGTCACACCAACCACGTTATTCAGGGTATTCACCAGCTGATCGCGCTTATCGAGCAGGTCGTTAGGTGCGGCACCGTTTGCCGTGCTCAGTTTGCCAATCTGTTTGTTCAGATCGGCAATCTGGCTGGTGAGGGTATTGACCTGCTTGATGCTGGAATCGACATCGGCATTGACGCTGTTCTGCATATTGTTCAGGTATTGCGCTGACGTCTGGAACTGGCTGACCAGCCCCTGCGCATTGCTGAGCATCGATTGACGCGCCGACGGATCGTTGGCGTTGCTGACCACGTTCTGCAGGTTAGTAAAGAAGCCCTGCAGCGAGGTCGACAGGCTGGTAGTCGAGGTCGACAGCAGATCGTCAATGTTAGAAATCTGGCTGTGCTGGGTGCTTACCGCGCTGTAGTTCGCGCTGGAACCGCGCAGCTGCGTAGCAATAAACGCATCATATTCACGTTGTACACCGGTGATATTCACGCCGTTACCATAATAGCTATTGCCCTGCAGGGTACTGTTCGCCTGCGCCAGTACCGTGGTCTGACGTGAATAGCCCGCCACGGTGTAATTGGAAATGTTGTTACTCGTGGTGCTCAGAGCGGCCTGCGCGGCACTCAATCCGCTCATCGCGGAGTTAATTATGCTGGACATCTCGGTTCCTTACGTTCCCCGTCAACCGGGCTGGCAGACATCAAAGTGGGCGCCAGCAGGCGAAAACGCTTCTGGCTATAGGGATGTTATCGGCTTGCTAAAGTGAAACTTGAGGCGCAATGATCAGAACAGGTCGCCCATATCCTGACTGTAAGCTTTGACGACTTTGTCGCCCATACTTTTGAATTGCTGAATCATTCCCACCAGCTTTTGCGCATATTTTGGATCGGTGGCATAACCGGCCGCCTGTAAGGCCTGCGCACCCTGCTCTGCGCTTGAGGCGTTCGTCACCGCCGCATAGCGTGGGTTTTTGGTCAGGAGTTTGACGTAGTCGGTCAGCGCCTCGAAATAGGAGTTATAGACGCGGAAGCTGGCACGCACTTTCTTCGCTTCGCCCTGCTCATATTCGGTGGTCATGATATCGGTGGTGTCACCTTTCCAGTCGCCGCTGGCTTTAATCCCGAACACGTTGTAGCTCGGTTTGCCGTCGCGGGTCAGGATCTGACGCTGGCCCCAGCCCGACTCCAGCGCAGCCTGCGCCAGAATCAGGTGATGAGGAATGCCACTCTGCTGGCTGGCAGCCTGCGCCGGTTGCGTCAACTGGGCGATAAACTCGCGGCTGTCACTGGGCAGACCCGTCGGTGAAGCGACCGGCGGCAGACGCGGCATTGCCTTACGCACAATCTGCTCCAGCTGCTGCGTGGGCAGTGGTGTTGCCCCGCTGGTGCTGAGAATAAAGCTGTTATCCAGCTTCATCGGCACCGTACCGGCTTTTTCATCCGGCGCGGTGGCGGGCTGCATCTGTTTGACGATGGTTTCCGCCAGGCCCAGGCCGCGCTTCCCCATCTCCTGTGCAATCTGCTGATCATACATAGAGGTAAAGAGTTTGGTCTGCTCGTTGCCCATAATGCCGTCCTGCGGCAACGCCTCGCGCATACTCTTCAGCATCATCTGTACAAACATCCCTTCGACCTGACGCGCCACCTGCAACGCTTGTCCTTTCGGATCGTTGCTGGCCTGGCGTTTCAGTTCATTCAGGGAACGGCTGTCGAAAGCCGAACTCGTCAGAGATTGCATATCAGCCATCAGATAATTTCCAGTTTGGCACGCAGACAGCCGGCACTCTGCATCGACTGCAGAATTGACATCAGTTCGATAGGTGACGCACCCAGCGCATTCAGCGCACGCACCACGTTGTTCAGGTTGGCGCTGGCGTTGACGCGTTGCAGCGCACCGCCGGTCTGGCGCAGATCGATCTGAGTCTGCGTCGTCGCCACCGTCTGACCACCGGCCAGTGGAGTATCAGGCTGACTGACGTTCTGCTGCTGGTTAACCGTCACCGACAGGTTGCCCTGCGCCACCGCACACTGATTCAGCGTCACTTCACGGTTCATTACCACCGAACCGGTACGGGAGTTGATGATGACTTTGGCATCTTCAACCGGGATCGACACATTAATGTTCTGGATCTCAGCCAGCAGACGTACCTGCGCACCATTATTAGGCGATACGCGGATCTGCACGGTACGGGCATCCAGCGGCTGCGCTGCGCCGTAACCGCCACGGGCGTTAATGGCATCAGCAATTCGCTGCGCCATTGAGAAATCTTCGCTGTTAAGCTGCAGGTTAATGGTGTTCTGCGTACCAAAGTTGCTCTGCAGTTCACGCTCAACGGTTGCACCGCCGGTGATACGGCCACCGTTCAGCTGGTTAACCTGAACACTGCTGCCGCCCGCTGACGCACCCGCGCCACCGACCAGGATATTACCCTGCGCCAGCGCATAAACCTGGTTATCGACCCCTTTCATCGGCGTCATTAACAGCGTGCCGCCGCGCAGGCTTTTGGCGTTACCCAGCGACGAGACCACCACATCCAGGTTCTGTCCCTGACGGGCAAACGAGGGCAGTTTAGCGGTGACCATGACGGCCGCCACGTTCTTCAGCTGCATGTTGGTTCCGGTGGGAACGGTAATACCAAGCTGCGACAGCATGTTGCTCACTGTCTGGGTAGTAAATGGCGTCTGGGTGGTCTGGTCACCGGTGCCATCCAGGCCCACGACCAGGCCGTAGCCCAGCAGCTGGTTATCACGAACGCCCTGTACCGTGGTTAAATCACGAATCAAATCGGCTTTTGCCAGCAGGCTGACGCCCAGCAGCAGCGCCAGCCCGGCGCGTAACAGCGTTAACTTTTTCATTGAAACCTCTTACATCGGCGAGATGTTCAGGAAGAAACGCTGGAACCAACCCATGGTCTGCGCCTCATTGATGTAACCATTTCCGACGTACTCAATACGTGCATCGGCGACAGCGGTAGATAACACGGCGTTACTGGCGCTGATGGTGCGTGGGTTGACCACGCCCGAGAAGCGAATGAACTCCGTGCCCTGATTAATGGCGATCTGTTTTTCACCGACCACGTGCAGGTTGCCGTTTGACAACACCTGATCCACGGTGACGGTAATGGTGCCGGTAAAGGTGTTATTGGCGGATGCGCCGCCTTTACCTGCGAAATCGTTTTTGCCTTCGGCGCTGAGGTTGGCTTTTTCACCACCTGCACCCACCAGGCCTGCCAGACCGGTCGGCACCGCGCTCACACCAAAGCTGTTGCTGCCATCGCGGCTGGCATTGGCTGAGGAGCTCTTGCTGGCGCTGACGTTTTCCTGCAGCGTAATGGTCAGGGTATCGCCAATGTTGCGTGGACGGCGATCCTCAAACAGCGGCTGATAGCCGTAGTTAAGCGGCGCGACGCCCTGGAATATAGAGCCGTTGACCACCGGTGGCGCGGACGGCATTGGTTGCGCTGTAGTTGCACCTTCGACCAGCGGGGTACGCGGGACCAGGGCACATCCGTTGAGAGTTAGCAGCAACGAGGCGACTAACCAATGTCCAGGCTTGAGAATCTGTTGCTTCGCCACGGCGTCACGACCTTATTAATGTCTGTCATTCAGGCCAGCACGGGCTGGCCCTGTTCGGGATTAAAGCTGAGTTAATTTCGCCAGCATCTGATCAGAGGTACTGATCGCCTTGCTGTTGATTTCGTAGGCGCGCTGCGTCTGGATCATGGTGACCAGCTCTTCCGCCACGTTAACGTTCGAGGTTTCGGTATAGCCCTGATAGAGCAGGCCCGCGCCGTTCTGGCCTGGCGTGCTGTCCGTCGGAGCGCCCGATGCCTGCGTTTCCTTGTAGAGGTTTTCACCCACGCTATCGAGACCGGCGTCATTCATAAAGGTGCTCAGGGTTAACTGACCGACCTGCGCGGCCTGGGCCTGCCCCTGCTGCGTCACGCTGACCACACCGTCACGCGACACCGTAATGCTGGTGGCGTTAGCCGGAATGGTAATGCCTGGCTGTACCGGGAAACCGGAGTTGGTCACCAGCTGGCCGTTCTGATCAACCTGAAACGCGCCGTCACGGGTATAAGCAGAGGTGCCATCCGGCATCTGAATCTGAAAATAACCCTGGCCGTTAATGGCGATATCTTTTGAGTTGCTGGTCTGCGACAGGTTGCCCTGCGTATGCAGACGTTCAGTGGTCACCGGACGAACACCGGTACCGATCTGCAAACCAGAAGGCAGCGTTGTCTGTTCTGATGACTGGGTGCCCGGCTGGCGCATGGTCTGGTACATCAGATCTTCGAACACGGCACGCGAACGCTTAAAGCCGTTGGTGCTGACGTTTGCCAGGTTGTTGGCAATGACGTCCATGTTCATCTGCTGCGCATCAAGACCGGTCTTAGCGATCCATAAAGAACGAATCATGTTGTTATCCTCGTGCCTTAACCCATGCTCAGGAGCTGGTTGGCTTTTTGTTCATTTTCGTCGACGTTGGTGATGACTTTCATCTGCATCTCAAAACGTCGGGCGTTGGCGATCATATCGACCATGGTTTCTACCGGTTTGACGTTGCTGCCTTCCAGCACGCCAGGCATCACCTGCATGGTGGCATCAGCCTGCAGCGCGGCACCGCGGGTCGCCTGCGTCGACGCAGTAGGCCGGAACATGCCGTCATCACTGCGCTGCAGCTCCTGCCCGGTTGCCCTGACCAGCTTCAGCTTGCCCAGCTGAACCGTGGCGTTCGGCGAATCACCGGCATTCAGCCCGGTGATCGAGCCGTCGGCTGCAATGGTGATTTCAGTGCCCTGCGGGATCACAATCGGACCGCCATCGCCCATCACAGGATTGCCCTGAACCGTCAACGTACCGGTCGGACTGATTTGCATATTGCCGTTGCGGGTATAGGCTTCGCTGCCGTCAGCGGTACGCACCGCCAGCCAGCCATCCTGCTGCACCGCCACATCGAGCGGACGCTCGGTGTAATCCATCGCGCCCTGACTCATGTCGGCGCCCGGTGTCGAGGCGGCGACCAGCGTACGGGTTGGCAGCGACCAGCCACTCACCGGCACGGCGCGCAGCGCATTCAGCTGCGCACGAAAACCCGGTGTAGAGGCGTTGGCGAGGTTGCTGGCGGTAACCGCCTGCTGATCCAGCGTCTGGCTGGCCGCGCCCATCGCGGTATATATCGCGTGATCCATATGGCAATCCTGTTAGCGAATTAACGTAAGTTAACCAGCGTGTTGAGAATCTGGTCCTGAGTTTTGATGGTCTGCGCATTCGCCTGATAGTTACGCTGCGCGACGATCATGTTCACCAGCTCTTTACTCATGTCGACGTTGGAAGATTCCAGTGCGCCAGCCGTCAGTGAACCAAAGGTGCCGGTATTCGCCAGACCGATTGCTGCCTGACCGGATGCACTTGACGCAGACCAGACGTTGTCACCCTGTGACTGCAGACCTTCCGGGTTAGAGAAGCTCGCCAGAACAATCTGACCCAGCAGCTGGGTTTTCTTGTTGGAGTAGCTGCCGGTGATGGTGCCGTCATCATTGATCGCGTAGCTGGTCAGATCGCCAGGTGCATAACCATCCTGGGTCGGGCTGCCAAAGGTGGTGGCGCCGGTGTTCTGCTGCAGGCTGCCCAGCATGCTCAGGTTGATCGGCTGATTGGCGACTGCGCCATTGGCTCCGCCCACGTTCAGTGTCAGGCCGACGGTGCCATCGGTAGTCGTGCTGACGACAGCGCCGGTGGCATCCAGCTTAGAGACGCTGGTCAGCTTACCGCTGGTGTCAAACGCCATTCTGAAGTCACCCGCTGAACTGCCGGTGTTGCCATCAATGGTGCGCACGGTCCAGCTGTTGCTGGTGGTGTCTTTCACGAAATACATGTCGAGCGCGTGGTCATTACCCTGCGAGTCGAACACGGTTGCCGTGGTTTTCTTGTTGTAGCTGTCTGCGTTCGCCGTCGAGAAGGTGGCCACAGATGGCGTTTTGTCCGTTGAGTTCAGGTTGGCAACCAGACCGGCGGTAGTGGTCGCGCGGGCTGACATCTGCTCGGTAGGAATACGCAGCGCCACCGGGTTAGCACCTGACTGGATTGTGGCCGGTGAACCGCTGGCCGGATAGCCGGTCACGTTCAGACCCTGGGTGTTGACCAGGTTACGGTTGGCATCCAGCGTTAACTGACCATTGCGTGAATAGAAGACGCCGCCGCTGCTGTCGGTCATACGGAAGAAGCCGTTACCGCTCAGCGCAACGTCCAGGCCACGGCTGGTCGTGGTGGTAGCGCCGTCGTTAAAGTTCTGGATTACCGCAGCAACTTTGGTGCCGAGGCCGACGTTAGAACCGGCAAACATATCGGCAAACGCGATGGTGCTCGATTTAAAGCCCGCAGTGGCGGAGTTGGCAATGTTGTTACCGATGACATCAAGGTTACTTGAAGCAGCACCAAGGCCGCTGACCGCTTGGGAAAATGACATGTGTTTGTTTCCTGTCTACAGGTTAATCAGAGAATCTGACGTACGTCGTCAAGGGTGGCGGAGCCCATGGTGCCGAGATCCAGTTTTGTGGTGTTGTTCGCAGTACTCACCCCATTGACGTAGGCGTAGTTAAGCGGTTGTGCCACCAGTTGTGTGTTGCCATTGCTTGCGGCAATCGCAACGCTGTATTTACCATCCGGGGCGACAGAGCCATCTGTCAGCTTGCCGTCCCACGAGAAGGTGTGCACGCCAGCGCTCAGCGCGCCCAGATCGACGGTGTCGATCACCGTGCCACTGGCATCTTTAATGGTGGCCGATGTGCCGGTTGAGGCGGAGGCCAGCTCAACGCCAAATGGCGTTGTGGTGCCGTTGCCTACCAGAATCTGTCCGCCATTGACCATTACGCCATGCCCAATCAGCGTGGAGCTCTGCAGCGACTGGCTGGTGCTGATCTGGCCGGAGATCGATCCCAGCGTGGTATTCAGTTTTTCAATGCCGCTCAGGGTATTGATCTGTGCCAGCTGCGTGGTGAGCTGGCTGTTATCCATTGGATTGGTGGGATCCTGGTTCTTTAACTGCGTCACCAGCATGGTCAGGAACTGATTCTGCAGATCCTGCGCATTGTTGCCGGTGCCACTGGTGTTAGAGGAGCTAAGGACCGTGGGGTCCAGTCTTTCGTTAACGCCTACCGCGATAGCCATAATTTTTCTCCGTTATTGCCCGATCGTCAGGGTTTTCATCATCATCGACTTCACGGTGTTGAGCACTTCGACGTTGGCCTGGTAGCTGCGTGACGCCGACATGGTGTTGACGCTTTCAGAGACCACATCCACGTTCGGCATCTTCACGTAGCCTTTGGCATCTGCCATCGGATTGCCCGGGTCATAGACCAGCTTGGCAGGTGTAGGGTCATCCACGACTCTTGCCACTTTCACGCCGCCGGTGGCTGAGCCTGGCGCCGCATCGGTCTGGAAAACCACCTGCTTTGCCACGTAAGGCTTTCCATCGGGGCCGGTGACGCTGTCGGCGTTCGCCAGGTTACTGGCACTGACGTTTAATCGCTGTGATTGCGCGGTCATCGCTGAACCGGCAATGTCAAAAATATTCAGCAAGGCCATAATTATTGTCCTTGTAACACGCTCATCATGCCTTTGATCTGGCTACTGATGAGGGTGAGGTCGGTTTGATATTTCAGGCTGTTATCCGCGAACTGCGTACGCTCACGGTCCATATCTACGGTGTTGCCGTCGGCAGAAGGCTGGTCAGGAATGCGATAAAGCATATCCATCGATGGCACGCCGTTTGTCTGTGCTTCAATGTGGCGAGCTGACGTGACTTTTAACGCCATGCTGCTGCCTTCCGCACGACCATTGGACATCACCCGACTCAGCTCGCTGGCAAAGTCGATATCCCGGGCCTGATAACCAGGGGTATCGGCGTTGGCAATATTTGACGCCAGGATCTCCTGACGTTGAGCACGCAGGTTGAGGGCCTCCGTACCAAATTTCAGCGCCGCATCCAGTTTGTCGAGCATGTTTCCTCCGCGTATGAGAATTTCGAGCTCGCAGCTTAATTTGAAAATGCAAGGGGTCATCGTCTGAATAAGGCCTCAAATGACCGCTATTTTGACAATTAAGGATTTTTCTTAAGGGTTACACTCGTCGCCATCATCAGTGAGGAAATGCACAATGCGTCGATATCTGACCCTGCTGACCAGCCTGCTGGTCGCGATCGCCCTGCCGGTTTCCGCCGGGGATCTCAATGCACAACTGAATCAATTTTTTAAAGCGCGTGACGCCCAGCATGCTGATGGCATGGTCGTGGTGGTACGCACGCCACAGGAACAGTGGCCAGCCTGTGAGGCGCCACAGTTCACCCTGCCCGGCAACAGCCGGTTGTGGGGCAATATGAGCGTGGCGGCAAACTGTGGCGAGAACCGCCGTTATATTCAGGTTCAGGTGCAGGTCACCGGTTCCTATCTGGTGGCGAACCGGCTGCTGAGCCAGGGCAGTAGCGTGAGCGAGAGTGATTTCACTCTGCAGACCGGCCGCCTTGATACTCTGCCTGCCCGCGCCCTGCTGAATGCGGACTCGGTCGCAGATGCTGTGGTGCTGCGCGATATCCAGCCAGGACAGCCGATTAATCCCTCCACGCTGCGTCAGCCGTGGCGTGTCAAGGCGGGGCAGAATGTGATGGTGATTGCCAGCGGTGACGGCTTTGACGCCAGCGGTGAGGGCAAGGCGCTGAATAACGCCGCCCGATCGCAGTCGGTCCGGGTCAGGATGGGAAATGGCCAGATTGTCAGCGGTAAGGTACGCGAGGATGGGAATATTCTTATAACGCTGTAAAGTGTTAAAGAAGCCAGTAGTGCTGCCGATAGAAGAATCAACGAAGCGATAACGCTATTCTGATTCAGGTGGCAGACTTCCCCTGACCGTACAGGAGCCCGAACATGAGCATTGACAGAACGCAACCTCTGAAACCCGCCAGCACCGTACAGAGCCGCGATAGCAGTGAGTCCGGCAGCAGCAAAGTGCGCCAGAGCGCCAGCCCGGTGGCAGCAGCCACGACCCCTGCAGCAGCCCAGGTCAGCCTGAGCAGCGCGCAGTCGCAGCTGATGCAGCCGAGCAGCAAAGATATTAACGTCGAGCGCGTTGAACAACTGAAAACCGCCATTCGTAATGGCGAACTGAAGATGGATACCGGCAAAATCGCCGATGCGCTGATTGCCGACACCAAGGCGTATTTAGAGGGTAATTAGTTCCCATGAGTAATTTGCAGACCACCTTAGATAAGATGCAGGACGTGCTGGCGTCGCTCTCAGCCGTGCTGGAAGAAGAGCAGCAGCAGCTGGCAGCCGGAAACATTAACAGCAATCTGTTGCAGCGTATTACCGAAGATAAAAGCGCGCTGCTCAGTACGCTGAACTATCTGGATGAGATGCGCCGCACCGCTGAACAGAGTCAGGCGACATCGGCACCTTATCGTGGTCAGAACGACATGGCGCGCCGCTGGGACACTATCCAGCAGCATAGCCGTCGTCTGCAGGATGCCAATGTTCATAACGGCCTGCTGCTGCAACACCAGATCCGCTACACCCAGGATGCGCTTGACGTGCTGAAGCCGCATCAGACCCAGGCCTTTTACGGCCCGGATGGGATGGGTAAAGGCCAGGCGACGTTAAGTCGCAAAGCCTGAACCGGAAAGTAGCGAAAAAAAATCCCGCCTGGTGCGGGATTTTTTATTGGTGCGTTTTTTCCTTCACCATGATGAGCTTTAAAATTGAGCCTGCACAGGGAACAGGGGCAGATCGGAAAGACGCTAAAGCCAATCCCTGGCCGCTCGGCCCGCGCGATTACGCACCTCATCCCTGAGGTGCGCCCGTTGCCGGGCCAACGCGTTGCGTTGTTCAAAAACGCTCCCGGCGTTTTTGTCCATGGCGCGGGACGCTTTCCTCCTCTGCCCCTGTTCCCTGCGCGTTGAATTTATTTATTGCGGCAAGCTTTACACAGCGGTGCGACGCGCATAGTCGCGCAACCGGAAGCCCAGCAGTCCCAGCGCCAGGAAGTAAGCCCCGCCGCCCACACCACAGACCGCGGCCAGACGCAGCAGCCGCCACAGCATCGATCCCTGCTCCCAGGCTGGCATCCACTGCAGCATGGCAAACAGCGCACCTGCCATCACCACTACGGCTATCAGCAGGCGGATCAGGAAGCTGCTCCAGCCCGGCTGCGGCATAAAGATATTCTTCTTACGCAGCTGCCAGTAGAGCAAAGACGCATTCAGACAGGCTGCCAGCCCAATAGACAGTGACAGACCGGCGTGTTTCAGCGGACCAATAAACGCCAGGTTCATTACCTGCGTCATGATCAGCGTGATAATCGCGATTTTAACCGGCGTTTTGATGTCCTGACGGGAATAGAAGCCCGGAGCCAGCACCTTGACCACGATCAGCCCCATCAGTCCGACGGAGTAGGCGATCAGGGCGCGCTGCGTCATCAGAGCATCAAAGGCAGTGAATTTGCCGTACTGGAACAGCGCCACGGTCAGCGGGCCGGAGAGCATGCCCAGCGCCACCGCGCTGGGAAGCGCCAGCAGGAAACAGAGGCGCAGACCCCAGTCCATCAGCCGGGAATATTCATCATGGTTGCCGCTGGCAAAACTTTTGGCCAGCGACGGCAGCAGAATGGTGCCCAGCGCCACGCCCAGCACCCCCGAGGGGAACTCCATCAGGCGGTCCGCGTAGTACATCCAGGAGACCGAACCTGAGACCAGAAACGAGGCGAAGATGGTATTGATGATCAGTGAGATCTGACTGACAGAAACGCCCAGAATGGCAGGTCCCATCTGACGCATGACCCGCCAGACGCCCGCATCACGCAGATTCAGGCGTGGCAGCACCAGCATCCCGAGCTTCTTCAGGTGTGGCAGCTGATAGCCGAGCTGCAGCACGCCGCCAGCCACGACGGCCCAGGCCAGCGCCATTACCGGTGGGTGGAAGTGCGGCGCGGCAAACAGCGCAAAGCCAATCATGCTGACGTTCAGCAGGGTCGGTGCAAAGGCCGGTACCGAGAAGCGGTTCCAGGTGTTCAGCACCGCACCCGCCAGTGACGCCAGCGAAATCAGCATAATGTAGGGAAAGGTCACCCGCAGCAGCGAGCTGGTGAGCGCAAACTTATCGGGACTGTCGGCAAAGCCGGGTGCCGTCACCATGATGACCCAGGGCGCAGCAATCATGCCCGCCACCGTGACCAGCGCCAGCGCCAGCGTCAGCAGGCCCGAGACGTAAGCCAAAAACAGTTTCGTCGCCTCTTCGCCCTGCTTGCTTTTATATTCAGCCAGAATGGGCACGAAGGCCTGAGAAAAGGCGCCTTCAGCAAAAATACGCCGCAGCAGATTGGGAAGTTTAAACGCAACAAAGAACGCATCGGTCGCCATTCCGGCGCCAAACACCCGCGCCACGATGGCATCACGGGCAAAGCCCAGTACGCGGGAAAACAGGGTCATAGAACTGACCGCTGCCAGCGATTTCAACAAATTCATAATTGACGGCGCATCCTGAAAAGAATCGGCAAAAAAGGAGAATTAGCGCGGGCACCCAGAAGATGCCCGGCGACAGTCTACTGCCACGGAGGGAAATGACCAGCACGGAGTGTTACAAGGCGTTATTCCTGCGTCGCCTCACGCCACAATTTTTCCACCACACGCTGCGCCATCAGCGCCTGCTCACCGCTGGTTTCAGGCTTCGTCTGATTTTGTACGCAGTCGATGAAATGGCGAGCCGCACCGCTGAAACCGCGCTGGGTCAGATGACTCTGCCAGGCGGGCGGTGGCGTAATCAGCATCCCGTCACGCCGTTCTTCCTGCCAGTCGCGCATTTCACTGATGTCGATGCACTTACCGTCACATACTGCGCTGACCCGCTCGCGCTGACTGCCTGCGCGCCGGTGCATACTGGTGGTAATCGACAAGCCCTCAACAGCGAAATGGTGCTCGGCATAGAGCATCTGCCCCTGTTCGTTGGTGTCGATGCGTCCCTGAACCTGGCGAAAAGGTTTCCCACCCAGCCAGAGGGCGGTATCCACCACATGCAGATAGTCATCGAGCAGGGTAAAGCGGAGATCCTGTGGCCCGACGCTGTCGCTACGGTGCTTTTCAATCCGCAGAGAAGCGGCGTCCGCCATCTCCGCCCGCAGCTGCTGATAGCGCGGGGCGAACCGCCGGTTAAACGCCACCATCAGTTTACGCTGCCGTTTTTCCGCCAGCGCCACCAGCGCCTCAGCCTGTTCCAGGGTTTCAGCCAGCGGCTTATCGACGCAGACATCCTTTCCTGCCAGCAGCAGCGCCCTGACCACTTCATAGTGCGTGGCGGTGCTGCTGTGGACAAAGACCGCGTCGCAGGCAGCGGCTAATTCATTCAGCGAACCAAAATATGGCATGCGATAGCTGTCACAGAGCGGCCGGGCTTTGGCCTGGTTCGGGGAAAACGCCCCTGCCAGGGTCCAGTCCGTCGCCGCCGACAGCACCGGCAGCCAGGCTTTCTGCGCGATACCGCCTAATCCCACCATGCCAATACGTAAGGTCATCTCAGCTCTCCGGTTGCAGCAGTTGGGTGAGTTGTGCCTGAAGCGCTGCAACCTGCTGTTCCAGCGTTGCGACGCGCGCCGCCAGTTCGCCCTGCTCTTCCGACGCGTCTGCGGCCTGCGGCTGGTCAGGCTCATCGCCCAGCAGATTCATAAAGCGGCTTTCGCGCTTGCCAGGTTCACGCGACAGACGGATCACCTGAGCACTGTCGTCGCGCTGCATCAATCCTTCAAGCGTTTGCTCAACTTCGCTGACATCACTGAACTCGTGCAGACGGCCGCTGCGGGTACGCAGTTCGCCTGGCGTCTGGGGCCCGCGCAGTAACAGCAGCGTCAACAGAGCGACTTCTGCGCTGTTAAGCTTTAGTGTGCCAAACGCGGAGTTGCAGAAACGCTGCTCATATTTCACGACCCGCTGCCCGGCTGCGCTGCTGGCGGTGATCAGATGCCGTTTTTCCAGCTGATCGAGCTGATCCTGTACCTCACTTTCGCTCAGCTCCATCACCGGCTCGCGGTTCGATTTCTGGTTACAGGCCACCACCACGCCATTCAGTGACAGCGGATACTGTTCCGGCGTGGTGACCTGCTTCTCCAGCAGGCAGCCCAGCACGCGCATCGCCTGCGCCGATAAAGTCATCTTCATGCTCGCATCCTCATTATTATCCACGCCGGTCAGGCGTCCATTCCCGCAGGGTTAAGGCTGTCAGCACGTGATCCTGCCAGCGTCCGTCGATCAGCAGATAATCTTTCGCGTAACCCTCTTTCTCAAAACCGAGTCGCGCCAGCAGATCGCCGCTGCGCTGGTTGTGCGGCATGTAGTTAGCCATGATGCGGTGAATATGCTGCTGGCGCTGCATATAGCGGATAGCCACCTGCAACGCTTCGAACATGAACCCCTTCCCCTGCCACTTTTCACCCAGTGAATAGCCGAGATAACAGGCATGAAAGGATCCGCGCAACACGTTGCTGAAGTTCGCCACTCCCCTCACTTCGGTTTCATCGCTGTCCATTAAAATGAAATAGAAGGCCGAACCCTGCTTATGCATGTCGGAAATCAGCCCAAGCCGCGCCTGCCAGCCCGAGGGGTAGCAGTGGCTGTCATCACGCACCGGCTCCCACGGTTTTAAAAACAGGCGGTTTTCCGCGTAGTAATCTGCCATTCGCCAGGCATCACGCTCGTGAACCAGACGGACCACCAGCCGATCGGTGGTTAATCGCACCCTGGGCGCGGCAGAACGATAGCCAAACATCCTGACTCCTGAAATCAATGGCTGATAGAGATGAGCCGTCATTACCCGGCTTTCACTATAACCGCCGCCTGGGCTGCGGTAAAACGTTACAGCGGTTTAGCGATAAAGAGGCTGATTTTGCTCGGGTCGCACTGCGGATAACCCCTGCTGCAGGCGGCATCACCAGCGGATCCTGCAGCGTGCCTGACAGGCAGGTTTGCCCTGTGGAGTAATCTCTTCCATACTTTTTACGAGCCCGAAAGCAGGATGAATTGATTCACTCTGTTAAACACTAAACCTGTAAAACCCGGGAGATCAGGATGAAGCTCTATATCTACGACCACTGCCCTTTCTGCGTTAAAGCGCGAATGATTTTTGGCCTGAAAAACAAACCGGTTGAGCTGGTGGTAATGCTCAACGACGATGAAGAGACGCCGAAACGACTGATTGGACAGAAAATGGCGCCCATTCTGCAGAAGCAGGATGGTAGCGCGATGCCTGAAAGTATGGAGATCGTACACTATGTCGATCAGCAGGATGGCGAACCGCTGATCATCGGCGCGCTGAATCCGGCGATCGGCGACTGGCTGCGTCACATGAACAGCTATGTCAATAAACTGCTTCTGCCGCGCATTGCAGAGGCGGCGTTTGCCGAATTTGCGACGCCGGAGGCGCGTGACTATTTCCGCAACAAAAAGCAGGCGAGCATCGGTGATTTCGACACGCTGAAAAGTCATTCTGCCGGCCTGATCAAAAACGTCAGCGACGATCTGCGCAAGCTGGACAAATTAATCGCCCAGCCCAATGCGGTGAATGGCGAGCTGTCGGAAGATGATTTTAATCTCTTCCCGCTGCTGCGCTCTCTGACGCTGGTGGCCGGTATCGACTGGCCGAGCCGGGTCGCTGACTACCGCGATAACATGGCCAAACAGACCCAGGTGAATCTGCTCTCCTCGATAGCTCACTAACTCCTCCCGATGAGAGACGCTGCGGCGTTTCTCATCTCTTTCCTGATGACACCCGCTACGCATTCAGGCAGGCTATGGCCTGTTTATTGGCTCTGATATTCAGGATAAAGATCGATGAAAAAGGCTTTTTTCGGGCTGACTGCCCTGTTGATCGCGCTGCTGGTGAGCGGCTGTAATCAACTGACGCAATACACCATCAGCGAACAGGAAGTAAACCAGGCGCTGCAGAAGCACAACAACTATGAGAAAGATATTGGCGTTTCCGGGCTGGTTAATGCGCACATCGTCCTGAACAACCTGACCAGTCAGATTGGCCGTGAAGAGCCAGGTAAAGTGACGCTCTCTGGTAATGCTAAAATCAATGTGACGTCACTGTTTGGTCCGCAGCAGGCCGATATGCAACTGAAGATGCGTGCTCAGCCGGTCTATGACCAGCAGCAGGGTGCAATCTATCTGCGCGATCTGGAAATAGTTGATGCGCAGGTCGCTCCGGAAAAAATGGCCTCCATTATGAAAACGCTGACGCCTTATCTGAATCAGTCGCTGAAAAACTACTTTGATCAAAAGCCGGCTTACGTGCTCAGCGCCGACCGCAGCAAAGGCGAGTCGCTGGCGAAGAAGTTTGCCAAAGGACTGGAAGTAAAACCTGGCGAACTGGTTATTCCCTTTACGCAGTAATGCCAGTCAGTTAAGCGACAGGTGATAACGCAGTCTGGTGCCGCTCAGGGGCTGGCGGTCCTCGCGCCGCTGCGCGGTTCCTTCACTTCATTCGCCTGCCTGACGGACCGCCGGGGATGGCACATCCTGTGCCGCCCCGCCTTTCGCCCGCGTCCTGCGGGCTCTCCTGGCAGACTCATTCTGTTCAGCGCTGCGGATTGCCTGCCCCTGCCCGGCTCCGGCCTGCTCTGAAGCTTCTGGTGCGTGCTGTTAAAAAGGGCACGAAAGTGGAGGCCTGAGCGCCTCTGCTGCTGAAAGGGCTATCCGCAGCGCTGAGGCGTGACGCCGGGCCAGAAGTCCACGCCGGGAAGCGTGGGCAGTTCGGGGCCGGCCAGGGAGGGCCGATCCCCGAACGGTTCGTCGGCACGACGTCAAAGCCGAAGGTACCGCGTGAGCGGCGCGAGGACGGCCCGGCAGCAGCAGCGATGCTCAGGCCCGCACTGCGGCTCGCTCGCCCGGAAAAAAGCTGCCACGTTTGACCGTGACAGCCTTTACAAATCTAATCTTAACTGACCAGCATTACCCTGTTGGGCAGCGGATTTTCTTTATCAGCATAAAAAGCAGGTGCAAACGGTTGCCTGAATCCTTATGCTTAGACCCCGGCCAAAACACGCCTTTTGTTTCCCTTCTGCCGGAGCTTCACTGATGACAGCACAACCTCAGCAACTTACCCTGCGTCGCCCTGACGACTGGCATATTCATCTGCGCGACGATGAGATGCTCAACACGGTCCTGCCCTATACCAGCGCGGTGAATGGTCGTGCCATTGTGATGCCTAACCTGGTGCCACCGGTGACCAGCGTGGCAGCAGGTGAAGCGTACCGCGATCGCATCCTGGCGGCGCTGCCCGCCGATCACGCCTTTACGCCGCTGATGACCTGCTATCTGACCGACTCGCTTGATCCTGATGAGCTTGAGCGCGGTTTCACCTCCGGTCTGTTTACCGCGGCTAAGCTCTATCCGGCGCACGCTACGACGAACTCCAGCCATGGCGTTACCGATATCGCCTCCATTGCCCGCGTGCTGGAGCGGATGCAGAAGCTCGGTATGCCACTGCTGATCCACGGCGAAGTCACGGATGCGCATGTCGACATTTTTGACCGCGAAGCCCGGTTTATCGAAACGGTTATGGTGCCGCTGCGCAGCCAGTTTCCGGCACTGAAAGTAGTGATGGAGCACATTACCACTCAGGACGCCGCAGAATATGTTGCCGCCGCCGATGAGACGCTGGGCGCAACCATTACCCCGCAGCATTTGATGTTTAACCGCAATCACATGCTGGTGGGCGGTATTCGTCCGCACCTCTATTGCCTGCCGATTCTTAAACGCAACGTGCATCAGGAAGCATTGCGCAAATTAGTGGCGAGTGGTCATCCGCGCGTCTTCCTCGGCACCGACACAGCACCGCATCTGCGTCATCTCAAAGAGGCCAGTTGCGGCTGCGCGGGGGTATTTAATGCGCCAGTGTCGTTACCCGCTTACGCCACCGTTTTTGAAGAGCTGAACGCGCTGGAACATTTTGAAGCGTTCTGTTCGGAGAATGGCCCGCGTTTTTACGGCCTGCCGCTGAATGAAGGGACGATTACTTTGGTGCGTGAGTCCTGGCAGGTGCCAGAGTCCATCGCGCTCGGCAGCCATTCACTGGTGCCGTTCCTGGCGGGTGAAACACTGAACTGGCGCATCGCATAATTTTACTTGCCTCCGGCCTGCCGATACTGTAAATATATACAGTATCTTAAACGGAGGCTGTTATGCGCGTTGAAATTACCGTATCAAATACCCGACCTCTTCCTGCTGGCGCGATAGAAGCGTTGAGCGATGAATTATCGCGCCGCATTGATGAACAGTTCCCTGACTCGACCAATCACGTCAAGGTACGTTATGCCAGTGCCAATAATCTCAGCGTGCTGGGCGGTGGAAAAGAGACGCGCGACCAGATCAGCGAGATCCTGCAGCAGACGTGGGAAAGCGCTGACGACTGGTTCAATACTGATTAACCGCCACTGTGCTTTTTTTCCGGGTGTCGCCACCCGGTTTTTTTATCTTTTCTCCCCTCTCGCACTTACCCCGTCCTGCATCTAGACTCTTAATGATCAATGCCCTATCCTTGCGCTCGTCACGCATAACAGGAGGTGCGACACCATGACTACTGATAAACCGGAAGAGGCGATGACCTTTGGTGAGTTGTTAGCACTGATTGGTGATCAGAAGCGTCGTTTAACGGTGCTGGAAAATGCCTTTTCCAGTCTGATTTTCTGTCTTGACGATCGTGCCAGTCAGCTACTGGTACACAATCTGTCGCTGGAAGCCCAAAATCAAAACCATGATGAGCAGCTTCAGCAGCACTTTGCCCGTCTGGCAGAAACACTGCAAAAACGCGGCGGCGGCGTAGTGCCAGAAACGCCGGCTCTCTGAGTCCGCTCACGCGGCTAAGCCCGCTTTTTGCCTGTCTTTTGACTGCTGATAAAAATGCCTGCCCGTCAGGCATTTTATTTTTTTACGCCCGCCTTTCAAACGCAAATATTCTGTGAGAAGCTGACTCACGGCATTTTTTAAACAGTGATACCCTCGTTTACTGTTATAATTGTTTCGCTATTGGAATAAAAAAGCCGCATTGAACCTCATCATGCACTTCGTTTAACGAGTAATAAGGAGGTTATAATGGACAGAAGAAAAGATGTTATACAGACTCACCCACTGGTGGGCTGGGATATCAGTACCGTTGACAGCTATGACGCCATGATGATCCGCCTGCACTCGTTGTCGTCGCAGGATCAAAAAGAAGAAGAAGCGGATGTTGGCCCGACATACTGGCTGACAACGGATGTGGCAAGGCAATTTATCTCGATCCTCGAAGCAGGCATCGCCAAGATAGAATCAGCCGAGCAGATAGAACGACTCCTCAAAAAGCATTAATTTCTGCCGCATCAAAGAGGCGCCCTCAGGGGTGCCTTTTTCGTTTCTGTTTCTGGTATGCTTTTGATTATCTGTCTCTTAGAGCGTAGTTACCATGATTTATGATCTTATCGTCGTTGGCAGCGGTTCCGTGGGCGCGGCGGCAGGCTACTATGCCACCCAGGCGGGTTTATCGGTGTTAATGATCGACAGCGCCCATCCTCCCCATAATCAGGGCACACATCATGGCGAGAGCCGGCTGATTCGTCACGCTTATGGTGAAGGTGAAGGCTATGTTCCCCTGGTCCTGCGGGCGCAAACGCTGTGGGATGAGCTGGAACAGCGTGCCGGTGAGCGCATCATGCATCGCAGTGGCGTACTTAACCTCGCCCCGAATCAGTCGCCGTTTATTCAGAACGTCATCGACAGCGCGACCCGCTGGCAGCTCAATATTGAGGTGATGCAGCCAGATGACGTGCGCAAGCGCTGGCCACAAATCAATGTGCCTGAGGGCTATCTGGGCGTATTTGAGCCGCAGTCCGGCTATCTGAAATGTGAACAGGCGGTACGCAGCTGGATCCAGCTGGCGGAGCAGGCGGGCTGCGCGCAGCTGTTTAACTGCCCGGTTTCAGAGCTGGGTCGCGATGGCGATCTGCAGCAGGTCACTACCCTGGATGGCGTCTACCGGGGCCGCAAAATGTTGATCAGTGCGGGCACATGGGTTGGCAAATTAGTTCCTGACCTGCCGGTCGCGCCCACCCGCAAGGTGTTCGCCTGGTATCAGGCAGATGGCCGCTACAGTGAGAACAATAAGTTTCCCGGTTTTACGGTGGAAATGGGCGATGGCAGCCAGTTTTATGGCTTCCCGGCGGATAACAACGCCCTGAAAGTGGGTCGTCATGATGGCGGTCAGCTGATGCAGCAGCCTGAGGATCGTAAACCTTTTGGCGCGGTGGCGGCCGATGGCAGCGAAGCTTTTGGATTCCTCCGTCAGTTTTTACCTGGCGTCGGTGTCTGTCTGCATGGCGAAGCCTGCAGCTACGATTTTAGCCCGGATGAAGACTTTATAATTGATACCCTGCCGGGTGAACCAGACCGCTTGTTAATCACCGGGCTCAGTGGACACGGGTTTAAATTCGCCAGCGTATTGGGCGAACTGGCTGCAGAATTTGCCCAGCAAAAACCGTTCTCTTTTGATCTGACACCCTTCCGCCTCTCACGTTTCTGACTCGATAAAGGGTGGTATCAGCCTGATGCCGCCCGACTGACAGACTTTGACGAAAATTGACTATTACTGACATAAAGTCAGAATATATTTCGCCCTTTTGGTTAATTCCGGCTCTTTTTAGTTAACGACCAGCGCCTCACAAATAACTCATTCAGTAATATTGCGCATTTCACACCTGATTTATTCAACCTTTTCACAATATAAAATTAAAGTTATAGAAGCGTAAGGATGATTGCTTTTATATTTCATAATGTGGATGCTTATTTCAGATTATTACTTCATGAAAACCTCATTATGTTATTACGTAATTCATCTCATCAGTTTGGCCTGGTTGCCGTGCTGCTGCACTGGTCGATGGCGCTGGCAATTTACGCCATGTTTGCGCTGGGATTATGGATGGTCGGCCTCGGCTATTACGACAGCTGGTATCACGACGCGCCTGAGATCCATAAAAGCATCGGCGTGATCCTGTTGCTGACGCTGATCGTTCGCCTGCTGTGGCGCGTTATTTCACCGCCGCCAAAACCGCTTAGCAGTTATTCCCCGCTGGTACGCATCAGTTCGGTGGTGGCCCACCTGTTACTGTATACCCTGCTGCTGGCGATTCTGATCAGCGGCTATCTGATCTCCACCGCCGATGGCAAACCCATCTCGGTATTCAGCTGGTTCACCCTGCCCGCGCTGTTCAGCGGTGCTGGCGAACAGGCTGATCTTGCGGGCGACATTCACCTCTGGCTGGCCTGGACGGTTGTGGTCCTGTCACTGCTGCATGGGCTGGCTGCGGTAAAACATCACTTTATCGATCGCGATATCACCTTAAAACGGATGTCGGGTTTGCGTTTCACCTCTCCCTCTGAAAAGGATAAATAATATGTTTAAAAAGACCCTGCTGGCGCTGACCGGTGCCAGTCTGCTGCTCGGCTCACTCACCGCCTCTGCCGCTGACTACAAAATCGATAAGGAGGGCCAGCACGCCTTTATTCAGTTCCGTATCCAGCATCTGGGTTACAGCTGGCTCTACGGCACCTTTAAGGATTTTGATGGCCGCTTCACCTTTGATGAGAAGAATCCTGCCGCAGATAAAGTCGACGTCACCATTAACACCAGCAGCATCGATACTAACCATGCTGAACGTGACAAGCACCTGCGCAGTGCCGACTTCCTGAACACCAGCAAAAACCCGCAGGCCACGTTCAAATCCACAGCGGTGGAAAAAGAGGGTGATGAGCTGAAGATTACTGGCGATCTTACGCTGAATGGCGTGACCAAACCGGTAACGCTCGAGGCGAAAATGCTGGGTGAAGGTAAGGATCCGTGGGGCGGCTACCGCGCTGGCTTTGAGGCTGAAGGGGAAATTGCACTGAAAGATTTCAACATCACCAAAGATCTGGGGCCAGCTTCGCAGAAGGTTCAGCTGATGATCTCGGTTGAGGGTGTACGCCAGTAAAACAGCAAGCCGCCTGAAGCTGACTTCAGGCGGCCACGCTTATTTCTTCAGCGGCGAGGGAATGGTCATGTTTAACAGGCCACGCGACTTGTTAAAGATTTTGTTGCCATTTTCACGTCCTGCCCGACGCGCGCGCTGCTCTTCCGGTGAGAGCTTCGCCTCTTCCTGGCAGATCGGGCTACAGCAGTTCTCAAACTTCTCCGCGCAGCTTTTGCACTGAATAAACAGCAGATGACAACCGTCATTGACACAATTAACGTGGGTATCACAGGGTTCGCCGCACTGATGACAGTTCGACAACACATCGTCAGAGATCCGCTCACCCATCCGCTCATCAAAAACAAAGTTTTTGCCTTTGAAACGTACCGGTAATCCCTGCTCACGGGCACGTCGGGCATACTCGATGATACCGCCCTCAATGTGATAGACATCTTCAAAGCCGTTGTGCCGCATCCAGGCACTGGCCTTTTCACAGCGGATCCCGCCGGTGCAGTACATCACGATCTTTTTGTCTTTCTGATCCTGCAGCATCTCAACCGCCATCGGCAGCTGATCGCGGAAGGTGTCAGCAGGCACTTCCAGCGCATTATCAAAGCGACCCACTTCATATTCGTAGTGGTTACGCATATCCACGAACAGGGCGTCAGGATCGTCCAGCATGGCGTTTACGTCCGCCGCTTTAAGATACTGACCCACATCGCTGGCATCAAAACTGTCGTCTTCGATACCGTCCGCGACAATGCGGTCGCGCACTTTCAGACGCAGCACCCAGAACGATTTACCATCATCATCCAGCGCAATATTCATCCGCAGGTTGTTCAGCGCCGGATCAAAGCCATACAGCCATTCTTTCATCTTTTCATACTGGCTGGCTGGCACGCTGATCTGCGCATTGATGCCTTCGTGGGCCACGTAGACGCGACCAAAGACCTTAAGAGCTGTCAGGCCAAGATAGAGCGCGTCACGGAATGCTTTGGGATCGGCAATCTGGAAATATTTATAAAAAGAGACAGTGGTGCGCGGCTCGGTTTCAGCCAGCATGCGCGCCTTCAGCTCTTTATTGGAAACGAGGTTATGTAACACTGGCATGGTGTTCGTCCTGTTATCAATAGAAGAAATTTAGCGCGCACATGATACCTGATTTCACCGGGATGCAAAGGCCAGTGACCAGATTGATCGCCTGTTGCCGTTTTTTCCAGCAACATTGGACTATTAACCTTTGTTCATTGATGGCACGTTCCGATAGTGATATTTAAGCGCACGTCAAAAACTGGCACAATGGCGTAAATCAACGAGATATCAGCACCGCACGGTGCGCGACGCAGGAAAATTAACCTTCACATGACTCAGTTGCCTCAGTTTTCACGAGAACTGCTTCACCCGCGCTATTGGCTGACCTGGCTGGGTGTCGCTTCTCTTTATCTTTTGGTGCTACTTCCTTATCCCCTGCTTTATGTTCTCGGCTGTAATATTGGCCGCATTGGGATGCGTTTTATGAAACACCGCGTCAGTATTTCCCGGCGTAATCTGGAATTAAGTTTTCCGGATATGCCGGTAAATGAGCGCGAAGCGATGGTTAAACACAATTTCGAATCGGTCGGCATGGGATTAATTGAGACCGGTATGGCGTGGTTCTGGCCTGACTGGCGCATCAATAAATGGCATACGCCGTCGGGGCTGGAGCATATTCAGCAGGCGCGCGATAGCCAGCGCGGCGTGCTGCTTATCGGCATGCACTTTCTGACGCTGGAGATTGGTGCACGCATGTTTGGTATCCATAACCCTGGCATTGGCGTCTATCGCCCGAATGACAACAAACTGATCGACTGGCTTCAGGTCAAAGGTCGGATGCGGTCGAATAAAAGCATGCTCGACCGTAAAGATCTCAAAGGAATGATCCGCGCACTGAAACAGGGTGACATTATCTGGTATGCGCCCGACCACGATTATGGCCCGCGCAGCAGCGTCTTTGTGCCCTTCTTTGGCGTGGAAAAAGCGGCCACAACGGTGGGCACCCATCTGCTGATCCGCACCGGTAAACCGGCTGTCATCCCTTTCGTACCGCGTCGTCTGCCTGGGGGTCGCGGCTATGAACTGATGATACTGCCTGACATCAGCGGCGAATTTACGCTGGAAAGTGATGTCGCAACCGCAACCAGAATGAATCAGGTCGTTGAAGAGGGTGTGCTGCTGGCACCGGAACAGTACATGTGGTTGCACCGCCGCTTTAAAACGCGCCCCGAGGGCGAACCCTCCCGTTATTAATCTGTTCGCGCTAAATGTCTGTCAGGCATTTAGCGCGTTTTACTCCCCTGCTAAATAAATCACTCATGGCTGACTCAGCCTGTAAGCGAAACCGCAGGTCCAGTAATTAATAAACACCCGTATTCATAATATAATTTCTCTCTGTTTAAAGTTAAAACCGCTAATCAATTAACAGGACGGCAGGGGGCATTCAGCCTGTTTCGCTTTTTATTAATTAATATTGCAGCGAGTGCTATTGAATGCGTTATGGCGCTGATTATTCTGTACGCCAGGCCTAATCCTATTTAGCCGGTCTTAACGGTGTCTCACCGCTTATGAATCGATAAAAATTAACTTATTTTACAAGCGATTGCCTTGCTGATTTAGCTTATATTCCATTTTACATTTTTTTAACACCCCGATAGACCATTATGGAATTTGAACTCATTAATGCTTATCGGTAGTTTCGTTTGTAACAGTCAGGCCTTTAAGGGCTCTGGCCAGAATTATAAAAAAGACAACACAGCAAACCTCTAATGGGACAGTTAATATGAACAAAGGTCTCTACTATTACGTTACAATCGGTACCGATCAGGAAAATTATCACTTTCTTCATCGTAAAGGGTGCAAGCGTATGCCTGATAAAGAAGAGGTCATATTTATCGGCACGTTATATAATTTGAGTCAGGCCCTCTCCATCGCCAGAATTAATTTTAAGAAAGTTAAGCCATGTATAAAATGTTGTATCCGCTACTCAGCCCCCGTGATTCATGAGTCCGTTCAACCTGTTTTGCATTTCCCGCAAAAGATGATCTGACCCTGACTGGCGGGAAATGGCTTATTTCCCGCCAGTTGCACCGGCCTGACCTTTCCCTCCTTCAGATTTCGTCTATCCTTCACTGAAATCAAATAAATCCATAGTCAAAGACCCGTGAAGGAGAAGAGCGATGAGCATGTACAGTACCTTAGAGGAAGCCATCGATGCTGCACGTGAAGAGTTCCTCGCTAACCACCCGGAGCTCGAGGAAGGGGATGCATCAATCAGCCAGTTTGGTCTGCAAAAGTATGTGATGCAGGATGGCGATATCATGTGGCAGGCTGAATTCATGGCAGAAGAAGGTGAAGCAGGCGAATGTCTGCCTTACCGTAGCGGTGAAGCGGCACAGGCCATTTTTGATGCCGATTTTGACGAAGTTGAACTACGTCAGGAGTGGTTAGCAGAAAATACCCTGCACGAGTGGGATGACGGCGAGTTCCAGCTGGAGCCGCCGCTGGACACCGAAGAGGGTGAAGCCGCCGCGCAAGAGTGGGAAGATGATAACAGCGATTCCGATCGCAGTTACTCGTAAGGACCGTGGCTGGCATCCACCGGTAACAACAGGGTATCAACCACCAGCGACAGCGGCAGGTCGAGGATCGTCAGGACCCGCCATCCGCTGTCGCGAACATCCCACTGTACGCCGGGATAGTACTGATTACCGTGCCCCTGCCCGGGAATGGTACGGCTGATAATACTGCCGCATCCGCTTAAGCAGAGCACAGCCGCGACGATAACACCCGCCTTTAAGCACCCTTTCACCACACATATCCGCCATGAAGAAACAGCCATTGAGATCGTCACGCGCTGCTCGCGGTGACTGCCAGCAATAAATTTATCAGCGAATCGCTGTTTTAATCCGATAAAAAAAGCGGCATCGCTGCCGCTTTTTCAGATTACGCGTTGTTTGCCAGCGCGTTGGGGTTGAGCGTGAGTTTTTGATAACTCTCAACCCACTGATGATACTTGTCCGCATCTTCCCACAGTCGGGTATGAACACGGGCCAGCACCACCGGATCGCTGATCAACTGCAGACGCTGTTCGCGGCCCAGTTTATCCGGCGCATCGCTCAGCGCCTGATCAACCCGACGGTCACGCGCATAGTCCAGTAACTGACTCTGCTTGTGGCGCGATGTGGCCAGTGCCGTTGCCAGCGCGTTGAAGGCAGGATGGAATAAGGCATGCATAAAGCCATTTTCCAGCGCGCGCTCACGGTTCAGTACCACATAGCGATCGGTATCCACCAGCTCCTGCGGCGGTGAGTACTCTTCCGGGATCAGGAACAGCTTCGCTTTCTTGCTCTTAATGCCCAGCGTTGCGCGGCTCGACATGACCGAGACAAACGGCGACAGAATCAGTGAGAAGACGATCGGTGCCAGCCACCACAGGAAGTTAAGATCCAGCAGTCCCATACCAATCGCCCACACCAGACCCAATGCCATCTGCGAACCGTGACGTTTAAACGCCTCGCTCCACGGTGTCGCATCGTCATCACGCTGCGGTGAGTTCCACACCACTTCCCAGCCGAGGAAGGCGCTGACCACAAACACCGTATGGAACAGCATACGCACTGGTGCCAGCAGCACCGAGAACAGCGTTTCCAGCACCAGTGAAGCCAGCAGCCGCAGAGGTCCGCCGTAGGCCTTCGATCCTTTAAACCAGATCAACACGACACTCAGCATTTTCGGCAGGAACAGCAGCACCATGGTGGTTGAGAACAGCGCTATTGCCAGTTCCGGACGCCACTGCGGCCAGACCGGGAAGAGCTGCCGCGGTTGCAGGAAGTAGGTCGGTTCCATCAGCGTATGCACTACCTGCAGGGCAGTGGAGAGCGCCAGGAACATAAACCACAGCGGAGCCGAGAGGTAGGACATCACACCCGTCAGGAACACTGCACGGTGAACCGGGTGCATCCCTTTCACCAGGAACAGGCGGAAGTTCATCAGGTTGCCGTGACACCAGCGGCGGTCACGTTTCAGCTCATCCAGCAGGTTCGGTGGCAGTTCTTCATAGGATCCCGGCAGGTCATAGGCAATCCAGACGCCCCAACCGGCACGACGCATCAGCGCAGCTTCTACGAAGTCATGCGACATGATTGAACCCGCAAAGGAGCCTTCTCCCGGTAACGGTGCCAGGGCACAGTGCTCAATAAAGGGTTTCACGCGGATAATGGCGTTGTGACCCCAGTAGTGAGACTCGCCCAGCTGCCAGAAGTGCAGACCGGCGGTAAATAACGGACCGTAGACGCGGGTCGCAAACTGCTGACAGCGCGCATAAAGCGTATCCATACCCGATGCTTTCGGCGACGACTGGATGATCCCGGCATTCGGGTTGGCATCCATCATGCGTACCAGACCGGTGAGACACTCTCCGCTCATGACGCTATCGGCATCCAGCACCACCATGTAGCTGTAGTTGCTGCCCCAGCGACGGCAGAAGTCATCGATGTTTCCGCTTTTACGCTTCACGCGACGACGACGACGGCGATAGAAAATCTTGCCTGCCCCGCCAACATCCCGCACCAGTTCCATCCAGGCTTTCTGTTCGGCAATCGCGATATCCGCATCGTAACTGTCGCTGAGGATGTAGACGTCGAAGTGTTCAGCGTTACCGGTACGAACCACCGACTCCCAGGTCGCACGCAGACCGGCGTAAACACGCTCAACGTCTTCATTACAGATCGGCATAATCAGCGCGGTACGATGTTCCGGGTTAAGCGGTTCATCTCCGACCGTTGAGTAAGAGATACTGTATTTATCACGTCCAATCAGCAGCTGCAGGAAGCCCATCAACGCCGTCCAGAAACCGGCAGAGACCCAGCAGAAAAGTATGGCGAACAGGAACAGGATGCCGGTCTGCAACAAATAAGGCAGGATCTGCATCACTGACTGCTGCCAGTTCTGATTGATCATCTCCATCGGATCCAGAAGCGTCCAGCCCTGATACGGCAGAATACTCTTCATGTACCAGGTGGCGACCACGGTCTGGAAAATGGTCAGGATCAGCAGAATGTAGCGGCGAATTGAACCGACATGACGCCACTTCTCCTCGGCACGCCGCTCTTCGGCATTGCTATAACGCGGCACCGATTTGTGTCCACGCAGTGAGTCCCAGGCACGGGCGACCGGGTTGGTACGCCAGGCTTCCGGGAACATCAGTGAGCGTTTGACCTTCGGCATCGCCTTCAGCGTGGTACGGTCGAGGTAATCTTTACCCAACTGCTGACCTTCGGCCAGCGAATCGGGCCAGGCCATTTCAACCCGCGATGAGACCGATTTTAACGGCGCATCGTCGGGACGGTCACTGGCTGCGACATCCCTGCCCAGCACATCATGGATGAAGTGGAACTCGCTGGTATTCTGCAATGAGACGCTCAGGCGGGCCTTCCCTGCCGCATCCAGCGGCAGAGATTCCACATAACGTTGAGGTGTAAAAGTCGATTTATTCATTGGCAGGTAACTGATAGCTCCAGGTTTCCGTCAATGTCTTGTCGCCGCTAACCAAGGCCGCACGCATTTCGGTGGACTGCTTGGCATCTTTCACACGCAGACGCAACACCAGACGCCAGCCTTTGGTGACCGGGTTATAACGTACGCTCTGCTCAACCACATCAGCATTTTTACCCACGCTGACCTGCGGTGACACCTGACTGTTTTCCGCCATCTTGCTCATGTCTTTACCCACGAAGTCGATGGTGAAAGCCACGGTGCCATCCGGCTGACGCACCAGATTAGACTGCTTCACGTCACCCGCTGAACGCAGGGTATTTTTGACCCAGGCGGTATCATCGGAGTGCAGCTGGTTTTCGTCGCGCGAGAAGTGCAGACGATATTTGAAGTTCATCTCTTTGCCAGGCTCTGGCAGCGTCTCCGGCGTCCAGAACGCAACGATGTTGTCGTTGGTTTCATCTGCCGTCGGGATTTCAACCAGTTCAACCCGGCCTTTACCCCAGTCGCCTATTGGCTCAACCCAGCCGCTTGGACGAAGATCATAGCGGTCATCAAGATCCTGATAGTTGTTAAAGTCACGCCCACGCTGCAGCAGACCAAACCCTTTCGGATTCTCGATGGTGAAGGTGCTCACTGCCAGATGACGCGGGTTGTTCAGCGGACGCCAAATCCACTCCCCGTTGCCATTGTGGATAGAGAGACCGTCAGAGTCGTGCAGTGCCGGACGGAAGTTGTTCACCGTCGATGGCTGGTTCTGACCAAACAGGAACATACTGGTCAGCGGTGCAACACCCAGTTTGCCGACGTTATCACGCAGGTAAACTTTTGACTGCACATCAACCGTTGAAGCGTCACCCGGATGCAGCACAAAGCGATACGCACCCGCCGCACGCGGCGAATCGAGCAGTGCGTAGATCACCAGCTGTTTGTCCTGTGGTTTAGGACGCTGAATCCAGAACTCTTTAAAGCGCGGGAACTCTTCACCGGACGGCAGCGCCGTATCGATGGCAAGTCCACGTGCCGACAGGCCATAAACCTGACCGGCACCGATGACACGGAAATAGCTCGCGCCCAGGAAGCTGGCGATCTCATCGTTTTTACCCTTGTTGTTGAGTGGGTAAAGTACTTTGAAACCGGCAAAACCGAGGTTTTTTACCGCATCTGCGTCATGTTTTACATTACCGAAATTAAAATAATCGGGGTTGTATTTAATCTCGCGCACCGCGCTGGCGGTCACTTCGTTGATCTGCACCGGGGTATCGAAATACATTCCCTGATGATAAAACTCCAGCTTGAACGGCGTGCGCAGTTTGCCCCAATACGCTTTATCGTGGTTAAACTGGATCTGCTGATAATCAGCAAATTTCATTTCACGAAATTGAGAGGGTAAATTGCTTTTAGGCGCTTCGAAGCTTTTCCCTGCCAACGCTTTGGCTTGTTTGGCAACATCGTCGATGTTAAACGCCCAACTGTTATTGGCGTACAACGCCAGCAGAACTGCAGTACCAATCCAGCGTACCTTCATCAGTCCGGCTTTATTTTTTTCTTTAGTCAGCACATCCCCCCCTTTCGTGTGCTTAAATCAAACCCGTTTATCTTAAAGGATTATTCGGTTTTCCGACAGCTTATGCGCAACATTGTTCCCGCATTTCGTCAGGCTTAACCCTGCTTTTAGGACAATTAGACACTACGGATTCCACTGATAGTATACCTGGTTTATCCCAGGTAGAATTTTCACAGAGCATAATCCGGTTTCAGGGTGAAACCGGTTAAACGTACTAACGAACTGGAACTTTATGAGTACTGTAAAACCTGAACGTGAATACTTCCTCGACTCCATCCGCGCCTATCTGATGTTACTGGGGGTGCCGTTTCACGTTTCCCTCATCTACTCTGCGCAGAAATGGGCAGTAAACAGTCATGAAGCGTCGTTATGGCTGACGCTGCTGAATGATTTTATTCATGCGTTTCGTATGCAGGTGTTTTTCGTCATTTCGGGCTATTTCTCCTACATGCTGTATCTGCGCTATCAGCCACGTCGCTTCCTGAAGGTGCGTCTGGAACGGGTAGGTATCCCAATGCTGACCGCCATTCCGCTGCTGACGCTGCCGCAATTTTTTATGCTGAAAGAGTGGACGGATAAGCTGGCTGACTGGCCCCGTTTCACGCCCTATCAGAAGTTTAATAACCTGATGTGGGAGCTGATTTCACACCTGTGGTTCCTGGTGGTGCTGGTGATGCTGACCACGCTGGGGATGGTGACCTTCCGCTGGTTGCGCGATCAGCATCGCACCATTGATTATTCGCGGGTTGGCTGGGGATCGCTGACGGCGGGCGTACTGGCGTGGGCGCTACTCTGGTGCGTGTTCCGGCGTCTGGTGTTTATTTTCCAGCCTGCGTGGCTGATGGATGGTTTGTTTAGCATCATTGTAATGCAGACGCTCTTCTATCTGCCGTTCTTTATGCTGGGAGCGCTGGCGTGGAAACATCCCCCGCTGAAGCAGCTGTTTGTCCGCTTCAATCTGGTGATGTGGGTCGGTGCGCTGCTGATGTTTGCGGCCTATTGCGCCAACCAGCGACTGAGCAGCGGTGAGGGCTGGTTGTATGAGCTGGATGCGATTATCTCGACGCTGATGGGCATTTGCATGCTGAACGTCTGCTTCTGCTTTGGTCATAAGCTGCTGAATTCACATTCGCCGCGCATTATGTATCTGGTCAATGCATCACTGTTTATCTATCTGGTGCACCATCCGCTGACGCTGCTGTATGGCATTTACGTGACGCCGCGGATTGAAAACAACACGCTGGGCTTCTTCGTTGGCCTGCTGATGGTGTTTGGCATCGCGTTTCTGCTGTATGAGATTCACCTGCGCATTCCGCTGCTGCGGTTCCTGTTCTCGGGGAAATTTGAGCGTAAACAAGCACAATGACAGGCGATCAGTGACCTCGGGCCATAAGTGAGGTCAGGCTATAAATGATGTGTCTCACAGACAGCTTAAGAGTTTAAAGCGATGGGAGCATACGCCAGTAGCAAAGCATAGCGGGCCAGGGACAAAAACGCCGGGAGCGTTTTTGAACAACGCAACGCGTTGGCCCGGCAACGGGCGCACCTCAGGGATGAGGTGCGTAATCGCCCGCGCTGAGCCCGCCAGGGATGGCGGGTTTTGCGTCTTTGCGGAGGGCGTATGCTTCCTGAGCCAGCGCCTGTACCCAGGCAAGGTCCAGCTTAAAGCAGCCACTCAATCGGCAACCGCCACACCAGGCGTACCTGCAGCCGTTGCCACCAGGAGCAGCCCGGCTCGTGTTTATGCACAATCTGCTCCGGCTCACCCGGATACTCCAGCCAGTTTACCCTGCCCCACTTATCCAGCCGCAGCGTCCATGCCCGATCGCGCATTGACTGGCTGAAACGCTGATGCGTCTCTCCGGCGAGCGCCGCACTCTCAATCACCAGTCCCATTTCCGTATTCAGCACCGCTGAACGGGGATCGAAGTTAAACGAGCCGATAAACAGCGTCTGTTGATCCACTGAGAAGGTTTTGGCATGCAGGCTGGAGCCGGAGTTACCGGTTAATCCACGGTCGTGCGGGGCATCAGGCACGCCCGCCTGCGGTTTCAGCTCATAGAGCGCAATACCATGACGCAGCAGTTTTTTGCGCCACTTAGCGTAGCCGGCATGGACAATCGACACATCGTTAGCCGCCAGCGAATTGGTCAGAATGGCAATTTTTACCCCTTTGCGCTTCAGCGACAGCAGCTGAGCGACCCCTGCGCGGGTCGGCACGAAATAGGCCGAGATGATGTCGAACTGCTTTTGCGGCGTGCCTATCACCTCCAGCATTCGCTGCGGCAGCAGGCTTCTGGCACGCGCTTTGCCCAGCCCTTTACGCGGATCATCGCTCAGCAGGCGCGCTTTTGCCCAGGTCAGAGCCAGCGTGCCCTCTTCCAGCTCCTGCAGCAGCGAAGAATTTTCCAGCCGCTGAAGATAGCGCTGCACCGGTTCACTGTGACGCCACTCTGCTGGCAGACTCACACTGTCCTCTTCCGGCTCCTCTTCATCCAGCACCTGCTGCAGCGGCGAGACCGGCTTGCTGCGCCAGTAGCGCTCAAAATCCTCTGCGACTTCTTTAACCACCGGGCCTATTGCCATGACGTCGAGATCGGCAAACAGCGGTTCATTACCGGTGCCGAAATATTCGTCGCCGATATTGCGCCCACCGACCACGGTCGTGACGCCATCCACCGTAAAGCTTTTGTTGTGCATGCGTCGGTTCAGACGGGCAAAGTCGGTGAGATAACCCAGCGCGCGCAGGGTGCGAAACGAGAACGGATTAAACAGCCGCACCTCAATGTTGGGATGGCGGTTGAGCTGGGCCAGCGTGTCGTCCAGGCCCGGCGTATTGTTGTCATCCAGCAGCAGCCGCACTTTCACCCCGCGTCGGGCAGCTTCCAGCACGGCGCTGAACAGCAACCGGCCAGAGAGATCGTTTTGCCAGATGTAATACTGGATATCGAGTGAACGCTCCGCTTTTTGCATCAGCAGATAGCGGGCAGCAAAAGCATCCAGCCCGTCGCTCAGCTGATGGACGCCGCTCAGCCCCGGATGGCGCAGACACTCTGGCTCCAGCTGTGTTTCCAGCCAGCTGGACCGTTCCAATGGCTGGGAGAGCTCAAACGCTTCGGTCATGACATTTCCCTGTAAAATGCAGTTATTTTTATTATTCCCCGGTCCGACCTCTGATGCTATTCCTCTGTTCTGAGTTAGTGAGGGGTCACGGGCGTTTTTTAGTCTAGACTTAACCGGACGATCTGTGACCGGCATTATCCCGGCAGGAGAGGAATATGTCTCATCAATCCCTTACAGATGCCCGCCAGCGCTATCATCCCAGCCTGTTTCGCAGCTTTTTCCAGGGCAGTTTCCCCTGTTCCACAGCCTGCCGTACACCCGGGAAACGGCTGGATATGGTGATCAGCAGCGGACACGATATGCTGCTGGAAAAAGATTATGCCGCCCTGGCTGAGCAGCATCTGCTCACCGCCCGCGACGGTGCGCGCTGGCATCTGATCGAAAAGATCCCTGGCCAGTATGACTGGCAGAGCTTTCTGCCGATGGTCGACGCCGCACGACGTCAGCAGATGGAGATCATCTGGGAGCTGGCTCATTTCGGTTATCCCGATCATCTTAATATCTGGAAAGCCGAATTTGTTGACCATTTTAGTCGTTTCGCCCGCGCGATGGCACAACTGATGCGCGATCAGGGCATCGAACGCCCCTTCTTTACACCGGTTAATCAAATCTCATTCTGGTCATGGGCCGGGGCGGATGTGGCCTGGTTTAATCCTCATGCTGCGCAGCGCGGTAAAGAGCTGAAGCGCCAGCTGGTCCGCGCCTCGCTGGCGGCGATACATGCCATTCGCGAGGTCTATCCGGAGGCGCGCTTTGTGCTGACTGACCCGCTGGTGCAGATCGCTCATCATCCTGATAATCCGGACAGCAAACCCTATGCCGATGCGCAGCATCAGGCGCAGTTCGAAGCCTGGGACATGCTGGCCGGTCGCGTCGATAAGGAGCTAGGCGGCAGTGAAGATTGCCTGGATATCCTCGGCCTGAACTACTATCCCGATAACCACTGGTTTTTCCCCGACCAGCCGATGTCGCTGGAGGATCCGGAGCGTGTGCCGCTGCATATTCTGCTGGCACAGTGCTGGAAGCGCTACCAGCGTCCGATGCTGATTGCCGAAACCGGCGCTGAGGGTGAAGCGCGCGCGCCCTGGCTGCAGGAGATCAGTGAAAATGTGGCGGTGGCGCTGGATCAGGGCATTGCGGTGGAGGGGATTTCGCTCTATCCGGTAGTGGAGTATCCGGCCTGGGCCGATGACCGGCGTTCCCCTGGCCCGCTGCTGGGATTAGCCGATCCCAATGGCAACCGTAATCTACATGAGCCGCTGGCGCTGGTATTGCGCAGTCAGCAGATTAAGTTTGCGACACGAAATCAGACGTGCTGAGAAGGTGGCTTTTTAGGGTAACAGGAGCGAACGTCGAGAGAGGGATCGGCAGGATGACGTACGTCGGTCAGCCAGACCATGGTAAACAGGAAGGTCACCCCGATCAGGCAGGCCGCCAGCAAACCGATAATTGCGATTAATTTGTCATCTCCGGAGTCCATCGCCTTCTCCTTATTCAATCCGTTGAATCCCTGTGCGTGTCAGCTCATCCAGAGCGTAATCATCAGGACAAAGATTATAAGCGTTACCGAGGTCACCGCAAGCACCACTATCGCAAAGTGCGCATCGTCAAGTGACTGGCGAATTGGCTCATCGTGATCGTCGGGCGGCAAGGGTAAAGACATAACTATCCTGTGAAAAACATGGGCCGCCGGGAGTGATGCGGTGAGTGACAGTGTAGATGAAAGGCTGATTATCGTCCGGTTCTTTCGTCCGAAAAATAAACTGGCCCGTGCCAGCGCGGCACGGGCCTGAGATCAGACGCCGCGCCAGCGTTTGAAGATCAGTGAAGTATTAATGCCACCAAAGGCAAAGTTGTTGCTCTGGATATAGTCGGTTTCAAGCTCACGCGGCTCACCCATGATGTAATCCAGCTGGCCGCCATCTGCTGCCGGTTGCGTCAGGTTCAGGGTTGGCGCAAACCACCCTTCCCGCATCATCTCAATACTCATCCAGGCTTCCAGCGCCCCACAGGCACCCAGCGTATGGCCAAAATAGGACTTCAGCGAGGAGATCGGCGTCGTTTCGCCAAACACCGCCGCCGTCGCCAGACTTTCGGCCATATCACCCCGTTCAGTGGCGGTGCCGTGCGCATTCACATAACCAACGTCTGCGGCCGTGATACCGGCGCTTTGCAACGCCCGCTCGATGCAAATCTGCATGGTTTCCCGCTGCGGCTGAGTAATATGGGCGGCGTCGCAGTTGGTATGAAAACCGGTGATCTCGGCGTAGATCGTTGCACCGCGTGCCAGGGCATGTTCCAGCGACTCAAGGATCAGCGTGCCCGCCCCTTCGCCAATTACCAGACCATCGCGCTGCTGATCAAAGGGTGCGGGCGTGGTGTGCGGCGCGTCATTACGCTGGCTGGTGGCAAACAGGGTGTCAAACACCGCGGCTTCCGACGGACAGAGCTCTTCTGCGCCGCCAGCCACCATCACCGTCTGATACCCGTGACGAATCGCTTCCCAGGCATAGCCAATCGCCTGGCTGCCAGAGGTACAGGCGCTGGAGGTCGGGATCACCCGGCCGCGCAGGCCGAAAAAGAGTCCGGCATTGACGGCCGTGGTATGCGGCATCATCTGCACATAGGTGGTGCCGGTGATATTGTTGGTGTGCTTTTCGGTCAGCATGGTGGCGAACTCGCTGACCGGCCCGGTGCTGCCGGTGGAAGAACCGTAGGCGATACCCGTTTCTCCGCTGGTCAGCACCGGATGGTCAATCAGGCCCGCCTGGGTCAGCGCCAGCTCGGTCGCGCGCGTTGCCAGCAGCGAAACGCGGCCCATGGCGCGGATACGCTTGCGGGTGTAGTGCGCCGGCAGCACAAAGTCATCCACCGGTGCGCCGAGCAGCGTATGCAGCCCGTCGTAGATCTGCCACTCCGGCATAAAGCGCACCGCATTGCGGCCCGCACGGATCCGTGCCGAAACTTCAGCCCAGGACTCACCAAAGGCGGTTACGCCGCCCATGCCGGTTACGACTACCCGCTGGATCACAGCATGCCTCCGTTAATAGAAATGACCTGACGCGTCACGTAGCCTGCAATATCGGACATCAGATAGCTCGCCAGTCCGGCGACCTCTTCAGCCGCGCCCATGCGCTTCATCGGCACGATCTTCATCGCTTCCTCAATCACCTGAGGTTCCAGCCCCTCCATACCGGTATCAATCAGGCCTGGCGCAATGCAGTTAACGGTGATTTTGCGTTTCGCCAGCTCAATCGCCAGCGCCTTAGTGGCACCAATAATGCCCGCTTTCGCCGCGCTGTAGTTCACCTGACCGCGATTACCCATTATCCCCGACACCGACGAGAGCGTGATAATGCGGCCGCCGCGCCGCAGACCGATCATCGGCATCACGCAGGGCTGGATCACATTGTAAAAACTGTCGAGATTGGTGTGGATGACGCTGTCCCACTCCTGATCCGTCAGGGCAGGAAACGCCGCATCGCGGGTGATACCGGCGTTGCTCACCACACCATAATAGGCGCCATATTGCTCAATATCCGCCTCCAGCGCAGCGCGGGTTGCCGCCCGATCGGCCACATCAAATCCCAGCACACGGCCGCTGCCGCCTGCGGTTTCGATCTGCTGCAGGCACTGCTCAGCGCCTGCGCGGTCACGGTTGAAATGGACGATAACCTGATAGCCATCCTGGGCGAGACGCAACGCAATCGCGCGGCCAATCCCTTTACTGGCGCCCGTCACTAATACCGAATCTGTCATGGCTGATTTCCTTGTGACATCAATTGCTGTAATTCTGCTTCATTGGGTTGATACGTATTCAGACGACCGCTGGCAAGCCGCTGAGTGCCGTAACGAATGTCGCCCTCAAAGCTGCCCATGCGGTCATCGCGCATCAGCAGCGTCATTCTGATATCCAGCGTAACACTGGCGGGAAAGAGGGATCGCTCTGCCCGCCAGCCGCGTCCGCCCAGCAGCATGCCGGGCGGGATAAGGGTGGCGCCGCCCTGCTTTGCATGCCAGCCCGACCAGACGCCCACGGTTTGCGCCATCATCTCGACGCCAAACCAGGCGGGCAGTTCACCCTGAGGCGTCAGAAACGGTGTCAGTACGCCACCGGCGCAGGTCGACACCTGACAGTGGACCTGCTCATCATCCACGGCGATCAGCTGATCAAGCAGCAGCATCGGCGCAGCGTGCGGCAGCCAGCGTGCCGCGGGAGAATTAATAACCATGTTGGCGTCCCAGAATCAGACAGGTGTTATTGCCGCCAAAGGCAAAAGAGTTAGAGGCGATGACCGGCCGTTGCAGCGCCTGCGGCTGTAATAACAATCCGCAATCCGGCAGCGTCTCATCCGGCGCCATCTCACTGAAATCCTGCGCGGGCAGCGGCAGATTGTTTTGCAGGATCAGCGCACTGAGGGCGGCTTCACACACTCCTGCCGCGCCGAGCGTATGGCCGGTCAGATGTTTGGTCGAGCTGCACGGCACCGCATTGCCAAACAGGCGCTGAATCACGGCGGCTTCCATCTGGTCGTTAAGCGGCGTTGCAGTGCCGTGCAGATTGATATAACCCACCTGCTCTGGCAACAGATTCGCCTGTTGCAGCGCCATACGCATCGCCCGTTCAGCGCCCTCGCCCTGCGGATGGGGAGCAGACATGTGCCAGGCGTCAGACGATTCGCCAGCTCCCAGTAGCGCCAGCGGCTGCGGTTCCCGCGTCAGCAGCATCAGTGCGGCCCCTTCGCCAATCGAGATGCCGTCGCGATCGCGGCTGAAAGGGGCGCAGCGACGTTCAGAGAGCGACTCCAGGCTGTCGAATCCGTTGATCGGCATCCGGCTCAGCGAGTCCGCACCGCCCACCAGCGCCACATCCACCAGCCCCGCCGCGATCAGCCGCTCACCACTGATAATGGCGCGGGCGCTGGAGGAGCAGGCGGTTGAAATGGTATAGGCCGGGCCATCCAGGCGCAGATAGTGAGCCAGGAAACGGGAGGGATCGCCCAGCTCCTGCATCTGATAGTGATAACCGGACTGACTGCCGCCAATCTGCTGATCGCCCTCATCCACGCCCGAGGTGCTGGTTCCCAACACAATTGCCACTCTGCTGGCACCATAGTGCGCAATCGCCGCATCGAGCGCCGGACGGATTTGCGCCAGCGCGGCCAGCAGCAGCTGGTTATTACGGGTGTTGTGCGCGCTCAGGGCAGCAGGAATCAATGGCAAATCGCCTTCAACCCTGCCAAGCCAGCAGGCGCGGTCGCCGCTCAGCCAGCCATGACGCAGCTGCATGCCGGGTGCCTCACCCCTGGTAAGACTGGCCGCAATCTGCTGAGTGTTGTTCCCCAGGGCATTCAGCATGCCGATGGCAGAGATGTAAATCATGAGCCGTCCAGATGTTGAATGCGGATCTGATAGCCAAACGCATGCTGCTGAATGCTGATGGGCTGGCGCTGATTACCGCGTTGCAGATAGTCGATTTCGGTAACCAGCTGGTTATCGGCATCGATCAGCCGTCGCTTTAACCCCTGATCCTGCAACGTCCAGCCTGGCGGCAGCTGTTTTTGCCACAGCTCCCGTGGCCAGTAGCTGAGCATAATATCCGCCAGCACCTGACTGGCAGGCGGCATCTGCGGCAGCGGCATCAGCTGCTGGGTGTGAATACCGCTGGCATCGTAGCGCAGGCTGAACAGGCGAATACCCACCGAGGAGAGTCCGGCCAGATCAATTTGCTGTTCATCGGCGCTGAGCAGCACCAGCAGTGACTGACTCTGGCCTTTCACCTGTCCGGTCAGCAACTGCTGCTGCTGGAAGGCGGGACGGATGCCCGGCGGTGGCAGCGTCACCTTCACGCCCGGTTTCAGCCAGGCGGTGGGACGACTGCTGTCGGGTGCAGGTCCGGCACAGGCGCTGAGCAGCAGAGCCGTCAGCAGAATAAGAGCGGCGCGGATCATCGTTTACTCCTTGATCGGGTGGGTCGCATCGCCAGCGGCGACAGCAGGAAAGCGCTGAAGATGCCGCTGCATAACACTGTGCCAAAACTGGCAATCGCGCTGGTGCTGCTGAATACCAGCATACCCAGCGTCAGTAAGGTGGTAATCATCGCCAGCGACACTGCCAGCAACGAGGTCAGCGGCGTACCCTGCGGGTTGCTGAAAAAGAGCGTGTAGTTAATGCCGATGCCCAGCACCAGAATCAGTGCCAGCAGCGCAAACAGGTTCAGCGACGCGCCGATCCAGCCCAGCGTTGCCAGCGCCATCGCCAGCGACAGCACTGACGGCAGCGCGCTGCGTAAGCCCGCCTTTAACCCCAGTCGCAGGACAAAACTCAGGGTGATCAGCAGCAGCGCCAGCGCCAGTAACCCGCTCAGCAGGGTGCGCCAGAAGCTGAACAGCGAATCGTAACCTGATTTGCGGTCAATCCAGCTGACGCCCGGACGCTGTTTGGTCAGCTCCGCGAGTGCAGCGCTGTTTTTTACACCGCTGGTGGGGATCAAAACACCGCTGCGCCCGTCTGGCAGCGTCAGCCACAGCAGTCGCCAGCCTTCACTCAGCGGACTCGACAGCCACGCCTCTGGCGTTACCGGCATCGGGGTCAGATCCGGTGCCGGCAGCGTGATACCCGCCTGCTGCAGGCGGGCCGTAATATCCGGTACTGCCTGTTTCAACAGCTGAAGATCCCGCTGTTGCTGCGCCAGCGACGTCAGCGGCAGCAGACGATAGTGCTGCAGCCAGCCCTGCTGCTGCGCCTGGTGCAGATCCGGTGCCAGTTTTTCCAGCCGCTGCAGCGTCTGCTGCGCGTCATCGCCCCAGACCACAAACCAGGTCTGATCGGCGCGCTGTCCGGTCAGGGTTGCCAGCTGGCGATCCTGCTCCAGCAGATGCGCAGGCGCACTTTGCAGATGGGCGATGTCATCATCCACCTTTAACTGGGCGATACCGGCCAGCGCGAAGATCGCCATCGCCATCGGTAATCCGACGCGCAGCCCGCGCTGGCGACGCCAGGCGGCAAGCCAGCGCGCCAGCGGCACCATCAGCGGCACCGGACGCACCGGTAATCCGCGTACCAGCCACGGATAGATCAGAATCACCGTCAGACAGGAGGCCGTTAATCCGCTGGCGGCAAACACCGCCAGCTGCCGCAGCCCCGGGAACGGTGCCAGCAGCATCAGCAGCCAGGCGATGGCGGTGGTCGCCAGCGCCAGCAGCAGCGTGCCGCGGACTTTTCGCAGGCTCTGCCACGGCGTCTGCTGATCGCCGTGCACCATGCGCTCGGTGAGATAATAGAGCGTGTAATCCGCAGAGATGCCGACAATACTCAGGCTCATCACCAGCGTCATCAGATGCAGTTCACCGAAGCAAAGCAGCGTCATCACCGTGCCCGCCATCGCGCCGATGGCCACAGACGTGACCGTCAGCAACAGCGGGCGCAGTGAGCGAAAGACCAGCAGCACCAGCAGGACGACGCCACCCAGCGTCACACTGCCCAGCGTTTTAACGTCATGCTGCGCACGCTGGCTGGCGTTGTCGCTGAACAGCACCGTGCCACGCGTCAGCAGTTTCGCCTGCGGCCAGCGGCTTTTAAGCTGTTGCTCCAGCGCGCTAAGTCGGGTAACCAGCGCATGACTTTGCTGCATACTGAAGGCGTTGTTCGCCAGTTCGCCATGCAGAAAATACCACTGCTGACCCTGTGCATCTTTTACTGTCAGCCAGCCATCATGCAGCGTCATGCGCCCGGCGTTTTGTGCCAGCGCCAGCTGCGAACCCCGCACCAGCATCAGGGGATCGCCCTGCAACTCTTTGCTGCTGACGCCAGAGAAGGCCGAAAAGAGCTGCGCCAGCAGCCAGTCAGCCTGCGCCTCGCCGCCGTTCTGCAAGCGGTCGCGCGTCACCTCATCGATCAGGCCGTTACGGTGTTGCCAGGCAAAGCGGCCCCACTGCTGCTGCTGTTGCCCGTCGAGATCACCCTGCACCTGTTTCAGGTCAGGCAGCGCGCGCAGCTGGGCCAGCCACCAGGCGGCGACCTGAGGATCGTCCTGCTCACCGGGTGAAACCAGCCACACCAGCTGGCGATCCAGCCGCTGCATAAAGCCCTGCTGCAGCGCAGGCGGTGCCGCCCCCAGATTCTGCTGCGGCAGCAGCGCCAGCACGCTGCTGTTGAGCTGACTGCGCGGCAGCAAAAAAGAGAGCGCAGCCGCCAGCAGCAGACAGAGGGCCAGCCACAGGAGGGCCAGCAGCCGATCGTTACGGCCCGGCAAAACGCGCCTGCTCCTCGTCGCTTAACTGCGGCGGTTCAATTCGGGTGTTGCTGAGCTCTATTTGCGTTTTATCGCCCTGCTTATCATCCAGGTTGATGCTGTCCAGGTAGGCGCTGCCCGCCAGCGAGATACGGTTGAAGATTTTGTTGAGCGGCGCCACTTTGGGCGTCAGCTCCAGCGTCCAGGCTCCGTTGCCGCGATCGCTGAAGGCCACGCTGAAGTTCTCGTTCAGCACTTTCTGGTCGGCCTGGAACAGCGCCCGCAAGAGATGGTTGAACTGGAACATCTGCGGGTTGCTGTCGGCGGTGATTACCTGAGGCTTCTGGCCGCTGAGGCTCTGCACCATGCGTTTATCATCCAGCAGCAGCGTCATCACAAAGGGTGTCTGCTGATGCCACCATAAGCCCTGCTCGCGAGCGATCAGCATCTGCCCGTGCGAGACCAGCGGCTGACGCATGCCGGAAATGGTGCGCGTCTGGATAAAGTCTGCCCGAATCACAGGCTGGCTGGCAAAACGCTGCTGCAGCTGATCCAGCGTGACCGCGCTGGCGGCACTGGCCCACAGCAGCAGGCTGGTAAGCACAATTTTCAGCATCCTTTCACTCCTAAACGTTCCAGTAAAATATCGGGTGAAACAAAGCACAACGCCTGACTCTCCTGCTCCACCGCCACCTGCAGAGTATGCGCTTTGGTGGTGATCTGACCGGCAGCATTTCGCACTTCATAGTTGATGCGCAGACGGTTCTCATATTCCGTAATCCGGGCGCTGACGCGAATCGTCTCTTCGCAGCGCAGTGGCTGGCGGTATTTGACCCGGGTATCGACCACCGGCCAGACGTAGCCGCTGGCGGCCATCTCGGCATAGCTGTAGTTAATGCTGCGCAGCAGGGCTTCACGCGCCACTTCGAAAAAGCGGAAATAGTTGCCGTGCCAGACCACGCCCATAGGATCGCAGTCGTGGAATGAGACGGTCAGCACGACTTCAGCATGATGTTCAGTCATGGTCAGACTCCTTGTGGTGCGCCTGTTGATCAGGCAGCGTCCAGAAATCGAAAAAGTTAAACCAGTCGAGCGGCGCCAGCAGTGCGTAATGGGCCAGCCGCGCTGCGTAACGATCCACCGCCTGTTGCAGTGCCTGCTGACGTTGCGCACGCGGCAGCAGCAGCGGATCGGCGAAAGGCTCACAGTGAATACGCAGTTTACCCTGTTGCTGCAGGGCGAACATCAGCAGCACCGGACAGCGCAACGCGGCCGCCAGTACAAACGGCCCCTGTGGAAAGGGCGCGGCGCGGCCCAGAAAGTCGCTCCAGATCACCCGCCGCTCGCCGCCGCGCTGCGGATTGACCGCGGTGCGATCCCCGACAATCGCCACCCATTCGCCCGCATCCAGCTTCTGTTGCAGCAGGATAGCGGTCTCCGGCCCGATATCGCTCACCGGCATCAGATTCACCCCCGCCTGCGGGGCGATGGTTTCCAGCACCGCCCGAAAACGCCGGGCGTTGTCGGTAAACACCAGCGCATTAATCACCAGTCCGCTGACCTGCTGCGCCATCGCGCGACAGGCTTCAATGTCACCAAGATGGGAAGCGAGAATCAGCTTGCCCTGCGGCGTGGGTGTGCGGATCACCGCTTCTGCGCCTGGCGCAAAATCGATATCACGTCCCCAGCGCAGATCGCCGCGCCAGCTGGCCACTTTATCCAGCATTGCCCCGGCGAACCGCAGGAAATGGCGGTAGCTGTTAAGCCGTGGCGGTAACGCAATCTGCTGCTGCTGAGCGGCGGTAGTGACCTGCGCCAGCCACTGCCGGGAAGCGCGTCGCGCGCGCTGACCGCTCAGCCAGTAGACCGCCACTACCGGCCAGAGTAGCAGCGTAAAGGGGAGCCGCCCGCCGTAGCGATAGACCGCCAGCATAAAACGTAATCCCCACTGTCCGCGCCGCTCCGTTTCCGCAGACCAGTGCGTCGGCGGTTTACGCATCGCCAGCAGACGAGGAATGCGCGGCAGCATGCCGAAAAACAGCCGGGTATGCATCCAGGAGATGCGCAGGTTGTCGTAGAGCGCATCGAAGTGTGACAGCCCGCTGGCCGGATAGGTGACGCGGGTCGGGATAAAGCGACTGCGGGTTCCCTGCCAGTAGAGCCGCACCATGATCTCGGTGTCAAAATCCATGCGCTGACCGATGGCCCGGCGATCGCACAGCGCCAGCGTCGCGGCCAGGGGATAGACGCGGAAGCCACACATGCTGTCGCGGATCGACAGCGAAAGCGTTTCAATCCAGACCCAGAAGTGGGTGATGTAGCGACCGTAAAGGCGTGATTTGGGGATCGAGTCGTCATAGAGCGGCTGACCGGAGATCAGCGCGTCGGGATAACGCTCCGCTTCCGCCAGCATCAGCGGCAGATCTTCCGCCTGATGCTGGCCGTCCGCGTCAAGCTGCACCGCATGGGTGAAGCCGCGTGCCGCCGCGGCCCGCAGTCCGTGGATCACCGCCGCGCCTTTACCCTGATTGCTGTCGAGTCGCAGCAGGCTGAGCTGCGGGGCGTGCAGCGTCGCCAGCTGAAGCTGAGTGGCCGCATCGCTGCCATCATCCACCACGATTACCGGCAGATTAAAGGGCGCCAGCCGTGCCAGCACTGACGCCATCATCGCGCCGTGGTTGTAGCAGGGGATCACCACGCAGGGTGAAAACGGGGCGCTTAACACAGCGCGATCTTCCCGCTGCTGGCGATCTGCTCGCCGTCGTTCTTCAGCAGGCTGTAACGGAAACTCAGGCGGGATTTTTCAGCGTCCCAGTCCAGATGCAGTTGCAATAGCGAGTCGGGTAATACCGGCTGCTGAAATTTAATGTTATCAACGGCGGCAAACTGTTTACCGGGCGCAAGCAGTGATACGCCGTAGTGCATCACCCAGTCGAGCTGAGCCACACCCGGCAGAATGGGCAGATGCGGAAAGTGGCCCTGAAACCAGAAGAGTCCGGCATCTATCTGCAGGATCAGCGTGACGCTGTCAGCCCGCAGCTCCCGGCTGCGTTCAATCGGCAACATGAAAAAGTTCCTCTATTTGCGGCCAGGCGCGTTTGCTTTGGGTGGTCACCGGAATAGTGGCCACAATCCGCCAGTAGCGTGGCATCGCCAGCGGTTCCAGCCAACGCTGCAGCTGGCGTTTCCACTGCTGCCTGCGCTGATGCAGAGCCGCCTCATCCAGTGCGCTGTTCAGCGCCAGCACGACGCCAATCGCCTGACGCTCATGACGCGTGACCACCAGTGCTACGGCATCCTCTATTTCCGGCAGGTCGGTCAGACGGCGCTCTATCTCGCTTAATGAGATGCGCTTGTCACCGATTTTTACGATGCGATCGTGGCGGCCTGCAAGCTGAAATCCGCCGTCCGGCTGCATAGTCAGTCGATCGTCGAGCTGCAGCCCGCTGTCACCGGCAATCAGCGGCGACCAGACCTGCCAGCGATCGGGCGTCACCTGCTCCAGCCTGACCTGCGGGAAGCGGCGCCAAGGCGCCTCCGCCCGATCGCATTGACGCCAGGCCAGAATGCCGGTTTCGGTGCTGCCGTAGATTTCACTGACCTGACAGCCAAAGCGCTGCCAGACCTGCTCCGCATCAGAGTCGCGCAGTGCGCCACCGGCAGAGACAATCAGTTCACTGGCGGGCGCTTTCAGCGTGCTGTCCAGCCGCGATAAAAAGGCCGGGCTGCTGATAAAGGCATAGCGAACGTCGCGCGGAAGCTGGGCCAGTTGTTCACCGTAAAACAGCGGCTGGGCGGCAAACGGCAGCCTGAGCATCATCGGCAGGAAAAGTCGAAACGATAAACCGTAGAGATGCTGATGGCTGACCGAGGCGATGACCCGGCACCCCCGCAACTGTTCGGCCCACAGGCTGCTGAGCCAGCGGCTCTCCTGCTCCATCACCGCCAGCGACTTCACTACCTGACGCGGTGCGCCGGTGGATCCCGAGGTGAAGAGCACCAGCTCTGCACTCTCCGGCAGCGGCGGCAGCGGCCCCTGCGCTTCTGCGTCGTCCCACGCCAGCAGCGGCAGGCTGACCGCCAGCGGCATGTCGCACAGCACGCCATCCAGCCGATCATGCCTCTCATCCAGCAGCGCGGCGCGGCAGTGACCCGGCATCACCGGCGTTTTGCCGGCATACCAGCATGCCAGCAGCGCCACACAAAAACGATAACTGTCATCAAAACAGAGCGCCCAGTAGCTGCCCGGTTGTGCTGCCAAGCGCTGGCGGAGCGCCACGACCTGACGATGCATCGCGCTGAGCATCAAACGTTGATCGCCGCGCCAGGCAACCTCGCGATCGTCTCCCGTCAGCCAGTCGGCCACTCTCATGCTTTTCGCCTCACGCGCTGACGTACCAGCCATTCAGCACTCATCAGCGCTGCGATTAACAGATAACTTATGCCGCCATTCCACAGCGTCCAGAGCCGCAGATCGCCCAGCAAACAGGTATAGAGCGCCATGCTGCCGTTGCCGATAAAAAACAGGCACCAGATTTGGGTGACGCGGCGGGTATAGCGCACTGCCGCAGGGGGAAGCACGGGCTCACGCAGCCGGGCGATGCGTTCCACCAGCGGCATCGCACTCCAGAGTGAGGCGCCAAACACCAGCAGCATCGCCAGATTGACCGCCACCGGATACCACAGCAGCAGATGCTGAGTGCGTAATAGCTGGCTGCTGACACAGAGCAGTGCACCGAGCAGCGCCAGCCAGCCCATGACCGCGCCCATGGCGTTTTGCTGACGACGCAGCTGCAGCCAGCGCAGGCCAAACAGCAGTGCCAGCAGCCAGAACAATCCCTGCCAGCGCGGCTGGGTCAGCGCCAGCCAGACCAGCAGTGGCCAGGCTAGCAGCGTAAGCAGATTCAGCAGGCGAAGCGTAGCAGCAGGCACGGCGGGATCAGGCGTCTTCGCGCATCAGTTGTTCCACGGCATCCACCACATCCTGCACGGTGCGCACTGCGCGGAAAGTTTCCGGTTTAATTTTACGGCCGGTACGTTTTTGCAGATGAACCACCATATCGACAGCATCAATGCTGTCGAGTTCGAGATCTTCATACAGACGTGCCCCGGGATGGATATCCTCAGGCGCAATTTCAAACAGGCTGGTCAGCAGCGAAGCCACTTCCTGATAGATCTGTTCTTTGTTCATCATAAGGTTGTCTCCGCTTTCAGCCGCGCTGTTGGTTGACGAACGCAGCCAGCGTCGCAACAGAGAAAAAGTGCGCGCGCAGGGTTTCACTCTCAGCGGACAGCGCCACGCCGTAGCGATTTTTCACTGCCAGGCCAAGTTCCAGTGCATCAATCGAATCCAGCCCCAGTCCGTCGCCAAACAGTGCAGCGTCGGTCTCTATATCATCGGGACTGAGATCTTCAAGGTTCAGCGTGTCGATAATCATCTGTTTGATATCGTTAATTAATGAATCCATACCGGTTTTCGTCTTACCTGTTCTGGGGGACCAGCGCCTGCTGTAAATGGCGGGTCAGGCGACGCGCGGCCAGCGGCTGCGCATCGGGATTGCTTTCACAAAACGACTGACTGTCGATTCGCGTTTGTACACGCACGGTAAACAGCGGTTTAACCGGCGGAATCTGATACCAGCGGCTCTGTTTATCAAGCATACGCTGGCTACAGGTGATGTGAACCACACGCAGATCGCATCCGGCGCGCACCGCAATATTGGCTGCCCCGCGCTGCAGAGTCAGTGGATGACCGTAGCGGGTGCGGGTGCCTTCCGGAAAGATCAGGATATTGTCGCCGCGCGCCAGTCGCTGCTGGCTGTCCGGCAACAGCGTCTCCGCTTCACTGTTGATCAGATAGTCCGCGGCGCGGATCACCCCACGCATAAAGGGGTTCTTTTGCAGATCGGCTTTAACCAGACAATCCATCTCTGGCAGTACCGAAGCGATCATCACGTAGTCGATCAGTGATGGATGATTGGCGACAATCAGGCATCCGCGATCCTGTTGCAGCAGCTCTGCGCCTTCAATCCGGTAGTCATAGACCCCGGTCATCCGGCAGAATCGCAGAAAGCAACGGAAGCTAAAGGCGATAGCGCGTCGGGCCAGGAGGCGGCGGCGCAGCGAATCGCGCTGTACCAGCAGCAGCAGGTTGAAGCCAATCAGCGACAGCAGCAGTCCGCCTATGCCAAACAGCGTAAAACTCACCGCCGTCATCACCAGCCGCCAGCAATAGTTCATGCGGCTGCCGGTGTAGTGCGCCGGTTGTGAACAATCAGCCATGATGTCTCTCCCAGTGCCATGTCAGGCGTTCGCCCGGCAGGCTGAAGGTGGGCGATTCCGCCAGCCACTGCTGCAGAAAGCGCAGGCTTTGCGGTAACCCTGTTTCTGCCCTCTCCTCTCTGCCAGCACGGCCAGTGCAGTGCAGCTGGTCGCCCGGGCGCAGCAGCAGCGCCACCGCATAGGGAAAGTTCACACGCTGTTCCGGCAGCCACGGCAGATAGTAGTCAGGCACGATGCCGTCGAAATCGACCAGCAGTACCTGCTGATAACCCGCCTGATGCAGCGCGCTGACTTCGATCAATCCCTGCTGAAACGAGTCGACTCCGGCGGCGATTGAGGTGGAGACCAGTGGTGCTTTGGCTGCAATGGTCAGGCTGCCGACCGCCGAATTGTGAACCGACATGGCAAAATCCGTGGGTGACATTGACTGCTGATCGGCCAGGGTTGTGAGGATACGCAGATTACGTTCCAGTTCACCGTGACGACTGGTGAACACGATAGCGTCAACCTGCTGACGCGCAAGCAGCGCCAGCCCACACTCTACCGCCGCACGACTGCCGCCGCTCAGACGACGTGCTGTCATCATCGGTAAAAATTGCGGCTTTGCCATCGCCTCTTTAGGGTCTATGACGTTGCCCTGTTGCGCCCAGTGCTGCCAGCCCTCGCCCCCGTGTAATCCCGGAGCCAGAGCCTGCCAGTCGACCAGTGAGTAAGCGAGTCTCATCTCAACACTCTTTTTGTCATATGTGTGGCGTCGGCGTTTATCGGGGCGTCATCCCGGCCCTCTGCAAAAAAAGTGCCTCCTGGAAACCCTCTGCCGATTCCGCATCAGGCCTTCACGGTAGAGGGTTACTCAGTGGTTCAGCAATAGCAGCTCATCTGATTTGTCGGCCGGCTGCCGGAGATCTTTATGCTTTGATCGTCTGTCGACACATCATTGCGACAGCGCACGCATTACTGAGCGGCAAGAGCAGAGAGTCGTAACTGAATATCCTGATCGAGATTGGCAATCCAGCGGTTGTAGTTATTGTGGATCTCGCCCTGCTCCGCTTTCAGGTTCTCACTGCTGACATAATCGATGCGGTAGTTCTGGCTGGTATACGTGATGCGAATAGTCGCCACGAAATCACGCTGGGCCAGACGACCATTGATCACGCCAGGCGAAACGGGAGTCATCACCCATTTCCGGCCAATACCCGCTTCGATGATCGCCAGTTTCATCTGGTTGTCGCTGTAACGCTGAGTGAGCGTTTGATTCACGTTATGAATCGGCGCAGTGCGCGCACAGCCGGTTAATAACGCAGCGACCACGGCCAGCGTGCAAATAGTTTTTTTATTCATGATGAATCCCTTCTTTTATTTTTATATCAGTAAGTTAAACGGATAATCCGTCTCGCGCAGGTTAAGCTTTCAGTGCGCTTTTCCGTCTGGCTGGCTTAAAACCCGCGCATGATACCACCGAATGTAAAGACAGGTAAGCAGAAGTATGCATGGGTTTTAGGGGGTTATTTGGGGGATTAAAGCGGGGAATATACGCAGTCGCCGCGACAGCGCAGAGGCCGATCCCTGCCGCAGAAACTCTGGCTGCGGCTGGATCGGTCTGGGGATTACTGTGTGGAGGCGGGTGTCCAGCCACCGCCCAGCGCGCGGTAGAGATCGATCTGCGCCAGCAGCAGGTTATTTTTGACAGTCACCCGATTCAGCTGCGTTGAAAACAGGGTGCGCTGCGCATCCAGTTCATCCAGATAGGAGGCGTAGCCGTTCTGATAGCGATTGCGGGCAATGCGCAGCGCCTCCGTTACATAGGCTTCCTGCTTTTGCAGCTCCTGAAGTTGTGCCTCACGCTGCCTGATAGCGTCTATTGCATCGTTAACTTCCGAGAAGGCGTTGCGCACCACTTTTTCATAGCCATAAAGTGCCTGATTTCGCGTCGCCATTGAGACATCCACCTGCGCCGTCAGCGCTTCACGGTTCAGCAGCGGTGCCAGGATGCTGCCGCCCACGCTCCACAGCCGGAACGGATCATCCGCGAGCTGATGCAGAACCGAACTCTGCAGAGTGCCGGTCGCAGTGAGGTTAAGCCCAGGCAGCAGCTTAGCGCGCGACGATGCCAGGCTGGCATCTGCGGCCAGTAACTGACGCTGAGCCTGCACAATATCCGGACGGCGATTAAGCAGCTCTGATGGCAGCAGCGACGGCATCCGCTGCGGTGAAATCTGGTCAAACTGCTGACGACGGGCGATGCTGCGCGGGTTCATACCCACCAGAAGGCTCAGCGCATTCTCCTGCTGGGTGATCTGGTGCTGCAACTGAGGCATCTGCGCTTTGGCCGACTGATATTCCGAGGCGGCCTGCATCCACTCCAGCCTGGAGGTGTAGCCGGTTTCAAACTGACGCTGTGCCAGCTTCAGCGAATTGTTGCGGGTCGCCAGCGTCGCCTCCGTGACCCGCAACTGCTCATCCAGCGCGCACAGGTTGAGATAACCTGACGCCACCGAACTGGCGATGGTCAGCTCGGCGGCAGACGCAGCGGCCTGCTGCGCCGCTAAACTCGCCTGCGATGCGGTGATGCTGCTGCTGCGTGCTCCCCAGAGATCGACCTCGTAGTTCGCTTGTAATAAGCCCTGAAAAATATCGGTTTCATAGGGCTGGCCCGTCACTGACGAGAGCGTACGCTCCCGGGTCGCGGCCACACCGGCGCTCAGGGTCGGAAAGTTATCGCCCTGCGTGGCGCGCAGCTGGGCGCGATACTGGTCAACCCGGGATCGCGCCGTGAGGATATCGGGGTTATTGCGCAGCGCCTGCGTCACCAGCCGGTTGAGATTTTCATCATGAAAAGCGCGCCACCACTCCGCCTCCGGTGCAGCAGATGGCCCGACACTATTGCGCCAGGCGTCAGGGATCGGCAGAGAGGCCGGTGCCTTTTCAACCTGCGTGGCACAGCTGGTCAGAAGGAGTGCCAGTGCGCTTACCATTAAGCCGCGCCGCATCATGGCGCACCCTCACCAGCGGGTTGTGCGGCGGTGTCGATGTTGACTTCGACCGACATACCCGGGCGTAACTGATGCATATCCTGGCCATTGATGCGGATGCGAACCGGAATGCGCTGCGCAATTTTAACGAAGTTACCGGTGGCGTTGTCGGGCGAAATCGCGCTGAACTCTGAGCCTGCGGCCGGAGAGATAAATTCAACCTGACCCGTAAAGCGTTTGCCATCCAGCGCATCGACCCGAATCGTCACCGGCAGGCCAGGACGAATATTTGCCAGCTGGGTCTCTTTCAGATTCGCGATAATCCATTTGTGATTAGGCACCACCGAGGTCAGGCGCGTACCTGCCGTGACATAGGCGCCGGTGCGCACCGCCAGCTGGCCGAGCTGGCCATCATCGGGCGCGGTAATCCGGGTATTCGCCAGATCGATCTCCGCCAGCTCCAGCGCGGCGCGGGCGCTGTCGACATCGCCTTTCAGCGCGTCACGGTTAACGATGACGGTTTGCAGATTCTGCTGGGCGACGGCGATCTGCGCCGCAGCCTGACGAACCTGCGCCTGCGCCTGGGCGTCTGCGGCCCGGGCGGCGTCGCGCTCACGCACTGACAGGGATCCATCCGCCGTGAGATTTTCGACACGCTTCAGATCGAAGCCGCTTTTCAGCGCCTGTGCTTTGGCATTCTCCAGTGCCGCTTTATTGCTCTGGATGGTCGCTTCTGCGCTGCGACGCTGCTGCAGGTTATTGTTCAGCGCCGCCTGCTTCATCGCCAGCTGCGCCTGCGCCTGATGCACCCGCTGGCGATAGATACGGTCGTCAATCGTCATCAGCAACTGCCCTTTTTTCACCGGCTGCAGATCGATCACCTCGACTGAGGTGAGATAGCCATTAACCTGCGGGCTGATAAAGGTCACCTGACCGCGCACATAGGCATTCTCAGTGCTTTGTATTGCGCTGGTGAAGGGCCAGAGTTGCCAGGCGTAAAGAATAACCAGTACACCAATCACCACAATGCCGCTACCTGCGGCGATAGAAAGAATACGGCGGCGATTCGCGCGTTCGCGTTCCGCCGCCTGAAGCTCATCCTGCTGACTCATTGTTTCTCCGTTGATTCCTGTAATGCGGCCAGCTGTTGCTGCTCACGCAGGTTAAATTGCGCCTGACGCCAGTCAAGATAACGACGACGGGTCAAACGCCAGATCACCCACATCAGGGTGACCAGTGCCAGCGCGGCAGTTAACAGGTAGGTGTCGTTATAGGCGAGCACGTTGGCCTGCAGCGTGGCGATTACCTGTAACTGGCTGGTGCTCTGCGCGCCGCGCAGAACGTCGTCACCCACCAGCGAATTAAACAGCGCATTATACTGGCTGAGCCGTTCGGTGACGTTGGGATCGAGCAGTGAGAGCTGATCGCCCAGCAGGCTGGAGTGATATTTTTCCCGCCAGACCTGAAACGTGCCAAGAATAGCCGAGCCGATCAGCCCGCCGAGGTTCTGACTCATGCCAAACAGCACCACGAAGCTCACCAGATTTTTCGGCTGAGTCACCACGCTGCCAATGCCCATCAGCATCGCGGGCGCCATGAAAAAGGCGCTGCTGAAGCCCAGCAGAAACTGGCTGAAATACATATTGCTGGCGCGGGTCAGTGGACTGGATTGCGCATCCATCAGCGAGGCGATAATCATCACCACCAGCGAGGTGACAATCGGCCAGTTGAGATGATTGGGCTTGATAGTCAGCGCACTGGCGGCGATGCCCGCAATAACCCCGGCCATGATCGCCAGCGCCAGACCGCGCATCTGATCGTTCTGCAAGCCAATCTGCTGCAGAAAGCCGATTGCACCGGTGTTCTGTTCCGCCAGTACGATACGGATCATGATCATCACAATGCCCAGCCGCAACATCATGCCGCTGCTTAGCCAGCGGGTATTGATCAGCGGGTTGCGCCGGTTATGCTCAATGACGATCGCAGCGACAATCAGCGTCAGGGCGATCGCGGTACAGATACCGAGCCAGGGCGTGGTAAACCACCACTCAATACGGCCCAGCGTCAGTACGCCGCACAGCAGCGCCATACCGGGTGCCAGCAGGATAAAGGTGACGAAATCCATCTTTTCAAAGGTTTTGATGCGATCGCCCGGTGGCAGTTTCACCAGCAGTACCCCGCCCAGCGCAATCAGCGCCAGACCGAGTTCAAACAGATAGAGACCGCGCCACTCGTTGAGCTGCAGCAATTCCGAAGAGAATAAGCGGGCCAGCGGGATAGCCAGTTGCGATACCGTCAGGCCAATCACCAGCGCTTTCAGCCGATGTTTCGCAGGCCAGGCCTGTACCTGATAGTAGATGCCCAGAGAGCTGAGCGCCGCAGCCACCATACCGTGAGCGGTGCGCACAATGATTGCCGAACTGAGATCGTTGGCGAAGAGATGGAAAAACGCCACCAGTACATACAGCACCAGAAACGCCTCGGTAAAGACACGCAGGCCAAACTGCTGGCGGAATTTCACCAGCAGCAGGTTAATAGAGATGTTGCCCATCACGTAGACCGCGGGCAGCCAGGCAATCTCATTCGACCAGGCACCAAAGGTACCCTGCAGGTTGACCAGATTCGCCGTGACCAGCGCGTTACTCAGCGCACCGGTCAGCGAGATAAGTAAACCGATCAGGCCAAACGCCAGGCGTTTTGGCATCGGATGCAGCGGCGTCGAGGGCGATCCCGGCAGCATCGGTTTTTCGTGCGGCAACCACTCGCGTGCAGCGTAGGGATTTCGCTTTGCCACTGCTACATACTTCCCATGCGGCTCAGGAGTTGTTGCAATACGCGCTCGGTCACGGCCAGATCCTGAGGGTCAATATCGGCCAGCATTTCAGTACGGAGTGCGTCAGCCTCGGTTTTCACTTTGGCGAACGCTTCGTTACCCTTATCAGTCAGCACCAGGTGACGCTTACGTCGATCTTCTGGCGGCTGTACCCGCATCAGCAGTGACTGTTTCACCAGCCGATCCACCAGCGGTACCATGCTGGCATCTTCCAGCCCCAGCAGCTGTGCCAGCTCGGTCTGGGTCATGCGTTGCGGCTCACTGGCAATCAGCCCGATGGCCATCCAGCTGCTCATGCTTAAGCCGCTATCTTTAAGGTGACGATCCACCGCCAGGCGCCAGGCATGTGCGGTCAGATGCAATAAGTGGGTAAAGGTACGCGTGTGCTGAGACAAATGTTAGCAGCCTAATAGTAAGAGTTCTAATTGAGTGGTGACGTTATTATACGCAAAGCGAAACGCCAATGAAAAGCGTCCGGTCTGTTAAAAATTAGTGGATCGCGGCAGAATGTCCAGAGGCCGCAACCGGGAGCCGGATAACATGAAACAGGCATCAGCAAACTGGGTCGATCTGCGCCGTGACGCCGTCAGCGGTATTGAGGCGCTACGCGCCCATTTTACCGGACACGCCTATGATCCTCACTGGCACGACAGTTATCTGATTGGCGTGACCGAGCAAGGTGTACAGCAGTTTCATTCGCGGCGCAAACAGCATCAGAGCCGACCAGGCACGGTCTTTATGCTGGAGCCGGAGGAGCTGCATGATGGTGATGCCATCAACGAAAGCGGTTTTACCTACCGGATGCTCTATCTTTCGCCGCAGCAGATTGCGCAGCACCTGGCTCCGATGCTGGCTGATAAACCCTCACTGCGTGAGCTACGTTTTGCCGCCACGCTGCGCGACGAGCGTCCACTGGCTTATGCCGTCTGGCATGCGTTTGATGCGCTGTGGCACAACCATCCCGCCATCATCAAAGAGGCGGCGCTGGACCGGATGTTTAGTCAGCTCATCCCGCACCGGCAGTGGTCACTGCCCGCTCAGCCCCCGGATAAAGATGCCCGGCTGGCACTGCAGTCGCGTGACTGGCTGATTGCCCATCATGCGGATAATCCCGGTCTGGAGCAGATGGCGCAGCATCTGCAGGTGGATCGCTTCCGGTTATCGCGTCTGTTCCAGACTCACTGGGGTTTGCCGCCCCACGCCTGGCTGGTGCAGTGGCGGCTGAGCCAGGCGCGTCGTCAGCTGGCGCAGGGCCAGCCCGTCGCCGATGTGGCAGCCGCGCTGGGTTTCGCCGATCAGAGTCACCTGGGCCGCTGGTTCAAACGCGCCTGCCAGCTTACCCCTTCCCGTTATCAGCACGCCTGCACAAATCTTCCAGACCTGGGTTAAGCCACTTGCCACAATGCGTTTTTTTAGTCAGGAGAAGCGCAATGCAAGACCCACGCTGTGTAATGATACTCAATGCCGCTCTGCCGCCTGGCAAAGCCACCAATGCTGCCGCCGTGATGGCATTAACCCTGGGACAGCGACATCCGGCGCTGGTTGGCGACACCCTGGAGGATGCTGACAGGCGCCCTTCTCCCGGTTTGATCACTACCGGGATTCCGGTGCTGGCCGCGACTGATGAACAGCTCAGTGCATTGCGGGAACAGTGCGAACAGGCTGAATACGATCTGGTGCTGTTTCCGGAAGAGGGCCAGACCACTACCGATTATCAGGCGCTGAGCGCCGTCCTGCGACAGCAACCGCGTCAGCATTGGCGCCTGCTGGGCGTCGCCATCGTCGGCGATAAAAAAGCCCTGCGAAAGCTGACGGCAAAACTGGCGCTATTCAGCTAATCTTTTTGCGGGAAGCTGGTCATGGCTTCCTGTTTTTCCCCTCCCGCCCCTCGGCCCCGCCGTTTGTACAGGTTACTTGTACAGCTTTCGTTTCGGAATAGTCCTTATAAGCTGCTGACAAGTGTCAAATAGCACACTTTGTTAAAGAATCCGATTGTACAGATTGGGCTTCATTGTATAAGTTTACTGCCACGAGTTGTCATGCGACTCTGTAACGAATGATGCACTTGCGTCGCCTCTGAAGGTGTCAGTGGATTTCCACCTTCAGAGGTTATTTTTTCTGTTCAATTTGTGACACTGGTACCATCGCATCTGTCCATGCGGTGGTTTTTTTGATCGCTTTTGTCCTGACATCCGAACCGGAATCGGGCTGTTCTGAAGGGCTTACACATGCAATATATTCTTCCCCGGACCAATCAGGAAATTGCTGATTATTTTAATCCTGCCGCCAATAAACCCGCCAGCGAGATGGAGATGCTGGGTATCCTGGTTGCAGAAATTTTGCAGTCAGGCATGCCAGTGAACAATAAAGCGATTATCTCAAAGCTTATTCATCGGCTGGAGCTGGAAAGCGACAGGGAATTACTGGATATCTACCGACAGCTGCTTGAACTGGTGGTCCATAAAACCCCGGACGATTTTTCACTGTAGCATCGACTCCACGGAAGGAGTCATCTGCCTTTTTCTGGTATCTTCGCCAGTCGCCCGGTACTATCTGCCCCTCACTGTTTATCCTGATCTTCCCGCCCCTCGCGCGGGAGCAAAATAACTAAAGAGCCTGCAATCTTTTATGACTCAAACCAATGATATTGCCGCAACCGACGTTGTGGCGGGCGATATCAGTGTAGGGCGCGTTCTGCGTTCGCCTGCGCTGCTGACCCGCGAATGCCTGGCCGGGGTGATTACCGCGCTGGCGCTGATCCCTGAAGTGATCTCCTTTTCCGTTATTGCCGGTGTAGACCCTAAAGTCAGCCTCGTCGCCTCCGTGGTGCTCTGCCTGACCCTGTCGATACTGGGCGGACGTCCGGCGATGGTAACAGCGGCTGCGGGTTCAGTGGCGCTGGTTATCGGGCCGATGGTCCATCTGCACGGCGTTGAATATATTCTGCCTGCGGTGGTGATGGGCGGCGTCATTCAGATTCTGTTTGGTGTGGCCGGTCTGGCGCGCATGATGCGTTATATTCCCCGTTCGGTGATGCTGGGATTTGTGAATGCGCTCGGGGTGCTGATTTTCTTTGCTCAGGTGCCGCACGTCTGGGGACAGTCATCACTGGTGTGGATCTTCTTTGCCGTCACACTGGCTATCGTGCTGTTGTTGCCGCGTCTGATAAAAAGTGTTCCTTCACCGCTGGTTGCCATTGTGGTAGTGACTGCCGTCGCGCTGCTAATGGGCTATCGCATGCCGAACGTGGGCGATGAAGGGCCGATGAGTCCCGGTCTGCCCGGTTTTAACAGCCTGCTGGTACCACTTAACCTGCAGACCCTGCAGATTATCTGGCCCACGGCCCTGAGCATCGCCTTTGTCGGGCTGATGGAGTCACTGCTGACCGCCAAACTGGTCGATGACCTGACCGATACTCCCTCCAGTAAGCGTCGTGAATCCTGGGGCCTGGGCGTGGCGAATATTCTGGCGGGTTTTTATGGCGGTATCGCCGGGTGCGCGATGATAGGTCAGACCATCGTCAATGTTGAGCTGGGCCGGGCGCGCAGCCGGGTTTCCACCGTGGCCGCCGGTCTGGTGCTGCTGTTACTGGTGACCGGACTGAGCCGGATTATGGCGCAAATCCCGATGGTGGTACTGGCCGGGATCATGATGGTGGTGGCCGTGAAAACCGTTAACTGGCATAGCCTGCAACCCGCTACCCTGAAACGTATGCCGTGGTCAGAGACGCTGATTATGGTGCTGACGGTAGCGGTGACTGTCTGGACAGGTAATCTGGCACTGGGCGTTCTGGCTGGGGTAATCCTGGCTATGCTGCTGTTTGCCCGCCGTATTGCGCACGTTATTCATGCGGAGCGTCAGCTGAGCGAAGATGGCGAGTCGGTGCGCTATGTGGTGCGCGGCCCGCTGTTTTTCGCCAGCAGCAACGATCTGTTCGAGCATTTCGATTATGCCCATGACCCTAAAAAGGTCACTATCGATTTAACGCACGCGCAAATCTGGGATGCGTCCAGCGTCGCGGCGCTGGATGGCATTGAGTATCGCTATCAGCGTTATGGCGCAGAGGTAACCATTGAGGGGCTGGATCCACGCAGCACGGACTTCCATCAGCGCCTGACCGGTAATTTCGGCTAAAAACCCAGTTCTGCTGCCTCTCCGGCAGCAGAACTCACTCAGCCTGTTGCCGCCGCGCGCGGTAGCGGCCAACCATGGTAATCAGCGCCTGGTAGATTAAACCGGCGTAGAGACTTGTCAGAATCGCCAGACCAGGCTCTTTGCCCTGCTGATGCCATGACATAAACCACATGAATACGCCCCACAGTACAGAGAACACCAGCCACCCGCGGACGAACTTCATCATGCCATTCATAACGACTCCTCTTAAATGAAGCGCTACCTTAGCGCGCTCCAGCCTGAAACGCATTGCCAGCATGCACGAGTTGCGAGGCGTCTCAAATAATCGTCGACAATTTGCCATGCGTGTTGATGATTTAGCCCTGTCCGGGCGGTTTTGTTGCAATTCTCTATACTCAACGTTCCGCTTACCTGATCGGGGAATTACGATGAAACGTACTGCTTATCTGTTATCCACACTGGCTATCCTCGCCACGCTTACGGCCTGTGCACCGCCGCCACCGGGCAGAGATGCCCCGCCACCGCCACCACCTGGCGGGCAGCAGCCGGTGGGCGCACCCGGCGGCAGCGGCCCGGCAGGACAACCGCAGGCCTGACATTATTCTGCCAGCCTGCGTTGCGGGCTGGTTAATGCCGGAAGGCGCAGCCGCAGGCTGACATCTCACCCGGCAGCACTTTGCCTGCGTGAGAGTGACGCCGCTGTAATTGCCCCTGCTCTTCAGCACTGCTGTTGCCTGCCTGCTGTCCCAGCCAGCGATCCAGCGCGCGGCCAGCGATCTGCCGGATGTCAGGTGACCAGCTGGTAAGATGCCAGGTTGAGCTACGGGCTTCCTCACTATCACCAAAACCTGCCACTGCCAGATGGATACCCTGACCAAAATCCCGAATCGCCTGCATTGCACCAAAGGCCATCAGATCGCTTTCACAGAAGAGTGCCTGGATACGCTCAGCAGCACGTGTCTTTTTCAGGTAAGACATCATCGCCTGATAAGCGCAGTCGCGATCATCACTACCCACAGTCAGTTCGGCGTTCAGCGCCATGCCTGCCGCCAGCAGAGAGGCGCGATAGCCCTGTTTTTGCGCCAGTTCGCCTGGCTGACCCTGCATAAAGCCAAACCGCTGATGCCCCTGTTTAAGCAATAATTCCGCTGTCACTTCACCCGCCCGCAGTGCATCCCCCTGCAGCTCAGGCTCAGCGTCAATATGAAGCACCGGCAAATGGCAGGCATCAGTTAAGCGGTTACCGGGGAGTAACAGCAAACCACGCAGCCCGAGCGGTGTAGCCTGCCGGATGAGTGTGGTTAGTGTGACGTCGGTTTCGGCACTCAGTAGCACCGAGATAACACCGCGCGCGTTAAGCTGGCGCATCACTTCGTCCAGCATTTTTTGTTGATACGGATTGAGCAACTGGCTGGCGACAACACCGATAACCGGAGGGGCCGCCGGTTCAGTTAAGTCAGGTGTAAAAGGTGTAATCATTGGCATTAATTCTCTGCGACGGCAAACAATAGTCACCACAATACGGTAAACCACAACGTTTCAACAGGTTACAGAGTTCGACACAAGCCGCAAAAATGAGTGAAATCGGATGTAATTGGGATGGATCGGCAGAAACCCAAAAGGGCCAGGCTGGCGTTAACGTAGATGCAGGAGAGGGACCGGGCAGCAGGAGTTGAACCCGCATCGTCAACCCGTTAAGAGTTGCAGTAATACCTTTATACCATGCCCGAATGGCGTGCCTGGAAAAGCCGCGCTGTGTGAACAAGAAGCGTAGTACGACTTTCTGACCAGGCAAGCGCAAGCGGCAGGTATATTGCAACCGTCGTATGAAATCAAAAAAGAGGTGCTGCTGCCTGTAGGCATTGATTATTCAGCTAACCTTAAGTTTCAGGCAGCCTGTTCCGACCGGGACTTATGGCCAACATTTTGCAGAGGTCAAGACTATGCCGTCAGGACAATTTTATGTGGTTGATCAACCCGAACTGAATTTTACCGCCAATTATCATATTGATACGGTCAATGATAAACCCTATCCCTCGCGGATGGTACTGGAGATCCGGAAGCAGTCACAGCCAACCGACGCCTTTGATGATATCAGCATCGGCCATGAAGTGACCTTTGTCTCTTCCAGTGGTGAGGCGCAACGGATGGTGCTGGTGAGTGACACTGATGATGAGCTGGTATTCAGCTCCCGGGGCTGATGCCGGCTTATACCGCTAAACGGAGGTTGCAGTCGCCGTATCCGCCAGATAGCAGGAACAAAAAAACCGCCCTTGGGCGGTTACGACATTACTGCATATTGCTTTTATTTTATTAGATTTTCTTCGGCAGAAATATGGTGCCCGGGGCGGGACTTGAACCCGCACAGCCTTACAGCCGAGGGATTTTAAATCCCTTGTGTCTACCGATTTCACCACCCGGGCAGGGTGTAACTGGAGGCGCGTCCCGGAGTCGAACCGAGGTACACGGATTTGCAATCCGCTGCATAGCCACTCTGCCAACGCGCCTTAAACTGATGTGCCGTCAGGTTAACCTGACCTGCGAATCTGGAGCGGGAAACGAGACTCGAACTCGCGACCCCGACCTTGGCAAGGTCGTGCTCTACCAACTGAGCTATTCCCGCAATTCAGCAATTTCGTCGAACCTGCTGATTTTATTTATCTTATGGCAGCCTGGCTGCCGTTCGATGCGATGCATTCTACTTAGATGACGCAATGAGTCAATAAAATTATCCTCACAGCGCGTCCGTTTGCTGCTTTTTAAATCGTATCGATCACGGTTCGAGCAGATCGCCGCGCGCGGCGCTTAAATACTGGAACATAGACCAGAAAGTCAGCACGGCAGCAATGTATAACGCCACCACACCAATCGCCACGACGGTCGCATCAGGACGCCACAGCAAGGCAAACAGTGAGAACATCTGGGCAGTGGTTTTCACTTTACCAATCCAGGAAACCGACACGCTGCTGCGTTTACCAATCTCCGCCATCCATTCACGCAGCGCAGAGATAATGATCTCGCGAGCAATCATGGTGGCGGCGGGCAGCGTAATCCACCAGGCGTGGAAATATTCCGCCACCAGCACCAGCGCAATGGCCACCATCACTTTATCCGCTACCGGATCGAGAAACGCACCAAAGCGTGTCGTCTGCTTCCAGCGGCGCGCCAGAAAGCCATCAAACCAGTCGGTGATGGCAGCAAAAACAAAAATCAGTGCAGTCGCCAGCGGCGCCCAGGTGAACGGCAGATAGAAAGCCAGCACAAAGAACGGGATGAGCACGACTCGAAACAGGGTGAGACACGTCGGAATGTTTAATTGCATATGCCGGTAACTGTCTGGATATAGGTAGAATTTAGCCTATGTTCCTACATTGCCCCCCCCGTTTCAATGCTAGTGTTTCAACGAGTAGTATATTTTTTCTGCCAGAGCATGTGAGATACCGGGTACATTGGCGATCTCCTCCACCGACGCGTTCATCAGCGGTTGCAGGCCCCCCATGTACTTAAGCAGTTGCTGACGCCGTTTCGGCCCCACCCCTTCGATGCTTTCCAGTGCGCTGGTGTTCTTTACTTTGGCCCGTTTTTTACGGTGGCCTGAAATGGCATGATTGTGAGCGTCATCACGAATATGCTGGATCACATGCAGCGCTGGCGCATCGGGTGGCAGCGAAACGCCCTCACCTTCCGCTTCAAAGAACAGCGTCTCCAGTCCGGCTTTACGATCGCTGCCTTTCGCTACGCCGAGTAAAATCGGCCGGCTTTTGTCCCAGGGCACATCCAGTTCCGCGAAGACCTGCTTCGCCTGAGACAGCTGGCCTTTACCGCCATCGATCAGAATCACATCCGGGATCTTATCTTCTTCAATGGCTTTACCATAACGGCGGCGTAGCACCTGATTCATGGCGGCGTAGTCATCACCCGGCGTAATGCCGCTGATGTTGTAGCGACGATAATCGGCACGCAGCGGACCATTCTGGTCGAACACTACGCAGGAGGCGATGGTCTGCTCACCCATGGTATGACTGATATCGAAACACTCCATGCGTTTAATTTTGTCCAGCTCAAGAAACTCCGCCAGCGCCATCAGCCGCTGATGAATTGTGGAGTGCTGTGACAGCCGCGTGGTTAACGCCGTCGCGGCGTTGGTGCGCGCCAGTTTGAGATAACGGGCGCGATCCCCGCGCGGCTTGCTCTGAATACTCACCCGACGTCCGGCCAGCTCACTGAGCGACTCAGCCAGCAGTTCACGCTCTGGCAAGGTGAAGTCCAGCAAAATATCGCCAGGCAGCGTACGTGCCTCGCTGCCCTGCAGGTAGAACTGCCCGACAAAGGTCTGAACGACCTCAGCCAGATCGGTATCGACGGGCACTTTCGGGAAGTAGCTGCGGCTGCCTAACACTTTGCCCTGACGGATAAACAGCACGTGGAGACAGGCCATGCCCGCTTCATAAGCCACACCCATCACATCAAGGTCATCACCCTGATTCGAGACAAACTGCTTTTCGGTGATCCGTCGCACAGCCTGAATCTGATCGCGCAGGCGTGCCGCCTCTTCAAAGCGCAGGCCCGTGCTCGCCTCTTCCATCCGTTTGACCAGCTGGTTAAGAACCTGATCGTCTTTACCCGCCAGGAACAAGCGCACGTAATCGGTCTGCTGTGCATACTCCTCCTCACTGACCAGTCCCGCGACACAGGGACCCAGACAGCGGCCAATCTGATATTGCAGACAGGGCCGGGAGCGATTGCGGTAGACGCTGTTTTCGCACTGGCGGATAGGGAAAACTTTTTGCAGCAGCCCCAGCGTTTCACGCACCGCATAGCCGTTGGGGAACGGGCCAAAGTATTCGCCTTTGGCATGCTTTGCACCACGGTGCATCGCCAGTCGCGGATGGGTATCGCTGCTAAGAAAGATGTAGGGGTAAGATTTATCGTCGCGCAGCAGCACGTTGTAGCGCGGCTGGTAGAGCTTGATGTAGTTATGCTCAAGCAGCAGCGCTTCGGTTTCGGTGTGGGTTACGGTGACATCGATGTGCTGGATATTACTAACCAACGCTTCGGTTTTGCGGCTGCCGACCTGAGTGCGGAAGTAGCTGGTCAAACGCTTCTTCAGGTCTTTGGCTTTGCCCACATAGATGACGGTGCCTGAGGCGTCATACATGCGGTAAACACCGGGCTTGCTGGTTACCGTACTCAGAAAGGCTTTGGAATCAAAAACGTCATTCACTACTGATTAACGGCTCCGCATTATAGAGGCCATGTCGAATGGCCAGATGCGTTAACTCTACATCGCCACTGATATTCAGCTTGCTGAACATCCGGTAGCGGTAACTGTTAACGGTTTTAGGACTGAGATTTAACTGCTCGGAAATTTCCGTCACCTTTTGTCCACGGGTGATCATCAGCATAATCTGCAATTCCCTTTCCGACAAACAGCTGAAGGGGGATTCCGCTTTTTGTGGCTCAATCTGGCTCAGCGCCATCTGCTGAGCGATATCTGAAGCGATGTAGCGCTGTCCGGCATTGACCGAGCGAATCGCATTGATCACCTCCTGCGGCGCAGCCCCTTTACTGAGGTAGCCTGCAGCCCCCGCCTGCATCACTTTCGCAGGCAGCGGATTTTCCGTGTGAATGGTCAGCATGATGATTTTGATATCGGGATTGTAACGCACGATTTTCCGCGTCGCCTCCAGTCCACCGATGCCCGGCATGTTCATATCCATGAGGATCACATCAACCTGATTGGCACGGCACCACTTAGCGGCATCCTCGCCACAGTTGACCTCTCCGACCACGGCCAGACCTTTGACATCCTCCAGGATGCGACGGATTCCGGCACGGACAAGTTCATGGTCATCAACAAGAAGCACACTGATCAACGGGGAAACTCCAGAGGCTAAAAAAAGAGGAATCAATTAACGAATACAGGCGATAATCATACCCGCTTTTACCTCAAAAGCACATCAACAAAGCAAAACAGTCGACGCTTCGCATAACGATTTCCAGCCCCGTGCAGCCAGCAATAACAGAGATTTCTTACAACCGACAGGCGTACTGAATAATCCTTAAACTCTTACTATTTCATGGTATTAACACCAGACTTTGCTGTGCCTTATCGCTGCAGGCCCTTGTGATATCTGGCCCGGCAACACCTGTAATTACTTTCAGCGATTGATTAGTTGTACTGGACAAACCAGCTGTTTATAGCGAAGCGAACCGGCTGCTCCAGCAACTTACTGACCCTGTGATATACTCACGCACTGCTGTTCGGACAGATTGCCGACACATTGTCATTCACCAAGGAGAAACGCATGAGCGATGAAGATTTTGCAACTTCGCAGGAAGCCCGGAAATTAGCGGATGAAATCGCGGGTCTGAAGATGATGATCACCCTGATCCTGAAAGGTATGGGCCAGGCTGATGCCGGCAAAGTGATTATCAACATGGAACGCTATGTACAGACGCTGGGCGACAAGCCTCAGGCGGAAGTATTCAGCAATACCATTAAGCAGATCAAAACAGCCTACCGTCAGTAAGCTTGCTTGCCCCCACAGCCGCGGGGGCAAATTAATTAACTGTGCGCCTGCCAGTTAACCGAAACGCCCAGCGTAGGCAGCACCTCTTCCGGACTAAAGCGCCGCGTTCCCCGATACTTTTCAGCCAGCGCTGGCTGAACCACCGGAATACGGATCGCAAACAGATTATCTTCTGACAGAATAAGTCCCGGCGTCAGCGGCTCATACACCACCTGATGCTCTTCAAACATCTTCTCCAGCATCGGCGTTGCCGAACTGATGATGTATTCCATACCGTTCAATTCTGCCAGCTGCACGGCGTGCCAGAGAATATTCAGTGGCAGTTCAGCGTCCACATCCAGCCGTGCCGAGAAGCGCGACATTTCCCACACTTTCTCATGGCTGAAAGGCAGTACGATGCCTTCACTCAGTTCAGGTTCGAACCAGGGCATCAGACGCGCACAGCCGCTGATGCCCTCCCGCGCATTCCATGCGATCAGCCAGGTGACATCTGAACGATCGTAGCGATCATATTCCTGTCCTGGCGTGCTCAGGCGCGGCGGAATTGACCACCCTTCGCCGCGCGCAAAGACGCTGTATCGGTAGCTGCCGAGTTCGGCAAGCAAAGAGGATGGCATATCCTTTAATTGCGTTTGCACTATTTTCATCATGCGCCTCTGACATCCCCATGTTTGCAATGATTTCTTTGCGCCAGCCTGGCAAAGTCCCGGCGCAGGGTAGACAACAGACCTGTGCAAAGGAACGGCTAAATGTAGCCAGTCCTTTATGTTCAGATCAGTCCGATTGCCGCTGCATAGCAGGCAATCTGCGTTTTATTGGAAACATTGAAACGCTTTTGCATATTTTTTTGGTGAAAGTTAACGGTATGTTCAGAGATGGATAAAATAAGTGAAATTTCGACCGCCGTTTTTCCTTCGGCTGTCCATTTCAAAATTTCCAGCTCGCGCTGACTAAACTCTTTTTTTAGTACCATCATTGCATCATCGCTAAAGCGTTCCAGCGTATCCAGACTTAGTTCCGCTAAAAGGTGTAGTTTCACCTCCAGCTCAGCATGGCAGAGCTGGACAGAAATGGGCTGTTGCGACGATATAGATAATATACCAATGACGCGATTTGGTGCCATTGCAGAGCAAGAAAATCCGCTCTGCAGCCCATATTCTCTCGCCTCACGCCACAAATTGCCGGCGTCGGCGAAGAGTTCCTCCGTCCACGCCATGCCTTTGCCCGGTCGCTGACACAACCTGAGCACCGGATCGACAGCGTAATAATTCTGCTTCTCATAGCGTTTAACCCATAATCTGGGATAGGTGCTATGTAAATGAATGCGCGGTCGGTTAAAAGGCACCGGGTGCTGAATCAAAAAGGCAAAATAATCGAAGCCTAATGATTCAGTAAATTGTTGCAATAACGGCTTCAATTCAGAAGAAACCGTTAATGCCTGAAATTGTTCTTTCGCTTCATGTCGCCAGGCGAAATAATTTTCAGTGCTCATATTGCCTCAGCGTTAATTTCACTCGTCCTTCCGGTAATATTCATTCGGATTCATCGGATAAAATAAATTTGCAGAAGAAAATTAATTTATCGTTCAGGACGAATCTGTCGCGATCTACAGCGCATTTAACCTTTCACCGTTGGAGCGGAGTGAAAAAGTGTTCCTGCCTTTACAAGGTGAGGCCGATCACAGCAATTTCAATCACCCCAGGAGAATAAGATTTTTCTGATAGGATTTCAATCCCTGACCTCCAGTGCAATTTTATCTCAGACCCGAAACGTCTGCTGAAAATATTGAATCGCGATGCTGATTGTTGGGTAAATAACGAGTAAACAAGGCGTTAATTACTCCGTTATAAGCGAAGCGGCAGTGACAAATTTCTGACATATTTTTTATCAGGAAATAAGCCCGGCTCTCTCTTTGCAGCATCAGGACCGGTTTCGTCAGACGACCCCTCAGCCCCTGTGGCGTCTGTTGAGGCAGCTAACCGGCATGCTGCCCGCGCCACGCGCTTGCCGGTGAAAGACCTGTCCCGGTTTTCAGTGGCAGCCCTGTAAGCGTAACGATGTGCTGTTTAATAAACCTTTTCTGGTCTCCCCTGCCCGACCATGCTCTGTGCCCGTCGATTCACATGCTGCTGTGGTTTAGCGACTTATCTGACTGCGAATACCTGATCCAGGACAGCGCGTCCGTAAAAGTCGCCTTTACTTACTCTGCTGTCTGACCGCAATACGTGGCGGAGATCACTATTTATGGCGTAATGCTCAACACTGACTCTATTTTAATCAGTTAAATCACTTTCCCGATAGTCACGCAACTAAATCATATGAAAATAAATTTGCAGGAAAAATCCGTTCTTTTCTCAATCACGCACGCTTTATTTATGCGATACCTTTCCCTTATTTCTGCCAGCGCAACCGTGAAATAATTTCATCATGCCGCCAGCAGGCGCTGAGCAAATGAGGCTGAGAATCTGCACATGGGTTTTATCCCGCAGGCATCGTTTTATTCTTACAGATGGCCCTGAAATCGGCTTTTTTATGCGCATCCTGACCTGTTGTCAGACTATTTCAGTAAGGGTTCAGGTTCAGCAATGATAACTGGATGGGTTTTACTGGCACCATAAGAACATTTCTTAATCAAACACGGTATTAATCCTGTCTGATGATTTATCGGCAGTAGCCTGCACCACGCATACCCAGATGAAAATGTGAGGCGTGAGCGGCGTTATAGTCCGGCCCCAGCGCATTGCCGAATACCTCACAGCCGCCACGCCACAGCGTATGAAGCATTGCCGCTTTTTCTTCCGGCTGTTGCCAGTGACGATTGACCTCAAGCCGCTGGCCATCAGCCAGCTGAAAGCCTGTCACATCCCAGGCATCGGCGGTGGCATGTTCACTGAGCCGCCCCTGGGCACGATGATAAATATTACGGCAGGCGTAACTGCCGACATGCGTAATTCGTACCAGTGGACTGCGCATCTCTCTGGCGGTCTGTTCACGACTGCGCAGAGCATACATGGTGCTGGCGACGGCCATAGGACAGCTGGCCAGAAAGCTGCTGCTGAGGCTGACAGGGCCAAATTTCTGAACCCGCAGCGGATGACTGAGCGGACAGTGACCCGTGACGTCCGGACGCTCGCTGAAGCTGACCCAGCCCGCCTGTTGAGCGCGGCGCATCACCGCCAGACATGCGTCAGGATCGCTGGCCAGCCTTTTCATCTTAATCTGCGTCATCCAGCCCGGCGGATCGGTAACAGAGAGTGGCGTAAAGGGATTAAACTGCGGCGGCAGATGCTGCTTAAGCCAGGGTAAGCTGACCCATCCCAGCGCAAGCAATAGCAAAAACAGGATAAGCGTGCGCATAGTCCCTCTCGCAGCATGATGATTAGCAAACAAAAAGTGTAGAAGCGCATCGCCCTTCACGCCGCCTGACTGACATAACGTGATGAATAATTACCCAGGCTGACGAAGGTTTGAACAAAATCGCGCTTTATTGCCGCTTCCGGGACGGCAGGCATCACAATTGGTAAAAAAGCGTTACCCGATTCCGGCTCTCTTCCTCTATCTTATGCCGACTTGCCCTCAGGCAGACGCCTTGACTAACAGCCAGCAGAGCTGAACACAACATCACGACAGGAAAGACAATTCTATGGTTGATCAATCTAAAGAAACCGCAAGCACCCACGAAACGCCCGATAAACTCCAGCGCAATCTGCACAATCGTCACATCCAGCTGATCGCCATTGGTGGCGCTATCGGTACCGGCCTGTTTATGGGCTCAGGTAAAACCATCAGCCTGGCTGGCCCCTCGATCATTTTTGTCTATATGATCATCGGTTTTATGCTGTTCTTTGTGATGCGCGCCATGGGGGAGCTGCTGCTCTCCAACCTTGAGTACAAATCCTTTAGCGACTTTGCCGCTGATCTGCTTGGCCCGTGGGCCGGCTACTTTACCGGCTGGACCTACTGGTTCTGTTGGGTGGTAACCGGCATTGCCGACGTGGTGGCAATCAGCGCCTATTTCCAGCTCTGGTTTCCGGGCTTCTCGATCTGGATGAGCGCCCTGCTCTGCGTGGTGGTTTTTCTGGCGCTCAACATTGCCACCGTCAAGCTGTTTGGCGAGATGGAGTTCTGGTTCGCGATCATTAAAATTGTCGCCATTGTGGCGCTGATCGTAACCGGGATTGTGCTGGTATCGATTCACTACCCCTCACCGGGCGGCGGCACGGCGTCACTCAGCAACATCTGGGATCACGGCGGTATGTTCCCGAAGGGCCTCAGCGGCTTCTTTGCCGGCTTCCAGATTGCGGTGTTTGCCTTTGTCGGCATTGAACTGGTGGGCACGGCAGCGGCTGAAACCCACAATCCGCATAAAGTGTTACCGCGCGCGATTAATGCAATTCCGTTGCGGGTCATTATGTTTTACGTACTGGCGCTGATGGTGATTATGGCGGTAACGCCCTGGACCCAGGTGATGGCCGATCGCAGTCCGTTTGTTGAGATGTTCGTTCTGATTGGTCTGCCTGCGGCTGCGAGTATCGTTAACTTTGTGGTGCTGACTTCTGCCGCCTCCTCAGCCAACAGCGGCATCTTCTCCACCAGCCGTATGCTCTATGGCCTGTCGCAGCAGGGTGTGGCCAGCCGCGCCTTTGGCCGACTCTCTGCCCGTGCGGTGCCGACTACCGGCCTGTTTTTCTCCTGCCTGTGCCTGCTGATTGGTGTGGCGTTGATCTACCTGATCCCGGATGTAATGAAGGTCTTCACGCTGGTGACCACCGTCTCGGCCATTCTGTTTATGTTCGTCTGGACCATCATTCTGTGCAGCTATCTGGCCTACCGTAAAAAGCATCCGCAGCGCCATGCGGAGTCGGCATTTAAGATGCCGCTGGGCAAATTCATGTGCTGGGTCTGCATGGCATTCTTCGCATTTGTGCTGGTGCTGCTGACGCTGCAGGAAGATACGCGCCAGGCGCTGATGGTTACGCCACTCTGGTTTGCCCTGCTGGGTGTCGGCTGGATGCTGCGTAATCGTCGTAGCCGCTAATCGGTAATATCATGAAAAAAGCCCGGTCAGATGACCGGGCTTTTTTTTTACAGGCGATCGCCCAGCGCAGAGAAAATGGCGGATAAAGAGGGGCGTTCATAAGGTAAGCGCTGCGGCCGGGGATCGGGCTGCTGAGGCGTGCCCAGACCAAAGGTGAAGGTATACTTATCGCCTTCGCCCATGCGCAGGTCGGCAATCGTCGTCTGCCCGTCCTGCTCCCGCAGCGCGTAGAAGCCGTGGCTGAACCAGGCGACACGTTCTGCATACCAGCTGCCCCGAAAGGCGTCGAACAGTTCAGGATGACGCGGATACCACGCCACCTGCAGTGGCCGTGAGGGCGACAACAGCGACCAGTAAACTTCGCCATAGCGATCCGGCGTCATAATCACGCTGCGCCATACCAGCGTATTAAAGGCCGTGGGCGTCACCAGCACTTTATTGTCCGGAATACCCTGCTCCGCCAGCGACGCTCTGATCTGCCAGCCTGCGACGCCCTGAATCACCACACTCCAGACCAGATAAAGGGTACTCAGCATCAGCCCGAGCCGGTTTCCGCGCAGCCCTTTATCACTGCGCCGCCAGAGCGCGACGCCCAGACCTGCCAGCAGCGGCAGCGTATAGAGTGGATCGATGATGTAGATACTGCCGATGGCATAAGGATAATCGGTGATCGGCAGGCCAAGCTGGGTGCCATACACCGTCATCAAATCGAGCAGCGGATGGGTAATCAGCGCCAGCCAGATGGCAGGCCACCATGCTGCCCACTTCACCCGCTGACGAAACAGACCCGCCACCAGCCATGCAATCAGTGGCGAGAGCAACGTGAGCCAGAGCAGCGCATGCGTTTCCGTGCGATGCAGGGTCATGTTGCGTATCGCATCGCCATGATCAAGAAAGACATCGAGATCGGGTAAGGTGCCGCAGACGCCGCCCACCAGCGCGGCCTGCCAGACCGGTACCCGACGTCCCATCACTGCGACACTGACTGAGGCACCCAGCACCAGCTGCGAAACAGAATCCATTGATTAACTCCGTACCTGAACCGTGAATGTATCCTGAATTAGCGTACGCGAATCCCTTCGATGATCATGCGCTGCACGTTATCAACAGCCTGATCGAAAAATGCCGGATCGCTGAGCGTCTGGCCGGTAACGGCCTCAACCTGAGTGGCAAAATCGGCGTAATGCTGCGTGGTGGCCCACAGCATAAAGATCAGATGCTGCGGCTGTACGCCTGCCAGTCGTCCTTCATCAATCCAGCGTTCAATAATTGCCGCTTTGTCATCCACCAGCTGCTTAAGATCGCCTGCCAGCTCCCCTTTCAGAAGCGGAGCACCCTGCAGCATCTCCAGACAGAAGAGCCGGGAAGCCTGAGGATGATCGCGCGACACTTCCAGCTTCAGCCGGATGTAGCGCCGAATCGCGACCAGCGGATCCTGATCGTGCGCCAGCGCGCGCAACGGTGCCAGCCAGACATCGAGAATCTGCTTAAGCACGGCCACATAGAGCACTTCTTTAGAGGGAAAATAGTAGAGCAGATTGGTTTTAGAGACATCGGCCAGCTCGGCCACCTTATCGAGGCTGGTGCCGTGAATGCCAAACTGTGAGAAGAAGGTTAATGCCGCTTCCAGTATGGCGGCCCGCTTCGCTGCGACCGCACGCGAACGTCGCGTTGGCTTTTTTTCATCGGTATTCACACGTTTACCTCATCCTTCTGGTGTCAGCGCATCATAGCAAAGGGATTCATCGCTGCCCAATCCGCGCCCTGCACCTTTTTTGCTCAGCCTGCATGGAAAACGTGCAGCGAATTTTGACCAGACGGTCTGAAATGGACCAGTTACTCCACTTACCTCTTTCGGGTTAATTTTAACTCACTGTTATATAAAACAATAAAAAAAGTGGCACACAGTTTGCAGAATTGTGACTGAGCGCGGCCCACACGGACGATGCAGGATGCAGTGCAGCGCGTGAAACACCTTTCCCCCATCGCAACGAGGTTTCACATGAAGATAGGCGTCTTTATTCCGATTGGTAACAATGGCTGGCTGATTTCGTCCAATGCGCCGCAGTACATGCCGACCTTTGAACTGAACAAAGCGATCGTGCTGAAAGCAGAGCATTACCATTTCGATTTTGCGCTCTCGATGATCAAACTGCGCGGCTTCGGCGGAAAAACCGAGTTCTGGGATCATAATCTCGAATCGTTCACCCTGATGGCAGGCCTGGCCGCCGTGACATCACGCATTGAGATCTACGCCACCGCCGCCACCCTGACGCTGCCTCCGGCGATTGTGGCGCGCATGGCGTCCACCATCGATTCCATTTCAGGCGGTCGCTTTGGCGTCAACCTGGTGACCGGCTGGCAGAAACCGGAATATGAACAGATGGGAATGTGGCCTGGCGATGAGTACTTCAGCAGCCGCTACGCTTATCTGACCGAATACGTTACCGTGCTGCGCGACCTGTGGGGCACCGGAAAATCGGACTTTAAAGGTGAGTTCTTCACCATGAACGACTGCCGGGTGAGTCCGCAGCCGCAGCGCCCGATGAAGGTGATCTGCGCCGGACAGAGCGATGCCGGTATGGCCTTCTCTGCTCAGCACGCCGATTACAACTTCTGCTTTGGTAAAGGTGTTAACACGCCTGCCGCGTTCAGCTCTACCTCGATTCGCATGAAGCAGGCCGCTGAAAAAGCGGGCCGCGATGTCGGCTCCTATGTGCTGTTTATGATCATCGCTGCTGAAACGGACGAAGAAGCGCGGGCGAAGTGGGAACACTACAAAGCCGGTGCGGATGAAGAGGCGCTCTCCTGGCTCACCACTCAGAGTCAGCAGGACACCAAATCGGGCAGCGACACCAATGTGCGCCAGATGGCGGATCCGACCTCGGCAGTCAATATCAATATGGGCACCCTGGTGGGGTCGTATGCCAGCGTGGCGCGGATGCTGGATGAGGTTGCGCAGGTCGAAGGCACCCACGGCGTGCTGCTGACGTTTGATGACTTCCTGCAGGGTATCGAGAACTTCGGGCAGCACATTCAGCCGCTGATGGCCTGTCGCAGCGCCCTGCTCGACGCACAGCAGGAGGTGGCATGATGGCTACCGTTTATTGTGCTCACACGCCGGATGTTCCCCAGGTTGAACTGCCGGCGCGGCCAGAGCCGATCGCCTTTCCGCCTGGCCAGACCGCGCTGATTGTCGTGGATATGCAGAACGCCTACGCCACTGAAGGCGGCTATCTCGATCTGGCGGGCTTCGATGTTTCCGCCACCAAGCCGGTGATTGCGAAAATCTATCAGGCGGTGACGGCAGCCCGTGCGGCAGGTGTCCAGATCATCTGGTTCCAGAACGGCTGGGACAGTGACTATGTAGAAGCGGGCGACGCCGGTTCCCCCAATTTCCACAAATCGAATGCCCTGAAAACCATGCGTAAACGGCCTGAACTGCAGGGGTCGCTGCTGTCAAAAGGCGGCTGGGATTACGCGCTGGTCGATGAACTGGTGCCGCAACCCGGTGACATCGTGCTGCCGAAATCACGTTACAGCGGCTTCTATAACACCCCGCTCGACAGCATGCTGCGCAGCCGCGGGATCCGTCATCTGATGTTTACCGGCATCGCCACCAACGTCTGCGTTGAATCGACGCTGCGCGACGGCTTCTTTCTGGAGTACTTCGGCGTGGTGCTGGAAGACGCCACTTATCAGGCCGGCCCGCCCTTTGCTCAGCAGGCTGCCCTGTTCAATATCGAAACCTTTTTTGGCTGGGTATCGGATGTCGATACCTTCTGCGAAAGCCTGAATGCCCGCTAATCCACGATAAGGACGACGCTATGCCGAAAAGTATTATTGTTCCGCCAGGCACCACCACCCCCATCGCCCCGTTCGTTCCCGGCACGCTGGCGGATGGTGTGGTCTATGTCTCGGGTACGCTGCCGTTTGATGCTGACAACAACGTGGTGCATGTGGGTGATGCCGCAGCGCAGACCCGCCACGTGCTGGAAACCATTAAAAAGGTGATTGAGACCGCCGGTGGCAGCATGACCGATGTGACGTTTAATTCGATTTTTATCACCGACTGGTCGAACTACGCCGCGGTGAATCAGGTTTATGCCGAGTTCTTTCCCGGCGAAAAACCGGCGCGCTTCTGTATTCAGTGCGGTCTGGTCAAGCCTGATGCGCTGATTGAGATCGCCAGCGTGGCGCACATCGGCAAAGCGGAGGTCTGATGCAGCTGGATATTCTGGGTCTGCAAAATCCCGATGCACCGACACTGGTGCTCTCATCCGGTCTGGGCGGCGTGGCGGGTTTCTGGCAGCCGCAGCTGGCCGCGCTAACGGCACGCTATCGCGTGGTGACCTATGACCAGCGCGGCACCGGTCGCAGCGCTGACAGCCTGCCGGAAGGCTACAGCATGGCGATGATGGCGGCGGAACTGGCCGCCGCGCTGGCGCAGCACGGCATCCTGCGCTTCAGCCTGATCGGTCACGCGCTGGGCGGTCTGATGGGGATGCAGCTGGCGCTGGATTATCCGGATCGGATCGAACGGATCGCGGTGATCAATGGCTGGCTGACGCTGCATCCCCATACCCGTCGCTGCTTTCAGGTGCGTCAGGACCTGCTGCTCAACGTCGGCGTCGAGGCATTTGTCCGCGCTCAGCCGCTGTTTCTCTATCCTGCGGAGTGGATGGCACAGCATCAGACACGGCTGGATCAGGAAGATAGCCATCACGTCGCACATTTTCAGGGGATGGAAAATCTGATGCGGCGGCTGCACGCCCTGATGAGCGCCGACTTCAGCGCGCGGGCTGCTGCCATTCCACAACCGGTGCTGGTGATCGCCAGCCAGGACGATCTGCTGGTGCCATGGAGCTGCTCAACTGAGCTGGCCGCGGCCCTGCCCAATGCGACTGAACAGATGATGGCCTGGGGCGGCCACGCCATGAGCGTCACCGCCCCCGAAAACTTTAATGCCCTGCTGCTGCAGTGGCTGGATCAGACTGATGACGTGCAGCCGCTGCAGCGCGTCGTCGGATAACCTTTTCGCGGAGAACACGATGAGCCTGGATACCCTTACCCCTGCCGTTGAGAAAACTGAGTTTCGTAATGCGATGTCGCGGCTGGGTGCTGCGGTCAACATCATCACCACTGAAGGCCCGGCCGGACGCGCAGGCTTTACGGCCTCGGCGGTGTGCAGCGTCACGGATTCGCCGCCGACGCTGCTGGTCTGCCTTAACCGCTCTGCCTCGGTTTACCCGGTGTTCCGCGAAAACATGCAGCTCTGCGTCAATACGCTGGCGGCGGGCCATGAAACGCTCTCCAATCTGTTCGGCGGCAAAACGCCAATGGCTGATCGTTTTATTGCCGCTGAGTGGTCAACGGCCGTGACCGGCTCGCCGGTGCTGAGCGGCGCCGTCGCGTCCTTTGACTGCCGCATCACTCAGATTGTCAGCGTCGGTACGCATGACACGCTGTTCTGCGAAGTCGTGGGGTTAGTGCGCAATGATGACACCCACGGTCTGGCGTGGTTTGACCGGGGATACCATCCCCTGTTGCGGCAGGATGCCTGTTAACGCTTCCCTGAATCCCACCGGCATTCATAACGCTCTGGAGTAGACGATGGCACGATCCTGGTTTCCGCAATGGCAAAAGAAGTCGGCATTAACAGAAAACGGTATTATCGCCCCGGATGAGACCCTGCCTCTGGGGCAGACGCTGGTGCTGGGTTTACAGCATGCGGTAGCGATGTTTGGCGCAACGGTGCTGATGCCCCTGCTGATGGGGCTGGATCCCAATCTGGCCATTCTGGTCTCGGGTATAGGCACGCTGCTGTTCTTCTTTATCACCGGCGGTCGGGTGCCCAGTTATCTCGGGTCGAGCGCTGCCTTTGTCGGCGTGGTCATTGCGGTAACCGGCTTCAGTGGTCAGGGGCTGAATTCCAATCTCAGCGTGGCGCTGGGCGGCGTGATCGCCTGCGGCCTGCTCTACACGCTGATTGGTCTGGTGGTGATGAAGTCCGGCACGCGCTGGATTGAAAATCTGATGCCGCCGGTCGTGACCGGTGCGGTGGTGATGGCTATCGGGCTGAATCTGGCCCCGATTGCGGTTCACAGCGTCTCCGCCTCGTCATTCGACAGCTGGGTTGCGGTGATGACCGTACTCTGCATTGGTCTGGTAGCGGTATTTACCCACGGGATGATTCAGCGACTGCTGATTCTGGTCGGCCTGATTCTGGCCTGGGCGATCTATGCACTGCTGACCAACGGTCTGGGGCTGGGTAAGCCGGTCGATTTTACGCTGCTGTCACAGGCTGCCTGGTTTGGTCTGCCGCACACCACTGCACCCACCTTTGATCTGCAGGCGATGGTGCTTATCGCCCCGGTGGCGATCATTCTGGTGGCTGAAAACCTCGGGCATCTGAAAGCGGTGGCGGGTATGACCGGACGCAATCTCGATCCTTACATGGGACGCGCTTTTGTTGGCGATGGCCTGGCCACCATGCTCTCCGGCTCGATCGGCGGCAGTGGCGTCACCACCTATGCCGAAAATATCGGGGTGATGGCGGTGACCAAAGTCTATTCTACGCTGGCATTTGTCGCCGCGGCGGTCATCGCCATCCTCGCCGGTTTCTCGCCGAAGTTTGGTGCGCTGATCCACACTATTCCGGCACCGGTGATTGGCGGCGCATCCATTGTGGTGTTCGGGCTGATTGCGGTAGCGGGTGCCCGCATCTGGGTACAGAACCATGTTGATTTAGGCCAGAACAGTAACCTGATCATGGTGGCGACCACACTGGTGCTCGGTGCCGGTGATTTCGCGCTGAAAATCGGTTCTTTCACGCTGGGGGGTATCGGTACCGCCACCTTTGGCGCGATTATCCTCAATGCGATTCTGCGCCGACGCAGTGCGGCAAAGCAGGACAAGCCCCTGGCGCGACAGCAGGGTTAACGACCTACTCCAGCGGTGTGGCAGCAGGCTGCACCGCTTTTTTTCGTTTCAGCCGCAACTCACTGACGATCACCCCGCAGACGATCAGCGCGCCGCCCAGCAACGTCAGCGCAGGCAGGCGCTCACCCGCAATACGCCCCACGACGCCGGCCCAGACCGGTTCCCCGGCATAAATCACCGTGGCGCGGGTCGGCGAAACGCTGCGTTGCGCCCAGTTCATGGTGACCTGAATCAGGGCGCTGGCCGCACCCAGCCCCAGCGCGCTGAGCAGCAGCGGCGTTGAGATGGCAGGCACCGTTTCCCCATTGGGGATCATCAGACCAAAGGCACACAGCGACGCCACTGCCAGCTGGATCAGAGTCACACGGCGCACATCGACCTTACCGGCATAGCGGCTGATTAAGATGATCTCGGCGGCGATCGCCAGAGTACTGATCAGCGTCGCTATTTCACCTGCATTCAGAGTGATGCGACCATCCTGCGGCCCGGCCACCAGCAGCAGGCCGGTAAACGCCAGTACAATCCCCAGCCACGACATCAATCCCGGCGGACGGCGCAGAAACAGCCATTGCAGCAACGGCACGACAGGGACATAGAGGGCGGTGAGAAAGGCGGACTGACTGCTGGAGATGGTCTGCATTCCCCACGTCTGAAGACCATAGCCCCCGGCGATCGACAGGCCAATCAGCGCACCCGCTTTCACCTCTAGCCAGGTCATGCCTGCCAGATAGCGGCGGAAAAAGAGCGCCAGCAGCAGCGCGGCGGTGGCAAAACGCAGGCCGACAAAGAAGAACGGGCCGGAGTGCTGCATCGCACGATGCACCACCAGAAAGGTGCCGCCCCAGATCATGGTGATGAAAAGTAATACCAGCTCCTGCCGCGTCAGGCGCAGGGTTAAACCGCGGAGTGTGTCCGACATAATTCACCTGATAATGTGTCCGGACAATATTGTGGGGAGAGCGAGGGGGAAAAGCAACGACGTTAACCGCCGGTCTCAACCGGCGGCAGTGTGGGGTTATGCGTCCGGTTTTTTAGGACTGCTGCGTCCCCCTTTCTCCCCGGCACGCGCGGCGCGCTGCGGATCGTTTTTAAAATTACCGCCGCTGTTTTTTCCCCCTTTACGTCCCGCTTCTGCGGCACGTTCACGGTTTTCAGCAAAATTTCCAGAACCCCCACGATGTGTTGTCATGATTTGCTCCTGTCGCGTAGTGCGATAATTAAGAATTAAAAACAGAGGGCTGACGGCCCGAAACGCGAGCTCAGCCCATGTTTAAATAATAGCCAGATTATCCTTTCACTCGTCCGCCAGTCACATTTAGCAACAGAGTAATCACCAGAAATTTGGCTAAACAACGAACACTCTGCCGACTTACAACCGATTAGCTGCTGATTTATTGCCCGACTCCTCCGTTCCGGCTTCGGCATCGCCTGCGTAAAACGAAAGCTCTTCTATACTTTTTCTGGACGTCAAAACCATCTGGAGAGATCAATGGCTAAGATTCTGGTGCTCTACTACTCGATGTACGGACATATTGAAACAATGGCGAACGCGGTTGCAGAAGGCGCTCGTCGGGTTCCCGGCGCGGAAGTGGATATCCTGCGGGTACCAGAAACGATGGAGGCCGATCGCTTTGCACAGGTGGGTGGCAAAACCGATCAGCAGGCAGCAGAAGCCACGCCTGAGGTGCTGCCGCACTATGACGCGATTATCGTCGGTACCCCGACCCGCTTCGGCAACATGGCCGGACAGATGCGGACATTCTGGGATCGCACCGGCGGACTCTGGGCGTCAGGCGCGCTGTTTGGCAAGGTTGCCAGCGTCTTTACCTCAACCGGCACCGGCGGCGGACAGGAACAGACCATCACGTCTGTCTGGACCACCCTGGCGCATCACGGCATGGTGATTGTGCCAATCGGCTACGGAACCAAAGAGTTGTTCGATATTTCACAGGTTCGCGGTGGAACGCCTTATGGAGCCACCACCCTGGCGGGCGGCGATGGTTCGCGTCAGCCTACCGAAGCGGAACTGAATATCGCCCGTTTTCAGGGCGAACATGTTGCCGGACTGACCGTCAAACTGCAGGACTGATTTAATCAAAGGAGAAAAGTATGTCTACTGAACAATCAAAAGCACATCACGTTGGCGAATGGGCAAGTCTGCGTCATACCTCCCCTGAAATTGCCGAGGCCATTTTCGAAGTGGCCAATTACGATGAAAAACTGGCAGAAGAGATCTGGCGTCAGCAAGGCAGTGATGACGTGCTGATTCGCGCCTTTGAAAAAACCGATAAAGATCTCCTGACCTGGGATGACAAGCCCGTAGAACGTAAGAACGTCTGATTCAGGGGCGGGACTTTCCCGCCCTCAATTTTTAGCTCACCAAGGAGTACGCTATGTCTTCCTATCAAAGCATTAATCCCGCAAACAACCAGTTGCTGAAAAGCTGGCCGTCACACGATGAAGCCGCCGCCAGCCATGCCCTCGAAGTGGCCGATCGCCTTTTCCATTCTTCATGGAGCAAAGGTGATATTCAGCCGCGTCTGCAGGTACTGAAAAAACTGGCTGACCTGATTGATAGCCGCGCGGAAGAACTGGCCACCATCGCCAGTAAAGAGATGGGTAAACTGATTGGTCAGAGCCGCGGAGAAGTGAAAATCTGCTCGCAGATTGCCCGCTACTACGCAGAGAATGCGGAACGTATTCTGCAGCCGCAGTCCTATCCCAGCGATCTGGGCGAAGCCTGGGTTGAGTATCACCCGATTGGCGTTTTAGTCGCCGTCGAGCCGTGGAACTTCCCTTACTATCAGCTGATGCGCGTGCTGGCACCTAACCTGGCGCTGGGTAACCCGGTGCTGGCAAAACATGCCAATATCGTGCCGCACTGTGCCGATGTCTTTGAGAAGCTGGTTCGTGAAGCGGGTGCACCTGAAGGGGCCTGGACTAACCTGTTCATCTCCACCGATCAGGTCGCCGATCTGATTGCTGACGACCGCGTACAGGGTGTCGCCCTGACCGGATCCGAGCGCGCGGGCAGCGCCGTGGCTGAGCAGGCCGGTAAGCATCTTAAGAAATCGACGCTGGAGCTGGGTGGCAATGACGTGTTTGTGGTGCTGGATGATGCCGATCTTGATGAAGCGGTACGTCAGGGCGTGCAGGCTCGCCTCAGCAACTGCGGACAGGTCTGTACCGCCGCAAAACGTTTTATTCTGCATGAGAAGATTGCCGATCGCTTTATCAGCCAGTTCAGCGCTGCACTGAGTTCCGCTACGCTGGGCGATCCGCTGGATGAGAAGACTACGCTTGGCCCGCTCTCCTCCGCTGACGCGCGTGACCGCCTGGTGCAACAGGTAGACGAAGCCGTCGCCAATGGCGCAAAACTGGTCACGGGCGGCAAAGCCGTTGACGGTGCAGGTTGCTACTATCAGCCAACCATTCTCACTGGCATTACCCCGGATAATCCCGCCTATTATCAGGAGTTCTTCGGTCCGGTCGCGCAGGTTTATGTCATAGGGGACGATCAGGCGGCTGTGGCGCTGGCGAACGACTCTCACTATGGTCTGGGCGGCTCGGTCTGGACACGCGATATTGCACGCGGTCGTAAACTGGCCTCCGCCATTGAAACCGGCATGGTGTTTATCAACTCCCAGAGCGACACCTCAGCGGAGCTGCCCTTTGGTGGCGTGAAACGTTCAGGTTATGGCCGTGAGCTGTCTGATCTGGGCATCAAAGAGTTTGCTAACCAGAAACTGGTGGTCGTGGCGGGTTAATCGCCTTGCAGCCATAAAAAAACCCCGTCTCGACGGGGTTTTTTATTATCAGCCGGAAAGCACGATTACTGTGTTGCCACAGCCGCTGACTTTGATTCGTCGTTGTGCGCTGTTGCAGGCGTGTTCGAGGCGTTAGCCTGGTCAGCCGCACCTTTATCGGCACTGGCTGATTTCGCTGCCGCGTTGTCCGCTTTCGCTTTCTCAGCGGCGGCTTTATCGGCTGCTGCCTTGTCCGCTTTTGCCTTCTCAGCGGCGGCTTTATCGGCTGCTGCCTTGTCCGCTTTTGCCTTCTCAGCCGCAGCTTTATCGGCTGCTGCCTTGTCCGCTTTTGCTTTTTCAGCGGCGGCTTTATCGGCTTCAGACTTCTCAGCGGCAGCTTTATCGGCGTCAGCCTTCTCTTTCGCCGCGGTCGCTTTATCCGCTTCAGCCTTATCAGCAGCAGCGTCATTGGTCGCTGCGGCTTTCGCACTGTCGTCGTCAGACTGGGCTGCCGGTTGTGGTGCCGCCGCTGGCTGCATTGGCGTGCCCTGCAGCGCAGCATTCAGCACCTGAGAGAACTGATCCCAGCTGCAATAGCCGTTTGCATCGGTCTCACAACCCGTCAGCTGCAGCGTAACGCGCTTCGGTGGGTTCTTCAGGCTCAGCACGTCTGCGTTGCGCAGCTGATCGGCGCTCTGATAGACATACTCAACTTTGAGCAGGTCTTTATCATTTTTGGCATCATGCCAGCGTTCGAAAACAACCTGACCGCCAATCGGCGTTTTTTCGAAGGTATCAGGCAGTTCATAAGGTTTGACCTGCAACGCGCTCAGCAGCGAGGCGATGTTTGAGTCATGGCCTACCATCAGCGTAATTTTTGGCGCGTTGGCTTTGTCCTGGTCCACTAACTGACTGCGGATGTAGTCCACCAGCGGTGCCGCCACTTCACGGGAAATGTCCGGGCTGGTAAACAGCGCATCCTGGTAACCATTTTTAATCGCTGACAGCTCTTTCCACTGCTCAGGCGTTTTGATCTGGCCCCAAGCAACCTGATCCAGCGGGAAACCTTCGTAATATTGCAGCGTGAACGCATCCATCAGGGAATTCCCCGTTTTCAGCGGGCCACTGACATTCGGTTCTTTACCATTTTCAGCGCTGAAGGTGTTCTGACCACTGCTGAGATCGCACTGCTTTTTATTGTTGCAGGCAGGCGATGCTTTGTAGTCGACAATCTTTTCCAGGCGCTGGAAGGCAGGCTTCAGCGACAGTTTTTCATTTGCAGCGGCCATCTCAGCCAGCGCTTTCTTATTGAATGCTTCACTGCCATCTGTGATAACCGGATTGAAGATAGGATCCATGGAACCCATTTCATCCTGATGAGAGACCGCGACGTCACAGCCCGGGAAGGCGCCATTAACAAAGAACTGGGCGGTGGCCACAGTGCGCTGCAGGCTGTTGGCGTAAACAAAGACGTTATTGCTGTCAGGACAGCTGCCGTTCTTCACCAGGCCCTGCTGTGCCAGCCACTGACGGGTGTAGTTACCCATGTAGACTTCCAGCACACCACCTTTCGTGGTCAGCTGTCCGCCGGGAACATCCCACTGCGGCCAGCTCTTTTTGGTCGACTGCGCCAGCACGCTGCCATTATCAGCCAGCGGTGCACGCAGATTGTGACGACTTAACATCAGCACCTGTTGCAGCTGCATATCACCCTCAGCAGCAAATGCTACCGTTCCGACCGGCAATGCAGCGAGCACTGACAATGCGCAAAGACTCAGTTTCTTGATCATTGTGCCTATTCCATTCATTCAGTAAAGAAACACTCTGGCTATCAACCCATTAGCTCGCCTCAGAGCGATGTAATCAACAGTGTAACTCAGCTCGCCTCAGAAAAGCGCCAGATGTTTGCAAAAACGGTGAGTGGACTATAGCAGAGATGCACCGGAGAGATGAATGCGCAGCCACGCGTCACAGAGAGTGGCACGCTTTTTTCAGACAGGAAGAAGTTACAGAGAGAGCAGAAACGAAACAGGCCAGCACTGCGTGCTGGCCTGTAAAATGTGGCGGAGGAGGAGAGATTCGAACTCTCGGATGGTTTCCCATCGGCGGTTTTCAAGACCGCTGCCTTAAGCCGCTCGGCCACCCCTCCGTTTTGAAACTGTATTGCATTGGCAAAACATCTATTTTTGCCGCTTTATTGCCCAGGGCAGATAAAGTGGCGGAGGAGGAGAGATTCGAACTCTCGGATGGTTTCCCATCGGCGGTTTTCAAGACCGCTGCCTTAAGCCGCTCGGCCACCCCTCCGCAATGACGCGCACTATAAACACCCCGTTTAGGGATGTAAAGCACCTATCTGTCTATTCGCCTGAAAAACAGCCAGATTGTGATTTTTCGGTGTCAAAATCGCCACTCTGCTCAAACAATTAGCAGTTTAGCGCGTAAAGAAGGGTAAAACGCCTTTTCCCTCTTTAATGGCCTGCGTATTCTCGGCACATATTTGGTGTTCTGCTTAAAGGAGCGCAACATGGAAAGAATTGTCACCTCATCGCAGTCCTCACTGCTGTCTACGCACAGAGTTCTGCGCAATACCTATTTTCTTCTCGGACTGACACTGGCCTTCTCGGCCGTTACGGCTACCGCCAGCACCCTGCTGGCCCTGCCTGCGCCGGGTTTAATCCTGATGCTGGTTGGCTTCTATGGCTTAATGTTTTTAACCTACCGTCTGGCTAACAGCCCGATGGGCATTCTGGCCGCTTTTGCCTTTACCGGCTTCCTGGGTTATTGCCTGGGGCCTATCCTGAGCTCATTCTTAACCGCAGGCATGGGTGACGTGATAGCGCTGGCGCTGGGCGGCACGGCGCTGGTGTTCTTCTGCTGTTCGGCTTACGTGCTGACCACACGTCGTGATATGTCCTTCCTCGGCGGCATGATGATGGCAGGTTTCGTTGTGTTGCTGGTTGCTGTGGTAGCCAACATCTTCCTGCAGCTGCCTGCATTGCATCTGGCCATCAGCGCCCTGTTCATTCTGTTTTCAGCTGGTGCGATTTTGTGGGAAACCAGCAACATCATTCACGGTGGCGAAACCAACTACATCCGGGCGACGGTCAGCCTCTATGTTTCGCTCTATAACATCTTTGTCAGCCTGCTGAGCCTGCTGGGGTTTGCCCGCAGTAACTAATCCGCAGTGACAGTAGCCTGTAAAACCCCGCTTCGGCGGGGTTTTTGCTTTTACTGCCCGCCAGGTTTGATAAACTGCGCCGTCATTTACTAAGAGGATGTCACGTGAATTTTAACGGTAACGAAATCGCCGTCGATGCCGAAGGCTATCTGAAGCATCCCGGCGACTGGAGTGAAGCACTGGCTGTCCACATCGCTGAGCAGGAAGGCCTGACCCTGACTGAAGCACACTGGGAAGTGGTCCATTTTGTGCGCGCCTTTTATCTGGAATATAACACCTCACCCGCCGTGCGAATGCTGGTGAAGGCGATGGCGCAGAAATATGGCGAAGAGAAAGGCAATAGCCGCTATCTGTTCCGCCTGTTCCCTGAAGGGCCGGCTAAACAGGCGACGAAAATCGCCGGCCTGCCTAAACCGGCGAAATGTCTGTAATTAACCGGTCGTAAAATCGCGGGGCGGCTCTGCGGGCTGGTGCGGCTCCACCAGCACCTTTTCAACGCGCGCGCTGCGTGGCCCGCCCGCTTTAAGCCAGGCGATCAGCGCATCGACCTGCTCCGCCTCACCCCAGGCCAGCACCTCGACACTGCCGTCATCCAGATTTCGCGCATAGCCCAGTACGCCCAGCGTCCTGGCTTCTGCCTGAGTACTGTAACGAAACCCGACGCCCTGGACGCGGCCATGAACCCATGCTTTAAAACAGGCTGCTGACATTATTCTCTCCTGCTGCTGTTCGTTGCAATTTCCCGTTATCCACCGGACAATGGCGCCTCATTTTTTCAGGTAAGCATAGCAAACTATGACAGTCAGATTGATTCTCGCAAAGGGGCGTGAAAAGTCCCTGCTCCGTCGCCATCCATGGGTCTTTTCAGGTGCCGTTGCGCGTCTGGAAGGTAAAGCGCAACTGGGTGAAACCATTGACGTTTGTGACAGCAACGGTAAATGGCTGGCTCGCGCCGCTTATTCACCCGAGTCGCAGATCCGCGCCCGCGTCTGGAGCTGGCAGGCCGATGAATCCATCGATATCGCCTTCTTTGTCCGCCGGTTTGAACAGGCGCAGCAGTGGCGCGAATGGCTGGCGGCCCGCGATGGTCTGGACAGCTATCGCCTGATCGCTGGTGAATCTGATGGTTTACCGGGCGTCACCATTGACCGCTTTGGCAACTTTTTAGTAATGCAGCTGCTCTCAGCAGGCGCAGAATATCAGCGTGCAGCGATCATCACCGCCCTGCAGCACTGTTTCCCTGGCTGCGCCATCTATGACCGTTCTGACGTCGCCGTTCGTAAGAAAGAGGGGCTGGCGCTGACGCAGGGCACCGTTACCGGTGAACTGCCACCGCCGCTGCTGCCGATTACCGAACATGGCATGAAGCTGCTGGTAGATATCCAGGGCGGTCACAAAACCGGCTATTACCTTGATCAGCGTGATAGCCGTCTCGCCACGCGTCGTTACGCGCAGGATGCCCGTGTCCTTAACTGCTTCTCTTACACCGGCGGATTCGCGGTTTCTGCGCTGATGGGTGGCTGTAAAGAAGTGATCAGCGTGGATACCTCCCAGGAGGCGCTGGACGTTGCCCGTCAGAACGTTGAACTCAATGAGCTGGATCTCTCACGCGCGCAATTTGAGCGTGATGATGTTTTCAAACTGCTGCGCCGTTACCGGGACAGTGGCGAGAAATTTGATCTGATTATTATGGATCCGCCAAAGTTCGTCGAAAACAAAAGCCAGTTGATGGGCGCATGTCGCGGCTATAAAGACATTAATATGCTCGCCATTCAGTTACTGAATCCGGGCGGCATATTAATGACCTTCTCCTGCTCCGGTCTGATGGCCACCGATCTGTTCCAGAAGATCATCGCCGATGCCGCGCTGGATGCGGGCCGTGAAGTGCAGTTTATTGAGCAGTTCCGCCAGGCCGCAGATCATCCGGTGATCGCCAGCTATCCGGAAGGTCTCTACCTGAAAGGTTTCGCCTGCCGCGTCATATGACTTGAAAAAACGGCTCCTGCCCCCATATTGGTAAGAGAGCTTTTTTTTCGGAGGTCACAATGATTGCCAGTAAATTTGGTATTGGTCAGCAGGTTCGTCATCGTTTGTCCGGCGTACTGGGCGTTATCGTCGATGTCGATCCTGAATACTCGTTAGATGAGCCTAAAATTGAAGATGTTGGCGCGGAAGAGAAAATGCGCACCGCGCCCTGGTATCATGTGGTGATGGAAGATGAGGAAGGCGATCAGGTACATACCTACGTTGCTGAGATTCAGCTTTCCGGCGAAACCAGCATTGAACACCCAGAGCAGCCTTCAATGGATGAGCTGGCAGCATCGGTACGTCAGCAATTACAGGCACCTCATCTGCGACATTAATCTGTGGCGGCACGCTCTGCCGCCACACTCATCATTTCTGACGCGTTATTCCCAGACGCGGAATTTCAATCTTCGGGCAGCGATCCATAATCACCGTCATGCCCGCATCCTGTGCCAGTACCGCCGCCTGCTCATTAATCACACCCAGCTGCAGCCATAATGTTTTTGCCCCCACGGCGATAGCCTCCTGGGCCACGCCCCACGCGGCTTCAGAATTGCGAAAGACATCCACCATATCAATCTTGCCCGGTACATCCGCCAGGCTGGCATACCCCTGCTGCCCCAGCAGCGTTTTCCCTGCCAGTTTCGGGCTGACCGGGATCACCTCATACCCCTGATCGAGCAGATATTTCATCACACCGTAACTGGGACGTTCGGGGCGATCGCTTGCTCCGACTAAGGCGATACGTTGGGTGCGCGTCAGCACCTCACGAATTGTCTGATCGTTCATGTTTAACTCCTTTCAGGCCAGTGTTGAGTGTAGATTGGCGTGCCCTTTAGCGGGTAAGTCCTCAGCGAAATTAATTGAACCCGCGCACGAATAAATATGTTTAAATGTAAATTAACTGCCATAATGTAAGAATTTGCTACACACCATCCTTTGTGTCTTCAGTTACCGGAGTTGAAATGAAGCTGTCGCTGGCTGTTACGGGGTTAATTACCCTCCTCGTTTCGGCGTCCTGTTCTGCCATCACATTAAAGCTCGATCCTCAGATCGATTTGCTGGTGCTGGATGGTCGAAAAATTTCAGGCTCCCTCCTCAAAGGCGCAGACAGCCTGGAGCTGGACCGCGGTCAGCATCAGTTTCTGTTTCGGGTAGAGCAGCAGCGCAAAGGTCAGAATGAGAACGTCATCGCTTATCAGTCGGTGCCGATGATCGTCACGTTCACCGCGGTTGCCAAAACCATTACCATTCGGTTGCCTGCGCTGGAGACAAAACGCGAGCGTTATCATTTTGACCGCAGCCTGAACTTTCAGCTGGTGGATGAAAAAGGCACGGAGATTACCAGCGTGCGCGACCACCTGCCGGTCACCACATCCGCAGATATGGAAAAAGCGATGCTGAATTATAATCGCACCCGCCAGATTGCCTCTGTGCCGCGGTTTGCAAATACCCCTTCTGCAACGCCCTCTTCCGTCCGGCTTACCGCCGATCTGGACTGGACTACTCAGGCCGAACTGCCCTCGCTGCACCGCTGGTTTCACCGCTTCGATGAAGCCACGCGTCAGCAGCTTCTGACGCTGGTCAAAATGCTACGTACAAGTTGATAGAGTCGAAAGGCCAGAGGTACACTCATGCTCTCTCTTCTTGCGCATGAGCCTTACCAGGACGCCTTTATGGAACAGACTGTTCGTACCCTCGGCACCACAAAACATATCGCGCTGGTCGCCCACGACCACTGCAAAGCCGCCCTGCTTGACTGGGTGAAACAAAACCAGCCCGCGCTGGAATCGCACATCCTCTATGCCACCGGCACTACCGGGAATCTGATCAATCGCGATACGGGTCTGAATGTGACAGCCATGCTGAGCGGCCCGATGGGCGGCGATCAGCAGGTGGGTGCGCTGATTTCGGAAGGGAAGATCGATGCACTGATTTTTTTCTGGGATCCACTCAACGCAGTGCCGCACGATCCGGATGTCAAAGCACTGCTGCGTCTGGCTACCGTATGGAATATCCCGGTAGCCACTAACCGGTCCACGGCTGACTTTATCATTCAGTCGCCACTGTTTGCGCAAAGTGTAGAGATTATGATCCCCGACTATCAGCGCTATCTGGCCGATCGTCTGAAGTAACTCAGGCTTTACGCAGCACCGGCACACCCAGCTCGCGGAAGTGATCGACAAACGGTGACGGCGCTGCCTTATCGAACATCAGAAAAACCTGCTGACGCGCGCGCGTCAGTGCCACATAGGCCAGACGGCGCTCTTCTGCATCAGGGAACGCTTCTGGCTGCGGTAATAAGCCCTGTTCAATAATCGATTCGCGCGCCTCTGCCGGGAAGCCCTCTTTACCCTGCTGTAATCCCAGCAAAATGACGTAATCTGCCTGCTGACCTTTGCTGGCATGAATCGTCATAAATTCCAGATTAAGCTTCGGCCAGCGGGTTCTGGCTTTATCCAGTAAATCCGGCCGCAGATAGTGATAACGCGCCAGCAGCAGAATTCGCTCATCAGGCTTCGCGTAACCGCTGAGTTTGTTCAGCAAGGCTTCCAGCTGATCCTGCGCCAGCAGCGAAATCGACTTTTTATTGCCTTTGGTAATGCTGTTCAGCGGTTTTGCCAGCTGCTGCGGATTCTGTTGTATAAACCGGTTGGCAATGTCGCCGATGCGGTCGTTGAAACGGTAGGTTGTGTCCAGTACGCAGCGGTCTCCCTCACCAAAATAGTGATGGAATGCCGTCGTCAGCGTCATCTCCGCCCCACTAAAGCGGTAGATGGCCTGCCAGTCATCCCCAACAGCAAATAGTGCGGTACGCTTATTCTGCTGGCGCAATGCGCTCAGTAACGCGGCACGCTGAGGCGAAATATCCTGGAATTCATCCACCAGAATGTGTTTCCACGGACTGATAAACCGTCCTTTTTCCAGAATGGCAATCGCCTGGTGAATCAGACCCGAGAAATCGACCGCGCCCTCCTCTTTTAATGCGCTCTTCCACGCTTTCATCAACGGTGCCATCAATTTGATGCGCTTACTGAAGAGATTGCGGATCTCTTCGGGCACGTCGGCGATCATCGCTGCCTGCGCACCGCCATGCATGCGCATCAGACCGAGCCAGCGCTCCAGCCGTGACGCCAGCCGGTTTGCCAGCCGGTCGTCCTCCCAGAATGGCCCCTCGGGTAACTCCCACTCCAGTTCATCACGCAGCCACTGACGCCAGCCGTTTGCCTGCGCCTTCTTCTCATGGCACTGCTGCCGCCACTGCTGGATCAGCAGCGTGCGACGCGCATCGGCATCACTCTCAAGTTTGCTGATAACCGGCTGCTTATTACTGCCTTCACGAATAATATGCAGTGCCAGAGAATGGAAGGTCCGCGCCTGGATGTCAGCGGCGGAGAGCCGCGACTGGATACGTACGTTCATCTCTTCAGCCGCCTGGCGGCCAAATGCCAGTAACAGGATTTGATCGGCGCTGGCCAGCTTGCGCTGCATTAACCAGCCTGCACGAGCCACCAGCACCGAGGTTTTACCGCTGCCCGCGCCTGCCAGTACCAGCAGAGAATTCTCGCCATTAACCACCGCCTCACATTGCGACTGATTGAGTGGCGTGCTCTCGACGCTGGCAAAGAAATCCTGATAGCGGGTGAGCATGGCGGCCGTCCAGTCGCGGTTTCGCTGCCGCAACGCCGTTTCACCCTGCTCCAGCCAGCGCTGACAGAATTGCCAGTTATCCCGGCAGTCAGCAAAATCTTTTAAGCGGGAGAGCGGCATCGGCAATGCATCGAACTGTTTGAGGATGTTGGTTTTCAGCGCCTGCAACTCGTGGCGGTTCAGCCAGCGATCCTGCGCGCCAAACGCCTCGATTTCGTCGCGTAGCGCCTGCAGCACCTCGCGGCACACTGCGCTCATCTCCAGACTCCAGCTCTGCCAGGCCTGCAGCAGATAGTGGTGAAAGCGCTGCGTTTCCTGCCATTCCGTGCCATGCAGGCGGACCACTTTTTCATCGGCCAGCAAAAACTCCAGCTCGCCCCACACCAGCCCGCGCTTGCAGGCGATATCCAGTAACTGGTTAAAGGGGATCAGATACTCATGCTTATCGCCGCTGACTTCGACGCCTGCCGCCATCAAACGGACACGATTATAAGGATGCTGGGCAAGCCGTTTGCCCATCGAGGTTGCTTTCAGTTCCACGCCGACACCAACGTCAGAGAATAGGATTAGGGGGAGTTTACCTGTCAGACCCTTAGCGCTCCAGCCTTAAAACAGGCTAAACTTGGCGTCACATCTTGCGGAATGCAAAAGGAAAAGAAGATCATGCGCACCGTTTTAAATATTCTTAATTTTGTTCTGGGCGGTTTTTTCACCACCCTGAGCTGGCTGTTTGCCACGTTAATCAGCATCGTGCTGATTTTTACCCTGCCGCTGACCCGCTCCTGCTGGGAAATCACCAAACTCTCGCTGCTGCCGTTTGGCAACGAGGCGGTGCATGTTGATGTGCTGCGTCCGGAAAGTAAGAGTCATATTCTGAATACCGGCGGCACCTTTCTGAATATCTTCTGGCTGATTTTCTTCGGCTGGTGGCTCTGCCTTTCGCACATCTCCGTGGGGATTGTGCAGTGCATCAGTATCATCGGTATTCCGGTAGGGATTGCGAACTTTAAGATCGCCGCTATCGCGCTCTGGCCGGTTGGCCGTCGGGTGGTGTCGGTGGAAGAGGCGCGTGCCGCGCGCGAAGCCAATGTCCGCCGCTACTAATATGATGTCGGATGCCGTGCCAGGCTGGCGCAAATATCTGTTTAACAGTACGTGGCGCTATCTGCTGCGGATACTGTTTGCACTGAGTGGCTGCGCCGCCATTCCCTGGTGGCTGCATCAGATTGAGTGGACGATCCCTCTGACCCTGGGAGTGGTCGCGGCTGCGCTGGCCGATCTTGATGATCGCCTGGCCGGTCGCCTGAAGAATCTGCTGATTACCCTGCTCTGCTTCTGCATCGCCTCGGTTTCAGTCGAGTTACTGTTTCCTTATCCGTTCGCCTTTATTATCGGGCTGGCAATCTCGACCTGGGGCTTTATTCTGCTGGGCGCCCTTGGCCAGCGCTATGCGACTATCGCCTTTGGTGCTCTGCTGATTGCGGTCTATACCATGCTCGGCATCGGACTGTTCAGCCAGTGGTATATGCAGCCGATGCTGCTGCTGGTCGGCGCGCTGTGGTACAACCTGCTGACATTACTGGGCCATCTGATGTTTCCGGTCCGGCCGGTGCAGGAGCAACTGGCCGGAAGTTTTTCACAACTGGCGCGTTACCTTGATGCCAAAGCGAATCTTTTCGATCCCGACGCGGGCGATCAGGATGATGCCGCGTTTATTGATGCGGCGATGGTCAACAGCCAGTTAGTGGCGCAACTTAATCTGACCAAGACCACACTGCAGAGTCGTCTGCGCGGCGATCGCGGGTCGCGCGGCACCCGCCGTAGTCTGCACTACTACTTTGTGGCGCAGGATATTCATGAACGGGCCAGCTCTTCCCATTTGCAATATCATCTGCTGCGCGGCGACTGGCGCTACAACGAAATTCTGTTTCGCTTTCAGCGCCTGCTGAATATGCAGGCTCAGGCCTGTCGCCAGCTGGCACATTGCATTCTGATGCGTCAAAGGTGGGTGCATGACAGCCGTTTTGAGCGTGCATTTGAACGATTACAGAAAGCGATAGAACGTCTGGAGCAGCATGATCCCGACGCTACGCATACCCGTGCTCTTTTCTGGCTGCTGCGCAACCTGCGCGCCATCGACGCACAGCTTGCTTCGATCGAGTCAGAACAGACGCTGGCCGGTGAAGATCCTCAGCACAGTGACAATCTGCTGTCACGCGAAGGATTGAGTGGCTGGAGTGATATCCGGCTGCGCTTCAGCCGCCACCTCTCTCCCGCATCGGCGCTGTTCCGGCATGCGGTTCGCATGTCTATGGTGCTCTGTATTGGATATGGTTTTATTCAGGTAACCGGGCTGGAGCGGGGATACTGGATTTTGCTGACCAGCCTGTTTGTCTGCCAGCCCAACTACAATGCAACGCAGCGACGACTGGCCTTGCGCATCGGCGGAACGCTGGCGGGGATTGCGATTGGTCTGCCCGTTTTATGGCTGGTGCCTTCGATTGAAGGTCAGTTAATCCTGATAGTGATTACGGGCGTCCTGTTCTTCGCTTTCAGGCAGGTGCAGTATGCACAGGCCACGCTGTTTATCACTCTGCTGGTGCTGCTCTGCTTTAACCTGCTGGGTGAAGGGTTTGAAGTTGCCCTGCCGCGGGTAGTGGATACCCTACTGGGCTGTGGGCTGGCCTGGCTGGCTGTCGCGTTTATCTGGCCTGACTGGCGCTTTCGTCAGTTACCTGCCGTGGCAGAACGAACGCTGAAAGCGAATTGCCGCTATCTGGACGCGATCATGGAGCAATATCATCAGGGCAAAGATAACCGTCTCGCCTATCGCATTGCACGGCGTGATGCGCATAACGCGGATGCTGAACTGGCGTCAGTGGTCTCAAACATGAGCAGTGAAAGTCGCACCAGCCAGAAGCTGCGCGATTCGGCTTTTCAGCTGCTTTGCTCCAACCATTCATTTCTGAGTTACATTTCTGCGCTGGGCGCTCACCGCGATAAAATTACCGCACCCGAACTGCTGACATTGCTGGATGATACGGTTTGCTATGTGGAGGATGTGCTGCAGACGGAAGTTGTCAGCGATGAGCACGTAGAAACGATGCGCCATCAACTGGCTCAGCGAATCAGCCAGCTGGCCGCAGATGCGGATACGCGTGCGCCGCTGGTGCTCCAGCAACTCGGTCTGCTGGTGGCATTAATGCCCGATGTGGCTCGCCTGCGCCGCACGCTAATCACTGATTAGCCTTCGCCGTTTCTGAGATTGGGGTTTGATAAAAGCGTGCGCTGGAACCACGCATTCAGCTCCGCCCGTGTCGCCTGCGGCAGCGCAGCGGCATGGTGGCCCGTGATCGCCCCCTGCAGCGCAAGTAATGTCTGGAACCCAACGTGCTGGTTGATCGCTTTAAGCTTCAGCCAGCACTGTTTAGCCCCCATCTGGTAGAGATGATTGACGCTCATGACGCCCGCCTCGTACAGCATCATCTCCATACGTACGCTGAGATTTGGCAGATCTTTTAACCGCGGTGAGGATTGTCGGTCCTGCAACTCCAGCTGCGCCGTTTCTAAAGAGGCAGCAGAGAGCGCCAGCAGATGGTCAGGGTCGCGCCACAACGCCTCATCGACCCGAAAGTAATTGAGACTCACCAGCTTGCCCCGCTTGCGAAAAATCAGGGGTTGCAGCGGACGATCTGTAAGGTATTCCCGCAAATGTTCACTGGCACGCAGATAGAGTTCGTCTTTATTAATTAAGGCAAAAACCACACTTTCTACAGCCAGGGCATAGCCTCCGAACTGGGTGCGCGACTCTATTGTTCCTAATGGGGCCAGGCGCGCTCTGGAGCGCTCTACAACCGGATTCACCTTTTTCATTGCACCACCTCCATGTAAGAAATATATCGTAAATTACCTTGGGTATCAGGTAATTAGAAGATAAAAAAAAGCGTCAACGGGTTCAATGAATAAATAGCGTTTCAACTAATCTTGTCGCGATTTTGCGAGGCGTTTTCAGAAATTTGGGTTGATCTTTATCCAGGATGACAGTACTGTATATTCATACAGTCCACTGCTGGTGATTAACTTATGCGAACACAACATCCTGATAATTCACGCTATGCTCATCATTATGCGTCCTCTTCCGTTCCGGCCTCTCAGGGCGGTGGAATTACTGAGTTACGCTACAGCGAACAGCCCGGTATGATGCAGATGTTGCTGTTGCCTTTATTACAGCAGCTGAGTCAGCAATCACGCTGGCAGTTGTGGTTAACACCGGCATATAAACTGAATCGCACCTGGCTGCAGGAATCAGGATTACCACTGGATAAAAGTATGCATATCGCCGATTCTGAACGTCTGAATGCGGTTGAAGCGATGGTTAAAGCATTGCGTACAGGAAATTACAGTGTCGTTCTGGCATGGATTCCTTACGATCTTGACGAAGATGAACGACGTCAACTTGAAAATGCGGCGGCAGAGGGTGAAGCGTTAGGATTGATTTTGCGTGCAAGCGGGACATCAGAAGCGCCTCTCAGACCGCAAACTGCGATAAAAATTCAGTCGGATTTGTTTCATTAAGTAAAAATCAGAAGTTTCCCAAGCTATTTTTCTTATCTGTCGCAGCTAAACCACTGATTCTGTTAGTTCGAGCGTTGACAATGGTTTAGCAAGTTTTTAGGGCTTTTTGCCGCGGCAATAAGACCAGCCTAATTGTTAGAAATTGTGTATAAATCGCTGTTTTTTTACATAAGCGCCTCACATCATACTTGTAAGTTTCCAATCTCGTTGTAGACTTTAGCTCGCCAGGGTGCTCAATAACCTCCGTTTTTTGCGGTAGAGTCATAAGCGAGCGTTTTGACCCGGCGAAGGATTTAAACCAAGAGCAACCTTTTTGCTCATTGCCTATTTGGATGATAACGAGGCGCAAAATGAAAAAGACAGCTATCGCAATTGCAGTGGCACTGGCTGGCTTCGCTACCGTAGCGCAGGCCGCTCCGAAAGATGACACCTGGTACACCGGTGCTAAACTGGGCTGGTCTCAGTATCACGACACTGGTTACTACGGTAACGGTTACGAAAACAATGACGGTCCAACTCATGAAAGCCAGCTGGGTGCAGGTGCATTCGTTGGTTACCAGGCAAATCCATACCTGGGCTTCGAGCTGGGCTATGACTGGCTGGGTCGCATGCCTAACAAAGGCAACGTGACTAACGGCGCATTCAAAGCACAGGGCGTTCAGCTGGCTGCTAAACTGAGCTACCCAATCTATGACGATCTGGACGTGTATACTCGTCTGGGCGGCATGGTATGGCGTGCAGACTCAACGCAGACTAACCCAACTACTGGCCGCATCAGCGACCACGACACCGGCGTATCTCCGCTGGCTGCTGTTGGTGTTGAATATGCGCTGACCAAAAACTGGGCTACCCGTCTGGATTACCAGTGGGTTAACAACATCGGTGATGCACAGACCGTTGGTACTCGTCCAGACAACGGCATGCTGAGCGTAGGCGTTTCATACCGCTTCGGTCAGGATGACGTCGCTGCTCCGGCGCCAGCTCCGGCTCCAGCACCAGCTCCAGTTGTTGAAACCAAGCGTTTCACTCTGAAGTCTGACGTTCTGTTCACCTTCAACAAATCTACTCTGAAGCCAGAAGGCCAGCAGGCTCTGGATCAGCTGTACAGCCAGCTGAGCTCAATGGATCCTAAAGATGGTTCCGTTGTCGTACTGGGCTTCACCGATCGCATCGGTTCAGAGCAGTACAACCAGAAACTGTCTGAGAAACGTGCTCAGTCAGTCGTAGATTACCTGGTATCTAAAGGTATTCCTTCTAACAAGATCTCTGCACGTGGCATGGGTGAATCTAACCCAGTTACCGGCAACACCTGTGACAGCGTGAAAGGCCGTAATGCCCTGATCGACTGCCTGGCGCCGGACCGTCGTGTAGAAATCGACGTTAAAGGTATCAAAGACGTTGTAACTCAGCCACAGGCTTAAGTTTACACGTAATAAAAAACCCCGCTAAGGCGGGGTTTTTTTATGCCGGTAATAAAACCGGACTGAAGGATAAAGGCTTTGATTGCCCTGCCCGATTATTCGCTCTCTGAACCGGAGTTACCCAGAATCGCCTGCAAATCCTGCTTCAGGCTCGACATCTGAGTGGCATATTTCTCTTTACGTTCTGCATCTTCTATCAGCTGAACAATCGTTTCAGAGAGCGTGCAGCCGCGCCGCTGTGCCAGACCTGCCAGTCGCTGCCAGACCAGATACTCCAAGTCTATCGATTTTTTTCGCGTATGCTGATGCTCAGCGTTGAAATGGCGTTTCCGTCGGGCACGGATGGTTTGCTTCAGTCGGTTATCCAGATCAGCGTGAATATGTTCTGCGATCCATTCATTCACTGTAACCGGATTATTTTCCATTGCCAGCAGCTTATCCACTGCTGCCTGCGCCGCGCTTAATTCAAGGTGACGCGTGATCAGTTCACCTTCCCGATGTTTTTTCACCAGGTATTTCCACTTCCATCCACATTCAAGATTTTCGAGTTGCTGGTATTTCATCGGAATCTCATCGTGATCACGTAACGAACTAAGAATAACAGCTTTTTTCCCGGATGCAGCAACGAAAAACATGCTGTCACCATCACATCTTCAACAGGAAGTCTGCAGTGCTTAACAAGGGTGAATCCTGTATAATCTCGCTTTTCTTAAAACAGACAAATGCGATTATTTTGACCAGCACTCAACTTACGTGGCAGACCTTACAGCCAGATAGCGCGCAATACCAATCCGTTTTCTCCCGAATTGCTGATGAAGAAACTGATGCTCTGGCAACGGTACAGCCCCGGTTGCTGAATGCACTGGCGCACTTACACCATCAGACGCAGGGGTTCCCGTTACTGCTGGTTCGTAGCCAGGAGAATCGCGATTATCTGACATTCATTGCCCAGGCCGCAGAGCGGGTCATGGCCGACAGTACCACTCTATTCGGCGGTGATTACCATATCATGGCCGACAACGTCACGCTCCAGCCCCCCTCCGATCCTCAACGCCCGTTCACCAGTCAGGGTGGTATTCACTTTGCTGAATGGATTGAGATGGAGCAGTTGTTTGGCTGCGTGCGCCAGTATAAAGATCGCATCCAGCTGGAACCGGGCCTGATCCATCGTGCTAATGGCGGCACGCTGCTGCTTTCACTGCGTAGCCTGATGACGCAACCGATTCTCTGGTTACGCCTGAAAAAGTGTATTGAGCAGGGTTATGTTGAGTGGACATCTCAGGATGAACGCCGGCCGCTGCCAGTCTCGATTCCTCCCTTGCCCCTCAATCTGAAACTGGTCCTGTGTGGCGATCGGGAAGCGCTGGCAGAATTTCAGGAGCTGGATCCCGAAGCTCACGAAATGGCCATCTATACTGAATTTGAAGAGAATATTCAGATTCTGGATGAAGATGACATGCTTGCCTGGTGTCGCTGGAACATCGAACTGGCGCAACAGGCGGGTCTGCCCCAGCCGGAAGCGGACTTCTGGCCAGAACTGATTAAAGAAGGCGTCCGCTACAGCGGCGATCAAGAGACGCTGCCACTCTGCCCCCGCTGGCTACAACGCCAGATGCGCGAATCGGCCCTGATGGGCGATGAATTGAACGCTGAAGCGCTGCGTGATGCGCTGGAAGCGCGTTTGTGGCGCGAGAATTATCTCAATGAGCGGATGCGTGACGAGATCCTGCTGCGACAGATTCTGATTGAAACCGAAGGCGAAGTGGTTGGTCAGATTAATGGCCTGTCGGTCGTTGAATATCCTGGCCATCCCCGTGCCTGGGGCGATCCCTCGCGTATTACCTGCGTGGTACATCCCGGCGATGGTGAATTCATGGATATCGAGCGTAAAGCGGAGCTGGGCGGTAATATTCATGCCAAAGGCATGATGATTATGCAGGCTTACCTGATTGCCGAACTGGAACTCGATCAGCAACTGCCCTTCTCGGCCTCAATGGTCTTTGAGCAATCTTACTCCGAGGTGGATGGTGACAGTGCTTCACTGGCTGAACTCTGTGCCTTAATCAGCGCGCTGGCTAATCAGCCCATCAATCAGCAAATTGCGGTGACCGGCTCGGTTGATCAGTTTGGCAACGTACAACCGGTGGGCGGACTGAACGAGAAAATCGAAGGCTTCTTTGATATCTGCCATCAGCGAGAACTGACAGGTCAGCAGGGTGTGATTATTCCCGCCAGCAATGTCCGTCATCTCAGCCTCAGCCAGGCGGTTGTCAGTGCGGTTGAACAGGGTCATTTCCATATCTGGGCAATTGACCGTGCCGATGAAGCGCTACCGCTGCTGACCGGTAAAATCTGGAGTACCGAGGATCGCTTGGGCGATTGCCTGCTGAATACCATCCAGGAACGCATTAGCCTGTTCAACCAGCCGGACGGTCCGCAACGTCCCTGGGCGCTGCGCTGGCTTAACTGGTTCAACCACCGTTAATCCGATTTGCTCAGCGTACAACTGTTCGCTAATATTCGTGATTCACTAAAACAAGGCTTATTGAAAACATGGTAGATAAACGCGAATCCTATACCAAAGAAGATCTGATTCTGTCAGGTCGTGGTGAACTGTTTGGCGAAAATGGTCCGCCGCTTCCATCCGGCAACATGCTGATGATGGACCGCGTGGTCAAAATGACCGAAGACGGCGGCAAATATGACAAAGGCTTTGTTGAAGCGGAGCTGGATATCAATCCTGATCTCTGGTTCTTCGGCTGTCACTTTATTGGCGATCCGGTGATGCCGGGTTGTCTGGGCCTTGATGCCATGTGGCAGCTGGTTGGTTTCTATCTGGGCTGGCTGGGCGGCGAAGGTAAAGGTCGTGCGCTGGGCGTGGGTGAAGTGAAATTCACCGGTCAGGTCCTGCCAGATGCGAAGAAAGTGACTTACCGCATTCACTTCAAACGCGTTATTAACCGCAAACTGGTTATGGGCGTGGCAGATGGTGAAGTGCTGGTTGACGGTAATCTGATCTATACCGCCAGCGATCTTAAAGTCGGCCTGTTTAAAGATACCGCCGCTTTCTAAGCGTTTCCCCCCGAAACAAAAACCTCCGCGCATGGCGGAGGTTATATTCCCTTTTCAGTGACATCCGGTTATGCAGCTACCGACCTGTCCTCCATGGCTTGTCGCCAACCTCCCAACCAGTGAGACTTAGCGTCAATCAACTGATACGGACACATCTCTTTTGAGCGTCCAGTAATACCTGCCTGATAACCACGTGAATGGGCGCGTTCGAGGCGGTCTCGTTTCTGTCTCTTCATACTCCGTGTCCCTCATGTAAGGTCTGTGGAATCTGGTGGAAAGAAAAGTGGTGAATTAATGTTCAACCACACTTATGTTCTACCTCCTGCGCACCCAAAGATCAATGCCCAATCTTCATGCCAGTGTCATAAATGTGACCTTAATCGGTAAAAATAATGACGTTCTGTGATGCATGCAACAACACTATCTTTCTGATTAAGCTAATAAAAAAGCCCCTGACCTCTGTCGAAAAAGCACGACAATCGGTCAGGGGCTTAGCTTATTTATTCACATCAATCTTAATTTAACGCAACCACGCTATTGGCAATCTTCTGTGCTGTCTGTTGCCAGCCCGCCGCCAGCGTTCTGACCATCGCATCGTAGCCATCTTCGGTCTGCGGCAGTACCAGGTTAAACGCCTGTTTGGTCAGCCGGCCCTGATGTTCCAGCGTCCATTCGCCACTGACGACTGCTTTGCCATCATAGCGTCCCTGAAAGCCTGTCACGGTCACATTCAGCGTATCGTGCTGCGCGCCTAAAGGTGAACCTGCGACCAGCCGGCCTGGCAGCGCCTTGCTCAGGTTAGTGATCAATGTCTGCTGCAACTGCTGATCGAGCGGGCTGGCCCAGAGATTATTCGCGGCGATAACGTATTTGACATCGCTGGTCTGATAAACCAGTCCGTTGCCTGCCAGATAGTCCGGCACCGTCACCTGCTGCACCCATAACATCGGTTGCGCTTCATTCAGCTGGCTGCTGCTGACCTGCATGGAAGCCGCCCCGGAGGGCAGCTGATACCAGGTATTGTCAACGCTGCTACTGCACGCACTCAACACCAGCGCGGCACAAAGTATCAATCCTTTATTCACTGTTTCGCCCTCTTCGGCTGGGGATCCTGTCCCGGTTTTGCCTCAAATACCAGCGCATTGCTCTTGGTGTTAAGCGTTCTTAACACCGGCTGGAGTTCACGCAGAACCTTATCCAGGCGCTGCATATCCCCCACCAGCTTGCTGTAGGCTGGTGAGCCTGGCTGCAGGCCTTTCATGCTGCGGTTCAGCTCGCGCAATGTCTGCTGCAGGTCTTCCGGCAGGGTTTTCATAGCCGGACTGGCGGTGACTTTGTTGATGTTGTCGATGGTGCGCTGCAGATCACGCATCGTTTTCTGGCTCTCTTTCAGCGTGCCTGTCGCTTCATTGACCATACCGTTCAGTGGCAGACTGTTGATCTTATCCAGCGCCGCCATCAGCTTCTGCTGAATCTGGCTCAGGCCACCGCTGACCGTTGGGATAACTTCATAGCCAGAGACTTTCTGCGGACCTTTGTAAGGCGGTGCATTGTCATAGAAGTCGAGATCGACATAGAGCGCACCCGACAACAGACTGCCGGTTTTCAGCGTCGCACGCAGGCCACGTTTTTTACCATCCTGCAGATGCTGTTGCAGATCGAAGTTCTCACCCAGTCGGCTGATAAAGCGATCCGGCTCAATGCGAATCAGCACCGGCACGCGGTAATCATTGTTCAGCGCCTGGTCCAGACCGGCTTTCATCAATGGCGCTTCTGAGACGGTACCCAGGCGAATGCCGCGGAATTCAACCGGCGCACCCGCCTGCAGACCACGGATGGAGTCGGTGAAGAACATCAGGTAATCAATATGGTTGGTATAGAGCGAGTCCTGAATGCTGCGCTGATCGTCAAACAGATGATAATCAGACTTATTCTGCGCAGGCTGACCCAGCTCCCAGCCATCCGGCACGTCAAAACTGACGCCGCCGCTGAACAGTGTGGTCAGCGATCCCATTTCCACCCGCATTCCTGAAGCGGACATATCCACGGCGATGCCGCTGTCCTTCCAGAAGCGCACATTGGTTGTAATCAGGCGATCGTAAGGCGCAGCGACGAACAGCTGATAGGTCATCATGCGTTTTTCGGTATCGAAAATACTGGTCTCGACCGTACCGACGCGATAGCCGCGGAACAGGACCGGATCCCCCGGATTGAGCTGACCCGCTTTCTTGCTGTCCAGCACGATGCGAATCCCTTTGGCATCCGGTGGCGCTAACGGCGGCGCATCCAGCAGCTTAAACTGCTCGGGTGCCTGGCTTTTAGTGCCCGGCTGTAATTCGATATAGGCACCGGATAACAGAGTACCGAGACCGCTGATCCCTTCGCGACCCACCTGCGGTTTCACCACCCAGAAAACGCTGTCGCTGTGCAGCAGTTTTTCCATGCCTGAATTCAGGCGCGCTTTGATTTCCACATGGTGAAGATCGTCGCTTAACACCGCGCTTTCCACCACACCGACATCCACACTGCGGCTTTTAATCGTGGTTTTACCCGCAACAATGCCTTCGGCGTTTTCGGTGATGAGGGTGACTTCCGGCCCCTGATGGCTGAAGTGATAAAAGAGGATCCATCCGCCGATTAACAGCGTAACGATGGGGACAATCCAGACCGGCGACCAGCGCTTAATCTGTTCCACCTTTGCATGGCCGTGATTAGTTTCCGTCAAGGCGCGACTCCTTCATATTGTTTTCGCGTACACGATCCCAGGTTAATCGCGGGTCAAAGGTCATGGCAGCAATCATGGTGATAATCACCACCATTGCAAACAATACTGCCCCCCACGCGGGATAAACATTCATTAATTGCCCCATGCGCACCAGCGCAGAGAGCACGGCAATAACAAACACGTCGATCATTGACCAGCGGCCAACAAATTCGACCACTTCATAAATTTTGTGCATCCTGTGGCTGTCACGCTGTCCGCGTCCGCTGGCATCCCAGCAAAGCCAGCCAATCGCCAGCATTTTCAGCGTAGGCACCATGATACTGGCGATAAAGATCACCAGCGCCACCGGATAGGAGCCATCACCCCACAGCACAATCACCCCCGCCATGATATTGGAAGGATAGGCAGTGCCGAGGGTTTCCGTCACCATAATCGGCAACAGGTTGGCCGGGATATAAAGCAGTATTGAGGTGAACAACAGCGCCAGCGTCCACTGCAGGCTGTGCTTACGCCGTGCCTCGGCCGTGACGCCGCAGCGGGGACACTTATGCTCTGCTTCCGGCAGAATGGCCGTACAGCAGGGACAGGAGCGCAGACCCTGCTCTAAACCACTGATGCCCACTTCGGGCGGATGGGGCAGCGCAGGCCGGGGTGACAGACTGTCCCACAAGCCACGTCGATCAACGCACTGAAAGGCCCGCAACTGCAGCAGACAGAACAGAACCCACGGCCAGAAGCTGGTCTCCAGGCCGATCTCGCCATAGGCCATCAGCTTGACGAAACTGACCAGCACGCCCGCCATAAAGATTTCTGCCATGCCCCAGTTTCGCAGCTGAAACAGGATACGTGCCAGACCGATTTTGAGGCGCGTCGGCAACGGGACCGGATTGACCAGCAGGATAATGGTGATCATGCAGAAGGCCGGAACCGCCTGCACAAAGAGAAGGAACAGCGTCGCCAGACTGCTGTAATCTTCCGTCACCATCACCTGAGGGATCTGCGCCAGGGTGATCTGGCTGGTCAGCCCGGCCACCTTCATTGAGACAAAAGGAAACAGATTCGCCAGCAGCAGCATAAACAGCGCTGCCAGCGCATAGCCCGTTGGCCGTTTACGCGGTTCGTGCCAGTTGGCCGTCAGGGAGGTGTGGCAGCGCGGGCATGACGCACGGCTGCCAACGGGAATGTCCGGCAGCTTAATCATTAAATCGCATTGTGGACAGAGCATCCACGCGTTACTTTTCACTGCTGAACACATCCGTTAGCCCTGCCCTACGCGCCGTTTTTCAGTGACTCTAGCTCTTCCCAGCGCGCAAAAGCGGTTTCCAGCTCCTGCTCAGTCTGAGCCAGATTATCCAGCACCGGTTGCGTCTGATCGTGTGCCTGGCTGAAGAAGTCGGGATGACTCATCTTCGCCTGCAGTTCTCCGATACGCGCTTCCAGCTGCTCCAGTTTTTGCGGCAGCTGTTCCAGCTCACGCGCCAGATTGTAGCTGAGTTTATTCACGCTACGCTTCGCATCACCCTTCTCTGCTGCAGGCTTAGAGGCGTTACCCGTCGCTTTCGCCGGTGCTGCCGCCTTGTGCTGCCGGTAGGCGGCGCGCTGCTGCTGAGCATCGTGATAACCGCCAACAAAGGTACCAATCTCACCATTGCCTTCAAAAATCCAGCACTCGGTAACGGTATTATCGACGAACTGACGATCGTGGCTCACCAGTAAGACGGTACCCTGATAGCCATCAATCAGCTCTTCCAGCAGTTCCAGGGTTTCGACGTCAAGGTCGTTAGTCGGTTCATCCAGAATCATCAGGTTGCTGGGACGCAGGAACAGGCGCGCCAGCAGCAGACGGTTTCGTTCACCGCCCGAAAGGGCGCGCACCGGCGTCATGGCACGTTTTGGATGGAACAGGAAGTCCTGCAGATAGCCCAGTACGTGGCGCGGTTTGCCGTTGACCAGTACTTCCTGCTTGCCTTCGGCCAGGTTGTCCATCACGGTGCGATCCGGATCCAGTTCAGCGCGATGCTGGTCAAAGTAGGCTACTTCCAGCTTGGTACCGGAATGCACACGACCATGGTCAGCTTTCAGCTGCTGCAGCATCAGGCGCAGTAAGGTAGTTTTCCCGCAGCCGTTCGGTCCGATCAGCGCAATTTTGTCGCCACGCTGTACCTGGGTTGAGAAGTCCTTAACCAGCACTTTGCCATCGACCGCGTAGTCGACATTTTCCAGCTCAAACACAATCTTGCCGGAACGGGACGCTTCGCCCACCTGCATGTTGGCTTTGCCCATCACTTCACGACGTTCTGAATGTTCACGACGCAGCGCTTTCAGCGCACGCACACGACCTTCATTACGGGTACGACGGGCTTTGATGCCCTGACGGATCCACACCTCTTCCTGCGCCAGCTTACGGTCAAATTCCGCGTTCTGCATCTCTTCAACGCGCAACGCTTCCTCTTTGCCTTCCAGATAGAGATCGTAGTTGCCTGGCCAGGAGACCAGCTTGCCACGGTCCAGATCGACAATGCGCGTCGCCATGTTGCGGATAAACGAACGGTCATGGGAAATAAAGATGATGCTGCCGGTGAAGTTCTTCAGGAACGTTTCCAGCCAGTCGATGGTTTCGATATCGAGGTGGTTGGTTGGCTCATCCAGCATCAGGACGCGCGGGTTACTCACCAGCGCACGACCCAGCGCCGCTTTACGCAGCCAGCCGCCCGAGAGCGACGACAGCTCGGTATCGGGCTGCAGACCAATCTGCTCCAGCACGTCATGGATGCGGCTCTCCAGCTGCCACAGATTCTGGTGGTCGAGAATGCTCTGCAGACGCGCCATCTCATTGAGGTTTTTATCGCTGGGATCTTCCATCACCACATGGGAAATGGCGTGATAGGCTTTCAGATGCTCAGCCTGCTCTTCAACGCCCTCGGCCACGAAGTCATACACCGAACCGGTAATATTGCGCGGCGGATCCTGTTGCAGACGCGCCACGACCAGATCGGTTTCATAAATAATGCGGCCATCATCCAGTGGCTGTTCGCCATTGATGATTTTCATCAGCGTGGATTTACCTGCACCGTTACGGCCCACCAGACAGACGCGTTCGTTCTCTTCGATGTGCAGTTCGGTGTTGTCTAACAGCGGCGCATCGCTGAAGGAGAGATAAGCGCCGTGGATACTGATTAATGACATGTAAGCTTATTCCTTACCGGCGTGAGTGATCAGCCAGCAGTTGTGAATTTGACGGTTACGCGCGAAGTCCTGCGACTGCGTTTTCTGGGTAATATCCTGCGCCTGCAGGCCCAGTGATTTCAGGCCATCCATGTCCATTTTGAAACCGCGTTTGTTATTGGAGAACATGATGGTGCCGCCGCGACGCAGCAGGCGCTTCAGGTTACGCATCAGCATCATATGATCGCGCTGAACGTCGAAGCTCTCTTCCATACGTTTTGAGTTGGAGAACGTTGGCGGATCGATAAAGATCAGGTCAAAGTTCTCGTCACTCTCATTCAGCCAGCTCAGACAGTCCGCCTGCATCAGACGATGCTGACGCCCGGTCAGTCCGTTAAGACGCAGGTTGCGCTCCGCCCACTCCAGATAGGTACGCGACATATCTACCGTGGTGGTTGAACGCGCGCCACCCAGACCGGCATGCACACTGGCAGTACCGGTATAGGCAAACAGGTTCAGGAAATCTTTGCCCTGACTCATCTGGCCCAGCATTTTACGGGCAATGCGGTGATCGAGGAACAGGCCGGTATCGAGATAGTCGGTCAGATTCACCCAGAAACGCGCATTAAACTCTTTAACTTCGAAATAGTCGCCCTTCTCGCTGAGCTTCTGATACTGCGCTTTGCCTTTCTGGCGTTCACGCGTTTTCATAATCAGACGGTCAGCAGGCAGTTGCAGCACGCTCAGCGTTGCGCTGATGACATCGAACAGACGCTGACGCGCTTTATCAGGATCGATGGTTTTCGGTGGCGCATACTCCTGGATAATCACCCAGTCGCCATAGCGATCGACAGCAACGTTGTAGTCTGGCAGATCGGCATCATAAATACGGTAGCATTCAATGCCTTCCTGACGCGCCCACTTCTCCAGTTTCTTCACGTTTTTACGCAGGCGGTTAGCGTAATCTTCCGCAATCTGTCCGGCGCTTTCATGACTGTTAACCGCCAGCTTATAGTTTTTCTGCACGCAATCCAGCGGACCGTTCTTCGCTTTAAACTGGCGATCGGCACGCAACTGCAGGCAGCTCAGCAGTTCTGGCGAGGCGCTGAACAGCGACAGGTTCCAGCCGCCAAAATGCTGCTTCATCAGACGTCCGAGCTGGCTGTGCAGCGCAATCAGGGCTGGTTCGCTCTCCAGACGTTCACCGTAAGGAGGATTACTCAGCACCGTACCGTGAACCGCCGGATCGACCGGATTAGTCAGCTTCAGCAGATCCTGCTGGCCGAAGGTGAAAAGTTCAAAGACGCCAGCGCGGCGGGCATTCGCCTGCGCCCACTCCAGCACCCGACCATTATTGTCGTAGCCAAAGAAGCGCGCCTGAGTGGCAGCCGTACCAGTGCGGGCACGATTCTGCGCCTCGGTTTTAACGTCCTGCCACAACGCAGCGTTAAACTGGCTCCAGGCGGTGAAGCCCCAGTGCTTGCGCAGCAGGCCTGGCGCACGATCGCAGGCAATCAGTGCGGCTTCAATCAGCAGCGTACCGGAACCACACATCGGATCGATCAGCGGTGTCGTCGGCTCCCAGCCAGAACGCAGCACGATGGCCGCCGCCAGGGTCTCTTTTAACGGCGCCTGACCGGTCTGCTGGCGATAACCACGCTGATGCAGCGAGCTGCCGCTGAGATCCAGCGCAATGCTGGCGCGATCATCATTCAGCCAGACGTTGACACGGATATCTGCCTGCTCACGATCGACGTTGGGTCGTTCGAGGTTCTGACGGGTAAAGCTGTCCACGATGGCATCTTTCACTTTCAGCGCGCCGAACTGGCTGTTACGGATCGAATCGTTGGTGCCGCTGAAATGCACAACAAAGGTTTTGTCGCTGCCGAACATCGTCGGCCAGTCCACGCTCTGCACGCCCAGATAGAGATCCAGATCGCTGTAGACGCCAAACTCTCCCAGCGGCAACAGGATGCGTGATGCTAAACGACTCCACATCAGGCTTTGGTACATAGTGCGATCGTCGGCTTCGTAGTGAACGCCTCCCTGCACCACTTGCAAATCCTGCGCGCCCAGCGCGTCCAGCTCACTTTTTAACAGCTCTTCGAGCCCACGCGCCGTGCTGGCAAACAGAGAATTCATATCGTCACTTTTTAACTCTTGAGAAAATTGTCGCGCATTATAGCGAATCGGAGACCTATGTCATAAAGTTAGCTTCTTTTGTGCTGCGCGTCGGGTTCAAGGAGAACACCATGATCACGCTTTCCCGCTTATTTATTCATCCTGTGAAGTCGATGCGGGGATTAGCGCTGTCACACGCGCTGGTCACTGACAGCGGACTGGCATTTGATCGTCTGTTTATGGTGACCGAACCTGATGGCACCTTTATTACCGCGCGTCAGCACCCGGAGATGGTGCGCTTCACGCCCGCGATTTTACCGGATGGCCTGCTGCTGACGGCCCCGGATGGCAGTCACTCCCTGATCCGCTTCAGCGATTTCGATGAGCAGGATCACCCCACCGAAGTCTGGGGAAATCATTTCACCGCGCGCATAGCGCCGCGTGCGATTAACCAATGGCTGAGCCCGTTCTTCCCGCGTGAGGTTCAGTTGCGCTGGGTCGGGCCGCAACCCAGCCGCCGGGTTAAAGCGTTTAATCATATTCCGCTGAGCTTTGCCGACGGCTTTCCGTTTTTGCTGATCAACAACGCGTCGCTGCATGATCTGCAACAGCGCTGCCCGGCCAGCGTCCGTGCCGAACAGTTTCGTCCGAATCTGGTCGTCAGCGGCGCTGCCGCATGGGATGAAGACAGCTGGGCGGAGATTCAGATTGGCGACGTGATATTCGAGGTGCCTAAGCCATGCAGTCGCTGCGTGCTCACCACTGTCAGCACCGAGACCGGCGTTAAGCATCCTGCCGGTCATCCACTGGCCACGCTGCAGACGTTCCGCACCGCCCTGGATGGCAGCGGGGATATTGATTTCGGTCTGAACTTAGTGGCGCGCAACAGTGGGGTGGTGCGCGCCGGTGATGAGATGATTGTCCTGAAACGTCATGCACCGCGCAGCTATGGTGCCGGTGAAGTGGTCGAAACACTGAAACCAAAGCAGCAGGCGCCAGATGCCGTGGCTATCACGTTTCAGGGTCAGACGTTCACCGGGGATAATCAGCAGGTATTACTGGATCAGCTGGAGATGCAGGGCTTCCGGATCCCCTACTCCTGTCGGGCGGGACTGTGCGGCAGTTGCAAGCTGAGTCTGGTCGCGGGTGAGGTTAAGGCGCTGAAACAGAGCGCCCTGCGTCAGGACGGCACGCTGTTGAGCTGCAGCTGTATTCCGGCTGGCGATGTAGAACTAAGGTAGTCAGACTGCGCGGGCGTAGCGCGGCGCGACATCCTGATACAGGGGCTGCAGGCGATCGTTCATCACCTTGATGGCATCGCCGAGCACCATGTTTTTTCCGGCCAGCGTCAATCCCGGCTGCGCCAGCAGGCAGAGCGCCGCATTATCGCCACTCTCAACCACCAGCAGTCGTGCCTGCGTTCCCTCTTCTGCCAGCGTAACCTGTACCATTTCACCGGGACGGGGCTGCATTGCCGGAGCATAAGAGGCGAAATGCCAGCTTTTCGGCATCAGTGGCTTGAGGAAGCGTGCAGCGACCAGCGCATTTAACACCAGTTCGGCGCGATGGCTGCCACTGAGTTTGCACTGACGGCAGGTCTCTTCAAAGGTGTAATAAAGGGCGGCGTCATCGACACAAAAACCCGATTCAGTGAAGGCATCCGGCGTGAGCATCTTGCGGGAATAACGGGAACGAAAAAGCATACCGTCTGCCAGGTCGAGCATCATTCGGTCGTGGCTGTTGTCAAAATACCAACGCCAGTTATCATCGGGTTTAATTTTCATCGTGTGCCCTGTATTTACCGCTGCGCCAAAAATCACGCAGAATTCAGCGAAAAAAGAAACATAAGGAAAAGCTGAAAAAGCGTGCAACAGGACAAAATATAAACGAGCCGAGGGGATAAATAAACCCCCCGGCCAATGATTGTGAGAATTGTCTTAGAGATGGGTGACGATATCTTTAATTAAGCCTGGCCCCTGATAAATAAAGCCTGAATAAATCTGAACCAGTGTTGCCCCGGCGGCGATTTTTTCACGCGCTGCCGTCAGAGAATCGATCCCGCCTACCCCAATAATCGGCAACCGTCCCTGCAGTTCCTGAGAGAGGCGCTGTATCACCGCCGTGCTGCGCGACTGCACTGGCCGTCCACTTAACCCACCCGCTTCCTCAGCATGCTTAAGACCGCTCACCAGCGAACGATCGAGCGTGGTATTGCTGGCAATCACGCCATCAATCTGATGACGAATTAAACTGTCCGCGACCTGAATTAACTCTTCTTCAGAGAGATCGGGCGCAATTTTTACGGCCAGCGGAACATATTTCAGATGACGCTGTTCCAGCTCTTTTTGTTTCTGTTTAATGGAAGAAAGCAGATCATCCAGCGCCTCGCCATATTGCAGCGAACGTAAACCTGGGGTGTTAGGTGAGGAAATATTAATGGCGATATAACCGGCGTGGGCATAAACCTTTTCCATGCAGATGAGATAATCATCTTTGCCCTGCTCGACCGGCGTATCTTTATTTTTACCGATATTGATCCCCAGCACGCCGTTAAAGCGCGCTTTCTTCACGTTTTCAACCAGGTGATCAACACCCAGATTATTAAACCCCATCCGATTGATAATTCCGCCCGCTTCCACCAGACGAAACATGCGTGGCTTATCGTTCCCCGCCTGGGCGCGCGGCGTGACGGTGCCGACTTCAACAAAACCAAAGCCCATCGCCGCAAACGCATCAATGCACTCTGCGTTCTTATCCAGACCCGCCGCCAGGCCCAGGGCATTCTTAAAGGTCAGTCCCATACAGGTGACCGGACGCGACGGCAGATTCTGGCGATAAAACATCTCCAGTGGGGTGCCGTTCATAAAACGCAGTTGCTGAAAAGTGAGTTCGTGTGCGCGTTCGGGATCAAGTTTAAACAGCGCCGGTCGGACGATAGGATAAAACATGCACTCTCCTGAAGGACGGAAGCGATCGTGGAAGTCGGTGCACGGGAAAATGTGCGCCAGAATGGTAAAGTGCTCTGGCGCAAAAGTAAATCGAACAGCGGGAATGCATAAAACTATCTGAAAATGCTTTGATCTTACGCGGCGGAATCGTTTACGGGTTGATTTTTCACCTCAGAGGGAAACAGATATTCCCGCAGGATGCCGTGGCGTTGCATGATGCCAAAAATACCGAGACAGACGAACGCTTCAGCCCCGACCATCGACCATGCGGCACCGATTGCGCCAAACTTCCACGCCAGGAAACAGCAGAGCGGCACGTTAACCACACCAGCGGCCATCATCACCCACATACGCTGGCGGGCCAGACCATGTGGGATCAGAATCTGCAATCCAGCCGGGTAGGCAATGTTGCCAAACAGGAAGCAGAGCACAAAGACGCGCAGCACATCCGCCGACGGGATAAAGTCTTTACCCAGCAATATTGAGACCACCAGGTCAGCAAAAAACCAGGTGAAGATCACAATCGACAGACTCAGGGAAAACGACAGCAGCAGGCTTTTGCGTGTCGCGGCAATCGCGGCGCGTTTATCCCGGCCAAACAGGTGGCTGACGCGCGGGAAGAAGGCGCTGCCAATCTGCTCCGGTACCGAGTTGGCCGCTTTACGCAGGCGATCGGCGCCGTTGTAGATCCCGACCATATAAGTAGAAGCAAAGGTGGCGAGAATCACCACGTTGACGCTGTTGAAAAGGTTAGCACCGGCGATGGCGATAAACACATCCATGCTGTCGGTGATGCGCTGTTTGATTTCGCGCGGTTCAAAGCGGTAGCGGCCTATGACTTTCATCTCCAGCACAAACTTCAGCGTAATCGCCGCGCTGATAATGGAGACCGCGCCAGGGATCAGGGCAGCCAGCCAGGTATCCTGCGGAGATTTCACCAGTAAAAAGGTCAGCGGAATCGCACAGAAGTTACCGAAGGTGGCGATCATCGCCGTCTTACCCAGCTTCTCAAAGCCCTGCATCAGCCAGCCGAATGAAAACAGCGAGCCCACCAGCGTGGTGCAGTTCGCCAGAATGATGAAGAACAGAGGGTGCCAGGAGGGATTGAACCAGGTCGCGGTCAGCAGCGTGCCGCTGGTGACCACCAGCAGCATCAGCTTGGCGTTAAACGTTGACCAGAAGAGCTGGCTGACGCGTTCTTTGTCATCACGATGGTGAGCAATATCTTTGGTGGTAAAGACATTGAATCCCCAGTCGGAGATGGTGCTGCAATAAATCACGCAGGCGATCGCCAGCGCCAGCGTACCCATCTGCTCTACGCCCAGAACGCGGGCAAGATAGGGCAGCGTGGCCAGCGGAAACAGAAACGACGCGCCACGGTAAGCCAGCAGCGAGAAAATATTAATAACCAGACTTTTATCGAGTACTTTTGCCATGTCGCAACAACCTTATACACATTGCATGTCTCACCTTCTCATTTCGCTAAGGCATAAACAATATCGCTTCACATTTTTCAGAATCAGGCTGCGCGCTTGAGCTCTTTTTTAACCTTGTAATGCTGCAGCGCAATAAAGAGCTCCGGGCGATTAAACAACAACCACTCTTTAAGATTTTCTGATTTTACGTTACGACCCATAAAGCGAATGGCATTACAGACATATTCCGGCACCGGCGTTTTATTATAGAGAGACAAATAGATCATCAGACGGAACGAGTGAAGTAAATAAGATTTTTCCAGCGAACTACGCCAGGCTGATTTAGGGAGCGAACTTGTTAACGTATTATAAGCATGCATAAAAGCGTCATAGCGCTGATAGAAAAACTCATTGCTTTTGGTACTGTTAGTCAGTGAGCCGTTGCGAATACGCTGTTTATAATAGACCTGATGACTGACCCATGCCTGCTGACTTTTCATAAAGCAGGAGAGCGTAAAATTGTGATCTTCATGAACGCGCTTAACAAAGCGTAATTTATGCTGCTCAATAACGCGTTTGCTGATGACATAGCTCCAGGCCGCAGAGGTATAGCTGCCGTTACGCAGCAGGCCCAATAAGACTTCCTGCGATTTCTGCTGGCCGAAGTGTTCGTGTCTGACTTTTGGCGATGTGATCTCTGTCTGACCATCGCGGTAGACGCAGGAGTTAAAACAGAACAGGTTGGTTTCAGGGTGCTTTTCCGCCACCATGGCCAGTTCATCTACCAGCCCATCCGCTACGACGTCATCCGGGTCACAGAAAAAGAGAAACTGGCCCTGCGCCTGCTCAATACCCACATCCCGTGCATGACCGGCACCGCCATTTTCAGTGGTAATTATTTTCACCTGAGAAAGATGCGCATAATTCTGTTCAAGTAAGGCTAATGTTCCATCGGTGGAGCCATCATTCACAATGAGTATTTCATTGGGCGCTTTAACCTGACGTAATAATGAATCGACGCACTCCACAATATATTTTTCAACATTGTAAGTTGGAATAATCACTGATAATAAAGTGTCAGACATAGGCAATTCTCTGCTGTTAGAAAAAAGACAATACGATTCACCCGCCAGATGCAGGGCATGACCAGAGGCGAAACGTCGAAAAGAGTAATGCGCTAATATTATGATGGCTTTCATTTAGCCTGATTATCTTAAACCGGTAAGGCGAAAAAAGACCAGTCGTAAAAATTATCTTAACGTTTCACGTGAGAATCACTGTTAACGAAAGTGCATCTATAGCCTGCGTTAATGTTAAAACCGTTGATGATCGATTTAAAATAGCCCTGTGAAGCAGACGTAACCAGATTCAGGAATCTGTAAGCGAACATCTGAAACGATGAATAAGTTCAGCATTCCTTCATTTTTATTACAGTCTTCTTTCTGCAACTAATCCTAATCCCTGAAAGATGCTTGCCGCAGATAAGCTGATTCTGTGCTGCTTCGCAGCGCTCTTTTGTCAGCCGTTTCGCTTTATTGCCGCGCCACTCTCAGGGAAAATGATTAAGCAATCAGACGAAAGCTATTTTTTCTGCTGAACCGTCTCATTTTGACGATCTCGTATTATCCCTCTTAATGAATTGTTCTGCTGCCGACACATAATTTAAGAATTATCGGAAGCGGCGATGCTGACACCTGCCACTACCGCTTCTATTTGCAGATTTCACCCTTACTTTGCCGGATAAATCATTTAAGCCCACTCTCCTGCTCTGACAGTATGAAGACATAAGTTCTCAACATTTGATAATCAATAACTTTTAGTTATAAGGAGTGATGATGCGAGTTATTACGCTGGCAGGCAGCCCACGATTCCCCTCCCGCTCAACCTCACTGCTGACGCTGTGTCAGCACAAGCTGGAGGCGCGTGGCATTGAAGTCATCCCCTGGAATATTCACAACTTTCAGCCTGACGATCTGATCAATGCGCGTTTTGATGCGCCTGCGCTTCTCGCCCTGCGTGACGATCTGGCTTCGGCTGATGGCCTGATTATTGCGACACCTATCTATAAAGCGTCGTTTTCGGGTGCGCTGAAGACTCTGCTCGATCTGCTGCCTGAGCGCGCACTGGAACACAAAGTCGTATTACCGCTGGCCAGCGGCGGCAGCGCCGGTCATATGCTGGCGCTGGACTATGCCCTCAAGCCGGTGCTCAACGCCTTAAAGGCGCAGGAGATCCTGCATGGTGTTTATGCCGAAGACAGCCAGATCAGCCATTACGACCGTCAGCCCGAACTGCAGGATTCACTGTCACAGCGCCTGGATGAAGCCGTCTCCGCCTTCTGGCTGGCGCTGACCCGTCACCACCATCCCGTTGCGCAAGCGGTATAAGGAAGAGATCGATGAAACAGAGATTAGGAAAGTGGCTGGTGGCCGGACTTTTACTGGCTGGCCTCCAGGTACAGGCCGCCGAATCCGATCCGTCTGAGATTCGCATCGGCTATCAGAAAGGTTCGGTCAGCATGGTGCTGGCGAAGTCACATCAGTTACTGGAAAAACGATTTCCCCATACCCGGATTAAGTGGATCGAGTTCCCTGCAGGTCCGCAAATGCTGGAAGCGCTGAATATCAACAGTATCGACCTGGGCAGCACCGGTGACCTTCCGCCGCTGTTTGCCCAGGCCGCGGGCGCGGATCTGCTCTATGTTGGCGCGGAGCCGCCAAAACCCAAAGCGGAAGTGATTCTGGTGCCAAAAAGCAGCCCGCTGAAACAGGTTGCGGATCTGAAAGGCAAGAAAGTGGCTTTCCAGAAAGGCTCCAGCTCTCACAACTTACTGCTGCGCGCCTTACAGCAGGCGGGTCTGACCTTTAAAGACATCACGCCGGTTTATCTCACTCCCGCCGATGCGCGCGCCGCCTTCCAGCAGGGTGACGTTGATGCCTGGGCAATCTGGGACCCCTACTATTCATCGGTGCTGCTGCAGGGAAATTCGCGCCTGCTGATTGATGGCAGCTCCCTTAACCTGACCGGCTCCTTCTATTTAGCGACCCGCAGTTACGCCGAAGCCCATGGCGCGTTTATTCAGCAGGTGCTCGACACCTTCAGTTCTGCTGACGCGCTGACAATCAGCCAGCGTCAGCAGAGCACCACGTTACTGGCGCAGGCGATGGGCTTGCCCGAACCGGTTATCGCCAGCTACCTCAGCCATCGGCCACCCACCCGCATTTCGCCGGTCAGTGCCGAAACTGCCGCAGCTCAGCAGCGCACTGCTGACCTGTTCTATGCCAATCATCTCTTGCCAGTAAAAGTGACGATTCAGGATCGCATCTGGCATCCGCATACCGTGACGCAATAAGGAGCAACAATGAGCGTATCCATTTTCTGGTTCCTGCCGACGCATGGCGACGGCCACTATCTTGGTACCGCCGAAGGGGCGCGACCGGTTGATCACGCCTATCTGCAACAGGTGGCGCAGGCCGCTGACCGCCTCGGTTTTGGTGGCGTACTGATCCCGACCGGCCGCTCCTGTGAAGATGCCTGGCTGGTTGCCGCCTCGCTGATTCCGGTGACGCAGCGCCTGCGATTCCTGGTCGCACTGCGTCCTGGGGTGATTTCACCAACCCAGGCAGCGCGTCAGGCCGCCACGCTGGACCGTCTTTCTAACGGACGTGCGCTGTTTAATCTGGTGACCGGCGGCGATCCGGAAGAGCTGGCGGGCGACGGCGTGTTTCTCGATCACCGCGAGCGTTACGCGGAATCCGCCGAGTTTACCCGCGTCTGGCGTCGGGTGCTGGAAGGCGAAACCGTCGATTATGAAGGCAAGCACGTGAAGGTTCGCGGTGCGCGTCTGATGTTTAAACCGGTGCAGCAGCCTCGTCCCCCGCTGTGGTTTGGCGGCTCTTCTGAACCCGCCCAGGAGCTGGCGGCCGAACAGGTCGATGTTTACCTCACCTGGGGCGAACCCCCTGCGCAGGTTAAAGAGAAGATTGAGCAGGTGCGCGCGAAAGCGGCAGCCCAGGGACGCACCGTCCGGTTCGGCATCCGTCTGCATGTGATCGTGCGTGAAACCAATGAAGAGGCCTGGCAGGCCGCAGACAAACTGATTGCCAATGTGGATGACGCCACCATCGCCAAAGCGCAGGCGGCATTCCAGCGGGCAGATTCTGTGGGGCAGCGTCGGATGGCCGCACTGCATGGCGGTCGCCGCGACAAGCTCGAAATCAGCCCTAACCTGTGGGCAGGCGTCGGCCTGGTGCGCAGCGGAGCCGGGACCGCGCTGGTCGGCGATGGTCCGACCGTAGCCGCACGCATCAAAGAGTATGAAGCGCTGGGTATTGAGACCTTCATCCTGTCGGGTTATCCGCACCTGGAAGAGGCTTATCGCGTCGGCGAACTGCTGTTCCCGCATCTTGATCTGCAGGTTCCACTGGTGCCCCAGCCGCGCGTGGTTCAGGCACACGGTGAAGCGGTAGCCAACGATTTTACCCCTGAGAAAAAAGTCGCCCGGGGCTGAGGAGAGCATGATGACCAGAACCCGAAAACGCCTTGCTGATACGCTGGTGCCCTGGCTGCTGCCGACGCTGCTGGTGGTGGTGTGGCAGATTGCCTCGCAAACCGGCTGGTTATCGACCCGTATTCTGCCCGCACCGGAGAAAATTGTGACCACCTTCTGGCAGCTGACCGCCAGTGGTGAACTCTGGCAGCACCTGGCGATCAGTAGCTGGCGGGCGCTGATCGGCTTCAGTATCGGCGGCTCTATCGGCCTGCTGCTCGGGCTGATTACCGGCACCTCCAGAACCGGTGAACGACTGCTGGATACCTCGGTACAGATGCTGCGCAATGTGCCGCATCTGGCGCTGATCCCGCTGGTGATCCTCTGGTTCGGTATCGATGAGTCCGCCAAAATCTTTCTGGTGGCGCTGGGTACGCTGTTCCCGATCTACCTGAATACCTATCACGGCATCCGCAACATCGATCGCGGGCTGGTTGAGATGGCGCGCAGCTATGGCCTTTCCGGCTGGAGCCTGTTTATCCAGGTGATCCTGCCAGGCGCGCTGCCCAATATCATGGTCGGCGTGCGTTTCGCGCTGGGCCTGATGTGGCTGACGCTTATTGTCGCAGAGACCATCTCTGCCAACGCGGGTATCGGCTATCTGGCCATGAACGCGCGTGAATTCCTGCAGACCGATGTGGTGGTGGTCGCCATTATTCTTTACGCCCTGCTCGGCAAACTGGCGGATGTCGCCGCGTTGTTGCTTGAACGTGTCTGGCTGCGCTGGCATCCCGCTTATCAACTGAAGGAGGAGAACGCATGAGCCAGACTCTCTCACCGGCGCGCCTCAACACCGGCACCCCGGTTGGCGTTAACGGCGTCAGCAAACAGTATGGCAGCCGCACCATTCTGAATAAGATTGACCTGCATATTCCCTCCGGTCAGTTTGTGGCGGTGGTGGGTCGCAGCGGCTGTGGCAAAAGCACGCTGCTGCGCCTGCTGGCCGGTCTCGAACAGAGCTCCAGCGGTGAACTGCTGGCAGGCAATGCGCCGCTGCAGTCGGCTCGTGAAGATACCCGCCTGATGTTTCAGGATGCGCGACTGCTGCCGTGGAAAAAAGTGATCGATAACGTCGGACTGGGTCTGCGCGGACGCGAATGGCGCAGCGCGGCGCTGGATGCGCTGGCGGCGGTAGGCCTCGCCGATCGGGCTGATGAGTGGCCAGCCGCCCTCTCCGGCGGCCAGAAACAGCGCGTCGCACTGGCCAGGGCGCTGATCCACCGGCCCGGTTTACTGCTGCTGGATGAACCGCTGGGGGCGCTGGATGCCCTGACACGCATTGAAATGCAGGGATTGATTGAGTCACTGTGGCAGCAGCATCACTTTACCGTGCTGCTGGTTACGCATGATGTCAGTGAAGCGGTGGTGATGGCAGATCGCGTGCTGTTAATCGAAGAGGGTCAGATCGGGCTGGATCTGCTGGTGGATCTGCCCCGTCCCCGCCGTCGCGGATCGGCGCGGCTGGCCGAGCTGGAAGCGGAGGTACTGGATCGGGTCATGCAGCGTACGGAGCGACCGCAGCCGGTTCGTTACGCGCAGCAGCGCTGAAAAAGGGGAGTGTCTCAGACGCTCCCCTTTTTAATGATCAGGCGTTCAGTGCCCGGGTAATTTTTTCGTAGAGGTCGCCAGAGAGTTTATCCAGCTCCAGCAGCTGCTCCAGTGCCTGGCGCATCATCGCCTGACGGCCTTCGTCATAACGTTTCAGGCGAATCAGCGGCTCCACCATCCGCGCCGCAACCTGCGGATTGCGGGTGTTGAGGTCGGTAAGCATCTCCACCAGGAACTTGTACCCGCTGCCATCTTTAGCATGGAAGGCGGCCGGGTTAGCCGAGGCAAAGGCACCCACCAGCGAGCGAACACGGTTCGGATTACTCATGGTGAAGGAGCGATGATTCAGAAGCTGGCGCACGTTGCGCATCACGTTAGCGGCCGGACTGGTCGCCTGCAGCACAAACCATTTATCCATCACCAGACCATCCTGATGCCAGCGCTCATCGTAAGCTGCCAGCAGCGCATCACGGCACGGTAACTGTGCCGCAACTGCAGCAGAAAGCGCCGCCAGCGCATCGGTCATGTTGGTCGCCTGGTGATACTGGGTCTGCACCAGTTTATCCGCCAGCTGCGCATCACTGAAGGCGAGATAGGTCAGGCAGATATTTTTCAGGCTGCGCTGACCAATCGCGTCATGCTCCACGCGGTATTCAGGCTGCTGATTGGCGTTGTAGATCGCAAAAAACTCATCGGCCAGTTCGCGTGCCAGCGTGCGTTGCAGCGCGTCACGCACCAGCGCAATCGCCTGCGGATCGATAGTATCAAACAGCTCGGCAATCTCATTTTCCGACGGCAGCGTCAGAATCAGCGCGGTCAGTGCCGGGTCGCAGTCGGTATCCAGCAGCACCGCACGGAAGGCATCGGCCACATGCAGCGGCAGTGACAGATGCTGGCCCTGCTGATAGCGGGCGACATTCAGACGGATATAGGTCGCCAGCAGGCTCTGAGCCGCATCCCAGCGGGAGAAGTCGTTGCGTGCATGACGCATCAGGAAGGTGAGCTGAGCATCACTCCATTTGTAATCAAGCTTCACCGGGGCAGAGAATTCGCGCAGCAGCGACGGCACTGGCTGGAAGTAGACATTATCGAAAATAAAGGTCTGGAACTCCTCGGTGACATTCAGCACATGATGTACCGGATGACCACTATTCTGCAGCGGGATCACCTTGCCTTCGCCATCATAGAGTTCAATATCCAGCGGGATATGCAGCGGCAGCTTCTCTTTCTGATCGGCAGTCGCAGGCGTGTGCTGCGTGACGTGCAGCGTATACTGCTCCAGCTCCGGGTTGTAATCGTCGCGCACCGTCAGCACTGGCGTACCGGACTGGCTGTACCAGCGGCGGAACTGCGACAGGTCAACATTCGAGGCATCTTCCATCGCCTGAACAAAATCATCACAGGTGGCGGCGCTGCCGTCGTGGCGATCAAAATAGAGCTTCATGCCCTTCTGGAAGTTCTCTTCACCCAGCAGGGTGTGCATCATACGGATCACTTCTGACCCTTTTTCATACACCGTCAGGGTATAGAAGTTGTTCATCTCGATGACCTGATCCGGACGGATCGGGTGTGCCATCGGGCTGGCATCTTCGGCGAACTGCGCACCGCGTACGATACGCACGTTATCAATGCGATTCACCGCGCGTGAACCCAGATCAGAGCTGAACTCCTGATCGCGGAACACCGTCAGTCCCTCTTTCAGGCTGAGCTGGAACCAGTCGCGGCAGGTCACACGGTTACCGGTCCAGTTATGGAAATATTCGTGACCGATAACCGCTTCAATGCCCAGGTAATCTTTGTCCGTCGCTGTTTCCGCTTTAGCCAGCACATATTTGGCATTGAAGACGTTAAGGCCTTTGTTCTCCATGGCGCCCATGTTGAAGAAGTCCACCGCCACGATCATAAAGATGTCGAGGTCATACTCCAGACCGAAACGCTCTTCATCCCACTTCATGCTGTTTTTCAGCGAGGTCATCGCCCAGTCGGCACGGTCGAGGTTACCGCGATCGACGAAGATCTCCAGCGCCACATCACGTCCTGAACGGGTAGTGAAGCTGTCGCGCAGCACGTCGAAATCGCCCGCCACCAGCGCAAACAGGTAGCAGGGTTTCGGGAACGGATCCTGCCACTTCACCCAGCTGCGACCCTGCTCATCCCGGCCGCTGTCAATGCGGTTACCGTTGGAGAGCAGGAATGGATAGCGCTCACCATCGGCATAAATGGTGGTGGTAAAGCGCGCCAGCACGTCGGGGCGATCGAGATACCAGGTAATATGACGAAAGCCTTCAGCCTCACATTGGGTGCAGAGCGCCTCGCCCGATTTATACAGCCCTTCCAGCGCGGTGTTCTGATCCGGATGAATATCGTTAATAATTTTCAGGGTGAAGCTTTCCGGCAGCTGGCTGATGACCAGTGCGCCCTCTTCTTCACGGAAGGCCGTCCAGGCTTGCCCGTCGACCTCCAGTGCAATCAGCGTTAACGCTTCGCCGTCCAGTCGCAGCTCAGCCTGGCTGTCGCCCAGTCGTTTAACCTGGCTGATGGCCGTTACGCGGGTGGTGGACGCATCCAGTTCAAAAGTTAAATCGATATCGGTGATGGTGTACTCAGGCGCACGGTAGTCGTGGCGATACTTGATTTGGGGCTGTTGCGTCATATTGCGTCTCGCGTTGTTATAAGTTTACCGGCAAAGTCTAAGCTTGTTACTACAAGCTTGCCACGCACAATGCACCTAAAGGGTGAAATGGCTACACTTTGTTAACAATGGCACAGATTGGCCTCGACCCGCCCGTCTGAAATATGCTGTGATCGGCTTCAGATAGTGAATTATACTTTTGCGTCTTTATGACTGTGTACAACACCGGGCTCTGCGCCACCGAACAGGATGCTGAAACGCGCCATGACAGGACATGCTTCCCCGATACTGACCTCGCTGCTGGATACGGACGCCTATAAGCTCCATATGCAACAGGCCGTTTTCCACCGCTATCATGACATAACGGTGGCGGCGGAGTTTCGCTGCCGCGGCGACGAACTGCTGGGTCTCTACGCTGACGAAATTCGTGACGCGATAACCGCAATGCAACACCTGGCGCTGACTGATGATGAAGCGACCTGGTTGTCTCACCTTCCCTTCTTCCGGCAGGATTACCTCAGCTGGTTACGCCAGTTCCGCTATAACCCGGATCAGGTTGAGGTGCGCAATCATCATGGCAAGCTGGAACTCCGTATTCAGGGGCCGTGGCGAGAAGTGATCATGTGGGAGGTGCCGCTGCTGGCGCTGATCAGTGAGATTGTGCATCGTCATCGCACGCCACAGGTCACTACTCAGCAGGCACTTGACCACTTACATCAGAAACTCGGCGACTTTAAAGCCCAGGTGGCTGACCTTGATATGTCACGCTTCCGCCTGATGGATTTTGGCACCCGTCGTCGCTATTCGCAGGATGTGCAGCAGTCGATCGTCTCAACGCTGAAACAGGATTTTCCGTGGCTGATTGGCACCAGTAATTATGATCTGGCGCGCCGTCTGTCACTGACGCCGGTGGGAACACAGGCGCACGAGTGGTTCCAGGCCTTCCAGCAGATCAGTCCGGTACTGGCCAACAGCCAGCGCGCGGCGCTGCAGGCGTGGCTGGATGAGTATGACGATAAGCTGGGCATCGCCCTGACCGATTGCATTGCCATGGACGCCTTTCTGCGCGATTTCGGTCCGGTGTTTGCCCGCCGCTACCAGGGACTGCGCCACGACTCCGGCGATCCGGTCGAATGGGGCGAGAAAGCGCTCGCCCACTACCAGAAGCTGGGTATCGATCCGCAAAGCAAACACCTGGTCTTTTCTGACAACCTGAATCTCGACAAAGCGCTGGCGCTTTACCGCCACTTTGGCCAGCGGACTAACGTCGTGTTCGGCATCGGTACCCGCCTCACCTGCGATATTCCGGGCGTGACGCCACTGAACATCGTTATCAAACTGGTGCAGTGCAATGGCAAGCCGGTGGCGAAACTCTCAGACAGCCCGGGCAAAACTATCTGCCAGGATAAAGCCTTTGTCAGAGCCCTGCGTAAAGCTTTTGATCTGCCGCTGGTGAAAAAAGCGAGTTAATCCTCTTCTTATCGGGGCGTTGATACGCCCCGCCTCTGCTGTAATAAATCTGCTTTCCCCCTGAATTTTGCTTGTTTCCTGAAGACTCGCAAGTAACATAGCAAAACCCCGGATGGGGCAACTTTTTTACTCACTTCTTCTATATAGAGAGATATTTATGAGCGTAGTGCCTGTAGCGGACGTACTGCACGGTCGCGTCGCGGTTGACAGTGAAGTCACCGTACGTGGTTGGGTGCGTACCCGAAGAGATTCCAAAGCCGGTCTTTCCTTCATCGCTGTCTATGACGGCTCCTGCTTTAATCCCGTTCAGGCTGTCGTCAATAATTCTCTGAATAATTATCAGGATGAAGTGCTGCGTCTGACCACGGGCTGTTCCGTTATCGTCACCGGTAAAGTGGTGGCCTCGCCGGGTCAGGGCCAGGCGTTTGAGATTCAGGCGACCCACCTTGAAGTCGTGGGCTGGGTGGAAGATCCCGACAGCTATCCGATGGCGGCGAAACGCCACAGTATCGAGTATCTGCGCGAAGTGGCTCACCTGCGTCCGCGCACCAACCTGATTGGCGCGGTCGCCCGTGTTCGCCACACCCTGGCGCAGGCGCTGCATCGCTTCTTCCATGAAAATGGCTATTTCTGGGTCTCGACGCCGCTGATTACCGCCTCCGATACCGAAGGTGCCGGCGAAATGTTCCGTGTCTCTACGCTGGATATGGAAAACCTGCCGCGTAACGATCAGGGCAAAGTTGACTTCAGCGAAGATTTCTTTGGTAAAGAGGCGTTCCTGACCGTTTCCGGTCAGCTGAATGGCGAAACCTATGCCAGCGCCCTGTCGAAGATCTACACCTTCGGTCCGACGTTCCGCGCAGAGAACTCCAACACCAGCCGCCACCTGGCGGAATTCTGGATGCTGGAGCCGGAAATCGCCTTTGCCTCACTGGATGATGCCGCTGCACTGGCCGAATCAATGCTGAAGTATGTCTTCAACGCGGTGCTGGAAGAGCGTGCCGATGACATGGCCTTCTTTGCTGAGCGGGTAGATAAAGAGGCGGTTGAGCGTCTGCAGCGTTTCATCACCACCGATTTCGCGCAGGTGGATTACACCGATGCGGTTGAGATCCTGATGAACTGCGGTCAGACCTTCGAAAACCCGGTTTCATGGGGTATTGACCTCTCCTCTGAGCATGAGCGTTACCTGGCCGAGAAACATTTTAAAGCGCCGGTGGTGGTGAAAAACTATCCGAAAGACATTAAAGCGTTCTATATGCGCCTGAATGACGATGGCAAAACCGTGGCGGCGATGGATGTTCTGGCGCCAGGCATTGGTGAGATCATTGGCGGTTCACAGCGTGAAGAACGTCTGGATGTCCTGGATGCGCGTCTGGAAGAGATGGGTCTGAATAAAGAAGACTACTGGTGGTATCGTGACCTGCGTCGCTACGGTACCGTGCCACATTCTGGCTTTGGATTAGGCTTTGAACGTTTAATCGCCTATGTCACCGGCGTACAAAATGTCAGGGACGTAATCCCCTTCCCGCGCACCCCACGCAACGCGAGTTTCTGATATTCGGCATTAAATATAAGAAATTCATATATATAACGAGGTCGGCACTGCCGGCCTTTTTTTATTTTTGTAAATTTTGAGTTCTCTCACAAAGTTCCGTGTTTTTTACATTTTGTAATACATATTTTCTTACTGAAACAAGATTACGAGTTTAGTAGCATTTAAGCGCTAGAATTACGGCGGGTGGGATGGAAAGATGCGTGCAGACACAGGAAGACACCAAACTTCGTTCAGGGTTCCCGTAAAGGTTTCCTGACGGCAGTGGCAGGTGTACAAATAACTCCAATGAGGGTAATGAATAATGATGAAGCGCAATATTCTTGCAGTGGTTATCCCTGCTCTGTTAGTAGCTGGCGCAGCAAACGCTGCAGAAATCTATAACAAAGACGGCAACAAACTGGACCTGTACGGTAAAGTGGATGCGCGTCACCAATTCTCTGATAGCGCTGGTGATGATGGCGATCAGACTTATGTGCGCTTCGGCTTCAAAGGCGAAACCCAGATTAATGACCAGCTGACCGGTTACGGCCAGTGGGAATACAACATTCAGGCGAACAAATCTGAAGGTGATGACGCACGGGACGGCACCAAAACCCGTCTGGGCTTTGCGGGTCTGAAATTCGGCGATGCAGGTTCAATCGACTACGGCCGTAACTACGGTCTGGTTTACGATGCAATCGGCTGGACCGATATGCTGCCAGTATTTGGTGGCGACTGGGGCAGCTCAGATAACTTCCTGAACGGTCGCAGCACCGGCCTGCTGACCTACCGCAACACCAACTTCTTCGGCCTGGTTGATGGCTGGGACTTCGCAGTTCAGTATCAGGGCAAAAACGACCGTACCGACATTACTCGTGCTAACGGCGACGGATGGGGTGCATCAACCAGCTATACCTCACCAATCGGTGTAGGCATCGTTGGTGCCTACAGCAGCAGCGACCGTACTGATACACAGGCTGCAGGTGTTACTGATGTTAATGGTAATGTAATTGGACAGGGCAAACGTGCTGAGAACTGGGCAACTGCGCTGAAATACGATGCAAACAACGTTTACCTGGCAGCGATGTATGGTGAAGGTCGTAACTCTTCATACTTTACCGCCACTATTCCAGGCACCGCACCTAACACAACCGCCGATGCTAATGCAACCATTAACAAAACCCAGACTATTGAGTTAGTTGCACAGTACCAGTTTGATTTCGGCCTGCGTCCATCTATCGCATACGTACAGCAGAAAGGCAAAGATATCGAAGGTATCGGCGATGCTGACCTGTACAAATACATTGACGTTGGCGCAACTTACTACTTCAACAAAAACATGTCTACCTATGTTGATTACAAAATCAACCAGCTGGATGACAATAACCCACTGGGTCAGAACACAGACGATATTGTTGGTGTTGGCCTGGTTTACCAGTTCTAATCCTGCTTAAACATGTTGAAAAACGGGGCTACGGCCCCGTTTTTTTATGGCTGCTATTCCAAACAGGTGCGTTTTTCCTCGCGCCGTTACCCCGCTTTAATCATTACCTTTCCCCGTCGCGCAATCCACACTGCAAAATGTATGAATTTGTCTCGCAAACGGTTGGCATTTGTCTGGCCGGACGCTAACCTGAGAGCTCTTTTCGCTAAAGTTCACGCTAATGGACCTGACACATGTTTGAATCGATCTCTGCTGCACCCGCCGATCCTATTCTTGGGCTGGCCGATCTGTTTCGTGCTGACGACCGCCCGGAAAAAATCAATCTGGGTATCGGCGTCTATAAAGACGAAACCGGCAAGACCCCGGTGCTGACCAGTGTTAAAAAAGCTGAGCAATATCTGCTGGAAAATGAAACCACCAAAAACTATCTCAGCATTGATGGCCTGGCTGATTTTGCCCGCTGCACACAGGCCCTGCTGTTTGGCAACCAGAGCCCGCTAATCACCACTGGCCGCGCTCGCACGGCTCAGACACCGGGTGGTACAGGCGCGCTACGCGTTGCAGCCGATTTCCTCGCCACGCAAACATCGGTGAAGCGGGTCTGGATCAGCAATCCAAGCTGGCCGAATCACAACAACGTGTTTAACGCTGCCGGTCTTGAGGTCTGTGAATACCACTATTACGACCCGGCAAACCATACGCTGGATTTCGATGGCATGGTGGCGTCACTGAAACAGGTTCAGCCAGGCGACGTGGTGCTGTTCCACGGCTGCTGCCATAACCCGACCGGTATCGACCCCACCGCCGAGCAGTGGCAACAGCTGGCGCAGCTGTCACAGGCCAACGGCTGGCTGCCGTTGTTCGACTTCGCTTACCAGGGTTTTTCCCGTGGTCTGGAGGAAGATGCAGAAGGCCTGCGTATTTTTGCCGCCTCGCATCAGGAACTGATCGTCGCCAGCTCTTACTCCAAGAATTTCGGCCTGTATAACGAGCGTGTCGGTGCCATCACGCTGGTTGCCGCCGATGCGAGCGTGGCTGATACCGCGTTCAGTCAGGTGAAGTACACCATTCGCGCGAACTACTCCAATCCGCCGGCACATGGCGCCGCCATCGTCGCCACCATTCTGGGCAACGATACCCTGCGTACCATCTGGGAGCAGGAGCTGTCGGACATGCGTCAGCGCATTCAGCGCATGCGCCAGCTCTTCGTAAACACGCTGGCGGAGAAAGGCGCTCAGCGCGACTTCAGCTTTATTATTAAGCAGAACGGCATGTTCTCGTTCAGTGGCTTAACCAAAGACCAGGTCATTCGCCTGCGTGAAGAGTTTGGCGTTTACGCGGTGAACTCAGGGCGTGTGAATGTGGCGGGCATGACGCCAGACAATATGTCGGCGCTGTGCGAAGCCATTGTCGCCGTGCTGTAAGCAGGATGACCGAATTGAAAAATGGGCCTGCTGGCCCATTTTTTATTGCAGGAAAGGATTGCTGATGCGTTCATGCCCCAGCGTAGAAATCGGGCCGTGACCGGGCAGAAAAGTGACATCATCGCCCAGCGGCAGCAGTTTCGTGCGGATAGCATCGATTAACTGTTGATGATCGCCCTGCGGGAAGTCTGTGCGTCCCACACCACCATTAAAAATCACGTCACCTGAAATCAGTAACCTTCCTGGACGATCGAAGAACACCACGTGGCCAGGCGAATGGCCCGGACAGTGCAGGACTTCCAGCGTGGTCAGCCCTACCTGTACGCTCTCCCCCTCTTCCAGCCAGCGATCGGGGGTAAAAGGCGCGCACTCATCAAGTCCGAACATCCGGCTCTGGGTAGGCAGCGCTTCCAGCCAGAATGCATCACGCTTTTGCGGTCCGACAATCGGAATCTGCCAGAAGGCAGCCAGCTCGACGGCGGCCCCGACGTGATCAAGGTGTCCATGAGTCAGCAGAATCCGGGAAGGTTTAAGCTGGCGTTGTTCCAGCGTCTCTTTGATCAGATCGGCATCGCCGCCTGGATCAACCAGCGCGGCTTCACGAGTGGACTCGCACCAGATAACTGAACAATTCTGGGCAAACGCGGTAACAGGAATAATGTGGTAATTCATAACGCTCCATGACCGGCTCACGCAGCGTTGCCGGTGTCATTACCAGTGCCTGATCGGCCCGGTATCAATATGTACAAAGTTACTGCGGGGATAATATCCTACACCACCCGCACGCAGAGATAACGCCGCTTTGCGTACATTGGCCAGAGAAACCCCTTCGATATGGAAATCCATTGCCTGGCCTTTGGTGTGATAGCTGTGCTTTGCCACCCCAGGACCGCTCTCACGTAACATGTTGTTGGTTGCCAGTGAACGGTAGCCCGAAACCAGCTGTATCGGTTTACGCATTCCCAGCAGCGCCTGCAGCCGGAAGATTTGATCAAACAGGTGCGGATCGATGCTTTTCACTTTATTGGCGCGATAGTCACGGAAAAAGTGATTTAATCGTGACAACTCATCCTTGTCGTAACTCTTACCATTAAAAAACTCAGTTTTAAGGGTTTCACCGGTATGAAGATTATTAAGCATCAATACACGCGGGCGAGAGGTAGAAAGCGAGGCCCTTGCAGAAGCGGGTAATAATGCCAGACCGGCGGCGGCGCTACCGCACAGCAGTAGTTTGCGACGAAAAGAATCAATAGTAGACATGTAACGATTTACCTGAGAGTGAAGCCATAGAAATGTGCAAAAAGCGCACAGCCCGAACCATAACTTTCTCTCAGTAGAGCGTCAACCCATCTGCAACCTGTTTGCGTAGCGATCCCTGCAGGAATCGCCATTTGATAACATTTTTCTGAATAACCGGCCCGCCGCTAACGATTTAAAATCAATCACTAGAGCAGCAATTGCTCAGCCCGACTCAAAGCCTGGCTGCCCGAACGCGCGGTGTCATCATAATTGTAAATATCTGTGCGGAACTGTGGTTTGCCATCATCAGCGACCCACGCCGTCAGATAATAGAGATTGACCGGAATACGATGCCGAATGGGCACGTAGCGGGTGTCACCCTCTTTTAACGTACTGGAGATGCGGGCATCGTTCCAGCCCGCGTCCTGCAGTAATAAGCCCGCCAGTTCGGACGCTTTATTTACCCGGACGCAGCCTGAGCTGAGCGCGCGGATATCCCGCTGGAACAGGTTGTGGTTCGGCGTGTCATGCAGATAGATCGCATCTGAGCTGGGCATATTAAATTTATAGCGGCCCAGCGCATTCGCCACACCCGGTGCCTGAATCAACCGATAGGGGAACGATGAAGCGGTGACCATGCGCCAGTCGATCATGCTGGGATCGATCACTTCAGCGTCAGCGCTCCAGCCCGACAGCAGGGTATAGCCATGCTTATAGAGATAGGTCGGATCCTGCTTCACTTTAGGAATGATATCTTTACGCACCAGCGTGGTCGGCACATTCCATGGCGGGTTCAGCACCACATTATTGAGTGCGCTGCGCATCAACGGCGTTTTGCGATCGGGACGCCCGACGATGACGCGTGATGAGAGGATCTTGTTGCCGTTGTTGTAATAAATCAGCGAGTAGTTGGCGATGTTCACCATAATGCCGTTGTGCATATCGTCCGGCAGCAGGCGCAGTCGCTGAATGTTCAGCGCCAGCAACGAAGCACGCATCTGCGGAGAGACGTTAAGCCACTGCCGCGTTCTGGCACCGATAGCACCGTCGCCATCCAGTCCCTGCCACTGCTGGAAACGCTTCACACCTGCCACCAGCGTCTCGTCATAGACATTGGCGGTATTCCCTTCCAGCGTCTGACTCTGAACGTTACCCGGCGAATGCAGTGAAGGCGCGGACAGATCGGTGACTGGCGCGGCGGAAGGGCTGACCGCAACCGGCTGGTCGCTGTGGGTCACTGGTGAGGCGGCCACCGGCACCGCATCGTCATCCGGTGCAGGTGCATTAACCTGCGCCGTTAACATGCCGCTGCGCTGCAGGATTTCACGCAGCGCCGGCACATCGTCACTGACCTGTCCCGGACGCAGCGTTTCACTGCTCTTCAGTTGCGGCCAGGGCTGCTTATCACCTAGCAGGGTTTTCAGCGCGGCGTGCATCGGCTGATACTGCGGGTGCTGCGGCTGCAGTGACGCAATAAACGTGTTGCCTGAACCTGCATTGACCGCATTCTGCCACTGATTCACGACCGCCACCGACGGCTGTGTCAGCCGGTAGGGAACATTGCTGTAAAGCCAGGTTTCACCCTGCGTCGGCACATTCGAAACAAATTGCAGATAGCCCAGCATCGCATCGGACAGCGCGACATCCCGGGCAAAGCCGGTGATCGCCGGGTTTGTCAGACGCTCAATCCAGCGCGTGAACTGTGGCTGAACACCAGAAAGTGCCACTTCAGCCAGCTGCTGCTGAAATTTTTGTATCGCCTGGGGATCCTGCCAGAGCGGTTGCATATGGCGGGATGCATAGAGCGTCGCCAGCGGTGCCAGATAAAACGGCTGATCGGCGCTGGAAAACGCCTGCCGGATGCGTTGCTGACTTTCGGAGACGGAGGTGACCGCCTGCGTTGTCCCGGGCAAAGCGGCGATAACAGCGGCCTGCGGTAGCGTAAATGGAACAACGGTTAGCGCCAGCGCTAACAATGATAGAACGCGATGATGATTTAATTTTTTTACCAGCAACATCCCTGCCCCCTTGTTTTTCAACTTCGCAGTGTTCCCTGTATCCACTGCGACCGCGCCGTGACTCATCATGTGAGTATACAAACAAAAACGGCATTTGCCTCATGCGACAAATGCCGTAACCAGATTAACGAATGGTTCAGTTTTTGACTACGTTTCCGCCTGCGAATTTTCAGCGGTTAAATCAGGCAGCGCATCTGCGTCGCTTCCCGCCCGCACCGGCGAAGGATCGGCAGCAAAACCACGCAGACCGACCACATGCACATGCTCGGTGTTATTAAACACCTTACGCACCAGTTTGTAGGTCGTGCCTTTTTCCGGACTGATATTCTCCGGTGCTGCAATCACCAGCTGCATCTCCAGTCGCTCACAGAGTTCAAACAGCGTGGCGATGGAGCGGGCATCCAGACGGGCCGCTTCATCAAGGAACAGCAGTCGGCATGGCGAAATATCTTTGCCGCGCAGACGACGGGACTCTTCTTCCCAGCTCTGCACCACCATCACCAGAATGGACATCCCGGTACCGATCGCTTCACCGGTTGAGAGCGCCCCGCTCTCTGCGCGCAGCCAGCCATCGGAACCACGGTTAACTTCCACTTCCATCTCCAGATAGTTGCGGTAGTCCAGCAGCTCCTCACCGATGGTCTGCGGCGTACGCTGCCCCATGTCGATATGCGGATTAAGACGCTGGTAGAGCTTCGCCAGCGCCTCCGAGAAGGTCAGGCGATTGCTGTTAAAGAGATCCTGATGCTGCTCGTGCTCTTCCGACAGCGTATCCAGCAGCATGGCGTGGGTTTCACGCACGTTCACGTTGAGCCGCACGCTGCGTACCTGACCAAAGCTGACGGTCTGCAGGCCCTGGTTGAGCTGGCGGATACGGTTCTGTTCACGCTGGATCGTTTTACGGATGATGTTGGCCGCACTGCGCGAACTGATTGCCAGCATCTGCTCACGCGCCGTCAGCTCTTCCGTCAGACGGTTCAGTTCGATTTCCATCTGCTCAATTGCTTCGACCGGATCGTCAGTCCGAATAATATCCTGACGAATACGCTCGCGCAGATGCTGATAAACCGCAATAAAGAACTGAATTTTACGTTCCGGACGTTTTGGATCTTCCGACAGTCGCAGCACGTCGCGCAGATGTTCGTTGTCCGCCACCGCCAGACGCAGCGCACCCAGCGCTTTATCCGACATAGAGCGCAGCTCATCGCCGCTCAGGTAGGCCAGTTCACGGCGATGCAGACGACGCTCAACGCCATTCTCTTTCACCAGACGCAGTACGGTACACCAGCCCGCTTTGGCGCTGACCACCTGCTCACGCACCTGATGATACTGACGCTCCAGCTGACGCAGTCGCTTCTGCAGGTTATCCATCTCCGCTTCGCAGAAGGTAAGCTGTTTCTCCAGCTGATTGCGGCGGGCGCGGTTATGACTCAGTGCCGTGTAGAGCTCGTCACGGCGAACGCGCGCGCGTTCTTCCGCGCTGCTGTCAGCCTGGACGCCAATGTCCTGCATCTCCTGCTGCAGCTCTTTCAGCATGTCGCGCTTGGCATCATAGGCGCTTTTCAGCGAGGCCAGCACCTGGGAGTATTGCGTCAGCTGCGCCTGATGTTCACGCAGGCGATCACGACTGCGGCTGCGTTCGCCCTCAGCCTGCTCCAGACGCTGACGCAGCTTATCGCTGAGATCGTTGTTGCCATTGAGCATGCTGGCCGAGTCGTCGTAGCTGAAGTGAGCGCGACGCTGCACCACCTCTGTCAGGGCAAAGGCCTGCTGACGGGCGTTGCGCTGCTGCTGCTGCGCCTGCTGATAATCCGCCTGTAACTGCTCATGCTGTTCAGGATCGCTCTGCAGCACGGCGATGATCGGTTCCAGTTTCGCCAGCTTAGCGCCATGCTGATGCAGGAAGCGCGCCGCTTCCTGTGCCGCATCGACCTGCTCGCGGATCTCTTCGCAGCGATCGCCCAGCGTCTCATCCAGCAGCAGATTGACGCGTGGCAGCAGCCGGTTTAACTGTGATACGCCCTCTTTGGCCAGCTCATACTGCTGACGCTGCTGCTGATTGTTGCTCTCATGCTGATTCAGCGCGCGCTCCAGCTCACCGCGGCGTGCGCCGAGCTGACGGATCTGCGCTTCCGGATCGGCGTCAAAGGCGACGGCCAGATGACTGCCGATAAAGCGGCTGAATGACTGATGCAGACGCTGCGTTTTCTGCACGTCGAACGACAGCGTGGCGTAGCGTTCGGCCAGCTTATCACGCTCAAGGTGCAGCAGCTCCAGCTGATTCTCACGCGCCGCGCGGCCAAACAGCGGTATTTTCGGGAAGCGGGAGTAGCGCCACTGACGCTCTGCCACCTTCACCACCACCGCATTCTGTAGTTCATCGACGCTGAAGACGCTGTCATCGAACGACTGCGGATCACCCTCGATCAGGTAGAGATCTTCCGGACACTCTTCCAGACCATCCAGCAACTCACGAACGCGGGAGAGATCCGGCACCACAATCGCATGACGCGACGGACCGTAGAGCGCCGAGAAGTACGGCGCATCATCCAGCGTCACATCATCGTAAATCTCTGACAGCAACACGCCGCCAAACCGTTCTGCCAGCTGGGTCAGGCGCGCATCTTCGGCACCGCCCGGCTGGCTGAGCCGCTCAATCTGCTGCTCGATATCGCGTTTACGCGCCGCCACTTCGTCGCGCTCGACGGTGGTTTCACGCTCACGCTCCAGCAGCTGCTGCATATATTCGGTCACGTCCTGGCTGCTGTTCAGCGCCTGGCCGGTCTGCTCGCTAAGCTGAGTCAGGATCTCCTGCGCCGCCAGCCAGTGTGGCGCACGGGCGGTCAGGCTGGTGATGCGTTCGCGCAGCTGCTCCAGCTCCTGGCGCATCATCATGCGCTGCTCACCGGCGTCGGAGACGCTGCTATTCAGCTGTTCAATCTGTGCTTCAAGCTCCTGCTGCAGGCCTGCCAGCGCATCCGCTTCATAATGCTGCCCCTGACGCTTGCAGAATTCCGCCAGCAGGCGCTCCGCCTCATGCTGTTCGCGCAGACGCTGTTCCAGCTCATTGAGACGCAGACGCAGCGAAGAGAGCTGTTCGGCGTGATGACGCTGGTTGCTGGCATCACGCAGCAGTTCGCGGCCGGTTTGCCAGGCGTCCTGACGGGTCACGTCACCGGCAATGCTGGTCACCAGCGCCAGCGCCTGTTCAAACTGACTGTGCGCTGCTTCCGCTACGCTCAGCTTCTGCTCCAGGCGCAGCAACCGTTCTGTCGCCTCTTCCTCTTTGGCCTGGAAGCTTTCCTGCCATTCAGCCGCATTGTCAATGCTCAGATCGGGCAACTGGCAGAGCGTGCGGGCGCGTTCCAGTGCCTGCAATGCCTGCTGATACTGGATGGCGCGGGTTTGCTGCACGTCGAGCGCCTGCTGGAAATCGGCCAGCTGACTTTTCAGCTCATCCACTTCCAGTTCAGCCGCTTCGGCACGCGCTTCATTCTCTTCCTGAATTTCACGCGCTTCTGCGACCACTTCGGTCTGCTCTTCCAGCCGCAGCGTCAGATCTTCGATATCCGCATCGTAGCGCTCAATCTTCTCCTGCTGACGCATCGCCGTCTGTACCAGGTTCAGGTGATCGCTGGCGGCCTGATAATCGACTTCAAGATCGTTTTCTGCACCACTGTGCTCGGCCAGTTCGCGCGCCATCTCAACATGACGATACTGCTCGGTGGCGAGCTGCTTGCGGCTGCTGAACAGCTCGTTGCGCAGCTGTAACGCGCTGTCGAGGTGTCCCCGACGCTCGTTGGCGTGGCGCATATAGTCAGCCGAAACGTAGCTGGTCGCCTCGGAGATCAGATGCTTGAAGAGATCGCGGTCAGACTGGGTAACGCGGATCGCCTCCAGCGTCATGCGGTTCTCGCGCAGCGCGGCTTCCATATCCTGGAACGCTTTGCGCACGCCACTGTTTTCTGGCAACAGGTAATCACGCAGAGAGCGGGTGATGGCGCTGGAGATACCGCCATACAGCGAGGCTTCAATCAGACGATAAAACTTGCTGCGATCGCTGGCAGAGCGCAGACGACGCGGCACCACGCCAAGATCAAACAGCATGGCGTGATAATCGGTGACTGAGTTATAGGCGCGGAACTGTACCCCTTCCTGCGCCTCAACCCGCTCTTTGACTTCGTTCAGCGGCAATACGCGAGCCTGACGGCTGTTGAGCACTTCCGTCAGCATATCGGTTGGGTTGGTGTCGGTGGGCAGGCCATGGATACTGAATGGCTTGATATCGACCTTTTTATCGCGTCCGGCGACCTGTTGCAGACGGACACCGACCACGACACGCTGATGGCGTGAGTTCACCACATCCAGCATGGAGTAGCAGACGCCAGCCCGCAGTTTACCGTGCAGACCCTTGTCACGGGATCCTGATGTCGCGCCCGCTTCGGTGGTGTTACGGAAGTGCAGCAGCGTTAAATCGGGGATCAGCGCGGTAACAAATGCCGCCATCGTGGTGGACTTACCCGCACCGTTACCGCCTGACAGCGTGGTCACTAATTCATCGAGATCAAAGGTGCGGGCAAAAAAGCCGTTCCAGTTGATCAGCGTAAGCGAACGAAACTTTCCGCGCTCAATCATGCCTGTTCTTCCTCTGCGTTCTCACTCGCGTCGCCTTCCTGCCCTTCACCGTCATCGGTGTCGACCGGTGCTGTCGCGTTTTCCAGTAGCATGGCTTCGCCATCACGAATCAGACGAAGCTGCGCTTCACGGGCGTCATCACCGCCGCGCACGTCGGCACCAAAGCGGAACACCGATTCCGTGATGCGGAACTTGCTGCTGTCGTTGCCGAAAAACCACACCATGCCAAGGCGACGCAGGCGGCTCAGAGAGGCGCGCACTTTCTCCTGCAGTTTGGTGCGATCCAGATCCGAACCGGTTGAACGCTGGTTGACCAGCTTCAGCAGGCGGTTCTCATCGGCCAGAGAGAGCAGTTCGTCGTACAGCTCCTGCTGGGTGAAGATACCTTCATTGGCCAGTCGTTCCGGGCTGAGATAGAGATAGCAGAGAATCTTCCCGACCATCATGTCCAGCTCAGAGAGCACGGAACGCGGAATCAGCGTGGTTGAACGCGGACGCAGATAGAAAAAGCCTTCCGGCGCACGGATTAACTCAACGTTATAGCGGCTGTAAAACTCTTCGAGAAACGACTGGTAGTCCATCAGAAAAGCGTGATTATCCAGCTCTTCGATACCGATATGGCGTCCGGCGCGTAACTGGCTGTCCAGCGCGGGAAAAATCGGGTTGGCCAGTGCCTGTGCCAGCTTAACCGGCATCACTTGTTCAATATTTGTCGATGACATGTGCCTGCACCTTGGCTCCGTAATCATTGATGGCTTGCCATTCCACAGGCAAACCGGCTAAATCAGCTTCCGCTACGCCAAGGCGCACCGCCTGATCCACCACAATACGCGCCAGATCGAAATGGCGGGCTCGGGGATACTGGGCCAGGTAGTCGCGCATCACTGACGCGAGGTTGAGCGGTTTTTGTTGCGATTTGTAGACCTGCAGCGCTTCTTCAATCATCGCTGCCAGCTGTTCGCGGATTTCGTTGATCTCCTCGTACTCCATCTCCGGCGGCAGTTCGCCCATCACTTCGTCGTTACGCAGCGTCAGCGCCTCATCACGCATGTCATACAGGCGGTCGGCGTTGGCATAGGTCAGCGCCCAGGGCGCGTCGAAGTAATTCTGCACCGATACCCGCAGGCGCTGCGCAAAGACGCGGTTTTTATCCATGTCGATGGCGGTACGAATAAATTTATGGACGTGGCGGTCATAGCCGATCCAGAGGTCAATCGCCTGCTGGCCCCAGCTGGTAATACGGTCGAGTTTGCTTTGCAGATCAAACACCAGCTTATCGACGAAGCCCAGATCGGGACTGTCCAGCGTGGCATCCTGAATGCGCAGCAGATTTTCCTGAAGTTTGTCGCCCGCGGCTTCCAGCGTATCCTGCAGTTCACGCAGCGTTCCTGAGGTTTCAGAAAGCAGCATTTCACAGCTGGAGATGGCCGCGCGCCAGTCTTTGTTCAGCAGTTCGGCGATATCATTTTTAACCGCCTGCTGCTGTTCATCCATCAGACGCTGGGTCATATCGATGCTGTCGAAGATCTCCGCCACGGAATATTTCAGCGGTGCGAAAACATTGCGGTGCCAGTGAAACTCATCACCGTTTTCCTGCGCGGCATCGGCTGCCCGCTTAAGCTCATTGGCCACAATCGACAGCTGCATCGACAGGCGCAGAGTCGAGAACTCACGCTGGCGGATGTAATAGTCGGTGATGCCGATCGCCAGCGGCGTCAGGCGATAGATGGCATTGCCTTCCGTGATTTCGCTGGTAAAACGGTTGAGCAGGCGCTGTCGCACCATGTCGTTGATGGCGTTGTTGGCACGAACCAATACGGTTTCATGGGTTTGTTCGAAAGCTTTGCTGACGTGACGGAAAGCATCAATCAGATCGCCTTCGCTCATTTCGCCATCCATCCGCTCACCGTTGAGGGTGGCGATAGCCAGCAAAAAGGCCAGACGTTCCACTGGCAGCGCAAGGGAAAAGTCATTTTTGCGCGCCCAGGAGACCAGTTCAGGTACCGTCTGGGAAAATTCACTCATAATTCGTCCTTCTGCCCGGGTTTACGCGCGGTCACGTGGATGTAGCGCCCTAAGCTCAAAAAGGGTTCCTGACGGCAGTAACGCCGCTCCATCTCAATAATTTCGTCGTCGCTTTTTGGCTCGCCCTTCGGCGGCTTCATGTAGTCACTGAACACCCGGATCCCGGCACGCTGCTCAATCACAAAGCCACACGCCTCCAGCCAGCGATAGACCTGCTCGGGGTCGCGCGGATAGTCAGGCGACAGCGTTCGCTTTTTGCGTTTGGTCAGGTTGGTGCGCAGATAGCCGAAGTTACCCAGCGTTAAGGTGCGCAATGTCAGGCCGTGCAGATTGTAAAACATCAGCGACATGACGCCCCCCGGACGCAGCAGATCGAACAGCGCTTTCAGCACCTTCTCCGGTTCAGCGACCCACTCAAGCACAGCGTGGAACAATACCAGATCCACCGGCTTATCCAAATGTTCGCCCACCTGCTGAGCGCTAATTTGTCTGAATTGCATGTTGTGGCTCACACCCTGTGCCGCTGCATTTTCCGCGGCCCGGCGCAGCATCTCGCTGGAAAGGTCGCACAGCAGAACCTGATGGCCCTGCGCAGCAAGCCCGCTGGAGACCTGGCCGACACCGCCGCCAGCATCCAGCACCGACAGCGGGTGCGGTGACAGACCGGGCACTATCTTCTCCAGCTCATCCCAGAGGATGGCCTGGCGTATCTTCCCTTTAGTGGTGCCGTAAATATTTTGCGAAAATTTATCCGCGAGATCGTCAAAGTTACGATCCTGCATGGCATGCGCTCCGGTATGCTGCGGTGAGACTTGTGCTATTTTGTCACAGGCACCAGAAGAATGAACCTTTCATCCCCATCTTCCCTTCCGGGTGCTCTATTTTCGGACAACAGGACTCTTTTTTGATGTTATTTACCCTTAAAAAAGTTATCGGCGGGCTGCTTTTACCCCTGCCGTTTCTGCTTTTGCTGATGGCGCTTGGCATTTTACTGCTTTGGTTTACTGGCTGGCAGAAAAGCGGCAAAACCGTGATCTCCATCAGCTGGCTATTACTGCTGCTGCTGAGCCTGCAACCGCTGGCCGATCGTCTGCTTTTGCCGCTGGATAGCCGCTATCCGACCTGGAACGGATCAGAGAAGGTGGACTACATTGTGGTGCTGGGCGGAGGCTATACCTTTAACGCGGCGTGGGCGCCCAGCTCAAACCTGCTGAATAACAGTCTGCCGCGTGTGGCAGAAGGCGTTCGTCAGTGGCAGCGGAATCCTGAGTCGACCCTGATTTTTACCGGCGCAGCGGGCGGCACCAATCCAAAGAGTAGCGCCTGGGTAGCGGCACAGGTGGCGGAAAGTCTGGGCGTTCCCCGCGAACATGTTCAGATTCTCGACCAGCCCCGCGACACCGCGGATGAAGCGCAGGCGGTCAAAACCGTGGTGGGCGATCGCCCGTTTCTGCTGGTCACATCCGCGAATCATATGCCGCGCGCAATACGCTTTTTCCACGCGATCGGGTTGAAGCCAATGGCCGCTCCCGCGAATCAGCTGGCGATTACGTCACCGCTGAATGGATGGGAGCGGGCGATACCCTCATCGATCTGGCTGAGTCACAGCGAACGTGCGGTCTACGAAACGCTTGGCACACTATTGCAACGGCTGAAAGGCGAGGAGTCGGACTCAGCCGAGCCAGGGAAGTAATTGCGCGCGTGCATGGTCAAAACGCGGACGATTAAACGTGCCGGTCTGTACCAGATGCTCAATGCAGTCCCATAGTTGATAAACCCACCGACGCCAGACAAAACCCTCTGAAACCGGCGCCCGTTGCAGGTAGCTGTGCAGCAGCGCCGTTTCTGCAGGCGAGGTATCCAGATGGATAAGATCGTATTCACGGGGTGCCCAGAGGATGGTGCCCGGCTGTGTCATCGCGATTAACTGGTCACTGCGGCTATCTTTCAGCATGCTCTGCAGCTGAACGTTGCCGTGAACCATCACGCAGGGATCGTCGAAGCCGCGAAACAGATGCGCCAGTCGTGCCCGGCAGCGAAACAGAATCTGACGATCTTCCAGCGTAAAGGCTGGAGGACGCAGATAGCTCAGGGTCGCCCATAGCACCTCAACCCGTTGTGCATACCAGGCGGGCCAGCTGTTCTGCTGCGTGCTGTCCACCGTACCGACCAGGCCATGGCTGTCGAGCCGGTGCCAGGCCAGCACTCCCTCGACCACCTGTTCGCAAAACTGTTGCCAGCGCTGAGCATCCCGCGCAGGCGCTTCCGCCGTTACGCCATTCAGTCGCGCCAGCAGGAGCATTTCATGCACCGGCGGCTGCTGGCTCATCACCAGACCATAGACCGCTGGCACGGCGATCAGTCCGGCCTGGCCCAGCAGCGCCAGCTTTCTGGCTTCCATCGCCGCCCGGCCCTGATGACGAAAATATTTCGCCACCACCGGCATGGGGCGCCCGTCCCGATCGTATAACGCATAAAGCCGGGTGGGTGGATGTTCACTGATCATTTCGAGGCGGCTGATGGTTTCACCCAGCGCCAGCGTGAGTTCCGATTTAAGCTGTTCCATGCGGCATCCTCCTCAGATGAGTATCACAATATCCTGAAGGAAGTGTTGGAGATAAGTTTAGCGGCGGATCAAGAACGTTGCGCTGAAACGGGGAGACAGGCTCCCCATTTGTCAGGCCTGCATGGCATCACGAACGCGTTGCAAATCGTCTGGCGTATCCACACCCACACTGGGAATGGTTTTCGCGACGGCGACATGAATTTTTTCGCCGTACCATAAAACACGCAGTTGCTCGAGCAGCTCAATCTGTTCCAGAGGACAAGGCGCCCAGGCGACATAGCGGCGTATAAAACCAGCACGGTAAGCGTAGATGCCAATGTGGCGCAGCAGCGTATCACCGATCTGCTCGCGCGATGCGGCGTACCGTTCACGATCCCAGGGTATGGTCGCCCGTGAAAAATAGAGCGCGTAGCCATTCACATCCATGACGACTTTCACCGCATTCGGATTAAAAGCTTCTTCCACATCGGTGATCGGCACCGCCAGCGTCGCCATCCCGGCCGCCGACCCCGCCAGATTGGTCGCCACCTGACGCACAATCTCGGCCGGAATCATCGGCTCATCGCCCTGCACGTTTACGATGATTTCATCATCGGCAAACTGATATTTTTCGATCACTTCCGCCAGTCGCTCAGTGCCAGACTGGTGATCGGCGCGCGTCATGCAGACTTCGCCGCCTGCCGCTTCCACTGCCTGCGCCACGTCGGGATGATCGGTGGCAACAATGACCCGGCTGGCACCCGATTCACGGGCCCGCTCCATTACATGCACGACCATCGGTTTACCGTGGATATCGAGCAGCGGCTTACCGGGTAAGCGGGTTGACGCATAACGCGCAGGAATGATAGCGGTGAAACTCATGGATGAATCTCTTCAACTGACAGCGTGCGGGCTTCTGTTTCCAGCAGCACCGGAATGCCGTCCCGGACCGGGAAGGCCAGGCCATCAGGTTTGCAGATCAGCTCCTGTTGAGCATTGTTGAAGTAGAGTTTGCCATTGCAAACCGGGCAGGCAACGATTTCGAGTAAACGATGATCCATATGTCCTCCATCAGGGACCGAATGCTTAAGGATTCAAGCATACCATAGCGCGGCGCGTGCGGGATGGGGTAAAACGCCATCCCGCAGCGGCTGCCGCAAAATTGATTAATCCAGCGTCCACAGGGCTGGCCACTGATCGTTAAGCGCATCGGGTGCCTGCAGGATAGCGACGCTTTCAGCACCCTGCCACGTCGCGAAGCGTTCGATAGCACGCCGGATATCCAGCAAAAATCGCGCCGTAACGCGGGTCTTCTCCTCCAGCCAGATGTTTTTAATCTCCAGCTGTTTTGCCTGACGCAGCATGCGGGCATCCAGCCGCCCTTTTATCTGGCCGCGATGGAGGATGGGCAAAACAAAATAGCCAAATTTGCGTTTTTCCTCCGGCGTATAGCACTCAATACGGTAGTCAAAATTGAACAGTTCCCGCGCACGCTTGCGATCCCAGACCACCGGATCAAACGGCGACAGCAGCGCGCTGTGCGTCGCCTGCAGCGGTGTCTCCAGCAACGGCACGTAGTCACGATGCAGCCACATCTCACCCAGTCCCTCTGTATTGACGGCGACCAGATCGCCCGCAGCCTGGGCGTCAGCGATAAAGTCGTTCACGGGTGCCCGCTTCAGACGATAGTAATCCGCCAGCCAGGCCGCGCGGAAAATCCCTAAGCTGCGGGCGCTGTTCATCAGCATCTGACGGGTCGCCTCCGCTTCACTGATGCCATGTATCGCATCCTGCCAGTCGGGCATCACGCGGCTGCGCAGATCGTAGACGCGCTGAAAATTACGGCGTTCGGTGACCATCAGCTCACCGGCACTGAACAGATTTTCCAGATGACGTTTGTGCGGTTTCCATGCCCACCAGCCTGACTTCGGGTTATCGGCATGGGTAAAATCGGCGGCGCGTACCGGGCCGTTGTCTCTGATCTGCTGCAGTAATTCGGCAATAGCCTGCTGGTGCTCAGCGACCCATTGCGCATTGTATTTCCAGCCCAGACGTTCCGGCGACAGCATGCGATGACGAAGAAGTCGGTAATCGGCACGGGGAATAAAGCAGGCTTCGTGCGCCCAGTACTCAAAGAGTTCGCCCTGTGCCAGAGCCTGTTCCAGCCATGCCTGAGGATAGTTCCCCAGGCGACTGAACAGCACCAGATACGGACTACGGGCCACCACATGAATGGTATCGATTTGCAGCAGCGACATGCGGGAAATGCAGTCAATCAGATCCTGATAAACAGCACGTTTTGCCGGAGTTCGCAGCAGGCCCTGCGCGGCGAGATGAAGGTGGCGTGCTTGCTGTAACGAAAGTGAATGCGTACTGTTCATCCTCTTCCTTATCAGGCTTCACCTGAACGGGGGCGGGTATCAGGAAATATGGCGGCAGAGTTGTTCAATGTCATCCAGTAACGGCGTCACGGCATTACCAGTTAAATGGGCATCGACCGGCAAATACCACCAGTCAGGCTGGGCAAAGTGACGGCATTTCACCGCGTCTTTTTCGGTCATCAGCAGTTGCTGACCCGCCTGGAGTAATCGGGTCAGTTCATCTTTGCTGTAGGCATGATGATCGGCAAAGGCGATCTCTGCGACCGGCGTTATACCCTGCTGTTTCAGCGTGGTGAAAAAACGCGGGGGATGACCAATACCGGCCATGGCGACTACCGCACCCAGTTGCTCCGGCGGGCAGGTTTCACCGGTCAGCAGATTGGTGGCCAGCCCGGGCTGAAGTTGCATGGCAATCTCGTCGGGCTGTGCTTCGCCGCCGTTAATGATCACGGCATCGACCTGCTGCAGACGATCGGCACGTTCACGCATCGGACCGGCAGGCAACCACCAGCCATTACCAAAACGACGGACCCCATCAACCACCACGATCTCGCGATCGCGCTGCAGGGCGTAATGCTGCAGGCCATCATCCGTGATGATCACATCCAGCGAACCCTGTTTCAGTAACGCCTCAATCGCCCGTCGCCGTTGAGGGGCGACCGCGACCGGCGCCCCGGTGCGCTGGGCGATCAATACCGGCTCATCCCCGGCCTGTTCGGTGGGGGTCTGCGCCGTGACCAGCAAGGGATAGTGGTCCGTCTTGCCGCCATATCCTCGGGAGACCACGCCAGCGCGCAGGCCGCGCTGCTGTAATACCTCGACCAGCCAGATGACCACCGGCGTCTTTCCATTCCCGCCGGCAGTCAGGTTACCCACCACCACGACCGGCAGGGGCGCACGCCAGCTTTTACGCCAGCCGCGCCTGTAACTGAAGCGTATCAGGGCCGTGATCGCACCATACAGCAGGCTGAATGGCCATAGCAGCAGCCATAGCGGTGAGCGACCACTCCAGATACGTTCAATCATTGGCCGAATTGCATCTTGTGCAGCTGTGCATAGGCACCGCGTTCTGCTAACAGCACCTGATGCGTACCGCGTTCAACAATCTGGCCATCTTCAATTACCACGATTTCATCCGCTTTCTCGATGGTAGAGAGTCGGTGCGCAATCACCAGCGAGGTACGGTTCTTCTGCAACTCATCCAGTGCAGACTGAATCGCGCGTTCAGACTCGGTATCCAGCGCCGAGGTGGCTTCATCGAGGATCAGGATCGGGCAATCACGTAATAACGCACGGGCAATGGCAATACGCTGACGCTGACCGCCAGATAACAGCACGCCATTCTCGCCAATCATCGTATCCAGGCCCTTATCCATTTTATTGATAAAGTCCATGGCATGCGCCATGGTGGCCGCCTGCTCGATCTCTTCACGACTGTATTGCTCACTGCGGGCATACGCGATGTTATTGGCAATCGTGTCGTTGAAGAGGTGCACATTCTGTGACACCAGCGCCACCTGATTACGCAATGAGCGCAGGCTGTACTCACGCAGATCATGACCGTCCAGCAGGATTTCGCCCTGCTGGATATCATAAAAGCGGGTCAGCAGGCTCGCCATCGTAGACTTACCGGAACCGGAACGGCCCACCAGCGCCACCGTTTTTCCTGCTGGCAGCGACAGATTGATATTACGCAGTGCCGGAATTTCACGGCCTGGGTAGGTAAAGGTGACATCACGGAATTCAATATCCCCTTTAGCACGGGTGATTTCGCGCGTACCGTTATCTACTTCCTGCTCACTATCCAGAATAGAGAACAGTGTCTGACAGGCCGCCATCCCACGCTGGAACTGGGCGTTGACGTTGGTCAGAGACTTAAGCGGGCGCATCAGGGCAATCATCGAGGAGAAGACCACGGTGATGGTACCGGCTGTCAGGGTATCCATGACGCTGGGGAAGCTGGCGGCATAGAGCACAAAAGCCAGTGCCAGCGACGCGATCAGCTGAATAATCGGATCGGAAATGGAGGAGGCTGAAACCAGTTTCATTCCCTGCTGACGCATCCGGTTACTGACGCGGGAAAAGCGCTCCGATTCAATGTCCTGTCCGCCAAAAATCAGCACTTCTTTGTGCCCTTTCAGCATCTGTTCGGCGCTGGTTGTCACCTGCCCCATAGTGTTCTGCATACTTTTGCTGATGGTGCGGAAGCGCTTAGAGACGGTGCGGATAGCAAAGGAGACGATAGGTGCCAGTACAATCAGGATCAGCGACAGCTGCCAGCTGTAGTAGAACATCATGATAAACAGGCCAATAATGGAAGCCCCTTCACGCACTACGGTGACCAGCGCGCCCGAAGAAGAGGAGGCGACCTGCTCAGAATCGTATGTAATGCGTGACAACAGGGTGCCGGTTGACTGCTGGTCGAAAAACGAAACCGGCATGCCCATCATATGGCTGAACAGACGACGGCGGATGTTCATCACGACGTTGCCAGAGACCCAGGAGATGCAGTAGCTGGAGATATAACTGGTGACTCCGCGTACCAGCATCAGGCCAATAACCACTAACGGCAGCCACAGCATCACCGATCTGTCAGCTTTACCAAAACCATCATCCAGTAACGGTTTCAACAGTGAGAGCATTAAGGCGTCGCCCGCAGCATTAATAATCAGGGCGACTGAGGCCGCAATTAATCCCGCTTTATTAGGCGCGATCATCGGCCAGAGTCGGCGAAACGTCTGCCACGTAGAGAGATCTTTATCTTGATGCATTATTTATTCACGCTGTTGGAAATAGCCGGCCATTCTACCTGGATTCGCGTTTGACGCCAAACCACTGATGATACCAACGGGGCATTAATTGTTCCCGCAGGGTAGAAACCTGCGCTCTGCCCTGATTTATTCTGATACTGATTTGTCCTGACTGGCCCGTATCCAGCCAGTGAAAACCGGCCGTTCGATAGTTTTCCAGCACATTTTTCGCGGGCATACGCCATGCATTGTAGCGTGCCAGCGAGGCGATAGCGGTGTGGCCTGCGGCTTTACGCAGCAGCAATGAGGTCGACGACGTCCGGCTGCCGTGGTGCGGGACCTGCAGAATATCGACCTTCAGCCCCTGCTTCTCCAGCGCCACCAGCTGGCGTTCCGCTTTCGCTTCAATGTCACCGGTTAACATCAGACGAACCTGGCCATCATCGACGATCACCACACAGGAGTCATTATTTCCGCCCGGCAGGGGGGCCGTCAGCGGCCAGACCACCCGAAAGTGGAGCTGCCGCCAGCGCCACTGCGTGCCCCGTACGCAGGGTAAGTGTGCCTCATCAGCCAGCGCACTTCTGACTTCAACCGCTGGCCAGCGTTGAGTAATCGCCGCCAGCCCGCCAGTATGATCCAGATGTTTATGACTCAGGATGACCTGTTTTAACCGTAGCTGCCGGCGCTCCAGCCACGGAATGATCACCCGACTCCCCGCATTATCGTTCTGCCAGCGCGGGCCGGTGTCATACATCACCGCCTCGTCGCCCTGGCTGATCACCAGACTCAGACCGTGCCCGATATCCAGCATATCGATGCGCCAGCCCTGCTCCTGATTTGGCTGGCGACTCAGTATCATCGCCAGCGCTAAGGCGCAGCTGCTTAGTGGCAGAGAGAAGAAGAGCTGCGCACGCCAGAGAATCAGGCCGCCCCATACCATAACCGTAAACCAGGTTGTGCCACTCAGCGGCCACCAGCCTGGTGGCAGCAACGTCAGGCAATGAAACAGTGCACGTAAAGAGAGATCGGCCGCTCCCCAGAAGAAGCCAGATAAATTCGCCACCGGCAGCAGCAGGGCGAGCGTCACCAGAGGCATGGTAATAAACGAGACGACCGGAATCGCGACAACATTCGCCGCCAGCGCAGTCAGGCTGATGCCGTTGAAAATCGCCACCTGCAACGGCACCATTAAAATCATCATGCCCACCTGTAAATGCAGCAGCTGTACCGGAATCCAGCGCCGTTGCTGACGGAACGCCGCAGGCAGCGGGAACCAGTGATACCAGACCAGCAGCATGCCCACAGCCAGTACCGAGAGCCAGAAGCTGTCAGAGAGCACGGTCAGCGGGTCGGTTACCAGCAGCAACGCAATACAGAACGTCCAGACCTGCCAGCTATTCAGCTGAACTCCCGCAAACCGTGTTATTGCCCATAGCGTCAGGGCAAGCAGTGAACGCTCGGCGGGAGGCTGTGCACCGGAAAGCCAGGTATAGATTGCAGCAAACAGCCAGCTCACGATGAGAGGAAAAACATAGCTGATATAACGGGCTGGCAAGATAAATTGCACCCCACGCGCAATCATCCAGCCGGTGCTGGCGGCCAGGGCGATATGCATGCCCGATATCGCCATCAGATGCGCGGTACCGGTATCCCGCAGTAGCTGACGCGTCTGCTGGCTCATCTCATCCCGAATGCCAAAAGCCAGTGCCTCCAGCGTTGCACGTGCAGGCATTGCACGGGTCCTGTCACGATGCCATAAAATAAATCGCCAGCGGCTATCACAGCGATCGCTTACCGCAGTCTGCTTAAGAATTCGTCCCTGAAGCGGCGTATTATTAGCCAGTGCAAAACGCTGCGCATCGAAATCACCCTCATTAAGGCGGGCATGTACCGGTCGCAGACGCAGTTGCATCGTCCAGCGTTGTCCTGGACAGTAGATCTGCGGATCAGCATCAAACCAGATCCAGGCAAAGCGAGGCGGAAAAATCATCCTGCCCTCCTCTTTCAGCACACGAACCCGGATTTGCTTCCGCTCTTTCCGCAGTTCACTGATCTGAAGGGTGTAGGTGGCAGGACGCGCCGAGAACTTTTCGATATCCCGCACCATCAGACGGGCGTCGTTACAGGCCCATGCCAGCAACAGCAGAGTAATACCGGCCAGACGGACGGGTTGGTAAGGGCAATGCAGCAGAGCCAGTCCTGTGAGGAGGAAGCCCCCCATCACCTCACCGGAAGGCAGCCGGGCCATCAGCATTAGCGGTAACGTTGCAACGATCGCCAGTCGCGCCAGAACGGTCCATGTCAGCATAATCGTATCCATTGATTCAGTTCGATTATTCTGGGCAAAGGAGGTAAAAGTAACAGCGGATGATCAGGCAGGCTGGAGCGGTCTCACAAAGAGAGTGCGGTGTTGCAGTGTTGATGACAGCAATCCGGATGTCAGATCTGAGCCTGAATCGCAGGCAAAAAAAAACGACATCCGGAGATGTCGTTTATCTGGTTCGGTATCGGCTTAGCCGTAGATATTTGCGCGATCGCGCAGCTCTTTGCCTGGCTTAAAGTGGGGAACGTATTTGCCTTCCAGATCCACTTTGTCACCCGTTTTCGGGTTACGTCCAGTACGCGGAGCGCGATAGTGCAAAGAAAAGCTGCCGAATCCCCGGATTTCGATGCGTTCGCCCTGTGCCAGCGTAGTGGCCATGTGCTCAAGCATCTCTTTTACTGCATCCTCAACGACTTTCGCCGGTATATGAGTATGCTGTCCCGCCAGTCTTTCGATCAGTTCTGACTTGGTCATGTAACCTCCGGTTTATCCCTATGGGAATGTATGACAGCTTTTACCGAAACCGGGTGGTTGCCCACCCGGTGCTTCAGGCCGATTACTCGCCTTTAGCCGCTTTGAACGCTTCAGCCATAGCGCTAGAGAAATTGCCTTCTTCCTGTTTGGTGTTAACAGTATTGATAGCTTCTTTCTCATCAGCCTGGTCTTTCGCACGGACAGACAGGCTTACGACACGGTTTTTACGATCAACGCCGGTGAACTTAGCTTCAACGTCGTCGCCAACGTTCAGAACCAGAGTTGCATCTTCAATGCGGTCCAGTGAAGCTTCAGAAGCGCGCAGGTAACCCTCAACGCCGTCTGCTAATTCAACTGTAGCACCTTTAGCATCAACTGCAGTCACTTTACCGGTGACGATGGCACCTTTCTTGTTCAAAGTGATGTAGTTGTTGAACGGATCTTCTGCCAGCTGTTTAACGCCCAGAGAGATACGCTCGCGCTCTGCATCAACCTGCAGTACAACGGCAGCGATTTCGTCGCCTTTTTTGTACTCACGAACGGCTTCTTCGCCAGTCGCGTTCCAGGAGATGTCAGACAGGTGAACCAGACCGTCGATGCCGCCATCCAGGCCGATGAAGATACCGAAGTCAGTGATTGACTTGATTTTACCTTCAACACGATCGCCTTTGTTGTGCGTCTCAGCGAACAGCTGCCATGGGTTAGATTTACACTGCTTCAGACCCAGGGAGATACGACGACGCTCTTCGTCAATGTCCAGAACCATAACTTCAACCACGTCGCCTACGTTAACAACTTTAGACGGATGGATGTTTTTGTTGGTCCAGTCCATTTCAGACACGTGTACCAGACCTTCAACGCCTTCTTCGATTTCCACGAAGCAGCCGTAATCAGTCAGGTTGGTAACACGACCGGTCAGGCGGGTGCCTTCCGGATAGCGTTTAGCGATAGCAACCCATGGATCTTCGCCCAGCTGCTTCAGACCCAGAGAAACACGGGTACGCTCGCGGTCGAACTTCAGCACCTTAACGGTGATTTCGTCGCCCACGTTGACGATTTCGCTTGGATGCTTAACGCGTTTCCATGCCATGTCAGTGATGTGCAGCAGGCCGTCAACGCCGCCCAGATCAACGAATGCACCGTAGTCAGTCAGGTTCTTAACGATACCTTTGACTTCCATGCCTTCCTGCAGGTTTTCCAGCAGCTGATCGCGCTCTGCGCTGTTTTCGGATTCGATAACCGCACGACGTGAAACCACGACGTTGTTGCGTTTCTGATCCAGCTTGATCACTTTGAATTCAAGCTCTTTGCCTTCCAGGTGCAGCGTATCGCGCACCGGACGCACATCTACCAGTGAACCTGGCAGGAACGCACGGATACCGTTGAGCTCAACTGTGAAGCCGCCTTTAACTTTGCCGTTGATAACACCGGTAACAGTTTCAGCGTCTTCGTAAGCTTTCTCCAGCGTGATCCATGCTTCATGGCGCTTAGCTTTCTCACGGGACAGCAGGGTTTCACCGAAGCCGTCTTCCACTGCATCCAGAGCAACATCAACTTCGTCGCCTACCTGGATTTCCAGTTCGCCGGCTGCGTTCTTGAACTGCTCTGCAGGAATTGCAGATTCAGATTTCAGACCCGCATCAACCAGAACGACATCTTTGTCGATAGAAACGACGATGCCACGAACGATAGAACCCGGGCGGGTTTCGATTGTTTTTAAGGATTCTTCAAATAGTTGAGCAAAAGATTCAGTCATATTGATAATCTTCAGGATTCTTCAATTTAACGTCCATCTGACTTCATGTCGGATGGGGTTGTTTCACATGCCCGGCACCGGATCCATGGTACAGGGTGGTAGATTCAGTTAAGCCGTAATACCCAGCTTCTCGCGGGCATATTGTAGCGCTTTTTCAATGACCTGGTCGATAGACATCTCGGTAGAGTCCAGAACCAGTGCATCGCCAGCGGCTACTAAAGGCGCAATTGCGCGATTACGATCGCGGTCGTCGCGTTCTTTTATCTCGGCTAAAAGGCGGTCAAAGTTAACATTAAAGCCATTATCCTGCAACTGTAGCATACGGCGCTGAGCACGCTCTTCCGGGCTGGCATCAAGGAAAATTTTCACTGGCGCATCCGGAAAAACCACGGTGCCCATATCACGGCCATCAGCAATCAGGCCCGGCATCTCGCGGAAACCGCGCTGGCGGCGCAATAATGCTTCGCGTACCCGGGGAAAAGCGGCAACACGAGAAGCGGTGTTGCTGACCTCCTGAGTACGGATTTCACCGGTGACATCTTCACCTTCAAGTATGACCTGCATTTCACCATTTTGTGACACAAAGCGCACATCCAGGTGAGCGGCAATCGGCACCAGCGCTTCTTCAGATTCAATCTCCACCTGATGATGCAATGCGGCCAACGCCAGCACGCGATAAATAGCACCGGAGTCCAGCAGATGCCACTGCAGCGATTCCGCCATCGCTTTGCACAGGGTTCCCTTTCCCGCTCCACTTGGCCCATCAATAGTTATGACCGGGGCAGTTACTGTCATTATTCCCTCCTGTTGCTGCGTGCTTCCTGACCTTTCGGTCACCATTAATGACTAGCATTATACGCTGCATAGCACGGCTTGGTTACCCTTTAGCACTGATCAGGTTCGTAATCTTAGTCAATTCAGAGGATCTCTGGCCTGTTACAGCCAGATAAAATCAGGGGAGTTCCGGTGCGAACCGCACCGGAAAGGGAGATATCAGGCGCTCTGGCTGATTTTAGCCAGTTGAACGAAATAGTCCGGGAAGGTTTTTGCAGTACAGCCAGGATCGAGAATGGTCACCGGGGTATCAGAAAGAGCAACCAGAGAGAAACACATCGCCATGCGGTGGTCATTGTAGGTGCCAATATCCGCATGAATCAGCGTCGCTGGCGGCGTAATGCGGATGTAGTCATGACCCTCTTCGACTTCTGCCCCGACTTTACGCAGCTCTGTGGCCATTGCGCTCAGTCGATCGGTCTCTTTTACCCGCCAGTTATAAATATTGCGTAACCGGGTGGTGCCCTCTGCAAATAGCGCCGTAGTCGCGATGGTCATTGCAGCATCCGGAATATGGTTCATGTCCATATCGATGGCCTGCAGTTTTCCGGCCGTACAGGCAATGTAATCATCGCCCCACTCAATCGTCGCGCCCATCTTTTCCAGCACGTCAGCAAACCGGATGTCACCCTGCACACTCTGGCGTCCAATCCCGGTGACGCGAACCGTGCCGCCTTTAATGGCGGCAGCGGCCAGGAAATAGGAAGCGGAAGAGGCATCGCCTTCAACCAGGTAATCACCCGGCGACTGATACTCTTGCTGTCCCTTGATCAGGAAGCGTTGATAGTTCTGATTCTCAACCTCGACGCCAAAGCACTGCATCAGATTGAGGGTAATATCGATGTAAGGTTTCGACACCAAATCACCTTTGATGGTGATGCAGGTATCCTGCTGTGCCAGCGGCGCGGTCATCAGCAGCGCGGTCAGGAACTGGCTGGAAACGCTGCCATCCACACTGACTTCACCCCCGGTAAAACCACCGCGTAAACGCAGCGGCGGATAGTTTTCGTTTTCCAGGTACTCAATGGTTGCTCCGCCCTGACGAAGTGCGTCAACCAGATGCCCGATTGGACGCTCTTTCATGCGGGGTTCGCCGGTCAGTTCGATATCGTGCTGGCCCAGACAAAGCGCCGCGGCCAGCGGACGCATTGCGGTTCCTGCATTGCCCAGAAACAGTGACAGCGGTTGAGATGCGTGCAGTGGCCCGGCATTTCCCGTCACTTCACACAGGGTGCGATCGCTGGAAAGCGTATAGCTTACACCAAGCGCGGTCAGCGCATTCAGCATGTGCTTAACGTCGTCGCTGTCGAGCAGGTTGGTAAGACGGGTTGTACCTTTAGCCAGAGCAGCCAGCAGCAATGCACGATTGGAAACGCTCTTTGAGCCGGGCAGATTTACCGTGCCGTTGACGCGCGCAATCGGTTGGAGAGTCAGGGAGTCCTGCATGTGAAACGAAATCCTCAAAAAATACAGAGACCTCGCCGTGTGACGAGGTCTGGCATCAGCATCAATGCTGATATCTTAATAATCAGCCGTGACGGCGTTCAAAATCGACCATGAAATCGGTCAGGGCCTTCACACCTTCCAGCGGCATCGCATTATAAATAGAGGCGCGCATACCGCCTACTACACGATGGCCTTTAAGCGCGTGTAATCCCGCCTTAAACGACTCCTCCAGGAACAGCGCATCGAGTGAAGCATCGGCCAGCTGGAAAGGGATGTTCATGCGTGAGCGGTTTTCTGTTGCCACATCATTACGATAGAAGCCACTGTGATCGATTACGCCATAAAGCAGGTCAGATTTTGCCTGATTGATACGATCAATTTCAGCGACACCGCCCTTCTCTTTCAGCCATTTAAACACCAGCCCTGAGAGATACCACGCAAAAGTCGGCGGGGTGTTAAACATCGAATCGTTATCGGCCAGCACTTTGTAATCGAGGATTGAGGGCACAGAGGCGTGCGCCTGACCCAGCAGATCTTCGCGAACGACAACCAGCGTTAATCCGGCCGGGCCCACATTTTTCTGCGCACCCGCATAAATCACACCGTAACGACTCACATCGATAGGGCGTGACAGAATGGTGGATGAGAAATCAGCAACAACGGTTTTACTGCCAAAGTCGGGCTGTTCGTCAATCGCGATGCCATCAATGGTTTCATTCGGGCAGAAATGCAGGTAAGCGGACGTCTCACTCACCTCCCATTCGCTCATCGGCAGGATGGCTCGTTTACCGTCGCGCGTAGTTTTGACATCCAGCGTGCGTGGGGAACAATACTTTTCCGCTTCTTTTATTGCGCTATGCGCCCAGTAACCGCCATCAACATAGTCGGCACTGGTCGCTTTACCCAGCAGATTTCCCGGTACGGCAGCGAACTGCGCACGCGCCCCACCATGACAGAATAAAACTTTGTAATTCGACGGTATTTTTAGCAGATCACGGAAGTCCTGCTCCGCTTCTTCAGCCACCTGAATAAACTCTTTACTGCGGTGACTGATCTCCATTACAGAGGTACCCAGACCGCGCCAGTTCGTCAGTTCCTGTTCTGCACGACGAAGCACTTCAACCGGTAGCATCGCCGGGCCAGAGCTAAAATTATAAACTTGCGTCATTTCCCCTCACCACTGTCATATCGAACGGTTATGAATAACCATCCGGTTTTATCACTGCATTCTGATAGCTGCAATCATAAATCAGGGAGCGGTCACATTTTCTGAATCCGGCTCGCCGGAGGTTATGTTACCAATGCAAATCTGCGCGGAATTTTGTGAGGCTTTATCCAGCGCCATTAATCCGCGTTTGGCCTGAGAGCAGAAGTGATGAAAAGTAAGCCGGTAAAGTAAGCCGGTAAAAATGTCCCGCCCTGATAGCGGTCTGTTAGCAAAATCCGTATCATTGCGCGCTTTACGCACCCTATGACAACTGAGAGAGCGGCACTATGACGCAAACATTTATCCCGGGCAAAGATGCCGCACTGGAAGACTCCATTGCGCGTTTCCAGAACAAGCTGCAGGATCTTGGCTTTAACATTGAAGAAGCATCCTGGCTGAATCCTGTCCCCCATGTCTGGTCAGTGCATATCCGCGACCGCGATTGCCCGCTCTGTTTTACCAACGGCAAGGGCGCCAGTAAAAAAGCGGCGCTGGCCTCCGCGCTTGGCGAGTATTTCGAGCGTCTCTCAACTAACTATTTTTTTGCTGACTTCTGGCTGGGAAAAAAGATCGCTAACGGCGATTTTGTTCACTATCCCAATGAAAAATGGTTTGCATTACCTGATGATGAGTCATTACCTGAAGGTATTCTGGATCCACGCCTGCGCGCATTTTACGATCCCGATAATGCACTGACGGCTTCCGGCCTGATTGATCTGCAGTCCGGGAATACTGAACGTGGTATCTGCGCCCTGCCCTTTACCCGTCAGTCCGACCAGCAGACTGTCTATATCCCGATGAATATTATCGGCAACCTCTATGTCTCAAACGGCATGTCGGCAGGTAATACCGCGAACGAAGCGCGTGTTCAGGGGCTGTCTGAAGTGTTTGAGCGCTATATTAAAAACCGCATTATTGCTGAAGCGATCAGCCTGCCTGCGATTCCAGATGACGTGATGCAGCGTTATCCTGAGGTGATCGAAGCCATTGCACGTCTTGAAGCGGAAGGCTTCCCGATTTTCGCTTATGACGCCTCTCTCGGCGGTAAATATCCGGTTATCTGCGTGGTGCTGTTTAACCCAACCAACGGAACCTGTTTTGCCTCATTTGGTGCTCACCCTGATTTCGGTGTGGCGCTGGAGCGTACCGTTACCGAGTTGCTGCAGGGCCGAAGCCTCAAAGATCTGGATGTGTTTACTCCACCGACCTTTGATGACGAAGAAGTGGCTGAGCATGCCAACCTTGAAACACACTTCATCGATTCAAGCGGCCTGATCTCCTGGGATCTGTTTAAAGAAACTGCGGATTATCCTTTTGTCGACTGGTCATTCGCGGGCAGCACCGAACAGGAATTCGCCACGCTGATGGCAATCTTCGCCTCGGAAGATAAGGAAGTCTATATTGCAGACTACGAGCATCTGGGTGTCTATGCCTGCCGCATCATCGTGCCAGGCATGTCTGATATCTATCCGGCAGAAGATCTGTTCCTGGCGAACAACAGCATGGGAGCGGGCATGCGTGAAACCCTGCTGGCCCTGCCTGACAGCAACTGGAATCCGGAAGAGTATCTGGATCTGATTGGACAGCTTGATGATGAAGGCTTTGATGACTTCACCCGCGTTCGTGAGCTGCTGGGTCTGGCGACCGGTAAAGACAATGGCTGGTACACGCTGCGTGTTGGCGAATTAAAAGCGATGCTGGCGCTGGCGGGCGGCGATCTGGATCAGGCATTGATCTGGACAGAATGGACGATGGAGTTTAACAGCTCAATCTTTACGCCAGAGCGCGCTAACTACTATCGTTGCCTGCAGACCCTGCTGTTACTGGCTATGGAAGATGAGCGTGATCCGTTGCAGTATCATCACGCTTTCCTGCGGATGTATGGTGAGAGCGCAATGGAAGCAGCCTCCGCCGCGATCAGTGGTGAGAATCCGTTTAATGGCCTTCAGGCTGTTGATGATGAGCTGCAGGCCTTCCCTGCCCATCAGTCTCTGCTTGCCGCCTACGAAAAACTGCAAAACGCCAAACGTCACTACTGGAAAAACGCGTAAGCCATAACGCGTCAGACTGAAAGCAGACGGTTAAACATGGCACTGGATTTATCTGGTGCCATCCTTCCCCACTTTCTCTATGAAACATTAGCTACTTTAAATTCCTTCCCATTACATCACATCATTTTAATTAACATATAAGCCATTAATTAATAACACAGCCTGAACTAAAAAAGTGGCGCATCACTTTATATTAAAATATTTTTGTATTTTTAAAATAAATTTATTTGTCTATATTCAGCTAGTTAACTCATTATTTTCTCATTAATTTGCGACCAGTGGGTTACCACCCTGGCAAACATGATCCATATCAATTACTGACCTATACTCCTTTGTTAGTATTTTTTCAGACAACTTCAGGAGTAAGTTAGTGTGAAAACTGACAACCCTTTTAATCTTTTATTACCCGCCGCGATGGCAAAAGTGGCCGAAGACGCGGGTATCTATAAAGCAACCAAACATCCTTTTACGACCTTCTTTCTGGCAATAAACGCCGGCGTATTTATCTCAATCGCATTCGTTTTTTATATTACAGCGACCACCGGTAGCGGCGCGATGCCCTATGGCATAGCCAAACTGATTGGAGGTATCTGCTTTTCACTCGGCTTAATGCTGGTCGTGGTATGTGGTGCCGACCTTTTTACCTCTACTGTACTAATCGTTGTCGCCAAAGCCAGTGGCCGCATCAGCTGGGGACAGCTGGCCCGCAACTGGATTAACGTTTACGCCGGTAACCTTGCAGGTGCACTCTTCTTTGTCGCCCTGATGTGGTTTGCCGGACAGCACATGGTCGCGAATGGCGCCTGGGGATTGAATGTCCTGCAAACCGCCGACCACAAGATGCATCACACCTTCATAGAGGCGGTTTGTCTGGGTACATTAGCCAATCTGCTGGTCTGTCTCGCCGTCTGGATGAGTTACTCAGGCCGCACCCTGACCGATAAGCTGGTCGTGATGATTCTGCCTGTTGCGATGTTTGTCGCAAGCGGTTTCGAACACAGTATCGCCAACATGTTTCTTATACCCTATGCCATTGCTATTCGTGACTTCGCGACACCTGAATTCTGGCAGGCAGCTGGCACCACGGCGGCACAGTTTCACTCGCTGACCCTCAGTAACTTTATTATCGACAACCTGATTCCCGTGACCATCGGAAACATTATCGGCGGCGGCGTTCTGGTTGGGTTGACCTACTGGGTTATCTATCTCCGTAAAGGTGACCAGGTTCATTAAACGCATTTTTGACGGCACAGGAAGTTGGCTGTGCCCGACCGTAAAGTCTCCTCATATAAGGCAGGTATATTATGACCGAACTTAATGCAAAACTGGCTTCAGCATGGGAAGGATTTGCTGAAGGCGAATGGCAGAATAGCGTCAATGTGCGCGACTTCATTCAGAAAAACTACACCCCATACGAAGGTGACGAGTCATTCCTGGCGGGTGCCACCGAAGCGACCACCAAACTGTGGGAAAGCGTGCTGGAAGGCATCAAAATTGAGAACCGCACCCACGCGCCAGTCGACTTCGACACCGATCTCGCCTCAACCATTACCTCGCACGACGCGGGTTACATCATTAAGCCACTGGAAAAAATTGTTGGTCTGCAGACCGAAGCGCCATTAAAACGCGCCATTATTCCTTATGGCGGCATCAAAATGGTCGAAGGGTCATGCAAAGTGTATGGCCGTGAACTCGACCCTTCACTGAAAAAAATCTTCACCGAATACCGCAAAACGCACAACCAGGGCGTGTTCGATGTTTATACCCCGGACATTTTGCGCTGCCGTAAATCAGGAATCCTGACCGGCCTTCCTGATGCTTATGGCCGTGGCCGTATTATCGGTGACTATCGTCGTGTGGCGCTGTACGGCATCGATTTCCTGATGGCGGATAAATTCGCTCAGTTCGCCTCACTGCAGGAAGATTTAGAGAATGGCGTTAATCTGGAAGCGACCATTCGTCTGCGTGAAGAGATTTCTGACCAGCATCATGCGCTGGCCCAGATTAAAGAGATGGCAGCAAAATATGGCCATGACATCTCCGGTCCGGCTACCAATGCGGTTGAAGCAGTACAGTGGACTTACTATGGCTACCTGGCTGCAGTTAAATCACAAAACGGTGCTGCCATGTCATTTGGCCGCGTCTCAACCTTCCTTGATGTTTATATCGAACGTGACCTTAAAGCCGGTAAACTGACTGAAGAGCAGGCACAGGAACTGATTGACCATCTGGTGATGAAACTGCGTATGGTTCGCTTCCTGCGTACACCTGAATATGATGAGCTGTTCTCAGGTGACCCAATCTGGGCAACAGAATCCCTGGCAGGTATGGGCGTTGATGGCCGTACCCTGGTCTCAAAAAGTACGTTCCGCTTCCTGAATACCCTCTACACCATGGGTCCTTCACCTGAGCCGAACATGACCATCCTGTGGTCAGAAAAACTGCCGATTAATTTCAAAAAATATGCCGCTAAAGTCTCTATCGATACCTCATCTTTGCAGTATGAGAACGATGACCTGATGCGTGCTGATTTCGACAATGATGACTACGCAATCGCCTGCTGCGTGAGCCCGATGATTGTCGGCAAACAAATGCAGTTCTTTGGCGCACGTGCCAACCTGGCGAAAACGCTGCTCTACGCAATCAACGGCGGCGTGGATGAAAAGCTGAAAATGCAGGTTGGACCGAAAGGCGACAAAATCAGCGACGACGTACTGGATTTCGACACCGTCATGGAGCGTATGGATCACTTCATGGACTGGCTGGCAAAACAGTATGTGACTTCGCTGAACATCATTCACTACATGCATGATAAATACAGCTACGAAGCGGCGCTGATGGCCTTACATGATCGGGATGTCTACCGCACCATGGCCTGTGGTATCGCGGGTCTCTCCGTCGCTGCGGATTCACTTTCTGCCATTAAATATGCCAAAGTGAAACCAATTCGTGACGAAGATGGTCTGGCCATCGACTTCGATATTGAAGGCGAATATCCGCAGTTCGGTAACAACGACTCACGGGTAGATGACCTGGCCTGCGATCTGGTTGAACGCTTCATGAAGAAAATTCAGCAGCTGAACACCTATCGTAATGCCGTGCCGACGCAGTCTGTTCTGACCATTACTTCGAACGTGGTATATGGTAAGAAAACCGGTAACACACCAGATGGACGTCGCGCTGGCGCGCCGTTTGGACCAGGTGCTAACCCGATGCATGGTCGTGACCAGAAAGGTGCAGTTGCCTCGCTGACTTCCGTCGCGAAACTGCCGTTTGCCTATGCAAAAGATGGTATCTCTTATACCTTCTCAATCGTACCAAACGCGCTGGGTAAAGATGATAACGTGCGGAAAACCAACCTTGCCGGTCTGATGGATGGTTACTTCCATCACGAAGCCAGCATCGAAGGCGGTCAGCACCTCAACGTTAACGTTATGAACCGTGAAATGCTGCTGGATGCGATGGAACATCCAGAGAAATATCCGCAACTGACCATTCGCGTTTCCGGTTACGCTGTGCGCTTTAACTCACTGACTAAAGAGCAGCAGCAGGATGTGATTACCCGAACCTTCACTAAGTCACTGTAATTACTGCTCTACCTGATAAAAAAGGCTCCTCGCGGAGCCTTTTAATTAAAAGTCTGTTCTGGTGGTCATCTCCATCAAGGTTCCCACCAGAATCGATTTCCTGCCCTGAGCGCAACAGAGATTGCGCCGTCTGTCCCGGCAGACTTACTGGAGAAAACATCGCAATGTCAGTTAACGGTCGTATCCACTCATTTGAATCCTGCGGCACCGTCGATGGTCCCGGTATCCGTTTTATCACCTTCTTCCAGGGCTGCCTGATGCGCTGCCTCTACTGTCACAACCGCGACACCTGGGATACGCACGGTGGCAAAGAGATCAGCGTCGAAGCGCTGATGGCGGATGTGCTCTCCTATCGCCATTTTATGAACGCCTCTGGCGGCGGCGTCACGGCGTCGGGTGGTGAAGCCATTCTTCAGGCTGAATTTGTGCGCGACTGGTTCCGTGCCTGTAAGGCCGAAGGTATTCATACCTGTCTCGACACCAACGGCTTCGTACGCCGCTATGATCCGGTGATCGATGAACTGCTCGACGTTACCGACTTAGTGATGCTCGACCTGAAACAGATGAATGACGACGTGCATCAGATTCTGGTGGGTGTCTCCAATCACCGTACGCTGGACTTTGCCCGTTACCTGCAGAAAAAAGGCAAACGGACATGGATCCGTTTTGTCGTGGTGCCCGGCTATTCCGACGATGATGACACCGCGCATCGGCTGGGGGAATTCACGCGTGATATGGAGAACGTTGAGAAGATTGAATTGCTGCCCTATCACGAACTGGGTAAGCATAAATGGATTGCGATGGGTGAAGAGTACAAGCTGGACGGGGTGAAGCCACCAAGCAAAGAGACAATGGAACGCGTGAAAAACATTCTCGCCAGCTATGGCCACGAAGTGATGTACTGAAGAATCTGCCACAAAAAAAGGGAGCTTAACGCTCCCTTTTTGCTGTTCAGCGATCAGGCATGTGCCACTGGCGTAGCCTGATGATTCGCTTTGCGCAGCAGCATCACCAGATAAATCAGCGCCACAGCAGCGATCATCACGAACAGTAGCTGGTCAGAATAATTTTGCATCAGAACAGAGGTCATTGCCGGTCCAGCCAGACTGCCCACGGTATAACTCATCAGCAGTGCCTGATTCATCGCTACCAGTTCATGATGTGCGACCGTCTCGCAAGCCCAGGACATCGCCACCGGATAGAGTGTGAAGCCTGCCAGTCCCAGAACAAATAGCGCTGGCGCCATCGCAGCATTGGTTAACATGGCCATCGCACCCAGGATAACTACAAAGACCTGGACTCGCAGCACCAGCATGCGACCAAAACGATCGGCCAGACGGCCAATGGGCCACTGGCCCACAATGCCTGCGCTGACCAGCAACGCCATCCAGTAACCCACATTGGCATCACTCATTCCCTGATGTGACAGGTAAAGCGGCATCAGGCCATAAAGCGAGCCCAGAAGGATGCCAGAGATAATGCAGCCATTGATGCCCAGGCGTGAGCTACGGCGACGCAGCATCGGCCAGATGCGGGCCGGAGCGGCTTCTGTCGCTTCACCGCTGGCGGAGACGCGAGTAAAGACCAGCGGCAGCACGGCGCAGAAGACCAGCGACGTCACCCACGGAATCACGCTGAGTAATTCCGTAGACAGTTTGCTGACCAGCAACTGGCCTGTCACGGTGCCGATGTAATAGACAACCATATAGGCCGCCAGCAGCTGTCCCCGATTACGTACCGTTCCGCTGCACAGAAGTGCGCTCTCAACCACCACCCACATCAGCGCACAGCCGACACCGGCGATGAAACGCATTGAACTCCATGCCCAGAAACCCGACATCATCGCCAGGCACAGAGTTGCGACGGCAAACATCAAGGTAGCCAGGTAGTAGCTGCGGTTGAAGCCGTAATGCCTGATTAACCAGCCAGCCAGCAGAGTTCCTGCGAGATTACCGGTGTAATAGGAGGAGCTTACGATGCCCACCTGCCAGGTTGTCAGTAAGTCATGCGTCAGCCATAGTGGAACGAGCGTATTCAGCACGGCAATTGCGACCGTCATTAACATCAGGCCGCAAAGCAGCAATATCACGGGGCGTGACCAGGTTGACATAGGGGATAGAAACCAGAGCAAATGAAGGAAATTGCGCGCAGTTTGCCACTGGCTTTTTTAAAGTCAATGGGCGAATTTCAACGGCAGCACATTTTGCTGTGCGACAATTTAATTTACTAATCTTCAGTGGGTTACAATCGTAAGAAGCGGCAGGTCGTTAAATGCTATCTCTATGAAAAATTAGGTTTTTAGCCATTCCGGCCTGACTGATATCGATAACGTTTATTTGTGATTAAAATGAGGTCTGACAAAACAGTTTTTCCGGAGCAATAACATAAAAAAACCCGGCCATGGCCGGGTTCAGAGAGTCACTATTGCTTAGCCGATAATTTCGACGCCATTCATATAGGGGCGTAAAACCTCAGGCACAGTGATGCGGCCATCTTCCTGCTGATAATTTTCCAGCACTGCCACCAGGGTACGGCCTACGGCCAGCCCTGAGCCATTCAGGGTATGAACCAGACGCGGTTTCTTATCCTGTTTGTTGCGGCAACGCGCCTGCATACGACGCGCCTGGAAATCACCCATGTTGGAACAGGATGAAATTTCACGATAGGTATTCTGCGCCGGTAGCCAGACTTCCAGATCGTAAGTTTTAGTCGATCCAAAGCCCATATCGCCGGTGCAGAGTAAAACCTTACGATATGGCAGGTTCAGCAGCTGCAGCACTTTCTCAGCGTGACCGGTCAGCTCTTCCAGGGCATCCATTGACTGCTCCGGCGTGACGATCTGCACCATCTCAACTTTGTCGAACTGGTGCATACGGATCAGGCCACGCGTGTCACGACCGTAAGAACCCGCTTCAGAACGGAAGCACGGCGTATGCGCAGTCAGTTTAACCGGCAGGCTATCCTCTTCGAGGATCTCATCACGCACCAGGTTAGTCAGCGGCACTTCTGCGGTAGGAATCAACGCATAGTTGCTGCTGTCTGACTCCTCTTCCAGCGGACGGGTGTGGAACAGGTCTTCGCCAAACTTAGGCAGCTGTCCGGTACCGTAAAGCGTTTCGTGGTTAACCAGATAAGGCACGTAGGTTTCAAGGTAGCCATGCTGCTCGGTGTGCAGGTCAATCATAAACTGACTCAGTGCACGGTGCAGGCGGGCAATCTGCCCCTGCATGACCACAAAGCGTGAACCGGTCAGTTTCACGGCAGACGCAAAATCCAGGCCTTTAGCCGCTTCACCCAGCTCAACGTGATCTTTAACCGGGAAGCTGAACTCGCGCGGGGTACCCCAGCGGCTCACTTCCTGGTTTTCGCTGTCATCTTTGCCCAGCGGCACTTCATCGGCCGGAATGTTCGGCAGTGCCAGTGAGAAGTCACGGATTTGATTCTGCAGTTCATCCAGTTCTGCTTTTGCGGCATCCAGGCGTTCGCCCAGCGCGTTCACTTCCTGACGCAGCGGCTCGATGTCTTCCCCACGTGCTTTGGCCTGACCGATGGATTTGGATCGGGAGTTACGCTCTGCCTGCAGATTTTCTGTTTCCACCTGCAGCACTTTGCGACGCTCTTCAAGCGAACGCAGCGTTTCCACATCCAGTTTGTATCCCCGGCGTGCCAGTTTTTCTGCGACTGCGTCTGGCTCGTTACGCAGCAGATTGGGATCGAGCATGCTTATCCTGTGTATAAAAAGTTGGTTGAAAGAAGGGACGCATTCCAGCGGAATGCGTTGAAAACATTGCCCACATTACCGTAACGTCTGTTTCAGCGGTAGCGTTTTGTCGGGCTATTTTGATCCTGCTCAGCCAGCCAGCTTAGCTTTTCACCAATCTTGCCCTCAAGCCCGCGCTGGGTTGGGGTGTAATAGCGCGCGCTGGCCAGTTCCTGCGGAAAATAGACTTCACCCGCGGCATAGGCGTTGGTTTCATCATGGGCATAACGGTACTCTTTACCCAGGCCCATCTCTTTCATCAGCTTAGTCGGGGCATTGCGCAGATGTTCCGGCACATCGTAATCGGGATGGTCGCGTGCATCACGCATTGCGGCTTTAAACGCGTTGTAGACCGCATTACTTTTAGGCGCGCAAGCCAGATAAACAATCGCCTGGGCAATCGCGCGCTCCCCTTCTGCCGGACCGACGCGCGTGAAGCAATCCCAGGCCGCAATTGCCACCTGCATACCGCGCGGATCGGCATTGCCGACATCTTCGGAGGCAATAGCCAGCAACCGACGAGCCACATAGAGCGGATCGCCGCCCGCAGTGATAATGCGCGCATACCAGTAGAGCGCCGCATCCGGTGCGGAGCCGCGTACCGATTTGTGAAGTGCAGAAATCAGATCGTAAAAACGATCGCCTTTATTATCAAACCGCGCGGATCGCTCACCAGAGACTTCGTTAAGCAGCTGCGGCGTCAGTTCTCGCTGACCTGATGCGGTGATTTCGGCCATATCAGCCATCATCTCCAGCGTGTTCAGCGCCCGACGTGCATCACCATTAACCAGTTCAGCGATCATCCTGCGTGTGTTGTCCGGCAGCACGATGTCACTGTCCCCATAGCCTCGCGCTTTATCCTGCATCGCCTGATCCAGCACCTGCTCAATATCTTCCAGAGTAAGTGATTTCAGCAGGTAAACGCGGGCGCGTGACAACAACGCAGAGTTAAGTTCAAAAGAGGGGTTTTCGGTGGTCGCACCAATAAAGGTAATGGTGCCATCTTCGATATGGGGCAGAAAGGCATCCTGCTGGCTCTTGTTGAACCGATGGACCTCGTCCACAAACAGGATCGTGCGCCGCCCGGCATGTTTATTCTGACGGGCCCGCTCAATCGCCTCACGGATCTCTTTTACGCCGGAGGTGACGGCCGAAATACGTTCCACATCGGCGTTACCGTAATGGGCAATGATCTCAGCCAGCGTGGTCTTGCCGGTCCCGGGAGGTCCCCACAGGATCATTGAATGCAGGTGCCCTGCTTCAATCGCGCGCGGCAGAGGCTTGCCTGCGCCCAGCAGATGTTGCTGACCAATGTACTGTTTCAATGTTTCTGGCCGCATACGCGCGGCCAGAGGTTTGAAATTTTCGGTGGAAAAATCCAGGGACAGGTTACTCACCGTGACCTCACTGACGTTGGTCGTCCACCGTCACGCCTTTTGGCGGTGTGAACGTGAATTTATCCGGGCTGATAGCGCCATTCTGCTGGCTTTTCAGCTGGTAATCGCTGCGCTGGCCATCCTGCTCGATAGCACTGAAGCGGTTGATGGTCCCGCTGGACGTCACCTGGATGGTGAACTGTTTCAGGTTGCCGTCGCTGTTCTTAGGTGTCAGTTCAAAATTGTCACCCTGCTGTTTGATATTGTACTGCTTCCAGTCATTTGACTGGTTGCGGGCAATCAGCATAAAGGGCGTGTTGCTGGTCGCATTCTGCAACAGGCTGACTGTCGCCTGCTCAACAAACGGGTTGTAGAACCACAGCGATTTACCGTCGGAGATGATGATGCTTTCGTCCGGCGCGGTCATGTGCCAGTTAAACAGGCTGGGACGTTTTACCCACAATTCGCCTTCGCCGTCCTGCACATTCGCGCCGCTGCTGTCGGTCACTTTTTGGGTGAAGCTGGCGTGGAAGCTGCTGACCTTGTTCAGGCGCTGTTGCAGATCACTGGAAGCATCAGCCAGAACGCTGGCTGATGAAAAGGTGGCCAACAGGCCCAGAGCGATTACGCGTAATTTCATCTGCTTCAATTCCTTATTTAAACGTTCCCATCGATAACTGCATTAAGCCTGGCCGCCGTTCCGCCATCAGAACAGAGGAAAAAACCGAAAGCTGATTCAGATATGGGGTTTAACCGCATAAAAACAATGAGCCAGTCGGAACTGGCTCATTGCGTTGTGTTTCAAAACATTTAGCCACTACATATCGTGTGGCGGTGGCGACAGCACTTCACGGTTACCATTGTGTCCTGGTGCAGAAACGATGCCCTGCGCTTCCATCTGTTCAATGATACGTGCCGCGCGGTTATAGCCAATGCGGAACTGACGCTGAACGCCTGAAATCGACGCACGGCGCTTATCGACCACAAAACCGACCGCCTGATCGAACAGCGGATCGAGCTCTTCATCACTGTCGATGCCACCGGCATTTTCGCTCTCTTCGCCCGCCGTAATGCTGTCGATATATTGCGGACGACCACGCGCTTTCCAGTCCTGAACCACTGCATGCACTTCCTGGTCACGAACAAACGCACCGTGAACACGAATCGGCAGCGAGGAGTTCGGCGGCATGTAGAGCATGTCACCCATACCCAGCAATGACTCCGCGCCGCCCTGATCGAGAATGGTACGTGAATCAATTTTGCTGGAAACGGTAAAGGCGATACGCGTCGGAATGTTCGCTTTGATCAGACCGGTAATGACATCCACGGATGGACGCTGTGTCGCCAGTACCAGATGGATGCCGGCAGCACGGGCTTTCTGTGCCAGGCGGGCAATCAGCTCTTCCACCTTTTTACCGACTGCCATGATCAGGTCAGCAAACTCATCGACCATCACAACAATATAAGGCAGCTTCTCCAGAACCGGCGGCGTCATATCCATGCTGTCGCCCGGCTTCCAGAACGGATCGGGAATCGGACGACCCATCGCTTCGGCCTGTTCCACTTTTTCGTTGTAGCCCGCCAGATTACGCACGCCCAGCGCCGACATCAGCTTGTAGCGACGCTCCATTTCACCGACGCTCCAGCGCAGCGCATTGGCAGCATCCTTCATGTCTGTGACCACTTCGGTCAGCAGATGCGGAATACCTTCATAGACCGACAGCTCAAGCATTTTCGGGTCGATCATGATGAAGCGAACTTCTTCCGGCGTCGCCTTATACAGCATGCTGATAATCATGGCGTTCACGCCCACAGATTTACCGGAACCGGTGGTACCGGCGACCAGTAAGTGTGGCATTTTCGCCAGATCGGCCACCACCGGCTGACCGGCAATATCTTTACCAAGCACGACCGCCAGCGGTGAAGGGTTGTCGCGGAATTTAGGGCAATCCAGCACTTCACGCAGATAGACGGTCTGACGATGCTTGTTTGGCAGTTCCAGACCTACGTAAGGTTTGCCTGGGATCACTTCCACCACACGAACCGCTACCGTCGACAGCGAACGCGCCAGATCGCGGGACAGATTGGAGATACGCGCAGCTTTAACGCCTGGTGCCAGGTCGAGTTCGAAACGGGTAATAACCGGGCCAGGCGAGATACCGACCACCTCCGCTTTGACGCGATAATCGCCTAAGCGCGACTCCACCAGACGGGCAGTCTGCTCCAGCGAGAACATATCAACCGGCTCTTCCTCTTCAGGCGGTGCGGTCAGCAGATCCAGCGAAGGCAGTGGCGTGGAGGGTTTCTCCAGCGGCTGCTCATGGCGCATCAGGAATGGATGAATCAGGCTGTCATGCAGTGAAGGTTTCGCCTCTTCCACCGGCTGAACAGGCGCTGCCGCTGGCGTGCCATAGCCAGGCGCAGCGTAAGCCGGAACCTGAGGAGCCGCCGCAGGGGCACCATAAGCGGGTGCAGAGGTTGCCGCAGGCGCAGCATAGTCAGGTTCAGACGGTGCTGCCGGGGCGCTATAGGCAGGCTCTGCCGGGGCAAAGCTCGCTGGTGCAGGAACATGAGCCGGAGCCTGAGGTCTTGAAACCTCACTCACCTGCTGCCAGGGTTCGTGTGAAACCGCTGGGGCTTCAGGTTCTGGCGTCGCCGCAATGGTAAACAGCGGTTCAGAAGGACCGTCATCCACCAGATCTTTCATCGGTGAAAAATCAAACGCTGAGGCGGTATCAATATTGAATACCGGCTCTTTTTTCACTTCTGGCTCATAGCGCTGCTGTTGCTGCTCGGCGAACTGACGCGCCAGTGCATCCTGCTGCTGTGCATCCTGTTCATCTTCCTCGTCCTGCTGCCAGCTGGTGCCGTAACGCTGCTGCTGTTCAGACTGGAAAGCCTGTCGCAGTTCAGCCTGCTGCAACGCCTCTTCAGCATCCGGAGCAGAGGAAACGGAGCCAGCACTAACCGGTTCGGTCTCTTCCGTTTTCGCTTTCTCTTCTGCCATGCGCTGAGAAGGCAGCTTAATGCCATAAGAGGCCAGCTCACGACGGGTTGGCAGTTTTACCGGGTTAGGACGCGGCAGTGCCGGGCCGATACCTTGTTTAACCTGCGGATTGAGATTGGTTTCAGGGGCTAAATCAAAAACAGGCGCAGTACGCGTTGTTGCCTGGGCTGCCGTTGCAGCGGATGCCGCTGCCGCCGATGCCGCAGGGATGGCTGACGTATCCCGCCAGTTACCCATTTTAGGTTCATCATCGTCGTAAGCACTGAACGACGGCGTAGCCGGAGCGTCGTCTGGCATTTCAAAATGATAAAGCGGTGGTGAGTCTGCGGGTGCAGAAGCACTCTGCGCCGGGGAATTCGCCACACTCTGCGGAGCTGGCGCGCTCTGTGCGTACGCAGGCGCAGGTTGTGCAGACGGCGATGCAGGGATGGATGTCGCTGACGCGGCAGGCGCCGAAGCTGAAACCGCAGCAGCAGCAGCAGGTGCGGCGACAGGTGCAGGCGTCACCGTGGCTGCCGGGGCGAGGGTCACCTCAGCGGCTTCAGCGGTGGCCGCGACTGCCGCACTGGTGGCTGCTGCAGCTTTAGCCAGCAGCGGATCCTGTTGTGATGCCGCAGGCTCAGCAGCTGCACGTGGGGCAGAAAGCAGCACATCATCATCCTGATCGGCGGCATGAAGCTCAGGCACATCCGCGTATTCACGCGCGTCCCGCTCGTCATCCTCTTCCTGCCAGGGTTCATCGTGACGTGAGCGGTTGCTGGCAAACGTCAGTACGCCCATGACTACGCCACCAATTCTTTCTGCAATGGTGAGCCATGACCAGCCAGTGTAAAGGGTAATGCCTGCCGCCCAGACGCAGAGCAGCATCAGCGTGCCGCCAGCCGGACTGAACCAGGGTGCAATAGCATTACTGACCAGGCTGCCGATCACGCCGCCCGAGGCAAAGTACCAGATATCATCGGCGTTCAGCGCCGCCATACCACAGGTCGTCACCACCAGCGCGAGGACGCCAATTAAGCGCAGCCCGACGGCAAAGTAGTCAAAGTAGTCCTGGCTGTCGCGCTGACGGAAAGCAATCCAGCACAGACCCAGGATGACGGGCGGAATGGCATACGCCATCACACCAAAAATGAAGAGTAAGGTGTCAGCCAGCCAGGCACCGACGCTGCCGCCGATATTGTGGATAGGTTCATGCCAGGCCGTTTGCGACCAGCTCGGGTCGGAAGGATTAAAACTGACCAAAGAAACCATCAGGTAGATGGCAAACAGCGCCACCAGAATGAGCATTGCTTCCAGCAGACGACGTCCACTGCTCATCGATTGTAACGAAACGTCTTTATCTTCTGTATATTCCTGGCTCAAGAGGACTCTCCAGGTGCCTGTAAAGTAAGAAGCAACAGCGCCGGGCGAGCCCGACGCTGATCCTGTATGAATGCACAGGAGTGTACCGAAATCTCACAGGTTTTGCACCTGCCCCGCATCAGCGAGTTTTGATCACCAGTCGATTGCTCTGTTTAACCTCTTCCATCACCACATACGTACGCGTGTCGTTTACGCCCGGCAGGCGCAACAGGGTTTCACCCAGCAGCTTACGGTAGGCTGACATATCAGGTACGCGCGTTTTCAGCAGGTAGTCGAAATCGCCGGAAACGAGGTGACACTCTTGAGTTTCCTCAAGTTTTTGCACAGCGGCGTTAAATTGCTCAAACACATCCGGTGCACCACGATTCAGAGTAATCTCAACGAACACCAGCAGCGACGCATCCAGATAGTGCGGGTTCAACTGCGCGGTGTAGCCAAGAATAAATCCCTGACGTTCGAGACGACGCACGCGCTCAAGACATGGCGTAGGCGATAAGCCTACGCGTTTGGAAAGCTCTACGTTTGAAATGCGACCATCTTTCTGAAGTTCATTCAGAATGTTCCTGTCAATTCTGTCGAGGTCTTTCCCGGGGCGTTTCTTATTGTCTACCATTATTATTGTCTCTCTTAATTCCTTCCCTTTACCTGCCACGCCCTGAAAACGCTCATTGTTCGGGGCATTTCTGAAGTGAGCTAACAGAGCCTGTGTTCTGACACCTATCGATATGACGCATGTTGTCTGTCCACATCATGCGTCATTATCCATATCAGGCTGCTTTTATTCGGCGTTACGTGCAAAACGGGCGATGAAAACCTGTTTTGTTCCGATAAATGTTATTCGCTTCTGATAATGTTTTCGCAAAAGCGCAGGCGATTGTCAAAGTAAAATCACCAAATTCAGGACAAGATGCCAGACAGTCCGCTGGGTATCTGTTTTTAAATGACTATTTTTCCACTATTGCACCCTTCTAACCCGAGTTTTGCCCCCTTTTGGCGCATTGGCCAGGCAAAACCGTCGCTCATCGTCTACGCCGTTTGCAGCTATCGTTAACAAAATTGCCTAAGCCTTGTCATTGTCGCCGGATATTCCCTACAATCGCAGGCTATGTCAGCCGAATGAAACTGAGGAACGCATGAGTACGGCCAAACACAGTAAGTTACTCATTCTGGGCTCCGGCCCAGCGGGTTATACCGCAGCCGTTTATGCTGCACGCGCCAACCTGAACCCGGTACTGATCACGGGTCTGGAAAAAGGCGGACAGCTGACCACTACCACCGAGGTGGAGAACTGGCCGGGCGACCCGCACGATCTGACAGGTCCATCGCTGATGGAGCGGATGCATGAGCATGCCGAAAAATTTAATACTGAGATCATTTTCGATCACATTCACACCGTCGATTTGCAGAACCGTCCGTTCCGCCTCACGGGTGACAGTGGCGAATACACGGCAGATGCCCTGATCATCGCCACCGGTGCGTCAGCGCGCTACCTCGGTCTGCCTTCCGAAGAGGCCTTTAAAGGCAAAGGCGTCTCTGCCTGTGCAACCTGTGACGGCTTCTTCTATCGCAACCAGAAAGTCGCGGTGATTGGCGGTGGCAACACGGCTGTGGAAGAGGCGCTCTACCTGGCGAATATTGCGGCTGAAGTGCACCTTATTCACCGTCGTGACAGCTTCCGCGCAGAGAAGATCCTGATCGACCGCCTGATGGAAAAAGTGCGCAATGGCAATATCGTGCTGCACACCCATCGCACGCTGGAAGAAGTGGTGGGCGATCAGATGGGTGTCACCGGTCTGACGCTACGTTCTACCCAGAACAGTGATGAGACAGAAGCGCTGGAGGTGGCGGGTCTTTTTGTTGCTATCGGACATAGCCCGAATACGGCCATTTTTGAAGGTCAGCTGGCGCTGGAGAACGGTTACATCAAAGTTCAGTCAGGTCTGCACGGCAACGCCACTCAGACCAGCATCCCTGGCGTCTTTGCGGCAGGCGATGTGATGGACCATATCTATCGTCAGGCGATCACCTCTGCGGGCACCGGCTGTATGGCCGCGTTAGACGCTGAGCGCTTTCTTGACGGACTGGTTAAAAACGATCAGTAAGTTGTTAACCCTCTGATCTCAAATGTTCCAGGCGACGGTTTTTCCGTCGCCTTTTTTATTGCTCTCATGCTAGATTCTTGCGCCTGAAGAGATGGAAATGTCTTTCCATTTTCACCCGTCATCGACATTCATCATGGTCTCGCATGGACAAATCGCGGCAGCAGCATCTTACCCGCTGGCTTCGTCAGCAACGTCATTTCGCCGGTCGCTGGTTGCGACTCAACACCCTGCTGGGCATGGCAAGTGCACTTCTGATCATTGCTCAGGCGGGTTTACTGGCCTCGCTGCTGCAGGCTCTGATTGTTGACCAGCAGCCGCGTGAATCCCTGACTGTCAGCATCCTGCTGTTACTGCTCTGCTTTGTGCTCCGCGCCCTGATTAACTATGCCCGTGAACTGACCGGTTATCGTGCCGGACAGGCTATCCGTCAGGCTTTACGTCAGCAGGTATTAGACCGATTGTCTGATCTGGGGCCGGCGTGGATTCAGGGAAAGCCAGCCGGCAGCTGGGCGACGCTGCTGCTGGAGCAGATCGAAGAGATGCAGGAGTATTACGCGCGCTATCTGCCGCAGATGACCCTGGCGGTGCTGATCCCCTGCTGCATTCTGCTGACTATTTTTCCGCTCAACTGGACGGCGGGTCTGATCCTGTTTGCCACCGCGCCACTGATTCCGCTGTTTATGGCGCTGGTCGGGATGGGTGCGGCCGAGGCCAACCGCCGGAACTTCCTGGTGCTGGCCCGCCTGAGCGGTAACTTTCTCGACCGCCTGCGCGGCAGAGAGACGCTGCGGCTGTTTCATCGTGGCGCAGCGGAGCAGCAGGCGGTTGCCGCCGCCACCACCGATTTTCGCCAGCGCACCATGGAAGTGCTGCGCTTAGCCTTTCTCTCCTCTGCCGTGCTGGAGTTTTTTGCCTCGCTGGCGATTGCCGTGGTGGCCGTCTACTTTGGCTTCTCCTATCTGGGCGAATTGCATTTTGGTGATTACGGCCAGGGCGTGACGCTGTTGGCCGGCTTTCTGGTGCTGATCCTCGCCCCGGAGTTTTTCCAGCCACTGCGCGATCTCGGCGCTTTCTATCACGCCAAAGCCCAGGCTGTAGGCGGTGCCGATGCCCTTGAAGCCTTTATGCAGGCGACGCCTGCCACCGCGCCGCAGGAAGGCCAGTTGCCCTTCACTGCCGATCGCTCAATCGCACTTACCGCCGAAGATCTGCGTGTCTGTGCGCCTGATGGTCAGGTGTTGTGCGGCCCGCTCTCTTTTACTGTCGTCCCTGGCGAACAGATTGCGCTGGTCGGTCAAAGCGGGGCCGGTAAAACGGCCCTGATGAACGCCCTGCTCGGTTTTCTGCCTTATCAGGGTTCGCTGAAAGCGAATGGCGTTGAACTTCGCGATATACGACGGAGTGACTGGCATCAGCAGCTCAGCTGGGTAGGACAGAATCCTCAGTTACCGGCCGCCACCTTGCGCGACAATATCGTGATGAATGCGGCCTGGGATGACGAGCGTTTTGCGGCACTGCTGGAGTCGTGCGGCATTAATGAGTTCCTGCCTCGTCTGCCCGAGGGCATTGACACCCTGCCAGGCGATGGCGGTAATCAGCTGTCGGTGGGTCAGGCGCAGCGGGTCGCGGTCGCGCGCGCACTCTATAAATCCTCGCATTTTTTGCTGCTCGATGAACCCGCAGCCAGCCTGGATGCGCTCAGTGAACGTCATGTGATGCTGGCACTTAACCAGGCGGCAGCCCGCCAGACCACGCTGATGATAACCCATCAGATTGATACGCTAAGTCACTGGCAGACCCTCTGGGTAATGGAAGCCGGTAAGCTGGTGCAACAGGGTAACTGGCAGCAGCTGTCGCAACAGCCGGGTGCTTTCAGTGAGATGCTGAAGCATCGTCAACAGGAGATTCGCTGATGTCCGCCTTGCGTCCTTTTCTTCGTCTCTGGCTGCGCCACCCTTATCGCCTGGCGCTGGGCATCGTGCTGGCGATTGTTACCCTGCTGGCCAGCATCGGCCTGCTGACGCTTTCAGGCTGGTTTCTGGCCGCCTCGTCAGTGGCAGGCGTAGCCGGTCTCTATACCTTCAACTATATGCTGCCTGCGGCAGGCGTACGTGGCGCCGCCATCATTCGCACTGCCGCACGCTATGCTGAACGGCTGGTCAGCCACGATGCAACATTCAGGGTTCTTCAGCATCTGCGTGTCCACACCTTCAGTCGCCTGATGGCCCTTTCGCCGGGCCAGCTTTCGCGGTTCCGGCAGGCGGACCTGCTCAACCGCTTCGTGGCCGATGTCGATACGCTGGATCATCTCTATCTGCGCGTCATCTCGCCGCTGATCGGCGCACTGGTGGTGATTGTCGTGGTTACCCTCGGAATGAGCTTTATCGATCTTCAGCTGGCACTGACGCTGGGCGGCATCATGCTGAGTACCCTGGTGGTGATGCCAGCGCTGTTTTACCGTCTGGGATCGCCCGCAGGCGGCGCGATTGCCCGTGGGCGCGCCCGCTGGCGCTTACAGCTGATGCAGTGGCTGGCGGCTCAGGCTGAACTCACCCTGTACGGTGCCTCGCGGGGCTGGCGTCAGCAACTTGATGAAGATGAACAGCGCTGGCAGCAGGCTCAGAGCCAGCAACAGCGCTTGCAGGCTGCGGCACAGAGCCTGCTGCTGCTGATCAGCGGCGTAACCGTCACACTGTTGCTCTGGCTCAGTGCGGCGACAATCAGCCAGCAGCAGTTGCCCGGCTCGCTGATTGCCCTGGTGGTGTTTTGCGCGCTGGCTGCTTTCGAGGCGCTGGCACCAGTTGCGGGGGCCTTTCTGCCCATGTCACAGGTGATAAATGCCGCTCAGCGGGTCAATGACATTATCGATCAGTCACCCGCTATCACCTTTCCGGCAGATTCAGATGCCCGGCCAGGACGTCTCGCAGTCGATATCGATCAGCTCGACTTCAGCTATCCCGACCGCCCGGATAAGGTGCTGAACCGCTTTACCCTTAAGGTGGCAGCCGGTGAACACATTGCACTGCTGGGGCCGACCGGCTGCGGCAAATCGACTCTGCTGGCGCTGTTAACCCGTGGCTGGGATAGCCAGCACGGTGTCATCAGCCTGAATGACCTGCCGATCACCGCATGGTCAGAGCCAGCGCTGCGTCAGCGCATCAGCGTGGTGACTCAGCGGGTTCATCTCTTCAGTCAGAGCCTGCGTGATAACCTACTGCTGGCCTGTCCCGATGCTACTGATGAGCAGTTACGCCGCGTGCTGAATGACGTCGGCCTGCAGCGCCTGCTTGAGAGCCCGGAAGAATTAAACGCCTGGATGGGAGAAGGCGGTCGCCCGCTGTCAGGCGGCGAACTGCGTCGGCTGGCGCTGGCGCGTGCGTTACTGCATAACGGCGATCTCTGGCTGCTGGATGAACCCACCGAAGGACTGGATGCCACAACCGAGCAGCATATCCTCACCCTGCTGCAGCGGCTGACCGCAGGCAAGACCGTAATAATGGTCACGCACCGGCTCAGCGGCCTGGAGCAGATGGATCGCATCTGCGTGATGGATAATGGCGTGATTGTGGAACAGGGAAGTCATGCCGAATTAATCTCAAAAGCGGGTCGGTACTGGCGTTTCCGACAGCGGATTGCGCTATAGTCTTAGCGAAATGCTGATAGGTAACAAAACGCGATGAGACTGGTACAACTGTCACGGGAATCTTTGCAATTTCCTCCACCGGAGATGGCGCTGCGTGAGCCAAACGGCCTGCTGGCCATGGGGGGTGATCTCTCCCCTGCCCGGTTACTTAACGCTTATCAGCGCGGCATCTTTCCGTGGTTTTCTTCCGGCGACCCGATTCTGTGGTGGTCGCCCGATCCCCGTGCAGTGCTATTGCCTGAGCAGTTTCATCTCAGCCGGAGCATGAAGCGTTTCCACAGCCGTTCGCCCTATCGGGTGACGATGAATGAGTCATTTGCCGAGGTGATCGAGGGCTGTGCCACCGGTCGTGAGGAAGGCACCTGGATCACCTTTGAAATGAAGCGCGCCTGGTTGCGATTGTATGAACTGGGCCACGCCCACTCCATTGAAGTATGGGACGAACATCAGCTGGCAGGTGGCATGTATGGGCTGGCGATGGGGCAAATCTTCTGCGGCGAATCAATGTTCAGCCGTCAGCAGAATGCGTCAAAAACCGCACTTTGGGTATTTTGTCAGCATTTCCTCAGACATCAGGGCCGTCTGGTGGATTGTCAGGTACTTAACCCTCATACGGCCTCTTTGGGGGCGCACGAGATACCGCGCGCTGACTATCTGCAATATGTACAAAGCCTTGCGTGCCAGCCTGTCAGCGATGGCTGCTGGCAGACACAAACCCTTTTTTAGTCGCACAGAGATGTTTTGCACACATAAAGGCGTATTAAGTGGTATAATGGTCGAGTTTGGTATGTCGTCCGCGCTTCGCAATAACGAGCCGGAATTGCCAGGCTGGGAATCTCAACGCACTCTCGGAACTGTTTTCAATCGTGCGCGTGTAACCGGTTGATACAGATTCTTAGCCCGCTAATCCCCCGCAGACGTCACATAAACACCCTAATTTTACCGGATGCGCGCGACTGACGTGCACCCCGGCAAAGCGTTGGCAAAATCGCCGACGGTTCTTTACATAAATCGTTGAATTGGGCATTATCTTGCCGGTTCAACTGAAAGGTAGTACACCCAGAGGATTCGATGGCCAAAGAAGACAATATTGAAATGCAAGGTACCGTACTGGATACGTTACCTAACACCATGTTCCGCGTAGAACTTGAGAACGGACACGTGGTTACTGCTCATATCTCCGGTAAAATGCGCAAAAACTACATCCGCATCCTGACGGGTGACAAAGTGACCGTTGAGCTGACCCCGTACGACCTGAGCAAAGGCCGCATTGTCTTCCGTAGTCGCTAATTTGCAGTAATCTCATCGCTCTGCAATTTGCAGCGAAAAAAAAGGCCGGATTTTAATCCGGCCTTTTTCATATCTGCAGCAGGTGATTAATGCACCGTGCCTTCGGTTTTGCGTTTTTCAGCACTCAGGAAGTGATAGGTCAGTTCACCTTTCTCACGATCCAGCGCCACTGACACCGAGCCGCCATCCACCAGCGAACCAAACAGCAGTTCATTGGCTAACGGTTTCTTCAGGCTGTCCTGCACGGTGCGCGCCATCGGACGAGCGCCCATCGCTTTGTCGTAGCCTTTCTCAGCAAGCCAGTCGCGTGCTTCATCGCTGACTTCCAGCGACACGCCTTTGGCATCCAGCTGCGCCTGCAACTCGACAATGAACTTGTCGACCACCTGATGGATCACCTCTGGTGACAGGTGACTGAACCAGATAATGTTGTCGAGACGGTTACGAAACTCTGGAGAAAACATCTTTTTGATCTCTTCCATGGCATCGGTGCTGTTGTCCTGATGAATCAGGCCAATCGACTTACGTTCAGTCTCGCGGACACCGGCGTTAGTGGTCATGACCAGCACCACGTTGCGGAAGTCCGCTTTGCGACCGTTGTTGTCGGTCAGCATACCGTTATCCATCACCTGCAGCAGCAGGTTGAAGACATCCGGGTGTGCTTTCTCTATCTCATCCAGCAACACCACCGCATGAGGATGCTTAATCACTGCATCCGTCAGCAGGCCGCCCTGATCAAAGCCGACGTAACCCGGAGGCGCACCAATCAAACGGCTGACGGTGTGACGCTCCATATACTCGGACATATCAAAGCGCAGCAACTCAATGCCCAGCGCTTTCGCCAGCTGCACGGTGACTTCCGTTTTACCGACACCGGTAGGCCCGGCAAACAGGAAGGAACCGACCGGCTTACGATCCTGACCCAGACCTGCACGGCTCATTTTGATCGCTTCCGTCAGCGCCTCAATGGCGTTGTCCTGACCAAACACCAGCATCTTCAGACGATCGCCCAGATTTTTCAGCGTATCGCGGTCGCTTGCTGACACGCTTTGCTCAGGAATACGGGCAATACGGGCCACCACCGTTTCAATGTCAGAGACGTTGATGGTTTTCTTGCGCTTACTGGCTGGCATCAGGCGCGCTCGCGCACCCGCTTCATCAATCACATCAATCGCCTTGTCAGGCAGATGACGGTCGTTGATATATTTCACCGCCAGTTCCACGGCTGCGCGCACCGCTTTCGCGGTATAGCGCACATCGTGATGCGCTTCGTACTTGGTCTTCAGGCCATTCAGGATCTGCACGGTCTCTTCTGGTGAAGGCTCCGTGATATCGATCTTCTGGAAGCGACGTGCCAGGGCACGGTCTTTTTCAAAGATGTTGCTGAATTCCTGATAGGTGGTGGAACCCATCACCCGAATCTTGCCAGAGGAAAGAAGAGGTTTGATCAGGTTCGCAGCATCGACCTGGCCGCCGGATGCAGCACCCGCACCGATGATGGTATGGATCTCATCGATAAACAGAATGCTGTGTTCGTCCTGCTCCAGCTGTTTCAGCAGCGCTTTGAAACGTTTTTCAAAGTCACCACGGTACTTGGTGCCGGCTAATAACGAACCGATATCCAGCGAGTAGATCGTGCAGTCTTTCATCACTTCCGGTACATCGCCCTGCTCTATGCGCCAGGCGAGACCTTCAGCAATGGCGGTTTTACCCACACCCGACTCACCCACCAGCAGCGGGTTATTTTTACGGCGACGACATAGCACCTGAACGGTACGTTCCAGCTCTTTATCGCGACCAATCAGTGGATCAATACCACCGACGCGAGCAAGCTGATTAAGATTGGTGGTGAAGTTTTCCATACGCTCCTCCCCGCCTGCTTGCTCTTCGTTAACCGGATTTTCTGCGCCTGGCGCCTGGCCGGACTCATCTTTACGCGTACCGTGAGAGATGAAGTTCACCACATCAAGGCGGCTCACTTCATGTTTGCGTAGCAGATAAGCCGCTTGCGACTCCTGCTCGCTGAAAATGGCGACCAGCACATTCGCACCGGAGACTTCGCTGCGACCGGATGACTGGACATGGAAAACCGCACGCTGCAGGACGCGCTGGAAGCTAAGCGTGGGTTGTGTATCACGCTCCTCTTCGCTGGCAGGCAGCACGGGCGTAGTTTGTTCGATGAAGGCTTCGAGTTCCTGCCGCAGAGCCACAATGTCCACCGTACAGGCTTCCAGTGCCTCTCTGGCCGACGGGTTACTGAGCAACGCCAGTAACAGATGCTCGACGGTCATAAACTCATGACGGTGCTCACGCGCTCTGGCGAAAGCCATATTTAAACTGAGTTCCAGTTCTTGATTGAGCATTAGGCACCTCCCCCAATTATCGCCCTTACCTGTTTCCTATATGGAGACGGGTTCAGGCCTTTTCCAGCGTACACAGCAACGGATGATGATTTTCCCGTGCATAGTTGTTCACCTGGGCCGCTTTTGTTTCGGCGACTTCTGCAGTAAATACACCACAGATCGCCTTGCCGTGATAGTGAACTTTCAACATCAGCTGCGTTGCACGTTCAACATCATAAGAAAAGAACTTTTGTACAACGTCAATAACAAATTCCATAGGTGTATAATCGTCATTATTCAGAATGACTTTATACATAGAAGGCGGCTTTAACCCTTCACGTACTTTATCGTCGGCCAGATGTTCAAAGTTAAGCCAGTCGTTTGCGTTTGCCATAGTGTTCCGTTGAGATTTTGCTTTTAGCCTTTAAGTAGCTACATATTGAGAGTTTAACATGCCTGTCAAGCCGCATGCCGCTGCTGAAAATTTATTCAGAAATTCCCCTGCGCGACCTGCATCACAAAATTTGCAATAGCGTTAACTGCCTCAAATTTTGATGATTTTTTCCCCACCTGGCCCGGTGGTTTGCTTGACGTCAGCCGCGCTTTCTCTACATTCTAGCTGCACAGGCTGATTGAGTTTTAATCAAATCCGACTCACAGCTTCGATGACCTCACCTACTTATAAAATGTCTTGCGAGGGAAGTAAAAGCATGGAGACGGGCATAGTTAAATGGTTCAACAATTCCAAAGGCTTTGGCTTTATCTGTCCGATTGGCGGTGGCGAAGATATTTTTGCGCACTACTCCACCATTCAGATGGAAGGCTACCGCACGCTTAAGGCAGGCCAGCAGGTTCAGTTCGATGTCCACGAAGGCCCGAAAGGCAATCACGCCAGCCTGATCGTGCCGGTCGAGGTGCAGGCTGTGGCCTGACACATATCGCCTTTCTGAACAAAGACCCAAAAATGCCAGCCAGTGCCGCTGGCATTTTCCTGTTCGATGTCACCTAATCTGCCTGGCCCTGCGCCAGTCCAATCACCCGGGCAAACATCTGCCGCATCAATGGCGGGATGGCCTCTGGCCCGCGTTCCGCCGCCGACGTAGCCACTGCGATCGCCAGTTCCGGCTTGGAGCTCTGGTGAATCGCTTTAGTAATAATACGCCTGGAACTCATCGGAACGTTTAACGGCAGGTGCGCCATCTGATGATAGACATCCTGAAAGCCGTGCTGATAGAGAAAATTTTCCATATCCAGCGCCGGTAACTGCGTCAGAAAACGCGGCTCCGGTTCACCCGGCTTTAACTGAGTGCGTGCCGTACTGGCATATTTATTCCCCGCCTGATCACCGTCAGTCAGGACATGCCAGGCGATACCCATGCGCCGGGCAAACTTCAGTAGCGGTTTTAACCCCGACTGCGCAAACTCAATCACCTTCACGCCTTCAGCAGCGAAGTTGTAACCGCACTGCTGCGCCAGCTCATTCATGATCCAGACTTCGGTTTCTCCCTCCACCAGCAGCCAGCAACGGGCAAACAGCGCAGCAGGCCGGTTGACCCGAATATGGAAGCCGATGCGCCGGCTCTCTTCGGCACTCAGTCCCTCCGGACCGATGCGCCAGGCCGCTACGCGCGAGGGTCCACGCACCAGACGACAGACGTTTTCCACCGGCACCTGCGACAGCAGCTCCGGCGAATTAGTGGTGGCGATTTTTTGCAGCGGCAGCAACCTCAGCAGATTCCATGCTACCGACAGCATAATCGGATGCAGCCGGGTTTCCGGATCTTCAATCAGCAGCAGCGGGCGGGCACCAGCGGCCAGCGGGACGTCTCCTCGTGCCTCAATCAGCAGGGTAAACATCTGCAGCAGTATCAGCTGACGGCTGCGGGAGTCGGTTCCGGCAATCAGCTGATTCAGGTGATCCAGCGCCCGCCATCCCTGTCCCCCCTCGCGCGTCTGCGGATCCCGTAGCCTGACCTCGTTGCCCGCATCAGGCGGCTGCACCAGGAAGTAGTGCTGCATCAGTTGCTGCATCGTCTTCAGCCCCTGCCGCAGCACCTCATCGCTGAGCTGTTGCGGATGGTGCTCCAGATCGCGCGCCAGCGTCTCCATACCCGCCAGTAGCTCAGGATGTGCGGTGGGGAGCGGCGCACTACTCCGCGTCCGCTTACTGAAACGCGCATCGCGCAATCGCAGAACCGGATACCGTTTCAGCAAAAGATCGATGGCCGCCGCGCAGTTCTGCTCAGGCAACAGCTGATAGTTCAGGTCAACAAAACGGCGGCGGGTTTCGATACCGCTGTCACGCCAGGTGGCGCTGACGCTGTAACAGAGCTGACGCTGGCCCTGAGCATCACGCTGCCAGAAGGTCGAGAGCAACGCATCCGGGTCGTTGCCGTCATCGCGAAAGTGGAACACCACCGACAGACGGCGCATCGCATCGGTCACATCGCCTGGGGTGAAATGGAAATCAGCCTCGGTAAAAACATAGGCCGGTTCATGGGGCGAAAGTAACAGGCTCAGGGCATCCAGCAGACTGGATTTGCCCCAGGCGTTCTCACCAATCAGCAGATTGGTCTGGGTTAAAGGCAGTGAGAGCTTATTGATGCCGCGGAAACCGCGAATGTCGATATGTTCCAGAATCATAGGCGTCCATCCTCAGTTTATAAACAGCATGGTTGCCGCCAGCGAGCCGGTCAAGCCGCTTTCTCAGGGTTTACTCCGTTACGCTTTTTCGCTAGCGTGTGGCCTCTTCCACCATGGATGGCCCTTATCGCTATGTACTCCGGACTCCTGATTATTCTGCTGCCGCTGATCGCCGGCTGGCTGCTACCGTTCCGTCAAACTTCAACCCTGCGCCAGGTCAATCAGCTGCTGGGCTGGATGGTTTACGTCATTCTGTTCTTTATGGGCATCAGCCTGGCCTTTCTCGACAACCTGAGCAGCAATCTGCTGGCGGTATTTCACACCGCGCTAGTAGCGGCCTTCTGCATTCTGCTGTGCAACCTGCTGGCGCTGCGCGGGCTGGAAAAATATGCCCCCTGGCAGCATGCGCACCGGCAGGAGAAACTGCCCTCGCGGCTGCATATGGCACTGGACTCTCTGAAGCTGTGCGGCGTGGTTGTCATCGGTTTTCTGCTTGGCCTGACCCAGTGGCCACTGCTGCACCACGCCTCGACGGCCAGCGAATATGCGCTGATCTTCCTGCTGTTTCTGGTGGGCATTCAGCTGCGCGGCAGCGGCATGACGCTGCGTCAGATTATCCTGAACCGTCGTGGCCTGCTGGTTGCCAGCGTGGTGCTGGTCAGCGCGCTTATCGGCGGCATGATTGCGGCGTTGCTGCTGGGCGTGCCGCTGAAAACCGGTCTGGCGTTAGCCAGTGGTTTTGGCTGGTACTCTCTCTCCGGCATTCTGATGACCGAAGCTTTTGGTCCGGTCATCGGCAGCGCCGCCTTCTTCAACGACCTGATACGTGAACTGGTGGCAATCATGCTCATTCCGGCGCTGATTGGCCGTCATCGCTCCAGCGCACTCGGCCTGTGTGGCGCCACTTCAATGGACTTTACCCTGCCGGTGCTGCAGCGGGCGGGCGGCAATGAGATCGTCCCGGCCGCCATTGTGCACGGCTTTGTGATGAGCCTGCTGGCCCCGATTCTTATCGCCCTCTTCTCCGCCTGAATCCTGTCTGATATGCGCTGAGCTCTGCCAGCGCATTTTTTCACGCCTGCTTTTCTGCCGTGTCGTCTACGCTTCTTTTTTCGGTTCTGGTCACGTCACTCTTCAGGGCGGGCCGACAAAGGAGAAGAGCATGAAACAAACCGTCGCGGCGCTGGTCGCCAAAACGCTGGAAAGCGCGGGCGTAAAACGCATCTGGGGCGTCACCGGGGATTCCCTTAACGGCCTGAGCGACAGTCTTAATCGCATGGGCACCATTGAATGGATGCCGACGCGCCATGAAGAAGTCGCCGCATTCGCAGCGGGCGCGGAAGCGCACATCAGCGGTGAACTGGCGGTCTGCGCCGGCTCCTGTGGGCCAGGCAACTTACATCTGATCAACGGTCTATTCGATTGCCATCGTAACCGCGTTCCTGTTCTGGCGATTGCGGCACATATTCCCTCCAGCGAAATCGGCAGCGGCTATTTTCAGGAAACCCATCCGCAGGAGCTGTTCCGCGAATGCAGCCACTACTGCGAACTGGTTTCGAACCCTGAGCAGCTCCCGCAGGTGCTGGGCATCGCGATGCGTAAAGCGATTCTGAATCGGGGTGTCTCGGTGGTGGTGCTGCCTGGGGATGTCGCGCTTAAACTGGCGCCAGAGAGCGCCAGCGCGGAATGGTATCCGCCACAGTTGCCGCAGGTCCTGCCACAGCCCGCCGAACTGGCGCAGCTGGCGCAAACGCTGAACGAAGCCAGCGATATTACGCTGCTGTGCGGCAGTGGCTGCGCCGGAGCGCATCAGGAGGTGGTAGCGCTGGCAGAAGCGCTGAAAGCCCCTATCGTCCATGCGCTGCGCGGCAAAGAACACATCGAATATGACAACCCTTATGATGTCGGCATGACCGGACTGATCGGTTTCTCATCCGGTTTCCACGCCATGATGAATGCCGGGACGCTGGTGTTGCTGGGCACGCAGTTCCCCTATCGCGCCTTCTATCCGGAAAAGGCTAAAATCATCCAGATTGATATCAATCCGGGCAGCCTTGGGTCACATTGTCACGTCAATCAGGCCTATGTCGGCGATGTGAAAAGCACACTGCAGGCGCTGCTGCCGCAACTGACGCACAAAAGCGATCGCAGCCATCTCGACAGCGCGGTTAAGCACTATGGCGAGGCGCGCAAAAGTCTGGACGAGCTGGCGCAGCCCAACGACAAGCAGCCGATCCATCCGCAATATCTGGCACAGCAGATCAGCCACTACGCCAGTGATGACGCCATCTTTACCTGCGATGTCGGGACACCGACCGTCTGGGCGGCGCGCTATCTGAAGATGAACGGCAGACGTCGCCTGCTGGGTTCGTTTAACCACGGCTCAATGGCGAACGCGATGCCACAGGCGCTGGGCGCGCAGTCGATTGATCGCAATCGTCAGGTGGTGGCACTGTGTGGCGACGGCGGCTTCAGCATGCTGATGGGGGATTTTATCTCGCTGGCGCAACTGAAAATGCCGGTCAAACTGGTGATTTTCAACAACAGCGTGCTGGGCTTTGTGGCGATGGAGATGAAAGCGGGTGGCTATCTCACCGATGGCACCGAGCTGGAGAATCCTGACTTTGCCGCTATCGCCGAGGCCTGCGGTATCCGGGGTATCCGGGTGGAAAAGGCATCTGATCTCAATGGCGCGCTGGAGCAGGCGTTTGCCCACGATGGCCCGGTGCTGGTGGATGTCATTACCGCCAAAGAGGAACTGGCGATGCCGCCGGAGATCAAAATGGAGCAGGCTAAAGGCTTCAGTCTCTACATGCTGCGCGCCATCATGAATGGTCGCGGTGATGAGGTGGTAGAACTGGCGAAAACCAACTGGCTGCGGTAAAACAGAGACTCCATCCAGGCGGGCGCGATGCCCGCCTTTTTTTTCTTCCGCCACGTTCAGGAGCATAGGGTGATCGATTTACGCAGTGATACCGTAACCCGGCCCAGCGCCGCCATGTTAAGCGCGATGATGTCTGCCGAAACCGGTGATGACGTCTACCGTGACGACCCCACCGTAAATGCGCTGGAGGCGGAAGCCGCACGGCTGAGCGGCAAAGCAGCAGCGCTGTTTTTCCCGACCGGCACCCAGGCGAATCTGGTGGCGCTACTCAGCCATTGCGAACGCGGCGATGAATATATCGTCGGTCAGCAGGCGCACAACTACAAATATGAGGCGGGCGGCGCGGCGGTGCTGGGCAGTATTCAGCCACAGCCGATTCTGGCCGCCGACGATGGCACCCTGCCGCTCGACGTAGTAGCGGCCGCCATCAAGCCGGACGATATTCACTTTGCCCGCACCCGTCTGCTGAGTCTGGAGAACACGCATCACGGTAAAGTCATGCCGCTGGCGTATCTGGAACAGGCGTGGACTTTTACCCGCGAGCACCAGCTGGCGCTGCACATTGATGGCGCACGCATTTTCAATGCGGTAGTCGCGCAGCAGACCACGCTGGCGGCGATTGCCCGCTACTGCGACACCCTGACCATCTGTCTCTCTAAAGGCCTGGGCACGCCTGTCGGTTCTCTGCTGTGTGGCGACACGGCGCTGATTGAGCGCGCACGTCGCTGGCGTAAAATGGCCGGCGGCGGCATGCGCCAGGCCGGTATTCTGGCGGCGGCGGGTCTCTATGCGTTAGAACACAACGTGGCGCGGCTGCAGGAGGATCATGACAATGCCGCCTGGCTGGGACAGCAGTTGCATGAGCTGGGCGTTCAGGTCATCGATCAGCAGACCAACATGCTGTTTGTGGCGGTGCCGGAAGCCCAGGTCAAACCATTAGGTGAGTGGATGAAGGCGCGCGGGGTGTTAATCAGCGCAGGAACCCGCACCCGTCTGGTCACCCATCTGGATGCTGATCGTGCGGCACTGGCGCAGGTCGTCGCCCACTGGAAGGCGTTTTTACACCAATAATCCGCTATTGCGCCGCGCCATATTTATCCAGTAGCGCGGCAGCTATCGCGGCGGTTTCTGCATCGGGCTGCCCGCGATAATCCGCAGGCCGGAAATGCATCTGAAACGCGGCGATCACCCTCTGCTGTTCACGCGCGCTCATTCCTGCCGTTACGGGATAGCCATAGCGCTGCAAACTTTCCAGTAGTGGCTCCACGGGCACCACCGCGTGCGGATCCTGACCCGCTAAATAAAACTGCACTCGTCCGGCATCGGGCCAGGCACCCATTCCGCGCTGGGCCAGCTGTTGCCACGGAAAGAGTGGGCCGGGATCCTGCTTACGCTGCGGCGCGATATCACTGTGACCGACAATATTTTCCGGTGCGATGCCGTAGCGCTGTGCAATATCGCGCAGCAGCGCCTCCAGCGTGGTGATCTGCGCAGCGGTAAACGGCTGCCATTCAAGACCGGTCAGGGTCCGGCGATAACCCTGGTTCACCAGTTCGATACCAATCGATGTGTCATTGATGCGGCTGGCTCCGCGCCAGAAGCTTGGACCGGCATGCCAGGCGAGCTGCTGCTCCGGCACCAGTTGCCAGATAATGCCTTTCCCGGCGCGCTGTGGCGGCTGGCGGGGGATCAGATAGTGGGCGCTGACTTCCCGATCGGTCAGGGTCGCCAGCGACGAAGAAAAATCCTCGGCGGTGTAGTGGATCACAATCACCTTCACCCTCGGTCGCGCGCCCTGCGCCGGATGCCGCAGATCGGCCCAGTAGCCGTCACGGGATTCTATCCCGGACTGGCAGCCCGCCAGCAGCAGCGCCAGTATCAGCCACAGCCACCGTTTCAACGAATGATCACCGCCGTACCGCTGACGCTTACCATCAGCATGCTGCCATCTTTGCCGACCGTTTCGTAGTCAATATCGATACCGACCACTGCGTTGGCGCCCAGCGCTTTTGCCTGCTCCTCCAGCTCTTCAAACGCGATCTCTCGCGCTTTACGCAGCTCTTTCTCGTAAGCACCGGAGCGGCCACCGACCACATCACGGATGCCAGCGAAAAAGTCACGGAAGATGTTGGCACCCAGAATCGCTTCACCGGTGACGACGCCACAATATTCGCTGATGCTGTGACCTTCCAGCGTGGGGGTTGTTGAAAATTTCATCGCATTCTCCTTGTTGAAAACCGGGCTAAGGCTCTTTCGACTAAAAAGCACGGCTATACTCTATGCTAAAAAGGGCACCTTGCCAGAGAACCATAAGGAAATCGAGATGAGAAACAACGCGTTTGCGCTAATGATCCCGGCGGCCCTGCTGCTCAGCGCCTGTACCACCGTTGAGCCAGTGATTAAGGATAATGGCCCACGTACCGCACCGTGCATTGAAGGCGGTCCTGACCAGGTGGCCCAGCAGTTTTACGACCTGCGTATCGAACAGCCTACGCAGGGTCTGCCCGACAGCAACACCCTGGCAAAATATCGCCCTTACCTGAGTGATGCGCTGTACCACTCATTGCAGGCGGCCAGCGGCAGCAATGCAGGCGCACAGTGGCGCAATGGCGATCTCTTCTCCAGCCTGTCACAGGGTCCGACCGCCGCCAGCGTCGCTGATGCTTCCACCATTCCGAACCGCGATGCACGCAACATCCCGCTGCGGGTCGATCTGAGCCGCGACGGCAAGCAGTGGCAGGATGAAGTGCTGATGATCCATCAGGGCAGTTGCTGGGTGGTGGATGATGTGCGCTACATGGCCAACCCTGCGCATGCAGAGGGTGGCAGCCTGAGCCAGATGCTTGAGAAATCGAAAAAATAACCTCAGGCTTAACCGTTCAGAGAAGCGCAGTCGCCCCCGGGCGCTGCGCTTTTTTTATTTCCGCCGCCCGGCCCGCTGCAGCGGGCTGCCCCCAGACTGTGCATGATATTGTGCTAAGCTTTTGCGGTTAGCCTGCTGTTTTACAAATTTTAACCCACCTTATTTGCATAACTATTCTGGTGACGTTAAAATCCGCGACACTAATAGCTATTCAAATCTGGCGCATGAGTATTCAACTAAACGCAATAAACTGCTTCTACGGTGCTCATCAGGCGCTGTTCGACATTAACCTTGAGTGTCCGCAAGGCGAGACCCTGGTACTGCTGGGTCCCAGCGGTGCGGGTAAGAGTTCGCTGCTGCGGGTGCTTAACCTGCTGGAGCAACCCCGTTCAGGTCAGTTGCAGATTGCCGGTAATCAGTTCGACTTCAGCCAGAAACCCTCCGATGCTGCGATTCGCGAACTGCGTCAGAACGTCGGTATGGTGTTTCAGCAGTACAATCTCTGGCCGCATCTTACCGTGCTGCAGAATCTGATTGAAGCGCCCTGCCGGGTACTGGGTCTCAGCAAAAGTGACGCCCGCGCCCGCGCCGACAAGCTGCTTGACCGGCTGCGCCTGACGCCCTACAGCGATCGCTTTCCGCTGCATCTCTCCGGTGGTCAGCAGCAGCGTGTGGCGATTGCCCGCGCGCTGATGATGGAGCCGCAGGTGCTGCTGTTCGATGAGCCGACAGCCGCGCTGGACCCTGAAATTACCGCACAGATTGTCAGTATCATTCGCGAACTGGCCCAGACCCGCATTACCCAGGTGATTGTGACCCATGAAGTGGAGGTGGCACGTAAAACGGCCAGCCGCGTCGTCTATATGGAGAACGGTCACATTGTGGAACAGGGCGATGCCAGCCGCTTTACACAGCCGCAAACCGAGGCGTTTGCTCACTATCTTTCGCACTAAGTCAGGATGCTAAAAATGAAAAAAATGGTACTTGCTGCACTGCTTGCTGGTTTTAGCCTGAGCGCTACGGCGGCACAGACGATTCGTTTTGCGACCGAAGCCTCTTATCCTCCTTTTGAGTTTGTGGATGCGGACAACAAGATTCAGGGCTTTGATGTCGATCTGGCCAATGCGCTGTGTAAAGAGATTGATGCGACCTGCACCTTCACCAATCAGGCGTTCGACAGCCTGATCCCAAGCCTGAAATTCCGTCGTTTTGATGCGGTGATGGCGGGCATGGATATCACACCAGATCGTGAAAAACAGGTCCTGTTCACCAAGCCTTACTACGACAACTCCGCGCTGTTTGTTGCCCAGAAAGGCAAAGTCGCCAGCGTGGAAGCGCTGAAAGGCAAGCGGGTTGGCGTCCAGAACGGCACCACGCATCAGAAATACCTGACTGAGAAACACAGCGAAATTACCACCGTTCCTTACGACAGCTATCAGAATGCGGTGCTGGATCTGAAAAATGGCCGTATTGATGCTGTGTTCGGTGACACCGCAGTCGTCAACGAATGGCTGAAGCAGAATGCCGCGCTGGCTGCCGTTGGTGAGAAAGTCACGGACAAAGCCTACTTTGGTACCGGCCTGGGCATTGCGGTACGTACCGGTAACACCGAGCTGCAGACCAGATTCAATGGCGCGCTGGATAAGATCAAAGCAGACGGCACGTACAAAACCATCTACAGCAAATGGTTCCAGCAGTAATCTCTGATGAATGAAATGATGACCCTCGCAAGCGCCGCCGGCATGACCGTCGGCCTTGCTGTTTGTGCTCTCATCGCTGGCCTGGTGCTGGCGATGATTTTCGCTGGCTGGGAGTCACTACGCCTGAAACCGCTGGCGTGGATTGGCACCGGCCTGGTAACGCTGATCCGCGGCCTGCCGGAAATTCTGGTAGTGCTGTTTATCTATTTTGGCGCCTCACAGCTGCTGCTCACCCTCTCTGACGGCTTCACCCTGAATTTCGGCCTGTTTCAGTTACCGATACAGGTAGAAATTGAAAACTTCGACGTCAGTCCGTTCCTGTGCGGTGTGATAGCGCTGGCGATGCTCTATGCCGCCTACGCCTCGCAGACGCTGCGCGGCGCGCTGAAAGCGGTGCCGATGGGTCAGTGGGAGTCGGGTCAGGCGCTGGGCATGAAAAAATCGGCCATCTTTCTCCGGCTGATTATGCCGCAGATGTGGCGTCACGCCCTGCCCGGTCTGGGCAATCAGTGGCTGGTGCTGCTGAAAGATACTGCGCTGGTCTCGCTGATTAGCGTCAACGATCTAATGCTGCAAACCAAAAGTATCGCCACCCGCACGCAGGAGCCGTTTACCTGGTTCCTGGTGGCGGCCGCTATCTACTTAGTGATCACGCTGTTCAGCCAGGCGGTGTTACGCCGCATCGAACTGCGCACCACCCGCTTTGAACGGGGGAACAGCTAATGCTGGCCTATCTGCCTGAACTCCTGAAAGGGTTGCATACCAGCCTGACGCTGACGGCAGCCTCGCTGGTCGTGGCCCTGCTGCTGGCGCTGCTCTTCACCGTGGTGCTGTCGCTGAAAACGCCGGTGTTCAACCCGCTGGTCAAAGGCTTTATTACACTGTTTACCGGCACACCGCTGCTGGTGCAGATCTTCCTGATCTATTACGGTCCGGGACAGTTTCCCTCGATCCAGCAGATCCCCTGGCTGTGGCATTTACTGTCGCAGCCCTGGCTGTGCGCGATGCTGGCGCTGTCCCTGAACAGCGCGGCTTACACCACGCAGCTGTTTTACGGTGCGGTGCGTGCAATTCCTTCCGGACAGTGGCAATCGTGTGCCGCGCTCGGCATGAGCCGCAAAGATACCCTGCGCATTCTGCTGCCATATGCATTTAAACGCGCCCTCTCCTCCTACTCCAATGAAGTGGTGCTGGTGTTCAAAGGCACCTCGCTGGCCTACACCATCACCCTGATGGAAGTCATGGGCCACGGCCAGTTGCTCTATGGCCGCACCTACGACATCACGGTCTATACCGCGGCGGGTCTGGTTTATCTCTGCGTTAACGGTTTGCTGACGCTGATGATGCGGCTGATCGAAAAGCGCGCTCTGGCCTTCGAACGACGTAACTGATATCCGGGCGAGGCTCCTCGCCCTTTTCGCCTGAAAAATCACACTAATTGCATAAAAATGCATTTTATGGCAGGGTATCGCCTTCTCTGGCTGACCACATCACAGGAATCATAAAATGAAAAAATGGATTGTTGCCGCTGCGCTGGCTTCGCTGGCACTTACCGCCCAGGCAGCGGAAAAGATTCGCTTCGCCGCTTCAGCGACTTATCCGCCGTTTGAATCCCTGGATCGGGAAAATAACCTGGTGGGATTCGATATCGATCTGGCCAAAGCGCTGTGCCAGCAGATGAAAGCGGAGTGTACCTTTACCAACAATGCCTTCGACAGCCTGATCCCGTCACTGAAGTTCCGCCGCTATGACGCGGTGATTTCCGGCATGGATATCACCACTGAGCGCAGCAAGCAGGTCGATTTTACCCAGCCTTATTACGCTAACTCCGCCATCGTGATCGCCCGTAAAGGCCAGTTCAGCAGCTTTGCTGAGCTTAAGGGCAAGCGCATCGGCGTGGAAAACGGCACCACTCACCAGAAGTACCTGCAGGATAAGCATCCGGAAGTGAAAGTGGTAGCATATGACAGCTATCAGAATGCGATTCTGGATATGAAGAGTGGCCGGCTGGATGGCGTATTTGGCGACAGCGCGGTGGTGAATCAGTGGCTGAAGACCAATGCGGATCTCGCCACTGTCGGTGAACATGTTACGGATGCGGACTACTTTGGCACCGGTCTCGGCATTGCCGTGCGTAAAGGCAATACGGCGCTTCGCGATCAGTTCAATCAGGCGCTGAACGAACTGAAAGCCAACGGAAGCTGGCAGCAGCTTAATCAGAAGTGGTTCCCGGAGTGATTACCGGCTGAGGCAGCCTCTGCCGATGCTTTCCCGGACTCGTGCTGACGGCGGGTTAACAGCGTCAGCACTTCAAAATGGGCGGTGTGGGGAAACATATCGAACAGTTGCACCTTCGTCACCTCATAGGCGCTCAGTCGGGCAATATCCTGCGCCATGGTCTGCGGATTGCAGCTTGAATAGAGCAGATAATCCGGAGCCATCTGGCTGAGATAGTCACACAGCGCCTCACCAATCCCACGACGCGGTGGATTAACCAGCACCAGCTGCGGCACCGCATCGCGTCCGGTCGCAAACGCCGTAGAATCCAGCGCCGCAAACTGCACTTTTTCCAGCCCCAGCATCTCAGCGGAACGCTGGGCGCATTTTATCGCCTCGGCGCTGATCTCAATGCCCGTCAGTTCCATCTCCGCTGTCGCGCAGTGCAAACCAAAACCGCCTACGCCGCAGAAGAGATCCCACATGCTGTTGACCGGCAGCGCCCTGACCCAGTCGCGCGCGGTGGCATAGAGTGCGCTGGCAACCTGCGGGTTGGTCTGGAAGAAGCTTTGCGGGCGGATCCACAGCGGCACGCCGTTGAAGTTCTCTGCCAGCGACTGCGCGGGCGTCAGCGCAATCTCCTCTTCCCCCTCCAGAATCGCCATATGCACCGGCTGAATATTGGCAGAGATCACCGCCAGCTGCGGCAATTGCTGTTGCAGCCACGGCAATGCGGCGCGCAGCTGTTCCAGTTTCGCGGCTGAACGCAGGACAAAGCGCAGCATCACGCCGCCCTGCTGGCTTTCGGTTATCAGCAGGAATTTGAGTTCGCCGCGTTTGCGCGCCACGTTATAGGGCGTCAGTCCGGCACGGGCGATAAAGGGCTTAAGTGCAGCAAAAACCGGCTGGAAGCTGGCGGGATAGAGCGGACAATCGCACAGATCCACAGCTTCACCATCACGATGGATTAATCCCAGCACCGGACGCTCAACGCTGCCACTCACCACCATTTTGGCTTTATTACGAAATGCCTGCTGCGGTGATGCGACCGGCGGCAACCAGGCAGCGACCGGCTGCTCAGCCAGTAACTGTTCCAGCAGCGACTGTTTGTCGTTCAGCTGAGTGGGATAGGGTTTTTCCAGCCACTGACAGGAGCGGCAACGGTTAGCGTCATAAAGCGCGCAGTGCATGGTAAAGCCTTAACGATCGGGTCGGGCGGAGCGCGATTGTATCATCGCTTCCTGAAAAAAGCGCGGCTGCTGGCAGGCAGAAACAGCAGCAGGAGCACCAGCAGATCGGGGATTTTCTGCGACAGGGTATGGTGGATAATCTGGACGTTATTGTCGCCATCAATGCTGAAAATCTCGGGGTAGATCCAGCCCAGCGAGGCGACCAGCATATAGCTGAGCACAATCACCTGCGTCGCCACATAGCCCCAGCGTCCACGGTTACTGCCGCGCATCAGGGTAAAGGCGCAGCGCAGTTCGAACAGGAAGATCAGCTGGCTGGCGACAAAGATGAGTGTCGCGTCCCAGGACTGGGCGCTGCGGTGAACAAAATTGGCGAGTTCGCTGTAACCCAGCTCGTTTGCCAGCATCAAAACGCTCAGGCAGCGGGTCGCGATAATAGCAATGCCCGCAACGGTCACCGGAACCGGCGCGATTGAAAGCGTAGCACTGCTTTTGAAGATTTCTGACATAGTCCGTGACTCCACCTGATCGAAAAACGGGCCGGTCAGACCGGCCCGTTCATATAGTGGCAAAGGTTACGGATTTCAGCCACGTTTAGCTTTCTGAATATCGCTTAAACGTTGTTTTTCTTCGTGTGCCATTACCCGCCAGGCGATAAAACCCACTAAACCGACCACAAACAGGATCAATGAAGCCAGCGCATTGATTTCCGGGTTAACGCCGCGTCGCACGGTGGCGAAGATCGCCATCGGCAATGTAGTGGCACCCGGCCCGGTCACAAAGCTGGCGATCACCAGATCGTCGAGTGACAGGGTAAACGCCAGCAGCCAGCCGGTCACAATAGCCGGTGCAATCATGGGCACGGTAATCACGAAAAAGACCTTCAGCGGCGTTGCGCCTAAATCCATCGCCGCCTCTTCGATGGAGCGGTCCAGCTCACGCAGACGCGAGTTAATCACCACGGCCACATAGGCGGTACAGAAGGTGACGTGGGCCAGCCAGATGGTCAGCATGCCGCGTTCGCTCGGCCAGCCAAAGGCGTTGCCCATTGCCACAAACAGCAGCAGCAGCGACAGTCCGGTGATGACGTCGGGCATCACCAGCGGCGCGGTCAGCATAAAGGCAAAACCGTTGTGGCCACGGAAGCGACCAAAGCGCACGATAATTACCGCCGCCAGCGTGCCCAGCACCACCGCCATGGTGGCGGAGAGACCGGCAATGCTCAGACTCAGCAGCACGGCGTCAATCATCGCGCTGTCCTGGAAGAGCACCCTGTACCAGTGGAACGAGAAGCTCTCCCACACCGTCACCAGCGGTGAACTGTTGAAGGAGTAAACCACCAGCAACAGCATCGGCGCATAGAGGAACAGGAAGCAGCAGACCAGAATACCGGTACGCCAGGGTGAGCGAATGGTTGGCAAATTATTCATGCCTTCTCTCCCATTTCACGGTTTTGATGCTTATGGAACCAGATGATCGGCAGAATCAGGATCAGCAGAATGATGACCGCCAGCGCAGAGGCCACCGGCCAGTCGCGGTTGTTAAAGAACTCCTGCCACAGGATGCGGCCAATCATGATGCTGTCCGGGCCACCCAGCAGTTCAGGGATCACGTACTCCCCCACCGCCGGGATAAACACCAGCATCGATCCGGCGATAATGCCCCCTTTTGTCAGCGGGACAATCACGCTGAAAAAGGTCTTCAGCGGACGCGCACCCAGATCCAGTGAGGCTTCCACCAGCGAGTAATCAATGCGGGTCAGCGCGGTGTAGATTGGCAGCACCATAAACGGCAGATAGCAGTAGACGATACCGATATAGACCGCTGTATTGGTGTAGAGGATCACCAGCGGATGATCGATCACCCCCAGCCACAGCAGGAACCGGTTCAGAATACCGTTGTTGTTAAGCAGCCCCATCCAGGCGTAGACGCGCACCAGAAATGAGGTCCATGACGGCAGGATCACCAGCAGCAGCAGAATGGTGCGCATGGATGGCTTGCTGTGCGCCACGGCCCACGCGAGCGGGTAGCCAATCAGCAGACAGATCACCGTGGAGATCGCCGCCACTTTCAGCGATTGCAGATAGGCATCGACGTAGAGCGGATCGTCGGTCAGCGTCAGGTAGTTGCCGAAATTGAGCACAATGCTGAACTGGTCATCAGCCCAGCTCACCAGCTCGGTGTAGGGGGGAATCGCACGCGCAATGTCCGCGAAGCTGATCTTCAGCACCGTCAGAAACGGCAGCAGAAACAACAGCACCAGCCAGACATAAGGCAAGGCGATCACCAGCTTGCGGCCATGCTGCATTTTTATCCGCGTGGCCCAGCGTTGCAGCGGCGTGCCGACCAGTCGGGCAGGCGCTTTAGCGCGTTGGAAAATCTGGCTCATAGCCGCTCCTTAAACCGTCAACACCACGCAGCTGTCGCATTCCCAGCAGAGGCGGACTTCATCACCCCAGGTCGGCAACCCTTTGCGGTAGCGATGCGCGTTTTGCAACTGTGCGCTGATCATCTGTCCGCTGTGCAGACGGACATGGAAGATAGAGAGGTCGCCGAGATAGGCGATGTGGACCACTTCGCCCACAGCAAAGTTACAGCCATCGGCAGGCACCTCATCGCACAACATCACTTTTTCCGGGCGCAGTGCGACATGGACCGGAACGTTATCCACCACTGAAACATCGGAGTCGACTTTCAGCGGATGCATCAGGCCGGGACTGTCGATCACCAGGCCATCCGCCTGACGTTCACGCAGTAAGCCTTCGAAGACGTTAACCGAACCGATAAATTCCGCGCTGTAGCGGCTGGTAGGATGCTCGTAGATCTCCTCCGGCTCGCCAATCTGCACGAACTTGCCGCGATTCATAATCGCGATACGGCCCGCCATGGTCATCGCCTCTTCCTGATCGTGCGTCACCATCACACAGGTGGCGCCAACACGCTCCAGAATATCGACCACTTCCAGCTGCATCCTGTCGCGCAGCTTCTTGTCCAGTGCCCCCATCGGCTCATCCAGCAGCAGCAGTTTCGGCCGTTTCGCCAGGCTGCGGGCCAGCGCCACACGCTGACGCTGACCACCGGAGAGCTGGTGCGGTTTGCGTTTAGCAAACTCCTGCATATGCACCAGCGCCAGCATCTCTGCTACCCGGCTGGTGATCTCCCCTTTCGGCAGCCGATCCTGTTTCAGACCAAAGGCGATATTCTGCTCCACCGTCATGTGGGGAAACAGCGCGTAGGACTGGAACATCATGTTGATCGGGCGCTGATAGGGAGCAACGTGGGACAGATCCTGGCCATCCAGCACAATCTGCCCGCTGGTTGGCGGCTCAAAACCGGCCAGCATGCGCAGCAGCGTTGATTTACCACAGCCCGATGCGCCCAGCAGGGCAAAGATCTCACCTTTATAAATAGTCAGGCTGACATCATCCACGGCGTGTTGCCCGTCAAAGGATTTGGTCAGATTGCGAATTTCCAGCAGTGGCGTTAACGCCTTTGCGGTTTTATTTTGAGGACGGGGAATGGCATCGTTCACAAAGGTTCTCTCCGGAGCCAGGCGGAACATGGCGACAAAATTTGCCGCTAAAAATGGCACAACAGAGGCCGACACCGCGCCTCTGTTGCTGATACATGACAGGTCAATCCGTGAAGGACGAATTACTTACCACTTTTTACTTTAGTCCATGCACGCGTACGCACACGATCCAGTTTAGGATCCTGGACTTTCAGCACAAACAATTTCGACATCGCTTCAGGCGTCGGGAAGATACCCGGGTTGTTGCGGACGTCGGCATTGATCAACGGCAGCGACGCTTTGTTGCCGTTGGCGTAGTTCATTTTGTTGGAGACATCGGCGATCACTTTCGGATCCATGATGTAGTTCAGCCAGGCGTAAGCACCATCGAGGTTTTTCGCATCTTTCGGGATCGCCATCATATCGAAGAAGGCCAGTGCGCCCTCTTTCGGTACGCTGTAGCCCAGATGCACGCCATTTTTCGCCGCATCAGCACGGTTTTTCGCCTGCAGAATATCGCCCGACCAGCCAATGGCGACGCAGATATTACCGTTGGCCAGATCGTTGATGTACTGCGACGAATGGAAGTAGCGGATATTCGGACGCAGTTTCAGCAGCAGGTCAGTGGCCGCGCCCGAATACTCTTTAGCATCAGAGGTGTTAGGATCTTTGCCCAGGTAGTTGAGCACCGTGGCGAAAATCTCTTCTGGCGCATCCAGGAAGGAGACGCCGCAGCTTTTCAGCTTCTCCAGGTTTTCCGGCTTCAGCACCAGATCCCAGCTGTTGACCGGCGCATCGGCGCCCAGTGCGGCCTTGACCTTGTCGACGTTGTAGCCGATACCGGTGGTGCCCCACAGATAAGGAATGGCATATTTATTACCCGGATCGTGCTGCGCCACTTTTTCCATCAGCGCCGGATCGAGGTTTTTGTAGTTAGGCAGTTTGCTCTTATCCAGCGGCTGGAATACCCCGGACTGCAACTGACGCGCCAGGAAGCTGGAGGATGGCACCACCACATCATAGCCGGTGCTGCCCGCCATCAGTTTGCCTTCCAGGACTTCGTTGGAGTCAAACACATCGTAGACCACTTTGATGCCGGACTGCTTTTCAAAGTTCGGCACGGTATCTGGCGAAATATAATCGGACCAGTTGTAGACGTGCAGCGTTTTATCTTCCGCCATGCTGCTGGCCGATGCGGCCATCAGCGCAGCAGCTACCACAGCTGACAGCCATTTCTGACGTGAGTTGAACATATTTTTCCATCCTCCTGAGCGGGTCATTACAACGCTGCAAACCAGAGATCCCTGCATTGCGTTCTGTACAAGACGTCAGTGACACAATGAATCATTATTCAGCGGGAGTTTAATAGCAAAAACCTATAGCTGAGGCGCAGTTACGCGCCTGTTACAGCCCCGCAAGCATAGCCCCCCCGGTCAGGCTTCACCAGACCCCAGCGTAAAAAACGCCTGAAAGCGATATTTTATGCATGTTTGAGCTATGAGGTTCGGCTTTGATGGCATAAACCACGACTAATATCTGGCGTTAAAGGGCAAAATGCAGAATAAAAAATTATCGCGGCAGCGGATGGCGGGCATAAAAAAGCCGTCTCAGGGACGGCTTAGTGTGTGACCATGTCGGGCTTAGTGCAGCACAGAATGAACGCTGGTCACCGGAACGTGCTCTTCTTCTTCGCCCACGATCAACAGATTGTTGGCAAAGGCTTCCAGGATCACCATGGAGATCTGCTCTTCACTCTGTTTCATAAAGTGCGAGAACTGACCAAAGGTTAACCCGGCGGTGGTAATCATTGACTGACAGACAATGAGTTTCGGCAGATTATCATCCTGAATGTCGATAAATGCTTTCACCGTCAGCGAACTGGCATTGATCTGCGACAAATCGCCAACCAGTGGAATCAGCGCCGTCGGCTTCACTTCAGCCAGCGCCGAAAACAGAATGACGTTGTCGACCAGATCGATTTTGGCGTCAAACACCCCATCGAAGTTTTGCATGTGCGGCAGATGAAGTGCCTGACAGGCATCGCATTCGAACCAGGTGATATTTTGCTGATCCAGCCAGCGACGCAGCAGGTCGATATCCGGAACGACAAGAGAATCCATCGTAAAATCCCAGTGGGGTGATAAACAGGCGACTTAGCTTACGGAAAAATGCGCGACGATGCCATGAAAACCGCTGAAAAGCGCGTGTCAGCCAGCGGTTTTAGGACGGAGCCCGGGGATGGCCTGCTGCTCAATCCGCTCGATCATCAGGGCGGCGATGTTAAGGTCACTGCTGGTTTCAATGCCTTCAAGACCGGGCGAGGCGTTAACTTCCATCACCAGCGGGCCGCGATGGGCGCGCAGAATATCGACGCCCGCCACTTCCAGCCCGAGCGTAGCCGCCGCTTTCACGGCGATCTGCCGCTCCTGTTGCGTAATGACGACCGGATAAGCTTTGCCGCCGCGATGCAGATTAGAGCGAAAGTCGCCCTCTTTCGCCACCCGCTCAATCGCTGCCACCACCTGATTGCCAATCACCAGACAGCGAACATCACGACCCTGCGCTTCTTTAATAAACTCCTGCACCAGAATATGGGCATTCAGGCCGCGAAAGGCATCGATAACGCTTTCTGCCGCCTGCCGCGTTTCCGCCAGCACCACGCCAATGCCCTGGGTGCCCTCCACCAGCTTGACCACCAGCGGCGCACCGCCGACCAGGGCGATCAGATCAGCGGTGTCATCGGGTGAGGAGGCAAAGCCGGTGACCGGCATGTCGATGCCTTCCCGTGCCAGCAGCTGCAGCGAGCGCAATTTGTCACGGGTGCGGGTAATGGCAGCGGACTCATTCAGCGGATAGCTGCCGCACATCTCAAACTGTCGCAGCACGGCCGTGCCATAAAAGGTAATAGGGTTGCCGATGCGCGGGATAACCGCATCAAAATGGCCCAGCGGTTCACCACAGTAGTGAACCGCCGGTGAGGCGGGATTAATATTCATATAGCAGGAGAGCGGATCGATGATCTGAACCTGGTGGCCGCGCGCGGCGGCCTCCTCACGCAGTCGCCGACTGGAGTAGAGCGTCTCATCACGTGACAGGATAGCTATCTTCATCGCTGCTCTCCCTTACTGGCTTAACGCGTGGCCCAGCCCTGCTGATGCAGATAATCGAGCATAAACGGACGCGTCTCTTTAATGATCAGGCGCTGGATCAGCTCACTCCAGGTTTCGCTGCGCTGGTTGCTGCCGCGCTGCTGATAATAGAGTTCTGTGCGGCTATCGTATTCGGCCAGCACCGCCGGATCCAGCGGCTGATAGCGGTTCTCATGCACCAGCATCGCGTGCGGCATACGCGGTTTGACGTCCGGCTTTGACTCCGGATGGCCCAGGCAAAAACCAAACAACGGCAGAACAAATTTCGGCAGGCCCAGCAGTTCGGTTACTTCCACGATACTGTTACGGATTCCGCCGATAAAGACGCCGCCCAGATCCAGCGATTCCGCTGCGACCATGGCATTCTGACCCATCAGCGCGGTATCGACGCAGCCCAGCAGCAACTGCTCGGCACGACCCAGCTGCGCATCAGGGCAAATCTGCAGGTGGCGATTAAAGTCAGCGCAGAAGATCCAGAACTCAGGCGCATCCGCGACCCAGGTCTGTCCGCCCGTCAGCGTCACCAGCTTGTCGCGCAGGGCTTTGTCGGTGATACGGATAATGGAAGAACACTGTAAAAAACTGGATGTGGACGCCGATTGCGCCGCAGTAATAATCGCTTCACGCTGTGCTTCGCTGACCGGCTGGTCAGTAAAGGCGCGGATTGAACGATGGCTGCACAGTAAATCAATGGTCGGTGTCATAAAGTCTCCAGCAATATTATCTTTTTTTGTCAGTTTGATTAAACAGCTGTGGTGCTATCGCTTTCGCGGTGCGCCACATTAACAGCCAGGCAGCAGGCAGCATCAGAACCACGCCAGCAATGAACAGCACAGTCGCCAGCGTTTTCACGTCCGCCAGGTCTGGCAGCGGAAGCCAGTGGTTGATCAGCAGCAGCGCGGCCACGATTAACAGGCCGCCAGCCGCCTCCAGCACCACCACAAACCGGGGTAATCTGGCTACACTCTGCATGATATCCTCCTGCCTTAGCGGCTGACTGAGCGTCAATTATGGTCAACAACCCAAAAATTGCGCGAGATACACGGGCTGCTGGCGCGAAAAAGCCTCTGATTCAGAGGCTTCCTGACCGGGCAGCGATAGCGTGCGGGCATCAGACTAACAGGCAAATCCTGCTTTCCTTAAGCGATACGAGCGGGCATCATGGTTGCCATTCTCTGTTTCATTGTGTGATACACATCACATAATAGTCGCTGCAAGGAGTTCTCAATGATTGCTGTTATTTTTGGTCGTCCGGGCTGTCCCTACTGTGTGCGTGCCCATGAACTGGCCGACAAGCTGACCGCTGAACGTGATGATTTTAGCTACCAGTATGTCGATATCAACGCAGAAGGCATTACTAAAGCCGACCTGGAAGCGAGCGCAGGTAAACCGGTCAGCACCGTGCCACAGATTTTCGTCGACGAAAAACATATCGGTGGCTACACCGAGTTTGCGGCCTGGACCAAAGAGAATCTGGGATTTGCCGCGTAAGCGCTGATAGCCGGAATGAAAAAGGCGAGCCAGGATTTTCCTGTCTCGCCTTTTTGCGCTCTGCCTGACACCCACCGCCCGGCACAGTTTAATTGAGTGACGCCATCACTATCTGCATCAACCGCACCAGCAAGGCCCCGCAGCCTGCCCAGAACAGCGCGCTGAGGCTCCATGCGACCACAAAAAGTGCATTGCTGTGGATAAACAGGCTGCTGTTTAACAGCAGTGCTGCCAGTAACGTTCCCCATAGCCCCATCAGCAGGGTGCTTTTTAGCGGGCTCTCCACCTGCACCAATGCCATCACAATACCGGGCAACATAAAGAGCAGTAATTCGGGCTGACCACGAAGCGGGCCGGGACCGACCTGCCAGAAATGACAGGTAAAGACAAACACCAGACTGTACAACACCACGCCGCACAGGCGGGTAGTCCAGAGATAAGAACGCTGCGGCATACCACCCCACTGATTAAAAGTAACCCCGACAATAACCTGCTGATAACCCTGATGCGTTCAGATGGAAATAAAAAGAAACAGTTCGCTGTGGCAACGAATGAAAACAGCCAATGGCTGTGAAAGATATTTGTGATTAGAATAGCGCCGCGGTAAAGGTTCCATTTGCAGTACTGATGCAACAGCACCTCAACGGCCTGCTCACGATAGCGAAAAACAGGCTACTCTTCAATAGGTTACATGTAAACAAGAAGTTAAACAGTGAATATTAACGTCGCAGGATTGTTAAGCGGAAATGACATTTTGTTATTGTTTGTCGTTTTAGCGCTCGGCCTCTGTCTGGGTAAGTTGCGTCTGGGCTCGGTTCAGCTGGGAAATTCGATTGGCGTATTAGTGGTTTCGCTCTTATTAGGCCAGCAGCACTTTACGATCAATACCGATGCATTGAGTCTGGGCTTTATGCTGTTTATTTTTTGTGTCGGCGTCGAAGCGGGTCCCAACTTTTTTTCCATTTTCTTTCGCGACGGCAAAAACTATTTCATGCTCGCTATCGTCATGGTGGTCAGCGCACTGTTGCTGGCGCTGGGACTGGGCAAACTCTTTGGCTGGGATATCGGTCTCACCGCCGGCATGCTGGCCGGGTCGATGACCTCAACGCCGGTGCTGGTCGGAGCGGGCGATACCCTGCGGCAAAGCATCAGCGATCCGAAACAGCTTGGACTGATGCAGGATCAGCTGAGCCTCGGTTATGCCGTGACCTATCTGATAGGCCTGGTCAGTCTGATTTTCGGCGCACGTTATCTGCCCCGTCTGCAACATCAGGATCTGCCCACCTGCGCTCAGCAGATCGCCCGGGAACGCGGTCTGGATGCGGACAGCCAGCGCAAAGTTTTCCTGCCGGTGATCCGCGCCTATCGCGTCGGCCCGGAACTGGTGGCATGGAGCGGCGGCAAAAACCTGCGCGAACTGGGTATCTATCGTCAGACCGGTTGCTACATTGAGCGCATCCGCCGCAACGGTATTCTCGCCAGTCCCGATGGCGATGCGGTGTTACAGCTCGGTGATGATATCTCGCTGGTGGGCTATCCCGATGCTCACGCCCGGCTCGACCCCAGCTTCCGCAACGGCAAAGAGGTTTTTGACCGCGACCTGCTGGATATGCGCATCGTCACTGAAGAGATCGTGGTTAAAAACCACAATGCGGTAAACAAACGCCTCAGCAAGTTAAACCTCACCGATCACGGCTGCTTCCTGAACCGGGTGATACGCAGCCAGATTGAGATGCCGATCGACGACAGTATCATGCTGAACAAAGGTGATGTGCTGCAGGTCAGCGGCGAGGCACGACGAGTGAAAAGCGTTGCGGATCGCATTGGCTTTATCGCGATTCACAGTCAGATGACCGATCTTTTAGCCTTCTGCGCCTTCTTTATCGTGGGTCTGATGATTGGTCTGATCACCTTCCAGTTCAGCAATTTCAGTTTTGGTATTGGTAACGCCGCGGGCCTGCTGTTTGCCGGTATTATGCTCGGCTTCCTGCGTGCCAACCATCCGACCTTTGGTTATATTCCGCAGGGCGCGCTCACTATGGTGAAAGAGTTCGGTCTGATGGTGTTTATGGCGGGTGTGGGATTGAGTGCCGGTAGCGGCATTAATCACGGCCTGAGCAGCGATGGTGCGCTGATGCTGCTGTGCGGCCTGCTGGTCAGCCTGATTCCGGTGATCATCTGCTATCTGTTTGGTGCTTATGTGTTGCGGATGAACCGCGCCCTGCTGTTTGGCGCCATCATGGGCGCACGTACCTGCGCACCGGCCATGGAGATCATCAGTGATACGGCACGCAGCAATATCCCGGCGCTGGGCTATGCCGGGACCTATGCCATCGCCAACGTGTTGCTGACGCTGGCGGGAACGCTGATTGTGATTATCTGGCCGATATTGCCCCTATAAAATTTTTTTGCCTGCGTCCAGAACTTTATTGTTAAGGGATAGTCATAATAAGTGCCACTGCTTTTCTTTGAAATCCCCAAATTGTGGAGCCCGCTGGTCTTTTTCCCGGCGGGTTTTTTTATGCCTTTTTTTCGTCCCTCCCCGTCATTCCCCGCCTGATTCGCAACTTCATGTGTCATAAAACTTAAACCGTTACACAACTCAACGGCAGATTAAGAGCCTTTCTATAGACGAACAAAACGGTAAAAAGCAGGATAGACCGCTGTTTAGTTAGCAATTTGTGCTGACTGATTGGGTGAGCGTGCTGTCGCTGACCGTTTTTTTTGCCGCTGTTATCGGACCGGGCTGGCGGGATGCTGCCAGCTGCCGTTAACCGGACTGTCTGCTGAGGAATTTATCCCGAAATGGAAGAGCTGAACCATTCACTGTTTACTGCCATTAATGCCACACCGGCTTCACCTGCCTGGTTACTGCAGCTGGCGACGTTTTTTGCCAAAGATCTGATCGCCATCGTGCCGCTGTTAATCGTGGCGATGTGGCTCTGGGGACCGCGCGATCAGGTTTCTTCGCAGCGGGTGCTGGTACTGAAAACCGGTATGGCGCTGATCTATGCGCTGGCGATCTCCTGGTCTGTGGGCCAGCTGTTGCCGCATCCCCGCCCTTTCGCTATCGGTTTTGGTTATCAGTTCCTGCATCACGCCGCCGATGACTCCTATCCCAGCGATCACGGCACCACAATATTCACCTTTGCACTGGCCTTTATCTTCTGGCATCGCCTCTGGTCAGGTGTGGTTCTGATGGTGGCCGGTTGCGCTATTGCCTGGTCGCGGGTCTACCTTGGCGTTCACTGGCCAATGGATATGCTGGGCGGGTTCCTGGTGGGGCTGCTGAGCTGTCTGGCTTCGCATCTGGCGTGGCAGTTCTATGGCGAGCGGATGCTGGCGGTAATCAATCCACTCTATCGGTCGTTGTTTGCCGTGCCGATTCGCAAAGGCTGGACGCAGGATTAAAAAAGGGACGCGTTAGCGTCCCCAGCACTGTGGCAAACCCGGATTTACCGCAGCGAATAAGCTTAAAGCGCAGGGAACAGGGTCAGAGGAGGAAAGCGTCCCGCGCCAGGGACGGCGCGGGCCGAGCGTGTCATGGATGACGGATTTTGCGTCTTTCCGATCTGACCCTGTTCCCTGTGCAGGCTCGGGCTCAACGCAGTACGAGCCTGCGTCCCTGCTTACTTATGAAAACCACTTCCCGAACCAGCCATTGAATTTCATCATCACGAAATCAATCATCCGGCTGAAGAACCCGCCTTCCGGCACATCCTGCATCACCACCAGCGGCCGCTGCTCAATGGTTTTCCCGTCCAGCTGGAAATCGATGGTGCCGACCACCTGATTCTTCTTCAGCGGAGCTTCCAGCTGCGGCGTAGTGAGTCTGAAACTCGCCTTCAGATTCTTCATCTGCCCTTTAGGGATGGTCAGCGCAGCATCTTTCGCCACGCCCAGATTGACCTGGCTGCGATCACCAAACCAGACCCGCTGCTGCGCAAACGGCGCATCCGCTTTAATCGGCGTAACCGTTTCAAAGAAACGGAAGCCCCATGTCAGCAGCTTTTCACTTTCGCGGAAACGAATCGCATCGCTGGCGGTGCCCAGCACCACCGAGATCAGACGCATATCCCCTTCGGTTGCTGAAGCGACCAGATTATTCCCCGCGCCCGAGGTGTGGCCGGTTTTGACGCCATCAACCTTGAGGTTGGTGCTCCACAACAGGCGGTTGCGGTTGATCTGGCGAATATTATTGAAGGTGAACTCTTTCTCTTTATTCAGCGCGTACTCTTCGGGCACATCGCGGATTAGCGCCTGAGCAATCAGCGCCATGTCACGCGCGGTACTGTACTGCCCTTCTGCATCCAGACCATGCACCGTCATAAAGTGGGTATTCTGCAGTCCCAGCGCCTTCACGTAGTTGTTCATCAGGCCGATAAACGAATCCTGACTGCCCGCCACATAATCCGCCAGCGCAATACAGGCGTCATTGCCGGACTGGATCACGATTCCCTTATTCAGCTCATGCACCGGAATACGATCGCCCGGCTTGAGGAACATCAGCGACGAGCCGCGCAGCTTAGGATTGCCGGTGGCCCAGGCATCCTGTCCGACGGTAACCAGGTCATCCGGCTTGATTTTCCCCGCTTTAATCGCCTGACCCACAACATAGCTGGTCATCATTTTAGTCAGACTGGCGGGGTCGAGGCGCTGATCGGCACTGGATTCGGTTAACACCTTACCGCTGGCGTAGTCGATCAGAATCCACGCTTTAGCATCAATGCCTGGCGCGGCGGGAGCCTGCTCAGCAAAAACGCTGACGGGGGCAAGAATCAGTAATGAAGTGGCAGCAAGGTGCCGCAGGCGAGATGTGAAGCGAGTGTTTGTCATGGGCTTGGCCGGATTGTCCTTGTTAAATCGAAATTCCAGGGGCAGAAAATTCTCACTCAAACGCTAACCCTTGACGGCAGCGAAAAAAACCGTCGAATCGTAAAGTTTTTTAGAGTTTAGTAGAGTAACCCTGGCATAAGTGCCGCGCGCGTGCCGCTTTTCCCCGATTCTGTCGCTATCAAAACTGCGTGAAATTCCGATTTTTCGCAGAAGAGTTAAGCCCGTCACAAATATCAGTTAACCTGAACGCCAGTCAGCCGAGGAGACCGACCATGGACTTAGCCCTTTTTGATCTGGATGAAACACTCATTTGTGAAGACAGCACCAGCCTGTGGCTGCGCTGGCTGGTATCACAGGGATTCGCCCCCAGTGAACTGATTGATCAGGAACAGGCATTAATGAGCCAGTACTATGCCGGTACGCTGTCGATTGAAGAGTATATGAATAAAACACTCTCCCCTCTGGCGGGCATGGCCACGCTTACCGTTGAAGGCTGGGTGCGCCGCTTCATTCACCGCGACATCATGCCACGCGTTTATCCTGCAGCCCGCGAGCGGATTGAGTGGCACCGGGCGCGTGGCGACAAGGTCATGATCATCTCCGCCAGCGGCGAGCATCTGGTGGTGCCGATTGCAGAAAAGCTGGGAGCCTGCGGCGCGCTGGCGATTGGCGTTGAAATCGTGGACGAGCGCTACAGCGGCAACACTTACGGCACCATGACCTATAAAGAGGGCAAAGTCACGCGACTGGGTGACTGGAAAGCGCTGCAGCAGGACGAGGCCTTTGACCGCACCTGGGCCTACAGCGATTCGATGAACGACCTGCCGCTACTGGAACAGGCCGATCATGCCCATGTCATCAACCCTGACGAACAGTTACACAAGGAAGCGTTAAACCGCGGCTGGCAGGTTTATCACTGGGCGCGCTGACTCCGAGCCTGCTCCATCAGGCGTAACTGTTGCTGGCAGCCTGGACACGGGCAGCGCGGCACAATCCGTAGTACACGTAGTCCGTGAGGATTACTCGCTGCGCTCGCCCCTTCAGGGCCGCCCTGACGGGCGTTCAGGTTGCTAAAGCAGCCTGTGTGAGCACTGCCCAGGCCCAGACTGACACATAAAATAGCCCGGGGACAGGCTCTTAGCCGCGGGACGCACCAGCGTCCTGCGCTAATCCCACTTTCAGCAGCTTGCCATTGGCCTCATCGGTCAGCACATAGAGCCAGCCATCCGGCCCCTGGCGAACATCGCGAATGCGCGCCTTCTGATCGTCCAGCAGACGCTGCTCTTCCACCACTTTCTCGCCGTTGATACTCAGACGAATCAGGTTTTTCTCTTTCAGAGCGCCGATAAACAGCGAGTTTTTCCACTGCGGAAAACGGGCGCTATTGTAGAACGCCATGCCGCTGATGGCCGGAGAATCCTTCCAGTGATAAAGCGGCGGTTCGGTACCCGCAACCTGTGTGCCTTGTGACTCCGGCACTTTGTCACCGCTATAGTCGATGCCGTAGGTTGCCAGCGGCCAGCCGTAATTCTTGCCCCGCTCCATGATATTCACTTCATCGCCGCCGCGCGGGCCATGTTCATTTTCCCATATTTTGCCGGTCCAGGGGTTAAGCGCCAGCCCCTGCGGATTACGCAAACCATAGGCCCAGATCTCTGGCCGTGCGCCGCGCTGTTTCGCAAACGGGTTATCGTCCGGCACGCTGCCATCGGCGTTGAGCCGCAGCAGTTTGCCCTGCAGCTTATCGAGATCCTGCGCAGCGCTGCTGGCAAAGTTATCGCCGAAGGCGATCCAGAGATAGCCCTGGGTATCAAACGCCAGCCGGGTACCGATGTTGTTGCCGCTGGAGAGCATCGGCGTCTGCCGAATCACCTCGCGGAAATCGCTGAGTTGCCGGTTATCCTTGCTCAGCGTGCCCACGCCTACCACCGCGCCCGCTTTGCCACTGCTGTTCGCTTCGGTATAGCTAAGCCAGACGCGACGACTGGTGGCAAAATCGGGTGCCAGCACCACGTCCAGCAGGCCACTCTGCCGTTCTGCCCAGACCTTTGGCACGCCCTGGATCGGCTGCGACAGGCCGCTCTCCGGGCTCCAGCTGCGCAGTTGTCCGCTACGTTCGGTAATCAGCAGCGTTTTGTTGTCGGGCAGGAAGGCGACGGACCATGGATGTTGTAACTTATCCTGTAATACCTCGACCTTTACGTCGGCGGCAAACAGGGGGGCGGTACAGAACAGGGAGCCACTTAGCAACAAGGCAGTTGAGAAACGGGCCATAACGATCTCCTGACGGGATAGAATGCCCTTAAGCGTAGTCAGCCCCTCTGCAATGATGTTGAGGATTTACAAAAGATTAATCAGGGCGACAGCGCTCTGCTGTCGCCCGTCAGAGTCAGGGCGCGTTAAAACTTACCGTGTCACGCACCATCGTATCGATACCAGGCTTCAGCTCGTCAAAGGTGATCGGCGTATTGCTGTTACTGACCGTTTTGCCAAAGGCTTTGCGAACCACCCGGATCATCGGTTTGCCCGTCACCGCATCGCTGGCTTCTATCTCCAGAAACAGTTCGCTGTTCTGAGTACGATGCCCTGACGCCGCCATGGTGCTGGCAACGACCGCGGCAACCGGTACCACTTCATAAAACTGCACGCCCTGATTTTCTGCTGACACGGCGGTAATGGCGGCCCTTACCTTCAGGGTATGCGGCGTAGCCTGATTCACCAGCGGCAGGCGGGTGGCTATCGCGCCTTTTAGCTGGATCTCGGTGTAACTGAGCACCTGATCCAGCGTTTGCTGAGTGACGCGTGGCGTGGGGTGCGCCGCCGGGTAGTAGACCAGCGATGTATAAAGCACATCTTTATAATGGCTGCTTTGATAGTCGGGTGATATCCAGCGCAGAGTCGGTTCACCACTGGCTGACGACGTCGGTTGCAACTGGCTGTAATCGCTTAAAAAACCTGAATATTGCTGCTTATCAGCAACATGAGAAGTACAACCACTGAGCAGCACGGCAGAGACCGCCAGAAGAGCAGCAACGGAAGTTTTACGCATCATCAACTCGCTTGTATCAGGAAGGTTTAAGCAAGCATAGATAAGCCAGAGGGGAAATGCAGAATAACAGAGGCGATTTAACGCTGTTATGCAGAATAAATAGCAGGAAAACCCGCTGCAGAGCACAGCGGGCGAAAAAGATTACTCAAAGCAGGTATCAGGATTCTCAGACAGGGTGATGAACTGTTTGCCACCCTGGGTCAGCGCCATAATGGTGCCGCTTTCGATATCGTAAACCCAGCCGTGCAGACGCAGCTTACCGTTACGCAGCGCGACGGAGACGGAAGGATGGGTTTTCATATTGTTCAGCTGGGCAATAACGTTCTCTTTGACCATCTCGTTCAGCTTCTTCTCTGGTGAGTCATACTCACGCTGCTCAACCACCGCTTTTGCCGCATCGGCATAGCGCAGCCAGTGCTCAACCGCAGGCATGGTATCCATGCAGGCGCAGGAGGCGATGGCGTTCATGGCACCACAGTTAGAGTGACCACAGATGATGATGTCGGAGACGCCCAGCGCGACCACCGCATATTCGATAGTGGCGGAGACACCGCCTGGCTCCGGGCCGAATGAGGGAACAATGTTGCCCGCATTGCGGATAACGAACAGCTCTCCTGGCTCCTGCTGCGTCACCAGTTCAGGCACCAGACGACTGTCTGAACAGGAGATGAACAGCGCTTTCGGATTTTGATTTGATGCCAGGCTTTTGAAAAGATCCTTCCTTTCAGGAAACACATTCTGCTGGAAATTCAGAAATCCGTTGATGATCTCTTTCATTATTTAGCTCTCACATTATCCATTTCATTACCTGAGGGGCATAGCCCCCTCAGTGGGGTTTGCCCGTTTATTATTAATGAAAACAAGTGAATATCAACCCGCCTTTTACCGGATGCTCTAAACAGCGGCCACTGTCAGCGTTTCGCTTGTTCATCAGTCAGAGGCTCCGCAGCCAATTTCTTTTTATAGCACGGGAAGTTATTGGAAAAAGCACGGTTTGAACTGCCCGTTTTTTTGCCTGTGCTGTGGATCGGCTTTTACGCGTTTTTTCACTACTTTACGCCCCCGGCTCGCCAGCAGAAAAGGTTTCTCTTCTGCTGCCGTCTGACCTTATCTGGCAAGCGTGGCGGGCTACGGCGTTTTAGGGCGTGGCGAAACGGCTGCGCATCTGGCAGCACGGGCGCTGCAGCAGAACCGTTGCAGGCAAGAAATGAGGGATAGGATTGAGCAGGACGGGGTCATTAAAACAACCCCGGCAGCAGGAGGTAACAGCTGCCGGGAGAGCAGGATTAACGCTTAGCCATACTGCTGCTGATGCGCTTTTTTACGTCGCAGATAGTCTTCATCTGCACGAAGTTTGTCCCAGTAGCCTTTGAAAACAGCCGCCGCCGCGGCTTTTTCCTCGTTGACGCCGCGCGGCAGCTCCTTGCCATCCGCATCATATTTGCGTCCGCCCTTGTGGTTGCTGTAACGGCGCGCACGGGTATACCCCATCTGAATAAATTTGCGCGCCATATCCATGCCGACAAAATCATCTTTGCGCCGATACTCCTCAAACAGCGCCATGATTTTCTCAGCCGACTCTTCAGCAATGGGAACGGTACGAAAACGCCAGTGTGGCAGTATTTCGCCTTTATAAGGCTCGACCATCAGCACGCCCTGCTCACCACGCCCGACCTGATAAAGCTCGGGGTGCTGGCGGAAGTCGATAGTGCTGAAGTCCTGATCATAATCGAAAGGTTTCATCTCTTTAGTTTAGGATCAAGTGCGTCGCGCAGCCCGTCTCCGAGTAAATTAAATGCCAGAACGGTGAGGAAGATGGCCAGGCTGGGGAAAATTGCCACGTGAGGCGCGATAACCATGTCGGCCCGCGCCTCATTCAGCATTGCACCCCACTCCGGCGTAGGCGGTTGTGCGCCCAGCCCCAGAAATGACAGGCTGGCCGCGGTAATGATTGAGGTACCGACCCGCATGGTGAAATAGACCACAATCGGCGATACCGTGCCGGGCAGGATATGCCGCATCAGGATAGTCCAGTCAGAAGCGCCGATGCTGCGTGCCGACTCAATATAGGTCTGATGCTTCAGCACCAGCGTATTGCCGCGAACCAGCCGGGCAAAAGCCGGGATACTGAAGATAGCGACTGCCACAATCACATTACTCATGCCGCTGCCCATAATCGCCACCACCGCAATCGCCAGCAGAATGCCGGGAAAGGCAAACAGCACATCGCAGATACGCATGGTGATGCGGTCCCACCAGCCTTCGTAATAGCCGGCTAACAGACCAAAGAATGTGCCGATCAGCGCGCCGATCACCACCGAAAAGAAGCCCGCAATCAGGGAAATCCGCGTGCCGACCAGCACCCGGCTGAAGATGTCGCGCCCCAGCGAATCGACGCCAAACAGATGCATCAGCGAGGGGCCGTCATTGAGCCGGTCATAATCGAAGTAATTCTCTGCGTCGAACGGCGCAATCCATGGGGCGATAACCGCCAGCACAATCAGTACCAGCACAAACAGCCCGGCCAGCAGCGCCACCGGCTGCCCTCTGAAACGCCGCCAGAATTCACGCCACGGCGTTCGCACCCGATTCTCCGCAATCAGCGGCATCGTTTTCAGTGCCGCTTCGCGTCGCCAGTTTTTCATCGCGACTCCTTAAAGCGAATAGCGGGATTAATCACCGCATAGAGCATGTCGACAAACAGGTTGATCAGAATAAACTCCAGTGAAAACAGCAAAACTTCCGCCTGAATAACCGGGTAGTCGCGCATCGCCACGGAATCGACCAGCAGTCGCCCCAGGCCCGGCCAGTTAAACACCACCTCAACCACGATCGATCCGCCCAGCAGGAAACCAAACTGCAGCCCCATCATCGTCACCACCGGGATCATGGCGTTGCGCAGGCCATGCTTGACCACCACCAGCAACTCGCGCACCCCTTTGGCCCGGGCGGTCCGCATATAATCTTCCTGCATCACCTCCACGAACGAGGCACGGGTAAAGCGCGCCATCACCGCCGCCACCGCCGCACCCAGGGTGATGGAGGGCAGAATGTAATGTTTCCAGCTCTCTGCACCGACGGTTGGCAGCCATCCCAGCTCCACCGAGAAGACCTGCATCAGCAGCATGCCCAGTGCAAAGGCGGGAAACGAAATGCCCGACACCGCCAGCGTCATCCCCAGTCGATCGGGCCAGCGATTGCGCCAGACAGCGGAAACGATGCCGATTGCCATGCCAAAAATCACTGCCCAGATCATGCTGACCAGCGTCAGCCACAAAGTTGGCATAAAGCGTGAGGCGATCTCCTCCGCGACCGGCCGCTTCGAGACCATCGACTGGCCGAAATCGCCCTGCAGCGCATTCAGCATAAAGTGCCAGAACTGCTGCGGCAGCGGCAGGTCGAGTCCCAGCTCCTGACGCACCAGCGCCACCACCGAGGCATCGGCTTCCGGCCCGGCGATCAGACGCGCCGGGTCGCCCGGCAGCAGGTGAACAAACAGGAACACCAGCACCGCCACAATCAGCAGCGTGGGGATCAGCCCAAAGAGTCGTTTGAGAAAATAGTTAAACATGCAACATCCTGCAGCTGCGGCCAGCCTCGCGGGCTGGCCGGCTCCGTTACTTCAGAGTTGCCTCATCAAAATTGAATGAGGTATCGGGCATTACATAAAAACCGCTGAGGTTTTTGCTGTTGGCAGAAACCAGCTGCTCAACCACCAGTGGGATCCATGGGTGATCCTGCCAGATGGTATCCTGCGCATCTTTGTAGAGACGCGCTTTCTCGGCACGATCGGTGGTTTTCAGCGCATCAGCCAGATCTTTATCGACCTTAGGATTGCTGTAAAACGCGGTATTGAAGATCGCCGGTGGCCAGGCCGTAGTAGCAAACAGTGGCGTCAGTGCCCAGTCCGCTTCGCCGGTTGAGGCGGACCAGCCGGTATAGAACATGCGCACGCCGCTCTCTTTCTGGCCCTTGCCTTCTACTTCTGCGGCACGCTGACCCGCATCCATCGCCGTAACTTTAACTTTCACGCCAACCTGCGCCAGCTGCTGCTGGGTGAACTGCAACACTTTCTGCGCGGTGCTGTGGTTGTGTGACGACCAGAGCGTGGTTTCAAACCCGTTCGGGTAACCCGCCTCTTTCAGCAGGGCTTTCGCTTTGGCTGGATCGTAGCTGATGGCCGGATAGGTCTGAGCGAAGTCGATGGTGGGCGGCACGATGCCGGTAGCAGGCGTGGCGTAACCGGAGAACGCCACTTTCGCCAGCGCCTGACGGTTGATGGCATATTCCAGCGCTTCACGCACCTTCGGATTATCGAACGGCTTCTGAGTGACGTTAAGGCTGATGTAACGCTGCATAATCGATGGCGTCGTTACCACAGCAAGCTTGCTGTTCTTCTCCAGCAGTTTTGCCTGCTCATAGGGCACCGGGAAAGCAAAGTTCGCTTCGCCGGTCTGCAGCATCGCCGCGCGGGTGTTGTTATCCACCACCGGTCGCCAGGTAATGCTGTCCAGCTTCGGATAGCCCGGCTTCCAGTAGCCGTCCCACTTTTTCACCTTGACAAAATCGGTCTGGTTCCAGGTTTCAAACACAAACGGGCCGGTTCCTACCGGATGGAAACCGATCTCCTTGCCATATTTTTTCAGCGCGGTGGGTGAAATCATCGCCGCCGCCGGATGGGCCAGAATGTTGATAAAGGCGGAGAACGGCTCTTTCAGCGTTACTTTTACCGTAGTTGGATCCACCACTTCGGTGCTGGCGATATGTTTAAACAGGTTGTAGCGCTTAAGATGGTTATCCGGGTTGCTGGCGCGATCGAGGTTGACCTTTACCGCTTCCGCATTGAAGTCAGTGCCATCCTGGAATTTAACTCCGGAACGCAGCTTAATGGTGTAGGTCAGGCCGTCGGCGCTGGCCTGATAGCTCTCAGCCAGCACGTTAGTGAGCTTCATCTCTTTATCAAAACCAAACAGGCCCTGATAGAAGGATTTCGCGACCGCCTGCGACAGCGTGTCGTTGGCGTCATAGGGATCGAGAGTGGTGAAGTTGGACGCGACGGCAATCACCGCATCCTGTGCTGCCCAAGCGGGCAATGCCATTGCGCTGCTTAACACGCCAGCCGCCAGTAACCCTTTACGCATCGTAATCTGCATCTTGTTCTCCTGTAATCCCTGTCGGGTTGGTCGCCGGGGCGACATCGTCACTGTTCAGGTCGCACTGATAACGTGGCGGGCGACGAAATGGCCCGGAGCCACCTCCATCAGCGGCGCCACTTCAGGTTCATCCCCTAACGCATGAATCGGGCTGGGGATCTCATCGACCAGTAAGGCTCGTTCGCGACGCCGGTGAGCCGGATCGGCTACCGGCACCGCCGCCATGAGTTTTCGGGTATAAGGGTGCTGAGGCTGCTCAAACACCGCCTGACGCGGCCCCATCTCGACAATCTGACCAAGATACATCACCGCCACGCGGTGGCTGATACGCTCCACCACCGCCATATCATGAGAAATAAACAGGAAAGCGATGCCAAACTCGCGCTGCAGGTCGAGCATCAGATTAATAATCTGCGCCTGAATTGACACATCCAGCGCCGAGACGGACTCATCGGCGATCACCACTTTGGGATTCAGCGCCAGCGCGCGGGCTATACAGATGCGCTGACGCTGGCCGCCGGAAAATTCATGGGGATAGCGCTGAGCATGTTCCGGCAGCAGACCCACTTTATCCAGCAGCCAGGCGACGCGCTGCTCCGCCTCACGACGCGGCATCGCCTTGTGAACCAGCAGCGGCTCCATAATGGAGAAGCCAACCGTCAGCCGGGGATCGAGCGAGGCGTAGGGATCCTGGAAGATAAACTGAATGTCGCGTCGCAGATGGGCCAGCGCGGCACCTGACAAATGGTCTATTCGCTGTCCGTCAAAGGTCAGGGTGCCACCCTGACTGGCAACGAGCTTCAGCAGCGATCGCCCGGTGGTCGATTTACCACACCCAGATTCTCCCACCAGCGCCAGTGTCTCACCGGCATAGAGATCAAAACTGACTTTTTCGACGGCATGCACCCGGCGTTTGACGCGGTTCAGCAGGCCGCCGCGAATATCAAAGCGGGTGACCAGATCGCGCACCTGCAAAATGGGTGGCTGCAGGCGGCGAACCGTATCCTGCGGCACATCATCAACGGCATCGCTGTGCAGCAACGGAAATTTAGCTGGCAGGGGCTGGCCCTGCATCGAACCGAGCTTTGGCACCGCCGCCAGCAGCGCCTGGGTATAGGGCTGCTGCGGGGCGCTGAACAGCTCAGCGACCGGAGCATTTTCTACCACTTCGCCGCGATACATCACCTGAACCCGATCGGCCATTTCGGCGACCACGCCCATATCGTGAGTGATAAAAATCACCCCCATCTGCATCTCTTTTTGCAGCACGCGGATAAGCTGCAGAATCTGCGCCTGAATGGTGACGTCGAGCGCGGTGGTCGGCTCATCGGCAATCAGCAGAGCCGGTTTGCAGCAGAGCGCCATGGCGATCATCACGCGCTGACGCATCCCGCCCGACAGCTGATGCGGGAAGCGGGATAACACATTTTGCGCATCCGGGATTCGTACCAGATCCAGCATCCGGCGCGCCTCGGCCAGCGCGCCGGCGTGGCTCAGGCCCTGATGCAGACGGATGGATTCCGCAATCTGCTCGCCCACGGAGAAGACCGGATTCAGCGAGGTCATCGGCTCCTGAAAGATCATCGCCATATCCGCACCGCGCACCCGCCGCATCTGACCTTTTGAGGCGCGCATCAGATCCAGCACGTCGCCGTTGCGACGCCGTAACAGCACCTCGCCGCTGACCCTCCCGCCAGCCTGCTCAATCAGCCGCATCAGCGCCAGCGAGGTCACTGATTTCCCCGAGCCTGACTCCCCCACCAGCGCCAGCGTTTCGCCGCGAAACAGATCGAGTGACAAATGACGCACCGCGTCAGTGACGGTGGTTTCGTGCTGAAAACGAACATTGAGATCGCGCACCGCCAGGACCTGCTCAGGGGCCAGCGGCGGTAACGTTTGCCTGTCGCTCATCTCTGCTCCTTAACTTTCGCGATAGATAGCGACGTCTGCCACTTCGCCAACCCGCGCCACACCGCGATACATCCCTTCGCTGTTGAACGGCAGCGCTACGTTGCCTGCGCGGTCGACGGCAATCAGCCCCCCGCTGCCGCCCAGCTCCAGCACACTGTCATGAATAACATTAACTGTGGCCTGCTGCAGTGAGCGCCCGGCGTAGCGCATCTGCGCTGCCACATCATAGGCCGCCAGCGTCCGCATAAAGACTTCTCCGGTGCCGGTACAGGAGACCGCCACGCTGTCGTTACTGGCGTAACAGCCCGCGCCTGGCAGCGGCGAGTCGCCGACCCGTCCGGCCTGCTTGTTGGTCATACCACCCGTTGACGTGGCGGCCGCGAGGTTGCCCTCAAGATCCAGCGCGACGGCCCCCACCGTACCAAACTTACGGTCCGGGTCGAGCGGGTCATCGCTGTGCGCGGCACCATCATGGTCCAGCACTGCCGTATCGCTGTTCAGCGCGCGCTGCAACTGCTCCCAGCGTTCCGGAGTCGAGAAGTAATCAGGCGTGACCGTTTCCAGCCCGTGCGCTTCAGCAAACTGCTCTGCGCCCTCGCCGATAAACAGGACATGCTCGCTATGTTCCAGCACGGCACGTGCCGCCAGCACCGGATTCCGTACCCGCGTTACGCCCGCGACCGCCCCTGCTCCCAGGGTGCGGCCATCCATGATGCAGGCATCGAGTTCATGGGTGCCCTGATGGGTGAAGACCGCGCCTTTACCGGCGTTGAACAGCGGACACTCTTCCAGCAGCCGCACCGCTTCGGTCACCGCATCGAGTGCGCTGCCGCCCTGAGCCAGTATCTGCTGGCCCTGAGTGACAATATCGTGTAGCGCCTGACGATAGAGTTGCTCTTTTTCGGCGCTCATTGCTGAGCGCGTAATGGCACCGGCGCCTCCATGAATGGCGATCACTGCATTGACCATAACGATCTACCCTGTGGTTGCATCAGGACGAAAAACACTGATTTAAAATGGTTTTCACCCATTTTTGGTGATTTTTGACTATAGAAAGCCTGCTAAGTGTTGTAAAGCGGAAACTGTTCCTGTGGTTATAACCTTTTCTTACCGCCATATTTCACTTTGGCCACAACAACAGGCAAGTCAGGCCGACACCGATGTGACTCAGCGGCTAATTCCCACCATAATAGGCAGCATCTGAGATAACCAGGCTGGAATATCCATGGAAAGTTTTACTGCAGGCTTGATCTCCCTTGAGGAGGCACAACAAAAAATGCTGTCACAGCTGACGCCCGTCACCGACTCTCTTAGCGTGCCGCTGGCCGAAGCGGTCGGGCGTATCACCGCCAAAGCGGTGACCTCACCGATTGCCGTGCCGCCATTTGATAACTCTGCGATGGATGGCTACGCCGTCAGGCTGGCAGACGCCAGCAGCGGTCAGCCGCTGCCAGTGGCGGGTAAAGCCTTTGCCGGCGCACCGTTTAACGGTGAGTGGCCGCAGGGCAGCGTGATTCGCATCATGACCGGTGCGCCGGTGCCCGCAGGCTGTGAAGCAGTAGTGATGCAGGAGCAGACCGAAACACAGGGTGATGCGATTATGATCACCGCGCCGGTCCGTCCCGGACAGAACATTCGTCTCATCGGCGATGACATTCAGCCAGGCACCGTGGTGCTGGAAGCGGGAACACGTCTGGGTGCCGCGGAGCTGCCACTGCTCGCCTCACTGGGTATCGCACAGGTCAGCGTGCTGCGAAAACTGCGGGTCGCTATCTTCTCCACCGGTGATGAACTCCAGCCGGTAGGCGAGCCGCTGGCCGAAGGCCAGATCTACGACACCAACCGCTTTGCGGTATCACTGATGCTGCATAAGCTGGGTTGCGAAGTCATCGACCTTGGCATCATCAAAGATGACCCGGCCGCACTGCGTGCTGCTTTCACCGAGGCCGATCGGCAGGCGGATGTCGTGATTACTACCGGCGGCGTCTCGGTGGGCGAAGCGGACTTTACCAAAACGATGCTGGAGGAGCTTGGTGCCATCAGCTTCTGGAAGCTGGCGATCAAGCCTGGCAAGCCATTTGCCTTTGGCCGCCTCAACAGCAGCTGGTTCTGCGGCCTGCCAGGTAATCCGGTCTCCGCCGCCGTGACCTTTTATCAGCTCGTTCAGCCGCTGCTTGCCACCCTCACCGGCCAGCAAAAATCAGCATTGCCGCCACGTCAGAAAGTGCGCTGCGCCTCGCGGCTGAAAAAGTCACCAGGCCGGCTCGATTTCCAGCGCGGCATCCTGCGACAGAACGCACAGGGCGAACTGGAGGTGGAAACCACGGGGATGCAGGGTTCACACGTCTTCAGCTCCTTCGCCCAGGCAAACTGTTTTATTGTGCTGGAACGGGATCGCGGCAATGTTGAACCGGGCGAATGGGTCGAGGTGGAACCGTTCAACGCCCTGCTGGAGGCGTAAATGCTACCTGAATTAAGCGATGAGGAGATGCTGCGCTACAACCGGCAGATTGTATTGCGCGGCTTTGATTTCGACGGTCAGGAGCGGCTGAAAGCGAGTCACGCGCTGGTCGTGGGGCTGGGCGGACTCGGCTGCGCCGCTGCGCCCTATCTGGCGGCTGCCGGTGTCGGTAGCCTGACGCTGCTCGACTTCGATACCGTATCGCACTCTAACCTGCAACGGCAGATCCTGCATCACGATGCTGACATTAGCCGCGCCAAAGTGGACTCCGCCGCACAAAGCCTGGCCGCCATCAATCCGCACTGTCAGCTGCATCCGGTTAATGGACAGCTGGACGATGCAGCGCTGCTGGCGCTGATCGCCCGGCAGCAGGTGGTGCTGGACTGCACCGACAACGTTGCGGTGCGTGAGCAGCTTAACCGACTCTGCCGTCAGCAGCGGGTGCCACTGGTCTCCGGCGCCGCGATTCGGATGGAAGGTCAGATCAGCGTATTCAACTGGCAGCCCGGCACACCCTGCTATCGTTGCATCAGCCGCCTGTTTGGGGAACAAACCCTGAGTTGCGTGGAAGCGGGCGTCATGGCTCCGCTGGTTGGCGTGATTGGTGCGATGCAGGCGATGGAAGCGATTAAAGTGCTGACGGCATTTGGCACGCCCGCCACCAGCCGGTTGCTGATGTACGATGCGATGAGCGCGGAGTTCCGCAGCATGAAGGTGGCGCAGGATGCGCACTGTGAAGTGTGTGGTGGTAGCGCGTAGCGTCGGCAGGAACGCCTGTGCTACCTGAAGCCCGTGCTGAACCAACAAACCACCAAAAAAAACGGGGTGGCCTGCGCCACCCCGTTTCAATCAGACGATACCCTGACTCCGCAGGTAATCTTCGTAATTACCGGTGAAGTCCACCACGCGGTCTGCTTTCAGCTCTATCACGCGGGTTGCCAGCGAGCTGACAAATTCACGGTCGTGTGAAACAAACACCAGCGTGCCTTCATACATCTCCAGCGCCATATTGAGCGATTCAATCGACTCCATATCGAGGTGGTTGGTCGGCTCATCCATAATCAGAATGTTCGGTTTTTCCATCATCAGCTTACCGAACAGCATACGACCCTTCTCTCCACCAGAAAGCACTTTGGCCGGCTTCTTAATATCATCCTGCGAAAACAGCAGGCGACCCAGAATACCGCGAATGGTCTGCTCATCATCGCCAGGCTGTTTCCACTGACTCATCCAGTCAAATACCGTCAGGTCATTGGCAAAATCATCGGCGTGATCCTGAGCGTAATAACCAATACGTGCATTCTCTGACCATTTAACGCTGCCGTTATCTGGCGTCAGCTGACCCACCAGCGATTTTAACAGTGTTGATTTACCGATACCGTTGGCACCGATCACCGCCAGCTTCTCACCCACTTCCAGCAGCAGATTTAAATTCTTAAACAGCGGACCGTTATCAAATCCTTTGGTCAAACCTTCCACTTCCAGCGCATTACGGAACAACTTCTTGTCCTGCTCAAAACGGATAAACGGGTTCTGACGGCTGGAGGCTTTCACTTCATCCAGTTTAATTTTATCCATCTGCTTAGCGCGTGATGTCGCCTGACGCGATTTAGAGGCGTTGGCGCTAAAACGACTGACGAACGATTGTAAGTCAGCAATCTGCGCTTTTTTCTTGGCGTTATCGGATAACAGACGTTCACGCGCCTGGGTCGCCGCGGTCATATATTCGTCATAATTACCGGAATAAACCCGCAGCTCGCCATAATCCAAATCAGCCATGTGCGTACAGACCATATTAAGGAAGTGACGGTCATGCGAAATGATAATCATGGTGCTGTCACGCTCGTTCAGCACCTGCTCCAGCCAGCGAATAGTATCGATGTCCAGGTTGTTCGTCGGTTCGTCGAGTAACAGAATATCAGGATTAGAAAACAGCGCCTGCGCCAGCAGCACACGTAATTTAAAGCCCGGCGCAATTTCGCTCATCGGGCCATAATGCTGCTCAACCGGAATGCCGACGCCGAGTAATAACTCACCGGCACGAGACTCCGCGCTATAGCCGTCCATCTCACCGTAAAGTGCCTCAAGATCGCCGACTTTATACCCCTCTTCTTCGCTCATTTCTGGCAAAGAATAAATACGGTCGCGCTCCTGCTTCACTTCCCATAACTCATGGTGACCCATGATAACGGTGTCCAGTACGCTAAATTGTTCAAAGGCGAACTGATCCTGACGCAACTTACCGATGCGCTCGTTGGGATCGTAAGACACATTGCCGCCTGAAGGCACCAGATCGCCACCCAAAATCTTCATGAAGGTGGATTTTCCGCTGCCGTTCGCACCGATTAAACCGTAACGATTACCGCCGCCAAATTTAACGGAGATATTTTCGAACAGTGGCTTGCTGCCAAACTGCATGGTGATATTGCTGCTAACTAACACGGCATTGACCTTTGTGAAGAGAATGGATGAAAAAACGGCGGCTATTATGCCAGATGTGACGCAGCGCACGCCAGCGTCAGCCGTGGATTCCTTGCGGGGTGATTGATATCCCGGCAGAAATAAAAAAGCCGGAAGGCCATGATGGCCCCCCGGCTCCCACTTACAAGGATTGTGTCGATCAATCGATCAGGAAACTGTCCAGGCTTTTACCGGAATCCAGCGCTTTTTTAATCGCTGCCGGGGTACGGCCCTGGCCAGTCCAGGATTTCTGCTCACCATTTTCGTCGGTGTAAGAATATTTAGCCGGACGCGGCGCACGCTTGGTACGTTTTTTCCCGCTTTCCAGTGCACCTAATAATTCATTAGGATCGATACCGTCAGCCAGCAGCATTTCGCGATATTTAGAAAGCTTTTCTTCTTTTTCGCGATTCTGCGTCTCTTCCGCTTCTGCTTCTTCACGGCGCTCAGTAACAACAACCGTTAATTTTTCCAGGATCTCTTCAAGATCGGTCAGTGGCAGTTCACGAGCCTGGGCACGTAATGTGCGAATATTGTTCAGTACCTTAAATGCGTCACTCATCACAATGTCCTTGATTAAGGGGGGTTAATAAAACTGTAGCGCCAAGACTACCTAATTCAAATAAAAAAATAAATTATTTTTACGCTACAGATAATTCCTAAGTATTAATTCGGGCAAAACAGAGCTATTAAAATCGGGCGTGCCTGACCTTTTATTAACGCTGAATTAACAACAAATGGCACTTTTACTCAGGAGTTGAAAACGATTTCAGGCAGATTATCCCGGCAGAAGGCAGTTAACGCTATCAACTAAATGCGGGCCATGCAGCCTCATTATTTACGTTTACGGGCCGGAGATAACAGATTAAAAATGTGCCTGCCCGTGACCCCAGTCACACCAGCTTACAGATTATGCTTAAAAAGCCACCCCCGGCACCGTTAAATAGCGCAAAAGAATTAACGCTCTGGTGGCTTTTTTAATTATGCCCTTTGCCACCTGTTAACCATTTTTGCCGCTGCGATTTATAGCAGAGTCGGATTATTCGCAGATCGCTTAGCTGCACAATAACAGTTCCGCCCGGCTCAGGCTGACTGAATAGCCTCACGCGCCCCCACTCGTTCAGTCGTAAGTTGCCTTAAAAAAGCGTCAAAGAAATAAACTGAGAAAGGTGACAGAGCTCAAAAACCTGAATGCGGAAAGTGCCAGCAACATGAAAATAATCGCTCGCCGGAGGCGCTGATAATAACCCTGCGATTATCACTGTTTTATTTTCTGCTGGCTGCACCCGCTATAGTGATGCTGAGAAGCTCTCTTTATCAACGGGTTAGATCATGATGAACAACATGGAGAGACAGGCAGCATCGGTTTAACGCTGCCGGAGGAGAGATAAAGCGGTAACTGCACAGAGGCAGCTACCGCCGGATGACTAATTCGCCTGCGTGGCCGGGCCAAATACCGGATATTGCGGCATATCCACGTTCTGGTAAGTCTCCCAGCCGCCGCCCAGTGCTTTATAGAGCGCCACTAAATCGAGTGCACTCTGCATCCGCGCCTGTGTCGCCTGCTCCTCTGCCTGAGCCAGCTGACGCTGCGCATCCAGCACCTCCAGGAAGGTCGAGAGCCCCTGGCGATAACTGTCGCTGGCGAGATCAAACGCGCGCTGAAGCGCACCGGTTGTCTCATCCAGCGCGGTGACCCGCTGCTGATCGGCGCGATAGCTGACCAGCGCATTCTCCACATCCTGCAACGCCGTCAGCACCGTCTGGCGATAATCCAGCGCGGCACTGGCCTGCTGTGCCCGCGCTAACTTCACGCTCGACACCAACTGTCCGCCCTGGAAAATCGGAATCGATAACGACGGGCCATAACTGTAGAAATGGCTGCTCCAGTTATCCAGATAGCTGACATCGGTGTTGCGCACGCCCAGCTGGCCGGTTAGGGACAGGCTCGGGAAAAGCTGCGCGACAGAAACCCCAATCTCAGCGGTTTGTGCATGCAGCGTCGCTTCAGCCTGACGAATATCAGGACGACGACGTGCCAGCGTAGAAGGAATGCCTACCGGGACAAACTGTGGCAGCGGGGGTAACGCTTTTGGCGTACTGAGTTCAGCATCCAGCGCCCCCGGCGTCTTGCCGAGCAGCACCGCTAACCCATTCATCGCCTGCCGCGCCTGCGACTGATACTGCGGCAGCTGCGCCTGCAGCGTGCTGAGCTGGGCACGCGCATTTTCCACATCGGTCAGCGGGGCAAGGCCATTACGCTGCTGGCTTTGAGTCAGCTCGGTTGTCTGCTGCGCCACCTCAATCTGCTGTTGCAGCGTCTGAATCGTGCTCTGCGCGCCACGCAGCTGCAGCCAGGCTCGCGCCACTTCGGCCTCCAGTGAGACCAGCGCATCGTTGCGCTGTTCTATCGCTGCCTGCTGCTGGGCATTGGCTGCCTCAACCTGACGGCGCACTTTGCCCCACAGATCCAGCTCCCAGCTGGCATCGAAGCTGCCCTGATAAAGGTTAACCGGCTGGGTTAATCCATTGAGCTGGCTGGCCACGTTGCTGTCGAGCTGATCGGTTGCGCCATTGGATTTCAGCAAGCCTTCCAGCCCGAGCTGCTGACGCGTCACTTTGGCTGAACCGCCCAGGGTGGGGAACAGGCTGCCCTGCGCCTGCGTCAGCTGTTCACGTGCCCCGGCAATGCGCAGCACCGTTTGCTGCAGGCTCAGGTTGCCCGCAATCGCCCGTTCAATCAGACTGTCGAGCTGCGGATCATTGAAGCTGCGCCACCAGCGTGAATTAATCGCGGCGTTTTGTGGCTTTGACGCCTCCTGCGAATCCAGGGTGTTGTAGCCACCCGGCACGGCAGGTTTCGGCGCCTGATAGTCAGGTCCGACGGCGCAGCCCGCCAGCCCGAGGGCCAGCAGTAAACTCAGGGGTTTCAGGCGATGAGAGTAAAAAACCTTCATGTTAGTGTGCTCCTGCACTGCCTTCGCTCTTAATCGGCGACAGCAGCCAACAAAATGGAATCAAAATCAGGGCGACAATACTCAGGCCTGAGAAGACATCGATGTAAGCGAGGATACGCGACTGCGCAATCATCTCCTGATAGAGCTGACCGGTTGCCAGCGTGACGGGATCGCCCACCGCCGAGGTAAAGTCGCGTATCGCCTGCGCCCAGTGCTGAAGCGTAATGTTGAACGGCTCATTCAGCGGCGTCATGTTATGCACCATGTGCGCTGACCGCACCTGTTCGCGCTCGGTAATGGCAGCGGTCGAGAGTGAAATCCCAATCGATCCGGCCACGTTACGGAACATGGTAAACAGCGCCGAGGCGTCAGCATTAAGCCGCTGTGGAATGGTGACAAAGGCGATAGTCGTCAGCGGGACAAACAGGAAACCCAGCCCGATTGACTGTGCGCTGCGCATCAACACCAGCGTGGTGAAATCGACGTTGGGCGTTAAGGTGGCGGAGTAGAGAAACGCCACGGCCAGACAGCTAAAGCCAAAGGCAATGATGTAGCGCGTCTGAACGATTGGCATCAGTTTCAGCACCAGCGGTATGGTCAGCACAATCAGCACCGCGCCAGGCGACAACACCAGACCTGACCAGGTGGCGGTGTACCCCAGATCCTGCTGCGCCAGCTGTGGCAGCACTACGGAGCTGCCATACAGAATCATCGCCATCCCCGCCATCAACAGCCCGGCGACCCAGAAGTTGCGGTCTTTCATCACCAGAATATCGACCACTGGCTTACGGGCATACATCAGCCAGTAGATGGCACCGACGATGCCAATCAGCGCCAGAATGGCGAACAGCACGATAAAGTGCGAGGCAAACCAGTCCTCATCCTCTCCGCGATCCAGCATCACCTGCAGACAACCCAGTCCTAAGGTAATCAGGCTGATACCGATATAGTCGATCTTCAGTTTACCTTTGGCCCATTTACGCTCCCACGGTGGATCTTCCAGCAGCTGATAGATCGCCAGCACGGTAAGTACGCCGACCGGAATGTTGATAAAGAACACCCAGCGCCAGCTGTAGTTGTCGGTAATCCAGCCACCTAATGTCGGACCAATCACCGGCGCGACAATAATGGCGATAGAGGAGAGCCCAAATGCCTTGCCGCGATCTTCCGCCTTGAAGTAGTCCAGCAGCACAGACTGCTGAACCGGCTGCAATCCGCCACCAAAAAAGCCCTGCAGCACGCGGAACAGAATGATTTGCCACAGTTCGGTAGCGATGCCGCACAGGAAGGAGCAGATGGTAAACATCACGATGCAGATCAGGAAAAACTGTTTACGGCCAAACAGTCGGCTGAAGAACGCAGAGATAGGCAGCACAATGCCGTTCGCCACCAGATAGGAGGTCAGCACCCAGGTTGACTCATCGTAACTGGAGGAGAGCGAACCGGCGATATGCGGCAGCGCCACGTTAACAATGGTGGTGTCGAGGATCTCCATAAACACCGCCAGCGTGACCGTGATCGCCACTAACCACGGATTACTGGCGGGTTTCCAGCTCTGCGCCGTACTCATTCCACCGTTACCTTCGGTTCAACAGAGAGACCCAGCGGCAGAGGATGGTTCGGATCAAGGCCCTTGTCGATGACGATTTTCACCGGCACGCGCTGAACGATTTTCACATAGTTACCGGTGGCGTTTTCTGACGGGAAAGTCGAGAAGCGTGAACCAGAGCCCATCTGAATACTATCGACATGCCCTTCCAGCTTCATATCCGGCCAGGCATCGACGCTGATTTCAACTTTGTCGCCAGGATTCATGTGTTGCAGCTGAGACTCTTTGAAGTTAGCGGTGACCCAGATCTCAGGCGAGACCAGCGAAAACAGCGACGATCCCGCCTGCACCAGTGTGCCCAGCTGAACGTTACGCTTGGTGACAAACCCGTCATAGGGCGCGCGAACCTGGGTATAGGAGAGATTAAGATCGGCCGTGCTTAACTGCGCCTTAGCCTGCTCAACCTGTTGCTGACGCGCTTCAACATTGGTCTCCTGCTGGCGAATCTGCAGAGCAACCTGTGACGCCACTTCAACCTGTGCTTTCGCGCTTTGTAACTGCGCCTGCGCCGAACGTAACTGCGCGGACGCGCTGTCGATATTACGCTGACTGGTCGCACGCGGATCGACGCCGCGCTGGCGACGATAATCCGCCTGCGCATTAAGCAGATTCGCTTCGGCTTTCGCCTGATCCGCCAGCGCCTGATCGCGCTGTGCCGGATACTGTACCTTTGACAGCGCCAGTTGAGCCTGCGCCTGATGCAGCTGTGCGACAGCTAAACCGAGCTGCGCATTAGCCTGTTCACGCTGGGCACGATTGTCGCTGGGATCGATCTCCACCAGCAGATCGCCCTTCTTCACCCGCTGGTTATCTTTCACCAGCAGCTTCACGACATAGCCGGAGGCTTTAGGCGCAATGGTAACGGCATCGCCTTCGGTAAAGGCGTCGTCGGTGGTTTCAATATTGCGGGTAGTGAACCAGAACCAGAAGCCGACAATCAGCATAATCACCACCACTACCGCCAGAATAATCAGCGGCTTTTTACCGGGGCGTTTACGCTCAGGCTGCTGGTCGTTGTCCTGATTTTCCTCTGACTGACGGTTTTTATCCGTCGCATTTTCTGCGTCCTGCTGGTGTGGATCGCGTTGGTTATTCTCGCTCATAGTTCCCATCACTGGCTAAGGCCCTAATTCCCGGGCATAAAGGTCCTGTTAACCTTATATCGGAAACTGACAAAATCCAGCGCAACTTTACGAAACTTGAGAAATGGCGCACATCCTGCCACCTGTGGCGGGTAGCAAGATGCGTCGGGCCTAATTGAGCAGCCGCAACAGCAGCCAACCGCTGGCCATCGACCAGGCAAGCAGAGGGAGAGAAAAGAGATGGAAATGCCACCAGACGGCCCGATCTTTCGCCATACGCAGGGCAATCAGGTTGGCGAGCGAACCCGGCAGCAGGCCGAAACCGCCAATATTGACCGCCCAGGCCAGCACATCGCCAGGCGGGACTTTTTGCAGCAGCAGAATCGTCGCGGGAACGTTGCTGATCACCTGTGACAGACCAATCGCCAGCAGGTAGAGCTGCCCCTGACCGAAATGAGAAACCGCATCAAAGTGAGCCTGCATCACCGGCAGACGCGTCATCAGGAAGACGTCAATAAACATGGCGATAAACACCGCCAGCAGGCTCCAGTCGATGCGCAGCAGCACTGGACGCGCCATCACCAGGAACGTGGCAAGAATCAGCAGCAGGACCCAACCGGTGATTTCCAGCTCCAGGCCGGCGATAAACAGCAGGTATAGCACCACGCTGACAATAAACAGCGGCTTCTGCCACTGCGGCTGTTCCGGGTTGTCATGCTTATCAATCGACCGCTTTGAAAAGCTGAACCAGGTTAATACCATCAGGCTAAGCAGCAGCCAGGCGGCCAGCGGCAGCATCTGCACAATAAACGCGACAACACTTAGTTTGCCGTGGCTCCACAGCAGAATGTTTTGCGGGTTGCCGACCGGCGTCAGCAGGGATCCGGCGTTGACCGCCAGCGCCTCGAAGATGATCAGTCGCGAGATGGGTAAGTGAGAGAACTTTCGCAGCGTCAGCGTCAGCGGCACCAGAATAAACAGCGCCACATCATTGGTCAGAAACGTAGAGAGCAACGCGGCAGCCAGCACCATAAACAGCGCCAGCGCACGTTCGTGCCGGAAACGCGCAATCAGTCGTCCCCCCAGCACGTCAAAGTAGCCACTGGTTTCCAGCCCTTTGGTCAGGATCAACAACCCGGTGAGCGTAATAATGGTATGCCAGTCTACGGCACCGGGCAGATCGGCCCAGCGAAAATCCGCCAGAAATGCCAGAACTACACCAATCACGATTAATAAATGCAAAACAGAGTCATGCAAAAAAGATCGAAGCAGTTGAGGCATGATGAAGGTACGCCTTAGCGTTAGCGGGTTTCGGAGAATTTCTTAAATACGGCCAGCGTTTCATCACTGACGTGATGCTCAATACCTTCTGAATCACGTCGGGCAGTTTCGGGACTGATGCCTAACGCCAGCAGAAAACTTTCAACAATGTGATGACGGGCGCGACTCTCCTCTGCCAGTTTCTCTCCTTCACCAGTCAGAAAGACACCGCGGTAAGGCACCTGTTCAACCAGCCCGGCACTGCCAAGCCGCTTCAGCATTTTCGCTACGGTAGGTTGTGAAACGCCCAGGCGGGCCGCCATATCAACCTGACGCGCTTCGCCAAATTCACCAATCAAATCAGAGATTAACTCAACGTAGTCATCAATTAATTCCCGACGATGCGCTTCACGCACCTGCCGAAAACCTTCGACATGCTCTTCAATATCTTTCAGTGGTCCTTTTGGCGCAGAAACCACGCTTTTAGCACGACGACTCATTCAGCTTCCTCATTATTTTTTCCCGTACTGTCACTGCTGTACGGATTTAGCTGCGCTCATTGTAAACCAGCCGCAAAGAAGCTCAAATTTTTCGTCATTAGCCTTGGCTAAAGGATATAGCCAGTGCTATATTTGACGATAATGTAAGCAGCAAAAGAGCGATCCCTGATGATCCTCTGTTGCTCCGGTGATGATGACGCCTCTCACCGCAGGCTGCTGACTACCGCGTCGACAATGATTGGGAGGTGATTCTATGAGCACCCTGAAATGTTGCTTAGATTGCAGTAAATGCTTCCAGGCTGAGAAGAAAACAACCACGGAGATGAAATCCTGGCTGTGCCTGCTGACGCGTTCACCGTTCACACTGCGTCTGATGTTGCTGGAAAAACTGCTGGGCCATAAGTCTGACGATCGTCGCTGTCAGAATCTGATCTGGCGCGGCTAATCCTGATTCTATGCCTTTCAGCCGCTGGCTGAGAGGCGCACTCTCCCTTTCTGCTCTCTTCTTTTCCTGTTTCCCCATCGAATTAATATGACCTGCGGCTTCAACCAGCATGGCTGCTGATCGGCTACAGCGATCCGGGAAAGTCGGGAAACGTGCAGGCACGAGAGATGGGTGAGTAAATCAGCACAATAAAAAACGGCCCACAAGGGGCCGCTTTTTTGCAGGTCAGCTAAGCTAAACTTAGAAGCTGTAACCTACGCCAGCAATCCAGGTGCCAACGTCAACGTTACGGATACGGCTCTGCTCGTAACCAACGTCAACTGCGAAGTCCTGAACTGGGTTAAACTGCAAACCTGCGCCGTAAGAGAAACCTACGTCGCTTGAATCAGTTTTATCGCGTGATGAAGTATCGTTCTGCTGGAATTTACCGTAGCCGATACCCACAACACCGTAGATGCTTGCCCAGTCGTTCAGACGGAAAGCAGGACCACCGGTCACACCGTAGTACTGGCCTTTGTTATAAATGCCAGAATCGGTGTTATCTTTTTCTGTGTAGGTGAATGAACCGATCCAACCCAGTGGGTTAGAACCGTCTTCGTAGCGGTATTTCAGGTTGAAGCCGTTAGCTTTGTTAGCTACGCCCTGATAGTCGCTCTGAGCATAGCCACCAGTTACGGTGCTCTGTGCCATTGCTGAACCTGCAGATACTGCCAGTACACAGGCTAATGCTGAAAGACATGCAATTTTTTTCATAACCACCTCAAATGTGAAAATACTTCTCTCCTGACAACGCTGAAAATATAACAAAAAATAGCGAGAAACTCTGCCCGGATTTTGTTGTCTAACAGAATGTTTGGTGTAACAGGAAGTTAATGCGACAACCTATGTCATTCATTTTTCTTATAAAATCCGTCATCTTTCTGCAATAATCATTTTGTGCTCATTTCGTTCTTTAAGTTAAATCCTAAAAAAACCTGACATTTCTTTACCTAAATGGCCCTGATTCTGGCCAAAAATCGCTCAGTTGAGAGAAATTTAAAACCCCATTCCGTGATTTTTTGCCTGCTATTTCCTTTACACTGGCTGACTCATTACGTTGATGACCAGGAAAAGTACACAGGATGTCTGCCTCTCCCGCTTCTAAAAACCTTGCCCCGATAGTGATGCCGATTGCCGTACTGCTGATTGCGATGCTGTCGCTTCAGGGCGGTGCTTCGCTGGCGAAAAGCCTGTTTCCTGCCGTTGGCGCTACCGGCATCACCGCGCTGCGTCTGGGATTTGGCACCCTGATACTCTGTATTATCTTCAAACCCTGGCGTTTACGCTTTAGCCGGGAACAACGTCTGCCACTCCTGATGTATGGACTGGCGCTGGGCACAATGAATTTCACGTTCTATCTGGCGATTCGTACCGTGCCGCTGGGTGTGGCGGTGGGACTGGAATTTACCGGCCCACTGGCGCTGGCGCTATTCGGATCGCGCCGGCCACTGGATTTTGTCTGGGTGCTGCTGGCCGTGATTGGTCTGTGGTTCCTGCTGCCTTTTGGCACAGGCATGACTGCGATTGATCCGCTGGGCGCTGCGCTGGCGGTGAGTGCAGGCGCCTGCTGGGCGATCTATATCCTGGCGGGACAGCGGGCAGGCGCAGAACATGGCCCGGCGACAGTGGCTATCGGGTCGCTGATTGCCTCAGTGATTTTTGTACCGCTGGGGCTGACGTTCGCAGAAAGTGGCATCTGGACATGGGCCGTTATGCCGATCGCGTTGCTGGTTGCCCTGCTATCCAGCGCCATCCCCTATTCGCTGGAGATGATCGCCCTCACCCGCTTACCGGCGCGCATCTTCGGCACGCTGATGAGTCTGGAACCCGCCATGGCTGCCTTTTCAGGCATGCTGTTTCTGGGGGAAACCCTGACCGGGCTTCAGTGGCTGGCGCTGCTGGCGATCATCATCGCCTCGGCAGGTTCAACGCTGACCATGCGGCCGAAAAAGAGTCAGTTAAACAGCGTTGAATTATCAGACGATATCCAAAAATAAACGCTATCCGCCCCGCCTGCAGGCGGGGCTAAATAATAATCATGCTCATCATGAGAATTATTCCTAATCTTCGCTCCTTCCTGAGTTGCCTATTTTGAAACAGACACTTACCAGTTATTTACATAATAGAATAACAACATGATTTAAATAGCTATTTATTTGTTTTTATATTTTAACATGGCATTAACCTTCTTAGCTCAGCTCTGCTTTTAGTAAAGACGCACGCTATTTCATCCATCGACAAAGTCGTTTCTGCAAACCTGAAAAGCGCTGCTATACTTATCCGGTACTTGATTAGGACAACCATCAAAGAGAGGACTGAAACGATGAGTACCGCTAAATTGGTTAAAACTAAATCTTCTGACCTGATTTATACCCGCAATGATGTGGCCGAAGACGATAAAAAAGCCACCATCGCGGTGTTAAACCGTCTGGTAGTCGAGTTTATTGACCTGTCATTGATCACTAAGCAGGCGCACTGGAACATGCGCGGTGCTAATTTTATCGGTGTGCATGAGATGCTGGACGGTTTCCGCACCGCGATTACCGATCATCAGGATACTATTGCCGAGCGTGTGGTTCAGCTGGGTGGTGTGGCACTGGGCACCACGCAGGTCGTTAACGATACGACTCCGCTGAAGAGCTATCCGCTGAATATTCACAGCGTTCAGGATCATCTGAAAGCGCTGGCAGACCGTTACAGCGTTGTCGCGAATGACACCCGTAAAGCGATCACTGAAGTGAAAGACGAAGATACCGCTGACATCTTCACTGCAGCATCACGTGACCTTGATAAATTCCTGTGGTTTATCGAAGCGAACATCGAATAAGATTCAATGCAGTCTGTCAGGCGGGGAAACCCGCCTTTTTTACGTCTGTGTTACCGCATTTTTATGACCCTGTTAACAGTTCTTCCCTCCTCCGCTTCACAGCCTTAACATCTGAGGCACACTACCGCTTGCACCAAAACAGCCACCTGCACCAAAACTGAGCACCAAACTGGTGCAATGGCAGAATTAACTGCAAAATCGTGTCAGCTATGTTATTTAACTCTCTGATTTCGCGGATTTTGCAAAGTTGGCATAATTCTTTCATATGACAAGCCGCAAACGCAGGCCCTGCCGCCTGGTAGTAAAAAAAGGAAAAATGATGAAGTCACTGTTAAAAGTTTCTGTGGCCGCGCTGGCGCTGGCCTTCTCTCTCTCTTCCACTGCAGCAGACAAAAAGCTGGTCGTCGCCACGGATACCGCCTTTGTTCCGTTTGAATTTAAACAGGGTGATAAATATGTCGGCTTCGATGTGGATCTGTGGGATGCCATTGCGAAAGAGCTGAAGCTCGATTACACCCTGAAGCCAATGGACTTCAGCGGCATTATCCCTGCACTGCAAACGCGCAATGTCGATCTGGCACTGGCGGGTATCACTATTACCGAGGAACGTAAAAAAGCGATTGAGTTCTCTGACGGCTATTACAAAAGCGGTCTGCAGGTGATGGTGCGTAACAATGAAAACGACATCAAAGGCATCAGCGATCTGAACGGTAAAGTGGTCGCAGTGAAAAGCGGCACCGGCTCCGTGGAATATGCGAAAGCCAACATCAAATCCAAAGATCTGCGTCAGTTCCCGAATATCGACAGCGCCTATATGGAGCTGGGCACTAACCGTGCGGACGCCGTGCTGCATGACACGCCAAACATCCTTTACTTCATCCATACCGCCGGTAAAGGCCGCTTTAAAGCGGTAGGCGATTCAATTGAAGCGCAGCAGTATGGTATCGCCTTCCCGAAAGGCAGCGACGATTTACGTGAAAAAGTCAACGGCGCACTCAAAACCCTGAAAGAGAACGGCACCTACAACACGCTCTATAAAAAATGGTTCGGCACCGAACCTAAATAATAATTTGCCCGTTATCTGATTTCAGCAGGGAAACTTTTTCCCTGCTTTTTTCCATCGCAACATATCTGGAGTGACACCATGGAGTTTGACTGGAGCGTCATCTGGCCCGCCATGCCAGCGCTGCTTGAAGGCGCTAAACTGACCTTAATTATCTCAATTATTGGACTGGTTGGCGGCCTCTTCATCGGCCTGGTAGCGGGCTTTGCCCGCGCTTACGGTGGCTGGATCACCAATAACATCGCACTGGTGTTTATCGAAATCATTCGCGGCACCCCTATCGTGGTGCAGGTGATGTTTATCTATTTTGCTTTGCCGATGGCGTTCCCCGACCTGCGCATTGATCCCTTCAGCGCGGCGGTGGTAACCATCATGATTAACTCCGGCGCTTACATTGCCGAGATTACCCGTGGTGCCGTGCTGTCGATCAACAAGGGCTTCCGCGAAGCCGGACTGGCGCTGGGCCTGTCGAGCCGCGAGACGCTGCGCTACGTGATTATGCCGCTGGCGCTGCGCCGTATGCTGCCACCGCTGGGCAACCAGTGGATTGTCAGCATCAAAGATACTTCGCTGTTTATCGTTATTGGTGTGGCTGAACTGACTCGTCAGGGTCAGGAGATTATTGCCGGTAACTTCCGCGCACTGGAAATCTGGAGCGCCGTCGCGATTATCTATCTGGTTATTACGCTGGTGTTGAGCTTTGTGCTGCGCCGCATTGAGAAAAGGGTGAAAATCCTGTGATTGAATTTAAAGATGTCTCCAAGCATTTTGGCCAGACCCAGGTGCTGCACAATATTGACCTGAAGATTAACCAGGGCGAAGTGGTGGTGATTATCGGCCCATCCGGTTCCGGTAAATCAACCCTGCTGCGCTGCATTAACAAGCTGGAAGAGATCACTAGTGGCGAACTGATTGTCGATGGCCTGCGCGTCAATGATCCGAAAGTCGATGACCGCCTGATTCGTCAGGAAGCGGGCATGGTGTTTCAGCAGTTTCATCTGTTCCCACAGATGAGTGCGCTGGATAACGTCGCCTTTGGTCCTATCCGGGTGCGCGGTGCCAGCAAAGAGGCGGCACGCCAGCTGGCGCGTGAGTTGCTGGGCAAAGTGGGCCTCGCCGAGCGCGCGCACCACTTTCCGTCTGAGCTTTCCGGCGGTCAGCAGCAGCGCGTGGCGATTGCCCGTGCACTGGCAGTTAAGCCGAAAATGATGCTGTTTGATGAGCCAACCTCAGCGCTCGACCCGGAACTGCGTCACGAAGTGCTGAAGGTGATGCAGGATCTGGCGGAAGAAGGCATGACGATGGTGATTGTGACGCACGAAGTAGGCTTCGCACAGAAGGTGGCCTCACGGCTGATCTTTATCGATAAAGGCCGGATTGCGGAAGATGGCGATCCCGACAGCCTGATCAGCAACCCACCGAGCGAGCGTCTGCGCGAATTCCTGCAGCACGTTTCCTGATCAAAACGGGCCGCGATGCGGCCCGTTCTATTTTACTCTTCGCCCACAGATACACCTGTTACCATGTAAAGCGACACCTCAGTTCCCCAGGCGACTCAGCAGCTTAGTGCGCTGGGCGGCAGGCATAAAACTCCACGCCAGGAAGCGACTCTGCTTCTGACCCTGCGCCATATTAACCACCCGCATCTCCGCCACGTCGAGCGCCTGCAGCTGTTTTTCCAGCGCCGGTAAGTTCTCTTTGCGCGACACCAGCGAGGTAAACCAGCCGATCTGACGACCAAACGCCACGCTCTCGGCGATCATCTTGCCGATAAAGCCCTTTTCGCCACCGGGATACCACAGCTCATTGTGCTGGCCGCCAAAGTTGAGCGGCGCACTCTTATCCAGTCCGAGATTGCGGACCTTACGCTGCGATCCCGATACCGCCTCTTCCGCCGACGCGTGGAATGGCGGATTACACATCACTGCACTGAAAAATTCAGTTTTACTGACTACACCAGCCAGCACTGCATCGCTGTTTTTCTGACGACGCAGACGGATCTGGCGCGTCAGGCGCGGATTGGCAGCAACAATGCGGTTAGCAGCTTTGATGGCGGCTTCATCGACTTCGGTGCCGGTAAAGCGCCAGCCATATTCTGCCGCGCCAATCAGCGGATAGATGCAGTTTGCACCGCAGCCGACATCCAGAACGTCCGCCGTGGGGATCACGCCGTTGTTATCCAGCGCCAGCAGATCGGCAAGGTAGTGCAGATAATCGGCGCGTCCCGGCACGGGCGGGCAGAGTGAGCCGGGAGCCAGCTGCCAGTCGATGTCGTAAAATAGTTTGATCAGCGCCTGGTTCAGCAGCATCACCGCCTCCGGGTCCGCGAAATCCACGGACTGCACGCCATAACCATTGGGCCGGACTTTGGCTTTCAGCGGCGGATGGGCAGCGGTTAACGCGGCAAAATCGTATTCGCCCTGATGGCGATTGCGGGCGTGGAAAGGCGACGTGCTGGCTGACTTTTTCATACGTTCTCTCAATTATTCAGGCGCGCGTACAATACGCTGTAGGCGGCGGAAAATAAACCCGCACCATCCGCTTACCTCTTTCCGATTCCGTCGGGCGATGCTGTCGGGCTAAGATAAATAAAATTCCCTGCTGGAGAAGTTATGACCCGGAAACGCTATTCCTATCAACCCCGTGCTGGTCACGGTCTGCCGCACGATCCGCTGAACGCCATTATCGGGCCGCGCCCGATCGGCTGGATTAGCTCAGTGAGCAGCAGCGGCCAGCGCAATCTGGCACCTTACAGCTTCTTTAACTGCTTCAACTATCATCCGCCGATTATCGGTTTCGCCAGTAGTGGCTGGAAAGACAGCGTGAGAAATATTGCTGAGACCAAAGAGTTTGTCTGGAACCTGGCGACGCGTCCGCTGGCGGAAGCGATGAACGAAAGTTCCGCCTCGCTGCCTGCCGATCAGGATGAGTTCGCCTTTGCCGGTTTAACGCCGCTGGCGGCTTCCCAGGTCAGCGCCAGTCTGGTGGCAGAGAGCCCGGTCAACTTCGAGTGCCGCCTGACGCAACTGATTCAGCTGCAGGATGCCAGCGGCAATCTGATCGACAGCTGGCTGGTGCTGGGTGAAGCGGTGGCGATTCACATCGATGAATCGCTGCTGGAAGAGGGCATTTATCAGACCGCTAAAGCCGAGCCGATTCTGCGCGCGGGCGGCCCCAGCGCCTATTACGGCATCAGCGAAGCGCAACGTTTTGATTTAGTCCGTCCGGACGCACGCCGCAGGTAATCCTCACCCCACAAGCGCATCGGCCCGGTGCGCTTTAATCTGAGCTACCGCGCAGGCGATGTCGGGTGCCAGCCAGCGATCCTGCTGCCAGCGCTCAACAACCTGCCGCAAATGCTGCCAGGCGCGCCGCGTGCCTGCTGCCAGCTGTGACTCACCGTGAAACTCCAGCGCCTGCGCCGCCAGCAGATACTCAATCGCGATAATGTGATCAACATTGCTGACCAGTTTCAGCAGCTTCAGCGCCGAGCCGGTGCCGAGGCTCAGATGATCCTCCTGTAATCCTGAAGTGACATAGTTATCAAGCACCGCAGGCTGCGCCAGCTGACGGTTCTCCGCGCAGAGTGATGCCGCCACGTACTGCGCAATCATCATGCCGGAATTGACGCCCGGCTCGGCGACCAGAAATGGCGGCAGGCCGCTGACCAGCGGATTCACCAGCCGATCAAGCCGTCGCTCGGCGATGCTGCCCAGCTCCGCCATCGCAATCGCCAGCAGGTCGCAGGCCATTGCCACCGACTCGCCATGCGGATTGGACTGTGACACCACGCGCCAGGCCTGCGGCGTCCCCAGCACCAGCGGATTGTCGGTACAGGCGTTGAGTTCGGTCTCCACCTGACGGACAGCATGACTAAACTGATCGCGGCAGGCGCCGTGCACCTGCGGCATCGAGCGCAGACTGAGTGCATCCTGAGTCCGGATGCCAACGCTGGCTTTCAGCAGCGGGCTGTCACTCAGCAACTGGCGCAGGCGTTCGCCACTGCGCTGAATCCCCGGGCTGGCCTTCAGCGCCAGCACCTCAGGGTCAAACGCCACCAGCTGACCGCGCAGCGCCTCAAAGCTCATCGCACCGGTGACGTCTGCCCAGTCCAGCAGCCGTTCGGCATCGTCCAGTGCCAGACAGGCTAAGCCGGTCATGCAGGGCGTGCCGTTGACCAGGCTCAGCCCCTCTTTGGCACCAGGCCGGTAAGGGGCTAATCCCGCCTGGGCCAGCGCCTGCTGCGCCGGAACGATTTCGCCCTTCCACTCCACCTCGCCGATGCCAATCAGCGCCAGGCCGATATGCGCCATGTGGGTCAGATATCCCACCGATCCCTGCGACGGTACCTGTGGGGTAATCTGCAGGTTTAGCAGCGCCAGGAGATGTTGCACCAGCGCCACTGAGACACCTGATTTTCCGTGGCTGTAGTTCGCAATCGCAGCGCACAGAATGGCGCGGACCTCGGGTTTTGCCAGCACCGGCCCGACGCCACAGGCATGGCTCAGCAGGGTATTGCGCGACAGCTGGCTCAGCTCATCTTCAGACAGGGTGATGTTGCACAACGCCCCCAGCCCGGTATTGATACCGTAAGCCACCTGCCCCGCCGCCACGATATTACCGACGATTTCACGGCTCTGCGCAATTCGCTGCCAGGCACTGTCGCTCAGCGTCAGGGTGGCGCCGTGCCGGGCGACCTGCACCAGCGCCTGCCATTTCAGCGGGCCATCGCCCCAGACCAGCGTCTGACGTATTACGTCGCTCATACCACCGGCTCCACCTGATGATGACTGGAGATAAACTGCTTAAAGCGCGCCGATCCCGCCTCGCCGAACATCGCCTCTGGCGTGCCCTGACAATCAATAGTGCCCTGATGCATAAACACCACCCGGTTAGAGACGTTGCGGGCAAAACCCATCTCATGGGTCACCACCAGCATAGTGCGGCCCTCTTCCGCCAGGCTGCGCATGACCTTCAGCACCTCGCCTACCAGTTCCGGATCGAGTGCCGAAGTTGGCTCATCAAACAGCATCACCTCCGGGTCCATTGCCAGCGCCCGGGCGATCGCCACCCGCTGCTGCTGACCGCCTGAAAGCTGGGCGGGATAGAAATCTTTGCGATTCAGCAGACCGACCCGATCCAGCAGCTGTTCCGCCTGGGCAATACAGGCTTTTTTATCGCGCTTGAGGACGTAGTGCGGCCCTTCAATGACATTCTGCAGCACCGTCAGGTGAGACCAGAGGTTAAAGCTCTGAAACACCATGCCGAGCCGGGAGCGCAGCCGCTCAATCTGACGCGGGTTAGCCGCCAGCTGGTGTCCCCGGGCATGGCGCTTCATCTCAATGGTTTCACCACCCACGCTGACCACGCCCGCGTCAGGCGTCTCAAGGAGATTAATGCAGCGCAGCAGCGTACTTTTGCCCGAGCCGCTGGCACCGAGTATTGAGATAACATCGCCCTGGTGCGCCTGCAGCGAGATGCCTTTCAGCACCTCCATGGCGCCAAAGGATTTATGGATATCGCTGGCCGACAGCGTGACGGGTGGCAGTTCAGACATGTTTATTTTCCTCCAGGAATCGGCTTAGCGGCCGGTAACGGCTTTTTTTCCGGTTTATGAACCGGCGTCAGGCGCCGCTCCAGCAGGGCATACAGTTGCACAATGATGAAGTTGAGAATCAGGTAGATCGCCGCCGCACAGAGAAACACCTCCATGGTGCGGTAAGTACGCTGGATAATCTGCTGCGCCACTCCGGTAACATCCCAGACCGTGACCAGACTGGCCAGCGCGGTCGATTTCACCAGCAGAATCGCCTCGGTGGAGTAAGCGGGCAGCGCATAACGCAGCATCACCGGCGCGATAATGCGCCGCAGCAGCAGCCCGCGCGACATGCCGCACGCCATCCCCGCCTCCACCTGACCGGGCGGCACAGCCAGCAGCGCACCGCGCAGGATCTCCGCGGTGTAGGCGGCGGTGCAGAGCGACAGTGCCAGCACCGCACAGGTAAAGGGCTCACGCAGAAACGGCCAGAAGAGACTGTGCCGGATCACACCAAACTGCCCCAGACCGTAGTAGATCAGGAACAGCTGGATCATCAGCGGCGAGCCGCGAAACACCAGAATGTAGCCACGGGCAAAAGCACTCAGCAGACGCCAGCGGCTCATGCGCAGCGCCAGAATACCCACCGCCAGCACGCCACCGCACAGAAAGGCGCTGATAAACAGGCCCAGCGTAACCGGCAACGCGGCGCTGAGTTTCAGGAAGGTGTCAGTGAGGAACGCGAAATCGATCATAAGTCTCCTTAATGCTGTGCAGCGGTGCGGCTTTGCCAGGCGCGACCAAGACGGGATTCAGCCCGCAGAAAGGCGCGGTTCGACAGCAGCGTCAGCAGCAGATAACAGGCACCGCCCACCAGATAAAATGAGAAGTAATCACGGGTGGAGCCGGCCGCGATCTGGCTGGCCCGCATCAGCTCGACAATGCCGGTCACTGACACCAGCGCCGAGTCTTTCAGGCTCATCTGCCAGACGTTTGACAGGCCGGGCAGCGCATAGCGCGCCACCTGCGGCAGCAGGATGCGTTGCCGGATGCGCCAGCGCGGCATACCAATAGCGACAGCGGCTTCGATCTCCCCTTTCGCCAGGGCCAGCCGTGCGGCACGATAGACTTCCGCCTGGTAAGAGCCGGAGATAAGCCCGATGGCCAGCGCCCCGATCAGGAACGGCGGCGCTTCGATAAACCCGTCCGCGCCAAACAGTTGTCCGATCTGCGTGATCAATCCCGATCCGCCGAAGTAGAACAGGTAGATCACCAGCAGCTCAGGAATGCCACGAAAGATCACCGAGTAGCCTTCCCCTGCCCAGCGCACCGCGCGGTGCGGGGATAACTTTGCAGCGGCAACGCCCGATCCCACTACCGCACCGACCAGCAGCGCGGCAAATGACAGGAGCAACGTCGTCAGCGTGGCACTCAGAATCAACCGTCCCCAGCCCTCCGGGCCAAAACTCAGCAGGCTTATCATCAGTTACCTCACTCAGGGTGTGACGTCAGTTTTGAACCACTTCTCGCTCAGCTTTTTCACTGTGCCATCGGCCAGCGCGGCTTTGATCGCCTGATCCAGCCGGGCTTTCAGATCGTTGTCTGCCATGCGCACGCCCATCGCCTCGCCCTCACCCCAGATTGGGCCGCCCAGTTGCGGACCGCTAAAGCTGAGGTTACGGTTATCCGGTCGCGCCAGCATCGACTGCGCAAAGGTCACATCGTCAAACACTGCGTCAATACGCCCCGCCTGCAAATCGAGGATCGCATCGGCTGAGCTGGTGTATTCCCGGACATCCGCCACCTCTTTGAAGTACTTGTCGATAAACGGCGTGTAGACGGTGCCGGAGGCAATACCGATGGTTTTGCCCTTCAGCGCCGCTTTCAGGGGTGCGATGGCAGGCTCCACGGTTTTCTCATCGTCGGTGAGTTTGATGATCTTACTGTCGGCAGGCAGCAACGACCCTTTCACCGTGATGAAGGTGGCGGGCGTAGAGGCATAGGGCACGGTGAAATTGATCACTTTCTTGCGCTCGGGGGTGATCACAATTGCATCCATGATCACATCATATTTTCCGGCATTCAGACCGGCGATCATTCCATCCCAGTTCTGCACCACCAGCTTGCACTGTATTGCCATACGCTGGCAGAGATCGGCCATCAGCTCCGGTTCAAAACCGCCCAGCTTGCCGCCTGGCAGGGTGAGGTTCCAGGGTTCATAACTGCCTTCGGTGGCAATGGTAATAGACTTCCACTCTTTGGCCTGGGCGCTGACGCCACAGAGCAGCAGGCTGGAAACCAGCGTAGTGAGACATAAACGACGAAGAGTCAGAGGGTGCGTCATACGGTTCTCCTGAAAGTAGCGGCCTGGTGATCGCCCTGACGAGATTTAACATAAATTTCACAGGATGATATGTCATGTATATACAAGTTAACGCAGCGCAGTTCATTGCCGGCTTTATCGTTTTGTGAGCCAGACAGAATTTATTACGCAGATGGCGGTGCTGCTGCACTTGTACATACAACCAAGCAAAGGTTATGCCAGCTCTGCAGAGGTGGAAAAAAGCGGCGGGAGTCTGGGAGCGGGCAGGCGACCTGCCCGCCGCTGCACTTAAGCAGGGCAGCGATGCACCGGAGTGGCGCATCGCTCTGGTGAGTTTTATTGCGGTTTAGCCTGCGCCAGCATGGCGTGGATCAGTGCCTTAAGCACGTTCTGCAACCGGGCGGCACGCGCCTGCTGCCAGGCGTAAGGTGGGGTTTCATCCATGTAGTTGAGCTGCGCCAGCTCCAGCTGGACCGCCTCAATCTGCTGCTGCGGCTGACCGTAGGCACGGGTGATGTAACCGCCTTTAAAGCGCCCGTTAATCACCCAGCTGTAGTCGTTCTGCGCCGCGCACACGGCCTCCAGCGCCGCACTCATTGCAGGCGTGCAGCTTGCGCCGTCGTTGGTGCCGATGTTGATATCGGGCAGACGTCCGTCAAACAGGCGGGGAATTTCACTGGCGATAGAGTGGGCGTCAAACAGCAGCGCATAGCCATGCTGCGCTTTGAGCCGCGCCAGCTCCTGTTGAATCTGCTGATGATAGGGCTGCCAGATCTGATCGATATAGCCCTGACGCGCCGTGTCGTCGGGTGTTTTGCCTGGTGCAAAGGTCGGTGTACCGTCGAACAGGGTTTCCGGGAACAGGCCGGTGGTGGCGCTGGTGTAGAGCGGCTGGTTATCGGGCGGGCGATTGAGATCGACCACAAAGCGGGAGTAGCGGCCGATTAACACGCTGGCCCCGAGATCACGCACAAAATCATACAGCAGGGGAATATGCCAGTCGGTGTCGGGTAAGCCGCGCGCGGCCTCACTCAGTCCGGCTTCCACGTCGGGCGTCAGCTCGGTACCGGCGTGGGGAATGCTGACCAGCAGCGGCAGACTGCCCTGGGTAAAATGGAAAGGGTTCATTGCGGTTCTCCACGATAGATAACGGTACAGGGCAGTTCACCACCCAGCCAGTAAACCAGTTCTGCCGGACGGGCCAGCGGCCAGTGAACGAAGTTCGCCACTTTTCCCGCCTCCAGCGAGCCGTGACTGTCAGCCAGCCCCAGCGCTTTTGCCCCCCACAGCGTGACGCCCGCCAGCGCCTCTTCCGGCGTCATGCCAAACAGGGTACAGCCCATATTAAGCATCAGACGCAGCGACAGCGCAGGCGAGGTGCCGGGATTGGCATCGCTGGCCAGCGCCATCGGCACGCCATAGCGCCGGAAGAGATCCACCGGCGGACGCTGCGTCTCCCGCAGCAGATAAAATGCACCAGGCAGCAGCACCGCCACGGTGCCATGTTGTGCCATCGCTCTGGCATCCTCCTCGGTGGCATATTCAAGGTGGTCGGCAGAGAGCGCCCCATAGCGCGCCGCCAGTGCTGCGCCACCTGACGCCGAGAGCTGCTCCGCATGCAGTTTCACCGGCATGCCAAGCGCCACTGCACGGTCAAACACCCGCGCCACCTGCTGCGGTGAAAAGGCGAGATGCTCGCAGAACGCATCCACCGCATCCGCCAGTCCCAGTGCCTGCACCTGCGGCAGCAGCCGTTCGCAGATGATATCGACCCAGCCATCCGGGTCGTGCTTAAACTCCGGCGGAAAAGCATGTGCCGCCAGACAGGTGGCGCGCACGTCAGCGGCTACGCTCTCTGCCAGCTGGCGAATCGCCCGCAGCATCCGCAGTTCGCTCTTTTCATCCAGGCCATAGCCGGACTTGATCTCCACGGTGGTGACGCCCTCTGCCAGCAGGCGGTTTAGCCGCCAGCGAGCCGATGCCACCAGTTCCTCTTCAGTGGCGGCGCGGGTAGCGCGCACGGTTGAGAGGATGCCACCGCCCTGCGCGGCAATCTCTGCATAGCTGACGCCATTCAGGCGCTGTTCAAACTCCTGGCTGCGGTCGCCGCCAAACACCAGATGGGTATGACAATCCACCAGCCCCGGGGTCACGATGCCGCCCGGCAGATGATGATGCTGATCGGCGACGAACGCGGGCATCTCCGCCTGCGGCCCTACCCACACCAGCCTGCCCGCCCGCACCACCAGCGCCCCCTGCGGGATAAGATGGTACTTTCCGTCACGCATGGTGACCAGGTCAGCCCCGGTCCACACCGTCTCTACGCGCATCTCTTCTGCCATCGTTACCTCATGCCTCCGCCGTTTACACTGTGCCTCAAAGTATGTATATGTATATACAACCACATCCGATGAGGATCAACCATGGCGACTTTTTTTGCCTCGCGAGCCCTGCTGGCGGAGGGCTGGCAGCAGCAGGTGCGTATCACGGTCAATCAGGCCGGTTTTATCGACTCTATTACTCCGGATAGCCACGCTGATCAGGCTATCCGGCTCAACGGCGAGGTGATCCCGGCAATCGCCAACCTGCACTCGCACGCCTTCCAGCGTGCCATGGCGGGTCTGGCTGAAGTAGCGGGCGATCCTCAGGACAGTTTCTGGACGTGGCGGGATCTGATGTACCGCATGGTGCAGCGCCTGACGCCGCAACAGGTGGGCGATATTGCCGCCCTGCTCTACATCGAGATGCTGAAAGGCGGCTACACCCAGGTGGCAGAGTTTCACTACCTGCACCACGACACACAGGGTGCGCCCTACAGTGATGATGCGATGCTGCAACAGCTGATTGAAGCGGCGGAGATCGCCGGTATCGGCCAGACGCTGCTGCCGGTGCTCTACAGCTACAGCGGCTTCGGCAGCCAGCCAGCGTCGGCGGGTCAGAAGCGTTTTATCCAGCAGACCGACCGCTATCTGCAACAGCAGGCGCGGCTTGATACGTGGCAGCAGCAAAGGCCACTGCTGAACCGTGGCCTCTGTTTCCATTCACTGCGGGCGGTGAGTGAAAGCCAGATGCAGGACGTGCTGGCGGCCAGTGATCCGACGCTGCCGGTACATATCCATGTGGCTGAACAGCAGAAAGAGGTGAATGACTCGCTGGCGTGGAGCGGCGAGCGTCCGGTGGCCTGGCTGCTGAACCGCTTTGAGGTGGATGCGCGCTGGTGCCTGATCCACGCCACCCATCTGGATGAGAGTGAGCTGGCGCGTCTCGCCCGCAGTGGCGCAGTGGCGGGTCTCTGCCCGACCACCGAAGCCAACCTCGGTGACGGCATCTTTCCGGCAGTGGAGTACATCGCGCAGGGCGGACGCTGGGGCATCGGCTCTGACAGTCACGTTTCGCTGAGCGCCCAGGAGGAGCTGCGCTGGCTGGAGTATGCTCAGCGACTGCGCGACCAGCGCCGCAACCGGATTACCCTGCCCGGCCAGCCGTCGGTAGGCGATCTGCTGTGGCAACAGGCAGCTGCGGGCGGTGCGCAGGCGTGTGGCATTCAGCAGGGCACGCTGGCGGTGGGACAACGTGCCGACTGGCTGGTGCTGCGGGATGAGGCGTGGCTCGGCAGCGTCGGGTCGCACGCCGTCCTCAACCGCTGGCTCTTTGCCGGGCAGCGCGATCAGATTCGGGACGTTTATGTGGCGGGTAAAGCCGTGGTAGAAGATGGGGTGCATCCGCACCAGACGGCGTGTGCCGCCCGCTTTGCTCAGGCGATGGAGACGCTGCGATGATCGCCCGGTTCACATACGCGGAGCTGGCGGTCAGCCGCTGGCGCAACGGCGGCGGCGAAACCCGCGAAATCATCAGCTTTCCACCCGGCGCGGAGCGCTTCGGCTGGCGCGCCAGCATTGCGACGCTGGCGCAGGATGGTCCCTTCTCTGCTTTTCCTGACATTGATCGGGTGATTACCCTGCTGCATGGCGATCCGGTGTTGCTGACCGCACCGGGCGGGCAGCACTTACTGACGCCTCAGCAGCCCTGGGCGTTTGCCGGCGAACTCGCCTTAACGGCAAAGCTGCAGGGCAGCGTCAGCGAAGATTTTAATATTATGACGCGGCGCGGGGAATGGCAGGCAGCGGTGGAGGTGGTGACCACGCCGGTCAGCTCTCTGCATGGCGTCGCCTGGGTGCTGGCTGGCGCCTGGCAGACGGCTGACGGGGAACGGCTGACCGCGCAGCAGGGCGCGTGGTGGGTCGATGAAGAAACACAACTCAGCCCGTGCGATACCGATGCCCGGCTGCTGTTTACCCGTCTTAACCGTGTCCCCTGAAGCGGCCCAGTAGTTTGTAACGTGAGCCGGGATAGAGCAGCCGCGCAAAGGTCACGATTTTAGTGTCGCTCCAGGTCTGACGGCGAATCAGCAGGCAGGGTTCGTGCTCATCCACCGACAGATGTTTACGCTGACGCGCATCGGGCAACACCGCTTCAACAATGTGCTCGCCCGCCGTCAGCGGCGCAACGCGCATCAGATAGGTGTAAGGCGTCATCTGCTGATAATCCTGCGTCAGGTAATCGGGCGCGACCAGCGGATTGACCAGACGGTCCTCCAGCTGCACCGGCAGATCATTTTCGTAATGCACAATCAACGAATGATAGAGCGTCTGCCCGGTGGTCAGTCCCAGCACCGCCGCCTGCTCAGGATCGGCTTTGTCCTGGCCGATGGCGAGGATTTTGCAGCTGTGCTGATGGCCGCGCTGAGCGATCTCATCGGCGATGTTATGCACCTCCAGCATGGCGGTGTAGCCTTTCATCTCCGCCACGAAGGTTCCGACGCCCTGCATCCGCACCAGAAAGCCTTCGCTGGTGAGTTCACGCAGCGCCCGGTTAATGGTCATGCGGCTGACGCCCAGTTCATTAACCAGTTCACTTTCTGATGGCACACGCTGATTCGCTTTCCACAACCCTTCACGGATCTGGCTGACGATGGCCTGCTTCACCCGCTGATAAATCGGGGCAGGCTCATCGCTCATTGCCGCCGCCAGTTGTGCCAGTGCCGTATGCTCAACCATTTGCTGTTCCTTATGCTGAAAGTCCCCTAAGTTTACTGTCTCACCGTGTGAATGTATATACATCCAGTACGCTGCGCGGTGCCCCAATGGTGCAGTCTGCGCATCCTGATGGTGCAGCCTCTGAGTAGCGCTAAATAGTCAACCCGCAGCGGACGGGCAATCGATTTTTGTGATCGGCCTGGCACGGCACTTGCTTGCTCCCTTTGATTGTATAGACAAGCATAGACAAGAATTAACGCTTATGTTTCACTCGTATTATTCCGCTGGATCAGGGCAAGGAGAGCAGTTTAGCCACACCAGCACACTTGTATAGACAGGAGTAGACTATGTCAGGTTCGTTTCAGGTTTTGCGCCTGGTGCCAGGCGAGGTGGACCTCGCCACATTACGCGCTATCTATCAGGGCAACGTCACGCTGACGCTTGATGAGCCCGCGCGTCAGGCGATTGCGGCGGCGCAGCAGACCGTGGATGCGATTGTCGCCTCTGGCAACGTGGTGTATGGCATTAATACCGGCTTTGGCAAGCTGGCGCAGACGCAAATCCCGGCCAGTCGCCTGGCGGATCTGCAGCGTAATCTGGTGCTGTCACACAGCGTCGGGCTGGGCGATCTGCTGCCCGACAATGTTACCCGTCTGGTGGTCGCCACCAAAATCATCAGCCTGGCACGCGGTCACTCTGGCGTGCGAATCGAACTGGTTGAGGCGCTGCTGGCGCTGTTCAATGCGGGTGTCATGCCCTGCATCCCGGAAAAAGGCTCGGTCGGTGCCTCCGGCGATCTGGCGCCGCTGGCGCACATGTCCCTGATGCTGCTGGGCGAAGGTCAGGTCCGGCTCAGGGGTGAGTTGATCCCGGCAACCGAAGGCCTGGCAAGCGTAGGTCTGTCGCCGTTTGTACTCGGCCCGAAAGAGGGACTGGCGCTGCTTAACGGCACCCAGGTCTCAACTGCGCTGGCGCTGCGCGGCCTGTTTGAGGGTGAAAACCTGTTTGCCGCTGGTCTGATGGCCGGTGCGCTGTCGCTGGAGGCGATTAAAGGCTCGCTAAAACCGTTCGACGCCCGTATCCATCAGGCGCGCGGTCAGCATGGTCAGATTGCGGTCGCCGCTGCCGTCAGCACCCTGATTGAGGGCAGTGAAATAGTGCTGTCGCATACGCATTGCGGCCGCGTTCAGGATCCCTACTCCATCCGCTGCGTGCCACAGGTGATGGGTGCCTGCCTGGACAACTTCAGCCACGCCGCGCGGATTCTGGAAATCGAAGCGAACGCGGCCTCTGACAACCCGCTGGTGTTCAGTGACAGCGGCGATGTGATCTCCGGCGGCAACTTCCACGCCGAACCGGTGGCCTTTGCCGCGGACATCCTGGCGCTGGCGATTGCCGAAGTCGGAGCCATCTCCGAGCGGCGGCTGGCGCTGCTGCTGGACAGCGGCTTGTCGGGCCTGCCGCCCTTCCTGGTGCGCGACGGCGGCGTAAACTCCGGCTTTATGATCGCCCAGGTGACCGCCGCCGCGCTGGCCTCTGAGAATAAATCGCTGGCCCATCCGGGCAGCGTCGACAGTCTGCCGACCTCCGCAAATCAGGAAGATCACGTCTCGATGGCAACCTACGCCGCCCGCCGTCTCGGCAGCATGTGCTTTAACAGCGCCGCGGTAGTCGGCATTGAGGCGATGGCCGCCGCACAGGGCATTGAATTCAACCGGCCGCTGAAAAGCTCTGCGCTGATTGAGCAGGCCATCGACACCATTCGCGAGCAGGTCGCCTTCCTTGAGGAGGATCGCCTGCTGGCTCCCGATATCGAGGCAATGCGTCAGTGGGCAAGTCGCACTGACTGGCCTCAGGCATTGACCGCGCTGCTGCCGAGCATGCGCCCAACTTCTTGAATTAAGGAATCTTTCATGAGCGAAACTCTTTCTCAGGCTGTGGCACGTGAAATTCGCGCGCCTCACGGTACCACGCTGCACTGCGCCAACTGGCTGATTGAAGCCGCTTACCGCATGATTCAGAACAACCTCGATCCCGATGTTGCCGAGCGGCCGGAAGATCTGGTGGTTTATGGCGGCATCGGTAAGGCGGCGCGTAACTGGGAGTGCTTCGAGCAGATCCTGCGTTCGCTGCGGGCACTGCAGCCGGATGAAACACTGCTGATCCAGAGTGGCAAGCCGGTCGGCATCTTCCGCACCCATGCGGATGCACCCCGCGTACTGCTGGCAAACTCCAATCTGGTGCCGCACTGGGCGACCTGGGATCACTTTCATGAGCTGGATAAAGCGGGCCTGATGATGTACGGCCAGATGACCGCCGGTTCCTGGATCTATATCGGCGCGCAGGGCATCGTGCAGGGCACCTACGAAACCTTCGTGGAAGCGGGACGTCAGCACTACAACAACGACCTCAGCGGACGCTGGATCCTCACCGCCGGGCTGGGCGGCATGGGCGGCGCGCAACCGCTGGCGGGCGTTCTGGCCGGGGCCTGTGTGCTGGCGATTGAGTGTCAGGAGTCGCGCATCGATTTCCGCCTGCGTACCCGCTATGTAGATTACAAAGCCACCACGCTGGATGAAGCGCTGGCGTTAATCAGCGAAGCGACCGCGGCGAAAAAAGCGATTTCGGTCGGGCTGCTGGGCAATGCCGCCGAGATCCTGCCGGAGCTGGTGAAACGCGCCCGGGCGGGCGGGCCAAAACCGGATATCGTGACCGATCAGACCTCGGCACACGATCCGATTAATGGCTATCTGCCGGCTGGCTGGGATCTGGCGCGCTGGCAGCAGGAGCGCGTCTCACAGCCGAAGGCAGTGGAGAAAGCGGCGCGTGCCTCAATGGCGGTCCACGTGCAGGCGATGCTCGACTTCTGTCATATGGGCATCCCGACCGTGGATTACGGCAACAATATCCGTCAGGTAGCGCTGGATGAGGGTGTCAGCAACGCCTTCGACTTCCCAGGCTTTGTACCGGCCTACATCCGTCCGCTGTTCTGCGAAGGAAAAGGCCCGTTCCGCTGGGTGGCGCTGTCCGGCGATCCGGAAGATATCTACAAGACCGACGCGAAACTCAAAGAACTGTTCCCGCATCACAAAACGCTGCATCGCTGGCTGGATATGGCGCAGGAGCGCATCGCCTTCCAGGGACTGCCAGCACGTATCTGCTGGCTGGGACTGGGCGAACGGCATCTTGCCGGTCTGGCGTTCAATGAAATGGTGCGCAACGGCGAGCTGAAAGCGCCGGTGGTGATTGGCCGCGACCATCTCGACTGCGGCTCGGTTGCCTCACCTAACCGTGAAACCGAAGCGATGAAGGATGGCTCGGATGCGATCTCAGACTGGCCGCTGCTCAACGCGCTGCTGAATACCGCAGGCGGTGCGACCTGGGTCAGCCTGCATCACGGCGGCGGTGTTGGCATGGGCTTCTCGCAGCACGCCGGTATGGTGATTGTCTGTGACGGCAGCAAAGAGGCGGATGCGCGTCTGGGTCGGGTGTTGTGGAATGACCCGGCCACCGGCGTGATGCGTCATGCCGACGCGGGTTATGAGCTGGCACAAAGTTGCGCGGCAGAGCATGAACTGAACCTGCCGATGCAGAAGTAATACGCTGAACGGGGCGGGCAGCGGCTTGCCCCGTTTTCTTCGCGTTTTTCCCTTCTGAAGCCCTGCCCGGACATCACTTCCTTATTACTTATTCCATTTTGATTTAGCCTATAGCCAGATTTCGTCCTGCCGGCGATAGACGCAGCGCCACCCGACCTCTAAAGTGAAATCTTCTCATTCTGTATGGAGCGCGACTCTGCATGACCCTTTCCCCTGCCCTGCTTGAAGATGCCCTGCGCTGGCGCCGTGAGTTTCATCGCCACCCCGAATTAGGTTACCAGGAACAGCAAACCAGCCAGTTTATCGCTGATGAGTTAGAGCGGGCGGGATTGCAGGTGTTTCGTGGTCTGGCGGGCACCGGCGTGATCGGCACGCTGGAAAACGGTCCCGGCCCGGTTATCGGGCTGCGTGCGGATATGGATGCGCTGCCGATTACGGAAAAAGGCGACACTGAATGGCGCTCCGTCACTCCCGGCGTGATGCACGCCTGCGGGCACGACGGTCACAGCGCCATTCTGCTGGCCGCCGCCCGACAGTTGGCCGCCACACGCCAGTTCAGCGGCACGGTACATTTCATTTTTCAGCCTGCCGAAGAGAACCTGGGCGGTGCGCGCAAAATGGTGGAAGAGGGACTGTTCCAGCGCTTCCCGATGGATGCGATCTATGCGATGCACAACTGGCCGGGCCTGCCGCTGGGGTCACTGGCGGTTAACCCTGGCGCCATGATGGCGTCGCTGGATTCGTTTGAGATTACCCTGCACGGCAAAAGCTGCCACGCGGCGATGCCGGAAAGCGGTGCCGATCCGATGGTGGTGGCGGCCGAGCTGATTCTGGCGCTGCAGACGATTCCGTCACGTCGGCTCTCGCCGCTCGCCTCGGCGGTGGTCAGCGTCACGCAGATCCACGGTGGCGAAGCGATCAACGTGATCCCGGAACAGATTGTGCTGCGCGGCACGGTGCGCTGCCTGCAGACCAGCGTGCGCGAAAAAGTGCGCGGGCTGATTGATGAGTTTGTCGCTACCCTGCCACGTCCGTTTGGCGTCAGCGGTGAGATTGAGTGGTTACCGGGCTATCCGGTGACCGCCAACCATGCGGCCCCGGCTGAGCAGGTGCGCGAGGTGGCGCTGGCGTCGCTGGGGGCCGAACAGGTTCAGTGGCAGGTTAATCCGTCGATGGCGTCTGAAGATTTTGCCTGCATGATGGAGGCCTGTCCGGGTGCTTACTTCTGGCTGGGCGCGGATGGCGATACGCCTTCCGCCCCGCTGCACAACGCCCGCTATGACTTCAACGACGCGCTGCTGCCAATTGGCATTACTTTCTGGCAGAACCTGGTTGAACAGGCGCTGCCAGCAGCCTGAGTCAGTAACCGGCGGCGAGGATCTGCTGCTCTGCCGCCGCCAGCGAGTCGCACTGGCCGCTGGCGCGCAGGCAGCAGGCGAGCTGCAGTCGCAGTGATGCGGGCACCGGCCGCTGCTGATTCAGCACCTGCTCAATCCAGCGCGCGGTTACCTCTGCCGTCTTGTCCGCCGGCAGTTCAACGGCCACTTCGGGCTGACGCTCAACCCACACTTCCGCTTCTGCGCCTGCGCCCTGAATCATGCTGATCGCCGGGCAGCGCTGTGGATTGGCATAGACTTCCCCTTCGGTGCCATTGAGCAGTATCGCAGGCGCATCGATGTCACTGAAGAATTTCGCCACACGCGGCACATACTCCGGATGCGACACGCTCGACAGACGCAGCGCCGCACGTTCGGCAAACGGGGTCGCCAGTTTTGCCAGCGTATGCGCGCTGTTACGCACGCCCATTCGCCAGCGCAGCGACAGCTGTTTCGCCATTGTCGGGCAGAGATGATCGATGGTGATAAAGGCGAGTTCGCCCTGATCGAGTTTTGCCTGCGCCGCCTCTGCGGTGGTGACGGGGGTAATACCCAGCGCGGCAAACACCGCTTCACTGGTGATGCGCGTCGCGTCGTCGCTGACGCCATGCACCAGCACCGGGAAGCCGAGTTTCACCAGCAGCAGCGCCAGCAACGGCGTGAGATTGCCCTGCCGACGCGCACCGTTGTAGCTGGGGATCACAATCGGCATCGGGCGGTTTTCCGGCGCCTGCAGTTGCATCATCTGCGCCTGCATCGCCTGATAAAAGCCGCGCATTTCCGCTTCGCCTTCGCCTTTAATACGCAGCGCAATCAGAATGCCGCCCAGCTCCAGGTCCGGCACCTCGCCCGCCAGCATCGCGCCATAGAGCGCCACGGCAGTATCAAAGTCGATATCGCGGGCATGATTTTTACCGCGACCAATCTCTTTAATGATTTTATTCAGTTCCATCACTCGCTTCCGGTTAAGTGCGCGGCTCAGCGCCGCGTGGGACGTCGTTTACGCACCGTATTTTTTGGCACCACGGTGGCCGGTATCGCTGCCGGCTCTGGCGTTTCCGGCTGCTCAATCGGGAAGATCGGCAGCGCCGCTAATAGCCGGCTGCCGTAGGATTTGCTCAGCAGACGGCGGTCGTAAATGACGATTTCGCCATAACATTGATGGCTGCGAATCAGGCGTCCGACCTGTTGAATCAGGGTAAAAGAGGCGCTGGGTAAGCTCTGCACCTCAAACGGATAGCGTTTAAGGCTTTTCAGCCACTCGCCTTCGGTCAAAATTACCGGACTGTCTACCGGGGGAAAAGCGATTTTGTGGATATGCACCTGACTCAGCAGATCGCCTTTAAGATCCAGCCCTTCGGCAAACGACTGCAGGCCAATCAGGATGCTGGTTTCCCCTTTGGCGACGCGCTGACGATGCAGATCGACCAGGCGGCTGCGAGGCTGATCGCCCTGAACCAGCATTGAGAGGCGCAGGTCGGGCAGACAGGCGACAAACTGCTGCATCGCCCGGTTGCTGGCAAACAGCACCAGCACGCCTTTGTGCTTTTTCTCCGCCATCTGCTGCCGGAAGAAACCGGCCATCTCCGCGATATGCTCCGCTTCGTGCGTCATCAGCGGCTCATAGCGCATCTGCGGGATCACCAGCTTGCCCTGCTCCACGTGGTTAAACGGGGAGTCCAGCGCCACAAAGCGGTCGCCCGCTTTCTCGCTGAGTCCCGACATCTCCTGCAGGCGGTTGAAACTGTTAAGCGATCGCAGCGTGGCGGAGGTCACGACCACGTGCGGAATTTTACGCCACAGCATCTTCTCCAGCTGGTCGCTGACGCGGATGCCAGCGCAGTGAAACAGCAGGTGCGCCTGACCTTCGCGCAGCTCGCGGGTGATCCACTTCGACACCGGCGCGCCAGAGGCTTTTTCCATCGCCGCCAGCCGCCACAGTTTGCTGACCGATTCAAACCAGCCAAACTGGCGATTGAGCTGCAGCAGATTGCGATGCAGTCGCACCACATCCACCTTGCCGGTCTGCTCGCTCAGCGCATTAATCAAACCTTCACTCAGGCCGCGCAGCGCATCGCTGAGCTTAAAGAGCCGGGCGCAGAGATCCAGCAACTCCTGGGGCAACGCCCCCAGCACAAAGCGGAATTCGCCCGGCTGATTATGCGGTGGCAGCAGCGGATTCAGCGCCTGAGCGGTAATCGTCAGCAGTTCACGCAGCTCATCGCAGTGCGCTTTCAGCCGCTCCGGGTTAGCCAGCGGCGGCGGCGATTTTGGCCGCATCTGCGTCATGATGCTCTCCACCAGCTTGATAAAGAGGTCGAGCTGCAGGCTGCTCCAGCCCGGCGTGATGTCGGCGCTCATCTCCAGCGCATCGCGGGCCACTTCCGGCAAGTGATGCCCTTCATCCAGCACCAGCATCAGGTTTTTTGCCGGTGGAAGCACCGACTCATTCTCCATTGCTGCCATGACCAGCGCATGGTTCGCCACCACTACATCCACCTGCTCGATTTCGCGCCGCGCCACAAAGAACGGGCATTCACGATACCAGCGACAGTGTGCGCCAAGGCAGCTCGCTTTGTCGGTGGAGAGCCGCTGCCACAGGCTGTCGCTGACGTTCTCGTCGCTGTGATCGCGCAGGCCGTCCCACTGATAGCGATCCAGCGATTTCTGCAACCGGCCACACTGAGTCTGCTCCTCTTTAGTGCTGCTGACGGCGTCATCGTCCAGATAAAGCAGCAGATCGCCCTGCTCATCGTCATCGGCCGCCATCGCCGCCAGATTACGCGGACAGACATAGCGCCCGCGACCAAAAGCGGCGGTAAAGGTGAGATCGGGAATGATTTTTTTCAGCAGCGGCAGATCTTTGGTGAAGATTTGATCCTGCAGCGCCACGTTGGCGGTGCTGATCACCAGCCGTTTCTCCTGGGCGCGGCTGGCCGCGATGCCCGGGATCAGATAAGAGAGGGTTTTGCCCACGCCGGTTGGCGCTTCAACCGCCAGATGGCGCGAATCGTCGCCCGCCAGACATTTCGCCACTTCGGCGATCATCTGGCGCTGCGGCGCACGCGGGATGAAGTCAGGCACCTGCTCCTGAAGCGCTTTATACCACTGCGCTATCTGGCTTTTTACTGCGGCTGTCAGGGCCATGATTTGCGTTACCACACCGAAAATATGGCCTGTATTTTTACACAGTATCCTGTTGGCGTCAGCTTTCGCGCCGAATTTTTCGTGCGACGTCGTAAATTTCAGCAGTTGCCCGTTTCAGGGTCGTGCGGGCAGCCCGTCAACCCGGGCCGGGCCGGCACGAAGAAAGGCCAGCCGCATGAGCTAGCGGCTGGCTACGCCAGCACTTTGTACATATAGGTGGTGGCATCCAGCACGCCTGCGGTGGATTCGGCATAAAACGGGATCGACCCCGCCACCTGCCAGCCCAGCGAGCGATAGAGATCGCTGGCGACATCGCCGCTGCGCGTATCCAGCACCAGCAGCGTTTTGCCCTGCGCACGGGCCTGCTGCTCAGCGCGCTGCATCAGCTCACGCGCGATGCCCTGACGGCGCGCCTGCGGATGCACCAGCAGTTTGCTGATCTCCGCCCGGTGGCGGCCATTAGGCATCGCGCTGCCACTGAGAATGACCGTGCCCACGATGCGACCGTGCTGCCGCGCAACGAATAATTCGCTGTCGCCGTCTGCCAGACCGGCGATCCGCTGCTGCCAGAATCGCGTCATCACCTCTTCGTCTGCGGCATCAATGAAGCCGACGCTGGCACCGTCTGCCACACAGGCCTGCAGCACCGCAGTGAGTTCACCCAGTTGCTGTTGCGCTTCGTCGGCGCGAAGTATTGTGTAATCGATCATGGTTTCGCCACCACCAGTAAATAGCGCGCGCCGTCAGTCAGGTGCGCCTCAAAAGCCGATTTCCCGACCAGATGAAAACGTAAGCAGTCACCGGGCTTCAGCGCCCACTGCTGCGCCCCCATCGTGACGGTGAGGCCGCCCTCGCGTAGCCAGATATGCTGCTCCAGACCCTGAATGGGTGGCGCATCGTAATCTATACGTGCACCAGGCCGTAATCTGCCCTCAACGAGTTCGCATCGGAAATGAAGCGCAGGAGGTGAAACATTCCGGCGAATAAATCCGCTGGATTCATCCTGCCACACGGGCTGCTGGTCATCTCTGATCAGTAAATTGGACTCCTCCTCCACTTCACTGAGCAGGCGCGACATCGTTAATCCGTAGGCAACACACAGACGGTTAAGCAGCGCAGCAGTAGGGCTGGTCTCGCTTCGCTCAATGCGCGATAATGACGCACGACTGATGCCCGTTGCGACAGCAAGTTCATCCAGCGACCAGCCGCGTTGCAGGCGTAATTCTGCCAGCCTCACCGCCAGTCGTTGCTCCGTATTCAGCTCTGACATGATGATTTCTCATATTTGGGAATAATTCTCTCACATGAGATATAACGGAGAAACGGCTTATCAGTCAAGTTGTACATCGAGAAATGTATTGTACAACTTAGTCGGCTTCGTTATGGTAATTGCACTCAGACCAATCGAAAGAGGAATTTATGACCTTATACAGTATCGGTGACGTCGCCGAGCGCTGTGGCATAAACCCAGTCACCCTGCGCGCCTGGCAGCGTCGTTATGGCTTACTGAAGCCGCAACGTACCGAAGGCGGACATCGTCAGTTTGACGAAGAAGATGTTCATCGCATCGAAGAGATTATGCGCTGGATTGAAAGCGGCGTGCCGGTCGGTAAAGTTAAGGCACTGCTGGAAGGTGGCGATGTAGATGCCCATGACGGCTGGACCACACTCCAGGATGAGCTGATCAGCGTCCTGCGTCACGTGAGACCCGCTAAACTTCGTAATAAAATTGCCGCGATTGGTCGCGAACATCCGATTGATGCGCTGATCGATCATGTTTTTATGCCGGTGCGCCAGAAGCTGAGTCTGGATCAGAACACCGCCCGCACCATGTGCAGTCTGCTGGATGGTTTGCTGATCGATTATGTCGCGTTCTGCCTGACCGGCAGCCGCAAAAAATCGGGTAAAGATGCGCTGATTATTGGCTGGGGTATCGACGATCGTACCCGAATCTGGCTGGAAGGCTGGCGTCTGTCGCAGCATGGCTGGCGGATTGATGTGCTGGCAGAACCGCTGGATTTACCGCGTCCTGAACTCTTTCCCGGCATGAATATGTTTGTCTTTACCGGTAAAAAACTGACCCGCCGCCAGCAGGAACAGCTGTCACACTGGCAGGAACAGGGCTATGCCGTGCGGTTGCACGATCCCGCCTGATAACAAAAACGCACGCCGGGCACTTTGCCTGCTGCCTTGCGCGCGCTATTATCCCCGCCTCACTGTTAACGAGCTCAGGTTTTACCCATGAACTGTAAAAAAGCTTTCTTCGCCACGCTGTTTTTTATTATGGCGGCAGGCGGCACCGGCGGTCTGATGCTGGTGGGATACTCTCTCATCGTTCACTCACGCTAAGCCAGCGCTGCAGGCGTTCAAACAGGCGATCGCTGACTATCGCCAGCAGCGCCACCAGTAATGCCCCCTGAATGACATAGGCTGTATTAAAGCCGCTTAAGCCGATAATCACCGGCGATCCCAGACTTTTCGCGCCGACCGTCGAGGCGATGGCAGCGGTGCCGATGTTGATGATCACCGAGGTGCGTATCCCGGCGATGATGACCGGCGCAGCCAGCGCCAGCTCAATCTGCCACAGCCGTTGCCAGCTACTCATGCCGACCCCGATGGCGATCTCCCGACTGCTGGCCGGTACGCTATCAATACCCGCCAGCGTCCCCTGTAAAATCGGCAGCAATCCGTAGAGCAGCAGCGCCACGACTGCGGGCCAGGCCCCAAATCCCATCACCGGCACCGCAATCGCCAGCACCGCCACCGGCGGAATCGTCTGCCCTGCCGCCACAATGGTTTCCATGAGCGGCCGGAAGGCCCGCCCCGCCCGCCGTGTCACCAGCACACCACTGCCGATGCCAATCACAATCGCCAGCAGGCTGGCGGTGATCACCAGAAACAGATGCGCCAGCGTCAGCTGCCAGAAGCTCTCCTGCTGATAGAGTGGCCGCGCCAGTTCGGGAAACCAGCGGTGAAACAGCGGCCCGCTGTAAGGCATCAGGGTCAGCAGCGCGCCGTAGAATAGCACCAGCCACAGCAGCGGATCGCTTAGCCTGCGCATGTTAAATCCTCGCGCAGTTGCAGCAGATCGCCAAAGTGGAGCACGCCCAGCGGCCGCTGCTGATCGTCGATGACCGGCAGTTTATCGGTACGCCGGGCGATAAACTGCGACAGGGCATCGCGCAGCGTCAGTGCCGCAGCGATCGGTTCGCCCGGCAGCCACTCGCCGCGCCGCACGGCATTACCGACCTGCTCCAGCGACAACAGCCGTACCCCCATTTCGCTGCGACCAAAGAAGTCGCGCACAAAATCATTTTTCGGCTGGGTCAGCAGCTCGACTGGCCTGCCCTGCTGAACAATCTCGCCGTTATCCATCAGCACAATACGGTCTGCCAGCGTCAGCGCTTCGTCGATGTCGTGCGTCACCAGCACGATGGTGCGGCCCGACAGTTGATGAATGCGCAACATCTCCTGTTGCAGCACCCCGCGCGTCACCGGGTCGAGTGCACCAAACGGCTCATCCATCAGTAACACTTCCGGATCCGCCGCCAGCGCCCGCGCCACGCCGATGCGCTGCTGCTGCCCACCCGAGAGCTGATGCGGATAGCGGTCCAGCAGCTGCGCATCGAGATTCAGCAGCGCCAGCAGCGCCGTGATACGTTCATTGACCTGTGCCCGGGGCCAGCCCAGCAGCACTGGCACCGTGGCGATATTCTTCCGCACCGTCCAGTGCGGAAACAGACCAATCGACTGGATCGCGTAGCCCATGCGCCGCCGCAGCGTGCGGGCATCGAGCTGGCGAATCGACTCTCCGGCAAAGCGGATTTCACCACTGTCAAACTCCACCAGCCGGTTGATCATCTTCAGGGTGGTCGATTTGCCCGAACCGGAGGTGCCAAGCAGCACGCAAAATTCCCCTTTCGCCACCTGTAACGACAGATCTTTCACCGCCGCTTTACCGTTAAACGCGCGGGAAACGCCGTCAAACTCAATCATCTTTTCTCTCCAGCAGTGAGATCAGCAGGCGGAACAGCGCATCGATGACCACCGCCAGCGCAATCACCGGGATCACCCCCAGCAACACCAAATCAAGCGCACTGCTTAGCAGTCCCTGGAAAATAATCGCGCCAAAGCCGCCCGCGCCAATCAGCGCCGCCACCACCGCCATGCCCAGCGTCTGCACCACCACTACCCGCAGGCCCGCCAGCCAGACCGGCAGCGCCAGCGGCACATCCACCGCAATAAACTGCTGCCAGCCACTCATGCCGACGCCACGTGCACTCTCACGCACCTCGTGCGGCACCTGTTGCAGCCCCACCACCACGCTGCGCACCAGCGGCAGCAGGGCGTAAAGCACCAGCGCGATCAGCGCCGGAGCCATCCCAATGCCGCTGATGCCCCAGTCGCCGAGCCACGGAAACTGCTGAGCCAGTCCGGCCAGCGGCGCAATCAGCAGACCAAACAGCGCCACCGAGGGCACAGTCTGAATCACATTCAGCACGCCGAACACACCGCCCTGCCACCCAGGCCGCCGGAACAGCGTGACGCCCAGCGGCAGCGCAATCATCAGCGCAGGCACCACCGTACCCGCCAGCAGGGTGAGATGACGGCTCAGCGCGGCATCAAACACCGCGTGGCGGTTGGCATACTCTTTCAGCAGGGAGAGATCGCTGAGCTGGCCACTGAACAGCAGCAGCAGCGGCAACAGCCAGACCTGCAGATTGAGCAGCAGCTGTGCCAGCCGATGGCGGGTCAGTTGCCGCACCTGATCGGTGATCAGCAGCAGGATCAGCGCGCCGCTGCACCACAATCCGCTGGCAAAGCTGGTGCGCGCCAGACGGCTGCCCTGCTGGCTGAGTAAAGTGGCCTGATGACCGCTGAGCCAGATAATCGCCGCCAGCATCAGTTCTGCCGCCAGCAGCGCCAGCATCAGCGTGATGCGGGTCGGCTGCCGCCACAGCAGCAGCCACAGCGTCAACAGCGGCAGCAGCAACAGCCCGAAGCGGCTAATCTGCCAGCCCATCAGCGGTTCACCCGCCACCAGGCGGTTCGGGGCGAAGTTCAGAAACGGCAATGCCACCAGCGCCAGAGTCAGCAGCGTCAGCAGCAGCAGTGCCACCGGCTGCTCAACCGGACGGCGTATCGCTTCCCGCGATATCTGCATCGGTTACAGCAGCTTTTTCTGCTGCAGCCATTCGGTCGCTACGCTGCTGGCATCCTGACCGTCGACTGCGATTCTGGCGTTGAGCTGTTGCAGCGTCTTCTCGTCAAGTGCGCTGAACACCGGCTTCAGCCACTCTGCAATCTCTGGATAGGCTTTGAGTACCGATTCACGGATCACCGGCGTCGGCGCATAAATCGGCTGAACCCCTTTAGGATCGCTGAGCGTCTGCAGACCTAATGCCGCTACCGGACCGTCGGTGCCGTACGCCATCGCCGCGTTTACGCCGGAAGTCTGCTGTGCCGCTGCGCTGATGGTGACAGCGGTATCGCCGCCAGCCAGCGACAGCAGCTGGTCCTGCTTGAGGTCAAAGCCATAGGCTTTTTCAAAGGCGGGTAAGGCATCGCTGCGTTCAATAAATTCTGCTGAGGCCGCCAGTTTGAAAGTGCCGCCTTTTTTCAGCCAGGCGCTGAGATCGGCCAGCGAGTTGAGCTGGTTCTTCTCCGCCAGGTCTTTACGCACGGCGATAGTCCAGGTGTTGTTGGCCGGAGCCGGTGTCAGCCAGACCAGATGGTTTTTCTCCGCATCCAGCTTCTTCACTTTCTCGTAGCCTTCGGCGGCATTTTTCCAGGCGCTGTCTTTCTCATCATTGAAGAAAAATGCACCGTTGCCGGTATATTCCGGATAGATATCAAGTTCGCCCGCCGTGATGGCACCGCGCACCACCTGCGTGGTGCCGAGCTGAATTTTATTGACGGTTTTTACCCCGTGCTTTTCCAGCACCTGAAGAATCACATTGCCCAGCAGTGAACCTTCGGTATCAATTTTCGAGCCGACCCGCACCGGGTCCGCCGCCTGTGCTATCCCCATGCTGAGCAGCAAAGCGCTGACGCCCATCCAACCCCGAATTCTGACCATGGCTTTTTCCTTATCGCAGTGTGTTGTTTTTACGTTTTGTTCGTGCGTGATGATTAACAAGGCGTTGTGCGCCTGCGCGTTCAGGCTGCCCTCCTGCCACTCTGCGGGAGGCTGGCAAGGCGTACAGCGGAAATTATCTGCCTTAAAAGCGTAGCCTGGCGCAGCGGCGATGTAGCTGACTTTATCGCAAATTGATAACGATTTGAGATTATAAATTCATCTCATATAACCGAAATGAATTTACGTCTGGGCGTCTAAACGGCTATTCTCGGAAATCTGTTTTTATAATAAAAGACGCACAACATCATGTCCGACCTGACCTCTTCCGCCCACGTGGCAACAGCAGGGAGTTCGCCCGGTGGCGAAACACAGTGGATCCGCAGCGCAGCTGACGTCTCCCGATTAGTGAACAGTGGCGACAGCGCCCGTAATAATGCCCGCATTGTGGTGGCGATTGCGCTGGGGGGCGTCTTCCTTGACGCCTACGACCTGGGTGCGCTGGCCTTTGGCATCAAAGACATCACGCGCGAATTTAATCTCACCCCGGCCGGCACCGGCATGGTCGCTTCGGCAATCACCTTCGGGGCCATTATCGGCGCACTGATCGGCGGCTATCTCACGGATAAAATTGGCCGTTATCGGGTGTTTATGGCCGATATGTTCTTTTTCGTAGTGGCGGCTATCGCCTGTGCGTTTGCCCCCAATGAGTATGTGCTGGCCGGCGCGCGTTTTGTGATGGGTCTGGGAGTCGGAATCGATCTGCCGGTGGCGATGGCGTTTCTGGCGGAGTTTTCCAGACTACGTGGCAAGGGAAATAAAGCGGCCAGCGTGGCGATGTGGTGCCCAACCTGGTATGCGGCAATCAGCATCTCTTATCTGCTGGTGCTCTTGCTCTATGCCGTGTTACCCGAAAGCCACACCGACTGGCTCTGGCGTCTAATCCTTGGTTTTGGTGCCGTTCCGGCGATTATCATCATCGCCATCCGTAGCCGTTACATGAGCGAATCCCCGGTTTGGGCGGCGAATCAGGGCGACCTGAAAGGTGCCGCGGCGATTTTACGCAGTGCGTGGAGTATTAATGCCCAGGTGGCACCCGACGCCGCGCTGACGCCTGCCATGCCGGTGCGCAAGGCGAGCTGGCGTAACTATGGTGCGTTGTTACAGGGCGTTTATCGCCGCCGTACATTGCTGGCGACCATCACTTCCATTGCCTCATCTTTTGCTTATAACGCGGTGGCGTTTGGCTTGCCGGTGATCATCTCCAGCTTCTTTGCCCAGTCAATGCTTACCACCATTCTGGTGTCGCTGGCGCTGAATCTGCTGTTCGCCTTTGTCGGCGGGATACTGGCGGTGCGACTGGTGCCGCGCCTCGGGGCGTGGAAGATGTCGGTGGCGGGTTATGCCTGTCAGTGCGTGGCGCTGCTCGGGCTGGCGCTGATTGGTCGTCCGGAAGGCGGTCAGGAAGCCGCGCTGGCGATCGGCATGCTGGCGCTGTTCCTGTTTGGACAGGGATTCGGGCCGGGTTCGCATACCATGACTTTTGCGTCGCTGAGCTATCCGACGTCGCTGCGCGGCGTGGGTGTCGGCTTTAACCAGACGCTGATGCGCGGCAGCTCTACCGTTTCGCTGTTTCTGTTTCCGGTGCTGGTCGCGGCGCTGGGCACCGGCGTGTTCTGGGTGATCTTCCTGGCACCACTGGCGGGCCTGCTGGCGCTGCTGGCGATCCGCTGGGAACCGTCGGGTTATGATGTGGATGCGGAAGATTTCGAGCTGCAGCGATAATCAATGGTAAGGACGTGGATAGCGCACCGGCTCAGGGAGCAAACGGGCTCATAGCCCTGGCGCACTGTTTACCCCGGCCCGACTTCTCCGGCCAGCATTGAAACCGCACCTTAGTGCGGTTTTTTTATGCGGTAACTGCCGGGAAAGGAAACTGCTCCAGATAGTCCGGGATGCGCGGGAAGGTATGCAAAAACCACGGTGTGAACTGCTGTGGCTGCTGCTGCATCTGCTGCTCAATGAGCGCCATCGGGCGATAATCCCAGGCATCCGCTTCCTGCGGATTCAGCTGCGGCAGGCTGTCGCAGACGGCAAAGAAGACGTGACCATACTCATGTTCAGTCAGGCCATTGCTCAGTTTCAGGTTGTAGCTCAGCTCAAACACCGGCGTCAGCGTCACCACCATCCCCATCTCTTCACGCAAGCGGCGCTCGGCGGCGTCGCGGGTTGATTCATGGGGATAAGGATGACCACAGCAGGTATTACTCCACAAGCCACCACAATGATATTTATCGCTGGCACGCCGTTGTAGCAACAGCTCCTGCCGGGAATTGAAGACGTAGACCGTCACCGCGCGGTGCAGTAATCCTTTTTCATGCACTTCCAGCTTTTCCATCTTGCCGGTGGGACGATCGAGGTGGTCAACGAGGATAACTTCAATAGCAGACATGGCGTTTCCTTGAGATTATTCCCAACTATTCTGGCACAGAATTATCGGTTTGGGCGGATCATCGAGGATTTTTTACCCGGGTCAGGCGGAGATAAGCGGATGAAGCAGAGAGAAAATCAGGCCAGCAGGGCTGGCCTGGAGAGGGATTACAGTCGGAAGCTCTGAACCACCCGCTCAAGCTGGGTGCTTTGCGATTCCATCGCCTGCGCGGCAGCAGAAACCTGCTCCACCAGCACGGCGTTCTGCTGTGTGGTGCCATCCAGTTGGGTAATCGCAACGTTAACCTGTTCGATGCCCAGGCTCTGTTCGCGGCTGGCTGACATGATTTCGCTCATCAGCGTTGTCACACTGCTCACGCCCTTCATCAGCTCATCCATGGTCTGACCCGCCTGCTCGACCAGCGCGCTGCCGGTATCGATGTTCGCCACCGACTCTTCGATTAACTTTTTAATCTCACGCGCCGAGTTGGCTGAACGCTGTGCCAGGTTACGCACTTCCGATGCCACCACCGCAAAACCGCGACCCTGTTCACCGGCACGAGCGGCTTCTACTGCGGCGTTCAGCGCCAGGATATTGGTCTGGAATGCGATGCTGTCGATCACGCTGATGATATCGACCACTTTACGGGATGAGTGATGAATCTCGCCCATGGTGGTCACCACCTGACGGACCACTTCGGTGCCACGTGCGGCCACCTGCGAGGCATCACCCGCCAGCTGGTTAGCGTGGGTGGCGTTGTCAGCGTTCTGACGCACGGTGCCGGTCAGCTGCTCCATCGACGCGGCCGTTTCTACAATCGAGCTGGCCTGATCTTCGGTACGGGAAGAGAGATTAGCGTTGCCGCTGGCAATTTCCCGCGACGCGGCAGTGATCGCCAGCGCGCTGTCGCCCACCTGCTGGAGCAGTCCCTGCAGATAGCTGATGAACTGGTTAAAGCTCTGCGCGACGGCGTTGAACTCCGGGCTGTTGCTGGCTGGCAGACGCTGAGTCAGATCCGCACCACCGGTCGACAGCGCTTCAATGTTGCTGTTCAGCACGTTAAGACGTTTCATCATGGCGCGGACAAAGCCCAGCGACACCAGCAGCAGGATTACCGCCAGAGGGATCTGCACCAGACCCAGGCGGGTCAGCATGTTATGCGACTGCGCTTTCAGCAGGCTGGTTGGCAGGCTACTGGCGAGATACCACGGGCTGCCAGGAATGGCCTGCACGAACAGCGTCTGCTCGCCTTCACTGCTGTCATAGGTGGTTTCCAGCGGCTGATTGCCAACACCGTTAAGCAGCGTTTTCAGCGGTGCTGCCATCGGCATCTGCACGTCAGCCAGGTTCTCCAGCTTCGGTGCGGCATTCACCAGTGCGCCATTGCCCACGACTTTACCGTCGGCTTCGACGATCAGGACGTTGCCCTGAATGGTTTCACCCATCTGCTTCGCCAGCTGGTTAAAGAACCCCAGCGTCACGTCGATGGTGGCGACACCCCAGGCCGTGCCGTTTTTGTAGATGGCCATAGCACAGTTGGTACGCGGCTGCGGGCTGGCGGCATCCTGATAGGCTTTTGCCCAGGCACACTGGCCTTTCGGAGCGGCCATGCCATCTTTGTACCAGGGTTGCTCCCAGTATTTGTCAGCCGCGTCGGAGTTCCAGTAGGTGTTCACCTGCAGTTCATTGCTGGCATTACGGGCAAAGAAGCTGCTGTCCTTCTCTTTGGCCGGGTCACGACGATTTGGCAGTGGCCAGATCCCGCCACCAAACACATTGCTGTCCTGATACTGGTTAACCAGCGTCGGTAATAGGGTGTCGATGGTGGCGCTGTCCATGACAGATGCGGCTTCGGTAATGGCGCGCTGCTGGGCCTGAACGCGGTTCATCTGTTCAACGATACCGGAAGCCAGCGAATCCACCTGATAGCGAACCAGACGGCTTTCGCTATCCACCAGTTGTGGCGCGACAAACTGATTAATAACCCAGACTGTAACGAGTAAAAGCGCAACAAAGAACGCGATCATTGTTGCGGTGAAGCGGGATTGTGTTGTTTTAAACATCTTCGTTCCCCTGAACCTGGTGCGGCGCGATTGCCTGATCGGGTTTAACGGCGCGGCAAGCGGGAACTTGAGATGAGCAGGATCACATATTTGAGAAATGTTTGATTTTTGTAAAAATTTAATTTCATATGGAAACTATCACATCCCCGGCGGGCGCCGGGGAATGGGCGAACAGCCGCATTATTGCTGGCCTACTCTTCTGAACTGACGACCTGCTGGCGCGGGCGGAAGATGTGATTATTGCCATCCGCCGTTAACAATTCCCGTAACTTCTGACCGCCATGTTCATCCGCCTGCGCGAACTGCCGTTCCGCTTCAGTAATCGGCGTGGTCCAGAGCAGAGTCGGGCGATCGCCGTCGCGTTTTGGCAGCGAGAACTGCGCCTGATCGGTTGCCAGCTCATTGGCGAGCAGGAAGCTTTCAAAGCCGACGGGTGCCACTTCCGACGCCAGCGTATGGCCCTCGCCCAGCCAGGTCAGCCGCGCCCAAGGCAGATGCACGAACTCCGCCAGCGCGCTGGCCATCTGCACCGCGTTGCCTTCGGTCATGACTTCACCGTCAACCGCCATGCCGAGTTCAATGCGGCGATACTGCGGCGCCAGCTCATCAAACAGATAATCGACCTGCGGCATCGGCCGAATGCTCATGCCGATGGTCAGGAAATACCAGACGCCCTGATGCCAGTGCTGGGAGATTGCCATCGGCGGCCAACTGCCCTGATCGATAGCGTAATACTTCACTGACTCGCCAAAGCGCGCCTGATAGCAGGCCATCAGATCGTTCTGCACCTTATCCCACTCGCTGCCGTCGTGCCATTCGCGCCAGAACTGACGCTGATGCTCCGCACGGGCGTAGTAGTCATTGGTTGATGCCGACCCCAGCGGTGCCGTCAGCCGGTTCTTTTTGATGCAGCCTGCAGAGAAGCTCACCTGCTTCTCCTGATAGAGACTCCAGCCGGGGATCACCGCCAGCAGCTGGCCGTAATACCACAGCGCCGCGCCATCATCGCTCGGCTCCCATAGCACCTGCAGACCGGCTGGATCCAGCGCGGGTTCGGCTTCCAGATTACGGCAATACTCGGCGCTGAGCAGCGGCGCTATGCCCTGCTCCATCGCCTCGCGATCTTCCTGCGCCGGTGCCGGCAGCAGGTTTCGTAGCCAGCAGCCGCGTACCGCATACTGGCTGCGGAACAGGTCGGTTGGCCAGATGTAAAAATAGGCAGTGCGCTCATCCTGTTCGACAATAGCGGTCAGGGTGCGCTGCTGATTGTGGACTTCAGCAATCAGGGATTTGTACGTCATAGTGCCTCGACAAAGCCTGGAGGAATCCATTTTCCCCGAGAATAGAGCAGGATCCTGGCTGCGGCTATCTGAGACAAGGGTAATAGTCTCAAAGTGTGGGGGGGGTGGAGTGCAGTGAAGAGTACAGCAGGCGCAATTGGCGGGAGTAGAGGCCCATCTGGCAGCATAATCATACCATCACGGTCTGATAATGCTCTTACAGTAACGGGTGGATGCAGCGAAGGAGCGCGATGCACTGCCCCATAAAGTCAACCGGATACGGTGTTGATTGTAGCGTTCACTATGGTTAGCAGACTGACTTTTCTAATCAATGGTACTCATATCGTCCTGTTTAATGCTTTTTGAAAAAACCTTTCAGCACCCATAAAAGCGCAACAGACATAATGATAGAAATAAGGATATTGGCTGAGAGTACAAAGTCGATGGTTGCCTCATCGCCATTAATATTGAGAAAACCTGCGATGGCATAAAAGAATGTTACCGGCACTATGACAGCAATAGCTTTTGAAATAGCAATCGCACAAAAAACAAACAGCAAAATAGTAAAAATTAAGCGCATCGTTAGTATACCTTTACCGTTCCATAGGCTTTGAGCTGGCTGCCCGGGATGTTAAGCGTTGGGCCAGATTTAAGGAACATGTCGCGCATGTAATTGAACTGAAGAGGATGCTGAAGTGTGATGCAGCCTTCACTCAGCCCTAATGGCCCAATAGGGTGCAGACGGAAATCACCCCGCCTGATGCCTTGTACAAACGTGTAGTCATCAATTTTTCCATCGTCACGAAATAGTCCAAACCATGTTGAGCGATCCGTACCGTATATGTCTTTCAACAAGCGTTCTCTAAACGGTCCCAATCTTCCGCCTGAAGGTCGTTCTACAATAAAGTAACGGCCACGAACTATTGGGCCTATATCGGGTACGTTTGTTTTTTCTGGATTATTGCGGCCTTCTTTTTGACCAGAAAAAGCAGGAAATGTAACAATACCAGGGCAGCTCAGGCTGGTCATTTCACGCCGATTGAGAAGTAAATAGCAGCTATATGACATGAGAATTCCATTCCTTATGTGCGAATATAGTAGATCCACTTGATTCTAAAAATTAACTATTGCTTTTTGGGAGAACAATGTCAATTGTGCCCGGCGTCTGCCTTTGAGTGGCTGACTGAAGGGACGTTACCTGTGCCCGCAGAAGGGCATAAAAACCGCCAGGCGGCGGCTCGTCTGAATTTACCAACTTTTATTGGGACTCTTTGTAAAAGAGCCGCCGTGGACAGTGGCATCAATGGCATTACGGCAGTCTTCGGTACCGCGTTGATCAGAGGCTTTCGTGCATTCCTTATATTTAGCTTTGCGCTCCGCGTCATGCGCTTTATACCAATCAATACTCTTCTCGCCAGCATCGCAACCGGTAAGCAGCGTGGTGGCCAGCAAAACCAGTGAAAGCAGTCCTGCTTTCATCAGATTTCCCTTTAAAGAATTAATTGCGACCGCAGTTATAGAGCAGTAGTGCGCCCGAACGAATGAAGCAGGGACTGTCAAAAACAATGTCCGCTATGAGCGAGAAGCAGACTTAGCGGTTGTTCTCAGTACCATGAAGAGCTAGTTAAACCTTGGTGTATTAATCAAATGGGAGCAGGTCAACCTGACTTGTCCCCATAAATTATGATATTGCGATGCTAGCAAAATCCGCTTTTAGCAATTACTGTGAGGGTAACTCCTTTTTCAAATCAGGATACCCGTTTTAAGATCGAGCTTAAAAGATTCCCAGCCTCCTGGCGGGTCCCACTCTCCTTGGCCAAGCACGGTATCATTCTCTATTGATGTTTTGATTACACCATCAATGGCGCACTGCCTGGATTTCCAGAGAATGCCTGCAGCAATATCCATCAGAAAAACGTGGCAGTAAGTTGCAACCAAAACCCGATCATGTAGCTTGTCAGTATGGATGTCAGGCACTGAATAAATATGGCCGACGTAATCACCTAGTGGATGGCTTCTGAACGCGTGTGTGGCTATGTCAAAAACATGAAAATAGTCCCCACAAATGATAGCCACGTGGGATTCATTGAGGAGAAAATCAGAAAAGGCGCTGGAAATAAGCCAGCCATCCTCATCTGCACGTATATATAACTGTAAAATCAGAAGGGGCTCACCGTCGTTTCTGATTAGCAGTCGCCGATCCTTTTCCCCCTTAGAGCCAAAAGGATTGACGTCGATGATCGAAACACCTTCCGTTTCAGCGCCGGGCGTAAGCTGTTCAATATAGGTCGCTTGTAATGTCACTGACTATCCCAAGTGTGAAATGCAGAACAACTCATACAACTTTACAAGCTGAGGTCACGACAGCGTCATACGTTGTCATATGTGCTGACCAGCCCCGCAGATTAGTCATTCCGATGTTAGCCACGTCCGCTCCTGGCACACAGCGGACTTACTGCAGGCTTAGGTCCGTTATGAGCGAACTGCGGACGTTCAACTGACAACGAGACCTATTGATATTAATTTTGTTATGTTGTGACGAAAAAATGTGCGATTTTAGGTTCTATTTTCAATATAGATGCTATAATTTGACTTTAAAAACAATGTAAACAACTGATATTAATGAGATATTATATCGATTAAGGTTTTCATCTCGATATTTAGATTGGGGGATAGGTCAGGGCTTTACAGCTTTTTTTCTTTTATTTTTGTAAGGGCAGGTGTTATATCTGTTAAAGGATTAGGATATAATCATCGCATTGATTACATAAAGCTTTGACTTTGAGATGAATTGATTGTTCTCATTGACATAACCCTAGTTTTTTATTTTTTACCCAACAACCTATCCCAGATGGTGTTTCGTGAATACAACACATAGCCTAAAGAGTTTGACCGAACTGGAGTCTCAGATTGCCAGGCGTATTTCAGAATTCGAAGAAAAGCGGAGAAGTAATCAGAAGAATAATAAGTTTTTCTCTGTATCTCAAATTGTGTTAACCGCTATTACGACTCTTCTTATAGCTGTTAATGCGGAAATCCATGTGTTATCTCTGACCATATTAACTCTTCTTGCAAGTATGTGTGCGGGTATTGCAGGGCAGTTGCTGAATAAATTCATGTATCAAGAAAGAATGGCTATGAACATCGCTACAATATGCTCCCTTTATGAGTTACAGCATGTCATTACTATGGCAAAAAATATGGAAGAAGATGATGCTGCCAGTAAAATAACACTCAATGATGTGATGAAATATCAGGAGCAATATCAAAACATTCTGAATACGGCTAATGGTCAGTGGCAAAATCATATTCAAAATTGTAAAAGCGCTGAGAAATGATATTTTTTTCAAAGGTGCTCACTCTTAACAAAATTCACATTATTGAAAATATAATTGGCAATCAAGATAATGGGAGTTCTAAATCTGATTATTATAATATTGGCTATCCGGTGGGCAACCCTCCTCTTCTACGCGGTTCAATAGTGATAGAGTTAAACGTAGACTTTCTCACTGATAATATTGTTTTCTTTAATATGGGAAGTCCAATAGATACTGGTAGTATTAAATTTGGCTTTCTTAAGCCTGACTATGATAGTGAGCTTTTTCTTAAAATGGCGTCCTGCGATTATGACAGATTCTATTCTCTAACATCAGACTTGTTAAATCTCCCTGAAGGATCTTTAAATAGTATTAATGACCATGTTGCGTGCCCGACTTTAAAGCCAGTTCTAACTAAATATTTTCCAAAAGCAGTAATAGATTTTATGTATGAATCAGATAACCCTCATGCTTGGCTTTTCGAATTTTGTTTAGATTCAGGATATGTCATTCAAGAAAAACATATCAAGAGGCTATTTATTCCCAACACTTATCAATCCAACCCTAAGATAAGAAACTTGAGTAAATTACTCAGAGGTAAACTGGTGAAATACAATCCTAAATATGGAATTGAAGGAAGGGCGTATTAATGGCATTATTTTACGTTGTTGGAGCGTACGAAGATTACAAACTGGATGTTTTTCCTTCTCATGTTTCTCCTATCATTGCAGAATTTCATATGGGAATGTACCGACGGTGGGCTTATCGGATTGAGAATCCATATAAAATAGTGCCTACCCATGCCGTAGGTGTTTTTCATGAATCCATTTATAAGATGTTCCCACTCTTAACTTATAGCCTGGTAACACCTGTGATATTAAGGCCAGATTCGCAAGTCATCGCAGTATCGAAAAATAAATTAATGGTTGAGCATAATAGTTATGTATTATGTTGTAGGGTTTTAATTGAGGCTATTAAAAGAATTAAAAATCCAAGGTTTACATATCGTTCATTACTATCCATAAAAAACAGTTTAACTTGATTTTATATCACCATCCTCACATTAAGTTAAAGGTAATTGCTATTGCGATCTACTATTCATCTCAGTTAAAGAGTATGACGTTAATTATAGAAATCAATAATTCATTACCAATCTTGGGTTATTCAATAATGCGCATGTATAAAAAGTAAACGCTACGGGGTATGTAACATGATTCAAAGCTAAGTGTCCAGGTTGATGTGTTTTTTAAGAAGTTGTTCTCCAGACAGAAAATTAATATTTTATTAACGTCCGCTCCTGGCACAAAGCGGACGTGCTGGCTGAATTGGATGCCCGCTTTGAGCGAGAATCAGACGTTACTAAGACATTACGTACACCACGATGCCTAAGTCGACTGGAAATAGGTATTCCTACCATAAGGTTCATTCTTCCTCATGATAATCGCTCTTGCTCCATAGTGGCTTGATAGCGTGATAGGCGCCACTGAATGGACATTTAGAATTTTTGTTCCGCTGGATTCGGAGCAAATCATCAATATCCTTTACAATGATTTTTTTTACCTGTGAATGGTATCGCTGAAGTGAGACATCACTAATGGACTTTTCAAAGCGGAGGCTGGTGTCTTGATTCACAAGATCGTAAACACCGTCTTTTATTTTCATTCTGTTGCCTTCAGGAATGCCCATTTTCAGGTCATAGCATTTCAACCCGGCCAGACGGACTTCGACACCGACGCGCTCAGTACGTGTTTTCTTGTGGCTAATCAGAAGCACTTTATTGTTTTCGTACCATTTTTCAAAGGATTGCACTATATCTCTGTTCTTTTGATGGTTACCTTGAGAAGCGCTGTGAAAATGATAACTGTTCGAACTATAGACGTGACGTTCCCGGTCAGAGATTTGCGGAATGGTACCTTTCTGCCTGCGCATCTGGTCGGCAGGCTGATCATAAATACGTAGTAAGCAGTCTGCGAGAGAATCTGAAGCATCATGCAACGTGTTGGTCTGGATGAGTTTTAGAAGGGTATCTCGCTTGATTGAAATCTGGCAATAATCGCTCTCCCACGCGACTGTCGGTTGTTGTTCTTTCCCTTGTGAAGAGGTGTTGATATCAGGCGTAACAGTGGTGAATTTCCAGACAAATGGAGTTGATTGCGAATATTTGAAATACCTCTGAAGCTCAGTCAGCCACTGTATAATCTCCGAAGCATAAATGCCCACATACTGGTCGAACAGATATTCGGCGTACTGAGGTGCGCACTGTTCAACAATCCTTTCAATGAACTTAACACGCCCTTCATCGTTAATTAACTTTATTATTTTATGGAATACGCCGTTCTCCCGCCTTTCTCCTATCAGAAAATTTGTGTGAACTTTTTCAAATTCGGACAGACAGTCGGGAATAACAATGCCGGCATCATGCAAATCGTTAATTAAGTTGTAAATTGAATCAGCGAGTATGGGAAATGAATCTATTTTGTGGAAATCGTTCAATCGGGAAAGCAGCTCCCGGCTGCATGAGTGCGCAATGGAAAGGTCCTGATGGCAGTAGCCTTTTCGTGCCTGAGGCGGGATTGGCGAACAATGTGTCGGGCCCTCGGCCAGGATGGCAAACAAATCGTCGTGAATAAACTGCTCCAGAAGTTTGCTTTGTTTCGCAAAGCGGAACCCCTGTTCTGTTGTCTGCCGGTTCATCTCTCTCCAGGTCTTCAGACTGACCTTGCCATCATCAAAACCGGCATAGATTTGATGCATGAAAATAAGTGCATCCATGAGGCTGTCCTGCTTTTGTTGCATAAAACCAGTCTCATATGTGTTCTGAGGGTAGATTTTGTTGATTTTATTGCTCTGGGCTCGCAGCTTTGTCAGTACCTTGTGCTGCTCATTAAACCACTTGCTGAATTCAGCATTTTCATTCAGTTGCCGGGCCTTAAGGATGAGGAGAAGTATCTGTTCGCTGATTGCATCATAAATGTTCGGGAAAGGGTTGGCGGCACCAGAAAGAAACGTGCAGAACAGAGACTTATTATGTTCAGAAAGGTGCATCTGGACCTCTTTTTTTGTGATATCCATCACAATTTATGATTATGTTTATGCCGTTCAGCTTAAGAGGAAAATGATAAAGCTGGCGAATTGAACACCGCCGCCTATATTTCCATCTGAAAAATCATAGCAGAACGATCATAAAGATCACGAAGATTATCTATTTGATTTTAAATTTTATTTTTCAATTTATAATAAACCACCAATAAATTAAATTGATAAAAAATAGATATAAAATTAAAAAATACATCAACTTAATAATAAAATCAAATAAATTGATTTTTTTAATGCCATATACCATTGTGACTTCACCGAGGTGTGTTGCCTCGCATTTCATGAGGGTGGTAGATATGAGTGAAGTAACGACGCAGGACATTGATGATGCATTGGAGCGAGCCCAGACGTTGAAAGATATAGCTGAGGAGTTCGTCGATATTGCCGATGGCATCAATAATGCTGAGCGTATCAAATTGGAGGAAGAGCGCGGTATCGACATTGATAGCTCACGCTGGGTTCCTCTGGATGACATCCCACTGGGTGAAGAAGTGCTTCGCGTAAAGGATGATACGCCAGGCCTGGAAAGCGCAATCCAGACGCTGGAAAACCTGGCTGAAGGTAAAATTCCTGCTGCTGATATTATCGAAAAATTCCAAGAGGCGATGGAAAACCTGGAAACTGTCGAAGGTACGCTTCAGGATGTAGGCGCAGAAGAAGTCATCAAAGTTTCTCATGCACCTTACGAAAATGACTTCGACGATGAGCAGGACAATTAAAGGGTATGGCTACCCGTTCAACTTGAACCGCTCCATGTAATTTGAATTCACGGGCCTACTATTAAAGTCAGGCCCTAGATTTTTAAAAAAATACATGATAATCCTACGTATTAAGGAACGTCCGCTTCTGGCACGGAGCGGACGTGCTAACTGAACTGAAGGTCCGCTTTGAGCGAAGACCGGACGTTCCTGCACTAAAGTGAAAGTGGATGTCTGCGCTTCCACTCATCAACCACATCACCCAGATTTTTTTGTACGTCATTTCGTATCCAGGCCATAAACTCGCGATCAAACCGGAAATCTGGACCACACTCATTGACCATAAAACGGCGAACGTTTTGTGTGTTTTTTGTAGTCTTTATCTACGATTGTAAAGCGTGTTAATGAAGAACTATGCCAGTCAATGTTCATTTGTTGGCTCCTGTTTTAAACAAACGATAGCTGCGTTCAAATTTAACACGTGACCTTGAAATGCCCGTTTTTAGCACGAAGTGGAACTACTGAAGAGTCAAGAAGTCAGCCAGGGCGAAATCACTTAATACCGGAATCTCGGTGACCTGACTGACAGATATTCATCACGTTATCTTTTCAATAGCAACACTACTTTGAAGCCCTGGCACCGCTCATTCCCGGCAAGCCGTCGTGATCTCCATTGCTGCCTGCCTGTCCACCCTGACCACCTAATCCGCCGGGTCCCGCGTTGCCGCCGTTTCCACCGTTGCCTGAACCGTCACCGTTGCCGCCGTTTCCTCCATTACCTCCTTCTTCGCCGCCGCTTCCCCCATCTCCTCCATCTCCATTAGAACCGGCTCCGGCATTCCCGCCATCACCACCGTTCCCATTGCCAGACCCGTCACCGCCATTCCCGCCATCTCCATCGTCTGCGATGGCACTAAAGCTGGCGGTGAAAGTCAAAGCCGGCAGCAGAAAAGAAGGCGTACAGAAGATTGCTATTCGAAGTGTTATGACAGCTATAACCAATAATGATCTTAAAAACGTGCGTAAAGGAAAAATTCGCATTTAAAATCTCCTTCATTCAATTCATCACTTTATTTAATCAGGTGTTTCCCCCATCCCCGCCATCACCACCATCACCACCGTTCCCTCCTGGTGAATTATTGCTGCCGCCATCACCTCCATTTCCACCATCAGCTCCATTCGCTCCTGCAGCTCCTTCTCCTCCTTGCCCATTGTTACCGCTATTGCCCCCATCCCCTCCATCACCGCCATTCCCCCCAGGCGAATCAGCACTATTGCCATTGCCACCGTTGCCACCGTTGCCGCCATTACCACCCTCAGGCCCGCTTCCTCCGTTTCCTCCATTCCCGCCATTTCCCCCTGCAGAGCCACTGCCACCGTCACCACCATTCCCGCCATCAGCTATTTGATGAACCAGATGGGAAACAGACACTACATTAGTATCTTCCTTATTTGCCCACGCATTTGCCATTGAGTTGAGAGACACAACGGTAAAAATGCTCAACGTGAAAACCTTATTTATTCTGCTATTCATCCGTTAGCTCCATTAGCTCCGGGCGCGCCGCTTCCGCCATTTGCGTTTCCGTTACTTGTGTTGCCGCCATTACCGCCGTTGCCACCGTCGATGCATGACGTCCCCGATACCCCTTTCTTACCGTTTTCTCCATTAGCGTCACCATTTTCAGTCGTACCGCCATTTTTCCCATTCAGATATGAGCAGTCGTTATGTTTATGATGATGCTTGTTCGAGGCGTGGGCGCTCAAGGCACTGATTGTCAGAACTGAGAAAATAAGAGAGTTGATGACTATATGATTGGATTTCATATTTATATCTCCATAATGAAAACGCGATGAAATAATCCACCGCGTATTAAAATTAAGCATGCCTTTTATTATGCACCGCCATCTCCACCGCCATCTCCGCCGCCATTATCGCTGCCGTCACCATTACCGGTTCCGTTATTGTCCCCGCTGTCATTCCCATTGCTACTGCCATTTCCACTGTCGGCATTACCGCCATTACCACCATTACCGCCATCCCCACCAGGAGCTCCTGGTGAGTTGTCATTACCACCATTACCCCCGTTGCCACCGGCAGAACCAGGGGCACCATTGGCATCGCCGATTAAGACAAAGGGATGCACAGAGTCTGATGTGACAGGCACACTGTGCAATGGAGTTGCGGCAGACAGACGAGCTGCAGTGATCAGTAACAACCCTAAAGCAAAAGTGATTTTGTTCGGTCTCATAATCTATCCTTAAAGTAAGAAACACATGAGAAAAAATACATTACGGATAACCCCGCTGTAGGGGTACCTCAAGTAAATTAAAAAAAACAGGAAAATAGAAGAAGTTCAGGTGTAATCAGAAGTGTCTCGGGATTAGCTGATGTGTATAAAGCAGCAAAAGTATTTGCATGATTTCGAATGCATGTTTCTGTGCGGCGCTAATTTATTAGGCATAATCACAAAGTGAGATGCACGTCACGGTCACATATTTTACAAGCTGAAGCACATTACATTTTTATTAATTATAAAATTTCATTCTTAAAATAGTAAAGGCTGTATAGATTATTTAAAAAAGCATTTATGAAAAATTAAAAACCGCCTATTCTTCAGATATTCAAGCCTACTAAAAGGTTAGCCTCGCATTTAGACAGTATCTCCGGCGCACTCCGGGTTCGCAAAAATAATGTCCATCACTTTTATTGGACATTGTCGCGTAAAACACCGTACATGGCTCCCTTCCTGCAGGCTGGTCTGTCAAAGATAGTTATATTCGTGCAGGCCTACGAGACGACAGAAATGATATGAATAAAGGAGGGCGGCTGCGCCCTGCAGGACGCAGCCAGACATCAGAAGGTGGTCCAGTTTCCGTCTGTATCAGCAGGCGCTTCCTTCTTAACTGCGGTTGGTGAAGATACAATTGCATGCCGGGTGGCTGTGGGATGTGAGACTTTAGCAAGCGTGAACACTGACACTGACACTGACTGCAGCTGCGGGGAGACGTGTTCCCGCAGGCTCTGCGAGGCCGACGCAGATTCCTCGACCAGCGACGCATTCTGCTGCTTCACACCAACCATCTCCGTTATGGTCGCCCGGAAATAGTGAAGCAGGACTGGGGAGATATTCTGGAAGTCTTCAACCCATTTGGAAACCGGCTCCGATTCTGTCAAAGCTGATTTATTCTTCTCAATACAAAGGGGATTGCCATAGGCATTACCCCTTTTTTCATAAGCACGAAATGTCCGCTCCTGGCACAAAGCGGACGTTCAGCAGGCTAAAGTCCGCTATGAGCGGGAAGCAGATATCGACAGAACCTTTCCTATGCTGGCGTTTTATGTTTTCCTTCGCTTAGCCATCTGAACTAGGACTTCGCCATGAAAATCTACTGGACCCACAAAAGTATCCCCGAACTGAAAGACTTATCTATGAGGGAGCGTGGAAGGCGTTGGCGGAGCGCGTATAAATCGGCTTTCCGGCACTGGCAGATCTGAGGTGGTCTCGTTCTCTGCGGAGTCCTTGCTGGCGCGGGAGCGTACTTTGGCGGCATAGTCGGCACCGTAATATTAGCTGGGCTTGGCGGATTTATTTACAGTCAGATCGTGACACTCGTTGTCCTGAAAAATTATCGTCACCGGCTGAAGGACGAAGCAAACTAATCTTTCAAGACTTTAAGGCTGCAAGACTAAGCAAGTTACACATAACGGTTCTTCGTTCATACGTCTTAATGTATGCCTCGTGGTAGCAAATCATAGTCAGCCAGCTGAACCGCACTGGTCCCCCCACAGCTATGTGGGCAAAAGGTCTGCGGCACGCCAATAACGCTGGCGTTGCTCGGTCGCAGTGATTTTTTCGGTTGCTGAAGCGCGCAGTTATGTTGAAACGCGCATACCCCCCCTCTTTCAGCTGACCGTAAGAAATCCTGGTTGTCAGAGGCAGGTGCCTTATTGCGCTAACCGCATACAGGTAATCAAGCGACTGGCATAAAGCAGATCTGCAATTGCGTAGTTCGCTATGAGCGAGAAGCGGAAATTATGGTCCTAACAATGATCTAAGTGGTACGAACTGTTAGTAACCGCTGGCACCTGCCGTTTGGTCAGTGGTGCAATTTGATAAGCCGCTCTCAGTGTCGAAAAGTCGCCTATCGCTCCCGACAGAAGGGGCAGCAATAGGCGAGAAGCATTCGTACGGTGACAACGAAATCCCAAGTGCCTCTGCGAGGAGAAGAGTTTGTTAAATAAGGGAGCCTGGCAAGCTCGTATGAACACGCTCACCTGAAATGCTTTCAAGGAATTGTTGTGGGAGAATCCTCTCAAATACGTCCAGTACGGCTCGCATGACACTTAAATGCTGGTCCCAATCACCTCCTTCCACCCGCCTCCAGGCGCTTGGCATGTACCTCACCAGAATTGACAACGAATACAATATTGCAAGAGAGGTGACCCTATACTCCGACACGCCTCCTAATACCGGCAAGATTAGTGTGGGGCTGCTTAGATAAGGGCTGCGATGCAATAACAATGCATCGTGCCAAGACTTCAACCCCTGATGATTAACGCGCGCCCGAAACACTTCACCATCGTTGGGAGTTTCAACCTTTGTTAACTCAGCAAGCGGCAAATCCTGCAAAGCAATTCGTGCCTCGGATATCTTATTAGACCGATCCTTAAGCAATATGTAACTGCTCGAAGGATTAGCAGCTCTTTGTGCGCGTTGAGAGATCATATCGATATACGGGATAACCCAAGAAGGCTCATCGTCGTAAACCTGCGTGAAGAGATCCCCCAATTCGGGAATCGCAGATAGTAAAACAGACATACCAGTAAATGATTGTGAGGGATACTTATCCGAATTATCTAAATCACCCACGGATTTCGCTTTAGCCTTAGGATAAAAAGCGGTGTCATACCCGAGAAAACTCACCCAATTAGGGTAAAACCCAGTGGCCAGAACACCAACCTTCAGGTCTCCGAAATGACCGGTTACTGATGACAGAGCGAACAGCCCATGCCCCTGTTTGGTCATGCCTTCCAGCTGATCAAGATCGGAGGGCCCATTAGGTGCTGCCAGCATTTCTGCAAATGCAAGGCTCAAGGTTCCGTAGTACAAGCTAAGAACTCGCTTATTCAAGCTTTCGTAAGGCGCGCCTTTGTAATAATCAGCAGCGTTGCCCAACGCAAACGCGATGCCGGACGCTTTAGAAAGGACCTGCTCATCTGCCAGCACAACTCCTTCTCTCTCGGCTCGCCTTAAAACCAGCTTTTTAGCTATCTCAGAGCTGGAGAACTGATTCAGACGAGCCCAAATACCAGCCAAAGGATTTTCTGAAACAATTCTGGTTATCGAGTCAGGGGAGTTTGCGGTTTTTTTACTTAGTTTCGGTGGTGCTAATTCGCTATTCCACTCGACCAGCAGAGGAAAAAAATCATCCAGTGAAGAAACTGGAGTAGCGACTCCTCTTGTATACTCCTCAACATGGTAAAGCTGACCATTTGTGAAAATATGACTGACCCTACTTTCCAACTGCCTGTAGTGTCGATTATCTGTTGCTGACGTATACATTAATGCGACTGAATGCTTTTTCGCACCTTTTGTGGCGTCTATCACTAAGTATTCACCATCTTTGGACTCTTCTACGACCGAAGCAATCCACCCATGGGATAAAAGGGGGCCTAGCATTTGTTGCTTGGCGGCATTATGCAAAATCCCCATGCGTAACTCGATACCAACCCCTCCCATAGTCACACTCCTTTTCGTTGTAATAATTCATCAGTGGATCATGAGCACAAGAAATGCCGATAGTCAAAGCTAACCAGCCCTCGAGACAGCCGAAAAATAACCGATGGTGACCTGCCTCTCTAAAATTAATGTATAGCGTGCCTCACATTGTCCGCTCTTGGCACAAAGCGGACGTTGATATCTGCCCCGATCAGCCTATTTTGAATAACCCAAATAAATTTATTGGGTGAACAAAAGCGTCTATCCAATTAGCAGCATCAATCACTAGTGCTGCCTAATCTCTTTATGACCACTAGCCCCCCACCCTTTTACCCGTGAACCCCTCACCCCACATCCCTTCCCATCCGCACCATCGCCCGATACCAGGCACCGCGCTGAATCGACCACCTTAACCCCACCGCAATCGCATTAATCTTCCGGTCAATGATCGCCTGCTGAAAGCGGCCGATCTCAGTACCGGACATTGCCTGCGCCCAGGCTGGCATCAGCCCGAACCCTGACTTCAGCATAATTTTCATTACCGGTTTTGCCTGCCAGCTGGGTGCAGGGGCATTCATCAGTAATCGCGTCACTTCGGCAGTGCGATGATCAAAGCGCAGCTCTGAACGCATCTGTTGCAGATAATCCGCAACATCAACAACGCTTTTCGGTACCTTCTCCGCCCCCAGCGCTTCGGCAATCTGCGCCGCTTCCTGATAGTACTGATCCTGCCCGGCGCGGCTGAGGTGTGGATTTTTGTAGCGCAGATGGGCGGCCAGAAAACGGCTGGTCTCCGCCACATGCACCCAGGTCAGCAGATGCGGATCGCTGGCGGCATAGGGTTTACCTTCGCTGTCGACGCCGCTGACTTTCAGGTGAATGCGTTTCACCCGGTCGATCAGCGTCTGTGCATCCTGCGAATTACCGTAGGTGGTCACCGCGATAAACTGACTGGTGCGCCGCAGGCGGCCCATCATATCTTCACGGAAATTGGAGTGATCCCAGACGCCCGCCAGCGCCGCCGGATGCAGCATCTGCAACAGCAGCGCGCTGATCCCACCGCACATCATGGAGGTGAAGTCACCGTGAACGCGCCAGATCACGCTGTCCGGGCCAAACAGGCCGGGATCGCCAGGCGGTTGAGAGAGGTCAAATTCATTCATCGACAGGCCGTTAAGGCGGAATACCTGCTGCTGAATGCGGTCACGCAGATTAATCATGATGGCTCTGATAGTGGATATGACGCGGCGCGCCGTAGCAGGACGCTAACGACGCGCCGCATCACCTTCCCCTGACGTCAGGGGAAAGGCTGACGGTTATAAATAGTTGAACTGCCCATCCTCGGTACGAACGGAATCGAGTCCAATCATCACGTTGAATTTGCCGGGCTCTGCAACATGCTGCATCTGCTGGTTCCAGAACTTCAGTGCATCCACGTCGATTTTGAAGGTCACGGTTTGCGACTCGCCCGCTTTCAGCATGATGCGCTTAAAGCCACGCAGCTCCTGCACCGGACGGCTGATGGAAGCGACCGGATCGTTAAGGTACATCTGCACCACCGTCGCGCCATCGCGTTTACCGCTGTTGGTCACGGTCACGCTGGCTTCGATGCTGCCGTTACGCGGCATGGTCGGTGAGGACATTTTTACCGGCGACACGGTGAAAGTGGTGTAGCTCAGGCCGTAACCAAACGGATAGAGCGGACCGTTAACCGCGTCGTAGTAGTGCGAGGTGTACTTGTTCGGCTTAGCAAAGTTGTAAGGACGACCGGTTGGCAGATGGTTGTAATAGATCGGAATCTGACCCACTGAACGCGGGAAGGAAACCGGCAGTTTGCCCGACGGGTTGTAGTCGCCGAACAGCACATCGGCGATGGCGTTGCCGCCTTCGGTGCCGCTGAACCAGGTTTCCAGCATCGCATCGGCCAGCCGATCTTCATTCACCACTGACAGCGGGCGTCCGTTCATCAGCACAATCACCAGCGGCTTACCGGTGGCTTTCAGTGCTGCTAACAGCTTCTGCTGGCTCGGCGGGATCACCAGGTCGCTGCGGCTGGAGGCTTCGTGCGCCATACCCTGCGCTTCGCCCACGGCGGCAACTACCACATCGGCCTGCTTCGCTTTGGCGACCGCGTCATCAATCAACTGCTGCGGTGAACGCGTATCCACGGAAACCGCCTGCTCATAGAGGTTCAGGAAGTCCTGAATCCCTTTGTTGTCGGTAACGTTAGCGCCCTTCTCATAGAGCAGCGTAGCCTTGCCTTCGGTGGCATTGCGCATGCCCTGCAGCAGCGAAACGGATTGCTTCGCCACACCAGCGGCGGACCAGCTGCCCATAATGTCGCGCTGGCTGTCTGCCAGCGGACCAATCAGGGCAATGGTGCCCGATTTTTTCAGCGGCAGCGTTTCCAGGCGGTTTTTCAGCAACACGATGCTCTTACGCGCGACGTCGCGCGCTTCAGCCCGGTGCAGACGGCTTTCCGCATTGGTATCCTGCGGATCGCTCTCTTTCGGACCTAAATGGCTGTAGGGATCGTTAAACAGGCCCATGTCATATTTGACGTTGAGCACATGGCGCGCCGCATCATCAATCTCCGCCATGGTGACGGCGCCGCTCTTCACCAGAGCGGGCAGATACTTGCTGTAATATTCGTCGCTCATGCTCATATCGACGCCCGACTTCAGGGCGATGCGCACCGCTTCCTGCGGATCGCTGGCGACGCCATGCTTGATCAGCTCTTTGATTGCGCCATGGTCGCTGATGGTGATGCCTTTGAACTTCCACTTATCGCGCAGCAGATCTTTCAGCAGCCAGCTGTCCGCCGTGGCGGGTACGCCATTGATCGAGTTCAGCGCCACCATCACGCCGCCGCTGCCGGCATCCAGTGAAGCTTTATAGGGCGGCAGATAGTCCTGGAACATGCGCTGCGGGCTCATATCCACGGTGTTGTAATCGCGTCCGCCTTCAACTGCGCCATAGAGCGCGAAGTGCTTCACGCTGGTCATCACGCTGTAGCGATCGGCAGCACTTTTGCCCTGCATCGACTGCACCATGCTGCGACCCATTTCGCTGGTGAGATACGTATCCTCACCAAAGCCTTCAGAGCCACGGCCCCAGCGCGGTTCACGGCTGACATCCACCATTGGCGCCCAGGTCATGTTCAGGCCATCGTCGGCCGCTTCATAGGCAGAGACGCGCCCCACCTCTTTCACCGCATCCAAATCCCAGCTCGACGCCAGCGCCAAAGGAATCGGGAAAATGGTGCGCTGACCATGAATAACGTCGTAGGCGAAAAACAGCGGGATCTTCAGGCGGCTGAGCTGCATCGCCTGATCCTGCATCGCGCGGATATCCTGACGGGTTACGGTATTAAAAATCGCGCCAACCTGACTCTTCTGAATCATGTCGCGAATCACTTCTTTCGGATTATCAGGTCCGACGCTGATTAAACGCAGCTGGCCGATCTTCTCGTCCAGCGTCATTTTTTTAAGCAGTTGATTAACGAAGGCATCCCGCGCCTGTTCGGTCATCGGGTGGTTACCTGGCACTGTCTCAGCCAATGCCGGTTGCATCGCGAGGGAGACAGCGAGACTAACAGAGTAAATCCATTTCATCAGGTTGGGTTCTCTTAAGTAACTGCGCAATATCGAATTAACAGGCGGCAGTGTGCCACAAGATGAGAATAGCAGGTAGCTGCCGCTGTCACACTGCGTTGAGGTGAGTTGACGTGCTACAGTTAGGACGCACTGATAAGACAAGGGAATTGCTCATGATACAAACCTCTGCCCTGCTTTCTGACCTGCGCCGCCTGGTCGGCCCCACCCATCTGCTGACTGAACCTGAACAGACCGCGCGCTATCGCAAAGGCTTTCGCTCCGGCGAAGGCGAGGCGCTGGCGGTGGCGTTTCCCGGTACGCTGCTGGAGCTCTGGCGGGTACTGCAAACGCTGGTGAATGCCGATGTCATTATCCTGATGCAGGCGGCGAATACCGGCCTGACCGAAGGCTCAACGCCGCATGGGGACGATTACGATCGTCCGCTGGTGATTGTCAGCACCCTGCGACTGGACAAGCTTCAGCTGATCGACGAAGGCCAGCAGGTGCTGGCGTTCCCCGGCAGCACACTCTACCAGCTGGAAAAAGCGCTGAAGCCGCTGGGGCGTGAACCCCACTCTGTGATTGGCTCATCCTGTATTGGTGCCTCGGTGCTGGGCGGCATCTGTAATAACTCCGGCGGATCGCTGATCAAACGCGGACCGGCCTACAGTGAAATGGCGCTGTTTGCCCAGATTGATGCGCAGGGAAAACTGAAGCTGGTGAACCATCTCGGTATCGATCTTGGGACGTCGCCGGAAGAGATTCTGGGGCGGCTGGATGATGACCGCTGGCAGCCCAAAGATGTGCAGCACGATGGCCGTCACGCCTCCGATCATGAATATGCCGACCGGGTTCGTGAAGTGGATGCGGATACGCCCGCCCGCTATAACGCCGATGCGCGTCGCCTGTTTGAAGCCTCCGGTTGTGCCGGGAAGCTGGCGGTCTTCGCGGTGCGACTCGATACCTTCGCCAGCGAACCGCAGCAGCAGGTGTTTTACATCGGCACCAACGAGCCCGGTGTTCTCAGCGATATCCGCCGTCACATGCTGGCGCATTTCATCCATCTGCCGGTGGCGGGCGAATATATGCACCGCGACATCTATGACATTGCGGAAGTCTACGGCAAAGATACCTTCCTGATGATCGACAAGCTGGGCACCGACAAGATGCCGCTGTTTTTCACGCTGAAGGGGCGGGTTGATGCCTGGCTGAGCAAACTCTCCTTCGTTAAACCGCACTTCAGCGATCGCCTGTTGCAGCGCCTGAGTAAACTGTTCCCGGCGCATCTGCCGAAACGCATGAAGCAGTATCGCGACAAATATGAACACCATCTGATGCTGAAGATGTCTGGCGACGGCGTGGCGGAAGCGCGTAACTATCTGCGCGACTACTTCCGTGAAGGCGGTGGCGAATTCTTCGAGTGTGAAGGCAAAGAAGGTGCGCACGCCTTTCTGCATCGCTTCGCAGCGGCGGGTGCGGCGGTGCGCTACCACGCGGTGCATTCTGATGAGGTCGAGGACATTCTGGCGCTGGATATCGCCCTGCGTCGTAACGATGCGGACTGGTTCGAAACCCTGCCCGATGAGATCCGTGCCTCGCTGAGCCATCGTCTCTACTATGGTCACTTCTTCTGTCATGTGTTTCATCAGGATTACATCGTCAGAAAAGGTGTCGATGTGCATGCGCTCAAAGCGCAGATGCTGGAGATTCTTCAGGCGCGGGGCGCGGAATATCCCGCTGAACATAACGTCGGACATCTTTATCAGGCCAAACCGCAGCTGGCGGCGTTCTATCGCCAGCTCGATCCCACCAACAGCTTCAATCCTGGGATTGGCAAAACCAGTAAGCAAAAGGGATGGGCGGTGAAGCAGGTTTAATCGCCTTATGGATTAGCCTGCTTATCTGAGCAGGCTGATTGTCATACAACCGGGAGGCCCGTTCGCACCACCAGCTTCCCATTGCAACAGTCCTGCCAATAGCTAACATTTTCATCAGAAAATTAATCTCCCCTCCCATATTGCACCTGCTTTATTTTATCTCATCGGGTTCTGCGCAATAGTTCACAAATCACCACGCTGCTAATTGATAATTCGCGTCGCGAAAAATAGATTACCTCCACAATAATAATATTCTGCTTAATTATCCGGATTGCATTCAGGGAGGAGTGATCATGCGAAAAATTAATTACGCGTTAGCGTTAATTGAAATAGCCACCGCATTAATAGCGTTAACTGCAATAAGTTCATCAGCGGCCTACGCCAGCGGATTTATTGAGGACTCATCGCTGAAAGGTAATGTTTTTTACTGGCAGCGTCAGCGAGATCGCAGAGACACCGATCCCGCCAGTGAATATCAGGGGCACTATCGGGCTAATTTACATCATGCCTCGCTCAACAGTAATCTCGACTATCAGTCAGGCTATGCCGGAGAGTGGATTGGTCTGGACCTCGCCATTTTCGGTGCTGCTGAGCTTTCCAACAGCGGCCCCGCCGCACCCAATGAAATTGGCTTCAGTAAGGCGCGAACCCGCTGGGATGAAAAGTGGAATGGCGACAGCGGCGGTGCTTCTGTTTATAAAGCCGCACTGAAATTAAAATATAACGATTACTGGTTGCGTGCCGGTTATATTCAGCCAACCGGCCAGACAATTATTGCGCCACACTGGAGTTTCTTACCCGGAACCTATCGCGGCGTCGAAGCCGGTGCGCTGTATGATTTCCAGCAGGCTGGTACATTATCGCTCTCCTGGATGTGGAGCGACAAATATAAAGCGCCCTGGTATCGTGACTTATATGATTTTCGTCAGGCTGATGGCAAAACCCCTGTCAGCTACCTGCATTCGTTCGGCATGAAATATGACTTCAAAAATAACCTGGTGCTTGAGGGCGCATTTGGCCAGGCGGCGGATTATATGGATCAATATTTTGCCAAAGCCTCGTGGTCAGCTACGCCCGGTGGCAATGCACTTTACACCAGCTATCAGTTTTACGGCGCCCACGACAAAGTATCGGGGGGTGCCGCTAATCCGCGTGATGTCTATGACGGCCTGGCCTGGTTACAGGCGATCACGGTCGGCTATACCGTCGGCCCGGTTGATCTGCGCCTGGAAGGCAGTTGGGTCAAAGCAGAGGGGAATCAGGGCTTCTTCCTGCAGCGCATGACGCCAGGCTACGCCAGCTCCAATGGACGACTGGATATCTGGTGGGATGCCCGTTCCGACTGGAACGCCAATGGCGAAAAAGCGATCTTTGCCGGGGCGATGCTCGACTTAACGCCGTGGCAACTGGCGGGATGGAAAGTGGGCGCATCGTACGTCTGGGGCTGGGATGCCAGACCCGCCACGCTGCCCACCGTTGACCAGAGCCAGCGGCTGAAAGAGTCCGCCTGGAACCTTGATCTGATCTATCAAATCCAGCAGGGGCGCGCCAAAGATACCCTGTTTAAACTGCATTACACCCGCTACGACAATCACAGCAATCTGCCCAGTTACAGCGGCGGTTACGGCAACATTTTTCAGGACGAGAAGGACATCAAATTTATGGTTATCGTGCCGTTTACACTGTTCTGACGCCCTGCAGACTCCCGGATATCTCTTCAGCAGCAAGGATGAATCAATATGTTTAAGTTAAGCCTTATCGCGCTCACTCTGCTGGGCGCTGCAGCCACAGGCCACGCCAGCTCGTCAGCGCAGCAGGTGGTGAATCAGATCAGCCAGTTTGGCGTCACTTATCAGGTGAACGATAATCAGGCCGCCCTGCATGGCACCGACTGCGCCGCGCTGGGTGCCGACTATGCCGCCTGCAATCGCGCCACCATTACCCTGACCAATAACGGCCCAGCCCTGACCGATAAACACTGGGCAATCTACATGAGCAACGTCCACCAGACGCTGCGGGTCGATAACGAACAGTTTAAAATGACCCATCTGGTCGGCGACCTGACCCGGCTGGAGCCGACTGAGAAGTTCACCGGCATTGGCGCGGGCGAATCGGTGCAGATTCCGATCGTTAACGAATACTGGCAGCTGTTTGCCACGGATGTGATGCCGCGCTGGTATGTGACGTCCGGGCAGGCCACCCCCAAAATTATTGCCAGCACCGATCATGAAGATCCCAGCCAGTTTGTGTTGCCGTTGGGGGATAACTGGCGACGCAGTGCCGATGACCGGAATATCCTGATGCAACCCGCCAGCCGGTTTGATAAAAACAGCGATGTTGCCACCCTGCCCGCCTCCGCGCTGCGCGGTCAAATCACACCCACGCCACTTGAGGTGAAACTGCGTCCGCAGGATGCCGATCTCAGCCGTGGCGTCAGTCTGTCTCTGACCGGGTTGACCCGTGAAACCGGTGAGGCGGTAAAGCAGCGTCTGACCCTGCTTGGTCTGAAAGAAGATCCTGATGGATTTGCCATCAGGACGCAGATCAAACCAGGTCACTTCAGCGGCAAACAGGCTAAACCGGGCGCATACGATCTGGATATCACCCCACGCCGTGCCATTGTGGTGGGCTACGATGCTGCCGGTGCGTTCTACGGTCTGATGTCAATTCTCTCGCTGATACCCACAGAGGGCGCGCCGCGTATTGCCACGCTGGAAGCCCATGATGCGCCACGCTTTGCCTATCGTGGCGCGTTTCTTGATGTTGCCCGTAACTTTCACAGTAAACAGGCGGTCATGCGGCTGCTTGATCAGATGGCGGCCTGGAAGATGAACCGCTTCCACTTTCACCTCAGTGACGATGAGGGCTGGCGGATTGAGATTCCTGGCTTACCGGAACTGACTGACGTGGGGGCTAAGCGCTGCCATGACCTGAGCGAACAGCGCTGCCTGCTGCCGCAGCTTGGTTCTGGTCCGTTCAGCGATAACAACGGCAGCGGCTATTTCAGTCGTGCCGACTACATCGAGATTGTGAAGTATGCGCAGGCCCGTCACATCCAGGTGATCCCGGAAATCGATATGCCCGCCCATGCCCGTGCCGCCGTCATCGCCATGGAAGCGCGCTATCAGCGACTGATGAAGGAGGGACAATCTGAACAGGCCAGTGCGTATCGCCTGATCGATCCCACCGACGACTCCAATACCACCTCGGTGCAGCTCTATGATCGCACCAGCTATCTCAATCCCTGCATTGCGGGTTCACAGCGGTTTGTCGATAAAGTGATCGGTGAAGTTCAGGCGATGCACCGGGAAGCGGGACAGCCGCTCGGTGTCTGGCATTTTGGCGGTGACGAAGCGAAGAATATCCGGCTGGGTGCTGGCTACTCGGATAAACGCGACCCTAAACCGGGCACCGGTCTGCGCGACTGGAGTAAAGAAGATCTGCCGTGGGCGAAATCGCAGGTTTGTCAGGCGCTGGTGAAGAGCGGCAAAGTGGACGATCTGGCGCACCTGCCGAGCTACTTTGCCCTGACCGTTAGTGACATCGTTAACCGACACGGTATTGGCAAAATGCAGGCCTGGCAGGATGGTTTAAAACATGCCAAAGATTCAGCAGCCTTTGCCACACCGCGCGTCGCGGTCAACTTCTGGGACACCCTCTACTGGGGCGGTTTTGACACAGCCAGCGACTGGTCACAGAAAGGTTACGACGTGGTGATCTCCAGCCCCGACTATCTCTATCTGGATTTTCCATATGAAGTTAACCCGCTGGAACGCGGCTATTACTGGGGCACGCGCTTCAACGACGAGCGCAAAATCTTTGGCTTCGCGCCGGACAACCTGCCGCAGAATGCTGAAACCTCGGTGGATCGCGATGGCAACTTTTTCAGCGCCAAATCAGAGAAGCCCTGGAGCGGTGCTTACGGCATTTCGGCCCAGCTGTGGAGCGAAACGGTACGCACTGACGCTCAAATGGAGCACATGATCTATCCTCGCCTGTTTGCAGTAGCGGAACGAAGCTGGCACCGCGCCAGCTGGGAGCAGGATTACAAGGCAGGTCAGGAGTATGTGGGGGGTAAAACCCATCTGGTCGATCAGCAGGCGCGTCTGAATGACTGGCAGAGATTTGCCAATTTGCTGGGACAGCGGGAACTGGCGAAGCTGGATAAGGCGGGCATCGATTATCGCCTGCCGGTGCCGGGAGCCAGGATCGTTGATGGCATCCTGTCGATAAATGTGGCCCTACCGGGCGTTACGCTGGAGTACAGCCTGGACAAGGGCACAAACTGGCAGCGCTACGATGCCACCAGACCGCCGCAGGTCAGCGGTGCGGTGGCAATTCGCTCGGTGAGCCGAGACGGGCAGCACACCAGCCGCGTTGAATCCCTGTAGAAAGCGAAGTGTGAACGGGCTGAGAAGCCAGCGTTTGAATATGAAAAAGGCCGACAGAAGTCGGCCTTTACACACCTAAACCTGGTTCTCTTAAACCAGCTTCTCTTCGGGGACCGGCTCCGCACCCGCCATCTGCTGACGGCGCTCGATAATCATGGTTTGCGGTGTGGAGAGCAGGATGCCCTCTTTACGCAGACGCGTCAGAATATCGAACAGCAGGTCGCTCTTCGCCCCTGCGATCTGGCGCTGACCCGCCACGTTACCGGTGACGCTCAGTATAATTCCCTGCTGAGTCAGATCTTTAAACGAAACGGATGGCTCTGGCGTCTCCAGAATGCGTTCATTTTCGTTGTAGACCTCCAGCAGGATATCGCGCACTTTCGCCGGATCGATGTCGAGCGGGAACGTCAGCGTAATCGTGACCACCCCCTGCGCATTACCCATGGTGGCATTTCGCACGTTCTGCGAGATAAACTGCGAGTTTGGCACAATCACCGTGGATTTATCGCCCAGCTGGATCTCGGTGGCGCGCACGTTAATCCGGCGGATATCCCCTTCGATACCGCTGATGCTCACCAGATCACCAACCTTCACTGGCCGCTCGGTCAACAGAATCAGCCCCGAGATAAAATTCTTCACAATCTCCTGTAAGCCAAAACCGATACCTACCGACAAGGCACTGACGATCCAGGCCAGCTTATTCCACTGCAGGCCCATGATCGACAACGTCAGCAGGATAATCAGCACATAACCGATGTTGCTGAACAGCGTCACCAGCGACACCCGCATGCCCACATCCATGGTGGTTTTCGGCAGAAAATCAGTGTCGAGCCAGCGGCGCACCGTTCGCAGCACATAGATGCCGACGATCAGGCAGATAATCGCATTCACCATATGCGCCGGGACGATATTCAGGGATTCAAGCCCTTTACCGCCCCAGAACTCAATCACTTTTTGCAGCAGCTCAATCGGCGTTGAAGAGGCAAAGGTCCCGTTGACCAGCGCCAGCGCCACAACCAGCACCAGGAAGGTTTTACCGATGGCCGTCAGCAACGTAGCCGTTTGCTGCAGATGACGCTCATTGATGTTAAGCGAACTCTGAATACGGCGACCGGTTGCATTACTGGTCGAGAACAGGCTCTCACAGCCATCGTTGAGCAGATGACTGAGGAAGTAGAACGAACCAAACAGCAGGCCGCACCAGATCACTTCATAACTCAGGAAGCGTGCCAGCGTGACGTAACCGATGAGCAGCGACACCAGAATGGCGATGCCGGTCAGCGTCAGGCCCATCTGGATCAGTCCCACCAGCGTAGAACGAGCCTCCGGTGGTGTACCCGCCTGGGTCATACGGCGACGAACCCGGTTGGTGCGCATGCTGATCGCCAGCGCGGTAGTACCAATCAGCAGTGCCGTCAGCCCGTTGGCAAAAATGGTGGTATTCAGGCTGGTGCCGACGCTGTAGTTAAACGCTTCGACCGTCTGGAAGATAAAGACCAGCACGGCGGTAATCGGTGGAAACGGTTTTAACGCCATCGCCACTTCATTGGAGATGGTCGGTAACCGCCAGCTGGGGCGACGGGTAGAGAGGAAAGCGCGTCCCAGTCCGGCAATCAGGCCACAAAAGACACTGAGCCGAACCAGTTGATCCACAAAGTCCTGAACGTTTTCAGAAACCTCATCACGGCGGGTAAAGGCCAGGGCGATAAAGTTAAAGGTGAGGACGACAGCCACCAGGGTGGTCAGGGCTATCGCTGCCGCCAGGAAACTGCGGCGCAGCTTCCCTTCCGGCAGTTTGTGAATGCTGATCCAGGCCAGAAACTCTTCGCTGTAACGACGGCCAGCCGTCATTACCAGCATGGCAGCCAGCAGCCAGAAGACACTGCCCACGCGCCAGCCCGGCTCCCATGAAAGTGCCGCAGTGTCCTGCAACTCCTGCAGGAATTCACCGATTTTCTCGCCATCCAGATCCTGACTATTGAGCAGCGGTGACCAGAAGCGCGGCCCCAGAATGGTGCCGGAGTTCAGCGCCAGCTGGCTTTTCAGCTGATCGCGGCGCAGGTTAACAATCTGCGAGGAGAGCATCAGCGCGCCATTTTTAATGCCTTCGGCCTGTTTGATCTGGTCGTCGAGTTTGCTTTTCTGACTCTCCAGCGCGTTACGCTTGCGCGTAACTTCCGACGTCTCTTTTACGCCGCTGTCGGCTTTAGGTGCCGGCCCCAGAACCTGCAACTGGGCTTCCAGTTGCTGGCGATCGGGGAGCAGCGCCTGGCCCAGCGTGTCGGCACTGCCTGAGAGCTCAAGCGCCATTTCATTCAGCTGAGTCAGCTTGTTTTCGCCAGCATCAACGGAAACCTGACTTTTAATTTTATCGAGGATCTTCTGCATTTTCGGCAGTTCAACCGCAGCATTCAGCTTCGGTGGAGCATCCTGTTCCTGAGCAGCAGTGGCCTTATCATCCGCGGCCAGCGTCAGCGCCGGGGCAAATGCCACCAGCGCCAGCATTAACAATGCAAAAAAGGATCGTAGCTTAAACATATGAGTAAGATTCCGGCAGCTTAAATCAGGCGATCGTCCCTCGCCAGTCGCGCGTAGTGTAGGGCTTTGCAAGGGATGGCAATATAGGAATAACGGGCATTTTTCGGGCTAATTCGGTGCAGACAGAGACGTGAAAATCGCTGTACGCCTCTGCCTGCATCATGCCGGATACCCGCTCAGCCTGCAGGTCATGCCAGTGTCCGCAGCGCGTAACACCGGCTGTTTTCTACTCAACGTCGGCGCTGCTGGCCCCATTACTGGCAACCTGGCCCGACTTCTGCTTTTTATAGGCCAGCGCGGCGGCCGGCACCGGCGCCGCTTTACCGGTCTCAATCCAGCTGCGCAGACGGTTAGCGTCGGCGAAGTGGGTATATTTGCCAAAGGCATCCAGCACCACCAGCGCCACCGGACGATTATTAATCATGGTGCGCATCACCAGGCAGTGGCCCGCCTCATCGGTGTAACCGGTTTTGGTCAGCTGAATATGCCAGTCATCTTTATAGACCAGATGGTTGGTGTTGCGGAACGGCAGCGCATAGCTCGGATGGGCAAACACCGCCGTCTCCTCTTTAGTGGTGCTGAGCGCACCAAGCAGCGGATATTCCCGCGTTGCTTTGAGTAATTTAACCAGATCCTGCGCGCTGGAGACGTTTTGCGTCGACAGGCCGGTTGGCTCCACATAGCGGGTCTGTTTCATGCCGAGTGACCGCGCTTTCGCGTTCATCGCCCGGATAAAGGCGTTATAGCCGCCCGGATAAGCATGAGCCAGGCTGGCAGCGGCGCGGTTTTCCGAGGACATCAGCGCCAGCAGCAGCATATTACGGCGGCTGATCTGGCTATTGAGCTTAACGCGTGAGAATACACCTCGCATTTCCGGCGTCTGGCTGACATCGACAGTTATCATCTCGTTCATCGGCAGATGCGCATCCAGCACCACCATAGCAGTCATCAGCTTGGTGATGGAGGCAATGGGCCTGACCCGATCAGGGTGGCTGGAAAACAGCACTTTATTAGTCGTGAGATCGACAATCATCGCACTGCCAGAGGCGATCTGCGGCTGAGCAATCGGCGCCAGTTGCGACAGCGACGTCGTCGCCTGCGCCGGCAGTGAAACAATCTGCCCTGAAACGAGCAGCGCCAGCGAAAGCAGGGTAGAACGAATTTTTGCAGGCATCGTAGAAAAAACCCGGTTATGAATATGTACTGTGTCAGACCGACACAGGCCGCCCGCTTCAGTGAGGTCGGAGCGCGGGCTGGCGGCGATATCATACCCGTAAGGTTAAGAAATTTCCTGGTGAGAGTGTTTCCGGGCGTAAAAAGAGAACTGCCGCCAGAGCGGCGGCAGCGGTCGGTCAGAACAGATGCGGTCCATATCCCCACAGCACCACGGTTAATGCCAGTAATACTTCAAATACCAGCACGCCGATGGCCAGCGTTGAACCGGAAAAGCGCAGACTCTCTTCGCGGTCGATATTCAGAAACAGTGGAATACCGATATAGAGCAGATAGCCGGTGTAGAGCAGCGCCAGGGCGCCCGCCAGCACGCAGAGCCAGACCAGCGGATAGAGCGCCACCAGCCCGCTTAGAAACAGCGGCGTGGCCACATAGCCCGCAAACACCGTACAGCGCTGTACGCCGGGGCGCTGCGGATAATCACGTGCCATCCAGTGAATCACGCGTCCCATTACCGCGACGCCACCCAGAATAATCAGATAGAACAGAATGCCAAGCCCAATTCCGGTCAACAGGTTGAGTTGCACATATTGCCCCTCGCCCAGATTCCAGCCCAGCTGAGTTGTGCCGATAAAGGCGCAGATCACCGGAATCGCCGCCATCAGCAGAACATGGTGGGTGTAATGGTGCGATACGCTCTCATTCTCTTGCTTGATATGACGCATTTCCTGATTCGGATGCGCCAGCAGACCCCAGACATGATTCATAGATTCACTCCTCTGATGCAGTGGGCCGCCCGATGATGCATCCGTCTTTGGGGGCAGCGTCCTCTCAAGTATAAACGGCAGCGAAACTTTCGTGGTGATCGGACAAAAAAACAGCATAAATAAACGGACCCATGAGGCACGGGCGGAAGCGAAGCCAAATCGCGTATAGACTGGAAGAAACAGTCACTGAACAGGGAGGGTCATTTTGCATCTGGATATCAACGCATTAATTACGCAGTACGGTTATCTGGCACTTTTTATTGGCTGTATCGCCGAGGGGGAAACATTTACGTTGCTGGGCGGCGTCGCCGCGCATGAGGGGCTGCTGCATTACGTGGGAGTGGTGCTGGCCGCGATGGGTGGCGGTATTGTCGGCGATCAACTGCTCTACTGGGTCGGTCGCCGCTGGGGCACACAGATTCTGCGCCGCTTTAAAAAGCATCAGGATAAAGTGGTCAAGGCGAACCGCCTGATTAAACGCCGTCCCAGCCTGTTTGTGATTGGCGTGCGCTTTATGTATGGCTTTCGACTGATTGGCCCAATCATCATCGGGGCCAGCCGCCTCAATCCGATGAAATTTTTTATTCTTAACGTCATCGGGGCGGCCATCTGGGCGCTGATCTTTGTCACCCTGGGCTATTTCGCGGGCGGCATCATCGCGCCATGGCTGCATAAACTCGACCAGCATCTGAAGCATCTGCTGTGGCTGGTCGGCGCAGTGGTATTCGCCTTTGCGCTGCGCTGGGTGATCCGCCGCTGGCACAATCGTCGTGCCGATCAGGAATAAATGAACCACGGATTCGCCAGCAGACGCCATCGTCTATGAGAGTGAGCTGACCGGTGGTAAGGGTCGCCGACGCTGAGCAGCGACAGGCGACCCTGCTGGCGATTTCCCATGTTTCACCCGCCCTCACCCCTTCCCTGCCTCATTCAACCGTACGTTAACCATCTGTGCCCAAACGAAGCCGCATCAGATGGCTCAGCTATAGTTAGGATGGACACTGACAGGGAGATGAGGATGAGTAAGGTAAAACGTAAGATTGAAGACCATGGCGTGATCGGAGATTTGCGCACCTGCGCACTGGTCGCGAATGATGGCACCATTGATTATCTCTGCTGGCCGGAACTCGACAGCCCGTCGGTCTTTGCCGCCCTGCTCGACAGCGATGATGCCGGGCTTTTCTCCCTGGCCCCTGACTGGCCCAATGCGCGACGTCAGCAGCTCTACCTGCCCGATACCAACATCCTGCAGACCCGCTGGCTGGATGATGAAGGCGTGGCGGAGATCACCGACTACATGCCGATTTGTGATGACAAGGACAAGCTGCCGCGTCTGATCCGGCGGGTCAAAATGGTTCGCGGCAGCGCGACCTTTAGCCTGCGCTGTTCACCGCGTCACGACTACGCCCGGGCGCAGACCCGTGCAGAGGCGCACAACGGCTGTATCGATTTTCATGCCGAGGGCCAGCCGTCGCTGCGCCTCGCCGCCAGCGTGGCGATGACGCTGGAGGATGAGAGCGCGACCGCCCTCTTCACGTTACAACCCGGTGAACATGCGCAGTTTGAATTTGGCAGCGTGGATGATGCGCATATCGAAGCGCTGACCACCGAACACTGCTTTGAAGAGACGCTGAACTACTGGCGACGCTGGAGCGCCCACAGTAACTATCAGGGACGCTGGCGCGAAATGGTGCAGCGTTCGGCGCTGGTCCTCAAACTGCTGACCTCACATCAGCACGGCTCTATTGCGGCGGCTGCGACCTTTGGCCTGCCCGAAGAGCTGGGCGGTGAACGCAACTGGGACTATCGCGCCTCCTGGATCCGTGACGCCTCGTTCAGCATGTATGCCCTGATGCGGCTGGGCTATATCGATGAAGCCAAACACTTTACCCACTGGGTTGGTCGCTGCGTTGAAAACAGCCATCACGATGAGATGCGCCTGCAGGTCATGTACCGGCTGGACAGCGGCACTGAACTGCACGAGATGGAGCTGCTGAATCTCTCCGGCTATGCCGACTCCCGTCCGGTGCGCATCGGCAATGACGCCTGGCAGCAGACACAGCTCGATATCTATGGCGAGCTGATGGATGCGGTCTATCTGGCCAATAAATATGGTGAGGCGATCTCTCAGCGCGGCTGGGAACATGTCGTCAAAATGATCGACTGGCTGTGTGAGAACTGGGATCAGCCCGATGCCGGTATCTGGGAGATGCGCGGTGAACCGGAACATTTCCTGCATTCACGTCTGATGTGCTGGGTGGCGATGGATCGCGCGCTGCGTCTGGGCATGAAGCGATCGCTGCCGATGCCTTATGAACGCTGGGATCGGGCGCGCCGGGAGATCCGCGAAGATATCTGGGCTAACTTCTGGAACAGTGAGCGGGGTCACTTCTCTTCAACCCGTCATGGCGAACATCTCGACGCCTCAATGCTGCTGATGCCGCTGGTGCGTTTTGTGGGAGCCACCGACCCGGACTGGATTGCCACGCTGGATGCGATCAAAACCAATCTGGTCAGCGACGGTATGGTGCGCCGTTACAATACGCATGAGACGCCCGCCGATGGCCTGAAAGGCTCAGAAGGGTCCTTCGGAGCCTGCTCCTTCTGGTATGTCGAGTGTCTGGCGCGCGCGGGCCGGATTCAGGAAGCGCATTTTGAATTTGAAAAGTTGCTGAGCTACGCCAATCCACTGGGCCTCTACGCGGAGGAGTTTGACAGCCACGGCCATGCGCTGGGCAACACGCCGCAGGCGCTGACCCATCTGGCGTTGATCAGTGCCGCCTTTTTCCTGAACCGCAAACTCAGCGGCGAACAAACACAGTGGCAACCTTAGTCAGCGATAAGCCCGGAAAGCCCCATTTTTAGCGCCCTGCTTTCCGGAAATGCGCTAACATCCGCGGTGAATTTACGTAAAGTATTGCAGGCAGGTTAAAATCCCGATTCACAACGTCAGATTAATGAACATATAATGCGCAGCAGGTCACATTGGCCAGCATGAATTCGACACACTGAACAGCCTGAAATATGGCGATAAAGAATTGTAAAATATGAAAATCATTCGCGCTTTCGCTTCAATCGCACTGGCTCTGGCGGCCTTCAGCCAGTCAGCCTTTGCTGTGGTTTACCCGTTACCGCCGGCCAACAGTCGTCTGATCGGCGAAAATATCGAAATTACTGTCCCTGAAGACAGCAAACTGCCGCTGGAAGCTTTTGCGGCGCAGTACCAGATGGGCCTCAGCAATATGCTGGAAGCCAATCCGGGCGTTGACGTTTATCTGCCTAAAGCTGGCAGCAAAATGATCATCCCACAGCAGCTGATCCTGCCGGACGCACCGCGTGAAGGCATTGTGATTAACAGCGCGGAGATGCGTCTTTACTACTATCCGAAAGGCAGCAAAACCGTGGTGGTGTTGCCTATTGGTATCGGTGAACTGGGTAAAGATACCCCGATTAACTGGACCACAGCGGTAGAACGTAAAAAAGATGGCCCGACATGGACGCCAACCAAAGGCATGCATGCAGATTACGCGGCGCGCGGTGAAACCCTGCCAGCGGTCTTCCCGCCAGGCCCGGATAACCCGATGGGCCTGTATGCGCTCTATATCGGTCGTCTGTATGCGATTCACGGCACCAACGCCAACTTCGGTATCGGCCTGCGCGTGAGCCATGGTTGTGTGCGTCTGCGCGCTGACGATATCAAATGGCTGTATCAGAACGTGCCGGTCGGTACGCGCGTACAGTTTGTTGATCAGCCGGTAAAAGCGACCGTGGAGCCAGACGGTTCACGGTATGTAGAAGTGCATAACCCGCTGTCGACCACCGAAGAGCAGTTCAACTCGCGTGAGCTGGTGCCGATTACGCTGAATCAGGCGGTGAGCAAAGTTCTGGTTGATGCCAGCGTCAATCAGGATCAGGTTAATGGCGCGATTCAGGGCCGTACCGGTATGCCAGTAAAAGTGAACGGCGTGGAGAACAACATCCAGACTGCGCCAGTTCCGATGCCGGAAAATCCGCAGGCTGTGCCACAGGAACAGCCAATGACGCCAGTCACCTCTCAGGGCGCAAACAGTGATGCCGCGCAGCCACAGCAGCCGGCCACTGAGCCAGCCGCACCGGCCGCTCCGGTAACACCAGCAGCCCCTGCAGCCGCGGCCAATACCAGCTCGTAATTGCCGCCCTGCTTTCAGAAGCCAGCGCCTGTCGCTGGCTTTTTTATTGCCTGCGTTTCCGCGTTTTTCCCCGCACTCCGCTCAGAATGCCCCGTCCGACGATCATTAATCTGTCATATAAAGCGCGTATCACACTGCGTTGACCCGGTGCAAATCAGCATCCGGCATCAGCCACCAGAGGTACACCATGAGCGAAAACAGTCTCTCCTCCTCATCAGCCCGAGGTCGCCCCGATTTCAACGGCAAAAATAGCCGTTTCAGTAAACCGCTGTTCTTTATTCTGCTGGTTGCCGGACTGGCGTTCGCTGGCCTCAATCTGGTCAGCGATGTTGAAGAGACCAATATGCCGGTCACCAGCTATCTGCCGTTCTTTCTGCTGGGGCTGGCACTGCTGATTGCGCTCGGCTTTGAGTTCGTGAATGGCTTTCACGATACCGCCAATGCCGTGGCGACCGTGATCTACACCCATTCGCTGACGCCCGGCGTCGCGGTGGTCTGGTCCGGTTTCTGTAACTTTCTGGGTGTGCTGCTCTCCAGCGGCGTGGTGGCGTTTGGCATTATCTCACTGCTGCCGGTGGAGTTGATCCTGCAGGCCAGCAGCGGCAGCGGGTTTGCCATGGTCTATGCGCTGCTCTTCTCAGCGATTATCTGGAACCTGGGCACCTGGTATTTAGGGCTGCCGTCGTCGTCGTCCCATACGCTGATCGGCTCGATCATCGGCGTCGGCGTTGCCAATGCAATGCTGCACGGACGCAGCGGTCTGAGCGGGGTTGACTGGGATCAGGCATTGAAGGTCGGCTATGCACTGCTGCTGTCGCCGGTGGTCGGCTTTGTCTGCGCCGGGCTGCTGCTGTGGGTGATGAAACTGTTTATCCGCAATCGCCAGCTTTATCAGGCGCCAGAAAGCAATCAGCCGCCACCGGTCTGGATCCGCGGCCTGCTGATCCTGACCTGTACCGGCGTGTCGTTTGCGCACGGCTCTAACGATGGTCAGAAAGGGATGGGGCTGATTATGCTGATCCTGGTGGGCACCATGCCGATCGCCTACGCCCTGAATCGATCGCTGCCACCCGATCAGATCCCGCGCGTCGCGGCGCTGAACGAAGTGACCGCCCATCAGCTGCTGCAACTGCAACCCGCCTCAGCCAATCCTCCACCGGCCCGTGAGGTACTGACCGGCTTTGTTGGCAGCAACAGCATGAATCCCGACGTGCTGCCCGCGCTGGCGATGACGCTGCGCGAAGTCGGCGATGAGATTCGTCGTTACGGTTCAATGGAAAACATTCCAGCTCAGGCGGTGACCAATACCCGCAACCAGATGTATCTGGCGTCAGAATCGATCAAGCATCTGCAGAGCGCTGAGGTCAGACTGCCGCAGGAGACGGAACGCAACCTTAAGGCAGTGAAAACGGAACTCGACAGCGCCACCCGCTTTATTCCGATGTGGGTGAAAGTGGTGGTGGCGATTGCGCTGGGACTGGGCACCATGGTCGGCTGGCGCCGGATTGTAGTCACAGTGGGAGAACGGATCGGTAAAACCCATCTGAGCTATGCCCAGGGCGCCAGCGCCGAACTGGTGGCGATGATGACCATCGGCGCGGCAGACGGTTTCGGTTTACCGGTTTCTACCACCCACGTGCTCTCATCCGGCGTGGCGGGCACCATGGCGGCGAACCGTTCCGGCTTGCAGCTCTCGACGCTGCGTAACCTGGCCGTCGCCTGGATTTTAACGCTGCCGGTTTCTATTCTGCTCTCTGCCCTGCTCTACTGGGCGTTCAGCCATTTTTAACGGTCTGCGGCTTATCGTCATTCAGGCGATAAGCCGCTGCTGCCAGTAAAGCCGCAGGGTAATCAGCAGCGCTCCCAGCACCATCAACGCCGCCGCCAGATAGACTGACTGCATCCCCCAGTGTCCGATAAGCAATCCCGCCACCGGGCCGGTTAAGCCCAGGCCCAGATCGAGAAAAGCGGAATAGGTGCCCAGTGCAGAGCCCTGATCCTGACGCTCAACCCGTTTAACCGCCTCAACGCCCAGCGCCGGAAAGACCAGCGAAAATCCGCTGCCGGTGAGGAATGCGCCCGCCCCTACCAGCCAGGCGCTGTCCGCCTGCCAGATAATCAGCAGTCCCAGGCACTCCAGCAGGAAAGAGAAGAGCGACACGCGCAGCCCGCCGAAACGGGTAATAAAGCGACCAAACCCCAGACGCACCAGCACAAAACCCAGGCTGAACAGCGTCAGCGCATAGGCCGCGCCCTGCCAGTCGCGGCTGGCAAAATAGAGGGTGATAAAGGTGGCGATAACGCCAAAACCGATGGTGCCGAAGCCCAGCGCCAGGCCATAAAGCCAGACGCGGGAGAAGACGCGGTGAAACGGAATGCGCTCGCCCACACTGACCGTCACCGCCGCTTTGCGGCTGGCCATCAGATAGCCCGCCACGCCCATCAGCGCAATCAGCCCGGCAAATCCACTCATACCAAATTCACTGTTCAGCAGCACACCCAGCGGTGCACCGACGGCCATTGCCAGATAGGTCGCAACACCGTTCCAGGAGATCACGCGCGCGGTCTGCATCGGCCCGACGATATTCATACCCCACAGGGTAGAGCCGGTGCTGCTGAAGCTTTCACCTACGCCGAGAAACAGCCGTCCGATGGCCAGCAGCGCCAGACTCAGCCACGGCCAGCCGCTCAGCAGTGCGGCCACGATAGTCAGCACCCCGCTCATACCGCAGCAGAGCAGTCCCAGCATCACCACCCGCTTTGGCCCAAGGCGATCGGCCAGACGGCCCGACTGCGGACGGCTGAGCAGCGTCGCAAAGTATTGAATGCTGATAATCAGTCCGGCGATAAAGGAGCTGAAGCCAAGATGATTTTTGACGAAGCCTGGCAGCACGGCCAGCGGCAGTCCGACAGAGAGATAGCAGAAGAAGGTGAAGATAATAACAGAGAGGATTCGTTTGTTGAGCTGGCTGTTGCTCAACACAGCGGAGTCAGACATAGCAGGCAAGGGGTCCAGGAAATTTTTCCCACTATACCGTCAGGCCGCTAAGGGGTCGCCTGATTTTTTATCACAAACCATGAACATGTGCGTGACGATCAATCGCCTGTGCAATGTCGCCCGACGATTTTAACGCACGGATTTCGCTGAATAAGCCATCGGCTTCGCCATAGGCTTTGCGCAGATAACCGAGCCACTGTTTGATACGCGCCACGTGGTAGAGGCCGGTATCGCCCTGCTTTTCCAGCCGGCTGTATTTCTGTAATAACCGCACCACATCAGGCCAGGCCATCGGTGGTTCGTTATATTTCACTACCCGGCTCAGGTTGGGGATGTTCAGTGCGCCACGGCCAATCATCACCGCATCGCAGCCGGTTACCGCCATACAGTGTTGCGCGCTTTGCCAGTCCCGGATCTCGCCATTGGCAATCACCGGAATGCGCAGCCGCTGACGAATATCGCCAATCGCCTGCCAGTTAATCGCCTCTGCACGGTAGCCCTCTTCTTTGGTTCGCCCATGCACCGCCAGCTCGCTGGCACCGGCCTGTTGCACCGCATCGGCAATCTCCAGACTGCGGGCGCTGGAGTCCCAGCCGAGCCGAACTTTTACCGTTACCGGCAAATCTTCAGGCACCGCTTCACGCATCGCTTTCGCGCCGCGATAGATCAGATCGGGATCTTTAAGAAGAGTTGCGCCGCCTCCGCTGCCGTTGACCAGTTTAGAAGGACAACCACAGTTGAGATCCACACCCCATGAGCCCAGCTCCACCGCACGTGCGGCGTTTTCGGCTAACCATTCGGGATGCTGCCCCAGCAGCTGCATACGCACCCGCGTGCCGGAAGGCGTGCGGCTGGCGTTATGCAGTTCGGGGCAGAGACGGTAGAAAGATTTTACCGGCAGCAGTTGATCGACCACGCGCAAAAACTCAGTGATGCAGAGATCGTAGTCGTTCACTTCCGATAACAGCTGGCGCACCAGTGAATCCAGCACGCCCTCCATCGGTGCCAGTAAAACCCTCATACTCAGACGTTTCCGGTACGCTTCGCTGCTGCCGGACGACGCGGACGGGCTGCGGGCCTATCGCCCTGAGGAGCGGCCTGGCTCTGACGACGCGCCTGAGGACGCTTTTCGCCGGATGAAGATGAGCGCGATGCGCCTGCACCCTGTCCGCCCTGGCTGCGACCACGGCCGCCGCCACCGCCGCCTGCACCGCCGCGAGACTGCTGCTGACGACCGTTGATGATCGGCTCCGCTTTGATGCTCGGATCGGGTTCATAACCCTCAACGGCCAGACGCGGGATTTCACGCTTCAGCAGACGTTCGATATCACGCAGCAGTTTATGCTCATCGACGCAGACCAGTGACAGTGCGACACCGGTTGCCGCCGCACGGCCGGTACGACCAATGCGGTGAACGTAATCTTCGGCGACGTTAGGCAGCTCATAGTTCACGACGTGTGGCAGCTCTTCGATATCCAGGCCACGGGCCGCGATATCGGTGGCAACCAGGACGCGAATTCCGCCTGACTTAAAGTCGGCCAGCGCGCGGGTACGTGCACCCTGGCTCTTGTTGCCGTGGATCGCGGCAGCGGAGATACCATCTTTGCCCAGCTGCTCGGCAAGGTGGTTCGCGCCGTGTTTGGTCCGGGTAAAGACCAGCACCTGCTGCCAGTTGCCTTCGCCAATCAGCTGCGACAACAATTCACGCTTACGCTTCTTATCAACGAAAGCCACCTGCTGCGCGACCTGCTCGGAGGCGGTGTTGCGGCGAGCCACTTCAATCATTTCCGGGTTGGTCAGCAGTTTCTCAGCCAGGCCTTTGATCTCATCAGAGAAGGTGGCAGAGAACAGCAGGTTCTGACGTTTAGCTGGCAGACGTGCCAGTACGCGACGGATGTCGTGGATAAAGCCCATATCCAGCATACGGTCCGCTTCATCCAGCACCAGAATTTCGACCTGTGACAGGTCAACTGCATTCTGTTGTGCCAGATCCAGCAGGCGTCCAGGCGTTGCCACCAGGATATCGACGCCGCCACGCAGTTTTACCATCTGTGGATTGATGCTGACGCCACCAAACACCACCATGGAACGCAGCGAGAGATATTTGCTGTAGTCGCTGACGTTTTCGCCAACCTGCGCTGCGAGTTCACGGGTTGGGGTCAGGATCAGGGCGCGCACCGGGCGACGACCGCGGATGGGCGTGGCAGTGGCAGAGAGTTTTTGTAACATCGGTAAGGTAAAGCCGGCTGTTTTGCCGGTGCCGGTCTGGGCGCTCGCGAGCAGATCGCGGCCTGCCAGCACAACAGGAATCGCCTGGCGCTGGATAGGTGTGGGTTCGCTGTAGCCTTGTTCGGCGACCGCGCGCAAAATATCGGCACTCAGGCCGAGAGAGTCAAAAGACATTAAGTGATTTACTCCGGTCCGCTCTGACCGTGATTCACGGTGTAGTTTTCAGAGGGATAGTGACGCCAGCCAGGGCTGACGCGTGAAAAGGGCGCAAACTACGATGCGTAAGCGGGCGAGTGTAACAGCTTTAAGAGAAGTGTGCGAGATAGCTCACATTTCCTGACACAACTTAACCGCCTGAAAACAGGAAGGCCACCTTCCGGTGGCCTTCAACTTAACTACGTTTGTTTTCGATTCGTCGCGGTGGCTCTTTCACCAGCAGCGAGACCAGCGCCGGACCCAGCAACATCACTACGCCGAGACACGCCAGCAGCAGGTTGTTGTGGTAAATCCGCGACACCAGGAACAGTGTCATCATGGCGGCGCCAAAGTAGTAAGTGGTGGTCGCTTCTTCAAGATAATCGCCGAGAGTACGTAAACGGGCAATGCGCTGTGTCACCAGCATGGCAACAAAAACCAGTGCGTACATCGCCACCAGCGTACTGCAGACATCAACCAGCGCTTTGTGCTTCCAGCCCCAGATCAGTGCAGCGATCACCAGCAGATGCATAGCAATATGCAACAACGTTTGACCCGTGATAATTTGAATACGATTAGACCATTTCATTCAGTTCTCCTGGCAGACCCAACAGGTCGCCCAAGTGCTACCGGCACAAGCCGGAAACGATTTCCTCAATGTAAAACAATTTTCGGATAACGCCCTAATTTTCGCCCTCTTTCACCACCCATTTGTGACAAAGACTACACTTTGATTCTATTGATGATGAAAAGGAGTGCGTCGCGAGTATGCCACAAAACAAGCAAGGATTTTCAATAAAAGTCCTGACGATCAATACACATAAGGGTTTCGCCCCTTTCAATCGCCGCTTCATCCTGCCCGAATTACGCGACGCCGTTCGCGCAACGGAGGCGGATGTGGTCTTTCTGCAGGAGGTGATGGGCACGCATGCCATCCACTCCCTTAACCATGAGGAGTGGCCCGATTCTCCTCATTATGAGTTTCTGGCCGACACCATATGGAACGATTTCGCCTATGGGCGTAATGCGGTCTATCCGGAGGGGCATCACGGCAATGCGGTGCTGTCTCGCTTCCCGATCGCCGACTATGAGAACCGGGATATCTCGGTGGCGGGCAGTGAAAACCGCGGCATGCTGCACTGCCAGATCGCCCTGCCCGAGCCGCACGGCACGCTGCATGTCATCTGTGTTCATCTGGGTCTGAAAGTGGCCCATCGTCACGCGCAGATGAAGAAAATATGTGAAATGGTTAACTCACTGCCGCCCGACGCGCCGGTGGTGGTGGCGGGCGATTTCAACGACTGGCAGCGACGCGCTAACTCCATTCTGAAACATGGCGCAGGCCTGAAAGAGGTATTCAGCATGAAAACCGGACGCCCGGCGCGCACCTTCCCGGCGCGCTTCCCGATCCTGCGGCTTGACCGCATCTATGTCCGCAACGCCACCGTCAGTCATCCGTGGGCGCTGCCGCGCAAGCCCTGGTCCCATCTTTCCGACCATGCGCCGCTGGCGGTGGAGATTCACCTATGAATTTTAGCTGGCAGGAAGGCAACCGGCTGCTGTTGCTGGAAAATGGCGAAGCGTTTTTCCCGCGGGTCTTTGGCGCCATTCAGCGGGCGGAACGTACGGTATTAATCGAAACCTTTATTCTGTTTGAGGATGACGTGGGCAACGCCCTGCACCGCGAACTGCTGGCGGCAGCCCAGCGCGGCGTGCGGGTCGAAGTGATGGTCGATGGTTATGGCTCTGCCGAACTCTCCGACAAATTTGTTAACAGCCTGACCAGCGCTGGCGTGCGTTTCATCTATTACGATCCGCGTCCGCTGGTGATGGGGATGCGCACCAACGTTTTCCGCCGCCTGCACCGCAAAACCGTGGTGGTGGATGACGTGGTGGCCTTTGTGGGCGGCATTAACTTCTCGGCCGAGCACAACACCGATTATGGCCCGGAAGCGAAACAGGATTATGCGGTACAGGTCAAAGGCCCGGTGGTGGGTGACATCGCCCGCTATCTGCAACAGGCGATTGGCAGCGAACAGAATACCCGCCGCTGGTGGGGATCGCGCTCTCATCGTCCGGCGGTCAACGCCACGCCCGGCGATGCTCAGGTGCTCTATGTTTATCGCGATAACGACGAGCATCGCGATGACATCGAAGTCCACTACCTGGAGATGCTGCGCGAGGCGAAGCGGGATGTGATTATCGCCAACGCCTACTTCTTCCCAGGTTACCGGCTGCTGCGTGAGATGCGCAACGCCGCGCAGCGTGGCGTCCGGGTACGACTGATTGTGCAGGGCGAGCCGGATATGCCGATTGTGAAAGTGGGCGCGGAGCTGCTCTACAACTATCTGGTCGATGGCGGCGTTGAAGTCTACGAATATATCCGTCGCCCGCTGCACGGCAAGATCGCGGTAAAAGACGACTACTGGGCCACCGTCGGCTCCAGCAATCTCGATCCGCTCAGCCTGTCACTTAACCTTGAAGCCAATCTGATCATCCACGACAGGCCGTTTAACCAGACACTGCGTGATAACCTGGAAGCGCTGCTGGCCAACGATTGCCAGCGCGTGCAGGAAGATCGCTTACCGCCGCGCAACTGGTGGCAACTGAGTAAAAGCGTGGTGGTATTCCACTTCCTGCGCCATTTCCCGGCCATCGCTGGCTGGCTGCCGGCGCATACGCCGCTGCTGGCCCAGGTGGGTGAGCCGGTACAGCCTGAAATGGAGACGCAGGATCGCGTTGAAACTGATAACCCGGGAGCAAAATCCTGATGGCAAAAAAACATCCACGCTGGCAACTGGCGAAAAAAATCCTCACCGTGCTCTTTTTCATCGCGGTGGTGGTTCTGCTGGTGGTCTATGCCCGCAAAGTGAACTGGGAAGATGTTTATGACGTCATCGTTAATTACAACCGCTTTGTGGTACTGACCGCCGCCGGACTGGTGGTGCTGAGTTACCTGGTGTATGGCTGCTACGACCTGATTGGACGCGCCTACTGCGGCCATAAGCTGGCGAAGCGGCAGGTGATGCTGGTGTCGTTTATCTGTTACGCCTTCAACCTGACGCTGAGTACCTGGGTGGGTGGCGTCGCGATGCGCTACCGGCTCTATTCACGGTTAGGGCTGGATAGCGGCACCATTACCCGCATCTTCTCTCTGAGCATCGCCACTAACTGGCTGGGCTATATTCTGCTGGCGGGCGTGGTATTCAGTGCGGGCATGGTGTCGATTCCCAGCGGCTGGTTTATTGGTGAAACTACCCTGCGGCTGATTGGTGGCGCTCTGCTGGTGCTGGTGGCGATCTACCTCTGGGCCTGTGCCTTCTCAAAGCAGCGTCGCTGGACGATCAAAGGCCAGACGCTGCAGTTGCCCTCGCTGCGCATGGCGCTGCTGCAGTTTGCGGTTTCCTGTGCCAACTGGATGGTGATGGGGGCGATTATCTGGCTGCTGCTGGGACGAGACGTCGGTTATCCGATGGTGCTGGGCGTGCTGCTGATCAGCAGTATTGCCGGGGTAATCATTCATATTCCGGCGGGCATTGGCGTACTGGAAGCGGTCTTCCTGGCGCTGCTCAGCGGTCAGCACGCCTCGCATGGCACTATCATTGCGGCGCTGCTGGCTTATCGCGTGCTCTACTTTATCCTGCCGCTGCTGTTAGCGCTGGTGCTCTATCTGGGGCTGGAGAGTCGGGCGAAGCATCTGCGTCAGAAGAACGAGCAGAAGTTGCAGAAGTCGTAATAAAAAAGGGGAGGCGCAGACAGTGCGCCTCCCCCGCTACTCCCTCAGGCTTAACGGCGGTTGCCGAAAATCCGCAGCAGCATCAGGAACAGGTTGATAAAGTCGAGATACAGCGTCAGTGCGCCCATAATCGAGTAGCGACGCAGGTTTTCCGTATCGCGGGCATCGATCTGCTCACCGATATTTTTCAGCTTCTGCGTGTCATAGGCCGTTAACCCCACAAATACCACCACCCCGATGTAGGTAATCGCCCACATCAGCGCCGGGCTTTTCAGCCAGAAGTTCACCAGCGACGCCAGCACGATGCCAATCAGCGCCATAAACAGCAGGCTGCCAAAACGGCTGAGATCGCGTTTGGTGGTATAGCCGTAGAAGCTCATCGCGCCAAACATCCCCGCCGTGATAAAGAAGGTGCTGGCGATCGAAGAGTTGGTGTAAACCAGGAAGATACTCGCCATGGTCAGGCCGGTCAGCGCCGAATAGAGCATAAACAGCCCGGTTGCCACGGCCCCGCTCAGGCGATGCACCATGCCTGACAGGAAGAAGACCAGCCCCAGCTGCACGATAATCAGTCCGAAGAAGGTGATGCGGTTAGCAAACACCAGCTCCATGATCGCTGGCGTGCGCGCAGCGTACCAGGAGACAAACGCCGTCAGTAACAGACCGCAGGTCATCCAGCCATAGACCTGCGCCATATAGGCTTGTAAACCGCGAGATGCGGATTGAACGATGGAATCATTTCGTGGATATCGGTCCATGATGCACCTCTTGTTAAACGGATTAGGACCGGCTCCACACAGGGAACCGGATGAATAACCTGGTCTGGCAGGCATACGTTGTTTCTGTTTCAGCCCGTTGGGCCAGCGACAGCGCGACACAACCGCCACGGGCCCATACGGCCTTATGAGGATGCGCACAGTTCAGGGCCAGAATAACAATAAAAGTCGCCCGGAACTGGCTCTAAGTGTGGCACAGCTCAGCTCAACTGCGCCACAACATGCCGCTTAACGTCGCGACAGGCACTGCTGATAACGGCTGTCGACACGCTGCGCAAACCACGCCGTGGTGAGATTACGGGTAATTTTCGGGCTTTCCAGCTTGATGCCCGGCAGCATTTCACGCGGTAATTTTCGACCCGCCATTTTATCCGCCAGGGTAAAGACCTGTTTCCAGAGTTCGCTGTCGCTGAACGACGCTTTCTCCCCTTTCTCCAGATCGCGGCGAATGTCGCTGTTGCTCATATCGATCTGCTTCGACAGCGTGCGCACCGCCAGTTCGGTACCGCCCGCCGCATCCGATCCATAAAGAATCAGATCGCCATCCAGTGCCAGCTTCATGCCGGTGGCGCGCGACACCGCCGCCTGGAAGGCCGCATTGCGGCTGGCATACCAGCCCGCATTGTAGTCGGCAAAGCGGTAGAGCGGCTGGCTGTAGTCAGCCGGATAGCCGAGCAGGTGCATCGTCCCGAAGTAGATCCCGCCATGACGGGTAAAGACTTCACGCCGGATGGTGCCATCGATCGGCCACGGGTAGCCTTTGGCATGCGCTTCGGCAAACGCAATGCTGACCTGCATCGGCCCGCCGGTGTGGATTGGATTGAGATTACCAAACAGCGTCTGGCCCATCGGCACCATATCGATCAGGTCATCGAAAATAGCGCTCAGCTCTTTCTCACTGCGCACTTTGTCCAGCCGGGCGGCGTAGCTTTCACCGGTGGGCGATTTGATCTGCAGCGCGGTACGCACCAGGAATGCCGGAACGTGCACCTGCGCCGCACGGCGATTGATCTCGCCCCAGGCGATTTTTGGCAGACCCGGCACGGCGGCCTCGGCGCTGAAGTTGCTCTCCTGATCCGCCACGGCGATCACCGCGCAGAGGTTGCTGGCGCTGGGATCGATCTGCTGAGTGCGGAAGGTGGTGTAGATATCGTCGCTCCACGCCGCTTTATTGCTGACGTGCGACGGCAGCAGCCGCTGGATCTGCGCTTTGACATCTTCAGGCTGCCGCACCGGCGCCTCAGGGGTTTTCTTGCTGCTACAACCTGCCAGCACCAGTGCGGCGACCAGTGTCAGACGTTGCAGAATCGGGGTGGATGACATGCCTGTCCTCAGAATGAACCAAAGCTCTACTCTACCATCGCCAGAGTTTCACAGGCAGGCGAGAACTGAACTAAGGTTATCTTTTTTACCGTTAAAGGAACTTACGATGTTTAAACTCTGGCCTGTTGCGGCGTTCAGCCTGTTCTTAACCGGCTGCGGCGCTAATAATACGCCTGCCCAGGTAAAATCTCCGGGCGCCCCCACCTCCTCCTCGCTTAAGGTGCTGGAGACCGGCGCCAGCGTGATGCAGTCACGTCCGCCCATCGACGCCATCAACACCTATCTCGACGGATTCCATTTTTATAACGGCGATAAGAACGGTCAGATGGAGGCGCACCACTATGTCACCGTGCTGAACGACGATGTGATGCAGGCGGTGATTTACGACGGCAACACGCGCGACGCACGGCTGATGGGCGTGGAGTACATTATCAGCGAACGGCTGTTTAACACCCTGCCGCCCGAAGAGAAGAAGCTCTGGCACAGCCATCAGTATGAGGTGAAATCGGGCACGCTGATTGCCCCAGGCTTACCGGAAGCCGCCGACCACGCCCTGATGAAGCGCATTGTGAACACCTACGGGAAAACCTGGCACACCTGGCACACCGATCGCGACAAAACGCTGCCGATCGGCATTCCGGCGCTGATGATGGGCTTTACGGAGGATGGACAGATGGACTCGCGACTGCTGGCGGACCGCGATCGTCGTTTTGACGTCGACAGCAAAAAGATCCGCGCCCAGCGTGCGGATATCGTGGCGCATCCTGCCGCGGCAGGTGCCAATGCCTGGCAACAGGGCCAGGTCATTCAGCTGAAGCGCACCGCCGGCGGCGGCGAACACAGCCACGGTCAGACCGGTTTTGGTCCGGCTGAGCAGCTAAAGCAGCCTTAATCCCGCCCTAAGCGTCGTGATGTCCGGGGATGCGGGCAGCGGCGTGTCTGCGGTTAACGGCTCAGCGGACGCAGACACTTCTGCCCACTAAGCCGTTAATGCAGCTTAGTCCCAGCGCTGAGCCGCCTGATGGTCGCTGTCGCGGGCATCCACCCAGCGATCGCCCTTCTCTGTCGCTTCTCGCTTCCAGAACGGCGCGCGGGTTTTCAGGTAATCCATGATGAACTCGGCAGCGGAAAAGGCGCTGCCACGATGGGCGCTGGTCACGCCCACCAGCACGATTTCATCGCCGGGAAACAGTTCGCCCACGCGATGGATCACCGTGACGCGCTGCAGCGGCCAGCGTTCGCGCGCCGCATCAACAATCTCCTGCAGCGCCTTTTCGGTCATGCCGGGATAGTGCTCCAGCGTCAGTGCCGCGACGTCGTTGCCCAGATTGTGGTTACGGACTTTGCCGGTAAAGGTCACGACCGCACCATCTTCATCACAGGCCGCCAGCCAGCGATACGCTTCCGCCATATCAAAGGGCGCGGGACCGACGCGAATCTGCGTTTCCATCTTAGCCTCCGGTCACGGGCGGGAAAAAGGCCACTTCATCACCGGCGTGCAGCGGATGACTCATCGGCACCAGCGTCTGATTCACCGCCGCCAGCAGCTTGCCCGACTCGAGCGCCAGCGCCCAGCGGTCATCGCGTTCTGCCAGCGCACTGCGCAGCGCGGCCACATCCGGATAATCAGCACCGACCTCAAGCGATGAGGTGCCGGTCAGCTCACGTACCTGGGCGAAAAACAGCACCTTAATCATGCGCGACCGCCTGGAAATCGCCGCTTTTGCCACCGCTCTTGCTGATTAACCGCAGCTGATCGATAACGATATCTTTCTGCACCGCTTTGCACATGTCGTAGATGGTGAGCGCGGCAACCGACGCGGCCGTCAGCGCTTCCATCTCCACGCCGGTTTTGCCGGTCAGGCGACAGAGCGTGGTGATGCGGACCCGGCTGTGGTCCGGTTCAGCCTCCAGGTTCACTTCCACTTTGCTCAGCATCAGCGGATGACAGAGCGGAATCAGTTCCCAGGTGCGTTTCGCCGCCTGAATACCGGCGATGCGCGCGGTGGCAAAGACATCCCCTTTGTGGTGGCTGCCTTCAATAATCATCTGCAGCGTTTCCGGCTGCATCAGCACCAGCACTTCTGCCCGCGCTTCGCGCACGGTTTCCGCCTTGGCGGAGACATCCACCATGTGCGCTTCGCCCGCGGCGTTAATGTGTGTGAGTTGAGACATACTTACCGTTTCTTGAGATGTGAGACAAAATTACAGGGCGCGGTGCGCGCATCAAGCTGATCAGCGATAATGCGTTCCCAGGCGGTGCGGCAGGCGCTGGTGGAACCCGGCACGGCCAGGATCAGCGTCTGATTAGCCAGACCGGCAATCGCGCGCGACTGCAATGTCGAACCGCCAATCTCTTCATAGGAGATCATCCGGAACAGTTCGCCAAATCCACTAATCTCGCGGTCGAACAGCGGCAGCAGCGCTTCCGGCGTGCTGTTTTTAAGGTTAAAGCCGGTTCCGCCATTAATAATCACGACCTGAACATCTTCACTGGCGATCCAGCGCGACACGGTGGCGCGAATACGATAGAGATTATCCGGCACGATGGCGTGATCGACCACCTCATGCCCCGCTTCGGCTGCGGCTTCGCGCAGATAGTCGCCGGAGGTATCGTCACTGGCATCGCGACGATCTGACACTGTCATCACCGCAATCTGCACTGCCTGAAATTCGCTGGCTGGTTTACCCATACTGCCTCCTGAAATTAGCCGCCAATGTAAGAGAGATTCTGTGTGATGCCGGTGTTGCCCTGATGCAGAAAGTGCGTCTGCTTTTTCTGCCCCAGGCTGCTGGCGATGCGCGCCTGCAGTTCGGCCTGCTGGTCGTCTGACGCCAGCAGATCGCGCAGCGGCACACCGCCGTCACCAAACAGGCATAGGTGCAGATTACCGTGCGCCGAAACGCGCAGACGGTTGCAGCTGGCACAGAAATCTTTGGCATAAGGCATGATCAGACCAATCTCGCCGACATAATCGGGATGGTAAAAGACCTGCGCCGGGCCGTCGCTGCGTCCGCTCTCACGACGCTGCCAGCCCTGGGCGATCAGCTGATCGCGGATGACCATGCCGGAAACATGCTGATCGCGGAACAGCGTGCCGCCGTCTCCGGTCTCCATCAGTTCGATAAAGCGCAGCTGAATCGGACGGGTGCGGATCCAGTCGAGGAACGTGGCCAGATTACGGCTGTTGAGATCGCGCATCAGCACGCTGTTGACTTTGACCTGGCGAAAACCGGCGTCGAGGGCAGCATCAATACCGCTCATGACCTGATGGAATTTATCCTGACCGGTAATGGCGTGAAACTGACGGGCATCCAGGCTGTCGACGCTGACGTTGAGTGCGGTTAACCCCGCGTCACGCCACTGTTTCACGTCACGCGCCAGCCGGTAGCCATTGGTGGTTACCGCGATCTGGCGAATGGAGGCGTTTTCGCGCACCGCCGCAATGATGTCGGTGAAATCACGGCGCAGCGACGGCTCACCGCCGGTCAGCCGCACTTTTTCCGTTCCGGCAGCGGCAAAGGCCCGCGTGACGCGGCGGATTTCATCCAGCGAGAGAAAGCTTTTGTTACGAATTCCCTGCGGCTTGTAGCCGTCAGGAAGACAGTAGGTACAGCGGAAATTACAGACATCCGTGACCGACAGGCGCAGGTAATAGAACTTACGCGCGTATGCATCAGTAAATTGTGACACCAGAACACCTTTCCAGATTGGGAGATGCAGTCATTTCTTCCTGCACCCTGGCAGCTCGATGGCTACGGCCTGAACCCCCTATCCGCAGACGTAGGCATTCAGGCTTGAGTGTACGCTGACCCGTTGATCAGCGCGGTAAGCATGATGGTAGCGTGATTTTCGTCACTCTTCCATTTGCTGTTTTCGCTATATATTCTTATACATATCGAATTTTCACCGCATTTTCGCGACAGGATACGTTAAAATGCGATCCAGATTTTGACGTAAGTCATCCGCGCGGGCTTAGCGATTAGAGCCACGCCACGCGAACGGATATTAAGGAGAAGTATGAATCGCACACTGGCCGATCTTGATCGCGTTGTGGCACTGGGAGGCGGACACGGTTTAGGCCGCGTCATGTCTGCCCTTTCCCCGCTGGGCTCGCGTCTCACCGGTATCGTCACCACCACCGACAACGGCGGATCAACCGGCCGTATTCGTCGCTCAGAAGGTGGTATCGCCTGGGGCGATATGCGTAACTGCCTTAACCAGCTGATTGCAGAACCCAGCGTCGCTTCGGCGATGTTTGAGTACCGTTTTGCCGGTAATGGCGAACTGGCCGGACACAACCTGGGTAATCTAATGCTGCGGGCGCTGGATCATCTCAGCGTTCGTCCGCTGGAAGCGATCAACATCATCCGTAACCTGCTGAAGGTCGACGCCTTTTTAATCCCGATGTCGGAGCAGCCTGTGGATTTGGTGGCGATGGATGTTGAAGGCAACATGGTTTATGGCGAAACCGCAATTGACGAGATGAAGCAGCCGCCGCAGGAGCTGATGCTGCATCCCAACGTCCAGCCAACGCGGGAAGCGCTGCAGGCGGTTGGTGAAGCGGATCTGATCCTGATTGGACCCGGCAGCTTTTACACCAGCCTGATGCCGATTCTGCTGATGGAAGAGATGGCGCAGGCCTTGCGTCGCACGCCTGCCACTATGGTGTTTATCGGCAATCTGGGCCGCGAGCTGAGTCCTGCCGCCGCCAGTCTCTCAGTGGCTGACAAGCTGCAGATGATGGAGCGTTATATCGGCAAGCGGGTGATTGATGCGCTGGTCGTCAGCCCGGCAGTGGACACCCGTGGCATTGAAAACCGACTGATTGTCCGTGAACCGCTGGAGGCCGCCGATATCCAATATCGTCACGACCGCCAGCTGTTACGGGTGGCGCTGGAACACGCCATTCAGGGCTTTAACGGCGCTACGAGGCCGCAATAAACAGCGTTCGCAGTTCATGCAGCTGATCGCGCACGTTGGCCGCCTGTTCGAACTCCAGGTTCTGCGCATGCTGCTGCATCTGCCCTTCCAGCTCGTGGATCTTCTTCTGCAGAGCCTGCGGCGTTAACAGCTGGAAATCGGCCAGCGCCTGGGCTTCGCCAGGACGGGCTGGTTTCGCTTTGCCGCGGGTTTTCACCACGTTTTTGCCCAGTTCCAGAATATCGGTGATCTTCTTATTCAGGCCCTGCGGCACGATGCCATTCTCTTCGTTGTGCAGCTGCTGTTTCTCACGGCGGCGCTCGGTCTCTTCAATGGCGCGCGCCATCGACGGCGTGATTTTATCCCCGTAGAGAATCGCCTTACCGTTGATGTTACGCGCCGCACGGCCAATGGTCTGAATCAGCGAGCGTTCGGAGCGCAGGAAGCCCTCTTTATCCGCATCGAGAATCGCCACCAGCGACACTTCCGGCATATCCAGCCCCTCACGCAGTAAGTTGATGCCCACCAGCACATCAAACTCGCCCAGACGTAAGTCGCGGATAATCTCCATACGCTCTACCGTGTCGATATCGGAGTGCAGATAACGCACCTTCTCACCATGCTCAGACAGATATTCGGTGAGATCTTCCGCCATGCGTTTGGTCAGCACCGTCACCAGTACACGTTCGTTGATCGCCACGCGCTGACGGATTTCTGACAGCAGATCGTCGACCTGGGTACCGACCGGACGCACTTCGATGATCGGATCCAGCAGACCGGTAGGACGCACCACCTGATCGATCACTTCGTCGCCCGACTTTTCCAGCTCATATTTGCCCGGCGTCGCCGAAACATAGATGGTTTGCGGGGCCAGTGCCTCAAACTCTTCAAACTTCATCGGACGGTTATCCAGCGCCGACGGCAGGCGGAAGCCATACTCCACCAGCGTCTCTTTACGCGCCCGGTCGCCTTTATACATGCCGCCAATCTGCGGAATGGTCACGTGCGACTCATCCACCACCAGCAGGCCGTCGGCGGGCAGATAGTCAAACAGCGTCGGCGGCGCTTCGCCCGGTCCGCGTGCGGAGAGGTAGCGTGAGTAGTTCTCGATGCCGGAGCAGTAGCCCAGCTCGCTCATCATCTCCAGGTCAAACTGGGTACGCTGGGTAATGCGCTGCTCTTCCAGCAGCTTATTGTTCTCCAGCAGCACCCGGCGGCGGTCCGCCAGCTCAACTTTGATATCTTCCATCGCCTGCAGAATACGCTCACGCGGCGTGACGTAGTGCGTCTTGGGGTAGATGGTAAAGCGCGGCACGACCGAATCAATCTGGCCGGTCAGCGGGTCAAACAGCGACAGACGCTCAACCTCTTCGTCAAACAGCTCGACGCGCAGCGCAATATCGTCCGACTCCGCCGGGAAGATATCGATCACTTCGCCGCGCACCCGGAAGGTGCCGCGCTGGAACGCCTGGTCGTTGCGGGTGTACTGCAGCTCTGACAGACGGCGCAGAATACTGCGCTGATCGATAATCATGCCGCGGGTCAGGTGCAGCATCATTTTCAGATAGAGATCGGGATCGCCCAGACCGTAGATAGCCGAAACCGATGCCACCACAATGACATCGCGCCGTTCCAGCAGCGCCTTGGTGGCCGACAGACGCATCTGTTCGATATGTTCGTTCACCGACGCATCCTTTTCGATAAAGGTGTCGGAGCTCGGCACATAGGCTTCAGGCTGGTAGTAGTCGTAGTAAGAGACGAAAAACTCGACGGCGTTATCCGGGAAAAACTCTTTCATCTCGCCATAGAGCTGGGCGGCCAGCGTCTTGTTGGGTGCCAGCACCATGGTCGGACGGTTGAGGTCGGCAATCACGTTGGCGACGGTAAACGTTTTACCGGAGCCGGTTACGCCTAATAAGGTCTGATGGGCCAGTCCATCCTCCAGCCCCTCTTCCAGGCGACGTATCGCCTCAGGCTGGTCGCCCGAAGGTTTAAAGGCGGAGTTCAATTTAAAGGCTTTGCTCATGAATGCAGTTCCTGCTGGAGAAGTCGGCGGGCAGGCACTTATTTTACTCTGCTATGGTGATTTTGCCAGAAAATAATACTGGATATAAAAACAGTATTGGTGCAATGTTAACGCCAGCAGGATGGCACCTGATGTCCCTGCAGGCTGGCAGCGTTATTGCTCAGCATGTTGCGCAATGTTATCCCCAGGAAGGGATCTGATTTAACATTTGTCAATAGAGTGTCACAAAATTACAGTACGGTTACCTGACAGATAATTCTCAGGCTTGTTTTTTGATAAGCAACTGATTTTACTGACATAAGGCTATGAGGCCAGATTCTCGTCATTATGTTACCAGGCCGCGTATTTCCTCGCTTCCAACTGGTTTTCATTACCTAATGCACAAGGTTATCCACAGGAATGGTGGATAAGTGATGGCAGCCCCGACGCCATCAGCTGTGTATAATTTTTCCCTGCCTTCTCACTACCGTGAAAATAATTTTTTTTGCGTTAAATTTCGCGTTGCCTGCTGACCGATTATTCTGCAATTTTAATCTGTCACCGGGTGCCGTACGCAAATTTGCACGCCTCATACTAAGATTCTTAATCGGACTTCCTGCCACGTTACAGTACGTCTGCACCAGAAACAGCGCTCCAGGGCACTGCAAAAGTGCAGGCGCGTGGTCACCGTGGGGAATTGATAAGTTTTTCTCACCTTTCTTCCCTGACACGCGGCGCTCCGGCAGGAAACAGGGCCGTTTTTAGATCTGGCCTGGGAATTGCAGGAGTTCAGTGGCGTCACCGCGCGGAACGCGCACTGTGCTGCAATGGCGAGGCTGCCATTGCTGATGACTTGTTTGCCAGACGACAGAGCGCGGAAGCAATCAGGCTAACGATCGGGAAGGAGAGTGTCAGATGCTGAGTTTACGTTCGGTAAATCAATTTTACGGTCAAAACCATATTCTGTGGGATGTGGACCTGGATCTGTCGCCTGGCACCTGCACCGGCATTCTGGGCCGTCCTGGCATGGGTAAAACCACGCTGGTGAACTGCATCATGGGCAGATTGCCGATTAACAGCGGCTCTATCTCCTGGAAAGAGGATGGCTCGCCGCCGGAAGATCTGCTGCTGCAACCGGCTGAACAGCGGGCGCAGATGGGGATTGGCTATGTGCCGCAGGGCCGCCATATTTTTACCCAGATGAGCGTGGAAGATAATCTGCTGATTGCCCTGCTGGCGGGTGCCAGCCAGCGCGACCGCCATCGCGCCATTCCCGAAATGGTATTCGACCTCTTCCCGGCGCTCTACTCTCTGCGCCAGCAGCGCAGTGGCGATCTGCCGATCGATCAGCAGCAACAGCTGGCCCTGGCGCGCGCGCTGGTGCTGCAGCCCAAACTGCTGATTCTGGATGAGCCGACCGACGGGATGTCGCCGTGGCTGGAAGAGGAGATGGGCAATCTGATCCGTCGGCTTAACCTCGACTACGGGCTGACCATCCTGCTGCTGGAGCAGCGCCTGTCGCTGATCCGTCGCGTGGCGGACTATTTCCTGCTGCTGCACCGCGGCCGCAATGTGGCGCAGGGCAGCATGGAACAGCTTGATGACCACACCGTCGATAAATGGCTGACGGTGGCCTGACACTCAGCGCCTGCCCCACCGGGCGTAAGTGTTGCAGGCAGGCTGGAGACGGAGCGCGCGGAACCACCGGAGCGTGTGCACAGCGCGTGAGGATGGTGAGCACTGCCCGGATTCAGCACGACAAATAAAATAGCCAGGCTACGCGGTTACTCCGGCAGCGTCAGGTAGTGACCACAGGACGCCTGCTGCGCCGCATCGGTGAGAAACGGGATGGTGCCCAGACAGGGCGCAGGTAACCTGTTTTTCAGGCTGGTGAGATACTCCTGATAGCGTTTACCCGGCGGTTCGACGGTGTTGGCGATCCAGCCCACCAGCGGCAGGCCGCTTGCCCGCACCGCGTCAGCGGTGAGCATGGCGTGATTGATGCAGCCGAGCTTAATCCCTACCACCAGAATCACGGGCAGCTTTTCGCTGACCACCCAGTCCGCATAAGTGTGCGTCTCCGACAATGGGGTGTACCAGCCGCCCGCGCCCTCTACCAGAATCCAGTCTGCCAGCGGTTGCAGCGCCGCCAGACCCGCCGACAGCGCCAGATGGGTGATCGGCCTGCCCTCTTCGGCGCTGACGATGTGCGGCGAAGTCGGCTCGAGAAACGCCAGCGGATTGACCTGCTGATAGCTTAACGGCACGCTGCTGTAACGCTGCAGCGCAAGCGCATCGCTGTTACGGATGCCCTCTGGCGTCATCTCACAGCCTGAGGCAACCGGCTTATAGCCCGCACAGCGATAGCCCGCGGCGGCCGCCGCCTGCAGCAGCCCGCCGCTGGCAACGGTTTTACCGACCTCGGTGTCGGTGCCAGTGATAAACAGGCGTTTCATGATGCACTTACTCCATAGATTAAATGGTAACTCAGGCGATAGCCGTGCCGATCGCGCGGCCAGTGCGCCTCTAACTGGTTGAGCCGTTGTCGGGTTAATACCTGCCCGTCACGCCCCTGGTGCAGATGGGTCGCGCCAATCCCCTTCATGGAGCGCATGGCGCTGAGCGCATCGGGAAAATGCAGGGTCACCACCTCTGAGGTACAGCGCAGGTGCTCTGCGTGGCAGGCCGCCGCAATCTGCGGCTCGCTGAGAAAGCGATTGGCGTGAGGCAGCGCATCCAGATGGGACCAGGCTTCATGAACCTCCTGCAGAGACCCGTCGCCCAGAGTGGAAAACAGCAGCGTGCCATCGGGCCGCAGCACCCGCCGGAACTGGCTCAGCGCGCCGGGCAGATCCTCGCTCCACTGCACCGCCAGGTTGCTCCACACCAGGTCAATCGTGTTATCCGCCAGCGGCAGCGCGTCGATATCACCGGCCAGATAGTGCTGCGCCGCGTCATTGTCCCGCGCCTGTTGCAGCATCTGCGGAGAGAGATCCAGAGCCGTTACCTGTTTGCCAAGTTCGCGCCACAGCCTGCTGTACCAGCCGGTGCCACAACCGGCATCCAGCAGCTGCAGACCGCTCTGTGCGGGCGCCAGTGCCAGCAGGGCATCGCCGCTGAGGCGTTGCAGCGCCGCATGGGCATCGTAATGGCTGGCCGCCCGGCCAAAGGCGCGTGCCACCGCCTGCTTGTCAACCCGCAGCGTCATGCAGCGCCTCCAGTAACCGGTCAATATCCTCGGGGCGATGAGCCGCGGTCAGAGTGATGCGCAGCCGGGCCGTCCCCGGCGGCACGGTCGGTGGCCGGATCGCGCTGACCCAGCAGCCCGCCTCAGCCAGCCGCTGGGAGAGCGCCATCGCATCGCCATTTTCGCCCACCAGCAGCGGCTGAATCGCGCTGCCGGAGTCCATCAGTTGCCACGGCAGCGAGGCCGCACCGCGCCGGAAATGGCCAATGTTCTGTTGCAGTTGCTGCCGCAGGGCATCGCCCTGCTGAACTTCACGCAACGCCGCCTGCAGCGCGCTCGCCTGCGCCGCGGGCATCGCGGTGGAGTAGATCAGATGTCGGCTGAACTGCAGAAAATAGTCGGCGGTGGCTGCGTCGCACAGCAGCGCGGCACCGCTGACGCCAAAGGCTTTGCCAAAGGTGACCACCAGTAGTTCCGGTTTAACGCCCTGCTGCCAGCAGCTGCCGCGCCCCTGCTCACCCACCACGCCGATGCCGTGCGCATCATCCACCAGCAGCCAGCCCTCTGCCTGGCGCGTCTGTTGCGCCAGGGCGGCCAGCGGCGCACTGTCGCCATCCATGCTGAAAATACCTTCCGTCACCACCAGCGTTTCGCCCTCGCAGGGAGAGGCGAGCCGGGCTGCCAGGCTCTCCGGCGCGTTGTGATGGAAACGTCGTAGCTGTGCCGGACTATGGCTGGCGGCGTCGAGCAGCGAGGCGTGGCTGAGTTTATCGGCCAGGATGCGATCGTTTTTCTCACCCAGCAGATGAATGACCGCCTGATTGGCCGCAAAGCCAGAGATAAACAGCAGCGCACGGTCGTAGCCGAGCCAGTCGGCCAGCTGCGCCTCAAGATCGGCGTGCTGACGGTGATAACCGGTGACATGCCCTGAAGCACCGGCACCTGCGCCCGCCTGCGCCGCGCCCTGTTGCCAGCCCGCAATCACCGCCGGATGCTGGGTTAAGCCGAGATAATCATTGCTGGAAAAGTGGAGATAGCTGCGGCCGCCGCTGTGCAGCGTGCGGGTCGATTGCTGATCGATCACCCGTCGCTGCCGCCAGCCATCGGCCGCCCGGCGCTGCGTCAGCGCCTGACGGATACGTTGCTGCCAGCCCATTACAGCGCCGCGTTGTAGAACTGTTCAGTGTCGGCATGGAATAGCTGCTCGCTGAGTTGCTGCTCCTGCTGCTGATCGCCGTGCTGAGTGTGAGTATGCTCCGGGTTAAGACCCAGTTTGCGGAACAGCACGCGGTCTTTGTCCTCTTCCGGATTCGGCGTGGTCAGCAGTTTGCAGCCGTAGAAAATCGAGTTCGCCCCGGCCATAAAGCACATCGCCTGGGTCTGCTCACTCATCTGCTCACGGCCCGCTGAGAGGCGCACATGCGAGGTCGGCATCATGATGCGCGCCACCGCGATGGTGCGGATAAAATCGAACGGTTCCACATCATCGTTATCCGCCAATGGCGTGCCTTTGACCTTCACCAGCATATTGATCGGTACACTCTCCGGCGGCGTTGGCAGGTTGGCTAACTGCACCAGCAGACCGGCGCGGTCGTTAACGGTTTCGCCCAGGCCGACAATGCCACCCGAACAGACCTTAATGCCGGCGTCGCGCACTTTGCCCAGCGTATCCAGACGTTCCTGATAGCTGCGGGTGGTGATGATGGAGCCGTAGAATTCCGGTGAGGTGTCGAGGTTATGGTTGTAGAAATCGAGACCCGCGCCCGCCAGTCGCTGCGCCTGGTGGTCGCTGAGCGTGCCCAGCGTCATGCAGGTTTCCATTCCCATCGCCTTCACGCCTTCCACCATCTTCTCCAGATAGGGCATATCTCGCTCGTGCGGATTTTTCCACGCGGCACCCATGCAGAAACGGGTTGAACCGGCGGCTTTGGCCTGACGCGCTGAGGTCAGCACCTCTTCCACTTCCATCAGACGCTCCGACTCCAGGCCGGTCTTGTAGCGCGCGCTCTGCGGGCAGTATTTACAATCTTCCGGACAGGCACCGGTTTTAATCGACAGCAGGGTACTGACCTGCACCTGGCGCGGATCGAAGTGCTGCCGATGCACCTGCTGCGCTTTAAACATCAGTTCAAGAAAAGGTTGATCAAACAGCGCTTGCGCCTGTGCAATTGTCCAGCGTTGAGCCATTACTTACTCCAAAAAGGGTGTCATCCCGACGAAAAGCAGGGTTATACTTGTAAACTATATTTTTTTATTTTGGTTTACAACTCCGATGACTATCCCCGTTTTCTCCTCAGACGATGCCCGCTTTGACCGCCAGCATATCTGGCATCCCTACACCTCGATGCAGGATCCGCTGCCCTGCTACCCGGTGGTCGCCGCACAGGGTTTTCAGCTGAAACTGGCCGATGGCCGTGAGCTGGTGGATGGGATGTCCTCGTGGTGGGCGGCGATCCACGGTTACAACCATCCGCGCCTGAACCGGGCGCTGACAGAGCAGGTCACCCAGATGTCGCATGTGATGTTTGGCGGCATTACCCATCCGGCGGCGGTGGCGCTCTGCCGTCAGCTGGTGGCGATGACGCCTGAGGCGCTGGAGTGCGTCTTCCTGGCCGATTCAGGCTCGGTGGCGGTGGAAGTGTCGATGAAGATGGCGCTGCAGTACTGGCTGGGGCGTGGCGAGACGCGTCAGCAGTTCCTGACGCTGAAACGCGGCTATCACGGCGATACCTTTGCAGCGATGTCGGTGTGCGACCCCGAGAACTCGATGCACAGCCTGTGGCGCGGCTATCTGCCCGAGCATCACTTTGCGGCGGCCCCGGCCTGCGGCTTTGATGATGAATGGCACCAGCCTGATTTCGATGATTTCGCCAGGCTGATAGAACAGCATCACCGGCAACTGGCAGCCGTCATTCTGGAGCCGATTGTGCAGGGTGCGGGCGGCATGCGTTTCTACCATCCGCGCTATCTGCAGCAGGTACGGGAAGTCTGTGATCGCTATGGCGTGCTGTTGATTGCAGATGAGATCGCCACCGGGTTTGGCCGTACCGGCAAACTTTTTGCCTGCGAGCATGCGGGCATTACCCCGGATATTCTCTGCGTCGGCAAAGCGCTGACCGGTGGCATGATGACGCTGGCGGCGACCCTGACTACCCGCGAGGTCGCGGACACCATCAGCCGCAGCGCGGCGGGCTGCTTTATGCATGGCCCGACCTTTATGGGCAATCCGCTGGCCTGCGCGGTCGCGGCGGAGAGCCTGACCATGCTGGCGGAAGGTCACTGGCAGCGCCAGGTGGCGGCGATCGAACAGCAGTTACGGGCTGAGCTGCTGCCACTGCGCAGTTCACCGCAGGTGGCCGATGTGCGCGTGCTGGGCGCGATTGGCGTAGTGGAAACCCATCAGGCGGTAAATATGGCGGCGCTGCAGCAGTTCTTTGTTGAACAGGGCGTCTGGATCCGGCCTTTTGGCCGGCTGATCTACCTGATGCCACCCTACATCATCACGCCGCAGGCGCTGAGCAGGCTGGTGCAGGCGATTGGCGGCGCGCTGGAGCATTCTCAACATTTTGCCGCCTGAAGCGGGCTGACCGCTGGCACTGACGGCACTTTTAGTTATGATGACAGGCTATTCATCGACAATTAAGGAGATGTGATGCGCGTTTTTAGTCAGGATTTTAATGACGGCGAGAAGATGCCTGAAAAGCATGTTTTCAACGGCATGGGTTATCAGGGCGAGAATATCTCTCCCCATCTTGCCTGGGAAGCGGCACCAGAGGGTACCAAAAGTTTTGTGGTGACCTGCTACGATCCTGATGCCCCGACCGGTTCCGGCTGGTGGCACTGGGTGGTGGCGAATATTCCGGCCAGCACGACGTCACTGCCGCAGGGTGCCGGTTCCGGCAAAGCGTCACTGCCAGCAGGCGCAATCCAGACCCGTACCGATTTCGGTCAGGCGGGCTACGGTGGCGCGGCGCCGCCACAGGGCGAAACCCATCGCTACATTTTCACCTTGCATGCGCTGGATGTTGAGACGATTGAAGTAGATGAAGGCGCCAGTGGCGCAATGGTCGGCTTTAATGTGCATTTCCACGCACTGGCGAGCGCCTCGCTGACCGTGAATTATCAGTAATTCAGCACGCCAGACTACTGGCAAACCCAAGGCTGGGTGACCTGGCAGCAACGTATTAGCTCAAAACGCAGGGAACGGCGTCAGAAGAGGAAAGCGTCCCACGCCATGGATGGCGGGGGCAGAGCGTGCCATGGATGGCGGGGGCAGAGCGTGCCATGGATGGCGGTTTTTGCGTCTTTTCGATCTGACGCCGTTCCCTGTGTCTGCTCGATCTCACAGCTGGGCTGTGGCAGACTTCGTCAACTATCTCATACCTCTCCCTGACAGGAGAGGCGTTTTTCGTAGCGGGTTACGCCTGTAACTGATGAATCACAACCCACATCGGGCCCTGCCCCACCGCATAACGTCCCAGCGGCTTTAACAGCCCTTTCGGTTCGGTAATCGCATAAACTTCGATGTGATGAGATTTCTGTCCCGCCGCCACCAGATAGCGTCCGCTGTGATCGATATTAAATCCGCGCGGCTGCGTTTCCGTCGGCTGGAACCCTTCCAGGGTCAGCTCATCGCCCAGGTCGCTGACGCTGAAGACTGCCAGCGTGCTGCTGGTGCGGTCGCAGGCATAGAGGAAACGGCCATCCGGCGTCAGATGAATATCGGCTGCCCAGCGCGTACCGCTGAAGTCAGGCGGCATCATATCAAGCGTCTGCACGCTTTCTGCTTCACCTTCGCCCGTATTTAATGCCCAGACCTCAACCGTGCTGTCGAGCTCATTCACGCAGTAAGCGTACTGACCGCCCGGATGGAACTGCATATGACGCGGGCCAGCGCCTTCTACTGTCGTGACCTGCGTCTGTTTACGCGGCGTCAGCTGACCATCTTCGCCCAGCGTAAACAAACAGATACGGTCCTGCTTCAGAGCCGGCACGTAGAGCGTCTTGTTGTCATTATCGATGTTGGCCGAGTGACAGCCATCCAGTCCGCTGATCACCTGCAGCGGGGCCTGCGGAATGCCGTCATCGCCAATCGGGCTGACGCTGACGCAGGCATCATTGTAGGAGCCGCAGAACAGGAATCTGCCCTGGCGATCGGTGGAAATGTGAGTCGGGCTGCCGGGCAACGGCGCCTGACCCGCTTCGGTCAGCGTGCCATCGGCGGCAATGCGAAACGCCAGCACGCGGAAATTGGGACGCACACCGACATAGAGAAAATCGCGGTTCGGACTCACCACCATCGGCTGAACCTGGCCGGCGACATCGGTCACCTGAAGCAACGTCAGCCCGCCCTCATCATTCATCTGCCAGACGTGGATCTGCTGGCTCTCGGGACTGGCGGTGTAGACAACTTGTTTCATGCATTCTCCTTTTTTGCTGCCTGATCATGATCTGTGAATCACTGTAGCCTGTTTTATTGCCCTACGCTGGGATCATTTGTGCCCTGTTTTTTGTCTCCGGACCGTGGTGAGGTGTAGACTTCAGCCCCTGCAAACCAGGAAAAACGAGAGGATTAATGAGCTACCGTGTAATTGCCCTCGACCTCGACGGCACGCTGCTGACCCCAGCCAAAACGATTCTGCCGCAGTCAATCGAAGCGCTAAATCAGGCACGCCAGGCGGGCCTTCATGTCGCTATCGTGACCGGACGCCATCACTGCGCTATCCACCCTTTTTATCAGGCGTTACAGCTGGATACACCCGCAATCTGCTGTAATGGCACCTATTTGTATGATTACCAGGCGAAAAAGGTGCTGGCGTCCGATCCCCTCGACCCGCAGCTGGCGTTACAGGTGATTGAGATGCTGAATCAGCAGCAGATTCACGGGTTGCTCTACGTGGATGATGCGATGCTCTATCAGACCCCGACCGGCCACGTGATGCGCACCCTGAAGTGGGCCGAATCGCTGCCTGCCCACCAGCGTCCACTGTTCCGTCAGGTGCCCGACCTGGCCCAGGCGGCACGCGACGCCGGTTCGATCTGGAAGTTTGCCCTGTCGCACAACAACATCCCGGAACTGCAGCAGTTCGCCACCAGGGTGGAAGCGGAACTGGGACTGGCCTGCGAATGGTCGTGGCACGATCAGGTGGATATCGCCAAAGGCGGCAACAGCAAAGGCAAACGACTGGCGCAGTGGGTTGAATCACTGGGGCTGAGTATGTCCGATGTGATCGCGTTTGGTGATAACTATAACGATCTCAGCATGCTGGAAACGGCCGGACTGGGCGTGGCGATGGGTAATGCCGATGAGGCGATCAAAGCGCGGGCGAAAATGGTGATCGGCACCAACCTTGAAACCGGTATTGCCGATACCCTCTATCAGTACGTGTTGTAATCAGGGCGTCACCGAGACGCTTTTGATCTGGGCATAAAGCCACTGATCCGGCCGGATGCCCAGCTCATCCCGCGCCCACGGCGTGATGCGCGCCCAGAGTTCGCTGATGCCGATGCGCAGCTTCACCTCAACCTGGTCCCCGACCTCCAGCAATTCCACCACCTGTGCCGGTAAAATGTTGCGGATGGAGCTGTGTTGCGGCGGCTGCAGCGCCAGAGAGACATCGGCCGAGGCAATGCGAATACGCAGCGGGGTTTTAACCGGCTGATTCACCCGGCTGACCCAGATGTGCTGATCGCCCAGCGACAGCGCGGTCATCGGATAGTCGGGATGCTGTTCCAGCACCTGCACCCGCAGCACGCTGGTCAGTTCACTCACCGGCAGCCAGGGCCGCATCGCGCTGCTGCTCCAGACCCGCTCCAGCGGACCAAAGGCTTTGACCTTGCCCGCATCCAGCACCAGCACGTTATCAGCCAGCTGCAGGATCTCCTCCAGACTGTGCGAGACGTAGAGCATCGGAATATCGACCTGCTTCGCCAGCTTTTGCAGATACGGCATCAGTTCACGTTTGCGTGGCAGATCCAGTGACGCCAGCGGCTCATCCAGCAGCAGCATATCCGGTGCGGTCAGCAGCGCACGGCCAATCGCGACCCGCTGCTTTTCCCCGCCCGACAGCGACAGCGGAAAGCGCGGCAGCAGCGCCTCCAGACCCAGCAGTGAGACCAGACTGTCGAACTGCGCTTTCATCTTAGGTGCCATACCATATTGCAGGTTGCCTCGGACCCGATAGTGCGGGAACAGCCGCGCATCCTGGAAGACATAACCGATACGCCGTTTTTCCGGCGGCAGCGCAATCTTCTGCTCTGCATCAAACAGCAGGCGATCGTGTAGCTGGATCCGTCCCCGCTGCGGCTGGGTCAGCCCGCTGATCGCGTTGATCAGAGAGGTTTTTCCGGCGCCTGACACGCCGAAAATAGCAGTGATCCCTTTGGCCGGGATCTGCAGGTCGACCTCCAGCACGTGATCGCCCTGCTGCTGCATAACGTTGAGTGATAGCATCAGTTTCCCATCCGCTTACGGCCTGCACGTGCCAGCCATTCCGACGCCAGCAGTGACGCCAGCGCCAGTACGATCGCGATGACGCAGAGCCGTGCCGCCGCCCCTTCCGCGCCCGGTGTCTCTATCAGGGTAAACATCGCCAGCGGCAGCGTGCGCGTCTCGCCGGGAATATTGGAAACAAAGGTGATGGTGGCGCCGAACTCGCCCAGCGATCGGGCAAACGCCAGCACCGTACCGACGATCACGCCCGGCAACGTCAGCGGGAGCGTAATGGTGAAAAAGACCCGCCAGCGTCCGGCGCCCAGCGTGCGCGCCGCCTGCTCCAGCCGGCAATCCACCGCCTCCAGCGCCAGCCGGATGGCACGCACCATCAACGGAAAGGCGATCACGGCAGAGGCCAGTGCGGCACCGCGCCAGCTGAAAGCAAAGCTGAAGCCGAACCAGTCATAAAGTTTTTCGCCTATGATGCCGCGTCGCCCAAGGCTAATCAGCAGCAGATACCCCACCACCACCGGCGGCAGCACCAGCGGCAGGTGGATCAGGCTGTCGAGCAGCGCTTTACCGGGAAAACGGCAGCGCACCAGAATCCAGGCCATCAGGATGCCAAACGGCAGACTGCCTATCACGGCTATGCCAGAGACTTTAAGGCTAAGCAGTACCGCCTGCCATTCGGGATCGCTGAGTATCATTTCGTCGGTGTGAATCCGTAATGTTTAAAGATAGCCGCGGCCTGGGGCCCTTTCAGATAATCATAAAACGCTTTAACGGCGGCGTTGTCGTGATCGTTCACGATCGCCATCGGATATTCTACGGGTTTATGGCTGGTTGCCGGAAAATGCCCGACGACCTGCACTTTGTCGCTGGCGACCGCGTCGGAACCGTAGACAATGCCATAGGGCGTTTCATTACGCTCGACCAGCGCCAGCGCTGCCCGCACATTATTGGCTGGCGCTAACGAAGGCGCAACGCCTTCCCAGGCACCCAGCTTTTGCAGCGCCTCTTTGGCGTAGATGCCCGCAGGAACGTGGTCCGGATCGCCGACTGCCATACGCTCACCGTGCAGCAAGGTTTTCCAGTCAGTCTGCGGGTCCAGCGTCACCGCTTTCACGGCGGCACTGCGTGGCGCAATCAATACCAGATCGTTGCCCAGCAGGGTATAGCGGCTGCTGGTAATCACACTTTTTTTCGCCACCGCATCATCCATCCACTGCTGATCGGCAGAGATAAAGAGATCGGCAGGAGCACCCTGCTCAATCTGGCGCGCCAGCGTTGAAGAGGAGGCAAACGAAGAGACCACCGTCACCCCCTTTTCCTGCTTGTAACGGCTGGCAATATCCTGCATCGCGTTGGTCAGAGAAGCCGCGGCAAACACAGTGATGTTGTCGGCGGCCACAGCCTGCCCGGCCAGCGAAACGGTGATCAGGGCCGCGACGCCCCAGCGATAGTGTTTAAATGACATGATTTTCTCCGGCTATTCGTTGTGTAGCGGATAATATAGCGCAATGTCAGTGAGGTTCAGTAAATTATCGGCAGGGGGAACAAAAGGTTAAATCAGGAGAGATAAAAACGACCACGCCCGCGCAGATGGCGGGCGTGGCAGCAATTAATTGTGCGAACGGGCTGAGGATTTTTCGCGATGACCAATTTTAGAGATGACGTTAAACACTTCACCCAGGCCATAAATCATGCCCAGCATCAGCGCCATCACGACAGGCACCATCAGTATGGCAACGGCGAGGCTTTTAAGTAATTCCAGCATGGAGAGTCTCACTCTGCTAACAAAAAAGAGATTGTAACGGGTCAGCAAAATTTTGCGGAGCCCTTTTCGTGCTTTTACTTTGGTCACAAAACGCCGCTATCATCGGCCTTCGCCTTAACCCTTTGCCGGAGCTGTCATGGAAGCCGAACTGTCCCTTCATATCCGTTTACAACAGAAACTGTTTGCCGATCCGCGACGTATTGAGCTGCTGAAACGCGTACAGCAGACCGGGTCGATCAGTCAGGGTGCGAAGCTGGCCGGTATCAGCTACAAAAGTGCCTGGGATGCGATTAATGAGATGAACCAGATGGCGGATGAAACGCTGGTGGAGCGGGCCACCGGTGGCAAAGGCGGCGGCGGTGCAACGCTGACTCGCTACGGTGAACGCCTGATTCAGCTGTTCCAGCTGATGGAGCAGATCCAGCAGAAAGCCTTTGATGCGCTGCAGCAGGATACGTTACCGCTCGACAGTCTGCTGGCGGCCATCGCCCGTTTCTCTCTGCAGACCAGCGCCCGTAACCAGCTGTTTGGCACCGTCGTCAGTAACGATGCGCAGCAGGTGGTCCAGCATCTGCTGATTCAACTGGCCGATGGCGTCACGCAGCTTAATGTGGCGCTGACCCAGCGCAGCGCCGATCGCCTGCAACTGGCCTCAGGTAAAGAGGTGCTGGTGCTGATCAAAGCGCCGTGGATCCGCATCAGTCGTGACGCCGCACAGGATGACAATCAGCTGGCAGCGACGGTCAGTGCCATCGAACCCGGCGAGCAGATGAGTGAAGTGCTGATGAAGCTCGCCAGCGGCGAAACCCTGTGCGCGACCCTGAGCAACGATCAGCTGCAGCAACTGACGCTGCAGCCCGGCGACGCCGTGATCGCCAGTTTCAATGCCGAACATGCGATCGTCGCCACCCTGCTCTAGTGGTTGATTTGACTTCATTACAGGCAATGGTTACAACTCAGTGACACGATGCAAAAAATGGAACAGATCATGGCTTCATTGCACATTTCGCAAGGCACGTTTCGTCTTAGCGATACCCGGATACTGAGTCTGAATCAGGTGGAACTGCAGCGCGGCGAAAGCTGGGCGTTTGTCGGAGCCAACGGCAGCGGCAAATCATCACTGGCGCGCGCACTCTCTGGTGAACTTCCGCCGCTGGCCGGTTCAGTCAGCAGCGATTTCAGACGGCCGGTCCGGCTGTCGCTGGAGCAGCTACAAACCCTGGTGGCGCAGGAGTGGCAGCGCAACAACACCGATATGCTCAGCGAAGGTGAAGAGGATACCGGGCTGACCGTGGCAGAGGTGATTCAGGCAGAGGTGCAGCACCCCGAGCGCTGCGAGCAGCTGGCCCAGCAGTTCGGCATCGAAGCGCTGCTTTCACGCCGCTTCAAATATCTCTCTACCGGCGAAACCCGCAAAACCCTGCTCTGTCAGGCATTGATGAACCAGCCAGATTTGCTGATTCTGGATGAGCCGTTTGACGGGCTGGATGTGGCGTCGCGCGCCAGCCTGACCGACACGCTGCGCGGCCTGCAGCAACCGACATTTACCCTGGTGCTGGTGCTCAATCGCTTTGACGATATTCCCGATTTCATTCAGCAGGTTGGCGTGCTGGCGGAGTGCACCCTCACCCACAGCGGGCCACGCCAGGCCATTTTAACGGAAGCGCTGGTGGCGCAGCTGGCACACAGTGAACAGCTGATGGGAATGGCGTTACCTGAGGCGGATGCGCCGGATCAGCTGCCATCGCTGGCGGATGATGCGCCGCGCGTTATCCTGCGCAACGGCACCGTCTCGTATAACGATAAGCCAGTAATTCAGGGGCTGAACTGGCAGGTCAACGCCGGCGAGCACTGGCAGATTACCGGCCCGAACGGCGCCGGAAAATCGACCCTGCTCAGCCTGGTGACCGGCGATCATCCTCAGGGCTACAGCAATGATTTAACCCTGTTTGGCCGCCGTCGCGGCAGTGGTGAAACCATCTGGGATATCAAGCAGCATATTGGCTATGTCAGCAGCAGCCTGCATCTCGATTACCGCGTCAGCACCAATGTGCGCACGGTGATCCTGTCGGGCTTCTTCGACTCTATTGGTCTCTATCAGGCGGCTTCTGACCGGCAAAAAGCGCTGGCACAGCAGTGGCTGGCACTGCTGGGGATGGATAACGGACAGGCCGATGCGCCGTTCCACTCGCTTTCATGGGGACAGCAGCGGCTGGTGCTGATTGCCCGCGCGCTGGTTAAGCATCCGACGCTACTGATACTGGATGAGCCACTACAGGGGCTCGACCCGATTAACCGCCAGCTGGTGCGGCGCTTTGTCGATGTGCTGATTGGCGAGGGACGGACTCAGCTGCTGTTTGTTTCGCATCACGCGGAAGATGCGCCCGCCTGCATTACACATCGCCTGAGCTTTATCGCCCATGACGGCGGCTATCACTATCAGCAGGAAACCCTGCACTAGGGCTCTTGTAACGCGTCACCCCACGCCGCTGCTGCGGCGTTTTAAAGCACCCTTGTGTAAGCGCTACCATTCCACATCACCTTTCACGCCATATATCCGCGCACATTGCCACGAAATAAGAATATTCAGCTTGTGTAAACGATACCATTTATTCAGACTTGATCACGCTTTCGTGCGCGCTGATGTGCTACTTTTTACCGATGCCTCCTTGGCTTTTGACGCTTACCAGGATCTAACATGGAAAAATTCAACCCGGTCGATCACCCGCATCGCCGTTACAATCCACTGATTGATCAATGGATTTTAGTTTCACCTCATCGGGCCAAACGTCCGTGGCAAGGCGCGCAGGAAACCCCGGCGGTCAATACGTTACCGGCGCACGATCCGGACTGCTTCCTGTGTGCCGGAAACACCCGCATCACCGGCGACAAAAACCCGGACTATTCGGGCACCTACGTCTTTACCAATGACTTTGCTGCGCTGATGACCGACACGCCAGACGCGCCCGAGAGCGACGATATCCTGATGCGTTGTGAAAGCGCACGCGGCACCAGTCGGGTCATCTGCTTCTCGCCCGATCACAGCAAAACCCTGCCGGAGATGTCGCTGAACGCACTGGAAGAGGTGGTGCGTACCTGGCAGGCAGAGACCGCCGATCTGGGTCAGCACTATCCGTGGGTGCAGGTGTTTGAGAACAAAGGTGCGGCGATGGGCTGTTCCAACCCGCATCCCCATGGTCAGATCTGGGCCAACAGCTTCCTGCCGAATGAAGCGCAGCGTGAAGATGATCATCAGCGCGACTATTTCGCTAAACATGGCTCGCCGATGCTGGTCGATTATCTGGCTCGCGAACAGCAGGATGGCAGCCGCACCGTGGTGGAAACCGATCACTGGCTGGCGGTGGTGCCGTGGTGGGCCGCCTGGCCGTTTGAAACCCTGCTGCTGCCGAAAGCGCACGTCAAACGAATTACCGACCTCAATGAGGCGCAGCGTACCGACCTGGCGCTGGCGCTTAAGCTGCTGACCAGCCGCTACGACAACCTGTTCCAGTGCTCATTCCCCTACTCCATGGGCTGGCATGGCGCGCCGTTTAACGGCGAAGCCAACGATCACTGGCAGTTGCATGCTCACTTCTATCCGCCGCTGCTGCGCTCAGCAACGGTGCGTAAATTTATGGTTGGCTATGAAATGCTGGCCGAAACCCAACGCGATTTAACGGCGGAACAGGCGGCGGAACGTCTGCGTTCGGTCAGCGACGTTCACTTCCGTGAGGCACAACAATGAGCTTAAAAACCATCACGCAGCAGCTTTTCTCTGACACCTTCGGTTACGCCGCTACGCATACCATTCAGGCACCGGGCCGCGTTAACCTGATTGGCGAGCATACCGACTATAACGACGGCTTCGTGCTGCCGTGCGCCATCGATTACCAGACGGTGATTGCCTGTGCCCGCCGTGACGATCGTCAGATTCGTGTGGTCGCTGCGGATTATGAAAATGCGCAGGACACATTCTCTCTCGATGAAGAGATCGTCAGCCTGCAGGAACCGATGTGGGCTAACTATGTGCGCGGCGTGGTGAAACATCTGCAGCAGCGTCATGCCGATTTCGGCGGTATCGATATGGTGATCAGCGGCAACGTGCCTCAGGGCGCGGGCCTCAGCTCATCTGCGTCGCTGGAAGTGGCGGTCGGCACCGTGGTGCAGCAGCTCTATAATCTGCCGCTGGATGGCGCCGCCATTGCCGTGAATGGTCAGGAAGCGGAAAACCAGTTCGTCGGCTGTAACTGCGGCATCATGGACCAGCTGATCTCAGCGCTGGGCCGGAAAGATCACGCCATGCTGCTCGACTGCCGCACGCTGGGCACGCGTCCGGTGTCGATGCCGGAAGATATCGCGGTGGTGATCATCAACTCCAACTTCCGTCGTACCCTGGTTGGCAGCGAATACAACACGCGTCGTGAGCAGTGTGAAGCGGGCGCGCGTTTCTTCAATAAGAAGGCACTGCGTGACGTTGAACTGGTCGAGTTTGAAGCGGCACAGGCGCAGCTCGACCCGCAGGTGGCAAAACGCGTGCGTCACGTTCTGACCGAGAACGCCCGCACCCTGGAAGCAGCCGATGCGCTGACGCAGGGCGACCTGACCCGTATGGGCCAGCTGATGGCCGAATCTCACGCCTCGATGCGTGACGACTTCGAGATCACCGTGCCACCGATCGATACCCTGGTAGAGATCGTGAAAGCGCAGATCGGTGAGCGCGGCGGCGTGCGTATGACCGGCGGCGGCTTTGGTGGTTGTATCGTCGCGCTGATGCCACTGGATCTGGTCGATCAGGTCAAAGCCGCCGTAGCGGAGCAGTATGAAGCAGCAACCGGCATCAAAGAGACCTTCTACGTCTGCAAAGCCTCTGAAGGAGCTGGCCAATGCTGAACGACGTCAACTCCCATGCGCCCGACGGTCAGCCGTGGCGCATAACGGTGCTGCGCAATGCCAACGGCATGCTGGCCACCTTTATGGACTGGGGCGCAACCTGGCTCTCCGCCCGCGTGCCGATGCAGGATGGCACGGTGCGTGAAGCGCTGCTCGGCTGCGCCACGCCCTCTGACTATCTCCATCAGGATGCCTATCTGGGCGCGACGGTCGGCCGCTACGCTAACCGCATCGCCGGGGCAAAACTGAATAAACTGAACCGCCAGCTGGTGCCGAACCAGGGCGCACATCAGCTGCATGGCGGACCGGAAGGCTTTGATAAGCGCCGCTGGCAGATTGTCAGCCAGTCTGACAGCGAGGTGCACTACCGCATTGATTCGCCTGATGGCGATCAGGGCTATCCCGGCAATCTGATTGCCGATCTGCGCTATCAGCTGGATGACCAGAACTGCCTGAGCATAAGCTATGAAGCGCGCTGCGATCAGCCCTGCCCGGTCAATCTGACTAACCACGCCTACTTTAACCTTGATGCGCATCATGGCGACGCCCGCCAGCATCGCTTACAACTGCACGCCGACCATTATCTGCCGGTCGACAGCGAAGGCATCCCTAATGCGCCGCTGAAAGAGGTTGCCGGAACCAGTTTTGATTTCCGCGAGGCCAAAGTCGTGGCACAGGAGTTTCTGGCAGACGACGACCAGCGAGCGGTGAAGGGCTATGACCATGCGTTTCTGCTCAACAGCGCAGGCGACGACACTCAGCCTGCGGCAGAACTCTGGTCGGAAGATGGCAGACTGCAGCTCAGCGTGACCACTTCGGCACCGGCGTTGCAGTTCTACTCCGGCAACTACCTGGCGGGCACCCGTGCCCGTGAGCAGGCGAGCTATACTGCATTTCAGGGTATTGCGCTGGAAAGCGAATTTTTACCGGATTCGCCTAATCATGATGAATGGCCTCAGCCTGATTGCTGGCTGCAGCCGGGAGATCGCTGGGAATCCGTGACGCGTTATCGCTTCACGCCGCGCTGAGCCTCCGGCTGAAAAACGCGCAGTGCGTCACACACAGGCTTACGCGCTGCCCGCTTTTCCGTTATGGTATGGCGCAATCAGCTCGCGTGTCAGGCGGGCAGCAGCAGGTTTCCAATCTCACAGAAACATCACAGTATTAAGGAGTTAAGCTATGGCTGTAACTAAGCTGGTTCTGGTGCGACACGGCGAAAGCCAGTGGAACAACGAAAACCGCTTTACCGGTTGGTATGATGTTGACCTTTCAGAGAAAGGTCGTGGCGAAGCCAAATCAGCAGGTCAGCTGCTGAAAAAAGAGGGCTTCGTTTTCGATTTCGCTTACACCTCAGTACTGAAGCGTGCCATTCACACGCTGTGGAATGTGCTGGATGAGCTGGATCAGGCCTGGCTGCCGGTTGAGAAAACCTGGCGTCTGAACGAGCGTCACTACGGTGCGCTGCAGGGTCTGGATAAAGCGGAAACCGCTGCCAAATATGGTGATGAGCAGGTTAAGCAGTGGCGTCGCGGCTTTGCCGTTACTCCGCCAGAGCTGGATCGTTCAGATGAGCGCTTCCCGGGCCATGATCCGCGTTACGCGAAACTGACCCCAGAGCAGCTGCCAACCACCGAAAGCCTGGCGCTGACTATTGACCGCGTTATCCCTTACTGGAACGAAACCATTCTGCCGCGCATCAAAAGCGGTGAGAAAGTGATCATTGCCGCACACGGCAACTCACTGCGTGCGCTGGTGAAATATCTGGATAACCTGAGCGAAGATGAAATCCTCGAACTGAACATCCCTACCGGCGTACCGCTGGTCTATGAGTTCGATGAAAACTTCAAACCGCTGAAACGCTACTACCTGGGCGACCAGGACGAGATTGCCGCGAAAGCTGCAGCCGTTGCGAATCAGGGTAAAGCGAAGTAATTTCTCGCTGAAATGCAAAAAGGCCAGACGAAAGTCTGGCCTTTTTTATTGGGATGCGCGCATGAACGCTGCGCACTGTGTTCGTTGTCAGAATAAAGAAGTCAATGAGCCTGGCAACAACTGATTGGCTCAAATCGCAGGGAATACGGTCAGAGGCACAATCCTCAACGCGAACCGGGTCAGACCTTGTCAGTTATCCCACTCAGCCGCGGCGCTGTTTAACCGCTGCCGCCAGCTGACGCAGTACCTTGTCGGTATCTTCCCAGCCGATACAGGCGTCGGTGACGCTTTTGCCATAGACCAGCGGCTCGCCGCTCTCCAGGCTCTGGTTGCCCTCCACCAGATGACTCTCAATCATCACACCGACAATCGCCTGCTCACCGTTAATCAGCTGCTGTGAGACATCGTCTGCCACGATCATCTGACGCTGGAACTGCTTGCTGCTGTTGGCGTGGCTGAAATCGATCATCACCTGCTGTGGCAGACCCGCTTTTGCCAGGCCCTCTTTGACCTCTGCAACATGCTGCGCACTATAGTTCGGCTCTTTGCCGCCGCGCAGAATGATATGGCAGTCACCGTTGCCGCTGGTTTCCACAATGGCGGAGTGACCATACTTCGTCACAGACAGGAAACAGTGCGGCGATCCCGCCGCGTTGATGGCATCGATCGCCACCTTAATGGTGCCATCGGTGCCGTTTTTGAAGCCGACCGGACAGGAGAGACCGGACGCCAGCTCACGGTGTACCTGGGATTCCGTGGTGCGCGCGCCAATCGCGCCCCAGCTCATCAGGTCAGCCACATATTGCGGGGTAATCATATCCAGAAACTCGCCCGCCGCCGGTAAGCCGCTGTCGTTAATATCCAGCAGCAGTTTACGCGCCAGACGCAGACCGTCGTTGAGCTGGTAGCTGTTATCCATGTAGGGATCGTTGATCAGCCCTTTCCAGCCCACCGTGGTGCGCGGCTTTTCAAAATAGACCCGCATCACCACTTCCAGCTCGCCTTTCAGCTCATCACGCAGCGCCAGCAGGCGGTCGGCATACTCTTTTGCCGCTTCAGTGTCATGAATTGAGCAGGGGCCGATCACCACCAGCAGGCGATCGTCCTTGCCCTGCAGGATCTGATGAATCGCCTGACGGGCCTGTGAAACGGTCTGTGCAGCACGATCGGTCGCCGGGAATTTTTCGAGCAGCGCAACCGGAGGTAACAGCTCTTTAATCTCTTTGATGCGTAAGTCATCGTTCTGGTAATTCATACTGATTCCATATTATTTCTGGCCCGGCGCCCGCCGGACACAACCTGCCCAATGTAGCCCGAAGCGCCTGGGGTGTAAATTCCCGCTGCGGGTTAAATGTGCGGGTGATATTTGCATTAATCAGGTTAGCGACTAGACTTTTTAATGGTAAGCACTGAGGAACGTCCCGCTTACCAAATTAAATCACCCTGTTTAAGCCAACCGGCGAATTATATTTCGTCAGGGATTTTCTTACCCGAAATTGCACCTCTGGGCTTAAAGCATCTTCATTTATTAACGGGAGCATAATGATGAAAAAGTTTGCCTTACTCTTTTTGACAGCAGCAATGACACTGAGCAGCGGTGCGGTACTGGCTGCAGACAGCAGCAGCAATAACGGTACATCGAATCAGGCAGCCAGTGCAGGTGCAGCAGCGGGCGGAGCGAAAGAGAATCTGCCGCCAAATAATGTCGATAACAGCAAAATTAATAACACTGGCAACGATACCAATCCTGCAACGTCTGGCAGCACCACCAGCCATGGTAATATGTCTGCTAACGAAATGGACCAGAACGCCCAGTGTAAAGATGGTAAATGTCCGAACATCAATAAAAAAGTTCAGACTAAAGTGGGCGGCGGTGACGTAGATACCAAAACCGACGGCACCACCCAGTAATTCTGTTTAGCCAGGAGAGCTGACGCTCTCCTGGTTTTTCTCCCCTCTGTCCCACTCTTCCGCTATGCTAATCCTGTGAATTTTACAGGAAATCCTTCATGGCCGTTTTGCTTCTGATTGACGATCATCCGCTGGTTGAAGTGGCACTTGAAGCCGCTCTGAGCCAGTCGCCTATTCCGGTTCAGCTCCTCTCTGCCAGCAGTGAAAAAGCCGCCCGTCCCCTGCTTCAGCAGCCACTGGACATCATCGTGCTGGATATTGGCCTGCCGGACAGCGATGGGCTGGAGTTCCTGCGTCGCCTGAAGATCCATCGGCCCGACTGTCCGGTATTGATCTACTCTGCTCAGCAGACCCGCCACTATGTGCGTCGTGCCCAGGCGCTGGGTGCCGCCGGTTATGTGGTGAAGAGCCAGCGTATGGCGCAGCTGCTTAGCGCTATCCTGGCGGTGCTGGGCGGTCAGACGGCGTTTCCGGTGATGGATGATGAGCCCGAAGAACTCCCGCTGACCCAGAAAGAGCGTCAGATTCTGGCGCTGCTGGCCAGCGGCCTCTCCAATCTGCAAATCGCCGCCCAGTTGCACATCAGTAACAAAACGGTCAGCACCCATAAAAAGAACATTCTGGAAAAAACCGGCGCTCGTTCGGTGGTGGAACTGGCTGACCTGTGGAAGGCGCAGCAGTGAGAACTCTCCTGCTGATGCTGCTGTTGCTGTGCGGCTCCGTTCTGGCTGAGGTGCGTCCGGTGAGCAGCATCAATCTGCCGATGATGCTGCCGGTGACGCACGCGGAAACCATGCAAGGCAAAATCCTGCGTGTTGGCCTGCTGGAAGAGAACCACGCCCCCTGGGCGATGCGCATCGGCAACGACCTGTATGGCATCAATGCCGACTATCTTTCCGCCCTGCGACAGCTGACTGGCGCGCAGTTCAGCCTCAACCTCTACAGCGATCAGCCGCATCTGATGCAGGCGCTGAACAGCGGCCAGATCGATTTTGCGCTTGGCATGTGGATTTCTCCCCTGCCAGCCGGCGCGCTGAGCAGCGATAACTGGTACAGCAGCCCGCTTCGGGTCTACCGCAATCAGCAAAACCAGCGTGCCGTGATGTTTAACAGCCAGAATGCCCAACTGGCGATCAGCGAAAGCACGCTGGCACAACTGCCGCCTGCGCTGGCGGCCCGCCACAGCTGGCGACGCTACAGCAGTGATCTGCAGGCGCTCTATACCCTGCTGAATCAGCAGAATGATTATGTGGTGGCGGATGAAACCAGCGCCGGTTTTCTGCTGAGCCAGCTGCAACAGGGCCAGATTTATCAGATCGCCTCACACATCGAGGCCGGACAGCTCAACCTGCGCGCGGTCTCCCGCGATCCGGAGCTTATCAGCTGGATTAATCAGAGTCTGCGTCAGTTGCCAGCAGAACTGATGAACACGCTACAGGCGCGCTGGAGCAGTACCCTGCCGCGCTACCAGGATACGCAGACCCTGATGCTCAGCCCCACTGAACGCGCCTGGATTGCCGATCATCCGCGTATTACTTACACCGCCGAACCGGACAACTATCCCTGGAGTTATCGCGATGCCAGCGGGACCGCCAGAGGCTATGGCGTGGATTTGCTGAAAGCGATAGCTCAGAGCACCGGCCTGCAGTTTGAACCGGTGTGGGTCAGCAATCCGCGTCAGGCGAACACGCTGATCGGCCAGCAGCAGGCGATGCTGCAGCTGATGCAGCCGCTGAACGGCGATGCGATGCAGAGCACCTCGCTGCCGGTGTGGCGCGCGCTGTGGGGCATCTACAGCCTGCAGCCCGATACGCTGGCGCACTGGCGCGACCTGCGCGGCAAGCGGGTCGGCGTGTTGCAGGATGACCTGGCGCTGCGTCTGCTGCCTGCGGATCTGCAGCCGCTGCAGTTTGCCGATCGTAATAGTCTCTATGACGCGCTGGCAAAAGGGCAGATCGATGCGCTGGTCGATAACGTGCTCTCCGCCCGCTGGCGTATCGCCAGCCGCGATGATGCGCGCATCCACCTCGCCTTTGCCGCCAGCGACATCGCCTGGCCGATCGCGCTGGGCGTGACAGCTGACCAGCCGGTGCTGCGCACCCTGCTGGATCGCGCGCTGCAGCAGATCCCGGCTGACACACAGAGTCAGATGCGCGACAGCTGGTCAACCCCGCCACAGCCCGGCAGCGTGATGGTGATGCGTTCGCTGCCGATGATGGTGCTGGCGGTGGCAGGTGCGGCCATTGCGCTGCTGCTGCTGCTGCTGGCGCGCCGCTACTGGCAACAGCGCCGGGAGCGTCAGCAGCGTGAACAGGCTGAGCACGCCAATGCGATGAAGAGCCAGTTCCTGGCGACCGTCAGCCATGAGCTGCGCACGCCGATGCAGGCGATCCTCGGACTGCTGGAGCTGGAGAAGCAGCAGCACAGCAGCCAGAACCTGACGCTGCTGCACAGCAGTGCGCAATCGCTGCTGACGTTGCTGAATGATCTGCAGGATCATGCGCGCATCGAGAGCAACAGTTTTACCCTGGCGCCCCGTCCGCTGGCGCTGGCGCAGTGGCTCAATCAGCAGCAGCACTTTTATCATCCGTTAATGCGCGAAGACGGCCCGCATCTGATCGTCGAGGCGCTGACGCCGCTGCCTGATGCCGTGATGATCGATGCCGATCGCCTGCAGCAGGTGGTCAACAACCTGATGACCAATGCGCTGAAATTTACCCGCCACGGCGCGATTCGCCTGACGCTGGCCGCACAGCAACAACAGCTGATTCTGACGGTGAGCGACAGCGGCAGCGGCATTCCGCCAGAGGAGCAGCAGAAGCTGTTCGATCCCTGGTATCAGGCGCCGTCCGGTAAATCGGTTTCGGTGCAGGGCAGCGGCCTGGGGCTGTTTATCTGCCGGGAAATGGTGCAGCGGATGGGCGGCGACATCCGGCTCGCCTCTGAACCCGGTCACGGCACCCAGGTCACCGTGACGCTGCCACTGGAGGTCTGCGCACCAGCAAACCACGTGGATGAAACCGCCCTTCCCGACCTTCCACCGCTGCGGGTGGCGATTGTCGATGACCATCCGACCAATCTGCTGGTGATGCAGCAGCAGCTGTCGCGTTTTGCGATTCAGGCTGACATCTTTGAGCAGGGACGCGCACTACTGCAGGCCGATGCGCAACAGCCTTATGACCTGCTGTTTATCGACCAGATGATGCCGCGGCCTGACGGCACGCTGCTGCTGCGGATATTGCGGCGGCGTGACCGTCTGCGGAAGCGTCAGGCGATGCGGGTGCTCTGCTCCGCGGATGCCCAGCTGCTGTCACGACCGCTGGAGGCGCGGGAGCGGGTAATGATAAAACCGGTGCAGTTAGCCGATCTCAGCGCGCTGCTGGCAGAGTGGCAGGAAGATCCGCTGGCGGCGCTGGATGATAATCTGTGGCAACTGGCGCAGCAGAATGAGAAATTCCTCCGCCGTCTGAGCCAGACGCTGCACAACACGGTGACGCAGGATCTGGCCGTGATGCGCGAAGCACGCGAGCGCGAGGCGTGGATGCCGTTCGCCGAAGCGGCACACCGGATGAAAGGAAGCTGGTTACTGGTGGGACTGGATCACGGCGCACAGCTCAGCCAGCAACTGGCGGAGCAGGCAAAACAGCATCAGGACACGTCTGAGACGTGGCAATTACTGATATTATTAGCAAACAGGTTACTGAAAAAACTGGAATCTTATGGCACATACCCACACTCATAGCGGGCAGGATAGTAATCGCACGCGTCTGGCGGCCGCCTTCGGGGTGACCGTTGTCTTTATGGTGGCTGAAGTGATTGGCGGCTGGCTCTCGGGTTCACTGGCGTTGCTGGCGGACGCCGGGCATATGCTGACCGATGCCGCCGCGCTGCTGATGGCCCTGCTGGCGGTGCAGTTCTCGCGCCGTAAACCCAATGCACGCCACACCTTTGGCCTGCTGCGTCTGACCACGCTGGCCGCATTTGTTAACGCCATTGCGCTGCTGGGCATTACCGCACTGATCGTCTGGGAGGCGGTGCGCCGCTTTGCCGACCCGCAACCGGTGTCCGGCAGCCTGATGCTGGGGATTGCTATTGGCGGCCTGCTGGCCAATATTCTGTCGTTCTGGCTGCTGCATCACGGCAGCGAAGAGAAGAATCTTAATGTGCGGGCCGCGGCGCTACATGTGATGGGCGACCTGCTTGGCTCGGTGGGTGCGATTGTCGCGGCGGTGATTATTATGCTGACCGGCTGGACCCCAATCGATCCGATTCTGTCGTTGCTGGTGTCACTGCTGGTGCTGCGCAGCGCCTGGGCGCTGCTGCGTGAGAGTCTGCAGGAGTTACTGGAAGGGGCGCCGCGTTCGCTGGATGTGAACCGGCTGATACGTGATCTCACCCTGAACATCGCAGAGGTGCGCAATGTTCACCATGTGCATCTGTGGCAGGTGGGCGAAAAGCCGATGCTGACGCTGCATGCGCAGGTGATCCCGCCTTACGATCACGATGCGCTGCTGCATCGTATCCACGACTATCTGCGCCAGCACTATCAGATTGCGCATGCGACCGTGCAGATGGAGTATCAGCCCTGTGCCGGTGCCGAGTGTGAACTCGGCTTAAGCGGCGCTGCCGCCACCGGCCATGATCACAGCCATTCACACGACCATGAGCATGCTCATGCTAAAGGCGAAGCGCACACTCACTGAGCCGACAGCGCGCGGGAACCCTGTTGCCGCGCGCTGCGGATCCACATGCGCGAGCCGTTCAGCGCAATCAGCGTCAGAATCACATACTCCAGCGACATCGCATAGACGCCCTGTCGGGCAAAAATCATCACGCTAATCACGTTGATGATGACCCACAGCAGCCAGTTCTCAACATATTTGCGCGTCATCAGCACCATCGCCGCAATCGACAACACCATCATGCAGGAGTCCCAGAACGGGAACGCATCCGGCTGCAGCGCGGGCATCGCCACCGACAGGCCAAGGCCGTTCATCAGCGTGACGGCCGCACGGGTTAACAGCGCAAACACCGGATCGATATAGAGGGTCATCAGCGCAATCGCAATCACACAGCCCGCCGTCCAGGCCAGCGCCTTAGGCAGCGGCAGCCAGCGGATTTTCAGCGCCGCCTGATGATCGGAGGTTTGCCGACTCCAGGCGTACCAGCCGTAGATATTGGCGGCAAAAAAGAAGAGCTGCAGCAGCAGGCTGGCGTAGAGCTGGATCTGAAAGAAAATCACCGCAAACAGCGTGACGTTAATCAGGCCAAAGGGATAGTTGATGATTTTTTCCAGGCTGGCAAACCAGATGCAGAGTAAGCCCGCCAGCGTGCCGATAGCCTCAATCCATGAGAGATCGTAGCCTCCGGCACCCAGAGGAATGTGAACCAGAATATTATGTGTGCTGAAGAAGTCCATGCTGAGCACCTGTCCGGAAAACGCTTACGCGTTTCCCTTCACGTTGAGTTTAAGTTCCGCTGCAAAGGATAGCATGCGATTAAGCGGCAGTAACGCCGCCTCACGCAGCGTCTCATCCACCTGAATCTCATGTTCCACCCCACCCGACTCCAGCGCCTCTGCGATGGCTTTAAGGCCGTTCATCGCCATCCAGGGACAGTGAGCACAGCTGCGGCAGGTGGCACCTTCACCGGCGGTCGGCGCTTCAAGCAGCTCTTTATCCGGCACCGCCTGCTGCATTTTGTAGAAGATGCCGCGATCGGTCGCCACAATCATCTGCGGATGTGGCAGGGATTTGGCGGCCTGAATCAGCTGGCTGGTCGAGCCGACCGCATCGGCCAGATCGACAATCGCCTGCGGTGACTCAGGATGCACCAGCACTGCCGCGTCGGGATAGAGCGCTTTCATACGCTGCAGCGCCTGGGTTTTGAACTCGTCGTGCACAATGCACGCGCCCTGCCAGCAGAGCACGTCCGCGCCCGATTTTTGGGTAACGTAACGGCCAAGATGGCGATCCGGCGCCCAGATAATTTTTTCGCCCAGACTGTCGAGGTGCTCAATCAACTCGACCGCAATGCTTGAGGTCACCACCCAGTCGGCCCGCGCTTTTACCGCCGCCGAGGTATTGGCGTAGACCACCACAGTGCGATCGGGATGGGCATCGCAAAAGGCGTTAAACTCTTCAATCGGGCAGCCGAGATCCAGTGAGCACTCCGCCTGCAGCGTCGGCATCAGTACGGTTTTCTCCGGGCTGAGGATTTTGGCGGTTTCCCCCATAAAGCGCACGCCCGCCACCAGCAGTGTCGTTGCCGAATGGTTGCTGCCAAAGCGTGCCATCTCCAGCGAGTCGGAAACGCAGCCGCCTGTCTCTTCTGCCAGCGCCTGAATTTCCGGATCGGTGTAGTAGTGCGCCACCATCACCGCGTTTCGCGTCTTCAGCAGCGCTTTAATTTTCTCACGGTAGAACGCCTTCTCGTCGTCACTCAGGCGAGCGGGTTTGGGCGGAAAGGGATAAACGGCGCTTTCTGGATCGAACATCACACTCATGACACAGCTCTCGTTTTGTCTAATTAACGAAAATCGCCTGTTCCGGCGACTTATGGCGTCTAATCCACCATCGTGTTTTATATGCTAAACACGATAGCGGAAAAGCCTGGCTGTGTCGTGCGATATTTATTCTGTCTGCATCACAGCGCCGACCCTGCCGGGCTGCGTTTCATCTGCCAGTACCAGCGGTTTTTGCGGCGCTTCCAGTGCCAGCAGAAAGGCTTTGATATCCAGTCCGCCCGCAAAGCCGGTCAGCTTGCCGTTGGCTCCAATCACGCGGTGGCACGGTGCGACAATCGAGAGCGGATTACGCCCATTGGCCGCCCCGACGGCACGCACCGCCAGCGGATGGCCGATCTCCCGCGCAATCTGGCTGTAGCTGCGCGTCTCACCAAACGGGATAGCCACCAGCGCCTGCCAGACTTTTTTCTGAAACTCAGTGCCGACAAAATCGAGCGGCAGCTCAAAGCAGCAACGAGCACCGGTGAAGTACTCGCTGAGCTGACGCTCAGTTTCGATCAGAATGGGATGATCGTCATCGCGCGTTTGCGGCAAAAACCGGGTGCGTTTTGGATCGTCGTTTTCCCACAAAATACCCGCCAGGCCGCTATCGCTGGCGACCAGTTTCAGTTCACCCACCGGGGTGACTATCGGTTTGAAGTAGTACATGGTGATTCTCCCGTCACGGTTCTGTCGCCTATTATCGCACTTTTCATCAGCCTGACTGGCTGTTTTCGGTCATGGCGATAAACTGTTGTGCTGTCCGAAAACAGCCAGTCTGCCGGGATTCACCGGTGTAGGCTGCGCTTATTTACCGGAGAACTGCCATGCTCGATCCCGACATTGCCTATCAGGCGCTGACCTCTCGTGATACCCGCTTTGACGGCGTTTTCTTTGTTGGCGTGACCTCAACCGGTATCTATTGTCGTCCGGTCTGCCCGGTCAAAGCGCCGATGCAGAAGAACTGCCTTTTCTTCAGCAGCGCCGAAGCGGCGGAGAAAGCCCGCTTTCGCCCCTGCCTGCGCTGTCGGCCTGAACTGGCACCCGGTAATGCGCCGGTTGATCAGCCGCACCGTGTGGCAGAGCGGCTGGTTCAGCGTATCGAGGAAGGCATGCTGGAGGAACGTGAAGGACTGGAGGCGATTGCCGCTGAATTCGGTATCAGCCTGCGTCAGCTGCGCCGTATCGTGCAGCAGGAGCTGGGTGTCTCGCCGCTGGAACTGAAGCAGACGCGGCGCATGCTGCTGGCTAAACAACTGCTGACCGAAACCCGACTGCCGATTATTGACGTTGCCTATGCCAGCGGCTTTGGCAGCCTGCGGCGCTTTAATGATGTGTTCCAGGCGCGTTACCGCATGACGCCAGGCGCGCTGCGCAGGGACGATACGGGCACTCAATGCGCGCAGCCCGGCGACCGCGTGACGCTGCGGCTGGCCTATCGCCCTCCCTATGACTGGGCGGCGATGCTCTGGTTTTTGCAGACACATCTGATGAAAGAGGTCGAGGCGGTGGAAGATGGCTGCTGGCGACGCACCGTGGTGCTCGGCCGCTGCCGGGGCTGGGTTTCTGTTTCGCATCTGCCGCAAAAGAACGCGCTGCAGGTGACGCTCTCCACCTCGCTGACGCCGGTTCTGCCTCTGCTGCTGCGCCGTCTGCGCGATCTGTTCGATCTCGACGCACAGCCGCAGCGTATCGCCGCCTGTCTGGCGCAGGACCCACTGCTGGCACCCAGCCTGATCTCGCATCCGGGTCTGCGTGTGCCTGGCGCATTCGACGCCTTTGAGCTGGGCGTGCGCGCCATTATCGGCCAGCAGGTGACGGTCAAAGCGGCCACCACGGTCAGCAGCCGTTTTGCCGCCGCCTTTGGCGAACCCTGTGAGACGCCGTTCGCCGATCTGACCCGCTACACCGCCCATCCTGAACGCATCGCCGCACTGACGGTAGACGATGTCGCGCCGATGGGGATTGTCAGTGCCGCCCGCTCCCGCGCCATCATCGCCTTTGCAAATGCCTGCGCCAGCGGAGATCTGCGTCTCAGTGCCGCTCAGGCGCCAGACGAGGTCATCAAAAAACTGGTCAGCCTGCCGGGTATTGGTCCCTGGACCGCGCACTACATCGCGATGCGCGCCCTGCGCTGGCCGGATGCCTTTCCCAAAGAGGATATTGCCATCCGGAATAACCTGGGCGGCATGTCATCGAAAGAAGCGGAGGCGCGATCGCAGTCATGGCGTCCCTGGCGCAGCTATGCAGTGATGCATATCTGGGAGAGCCTGGCAGTAGCAAAGGCAAAGAAAAAACCGTGACGGTTGATTGTAAGGATGCAGATAGTCTGCCCTGACCTGCATAGTCGGTATCGCAGAAACTAAAAATGCAGAGCCTCTTCCAGACTGCTTACAAACTCGCACCCGACTGAATCTGACCGCAACGAAAAAGCTCAACGCGCAGGGAACAGGGTCAGAAGAGAATGGCGCGGGCCGACAGCCATCGCCAGAGGCTTTTCCAGACTGCTTACAAACTCGCACCCGACTGGATTTGGCCGCAACGAAAAAGCTCAACGCGCAGGGAACAGGGTCAGAAGAGGAAAGCGTCCCGCGCCTGGGACAAAAACGCCGGGAGCGTTTTTGAACAACCCAACGCGTTGGCCCGGCTACGGGCCGTAATCGCGCGGGTCGAGCAGGTCAGGGATTGGCTTTAGCGTCTTTCCGATCTGACCCTGTTCTCTGCGCAGGCTCGATCTCTCAGCGGAACGGGCCAGAGTTTGCCAACAACTTCAAAAACCAGTGACGTTTTGCTTTGAAAAAGTTTTCAGATACCGCAGAAACAAAAAAAAGCGCCCTGAGGGCGCTTTTTTCTTAATTGGTGGGTCGTGCAGGATTGCCTCGGCCCATCCGGGGCCTCGCCCTTCGGGTGATGCTGTCGCATCAGCCTGAATCGCCTGGCGATTCAGTCGAACCTGCTGCAGGTTCTCACCCTGCACGGGGAACGCCGTGCCGCATAAACAAAAAAAGCGCCCTGAGGGCGCTTTTTTCTTAATTGGTGGGTCGTGCAGGATTCGAACCTGCGACCAATTGATTAAAAGTCAACTGCTCTACCAACTGAGCTAACGACCCGCTGGGGGCTTACAACCGTTCAACACGCCAGGCGGCTGAGATAAGATGGTGGGTCGTGCAGGATTCGAACCTGCGACCAATTGATTAAAAGTCAACTGCTCTACCAACTGAGCTAACGACCCATCTTAGGTTGTGAAGCAATGCTGAAGTGTTCTTCTTAAAACTGCGCGGTAAAAGCGCGTCTGAGGAAGATGGTGGGTCGTGCAGGATTCGAACCTGCGACCAATTGATTAAAAGTCAACTGCTCTACCAACTGAGCTAACGACCCATCTTCAGGCTTACCAGACACTTTGCAATGTGTCCCGGCAACGGCGGCATATATTACTGATTTAGCGGGGTAGCGCAACTCTTATTTCTGCTAAATGCTTCAGTTGCTTACCTTTCATACGGCAAGACCAGAAATCACACGATATCTGGCCTGAACCGTACAGATTACAGACTTGTCAGACGTTTTTGCGCCTGCTTAGCAGATTCGGTGTCTGGATAAAGTTTGATCACCTGCTGGAAGACCGCTTTAGCTTTCGCTGTGTCTTTTTTCTCCTGCATGATGACGCCCACTTTCAACAACGCTTCTGCAGCTTTCGGCGACTTCGGATAGTTTTTCACTACCGTGGCGTAATAGTAAGCCGCGTCGTCCTTTTTGCCTTTGTTATAGTTCAGCTGTCCCAGCCAGTAATTGGCGTTCGGCTGATAGGTCGAATCCGGGTAACGTTTTACCCACGCCTGGAGCGCGCTGATCGCCTGATCATACTGTTTCTTCTCCAGAATCAGCGCCACAGCCGCATTGTAATCGCTGTTAGCGTCACCGGTCTGCGCAGGTGCGCTATCCGTTGATGCTGCCGCGCCTGCGGTTGCTGCTGCGCCGGTATCCGCTGCGGCATTACTGCCGGCTGCCTGCTGACCGCCGCTGGTGCTGGCGCTGCTCAGGCTGTCAATCTGCTGGTAAAGCTGCTTCTGCCGCTCAACCACCTGATTCAACTGATAGGTGTTTTGCTGGATTTGCCCACGCAGCGCGTCGATATCACGCTGGTTATCGCTCATCTGCTGCTGCAATTGCTGCATCAGCTGTGCCTGGGCATTAGAAATTCGTTCAAGAGTGGTGACACGGTCTTCGACCGAGCCGGAGCCAACGCTACTGATTGACGCTTGGGCATTAGCGGCCCAGGGGGCCGCTACGCCAATCAGTAACGACAGACTCAACAGGTGATGTCTGAAGTTACTAACCATGTGATTCTCTTAGTAGACCAGAACGGCACGACGGTTTTTAGAATACGCTGCTTCGTCATGACCCAGAACGGCTGGCTTCTCTTTACCGTAAGATACGATAGACATCTGATCAGCCGACACGCCTTTACCCTGCAGGTACATTTTAACCGCGTTAGCACGACGTTCGCCCAGGGCGATGTTGTATTCCGGCGTACCGCGCTCATCCGCATGACCTTCGATGGTCACTTTGTATGACGGGTTGCTGCGCAGGAAGGTTGCATGCTGATCCAGCATCTGTGCGTAATCAGACTGAACGTCATACTTGTCCAGGCCGAAGTACACGATGTTGTTCTGCTGCAGCTGCTGCATCTGCAGACGAGCCTGCTCGTCAGAAGACATGTTGCCGCCGTTGCCGTTCATGCCAGAATTTGCACCGTAAGCGCCGCCATCAGCGCCCATGCCAGTCTGGTCATTGTTGTTGTTCTTGTGTGAGCTACAAGCCGCTACTGCCAGAACCGGCAGAGCCAGCATCAAACCCTTCAGCACTTTGTTCAGTTGCATTTCAAAATCCCATTATTGTTTATTGTTTGTGATGTCTGAACTGTCAGACATTACAGATACGGCGACCAGGCAGGAAATTTTACCTGTCCATCAGTTGCCGGAAGACGCGCTTTGAAACGGCCGTCGGTAGAAACCAACTGCAACACGGAACCCATACCCTGAGTAGAGCTGTAGATTACCATTGTGCCATTGGGTGCCAGGCTCGGCGTTTCATCCAGGAACGTGTCCGTTAACGTTTGAACGGCTCCCGTTTCCAGATCCTGTTTGGCGACGTGTTGAGCACCACCGTTGGTGCTAATCATCACCATTGACTTACCATCTGTTGCGACATCCGCATCCTGGTTCTGACCGCCTTCCCAGGTAATACGTTGTGGCGCGCCACCGTTAAGTCCGACTTTGTAGATTTGTGGAGCACCAGCCTGATCGGAGGTGTAAGCCAGCGTCTGGCTGTCCGGGAACCAGGTCGGTTCGGTGCTGTTATAGCGACCATCGGTAATCTGACGCGTCTGACCTGAGGCCAGATCCATCACATAGAGGTTCAGGCTGCCGGTTTTAGAGAGCGCGAACGCCAGTTTAGAGCCATCCGGCGAGAACGCTGGGGCACCGTTGTGACGTGGATAGGAGGCGATCTGACGGATAGCACCGTTCGACAGCGTCTGAACCACCAGCGCAGATTTGCCGCTTTCAAAGGTCACGTAAGCGACTTTGCTGCCATCCGGAGACCAGGCTGGCGACATCAGCGGCTGTGGTGAACGATGCACGACAAACTGGTTGTAACCATCGTAGTCAGCAACGCGCAGCTCATACGGGAACTGGCCGCCGTTGGTCTGCACCACATAGGCGATACGGGTACGGAAAGCGCCCTTGATGCCGGTCAGCTTCAGGAACGTTTCGTCACTGGCCGTATGAGCGGCATAACGCAGCCACTGCTTCGTCACTTTATAACTGTTTTGTGCCAGCACGGTACCGGGAGCACCGCCGGTGTCGACCAGCTGGTACGAAACCTGATAGCTGCCATCCGGGTTAGACGCGACCTGACCGACGACCACGGCATCAATGCCGAGTGCACTCCACGCGGCAGGCTGAACTTCCTGCGCGCTGGCAGGCTGCTGTGGCAGACGCGAGCGATCCAGTGGATTAAATTTGCCACTGTTGCGCAGGTCAGCTGCAACGATGCCGCCGATATCTTCCGGCGCTGCGCCAGCACCGGCCCATTTAAACGGCACCACGCCAATCGGGCGCGCAGTGTTGACACCCTGGGTGATCTCAATTCGAACTTCTGCATGCAGCATGGCTGCCCACAGCAGGATAAAAAAGCCTAACGTAACGCGAAGAGCTTGCTTCATTTTATCTCCCTTATCTGAACCTCAGTCCACGATAATTGGCACTGTTCCTGGAAACCACGAGTACAACTTAAGTACGGCACGCTAAACATAGATCAACTTGCCGCCCGTTACTGCATTATTGCGGTTTAAAACGCATTGGGGCGTTTTTAAACACTTCGTAGACCGCCTGCGAAGGCGGCTTCGGAATACGTGCCTGTTTTGCGGCAGCAATCGCGGCCTGACAGAGCGCGGGATCGCCACCCTCTGACTTAACATCAATCAACAAGCCATCAGGCGCAAGTTTAATCCGCAAATCACAGGTTTTTCCGCGATACAGATCCGCATCATAGAATCGGCTCTGAATCGCACTCACAACCTGACCCATGTAGGAGTTGATTTCCGCGCCTGATGCACCCGCTTTCTTCTGGTTTCCCTGCCCTGCTGCGCCGCCAGAGGTGCCGCTTTTCGGTGCATTTTTACCGGAAGCGAGTCCACCCAGCAAATCATCGACATCGCTGTCGTTGGCAGCATCGGCGGCGGCTTTCGCTTTAGCATCCGCTTTGGCCTTAGCGGCAGCATCGGCTTTGGCTTTCGCCGCGGCATCGGCTTTCGCTTTCGCGGCAGCTTCTGCCTTCTCTTTGGCGGCCTCTTTAGCCGCTTCCGCTTTCTCTTTTGCTGCTTCTGCGGCTTTCTCTTTCGCCGCCTCTGCGGCTTTTTCTTTGGCTTCAGCAGCTTTTTGTTTAGCCTCTTCAGCCGCTTTGGCTTTGGCATCCGCCGCCGCTTTCACTTTGGCTTCAGCTGCGGCTTTCGCATCTGCTTCAGATTTCGCCTTCGCTTCCGCAACGGCTTTCTCTTTTGCAGCAGCGGCAGCGGCGGCTTTCGCCTGCTGATCAGCCTGCTTCTTTGCTTCGGCTGCGGCCTGTTTCGCCTGCTCAGCCGCGGCTTTTGCCTGCGCATCTGCCTGAGCTTTTGCATCCGCTTTGGCTTTGGCAGCCGCCGCTTCCGCCGTTTTTTGCTGCTCCTGCGCCTGCTTAGCAGCGTCTTCGGCAGCCTTCTGCTGCTCAGCCTGCTGTTTTGCCTCTTCTTTCGCGGTTTCCTGCGCGGCTAAACGCTCTTTTTCCAGCGCTTTCAGACGCTGCTGTTCAGCAGCCTGTTTCTGTTGCAGCTCTTCAGCCTGCTGCTGCGCCTGCTTTTTACGCTGCTGCTCAGCCCGCTGGCTGTCACTTTGCTGGTTCTGCTGGCGATTGTATTGACTCACGACGGCACCGGGATCGACCATCACTGCATCAATATCACTGCCTCCGCCACCCGCACTGCTGGCGTCAATGTGCTCATTAAACGAGCTCCAAATCAGCAGCGCGATCAGCACGATATGCAGAATCACCGAAATGATTATCGCGCGCTTTAACTTCTCGTTTTGCTCGGTTGCCTTCGACACACTCGGTTCCCAAAAAACGGTTCGATTTTAAATCGGCTGCGTCATCAAACCGACAGATTTAACACCCGCCTGGTGCAGCAGGTTGAGCGCTTTAATAATTTCATCGTAAGGCACCTCTTTCGCGCCCCCGATCAAAAAGACCGTCTTAGGATTCGCTTCCAGTCGACGCTGCGCTTCGCTGATGACCTGCTCTGGCGGAAGTTGATCCATACGATCGTGATCCACGACCAGGCTGTACTGACCCACGCCCGCTACTTCGACAATCACCGGCGGATTATCATCGCTGGCAACGGTTTTCGAATCGGTCGCATCAGGCAGATCCACTTCCACGCTCTGGGTAATAATGGGCGCCGTTGCCATGAAGATCAGCAACAGCACCAACAGGACGTCCAGTAGCGGAACGATGTTGATTTCCGACTTCAGGTCGCGGCGTTTGCGACCACGTACTCTGGCCATCATTAACCTCTATTTACTTAGCGCTATCGCTGGAGAAAGCCTGGCGATGCAGAATGGCAGTGAACTCTTCCATGAAGTTGTCGTAGCCCTGCTCCAGTTTGTTTACGCGCTGGTTCAGACGGTTGTACGCCATCACCGCCGGAATCGCGGCAAACAGACCGATAGCGGTCGCAATCAACGCTTCAGCGATACCCGGTGCAACCATCTGCAGGGTTGCCTGCTTCACGGCACCCAGTGCGATAAAGGCGTGCATGATCCCCCAGACGGTGCCGAACAGTCCGATATAAGGGCTGATAGAACCGACGGTGCCGAGGAATGGAATGTGGTTTTCCAGCGCTTCCAGCTCACGATTCATTGAGATACGCATCGCACGGCTCGCACCATCAATGACCGCTTCCGGCGCATGGCTGTTGGCGCGATGCAGGCGGGCGAACTCTTTAAAGCCGGAATAGAAAATCTGCTCCGAACCACCCAGTTCTTCCCGGCGCTCCTGGCTCTCCTGATAGAGGCGCGAGAGTTCGATGCCGGACCAGAATTTGTCTTCAAACGCCTCCGCTTCTCTTCCCGCCGCATTCAGAATACGTGTGCGCTGAATAATGATGGCCCAGGAGGCAATAGAAAAGCCGATCAAAATCAACATGATAAGTTTGACCAGAAGGCTCGCCTTCAGGAACAAATCAAGAATGTTCATGTCAGTCACTGCTTGAACTCCGCGACAATAGACTTGGGAAGCGCAATCGGCTTCATTAGATGTGGGTTAATGCAGGCAATCAGGACTTCTGCCTCATTGAGCACTTTGCCTTCAGTATTCACGATACGCTGAGTGAACGTCATGGTAGCCCGTGTCATTGATGTGACCTCGCTCTGGATCTCCAGAAGGTCATCAAGACGCGCCGCCGCCAGATAGTCCACCGATATACGCCGTACCACAAAAGCGATCTGCTGTTCTAACAGCGTCTGCTGATTGAAATGGTGCTGTCGCAACATTTCAGTACGTGCTCGTTCATAAAAAGCGATATAGCTGGCGTGATAAACCACACCACCGGCATCAGTATCTTCGTAGTAGACCCGAACCGGCCAGCGAAACAGCGTTGTACTCACTCTACATCCCGGCCTCGTTTTAAACGTTGTTACTATACGCAAGAGAATTGGGGTTGGGAATGGCTCGTCAGAGCCAGGCGAAAATAATTATCGCTCCGTAACAAACGGAACGATTTCAGGGAGATTAATTGACCAGACGCTGACAAAAATTCACTGACAGCGCCGATGAGGCGGGGTCTTAAAGATAAAAACGGTAAAGCGCAATAAATAGCACCAGCATGGCGGATAACGGGGCAAACAGCGCCTGCCATCGGGTTTGCTTTGGCCGGAAGCCCACACCGTGGATTACCCCACTGCAGACCGCCCAGATCAGCACCAGCCCCTGCAGAGCCGGTAACTGGCCTGCCTGATTGGCAAAGCGTGTCGGATCCCAGATCACGCCGCCTGCGGTCAGCAGCGCCAGCAGCAGTGAAAGGGCCCTTAACGGGCCCTTATCCATCAGATCATACAGCATCCGAATTAGCGTTCGCATCAGTGAGGCTCATCCTGCGCTTCAATGTGCTCAATCGCCAGCGCGGTCACGATACCAAAGGCACAGGCCAGCAACGTGCCGAGAATCCAGGCAAAATACCACATGCGACGTCTCCTTAATTAATAGAGTGAGTGACTGTTGCTTTCAATATGCTCTTTGGTGATACGACCAAACATCTTCCAGTAGCACCAGGTGGTGTAAGCCAGAATGATCGGCACAAAGATAGCGGCGGCAACGGTCATGGTTTGCAGCGTCAGCAGGCTGGACGTTGCGTCCCACATGGTCAGGCTCACACCCGGCACCGTGCTGGATGGCATGATGAACGGGAACATTGCAATGCCGGCTGTCATGATGACGCAGGCCAGCGTCAGTGAAGAGAACAGAAACGCCCAGGCGCCCTTCTCAACCCGCGAGCAGAGTATGGTCAGCAGCGGCAGCACAGCGCCCAGCAGCGGGAACAGCCACAGCACAGGGTGGTTCTGGAAGTTGACCATCCAGGCACCCGCTTCGCGCACCACGGTTTTACCCAGTGGGTTAGAGGCGGCGAAGTGATCCATGGTGCTGGTCACCACATAACCATCGATACCATATTTCACCCAGACGCCCGCCAGGATAAAGCAGACCATCATCACCAGGGCGGCAAGTTGTGCTGCGGTGCGTGAACGCAGATGCAGTTCGCCGGTAGTGCGCATCTGCAGATAGGTTGCACCCTGCGCCAGAATCATCGCCACACTGACCACACCCGCCAGCAGCCCAAACGGATTCAGCAGCTGGAAGAAGTTACCGGTATAGAACAGGCGCAGATACTCATCGGCATGGAACGGCACGCCCTGTAACAGGTTGCCAAACGCTACGCCAATCACCAGCGGCGGCACGAAGCTGCCAATGAAAATCCCCCAGTCCCAGGCACCGCGCCAGCGATTGTCTTCAATCTTCGAACGGTAATCGAAGCCAACCGGACGGAAGAACAGCGACGCGAGCACAAGAATCATCGCCACGTAGAAGCCAGAGAAGGCTGCCGCGTAGACCATCGGCCAGGCGGCAAACAGCGCGCCACCTGCGGTGATCAGCCAGACCTGGTTACCGTCCCAGTGTGGGGCGATACTGTTAATCATGATGCGACGTTCAGTATCATTCCGGCCCAGAATGCGCGTCAGCATCCCGACACCCATATCAAAACCATCTGCGACGGCAAAGCCAATCAGCAGTACGCCAATCAACAGCCACCAGACAAAGCGCAGAACTTCATAATCAAACATGGTCGCTCTCCTTATCCCTGTACCGGCTGGGTGATTGCCGTGATCTGCTCATGATGATAACGCCCGGTTTTCAGGCTGCTCGGCCCAAGGCGGGCGAATTTGAACATCAGGTACATCTCAGCCACCAGGAACATTGTGTAGAGTCCGCAGATCAGGATCATTGAGAACAGCAGATCGCCAACGGTCAGGGAGGAGTTGGCCACCGCAGTCGGCAGAACTTCACCGATAGCCCACGGCTGACGACCATACTCCGCCACAAACCAGCCTGATTCGATAGCGATCCACGGCAGCGGAATACCAAACAGCGCCGCTTTCAGTAACCAGCGATTTTTGCCGATGCGGTTACGCAGTACGCTCCAGAACGCCAGCGCGATAATGCCCAGCAGCAGTACGCCACACAGCACCATGATGCGGAAGGCGAAATAGAGCGGGGCGACACGCGGGATAGAGTCCTGCGTCGCCTGTTTAATCTGCGCTTCGGTTGCATCAGCCACGTTGTCGGTATAACGCTTCAGCAGCAGACCGTAGCCGAGATCCTGTTTGTGACTGTTGAACGCGTCACGCACCGCCGGATCCTGGCTGCCACCGCGCAGCTCATTCAGCAGGGCATAGGCTTTCATGCCGTTGCGGATGCGCACTTCATGCTGTGCCATCAGATCTTTCAGGCCGGTTACCGGCGTATCGGTAGATCGGGTGGCGATCAGGCCCAGCAGCCAGGGGATCTGTACTGCGTATCGGTTCTCCTGAGTTGCCTGATCGGGCAGGCCAAACAGGGTAAACGAGGCCGGTGCCGGCTGGGTTTCCCACTCCGCTTCGATAGCGGCCAGTTTGGTTTTCTGAACGTCACCCATTTCGTAACCTGACTCATCGCCAAGAACGATGACTGACAGCACCGCCGCCATGCCAAAGCTGGCTGCGATAGCGAACGAGCGTTTAGCAAAGGCGAAGTCACGACCTTTCAGCATGTACCAGGCGCTGATGCCCATAATAAACATTGCACCGGTGGTGTAACCGGCTGCCACGGTGTGAACGAATTTCACCTGCGCGACCGGGTTCAGCACCAGCTCTGAGAAGCTGACCATCTCCATGCGCATGGTTTCGAAGTTGAACTCAGAGGCGATCGGGTTCTGCATCCAGCCGTTAGCCACCAGAATCCACAGCGCCGACATGTTTGAGCCCAGCGCCACCAGCCAGGTGACGGCGAGGTGCTGCACTTTGCCCAGGCGATCCCAGCCAAAAAAGAACAGGCCAACAAAGGTGGATTCCAGGAAGAACGCCATCAGACCTTCGATGGCGAGCGGCGCGCCGAAGATATCGCCAACGTAGTGAGAGTAATATGACCAGTTAGTCCCGAACTGAAATTCCATGGTCAGGCCGGTGGCGACACCCAGCGCAAAGTTAATACCAAATAACTTGCCCCAGAACTTCGTCATATCTTTATAGATTTGTTTGCCGCTCAGGACATATACCGTTTCCATGATCGCCAGCAAAAACGCCATACCCAGCGTTAAAGGGACGAACAGAAAATGGTACATCGCCGTTAAGGCAAACTGTAACCGCGACAGCTCGACGATATCTAACATAAGGACTCCTTGCTCCTCGCTTTGTCTCCGTCACGCGCGCGATCAGATCGAACGCAATCAGAGTCAGCAACGACTGTTTATTGATTCCAGTTTTTTATTACCCGCAGAACAGGTCTGTGAGCTGCCCGAACAGGCGAGTAGCGAATGAAGCAGCTCAGAAAATTGTCAATCAGCGCTTTCGTTAACGCGTGCTTTAACAGGAGGAAAGCGGGTGTTATCCCGGGTTGAGCAGACGTTTGAAAATTTGTGTAAAAGGCTGGATTGATGCAGCGCAATTTACGCCCTTAGCGTTGCGCTTTGCCAGAGATATAGTTGGATATAAGTCGCGATTAATTGATCTGGATTAACGCAATAAGTTTCCAGATAGGGTCAGGTAGGTTTCTTGTTAATGAGATGTCAGTAATGAAATAAAGCGCGAAGGAATCATTTACCTTTGACACTTTTTCTTAACGTGATGAGTCGCGGGCCGGTTATTTCACCGCGCACTCTTCTCTTTAGCTCCCTGCGTTATAGCTCTCATTTACAGGCATAAAAAAAGCCACCCGAAGGTGGCTTAGTCTCAGATGACGCTGACTTATTTAGCCGGTAATACGGCTTTAACTGCGTCACCGATATCCGCCAGGCTGCGGACGGTTTTCACGCCTGCCGCTTCAAGCGCAGCAAATTTCTCATCTGCGGTACCTTTACCACCGGCAATGATGGCGCCAGCATGGCCCATACGCTTGCCCTTTGGCGCGGTGACGCCAGCAATGTAGCCTACAACCGGCTTGGTCACGTGCTCTTTAATGAAGGCTGCAGCTTCTTCTTCTGCACTACCGCCGATCTCACCAATCATCACGATAACTTCAGTCTGTGGATCATCCTGGAACATTTTCAGGATGTCGATGAAGTTAGAGCCTGGGATCGGGTCACCACCGATGCCAACGCAGGTTGACTGGCCGTAGCCGATATCCGTGGTCTGCTTAACCGCTTCATAGGTCAGGGTGCCTGAACGTGACACGATACCGACGCGGCCCGGCTGGTGAATGTGGCCCGGCATGATGCCGATTTTACATTCGCCTGGGGTGATAACGCCTGGGCAGTTTGGACCGATCATCCGCACGCCTGCTTCATCCAGCTTCACTTTCACGGTCAGCATATCCAGGGTCGGGATGCCTTCGGTAATGGTGATGATCAGTTTGATGCCCGCGTCGATCGCTTCCAGGATGCCATCTTTACAGAAAGGAGCCGGAACGTAGATCACAGTGGCGGTCGCGCCTGTTGCTTCTACCGCTTCGCGAACGGTGTTGAACACCGGCAGGCCGAGATGGGTCGTGCCACCTTTGCCTGGCGTCACGCCGCCAACCAGTTGGGTGCCGTATGCCAGCGCCTGCTCAGAATGGAAAGTCCCCTGGCCACCGGTGAAACCCTGGCAAATGACTTTGGTGTTTTTGTCGATCAGAATGGACATTATTTACCCTCCGCGGCAGCAACAACACGCTGTGCGGCGTCTGTCAGGCTGGTTGCTGCAATGATGTTCAGACCGCTGTCCGCCAGTTTCTGGGCGCCCAGCTCGGCGTTGTTACCTTCCAGACGTACCACAACTGGCACGTTCACACCCACTTCAGCGACTGCGCCGATGATGCCGTCGGCAATCAGGTCGCAGCGTACGATACCGCCGAAGATGTTAACGAATACGGCTTTAACCGCATCGTCAGACAGGATGATTTTGAAGGCTTCGGTCACGCGCTCTTTGGTTGCGCCGCCGCCGACATCAAGGAAGTTGGCCGGTTGACCGCCGTGGTGTTTAACGATGTCCATGGTGCCCATCGCCAGACCTGCGCCGTTAACCATACAACCGATGTTGCCTTCCAGCGCAACATAGTTCAGTTCCCACTGTGTCGCATGGGCTTCACGCGGATCTTCCTGGCTTGGATCGCGCATTTCGCGCAGCTCTGGCTGACGGAACAGGGCATTGCCATCGGCACCCAGTTTGCCATCCAGGCAGATCAGGTCGCCCTGTTTGGTGATCACCAGCGGGTTGATCTCAACCATCGCCAGATCGCGCTCCAGGAACAGTGTCGCCAGACCCATGAAGATCTTGGTGAACTGGCCAACCAGCTTGCCAGTCAGGCCAAGTTTGAACGCCAGCTCACGGCCCTGATAAGGCTGCGGGCCAGTCAGTGGATCCAGCGCCATTTTGTGGATCAGGTGCGGGGTCTCTTCCGCCACTTTTTCAATTTCCACGCCGCCTTCAGTGGAGGCCATGAAAATTACGCGACGCGTTGCGCGATCGACCACAGCGCCCAGATAGAGCTCCTGATCGATATCGGTCGCCGCTTCAACCAGAATCTGGTTTACCGGCTGGCCGTTTGCGTCTGTCTGATAGGTGACCAGGCGTTTGCCCAGCCAGTTTTCAGCAAAAGCGCGAATCTCTTCTTTGCTGTTAACCACTTTCACACCGCCCGCTTTACCGCGGCCACCGGCATGAACCTGACATTTAACTACCCACGGGCCTGCGCCAATTTTAGAGGCTGCTTCTTCCGCTTCACGTGGTGTAGTACAGGCGTAACCCGTTGGTGCCGGCATGCCATACCGTGCAAACAGTTGTTTCGCCTGGTATTCGTGTAAGTTCATGATGTTCTATCCATTCAGGTCTGAAAAGAGTAATGAGGTTGGGCGCGCGGCAAGGCGCGCCCGGTGAAAATCAGACATCCAGCAGCAGGCGCGCTGGATCTTCCAGCATCTCTTTCACTGCAACCAGATAACCAACTGATTCACGGCCATCGATCAGACGGTGGTCGTAGGAGAGCGCCAGATACATCATCGGCAGCACCACAACCTGACCATTGACCGCCATCGGGCGATCTTTGATGGCGTGCATGCCCAGGATGGCGCTCTGCGGTGGGTTGATGATCGGGGTGGACATCAGTGAACCAAAGACGCCGCCGTTGGTGATGGTAAAGTTACCGCCGGTCAGATCCTCAACTGTCAGTTTGCCGTCACGGCCTTTCACTGCCAGCTCTTTGATTTTCTTCTCGATGTCCGCCATGCTCAGCGCATCCACGTCACGCAGGACGGGTGTAACCAGACCACGTGGCGTAGAGACCGCAATGCTGACGTCGAAGTAGTTGTGGTAAACCACATCTTCACCATCGATAGAAGCATTCACTTCCGGATAGCGTTTCAGCGCTTCAACAACCGCTTTGATGTAGAAGGACATAAAGCCCAGACGTACACCGTGACGCTTCTCGAAGGCCTCACCATACTGCTTACGCAGATCCATGATGGGCTTCATGTTGATTTCGTTGAAGGTGGTCAGCATCGCGGTGCTGTTCTTCGCTTCCAGCAGACGCTCGGCAACACGCTTACGCAGACGGGTCATCGGCACGCGTTTTTCGCTGCGGTTAGCCACTGGCTGCTGCGCGGCGGCCGCATCAGCAGCTGGCGCAGCGGCTTTGGCAGCCTGCGGTTTGTTGGCCAGATGTTTTTCAACATCTTCACGGGTCAGACGACCGCCGACACCGCTGCCTTTGATCTGTGAGGCATCGAGATTGTGCTCTGCAATCAGACGGCGGATAGCCGGGCTGAGCGCATCGTTGCTCTCTTCTTCCAGTGACGCAGTCTGACGCTGAGCCGGGGTAGACTCTTTGCTTTCAGACTTCGCGCTGCTCTCTTTACCGGCGCTGTTGCCCTCTTTCAGACGACCCAGGATCTGGCGGGAAGTGACGGTGGCGCCCTCTTCTTCCAGAACGGCTTCCAGGATACCGTCCGCAGAGGCTGGCACTTCCAGCACAACTTTGTCAGTTTCGATTTCGACCAGCACTTCATCGCGAGTGACTGCATCGCCTGGTTTTTTATGCCAGGTTGCCACAGAGGCATCGGCAACCGATTCAGGCAGGTCGGGAACGAGAATATCTACGCTACTCATTATCTTTCCTTTTAATTAATTAACGTTCAGCGCGTCATTAACCAGGTCTTGCTGCTGTTGTTGGTGTACGGACATGTAACCCACGGCCGGTGAGGCGGATGCCGGGCGGCCTGCATAACGTAAGGTGGCACCAAACGGCACAACTTCACGGAAATGATGCTGGCTGCAATACCAGGCGCCCTGATTCAGTGGCTCTTCCTGACACCAGACAAAATCCTGCACGTGAGCATACGCTTTTAATGCTTCCTGTACCGCGTGATGCGGGAACGGATAGAGCTGCTCGATGCGCACGATAGCCACATCGGTCTGCTCATTTTTACGACGCTGCTCCAGCAGGTCGTAATAGACTTTACCGGAGCACAGCACGACGCGTTTCACGCCCTGCGGATCCAGATCATCGACTTCGCCAATCGCAGGCTGGAAGCTGCCGTTAGCCAGTTCATCCAGCGTGGAGATCGCCAGTGGATGACGCAGCAGTGATTTCGGCGACATCACAATCAGCGGACGGCGCATACCGCGCAGCGCCTGACGACGCAGCATATGGTAAACCTGCGCAGGGGTAGACGGCACGCAGACCTGCATGTTCTGCTCAGCGCAGAGTTGCAGATAACGTTCCAGGCGCGCAGAGGAGTGCTCTGGCCCCTGACCTTCATAACCGTGCGGCAGCAGCATCACCAGGCCACACATCCGGCCCCATTTCTGCTCACCGGAGCTGATGAACTGGTCGATAACAACCTGTGCGCCGTTGGCGAAGTCACCAAACTGCGCTTCCCAGATGGTCAGGATGCGCGGCTCTGCGGTGGCATAACCATATTCAAAGGCCAGTACCGCCTCTTCTGACAGCACGGAGTCCCACACCTTGAACTGACCCTGTCCGCTGTGCACGTGGTGCAGAGGGGTATAGGTTGAGCCGTTCGCCTGGTTATGGACTACCGCGTGACGATGGAAGAAGGTTCCGCGACCGGTATCTTCACCCGACAGACGCACCGGAATGCCTTCATCAACCAGCGTGGCATATGCCAGGTTTTCCGCGCCGCCCCAGTCAAAGGCTTTCTCGCCTTCAGCCATCAGGCGACGGTCGTTGTAAATCTTGGCAACACGCGACTGCACTTCCACTTCTTCCGGCACCTGGCTGATACGCAGCGCCAGCTCCTTCAGACGTTTCATGTCGACCTGAGCCGGGTAAGGTTCATCCCACTCATGATTCAGGTAAGGTGACCAAGTAAAGGAGTGCAGGCTCATTGGACGCCATTCCGGCACCACACACTCACCCGCATCCAGCGCGTCACGGTAGAGATTGACCATTTCGGTCGCATCTTCCTGCGTGGCAATGGCTTCACCTTCCAGACGGTCGGCATAGATTTTACGCGGCGTCGGGTGTTTTTTGATTTTCTGGTACATCAGCGGCTGGGTCGCACTTGGCTCATCCGCCTCGTTGTGACCATGACGGCGATAGCAGACCAGATCGATAAACACATCACGCTTAAAGGTGTTGCGATAGTCGAGCGCCAGACGGGTCACAAACGCGACCGCTTCCGGATCGTCAGCATTGACGTGGAAAATCGGTGCCAGCACCATTTTGCCGATATCGGTGCAGTAAGGGGTCGAACGCGCATCTTTCGGGTTGGAGGTGGTAAAGCCAACCTGGTTGTTGATGACGATGCGAACGGTACCGCCCACTTCATAACCGCGCGCCTGTGACATGTTCAGAGTTTCCTGAACCACGCCCTGCCCAATCACGGCCGCATCACCATGAATGGTGATCGGTAAGACTTTATTGCTGGCTGGCTCATCCAGACGATCCAGACGGGCACGTACTGAACCCATGACTACCGGGCTGACGATCTCCAGGTGCGACGGGTTAAACGCCAGCGCCAGGTGAACCAGGCCGCCTTCGGTTTCCACGTCAGACGAGAAGCCCATGTGGTACTTCACGTCACCGGTGCCCAGATGCTCTTTGTGCTTACCGGCGAACTCGTCGAACAGATCCTGTGGCTTTTTACCCAGCACGTTGATCAGCACGTTGAGACGGCCACGGTGCGCCATACCCAGTACCACTTCACGGGTTCCGCTCTTACCGGCATGACGGATCATTTCGCGCAGCATCGGAACCAGTGCATCGCCGCCTTCCAGCGAGAAGCGTTTGGCACCCGGGAATTTCGCTCCGAGATATTTTTCCAGCCCTTCGGCCGCGGTCAGCTCTTTCAGGAAACCTTTTTTCTCTTCATTGCTGAAGGCTGCACGGCCCGCGACTGACTCAAGACGCTGCTGAATCCAGCGTTTCTCATCAGTGTTGTTGATGTGCATATATTCTGCACCGATCGAGCCGCAATAAGTCTGAGTCAGCGCCTCGAACAGTTCGGCCAGCTTCATGGTCTCTTTGCCAATGGCAAAAGAGCCGACGTTAAAGCTTTCCTGAAAATCGGCCTCGGTCAGATCGTGAAAAGCGGGATCGAGATCGGCTACCCGGTCCTGTTTCCACAGACCAAGCGGGTCAAGATTGGCGTGCTGATGACCGCGGAAACGAAACGCGTTAATCAGCTGCAGCACTTTTACTTGCTTGGAGTTGGTTTCAGGATCGGAGACAGATGAGGTGTAACGAGATGCGTCTTTCGCCAGGCGACGGAAGTACTCACGTGTGGTGGAGTGAAACTGCTCAGGTTTCATTCCGGTGCCCGGTAACTGCTGGAACATCGAGCGCCACACTGCATCGACAGAGTCAGGATCGGTCAGGAAATCCTCATAGAGCTGCTCTATGTAAGACTGATTCGCGCCGGCCAGCCAGGAAGAGTCCAGCCAGGGCTTCATCGCGCTGTTCTGCATTGTGATCCCTTAAGCATTGCTATGCTTTTTTGAGGTTTCATTTGTTGCCGCTTTCGCGGTTTGCCGTAGTGAGTTCAGCGATACGAGCACTTTGCGCAGCGCGCGTGGCCCGTAAGGGAACCTTTGTAAACGTGGTAATCACCGCGCTTACAGAGGCTTCCGTAAAACACCGGGAACCTGAGGTTCCCGGCAGAAACTGCTTATGCGCCGCGCTGCAGCAGCATCGACTTGATATGGCCGATGGCGCGCGTCGGGTTCAGCCCTTTCGGACATACGCTCACACAGTTCATGATGCTATGGCAGCGGAATACGCTGAAAGCATCATTCAGATTGTCGAGACGCGCCTCGGTTTCGGTGTCGCGGCTGTCAATCAGGAAGCGGTACGCGGCCAGCAGGCCAGCAGGACCGATGAACTTCTCAGGATTCCACCAGAATGATGGGCATGAGGTTGAGCAGCAGGCACAGAGTATACATTCGTACAGGCCATCCAGGTGTTCACGCTCATCCGGCGACTGCAGATGTTCACGAGCTGGCGGATTTTCCCCATTATTCAACAGGAAAGGCTTAATTTTCTCATACTGTGCATAAAACTGGCTCATGTCTACAACCAGGTCACGCACCACCGGTAAACCTGGCAGCGGACGGATAACAATTTTCTGTTTGCCGTTGCCCAGCGCCGAGACGGGCGTAATGCAGGCCAGTCCGTTTTTACCGTTCATGTTCAGGCCATCGGAACCGCAGACGCCTTCACGACAGGAGCGACGAAACGCCAGGGTCGGATCTTTCTCTTTCAGGCGAATCAGTGCGTCCAGCAGCATCATGTCGCGACCATCTTCCGCTTCCAGGGTGTAATCCTGCATGCGCGGTTTGTCATCGACATCCGGATTGTAGCGATAAATTGAAAACTCGAGTCTCATGATCGTCTCCGAAATTAGTAGGTACGCACTTTCGGCGGGAAGGCCGCGCGCAGTTTCGGCTGCATGTTCACCTCACGGCGCGTCATGCTTTCGGTTTCCGGGACATAAAGACTGTGGCACAGCCAGTTTTCATCATCACGATCCGGGAAGTCGAAGCGACTGTGCGCACCGCGGCTTTCGGTGCGATAGTTAGCCGCTACCGCCGTGGCAAAGGCCGTCTCCATCAGGTTATCCAGCTCCAGGCACTCAATACGCTGGGTGTTGAAATCCGGTGAGCGGTCATCCAGACGCGCTGACTTCAGGCGCTGACGAATCTCTTTCAGCTCTTCCAGACCCTGAGCCATCGCTTCGCCTTCACGGAATACCGAGAAGTTATTCTGCATGCAGCGTTGCAGCGCTTTACGAATCTCAACCGGATCTTCACCCGTGGTGTTATTTTCCCAGCGGTTGAAACGCGCCATCGCCCCGGCGATCTCATCTTCTGTAGCATCACGCAGGTCGCCCTGCTCCTGAATACTCGCCAGCAGATGCAGACCCGCTGCACGGCCAAAGACCACCAGGTCAAGCAGTGAGTTACCGCCCAGACGGTTGGCACCATGCACCGATACGCAGGCGATTTCACCGACGGCGAACAGGCCTGGAATCACTACATCTTCGCCCTGCTCATTGACGCGCAGTGCCTGGCCGGTCACTTTGGTCGGAATACCGCCCATCATGTAGTGGCAGGTAGGAATGACCGGAATTGGTTCTTTAATCGGATCGGCGTGCGCAAAGGTGCGTGACAGCTCAAGGATGCCAGGCAGACGTGACTCAAGCACCTCTTTACCCAGATGATCCAGTTTCAGTTTGAGATGTGGACCCCACGGGCCATCACAGCCGCGACCTTCACGGATTTCAATCATCATCGAGCGCGCAACCACGTCGCGGCCCGCCAGATCTTTGGCGTTCGGCGCATAACGCTCCATGAAGCGTTCGCCATGTTTGTTCAGCAGATAGCCGCCTTCACCACGGCAGCCCTCGGTGACCAGCACGCCCGCACCGGCGATACCGGTTGGGTGGAACTGCCACATCTCCATATCCTGCACCGGTACGCCCGCACGCAGTGCCATACCTACGCCGTCGCCGGTGTTGATGTGTGCATTGGTGGTGGACTGGTAGATACGGCCCGCGCCGCCGGTGGCCAGAATGGTCGCTTTCGCTTTGAAATAAACGGTTTCGCCGGTTTCGATGCAGATAGCGGTACAACCCACGACTGCGCCATCGGCGTTTTTCACCAGATCCAGTGCATACCACTCAGAGAAGATAGTGGTTTTGTTTTTCAGGTTCTGCTGATAAAGGGTGTGCAGCAACGCGTGACCGGTACGGTCAGCCGCAGCCGCCGTACGTGCCGCCTGCTCGCCACCGAAATTCTTTGACTGGCCACCAAACGGACGCTGATAGACTCGACCATCTTCCAGACGCGAGAAAGGCAGACCCATGTGTTCCAGTTCCAGAATCGCTTCCGGGCCGGTTTTACACATATATTCAATCGCGTCCTGGTCGCCGATGTAGTCGGAACCTTTGACGGTGTCGTACATGTGCCATTCCCAGTTATCTTCATGGGTATTACCCAGCGCAACGGTAATACCGCCCTGCGCAGATACGGTGTGGGAACGGGTCGGGAAAACTTTAGATAACAGGGCACAGCTCTGGCCGCCCTGGGAGATTTGCAGTGCGGCTCGCATTCCTGCGCCACCTGCGCCGATTACCACGGCATCGAACTCTCTGATTGGCAAACTCATTTACACACCCCACACCACAACAAATCCATAAATCGCATACCACAACAGCGCCACGACAATCACAAACTGCAACAACAAGCGGGTTGGCAGTGATTTAACGTAGTCTGTTAACACCTGCCACATGCCAATCCAGCCGTGGATCAGAATGGAGAACAGCGTCAGCAGCGTGAACACTTTGGTGAATGCGGAAGCGAAGAAGCCACGCCACAGGTCATAAGTCAGCGTGTCTGTCATCACCACGAAACCGAGGATATAGACGATGTAGAGCGTTATGAGAATTGCAGTTGCCCGCAGCAGCAGCCAGTCCTGAATGCCGTTGCGACCCAATGCGGATGCATTGCTTACCATACGAGGACTCCCGCCAGAATTGCCAGCACGACAGTGATCACAAAAGTCATATGAGCGGAACGCTTACCAACCTGCAGCGTTTCGGCCAGATAACCAAAATCCATCAACATATGACGAATCCCGCTCACCGCGTGATAGGCCAGCGCCGTTAAGATGCCCCACATAATGAACTTCGCGAAGAAGCCATCCATGATGGACGCAGCGTGCTGGAAACCTTCAGGAGAGGAGAGAGAGAGACCGAGCAGCCACAGCAGGATGCCAATGGCAACCAATGTGATTACGCCGGAGACGCGGTGAAGAATGGACGATATTGCAGTAACGGGAAACCGGATCGTCGAGAGATCCAAGTTGACAGGTCTTTGTTTTTTCACGGTTTTGCCCACACAGCTCTTTTTTATTTTGCTTCCTCCGGACCTGAGGCGGAGTCTAATCACAACGCGTGGCAGACTTTAACCGTCACCAAAAAAGCAACATCCAGTGTTAATTGACGCGGTAGTAAACGCTGGGTGGCTCCTGGTGTCAGGGTGTTCCGGAGACCTGCCTGGAGTATAGGAGGATCACATTCTGATTACAATTCCCCTACAAACTCTTTGGTATATTTTAGGTGGAACAGTGATCCTACTCACGATTTTCACAATTGATACAATTTTAATTATCTGATTTGACAATAGTTCAACAATTCAGTTACAAACTAAGCCTGTAAATTCCTATGATGCGCAAAAGTTATGGGGATACACTTTCCCCTAAGCGCAAGTTATGTAACATTGCGATAATGAGCATTAAAAAGCATCAGGTTATTGGTTACCAAGAAGTTATGTCCTGACCGGATCTTTAACAACCGCGATATGCAGCATGTCCATGGCTCACCGGTTCCCGCTGGGAACGCGCCGCTCACTCTGTACCCTGCACCCGTTTTATCCCCGCAGAGTGATACTGTGTAGTTTTGCCAACCGCAACATGAACGCGTTTCAGGTGTCTAAAGATCCTTACCCACATAAGGCGCTATGGAGACGAAAATGACAGATAAAAAAGTAACGCTAACCCTGCAAGATGGAACATCTATTGAACTGGACGTGCTGAAAGGTACGCTGGGCCAGGATGTCGTTGATGTCCGCACTCTGGGTTCAAGTGGCCTGTTCACCTTCGATCCCGGTTTTACGTCTACCGCGTCCTGCGAATCTGCAATCACCTTTATCGATGGGGATGAAGGTATCCTGCTGCACCGTGGTTTCCCTATTTCTGAGCTGGCGACCCACTCTAACTATCTGGAAGTCTGCTATATCCTGCTGAACGGCGAAGCACCAAACCAGAAACAGTTTGATGAGTTCCGTACCACGGTTACCCGCCACACCATGATTCATGAGCAGATTACCCGCCTGTTCCACGGCTTCCGTCGCGATTCGCATCCGATGGCGGTAATGTGCGGTGTCACTGGTGCACTGGCTGCGTTTTACCACGATTCGCTGGATGTAAACATTGAGCGCCACCGCGAAATCGCAGCATTCCGTCTGCTTTCTAAAATGCCGACCATGGCAGCGATGTGTTACAAATATTCTATCGGCCAGCCGTTTGTCTATCCGCGCAACGATCTCTCCTATGCGGGTAACTTCCTGCACATGATGTTTGCCACGCCGTGCGAAGAGTACAAAGTGAATCCGGTGCTGGAACGCGCCATGGACCGCATCCTGATCCTGCATGCTGACCATGAGCAGAACGCCTCAACCTCTACCGTTCGTACCGCTGGTTCAAGCGGCGCGAATCCGTTTGCCTGTATCGCCGCCGGGATCGCCTCCCTGTGGGGACCGGCGCACGGTGGTGCCAACGAAGCGACCCTGCGTATGCTGGAAGAGATCAGCACCGTTGAGCATATTCCGGAATTTGTTAAACGCGCCAAAGACAAAAATGACTCCTTCCGTCTGATGGGCTTTGGTCACCGCGTTTACAAAAACTACGATCCACGCGCGACCGTGATGCGCGATACCTGCCATGAAGTCCTGAATGAGCTGGGTATGAAGGATGACCTGCTGGAAGTAGCGATGGAGCTGGAACACATTGCGCTGAACGACCCGTACTTCATCGAGCGTAAACTCTATCCAAACGTGGACTTCTACTCCGGTATTATCCTGAAAGCGATGGGTATTCCATCCTCCATGTTTACGGTGATCTTCGCGATGGCCCGTACCGTTGGCTGGATTGCACACTGGAAAGAGATGCACGACGAAGGCATGAAGATTGCCCGTCCACGTCAGCTCTACACCGGTTATACCGAGCGCGAATTCAGCTCACAGCTGAAAAAGTAAGGCTCAGTGGATAGCGGAGAGGGATCTCCGCCTGATGTTGCTTTAAAGCCGGGGGCGGTTGGCTGTGATACCGCGCCTGCGCAGAGAACAAGGTCAGATCGGAAAGTCGCTTAAACCATCCATGGCCGCTCGGCCCGCGCCGTCCCTGGCGCGGGACGCTTTCCTCCTCTGACCGTATTCCCTGCGCGTCAGACTTCTTCGTAGCGGCTGGACTCACCCGGATTCGAGTTTGTCAGCTGTTTGCAGTAAGAACCTTTTCCTGTTTTGTTCGTCAATGCGGTCGCCCCTATCTCTGACAACCCGGACACCAGTAAAAAGGCCGTGATGAGAGCGTGCCCTTCTCAATCACCGTGCCGCAGCGTCGGCATTTTTTGCCCTGCCGATGAAAAACCTCAAACTGAAACGCCGCTTCCTCATGATATTTCTTCATGGTTCCACGCATCCGATAGGCATGGCGCGGCACTGAAAGCAGCGCTTCGCTGAAAGCAGTCAGCTGATCGTTACTGAGATCCTGCGCCCGATGATTTGGCAGCAGCTGTGCCAGCCAGAGAATTTCGGCACGCAGGTAGTTTCCCAGCCCGGCCAGAAAAGCCTGATCCAGCAGCAGACCACTGAACTGCCGCCGCCGGAAACGGGGTGACAGCAGCCGCTCTTTCACCTCTTCCACTGTCAGCGCACTGTTCAGCACATCCGGCCCGATACGATTAAGAAACGGATGCGCCGCCAGCGTATCTGCGTTGAGCAGCTCAATATCTGAGGCGCTGTAGAGCAGAATCGCTTTGCCCGCCGTCGCCAGTCGCACCCGCAACTGACGGGTGGAATTGAGTTCGGTATCAGGTTTTACAATGCGCCAGACACCATAAAGCTGGTTATGGCTGTAGAGCGTCAGGCCATTGCTGAAATGAGTCAGCAGCGCTTTACCCCGCGTCTCAATCGCATTAACCTGCTCACCAATCAACGCCGGTTCATAGGTTTTGAGCTGAGGAAACGCGAACCACGCTTCCGTTAACGGCTGACCCACAATGGCGTCTTCAAGTTTATCCGCCACGCGGCGAATTTCCGGTCCTTCAGGCATCGTTCATCCTCTTAATGGGTGGCGCCGCCAGCCTGTCTGATATCCTCGCCGGTCTCCAGCGTAACCTTTACCGCAATTTCCAGCGCCTGAATAATGGACGCCAGCGCCATGCTCGGTGCGCCCGGATGCTGCGCCGCCTGTTCAGGCAGATAAGGAATATGGATAAAGCCTCCCCGCACCGGACTGTCATGCTGCTCAAGCCAGTGCAGCAGGCCGTACATTACGCGGTTACAGGTAAAGGTGCCCGCCGTTTGCGACACTGAAGCGGGGATCCCCGCTTCACGCACCGCCGCCACAATCGCTTTGATGGGCAGACGGGAAAAATAGGCTGCCGGGCCACCTGCTACAACGGGCTCATCCACCGGCTGATGACCGGCGTTGTCCGGGATACGGGCGTCATCGACATTAATACCAATACGTTCAACGGTAATGTCGCTACGGCCGCCCGCCTGCCCCACCGACAGAATCGCATCCGGTTTCACCTCTTCCAGCGCCTGATTCAGCACCCTGAGTACGTCGCTGAATACCACCGGCAACTGGCGGATCACTATCGTCGCCCCGCTAATCTGTTTACCTTCCAGTGCGCGCACCGCTTCCCATGAAGGGTTAATCGTTTCACCGCCAAAAGGTTCAAAGGCGGTCATCAGGACAGTTTTCATGCAACCTCACAGGAACATCAGGAAATAGAGCAGGAAAATATTAACGATTAACAGTAGCACACCGGTCGGAATCTGAGCCTTGATCACCGCGTTACGATCGGGCAGTTCCAGCAGCGCCGCCGGGACGATATTGAAGTTGGCCGCCATCGGCGTCATCAGCGTGCCGCAGTAGCCGGAGAACATGCCAATTGCCGCCATCACTGCCGGATTTCCGCCGTGCTGCAACACCAGAATCGGGATGCCGACGCCTGCGGTGATAATCGGAAACGCCGCAAAAGCATTACCCATGATCATGGTTAACAGCGCCATCCCGACGGCATAGACGGTGACCGCGACAAAGCGATTATCTACCGCCAGCCAGGTTTCTGTCAGATGCGAAATGGCGCTGCCCACGCCCGCGCTGGTAAACAGCAGCCCCAGGGTGGCAAGGATCTGCGGCAGGATAAAGGCCCAGCCAATCGAATCCAGCAGGCGACGGGTCTCCTGCATCGACTGCACCGGTTTCTCGTGGGTCAGTTTTAACGCCACCAGCCAGCCAATCACACAGCCGACCATCATTGAAAACAGCGTCACCAGCGTAGCGTGGTTACCGGGGCCGAACACCGCATCCTGCAAACCGGGAATATGGTTAAACGCCAGCACACCGACCACGGTCACGACCGGAATCGACAGTGCAGGCAGAAACAGTTTATTGCGCAGACGCAGCGCACTGGCCTGTTTCTCTTCATCGCTGCGCTGATGATAGCGACCCAGCCTGACACCGCCAAACCCGGCAATCAGCGCCATCACCACCACAATGACACCGATGCCAATGTGCAGCATACGGGTGCCCGCCGCATCTGAACCCATCCAGGCGCTCATCAGTTGCGTCGTCCAGTCACCGACCAGAAAAACCAGGCCATACAAGGCCCAGAACAGTCCGGTGGTAAAGCGACGTGGATTCGCGCTGTCACGCCAGGAAAGCACCGCCACCACCAGCAGGATAATGCCCGCCAGCCACATCAGATATTGTTGCTGGAACATTACTCACCTCCTTTGGCTTTCAGCGCCTGACGGTTCAGCTGCTGCAGCTCTCGCGCCAGTTGCCGATCCAGCCGCACCAGACGTGCCGAGTGGATCAGGAACGCGGCGACGGCAGTCGGAATGCCCCATAAGGCGATGTGCAGCGGTTCGGTCTGAATCCCGGCTGACTCCTGCATAAAGTTGTGCATAAAGATAATCGCGCCAAACGCCACGAAGATATCCTCACCAAAGAAGAGACCGACATTATCGGTCGCCGCTGACATCGCGCGCAGCCGATGGCGCAGCTCAGGTGAGATCTCGCCATAGCGGCTTTCAGTTGCTCCTTCCGCCATCGGTGCCAGCAACGGACGCACCATCTGCGGATGTCCGCCGAGACTGGTTAACCCCAGCGCGGCGGTGATTTCGCGCACAAACAGGTAGACGATCAGCAGCCGTCCGGCGGTTGCCGTTTTGATCTGTGCAATCCACGCCTGCGCCCGCTCTTTCAGTCCGTGACGCTCCAGCAGGCCAATGACCGCCAGCGGCAGCAGCAGGATCAGCGGCAGGTTGCGGGTGTTGAGAAAACCTGCCCCGAGCTTTTCCAGAATGTCCGCCAGCGGCATCATCGCGGCCAGACCGGTCACAAACCCGGCGACAATCACCACCAGCACCGGATTGAACCGTAACAGGAAGCCGACGACGATGGCGGCGATGCCCAGTAATGGCCAGAGATTTACTGCACTATCCATGGGTTTCCCTCAGAGTTGAAAAACCCGGCATACGCCGGGCTAAGTGTGGTTGTTCAGTTGCTGGTGACACGAATCTGCTGATCGGCAAACGCATCACGCAACCGCTGTGCAAATTGCAGGGCGTGCGCGCCGTCGCCATGTAAGCAGACGGTCTGTGCATTCACCGCAACCCATTCTCCGGTGATACTTTTTACTTTGCCCTGCTGCACCATCGTCAGCGTCTGACTGATAGCCTGCTGTTCATCTTCAATCAGCGCGCCCGGCTCGCTGCGCGGCACCAGCGCACCGCTACTGAGATAGCCACGGTCGGCGAACACCTCTTCCCGCGTGCGTAAGCCGTAGTGCGCCGCCGCACGAATCGATTCGCTGTTAGCCAGTCCCACCACAATCAGCTGGCTGTCGACCGCCCTGATGGCACGGGCAATGGCATCCGCCAGCACCGGATCGGCCGCAGCCTGGTTGTAGAGCATGCCGTGCGGTTTAACATGAAGCAGCCGCGCACCTTCGCTTTCCGCCAGACTTTTCAGCGCACCAATCTGGTAGATCATCTGGGCGTAGACCGTTTCCGGCGGCAGCTGCATGGCGCTGCGGCCAAAGTTCTCCCGATCGGGAAAAGCGGGATGTGCACCAATCGCGACGCCAGATGCCTGTGCCCAGCGCACCGACTGCAGCATGGTCTGCGCATCACCTGCGTGAAAGCCACAGGCGATGTTGGCGGAACTCACCAGTTGCAGCAGCGCCTGATCGCTGGCGCAGCCCTCGCCCAGGTCGGCGTTTAAATCAATTTTCATGGAGTCCCCACTTCATCTGGTCCAGTGCGCGTTGCTGATGCTGACGTGCCAGCATCGCTTCCGGCAGGGTGCAGTGAATAAAATGAATCGGCTCACCCAGCCGGATTTGTGCCAGGTGATAGAGATCGGCTTCGATAACCGAGGCGATGCGCGGATAGCCGCCGGTGGTCTGGGCATCCGCCATTAGCACGATAGGCTGTCCGTTCGGCGGCACCTGAATCACACCCGGCATCACGCCGTGTGACAGCAGCTCGCGCGGGCTCTCGCGCTCAAGCTTGCGTCCCTCAAGCCGGTATCCCATCCGGTTACTTTGCGGGCTGAGTTTCCATGCGGTACGCCAGAACGCCTGCTGCGCTTCGCGGCTGAACTCGTGATACTCCGGGCCAGGTAGTGCGCGGATGCGGTTGCCCCATAGCAGTTGCCGCACCCCGACTTTACGGTCAAACGTGCGGGTCGGTTTACCCAGCGGGAGCTGATCGCCATCCTGCAAGGTTCGCCCCTGAAAGCCGCCAAATTTTGCTTTTAGATCGGTGCTGGCAGAGCCGAGCATCGCAGGAATATCAAAACCGCCCTGCACTGCCAGATAGCTGCGCATGCCGCGCTGCGGCATCGCCAGTGACAGGAGCTGCCCCCGTTTCACCGGGGTACGCCAGCCCGTCCAGACCGGCTTGCCGTCAAGCTCCGCATGGCAGCCTGCGCCGGTCAGCGCAAACCAGCCATCGCGGGTGAACTCCGCTTTGAACTGGCCGAGCACCATCTCCAGCACTGCGCTGTCGGGATCATTGCCCACCAGCACATTGGCGGTGAACATCGCGGGATGATCCAGCACACCACCAGGGCTGATGCCATACTGACGCCAGCCGTAACGGCCCGCATCCTGAATAGTCGCGGCCAGGCCGGCTCGCAGAATGTTTAACATACGCCCTCCTGTTGCGGCACAAAGCGAACCCTGTCACCGGGACGGAGCAGCGTGGGCGGTTGCTGCAGGGGATCAAACAGCGCGGTGCGCGTCTGGCCAATCAACTGCCAGCCGCCGGGCGAAGCCAGCGGGTAGACGCCGGTCTGGCTGCCGCCGATGCCCACCGAGCCGGCGGGCACTGCAACCCTGGGCTCAGCACGCCGCGGAATGTGCAGGCGCGGATCCAGTCCGCCCAGATAGGGAAAACCGGGCTGAAAGCCGATAAAAAAGACCACATAGTCGCTGCTGCTGTGCAGCTCAACCACCTGACGGGGCGTCAGCGCGGCGTGTTCCGCCACCACCGTCAGATCGGGGCCAGACTCGCCGCCATAGATCACCGGGATCTCCACCTGACGCGACTCCGGCAACTGCGCTTCACTCTCTTCCCACCAGCGCTGAAGCCGCTCTATTGCGTCCAGCGCGCTCTGCTGGGGATCACGCAGGATCAGGGTGATGTTGTTCATGCCGGGGATCACCTCCAGCACGCTGGCATAGGCGTGCAGGCGCTGATTCAGTCCCCAGATTCGTTGCTGACTCTCCAGTGAGACCGGCGGTTCCAGCTCCAGCACGACAGCGCGTTCACCCAATAAATAACACCGTGCTCGTTGCAACAGCTACCTCCCGCTCAGTTGAGATCGCGCCTGGCCGACCTGACCGGATGCCCGGTGCAGCCCATTGCTTATCTACGTAAAGCAAACAGTTATGCGAAAGTGACAGGGATGTGTCAACAGATTTAGGTCCTGCGCAGGCGCGCAGGACAAGGGAGAGTGTCAGGCAGGATTAGGGATATCGATGAAGGACACATCAAGATCGTGGTGTTGCGCCAGCCAGTCGCCCAGCGCTTTTACGCCGCCGCGCTCGGTGGCGTGATGGCCTGCGGCAAAGAAATGCAGCCCCTGCTCACGCGCGCTGTGAATGGTCTGTTCAGAGACTTCACCGGTGATAAAGGCATCGACGCCCGCCGCCGCCGCTTGGTCGATAAAGCCCTGCCCGCCCCCGCTGCACCAGGCAATGCGACGGATCAGCGCTGGCGCGTTGTCACCACAATGCAGCGGTTCACGTCCCAGCCGCTCACCGATTCGGCGGGCCAGCTGTTCGCCGGACAGGGGCTCAGCCAGCTCACCCCAGAACACCAGCGGCATCACTTCGCCGCGCACTTCGATATCCAGCAGTTTCGCCAGCTGGGCGTTGTTGCCTAGTTCAGGATGCGCGTCGAGCGGCAGGTGCCAGCCATAGAGATTGATATCGTTGGCCAGCAGGGTCCGCAGACGACGGCGCTTCATACCTTTAATCGCGGCCGGTTCACTTTTCCAGAAATAGCCATGATGGACAATAATCGCATCGGCCTGACGCGCCACCGCCTCATCCAGCAGCGCCTGACAGGCAGTGACGCCGGTGATAATCGTTTTGATCTCGCTGCGTCCCTCAACCTGCAAACCGTTGGGGGCGTAATCGCTGAAACTGTGGCTATCGAGTTGCTGATTGATCAGCGTCTCTAATTCGTAATGGTTCATTCAGGCTCCTTCGAGGCCTCAGGCTGCGCTCTTGGCGCGCTCAAAGGCGTCTAATGTCTTTTTGCGTGCCACCTTATGATCCACGATTGGTGCCGGATAATCGAGTTTCTTATGATGCTTCTCCGCCCAGACATGGGGCTGGTGAATATCACTGTCAGGGACCCCGGCCAGTTCCGGCAGATAGTGACGGATAAAATCCCCCTTCTCATCGAAGCGCTCGCCCTGCGTGGTCGGGTTAAAGATGCGGAAATAGGGCGCCGCGTCCGTGCCGGTCGAGGCCGCCCACTGCCAGCCGCCGTTGTTCGCGGCCAGGTCACCATCAATCAGCTGCTGCATGAAATAGCGTTCACCTTCACGCCAGTCGATCAGCAGATCTTTGACCAGGAAACTGGCGGTGATCATCCGTAAGCGGTTGTGCATCCAGCCCAGCGCCTTCATCTGACGCATTGCGGCATCGACAATCGGATAGCCGGTTTTACCCGCTTTCCAGGCGTCGAAATGTGCGTCGTTACGCTGCCATTCAACGTTTCGCGTCCAGTCGATAAACGGCTTGTGTCGGCACAGCGCCGGCCAGGCAACCAGCAGATGACGGTAGAATTCACGCCAGATCAGCTCGTTCAGCCAGGTGAACGCGCGGCTGTTGTCCAGCGCATCGGGATGTTCATGCAGCACGCGATGCAGGCACTGACGTGGCGACAGTACGCCGGTAGCCAGATAAACCGACAGACGGCTGGTGGCGTCCAGCGCCGGAAGGTCGCGCTTAGCGGGATAGTCGATAACCGGTTGCGTGGCGAAATGGCGCAACCGCTTCAGCGCCGCCGCTTCGCCTGGCGGAAACAGATCCTGATCAAAGTCTTCGGTTGGATAGTCAAAGGCGGGAATCGGGGTAGCTTTCAGCGGTGCGCCTTCGCGCGCTTTCGGCGCAGGCACGCATTCAGGCAGCCCCTGCTGCAAGCGGCGGACAAAGGCTTTGCTGAACGGGGTAAATACCTTATACATCGAGCGATCGCCGCTCTGCACACTGCCGGGCGGCAGCAACAGGCTGTCATCAAAGCCCTGGCAAATCACGCCCGCGTCGTCGAGACGCTTTTCAGCCTCCGCATCGCGCTGGCGTTCATTAACTTCATACTGGTAATTGTAGAAGAGCTGATCGACCTGCTGCTTAGCGCAGAACTGCAGCAGCGCATCAATACTGTCGCTGAAGGCGTGACACGCCTGGTAGTGCAGTTCAATGCCCCGCTCCGCCAGCGCACGCTGCACCTGCAACAGACTGGCGTGGATAAACGCCGCCTGCTTCGGTGACATCTCATGCTGCTGCCACTGTGCTGGCGTGGCAAGGTAGAGCGCAATCACTTTTGCATCGCTGTCGCGGCAGGCGGCGTGCAGCGCCAGATTGTCGTTGACGCGTAAATCGTTACGCAGCCAGACCAGATGGGTGGTCATACTCCTCCTGTATTACTGTCCGTAGCGTAAGCACAAGGCTTCGGGATAGGGATCGAAATAGCGTTGCTGGGCCAGCCACGGGTGCGGGTACTCCGCCATGTAGTGTTTGAGAATGGTAATCGGCACCAGCAGCGGTTGTGTGCCCTGACGATAGCGGTCAATCAGCGTTGCCAGCTCCTGGCGCTGCGGTGAACTCAGGTGCGTGCGGAAGTAGCCCTGCACATGCATCAGCACATTGGTGTGATTGCGACGTGAGGCGGGACGTGACATCAGTTCCATCATGCGATTGCGGTACTCAAAGGCAAAGGCGTCCAGCGACTCCCACTGGCTCATGGAGGCGACAAAGGGTCCCAGCTCGCGGTATTTCTCCTGCGAATGCGCCAGCATCATCAGCTTGTAACGGCTGTGGAAGGCGATCAGTCCCTGCCGGGTCAAACCGCTTTCCCACATCTGATTAAATTCATGCAGCGCGCAGACACGACCGATAAAGTTCTCACGCAGGGCGGGATCGTGCAGACGACCATCTTCTTCCAGCGGCAGCCAGGGCATCTCGCGCTTCAGGAATTCAGTAAAAATACCGGTGCCTGCTTTGCGGTTATTGTTGTTATCGGGCTCATAGACCCGCACCCGCTCCATGCCACAACTGGGTGATTTGGCGCAGAGGATATAGCCACAGAGGTGATGCAGCGATTTTACCCGCTCAGCAGACCAGTCACGCATCTGCGTTGTAACCTCTTCTCCGCCATCTTTGCTGAAGCAGAGATGCAGCTCATCATCGCCCTGCTTCACCAGACGCAATGCCGGGCGCGGCGTTGGCAGACCAATCGCCATCTCAGGGCAGATGGGCTCAAAACGGACAAATGGGGTGAGATCGTCGGTCGCAAAAGTAAGACGCTTATGCCCACCATCAAATCTGACGCGGTCGCCGAGCAGGCATGCACTGATTCCAACGGGGATTTTTTTGCTCATACTTGTACAACCTCCGAAATCTTGTAGAGGTTTAAGTGTAGCGTAAAATGGTCAGGAATAAAGGGTTAAAACGGGATTCCGGATCGCTTATTCTCAGAAAAAACGCAAAAAAAAGCCCGGTCAGTTGACCAGGCCTGTTTTGCGGCAGGGGAAATCACCAGAACGCGCCACCACCCGCTTCAGCCTGCGCCAGCCAGACCGGCTTGGCGCTGGTCTTACACCAGACGCGGTGCAGATAGCTGTAGAAACGTGCCCGATCCTGTCGAAACAGCATAACAGGAAGCGCCAGTACGCCGAGAAGAACCACCAGCGTACGTCGCGCAATAATTTTATAACGTGGATAAGCCCAATACATGGTTTCTCCTCCCGGTAAGTGAAATAGTGTGAATGTGATCTGTGTTCAACTTTACGCCAGGTTGTGTAATTTTACTACTCATCTGACCACTTATTTATCGCTATTTTTGCTGTTTAAGAATTAACCTGTAATTAAGTTACAAAAAGGTTACCGCCTGGTTGCGTGAGCGTTGAAAGGGCCGACAGATTATGGTCGCGGACGCCAGCATAAAATGTTGATAAAGTAGCGCTTCGGTCCCCACTCAAGGCAGGTATTGCGTGACCACGGTTTTGATCGTTGAAGATGAAAAAGAGATCCGGCGCTTTGTCCGGCTGGCGCTGGAAAATGAAGCCCTTAAGGTGTTTGATGCCGATACGCTGCAACGCGGACTGATTGAAGCGGCGACCCGCAAGCCGGACTTAGTGATCCTGGATCTGGGTCTGCCGGATGGAGATGGCACCGATTTCATTCGTGACCTGCGACAGTGGAGCGCCATACCGGTGATTGTGCTGTCAGCGCGCAGCGATGAGCAGGATAAGATCGCCGCACTGGACGCGGGGGCAGATGACTATCTGACTAAACCCTTTGGCATTGGCGAACTGCTGGCGCGCGTCCGGGTTGCGCTGCGTCGTCATAGTGGCCAGCAGCCGGATGCCAGGGTGACGTTCGCCGACGTCAGCGTCGATTTCGCCGCACGACGGGTACAGCGCGGCAGCAGCGAGATTCACCTTACCCCGATTGAATTTCGTCTGTTGAGTATTCTGCTTAACAATGCCGGCAAGGTGCTGACGCAGCGGCAGTTGCTGAGCCAGGTCTGGGGACCCAATGCGGTTGAGCACAGCCACTATCTGCGCATCTATATGGGACATCTGCGCCAGAAACTGGAAGCCAATCCGACACAACCGGCTCATCTGCTGACGGAAACCGGGATCGGCTATCGCTTTATGCCATAAAAAAAGGCGCCAGAGGCGCCTTCAGAGTGCTGATAAAGCCAAATCCTGTGAATCTCACCGCAATGAATAAATTCAAAGCGCAGGGAACACGGCCAGAAGAGGAAAGCGTCCCACGCCAGGGACAAAAACGCCGGGAGCGTTTTTGAACAACGCAACGCGTTGGCCCGGCAACGGGCGCACCTCAGGGATGAGGTGCGTAATCGCGTGGGCCGAGCGTGTCATGGATGACGGCTTTTGCGTCTTTCCGATCTGGCCGCGTTTCCTGAGCTAGCTACACGGCCTCACAGCGATGAAGGCCGCGCTTTACCAGCAGTCTGAGGCGCGCGATGCGCCTCTTTATCTGCCCGACTAATCAGGCGTTTTTCAGCACTTCGCTGACAATCTCAACGGCTTCTTTCTCAATCTGCGCGCGGTGTTCAGCGCCCAGGAAGCTTTCACAGTAGATTTTGTAAGCGTCTTCGGTGCCTGAAGGACGGGCAGCAAACCAGCCATTCTCCGTCATCACTTTCAGACCGCCGATAGATGCACCATTACCTGGCGCGGCAGTCAGACGAGCGGTGATAGGATCACCCGCCAGGGTATCAGCGCTGACCATCTCCGGTGACAGCTTCGACAGCGCGGCTTTCTGCGCTGAGGTGGCTGATGCCTGCAGACGGTTGTAGCTTGGTGCGCCAAAGCGCGCTGCCAGTTCGTCATAGTGCTGCTGCGGGTTTTTACCGGTCACTGCAGTAATTTCAGCGGCCAGCAGACACATGATGATGCCATCTTTGTCCGTAGACCACGGCGTACCGTCGAAACGCAGGAATGAAGCGCCTGCGCTCTCTTCGCCACCGAAACCGAGGCTGCCGTCATACAGACCATCAACAAACCATTTGAAACCCACCGGCACTTCCACCAGCTTGCGACCAATCTCGTTGACCACACGGTCAATCATGGCGCTGGAGACCAGAGTTTTACCCACGGCAACATCCTGACCCCACTGTGGACGGTGCTGGAACAGATAGTTAATCGCCACCGCCAGATAGTGGTTTGGATTCATCAGACCCGCCGGGGTCACAATGCCGTGACGGTCATAATCGGGATCGTTGCCGAACGCCAGATCGAACTTGTCACGGTAAGCCAGCAGGCCTGCCATTGCGCTTTCAGACGAGCAGTCCATGCGGACCACGCCATCTTTATCCAGATGCATAAAGCGGAAGGTCTGATCGACCGCGTCATTTACCAGCGTCAGATCCAGCTTGTAGTGCTCAGCAATACGCTGCCAGTAAGCAATACCGGAACCACCCAGTGGATCCACACCCAGCTTCAGGCCTGCTTTCTGAATCGCCGGGAAGTCGATAATCTCTGCCAGACCTTCAACATAAGGCTGGATCAGATCTTTCTCGACCACATGACCGCTGGCCATCGCCTGCTCCAGCGGCAGACGTTTCACCTCTTTCAGGCCATCTTTGATCAGCTGATTGGCACGATCTTCAACCACTTTGGTGACGTTGGTATCAGCAGGTCCGCCGTTAGGTGGGTTGTACTTGATGCCGCCATCTTCTGGTGGGTTATGCGACGGCGTAATCACGATGCCGTCAGCCAGCGCGCCACCCGCTTTGTTGTGCTCAAGAATCGCATTCGAGATCGCAGGGGTCGGCGTATAGCCATTATCCTGCTGCACAATCACATCAACGCCGTTCGCCGCCAGCACTTCCAGAACAGACAGGATGGCGGGTTCTGACAGCGCATGGGTGTCTTTACCGACGTAGCAAGGCCCGGTGATACCATTCTTTTTACGCTCTTCGGCAATCGCCTGAGCGATCGCCAGAATGTGCATCTCGTTGAAGCTTTGACGCCCTGCACTGCCGCGATGGCCGGAAGTGCCAAATTTCACCGCATGTTCCGGGTTCGCCACATCGGGCTGCAGGACATAATATTGTGACGTTAATTGTGCAACGTTAATCAAATCGCTCTGCTGGGCGGGTTGCCCGGCACGTGGGTGATTGGCCATTGGCGCTGCTCCCTGACGCTTAAGTTTTAAATGGTGCCGCAAACTTTCTCGGTCAGTTCCGCAGGGAACTGCATCGAGAGCATGATGTGTTCGATCATGCTGCATTTACGACCAGTATTGGTGTTGGTGATCACCCAGTACGGCGTGCCGGGCACATGCTTCGGCTTAGTATGGGTGCCATTCTGCAACAGCGTATGCTCATCACCTGCAAAATAGACGCGGGTGCGGCCCTGCAGAGATGCAGTAGCTTCAGCAAAGGCTGCGGTATCAAGACGATAGAGCGTTGACAAGATAAGCATAAAGCGATTCACCGCCCGCTTCTGCTCCGCATATTCATCGGAAAGCAGCAGCTCGCGCACCGCGCGGACACGATCCTGCGGGCGCGAACCCACAGACGCAGGCTGGGACTCTTTCGCTGCATCTTTTGAGGCTGGCTGTGCAGGCGAAGCGGGTGCAGTCTGACCGGCCGTGAACTTCAGCATGCGACGCAGAATGTCGGATGCGCTTTCACCAATGTGTTGCGTGTGGCTGGCAATATAACGGTAGAGCTCTTCGTCAACTTCGATCGTTTTCATCTTATTCCGTACGGTTCTTTCTCATGACAGAACCACCTGTTTCCTGAAAAGCTCTGAGTATAGTCAGGCAATTCAAAGGGTGTGTGGGTTCTAACATCAGGATTATAAAGTTAAAGTCAGGCGGGTTGATAGCAATCAAACGGTTTACGGGCAAAAGTCAGAATATGTCCTAATGCCGCCGGAACCGGCGCGCCTGAAAAGGTGAAACCATGATAACCTAAGCTCAGGTCTCAAACTTAAGAACTTTGCTATGATTTTGAACGCCCGTCTGCAAACTGAACAATCCCCTGCTGATTCTCTGCCCATCCTGCTTATTCACGGTCTGTTTGGCAGTCTCGATAACCTTGGCGTGCTGGCGCGCGGGCTGAAAGATGCCGGTCCGTTGCTGCAGGTAGATGTCCGCAACCACGGACTTTCACCACGATCTGACGAGATGAACTACGCTGTAATGGCGCAGGATATGGTCGAAACACTGGATGCACATGGCATTGATCGTGTCGCGGTGATCGGACACTCGATGGGCGGTAAAATCGCCATGACCATGAGCGCGCTGGTGCCGGAACGCATTGAGCGCCTGGTGATGATCGATATCGCCCCGGTGGATTACCAGACGCGCCGTCATGACCAGATATTTGCCGGCATTCGTGCCGTCACCGATGCGGGCGTCTCATCCCGCAGCGAGGCGGCGAAGGTCATGCGAACGCTGATAGAGGAAGAAGGGGTGATCCAGTTCCTGCTGAAATCCTTCCAGGAGGGGGAGTGGCGCTTCAACGTCCCGGTGCTGTGGGATAACTACACCACGATCTCTGGCTGGCAGCCGGTTCCCGCCTGGAATCACCCGGCGCTGTTTATTCGCGGCGGCGACTCCAGCTACCTGGATAACAGCTATCGCGATGCGTTGCTGCAGCAGTTCCCGGCCGCTCAGGCGCATGTGATCGGTGGCGCAGGACACTGGGTTCATGCAGAGAAACCCGATGCCGTTTTGCGCAGTGTCCGTCGCTTTTTTGCGCTTTAAAAGCAAATAGATGGCGGTAAAGGTTTAGGATTGGCGTCCGGCGTAAGCGTGAAGTATGATGGCGCGCTAAAATTTTGCCGCGGGTCAGTTTTGCTGCGGCAATGGCCAATAATTTATAATCTGCGCGGTGAGTGTCTGGCGCCCGCCCCCATTCAGTTTTACTAAGCCATGGCAAAAGAACAGACTGACCGCACGACGCTCGATCTCTTTGCTGATGAGCGCCGCCCTGGTCGACCCAAAACCAGTCCGCTTTCGCGTGATGAACAGCTGCGCATTAACAAGCGCAATCAACTGAAACGTGACAAAGGACGCGGGCTTCGTCGTGTCGAACTGAAAATGAACAGTGACGCCGTCGATGCACTCAATACGCTGGCAGAACAGCGCAATCTCAGCCGTAGCGAACTGATAGAACAGATGCTACTGGCACAGCTCAAACTGGATTAATGCGGGCAAATCGCACGCAGAGGCAAATGTCGGGGCTTTAACCGTTCACCGGTTTTCTCTCGTCTGCTATTATTCGCTGAAATGTGCTGCGGCACACATCTCATCATCAGGATTTAAGAGGTTATTTTACTCATGGCACTCGTAGGCATCTTCTTCGGCAGCGATACCGGCAATACCGAAAACATTGCAAAAATGATCCAGAAACAGCTGGGTACAGATGTTGCAGAAGTCCATGACATCGCAAAAAGCACAAAAGAAGATCTGGAAGCGTTTGATATCCTGCTGCTGGGTATTCCGACCTGGTACTACGGCGAAGCGCAGTGCGACTGGGATGACTTTTTCCCGACGCTGGAAGAGATCGATTTTAACGGCAAGCTGGTTGCGCTGTTTGGCTGTGGCGACCAGGAAGATTACGCAGAGTATTTCTGTGATGCCATGGGCACGATTCGCGACATTATCGAACCGCACGGTGCCGTCATTGTCGGACACTGGCCAACTGAAGGCTACCACTTCGAAGCCTCGAAAGGCCTGGCCGATGACACCCACTTCCTGGGCCTGGCCATTGACGAAGATCGCCAGCCTGAGCTGACCAGCCAGCGTGTGGAGCAGTGGGTTAAGCAGATTTTTGATGAACTGCAGCTGAAAGAGATCATCGAAGCCTGATCCTGCCCGACTCAATGTGAGCGCCAGCTCACATTGAGGCAATGAAAATGCCTATAGAAATAATAGCCACATTTTTTTAACTTTCTCCGTTTAATCTGTAGAATACCCGCATCGATCTTCCGCTTATTTTCTCAGGCGGCAAGACTAAGTGATGTGCTAACAGACCTCTGTCAGAATCTTCCCCGGCCCGGTGACGAACCCCCAATAGCCCATGATGATTCTGACACGCCCTCTGGTTTTCATTTCATCGCTTCAGTTCTATAATGAGACGCAAATGAGAATGAGCACAGATCGACATTCAAGGCGATAAGCCACAAAAGTGAATATTAGTAACAGGACAAAATCCGCATGACTGACAACAACACCGCATTAAAGAAGGCTGGCCTGAAAGTAACGCTGCCCAGACTGAAAATTCTGGAAGTGCTTCAGGAACCTGAGTGCCATCACGTCAGTGCGGAAGATTTGTATAAACGCCTGATCGACATTGGCGAAGAGATTGGCTTGGCGACCGTTTACCGTGTTCTGAACCAGTTTGATGATGCCGGTATTGTGACTCGTCACAACTTTGAAGGCGGCAAGTCTGTCTTCGAACTGACGCAGCAGCATCACCACGATCACCTGATCTGCCTGGATTGCGGCAAGGTTATCGAGTTCAGCGACGAATCGATTGAAACGCGTCAGCGTGAAATCGCGACCCGCCATGGCATCAAGCTGACCAACCACAGCCTCTATCTCTATGGACACTGTACGCTGGGCGATTGCCGTGAAGACGAAACGCTGCACGACCAGTAACGCTGGCGCGGCCTGAAATAAAAAAACCGGTGAATTCACCGGTTTTTTTTCGTCTGTTTTCGGCCCTCACCTCACGCGACCAGCGTCTCCTGCAGATAGCGCCAGCGTGGAATGGAGCTGCTGCAATCCAGAATGGCCAGCGAAATGCGGCTCTGGTTATTGCCGTTCATCATCTGCATTTCGCGATACTGTACGACGATCTCTTTTTCATGATGAGAGAGAATGACATGTTCACAGGTGGCAATGCGCATCCCTTCCCGCTGCCCTTGTAACTGCTGAAAAAGATCCTCAACCTCGTTCAGATTGTACTCTTTGCCCTTTGGGGTCACCATGCGAAATTCAGGATGAAAATAGGACATCAGCAGCTGGAAACTGTCATCAGATCCGGCTGGCTGATTAAAAATACGTTCAATGAGCTGATGTAAAACGACGACACTGTGTTTGGCTTCCTGGGCGAGAACTGTCATTTTTTTTCCTTCTGTAACCCGCTTTGCAACCTCTGAGAGCGGATAGCCTACCTGAAAGCTGACAATTCACATCCTGAAATTGATTAATTTTTTTAAACTCAGATTACTCCCACAAGTCGGTATTGAACCGGTTGTGGTTAGTGCAGAATAAACGTCGGCGATGGTAAAAATCGGGGCAATAAAAAAGGGCGATAAATCGCCCTTTTGTCATTTTATGAGGTCAGCCCCAAAAAATTTATTCGCCCGTTTTGGTCCAGGTATCACGAAGACCGACGGTGCGGTTAAACACCAGTTGCGTCGGTTTCGAGTAAACGCTGTCGGCGCAGAAATAACCTTCACGTTCAAACTGAAACGGTGTTGTCGGTTCCACATCGCGCAGGCTGGGTTCAACAAAGCCGTTTTTGATGGTCAGTGATTCAGGATTAATGACCGCCAGGAAATCCTCTGCAGCAGCCGGGTTTGGCACACTGAACAGACGATCATACAGACGGAACTCAGCTGGCTGCGCGTGATCCGCAGAAACCCAGTGAATCACGCCTTTGACTTTGCGGCCATCGGCTGGATCTTTGCTCAGCGTATCAACATCGCTGGTGCAGTAGATGCAGGTAATGTTGCCCGCTTCATCTTTGGCGACCCGCTCAGCACGAATCACATAGGCGTTACGCAGGCGGACTTCTTTGCCCAGCACCAGACGCTTATATTGTTTGTTCGCCTCTTCACGGAAATCCGCGCGATCGATCCAGATCTCGCGGCTGAACGGCACTTCACGCGTGCCCATCTCCGGTTTACCCGGATGATTTGGCATGGTGACGATTTCGCTATGGCCTGCTGGCAGGTTTTCGATCACCACTTTAAGCGGATCTAAAACCGCCATGGCGCGGGGCGCATTCTCGTTAAGATCATCACGGATACAGGACTCCAGCGAAGCCATCTCCACGATGTTATCTTGCTTAGTCACGCCAATACGACGGCAGAACTCACGGATAGAAGCGGCGGTGTAACCACGACGACGCAGACCTGAAACGGTCAGCATGCGCGGATCGTCCCACCCTTCTACGTGCTTCTCGGTCACCAGCTGAGTGAGTTTACGTTTCGACATCACCGCATACTCCAGATTCAGGCGCGAGAATTCATACTGACGCGGATGAACCGGAATTGTGATGTTGTCCAGCACCCAGTCATAGAGACGGCGGTTGTCCTGAAACTCCAGCGTACAGAGCGAGTGCGTAATGCCTTCCAGCGCATCGGAGATGCAGTGGGTAAAGTCATACATCGGGTAGATGCACCACTTATTGCCGGTCTGGTGGTGTTCCGCGAACTTGATGCGGTAAAGCACCGGATCGCGCATCACGATGAAATTAGAGGCCATGTCGATTTTGGCGCGCAGACAGGCGGTGCCTTCGGCAAACTCACCGTTTCGCATCTTCTCAAACAGCGCCAGATTCTCTTCCACGCTGCGATCGCGATAAGGGCTGTTTTTACCCGGCTCTTTCAGGGTGCCGCGATATTCACGAATCTCATCCGGACTCAGTTCATCAACATAGGCCAGTCCTTTGGAAATCAGCTCGATGGCATAGTTGTAGAGCTGATCGAAATAGTTTGATGAGTAACAGACCTCACCGCTCCACTCAAAACCCAGCCACTGAACGTCACGCTTGATGGATTCAACGAATTCCATATCCTCTTTAACCGGATTGGTATCGTCGAAACGCAGGTTGCATTGCCCCTGATAGTCCTGGGCGATGCCAAAATTCAGACAGATCGATTTCGCATGACCAATATGCAGATAGCCATTGGGCTCCGGCGGAAAACGGGTATGCACGCTGCTGTGCTTACCGCTCGCCAAATCTTCGTCAATGATCTGACGAATAAAGTTAGTTGGGCGGGCTTCAGCCTCACTCATCTCAAAAATCCTCAATACGAATAACGGGTGATTTGTACCACGAAGTAACGGAGTATGATCCACAAAGCGTCTGAGGGAAACAACCGTTTGTTAAGCCTTTAAAACAAAAAAGGCAGGAATCGCTTCCTGCCTGTGGGGTTCTGTTGCGGGGATTAGCCTTTCACTTCATACAGCGGGGTTTCCCCTGCTATTACCTGACCCTGTGCCAGTAAAGTCAGACCGGCGAAATCGTCGCTGTTGCTGACCACGACCGGACTCACCATTGAGCGGGCATTGGCGTTAAGGAATTCAAGGTCCATCTCCAGTACTCGCTGACCGGCGACCACGCTGGCCCCCTCTTCAACCAGACGGGTGAAGCCTTTACCTTCCAGCGCCACGGTATCCAGCCCCATGTGCACCACAATCTCCACGCCATTGTCGGTTTCCAGACAGAAGGCATGATTGGTGTTAAAGATTTTCACCAGCGTACCGGCAATCGGTGCCACTACCCATTTGTCGCTGGGCTTGATCGCCAGACCGTCACCCACCGCTTTGCTGGCAAAGGCTTCATCCGGCACATCATCCAGCGCCACGACTTCACCGCTGACCGGCGCCAGCAGCGTGGCGATGACCTGCTTCTCACTGTTCAGCACCGCCTGCGGTTTAACGTCCGGCTCGGCCGGCGCACTGCTGGTAGCCGCTGCAGCGACCGGACCTTTGGTCAGCACTTTTTTCATGGCCGAGGCGATGCTTTCTGCCTGGGTACCTACGATGATCTGCACGCTCTGTTTGTTAAGACGGATCACGCCGGACGCGCCAAGGCGCTTAGCAACCGCCTCATTCACCTGCGCCGAGTCATTCACGTTAAGACGCAGACGGGTGATACAGGCATCGATGCTGGTTAAGTTAGCTGAACCACCAATCGCCCCAATGTAGCGGCGCGCCAGTGACTCTGTGGCACTTTCACCGCTATCCGTTTTATCAACGTTAACGTCATAACCATCAGTTTCATCACCATCAACCGCCAGCTCGCGGCCCGGCGTCATCAGGTTGAATTTTTTGATGGTAAAGCGGAACACCACATAATAGATAACGAAGAAGACCAGACCCTGCGGGATCAGCATGTACCAGTGTGTCGCCAGCGGATTACGGGTCGACAGCACCATATCCACCAGCCCGGCGCTGAAACCAAATCCGGCAATCCAGTGCATGCTGGCAGCGATGAAGACAGAAATACCGGTCAGGACGGCGTGGATCAGATAAAGCACGGGTGCTACGAACATGAAGGAGAACTCCAGCGGTTCGGTAATACCCGTAAAGAAGGCAGCAAACGCCGCGGCCAGCATGATACTACCCACTTTGACGCGGTTCTCAGGACGCGCACAGTGGTAGATAGCCAGCGCAGCACCCGGCAGACCAAACATCATGATCGGGAAGAAGCCCGCCTGATAACGACCGGTGATGCCGACAGTTGCCGATCCGTCAGCCAGTGACTGTGCACCGCCAAGGAATTTAGGAATGTCATTAATGCCCGCAACATCGAACCAGAACACCGAGTTCAGGGCGTGATGCAGACCGACCGGAATCAGCAGGCGGTTAAAGAAGGCGTAGATACCGGCACCGGCAGAGCCGAGCTTCTGGATATGTTCACCAAAGTTAACCAGACCATTAAACACCACGGGCCAGATATACATCAGGATAAAAGCGACAAAGATCATCAGGAACGAAACGAGAATCGGCACCAGCCGGCGTCCGCTGAAGAAAGAGAGTGCCTTAGGCAGTTCAACGTGGCTGAAGCGGTTATAGACCTCTGCCGACAGAATACCGACAAGGATGCCGACAAACTGGTTTTCAATTTTGCCAAAGGCTGCTGGCACCTGATCCAAAGGAATTTTCTGAATCATCGACACTGCAGCTGGTGAGCAGAGCGTGGTGACCACCAGAAAGCCGACATAGCCAGTCAGGGCAGCGGCACCATCTTTATCTTTTGACATGCCGTAGGCTATACCGATCGCAAACAGCACCGACATGTGCTCAATGATTGCCGCACCCGACTTGATCAGCAATGCCGCCAGCGCATTACCTGCGCCCCAGCTGTCTGGATCGATCCAGTAGCCCACGCCCATTAATATCGCTGCTGCTGGCAGGGTTGCTACCGGCACCATCAGTGCGCGCCCCACCTTTTGTAAGTAACCTAACATATCCCCTTCCCCCTATGAGCCTGACTTGTCGCTTTGCGCTGCTTAATGTTGTTATGTCAGCTGCAAAGATCGTTAATACACTTCATATCACGCAGAGAAGTGTAATGATAAATTAATTCGCCTCGCAAATTAAAAGCCTGGTAAATGTGATTTTTATCACTAAAAAACATCGTTTCATACGGCAACATCTGGCTATGACCGTAAACTTATTTTATGATCCGAAATATTGAATTATGCGCTGGCCATGGCGACAATGAATCATCTGTTCAGATTGGTGACTCACGCAACGGCTTAGCCATCCCCTTTCTATTTTCAATTGAGGTGAAACATGAGACTGATTCCTTTAGCGACACCAACCCAGGTGGGAAAATGGGCCGCCCGACATATTGTTAATCGTATCAATGCGTTTAACCCGACGGCAGATAAACCTTTTGTCCTGGGTCTGCCAACCGGCGGTACGCCACTGGAAGCGTACAAACACCTGATTGATGTGCACAAAGCGGGCCAGGTCAGTTTTAAAAACGTCGTGACGTTCAATATGGATGAATATGTTGGCCTGCCAAAGGAGCATCCTGAGAGCTATCACAGCTTCATGTATCGAAATTTCTTCGATCACGTTGATATTCAACCGGAAAATATCAACCTGCTGAATGGTAATGCCCCCGATATTGACGCAGAATGTCGTCAGTACGAAGAGAAAATTCGCGCGCTGGGTAAAATTCACCTGTTCATGGGCGGCGTCGGCAACGACGGTCATATCGCCTTTAACGAACCGGCTTCCTCTCTCGCTTCCCGTACCCGCATTAAAACCCTGACCCATGACACCCGCGTGGCGAACTCCCGCTTCTTTAACGGTGACGTTGATCAGGTGCCTAAATATGCGCTGACGGTCGGCGTCGGTACGCTGCTGGATGCAGAGGAAGTGATGATTCTGGTTACCGGCCATGTTAAAGCGCAGGCATTACAGGCGGCGGTTGAAGGCAACGTTAATCATATGTGGACTATCAGCTGCCTGCAGCTGCACGCGAAATCGGTGGTAGTGTGCGATGAGCCGGCCACCATGGAACTGAAAGTGAAAACCGTGAAATATTTCCGCGAAATGGAAGCGGAAAATATGAAAGGCGTGTAACAGAACATTGTCATGCCCTGCTGTTACGCTGAGTGACAGCAGGCCAGGACGGGAGAAGAAAGATGTACGCATTAGTTAACGGTCGAATCTACAGTGGCCATGAGGTTCTGGATAATCACGCGGTGGTGGTTGCCGATGGGCGTATTGCGCGCGTCTGTCCGCGTGAAGCGCTCCCGGCGGATATTGAGCAGCGGGATATGGCAGGGGCAAATATTGCGCCAGGCTTTATCGATCTCCAGCTCAATGGCTGCGGTGGCGTGCAGTTCAATGACAGCCTTGAGGCGCTCAGCATTGAAACGCTGGAAACGATGCAGCGCGCCAATGAAAAGTCTGGCTGCACCAGCTTTTTACCGACGCTGATAACCAGCAGCGACGCCCTGATGAAGCGGGCGATTGAAACCATGCGCGCCTACCTGCAGAAACATCAGAATCAGGCGCTGGGTCTGCATCTGGAAGGGCCCTGGCTGAGCAAAGCGAAAAAAGGCACCCACGATCCGGCGCTGATTCGCCTGCCGGATGCGGCGATGGTGCAGTACCTGTGTGACAACGCGGACGTCATCACCAAAGTCACGCTTGCCCCTGAAAATGCGGGTAGCGATGTGATTCGTCAATTGACTGATGCCGGGATTATTGTCTCAGCCGGTCACTCGAATGCGACCTATGAAGAGGCTAAAGCGGGCTTTTCTGCTGGTGTGAGTTTCGCGACGCACCTCTACAACGCCATGCCCACCTTTGCCGGACGTGAACCCGGGCTTATCGGTGCGCTGTTTGATTCGCCTGATGTATACTGCGGCATTATTGCGGACGGTTTACATGTACATTACGCTAACGTGCGCAATGCAAAACGCATCAAAGGCGACAAACTGGTGCTGGTCACGGATGCCACTGCACCGGCTGGCGCGGACATAAGCGAGTTTATTTTTGCAGGCAAAACAATCTATTATCGCGATGGGCTCTGTGTCGACGAAAACGGCACATTAAGTGGTTCTGCCCTGACGATGATTGAAGCGGTACAAAACAGCGTTGAGCATGCAGGGATCGCACTGGACGAAGCGTTGCGCATGGCAACACTCTACCCGGCACGGGCGATGGGCGTGGAAAGGCAGTCAGGCTCGATCGAAGCAGGAAAAATCGCGAACCTGACTGTGTTTACGCGCGACTTTAAAATCATAAAGACGTTTGTCAACGGAGACGACGTCCTGAGCGAGTAAGCACTGAATGACCACTGGCGGCCAGTCACAAATAGGAAATGTCGATCTTGTTAAGCAACTCAATAGCGCAGCGGTTTACCGGCTGATTGATCAACAGGGGCCGATATCGCGCATTCAGATTGCCGAACTTAGCCAGCTCGCGCCCGCCAGCGTCACCAAAATTACCCGTCAGTTGATTGAGCGCGGCCTGATCAAAGAGGTAGACCAGCAGGCGTCTACCGGTGGTCGCCGCGCCATCTCCATTATCACTGAAACCCGCCATTTCCATACCATCGGCGTCCGCCTCGGACGCAACGACGCCACCCTGACTCTGTTTGACCTCAGCGGTAAATCGCTGGCGCAGGAAGATTATGCGCTGCCGGAACGCACTCAGGAGACGCTGGAACATGCGCTGTTTAACGCCATCAGCAGCTTCATTGAGCAGCACCAGCGTAAAATTCGCGAGCTGATCGCGATTTCAGTGATCCTGCCTGGGCTGGTCGATCCGATTAACGGCGTGATCCGCTATATGCCACACATCTCTGTCAGCCGCTGGCCGCTGGTCGCCAGCCTGAAAAAACGTTTTAACGTTACCAGTTTTGTGGGTCATGATATTCGCAGCCTGGCGCTGGCCGAGCACTATTTCGGTGCAAGCCGCGACTGTGCTGACTCGATTCTGGTGCGTTTACACCGTGGCACGGGCGCCGGCATTATTGCCAACGGCCATATTTTTCTCGGCAGCAACGGCAACGTTGGCGAGATCGGCCATATTCAGGTCGATCCGCTTGGCGAGCGCTGTCACTGCGGCAACTTTGGCTGCCTTGAAACCATTGCCGCCAACGGCGCCATTGAAAATCGGGTACGCCATCTGCTGAATCAGGGCTATCCCAGCGTACTGACGCTGGAGGCGTGCCAGATATCCCACATCTGCAAAGCGGCCAATCAGGGTGATGCACTGGCCTGCGAAGTGGTTGAGCACGTTGGCCGTTATCTTGGCAAAGCTATTGCGATTGCGATCAACCTGTTTAATCCGCAAAAAGTGGTGCTGGCGGGTGAGATCACTGAAGCAGAAAAAGTGCTGCTGCCCGCGATTGAGGGCTGCATTAATACTCAGGCATTAGAGGCCTTCCGTAAAAATCTGCCGGTCGTGCGTTCCACCCTGGATCATCGTTCCGCTATTGGCGCCTTTGCGCTCGCTAAACGTGCCATGCTTAACGGCATTCTGCTGCAACATCTTCTGGAAGACTAAGAGCCTATCCCAGTAGGCGTAATTGGTGCAGGCAGTCTGGACACGGACAGCGCGGAACAACCGGAGCGTACACGTAGTACGTGAGGATTGTGAGCACTGCCCAGGTTCAGAATGACAAATAAAATAGCCTAATGGGATAGGCTCTAAGCTAACCCGCTGCTGTGGCGGGCCATATCGGATCTGACTATGACCATTAAAAGCGTAATTTGTGATATCGATGGCGTGCTGATGCACGACAACACGGCCGTTCCCGGCGCACAGGAGTTTTTACAGCGCATTCTGGCCAAAGAGATGCCGCTGGTGGTGCTGACGAACTATCCCTCGCAAACCGAGCAGGATCTGGCAAACCGCTTTGCCTCGGCCGGTGTCGAGGTGCCCGACTCCGTTTTCTATACCTCCGCAATGGCAACCGCCGACTTCCTGCGCCGTCAGGAGGGCAAAAAGGCGTATGTGATTGGTGAGGGCGCACTGATTCATGAACTCTACAAAGCGGGCTTTACCATTACCGATGTGAATCCCGATTTTGTCATTGTCGGAGAGACGCGCTCGTTTAACTGGGACATGATGCATAAAGCGGCTTTCTTCGTGGCTAATGGCGCCCGCTTTATTGCCACCAACCCGGATACTCATGCGCGCGGTTTTATTCCTGCCTGTGGCGCACTCTGTGCGGGTATTGAGAAGATATCAGGCCGTCGCCCGTTTGTTGTCGGCAAGCCCAGCCCCTACATTATGCGCGCCGCGCTGAACAAAATGCAGGCCCACTCGGAAGAGACCGTGATTGTCGGTGACAATCTGCGAACCGATATTCTGGCCGGTTTTCAGGCGGGTCTGGAGACGGTGCTGGTGCTCTCCGGCGTCTCGACGCTGAGTGATATCGATGCCATGCCGTTCCGTCCGGATTGGATCTACCCTTCTGTGGCCGATATCGACCTGTTCTGATTCATTTCTCTTATGACGCATCCGGCTAATCTGTGATGCGTCCCCCCTTTTTGCGCTATATCTCCCACTTTTACTGTCTGTTTTTTGCTCGAAAAAGCTATTTTATTGCTGATCCATTAACGAAACAGCTTTAAAATTATCGTTTATTCAATTTTATTGCCATGCAAGCAATCTTTTTATCAGTAAATCACGATTCCTCTTGCATTGAATGCACCAAATAGCGCATTTTCTTATGTATCACGCAGCATCAGGCTGCCGGACAAACGCAAAAGATAACATCGCCGTAAGGTGAGCTCAGGAGTCAGTTATGTGTTCAATTTTTGGTGTGCTGGATCTGAAAACCGATCCTGTTGAGCTGCGCAAAAAAGCGCTGGAATGTTCACGCTTAATGCGTCATCGCGGCCCGGACTGGTCAGGCGTCTACGCCGATGACCATGCTATTCTGGCGCATGAACGTCTCTCAATTGTTGACGTTAACAATGGCGCACAGCCGCTGTACAACGCCGATCACACCCACGTACTGGCAGTTAACGGCGAAATTTATAACCATCAGGCACTGCGCGCTGAACTCAGCGATCGTTACGCGTTTCAGACCGGTTCTGACTGTGAAGTGATTCTGGCGCTCTATCAGGAGAAAGGTGTCGATTTCCTTGATGAGCTGGAAGGCATGTTCGCCTTTATCCTCTATGACACCGTTAAAAAAACGTACCTGATTGGTCGCGACCACATCGGCATCATCCCGCTCTATATGGGTAACGATGAGCATGGCAACCTGTTTGTTGCTTCAGAAATGAAAGCGCTGGTGCCTGCCTGCCGTTCAATCAAAGAGTTCCCGCCGGGAAGCTACCTCTCCAGCACCGATGGCGAGATCCGCCGTTACTGGCAGCGCGACTGGATGGAATATAAAAACGTTGAGCACAACACCACCGACGCCGCTGGCCTGAAACATGCGCTGGAAGAGTCCGTGAAAAGCCACCTGATGTCAGATGTGCCTTATGGCGTGCTGCTGTCAGGCGGTCTGGACTCTTCCATCATTTCAGCCGTGACCAAGCGTTACGCGGCGAAGCGGGTTGAAGATCAGGATAAAAGTGATGCGTGGTGGCCACAGCTGCACTCCTTCGCGGTAGGACTGGAAGGTTCACCCGACTTAAAAGCGGCGAAATCGGTGGCGGAGCATCTGGGCACCGTACACCATGAAATTCATTTCACCGTGCAGGAAGGTCTGGATGCCATTCGCGATGTGATTTATCACATTGAAACCTATGACGTCACCACCATTCGTGCCTCTACGCCAATGTACTTAATGTCGCGTAAAATTAAAGCGATGGGCATTAAGATGGTGCTGTCGGGCGAAGGCGCAGATGAAGTCTTCGGCGGCTATCTCTATTTCCACAAGGCGCCAAACGCCAAAGAGTTCCACGAAGAAAACGTTCGTAAACTGCAGGCGCTGCATATGTTCGACTGCGCCCGTGCCAACAAAGCGATGTCCGCCTGGGGCGTTGAAGCCCGCGTACCGTTCCTGGATAAAAAATTCCTGGATGTGGCGATGCGAATCAACCCGGCCGATAAAATGTGTGGCAGCAACGGTAAAATGGAGAAGCACATTCTGCGTGAATGTTTCTCCTCTTACCTGCCGGAGAGCGTGGCGTGGCGTCAGAAAGAGCAGTTCTCGGATGGCGTAGGTTACAGCTGGATCGACTCACTGAAAGAAGTGGCTGCGAAGCAAATCAGCGATCAGCAGCTGGCTACCGCTCACTTCCGCTTCCCGTTCAACACGCCGGGTTCGAAAGAAGCCTATCTCTATCGTGAGATCTTTGAAGAGCTGTTCCCGTTGGCGAGCGCGGCAGAGTGTGTGCCTGGCGGTCCATCGGTCGCCTGTTCTTCTGCCAAAGCGATTGAATGGGATGAAGCGTTTAAAAACATGGACGATCCCTCTGGTCGTGCCGTGGGTGTGCATCAGTCAGCCTATAAATAAGCCGGCAGAAAGCAACCAGAATGGGCCCGTTGTGGCCCATTTTTTTTACGATTAGCGTTGTATTCACTGAAAAATTGCCGAATAAACATCCAGGCTGGTTATAAGCCAGTCAAACAGCGATTATCTGGCAAAAAACGGTAAAAAAATTGTTGACGCTGTCTGGTCAACTCCGCATAATGCGCCCCGCAACGCCGATGAAGGTAACGCGAAAAAAAGATGGCTACGTAGCTCAGCTGGTTAGAGCACAGCACTCATAATGCTGGGGTCACAGGTTCGATTCCCGTCGTAGCCACCATCTTTTTTTGCGGGAGTGGCGAAATTGGTAGACGCACCAGATTTAGGTTCTGGCGCCGCAAGGTGTGCGAGTTCAAGTCTCGCCTCCCGCACCATTTCATTATTCGGCAGCGTGGATGGGATATCGCCAAGCGGTAAGGCACCGGTTTTTGATACCGGCATTCCCTGGTTCGAATCCAGGTATCCCAGCCAATTTCGATGATTCTCGAGGCTGAGAACGGACGAATGGGATATCGCCAAGCGGTAAGGCACCGGTTTTTGATACCGGCATTCCCTGGTTCGAATCCAGGTATCCCAGCCATCATTGAAATGCAGTACAATTTGGCTACGTAGCTCAGCTGGTTAGAGCACAGCACTCATAATGCTGGGGTCACAGGTTCGATTCCCGTCGTAGCCACCATATAATTGGGGTGTCGCCAAGCGGTAAGGCACTGGTTTCTGATACCAGCATTCCGGGGTTCGAATCCCTGCACCCCAGCCATACAAAAGACAATTTGAAAAACACCATTATTGGGGTGTCGCCAAGCGGTAAGGCACTGGTTTCTGATACCAGCATTCCGGGGTTCGAATCCCTGCACCCCAGCCAAATTGCACAACCTGGCCCGCTTTTGCGGGCTTTGTTGTTTTTGTCGTTCCCCTTCCTGATTTCCTGATTGCAGGCCCGCCGTATGGCGAGCCGACATGCGCAATCTGCTATAACCCCAGCGCGTAGCGCAATACCTGCCGCTTCAGTACCCCGGAATGTTCGGCGGCAATCAATCCGAGATTACGTGCAAACCGCAGCGGTGCCAGCTGATTGCTGAAGGCAAAATAGAACAGATCCATACCGCCCTGCATCAGCATATTGTCTTTACGACGTTGCCGGTGATAGCGCTGCAATACGCGCTCGGATGCCCAATCCTCCGCCGCACCGCGTGCGCTGACCAGCACATTAATCAACGCATCAATATCGCGATAGCCCAGATTCACGCCCTGCCCGGCCAGCGGATTAATGGTATGCGCGGCATCACCGACCAGCGCCAGTCCTGGCAGGACATACCGTGAAGCGTGACGCCGTACCAGCGGGAAGCCGCCCGCCACGTGGGCTTTAAAACGTCCCAGCCGCGCCGGGAAGTGGCTGGCTATCTCTTTTTCCAGCTGGGCCATCGGCATCGCCTGTAGCTGGCGGACTCTTGCAGGCGCGTCATACCAGACCAGCGAGGCCCGGTTGCCATACAGCGGTAAAAAGGCGCGCGGTCCCTGAGGCGTAAAGTGCTGCCAGGTCGCATCGCCTGCCGGATGTTCGCAGGTCACGCTGATCAGTAAACAGGATTGCGCATAGCTCCAGCCATGAATACCGATCCCGGCCATCTGTCGCACCTGAGAGTTCGCGCCATCAGCCCCAACCACCAGGCGGGTGTGTAAGGCAACGTCGTCGTTGAGGTCGATGCGCCAGCCGCCATTTTCTGGCTGCAGGTTCTCCAGTGTGGCCGGGCAATAGCAGGTCACGCCCAGCGACTGCATCTCCTCCCATAGCGCCCGCTGAAGCACGCTGTTCTCGACCATAAAGCCCAGCTCGGGCAGCCCCAGCGAGGCCGCATCAAAACTCACCTGCGCCGTCTGCCACTCCCAGGTTTCCAGCCTGCGATAGGGCGCGCTGCGCATCGCCTCTACCCGTGGCCAGACGTTGAGCTGCTTCAGCAACCCCACCGAGGATGAGCCAATCGCCGAAATTCGCAGATCGGGATCGCTGTCGGCATCAAAAGGAGCGGGTTCGGCACGCTCAATTACCGCAACGCGAAAATGTTGCTGCGTCAGTCCACAGGCCAGCGCCGCACCGACCATGCCACCGCCAACAATCACTACATCAAACTGATTATCCTGCATTGCTTATGTCCCTCTCTTATTCCCGCCAGCCTGCGCAACACGGGTCTGAATAAAGCAAAGTGTACCGGAAAACCGGATTGCTGGCAGAAAAGCCCTGAGGCTGGTCACAACAGCATCAAAGCATTACAATACGCGCCCCGCACTTCACTGCACTGAATCAATGGTTAGCGCGATGACAAAAAAACTGCATATCAAAACCTGGGGATGTCAGATGAATGAGTATGATTCATCCAAGATGTCTGATCTGCTGAACAGTACGCACGGCTATACGCTGACCGAGGTTCCTGAAGAGGCGGATATTCTGCTGCTTAACACCTGTTCTATTCGTGAGAAAGCGCAGGAGAAAGTATTCCACCTGCTGGGACGCTGGAGAAAACTCAAAGAGCGCAACCCGGATGTGATTATCGGCGTGGGCGGCTGCGTGGCGTCGCAGGAAGGGGATCATATCCGCCAGCGTGCGCCCTGCGTGGATATCGTTTTTGGTCCGCAGACACTGCACCGCCTGCCGGAGATGATCAACACCGTGCGCGGCACCAAAAGCCCGGTGGTCGACATCAGCTTCCCGGAAATCGAGAAATTTGATCGCCTGCCGGAACCGCGCGCAGACGGCCCGACTGCCTTTGTCTCCATCATGGAAGGCTGCAACAAATATTGTACTTTCTGCGTGGTGCCTTACACCCGTGGCGAGGAAGTGAGCCGTCCCAGCGATGACATTCTGCTGGAGATCGCTCAGCTGGCGGCGCAGGGCGTGCGTGAAGTTAACCTGCTTGGCCAGAACGTTAACGCCTATCGTGGTGCCACCTTTGATGGTGAAATCTGTACCTTCGCTGAGCTGCTGCGCCTGGTCGCCGCCATCGACGGTATCGACCGCATTCGCTTCACCACCAGCCACCCGATTGAGTTCACCGATGACATCATCGAGGTCTACCGCGATACGCCGGAACTGGTGAGCTTCCTGCACCTGCCGGTTCAGAGTGGATCAGACCGTATTCTGACGCTGATGAAGCGTGCTCATACCGCGCTGGAGTATAAGGCGATTATCCGCAAGCTGCGCGCGGCGCGCCCGGATATTGAAATCAGCTCTGACTTCATCATTGGTTTCCCCGGTGAAACTCAGCAGGATTTCGAGCAGACCATGAAGCTTATCGCCGAGATCAATTTCGACGTCAGCTTCAGCTTTATCTACTCTGCCCGTCCCGGCACGCCTGCCGCTGACCTGCCGGATGATGTCAGCGAAGAGGAGAAAAAGCAGCGTCTGTGGATCCTGCAGGACCGCATTAACCAGCAGGCGCAGGCGATCAGTCGCCGCATGGTAGGCACAGTGCAGCGTATTCTGGTGGAAGGCATCTCCCGCAAGAACGTGATGGAAGTCTCTGGCCGCACCGAAAATAACCGCGTGGTGAATTTCGAAGGCTCGCCTGAAATGATCGGCCGCTTTGTGGATGTTGAGATTGTTGATGTCTATACCAACTCGCTGCGCGGCAAACTGGTGCGTACTGAAGAAGAGATGGGGCTGCGCATGGCGGAAAGCCCGGCGTCCGTGATCGCCCGTACCCGTAAAGAAAATGAAATCGGCGTGAGTCTGTTCCAGCCGTGATACCTGCTTTACTGTGCGGCAGCGCGCATCGCGTTGCCGCCAATTTCACTTTGCACCACTTGCTTTCTGAAAGTGTCGCCCAAATATCTCTCCATAAGCTTGCGCCCAGGCGTTACGGCATAAATAATTTCGTTATGGTGCATCCGGTTAAGCTTAACGGTGCGTCAGACACATCCCATAACTGGCCCTGAGTGACCCAAAGGATTCGTTTGAATATCGAAACTCGTGAAATCGCCCTTGAACCGGCTGATAACCGTCGTCTGATGAGCCTGTGTGGGCCTTTCGACGATAATGTAAAACAGCTTGAGCGTCGTCTGGGCATTGAGATCAATCGTCGCGACAACGTTTTTAAGCTGTCAGGACGTCCACTTTGCGTCAATGCGGCAGCAGATATTCTGAAAACCCTCTATGTCGATACCGCGCCTGTGCGTGGCGACATCCCGGATATCGAGCCCGATCAGATTCACCTGGCAATCAAAGAGAGCCGGGTACTGGAGCAAACCGCTGAGAGCGTGCCGGAGTATGGTAAAGCGGTCAATATCAAGACCAAACGCGGTGTGATCAAGCCGCGCACTCCAAACCAGGCCCAGTACATCGCTAATGTGCTCGACCACGATATCACCTTTGGTGTCGGCCCGGCTGGTACCGGTAAAACCTATCTGGCGGTAGCCGCGGCAGTGGATGCGCTGGAGCGTCAGGAGATTCGCCGCATCATGCTGACCCGCCCTGCCGTCGAAGCGGGTGAAAAGCTCGGCTTTCTGCCAGGCGATCTGAGTCAGAAAGTCGACCCTTATCTGCGTCCGCTCTACGATGCGCTGTTCGAAATGCTCGGCTTCGAGCGGGTGGAAAAGCTGATGGAGCGCAACGTCATTGAAGTCGCCCCGCTGGCCTACATGCGTGGTCGTACCCTGAACGATGCGTTTATCATTCTTGATGAGAGCCAGAATACCACCATCGAGCAGATGAAAATGTTCCTGACGCGTATCGGCTTTAACTCTAAAGCGGTGATTACCGGCGACGTTACCCAGATTGACCTGCCGCGTCACGTCAAGTCAGGCCTGCGTCATGCCATTGAGGTGCTGGCGGACGTTGAAGAGATCAGCTTCAACTTCTTCCACAGCGAAGATGTGGTGCGCCATCCGGTAGTTGCCCGCATTGTCACCGCCTATGAAGCCTGGGAAGCGGCCGATCAGACCCGTCGTGACCAGCAGGCCGAAGAGCGTAAACGTGAAGCACTGGCTGCACAGAGCGCCACGCAGGAGAGCAAATGAGCGAGGTGATTCTCGACCTGCAGGTCGCCTGTGACAACACCGCTGACCTGCCTGATGAAAGCCAGTTTCATCGCTGGCTGTCAGCGGCTGTCACCCCTTTTCAGCCGGAAAGCGAAGTTACGGTGCGTCTGGTTGATGAAGCGGAGAGTCATGAGCTTAATCTGACTTATCGCGGCAAAGACAAGCCGACCAACGTCCTCTCTTTCCCGTTTGAAGCACCGCCGGGCATTGAGCTGCCGCTGCTGGGCGATCTGATCATCTGCCGCCAGGTCGTTGAGCAGGAAGCCGCTGAACAGGGTAAAAGCGCTGAAGCCCACTGGGCACATATGGTGGTACACGGCACGCTGCATCTGCTGGGTTACGACCATATTGAAGACGACGAAGCGGACGAGATGGAAGGGCTGGAGACCGAGATAATGCTTGCTCTTGGGTATCCTGATCCGTACATTTCGGAGAAAGAAGACGCCTGAATCCTGAATTCAGTCAATCCTGCTGTCAGTACAGGCTACTGACAGCACCTATTCCTCACCAGAGAGATCTATAAAAACCGCCATGAGCGACGACCATTCTCAAAACAGCGATGCACCCAGTAGTAAAAAGGGATTTTTCTCCCTGTTGATCAACCAACTCTTTCACGGTGAACCAAAAAGCCGTGATGAGCTACTGGAGCTGATCCGCGACTCGAATAACAAAGAGCTGATTGACCAGGACACCCGCGACATGCTCGAAGGGGTACTGGATATTGCGGAGCAGCGCGTGCGTGACATCATGATCCCGCGCTCGCAAATGATCACCCTGAAACGTAATCAGAGCCTCGAAGAGTGTCTGGATGTCATCATCGAATCCGCCCATTCTCGTTTCCCGGTGATCAGCGAAGATAAAGATCATGTGGAAGGGATTCTGATGGCGAAAGATCTGCTGCCGTTTATGAGCAGCGAATCTGAGCCTTTCAGCATTGAGAAAGTGCTGCGTCCTGCGGTGGTTGTGCCTGAAAGTAAGCGTGTCGACCGGATGCTGAAAGAGTTCCGCTCCCAGCGTTACCATATGGCGATCGTCATTGATGAGTTTGGCGGTGTCTCCGGTCTGGTGACCATTGAAGACATCCTGGAGCTGATCGTCGGTGAAATTGAAGATGAGTATGACGACGAAGAAGATCGTGATATCCGTCAGCTCAACCGTCACACCTTTACCGTGCGTGCACTGACCGCCATTGAAGATTTCAACGAGGTGTTTGGCACCCAGTTCAGTGACGATGAAGTCGACACCATCGGTGGTCTGGTAATGCAGGGCTTCGGTCATCTGCCCGCTCGCGGTGAAAGCATCGAGATTGAGGGTTACCAGTTCAAGGTGGCGATGGCTGACAGCCGCCGCATCATCCAGGTTCACGTGACTATTCCGGAAAATTCGCCACAACCTCAACTGGAAGACGAATAAGTCTATGGCTTTAGCCTCACTCTACCCGCGTCAGCGGGTTCGCCTGCTGCTGGCTTTAATAACGGGTGCACTTGGCACCCTCGCCTTTTCTCCCTACGATTTCTGGCCCGCCGCACTGCTCTCGCTGTGCGGCTTACAGCTGCTGACTCTTAACCGCTCCAGCCCGCAGGCCAGCGCCATTGGGTTTGTGTGGGGTTTAGGTCTGTTCGGCAGTGGCATCAACTGGGTTTATGTCAGTGTCGCCACCTTTGGCGGCATGCCTGGCCCGGTCAATGTCTTTATCGTAGCGCTGCTGGCGGCTTATCTGGCGATCTACCCGGCGCTGTTTGCCGGCGTACTGAATCGCATCTGGCCGCGAACGACGCTGTGGCGCCTGGCGCTGGCGGCACCGGCATTGTGGCAGATCACCGAGTTCCTGCGCGGCTGGGTGCTGACCGGCTTTCCGTGGCTGCAGTTTGGTTACAGCCAGATCGATGGCCCGTTAAAAGGCCTGGCCCCACTGGCGGGCGTAGAGACGCTGACCTTCCTGCTGATGGTGGTGGCTGGCCTGCTGGCTTATGCCCTGCAACAGCGCAACGTCAGAAGTCTGGTAGCAGCGCTGCTGCTGCTGGCATTGCCATGGCCGTTGCGCTACATCCAGTGGGTTCAGCCGATGCCCGAGCGGGCCGTCGAGGTGGCGCTGGTGCAGGGAAACATCCCGCAATCGATGAAGTGGGATCCGCAGCAGCTGCTCACTACCCTGCGCATTTACAACGGTCTGAGTCAGCCGCTGATGGGCAAAGCGCCGATTATTATCTGGCCTGAATCGGCAATTACCGATCTGGAGAGTAATCAGCAGCCGTTCCTGCGTTCGCTGGATGACGAACTGCGTGAGCGCGGCAGTTCGCTGATCACCGGCATTGTGGACTCCCGGCTGGAGCAGAACCGATATCACGATTACAACACCGTAATCGTGCTGGGCGGTAAAGCGCCGTACAACTACTTCAGCGGCAATCGTTACCAGAAGAATCACCTGGTGCCGTTTGGCGAATTTGTGCCGCTGGCCGATCTGCTGCGTCCGCTGGCCCCGTTCTTCGATCTGCCGATGTCGGCATTCAGTCGTGGCAACTACCTCCAGCCGCAACTCAGCGTGGCGGGCTATAACCTGACCAGCGCCATCTGTTATGAGATCGTGTTGGGTGAACAGGTGCGGGCCAACTTCCATCCCGACACCAACTTCCTGTTGACCGTTTCGAACGATGCCTGGTTTGGTCACTCTATCGGCCCATGGCAGCACTTCCAGATGGCGAGGATGCGTGCGCTGGAACTGGGACGTCCGCTGTTGCGCAGCACCAATAATGGTGTGACGGCGGTGGTCAATGCCAGTGGTGATGTGGAAGCCATGCTGCCGCAGTTTACCCGCGATGTGCTGACCAGCAAGGTTACGCCAACGCAGGGAGAAACCCCGTATGCGCGGGCTGGCATCTGGCCAGTGTGGTCACTGACGCTGCTGGCGGCGGTGATAGCACTCCTGCGCCGTCGTCGATAACCTCCCCTCCTGTGCTCACTGAAGGCGAAGCACGTGCTTCGCCTTTTTCATGGTGACTCTCCGGTTTTTTTCACTCCCCACGCCGCACACTCTGCTGTCTTTCTAACCCATAACCTCTTTCTGGCACGATGATTGCAAAATGTTTCACTGCTTTTCGCAAACAGGCTGATTGCAGGCGCTGATGCCGGGCGGGTTGCACCAAAACAATTGACGCTGCTGCACCATTAACGCGCAGGGTGAAAAAATTGCCTTTTTTTGGTGCGTATCACCTCGCAAAAAAGAAACTTTTTTGTTTCATTGCGTTAACAATCCGCTATGTTAATGACTCTTCTGCGCCCGTTTAAACCGCAGAATGAGCAGAAACGCAGCAGAAAACAGACACAACATCATAATCAGCGCAGGTTATATCCTGTGCCTTTTTCATACGAAGGAGTTGGAACATGCAACTACGCAAAGTGGCATTATCTCTTCTGCTGATCAGCGCAGCGGCGGGAGCGGCCCAGGCGGAAGATCTCAGCGGCACCCTGAAGAAGATCAATGACAATGGCGTCATTGTGGTCGGGCATCGCGAATCATCAGTTCCCTTTTCTTATTATGACAACCAGCAAAAAGTCGTCGGCTACTCACAGGCTTACTCAAACGCCATCGTTGAAGCGATTAAAGCAAAGCTGAACAAGCCTGATCTGCAGGTCAAAATGATCCCGATCACCTCACAAAACCGTATTCCGCTGCTGCAAAACGGCACCTACGATTATGAGTGTGGCTCGACCACCAATAACCTTGAGCGCCAGAAACAGGCCGCCTTCTCAGACACTATTTTTGTTATCGGCACCCGTCTGCTGGTTAAGAAAGATGGCCCGATCAAAGATTTCGCTGACCTGAAAGGCAAAACCGTAGTGGTGACCTCAGGTACCACCTCTGAAGTGCTGCTGCACAAACTCAACGACGAACAGAAACTGGATCTGCGCATCATTAGCGCAAAAGATCACGGTGACTCCTTCCGTACGCTGGAAACCGGTCGTGCCGTGGCCTTTATGATGGATGATGCCCTGCTGGCAGGCGAACGCGCCAAAGCCAAAAAGCCGGACAACTGGGAAATTCTGGGCACGCCACAGTCAAAAGAAGCCTATGGCTGCATGCTGCGTAAAGATGATCCGCAGTTCAAAGCCCTGGTGGATGAAACCATTGCTAAAGCCCAGACCTCTGGCCAGGCAGAAAAATGGTTCGACACCTGGTTCAAACAGCCGATTCCACCAAAGAACCTGAACATGAACTTTGAGCTCTCTGATGACATGAAAGCGCTGTTCAAAACACCAAATGATAAAGCACTGAATTAACAACAAAATACCCAATGGATTTCAGATTGCATTGAGGCAGCAGAAAAATGACTCCCGATGAGCCTGCTCCGGTAAGTGATTCGGGTGAGTGAATGTAGCCAACAAAAATGCAGCCTGAAAGACGACGGGTATAACAAGGGCGGCCTGGCTGCCCTCTCGATTGCTGAAACCGCGGCATGGACAGACAGACTGACACGGGTCGTTCCCCTGAGTCAGGAAATAAAACGCCGTTCATCAATCTTCAGGGTAGCTTAGCTACCCTTTTTTTCCGGAGCTCGTTATGGGTATCGATTGGAACTGGGGCATATTCCTCGAACAGGCCCCGTTCGGTAACACGACCTACCTCGGCTGGCTGTGGTCCGGTTTTCAGGTGACAATTGCCGTCTCCTGCTGCGCCTGGATTATCGCCTTCTGCGTGGGTTCATTTTTCGGCATTCTGCGCACCGTGCCTAATCGCCTGCTGTCGACCATTGGCACCTGCTATGTCGAACTGTTTCGTAACATCCCACTGATCGTCCAGTTCTTCTTCTGGTATCTGGTAGCGCCCGAGCTGGTGGGCGAAAAGCTTGGCATGTGGTTTAAGTCTGAGCTGGATCCCAACATTCAGTTCTTCCTCTCCTCGATGATCTGTCTTGGCCTGTTTACCGCCGCCCGCGTCTGCGAGCAGGTGCGCGCAGCGATTCAGTCACTGCCGAGTGGACAGAAGAATGCCGGTCTGGCGATGGGCTTAACCCTGCCGCAGACCTATCGCTATGTGCTGCTGCCGAATGCGTATCGCGTGATTGTGCCGCCGATGACCTCGGAAATGCTGAACCTGGTGAAGAACTCCGCTATCGCCTCCACCATTGGTCTGGTCGATATGGCGGCGCAGGCGGGCAAACTGCTCGACTATTCTGCCCACGCCTATGAATCCTTTACCGCCATTACGCTGGCCTACGTTGCGATTAACCTGGTGATTATGTTGTTGATGAGTCTGGTCGAGCGCAAAGTCCGGCTGCCAGGCAATGCGGGAGGCAAGTAATGTACGAGTTTGACTGGAGTTCGATTACACCCAGCCTGCCCTATCTGCTTAATGGCTTAGTGATCACCTTTAAGATCACGATTACCGCCGTGGTCTTCGGCATCCTGTGGGGCACTCTGCTGGCGGTGATGCGTCTGTCGACGTTTAAGCCCATCAGCTGGTTCGCTAAAATTTACGTCAACCTGTTCCGCTCGGTGCCGCTGGTCATGGTGCTGCTGTGGTTCTATCTGGTCGTGCCGAGTTTTCTGCAGCAGGTGCTGGGGCTGTCGCCCAAAACGGATATCCGACTGATTTCAGCCATGGTCGCCTTTTCGCTGTTCGAAGCGGCGTACTACTCTGAAATTATTCGCGCCGGCATCATCAGTATCTCGCGTGGACAGGGCAGTGCGGCTCTGGCGCTGGGCATGACGCAGTGGCAGGCAATGCGACTGATCATCCTGCCACAGGCGTTTCGCGCCATGGTTCCGCTGTTACTGACGCAGGGTATCGTGCTGTTCCAGGATACCTCGCTGGTTTATGTCTTAAGCCTGGCGGACTTCTTCCGTACCGCGTCCACCATTGGTGAGCGTGATGGCACCCAGGTTGAAATGGTTCTGTTTGCAGGTCTGGTCTACTTCGTTATCAGCCTGAGCGCATCGCTGTTGGTCAGCTATCTAAAAAGAAAAAGGACGGTTTAAATGATTAGCCTGAAAAATGTTTCTAAGTGGTATGGTCACTTTCAGGTGCTGACCGACTGCTCAACCGACGTCAAAACCGGTGAAGTGGTGGTGGTGTGCGGCCCGTCCGGCTCCGGTAAATCAACGCTGATCAAAACGGTGAACGGCCTTGAGCCGATTCAGCAGGGCGTGATTGCGGTGAACGGCACCGAGGTGAATAACAAAAAGACTAATCTTGCGCAGCTTCGCAGCCAGGTCGGGATGGTGTTCCAGCACTTCGAGCTGTTTCCGCATCTGAGCATTATCAACAACCTGGTTCTGGCGCAGGTGAAAGTGCTGAAACGCGACAAAGCGGCAGCCCGCGATAAAGGGCTGAAGCTGCTGAAGCGTGTGGGTCTCTCCGCCCATGCGGAGAAGTTTCCCGGCCAGCTCTCGGGTGGCCAGCAGCAGCGTGTGGCGATTGCGCGAGCGCTCTGTATGGACCCCATCGCGATGCTGTTTGATGAACCCACTTCCGCGCTGGATCCGGAAATGATCAACGAAGTGCTGGATGTGATGGTTGAACTGGCACAGGAAGGGATGACGATGATGGTGGTGACCCATGAGATGGGCTTCGCCCGTAAAGTCGCCAATCGCGTGATCTTTATGGATGAAGGGAAAATTATCGAAGACACCAACAAAGATGACTTCTTTAATAATCCACAGTCTGAGCGCGCTAAAGATTTCCTCGCAAAAATTCTGCACTAAACCTGACGAACAGGCGGGTCACTTAGGGTGGCCCGCTTCATTTAGCTACGCCGCACTATCAGGGTTCAAAAGGCTGACGCTGGAACTGGTCATTGCCGCATTCCGGACAACGTGACAGCGTTTCGGGCGTGTAGATTGCCCGGGTGAACTGGCATTTCTCACAGACCAGATTGCCCAGCCCCACCACTTCCCCGCTCTGATAAACCCCGTGATGATGCAGATCCTGGAAGACCTCTCGCCACTCCAGCTGACTTTTATCGGTGATATCCGCCAGCTCTTTCCAGACGCTCTCGCGGATGATGCGCATAAACAGTGAGTCCGCCAGCGGTTCTTCCACATCGGTGTAGCTGCGTGCAAACTCGCCCAGATCACGGCGCACTGAGCTGAGCGCCTGGTCAATCTCCTGTTCCGTCATATCATCGCGCACCAGCAACTGGCTTCGTCGCCCGGCAATCAGCTCATCAAGGTTACGATCGCCCTGACGAAGACGTTCGGTCAATACGGCTAACGACTCGCGATATTCCTGAGCCACTTTATTCATTTTGTTCTCCTTTATGCAGACCCTCGCTGAACTAAGTTTAGTCGTAATGTTGCTTTTGCCGTGTCGTCTGTACAGTGAATTACAAAAGGGTGAAGGCTCTGACGCTTTCGGCAGAAATCGTGCCGGCAAAAGTGGGAAGTGTTGTTGATACGCGGCCTTATGGGTATGCTATGCGGATCTTAGAGCCAGAAAAATGTTTTTCATAAAGGACCACAGGCAGCCATGCAAGAGCAATACCGCCCGGAAGAAATTGAATCCCGTGTGCAGCAGCACTGGGATGAAAACGAAACGTTTAAAGTGACTGAGCAGGAAGGTAAAGAGAAATACTATTGCCTCTCCATGTTGCCCTATCCTTCTGGCCGCCTGCACATGGGCCACGTTCGTAACTACACCATCGGCGACGTAATCGCGCGTTATCAGCGTATGCTCGGCAAAAACGTACTACAGCCGATTGGCTGGGATGCTTTCGGCCTGCCTGCGGAAGGCGCTGCGGTGAAAAACAACACCGCTCCGGCCCCGTGGACTTACGACAATATCGCCTACATGAAAAACCAGCTCAAACTGCTGGGCTTTGGCTATGACTGGAGTCGTGAACTGGCAACCTGCCAGCCAGAGTACTATCGCTGGGAACAGTGGTTCTTTACCAAACTGTATGAAAAAGGCCTAGTCTATAAAAAGACCTCTGCCGTGAACTGGTGCCCGAACGATCAGACGGTGCTGGCGAACGAGCAGGTGATCGACGGCTGCTGCTGGCGCTGCGACACCAAAGTTGAGCGTAAAGAGATCCCGCAGTGGTTTATCAAAATCACCGATTATGCGGAGGAGCTGCTGAACGATCTGGATACGCTGGAAGAGTGGCCTGAGCAGGTCAAAACCATGCAGCGTAACTGGATTGGCCGCTCTGAAGGTGTCGAAATCACCTTCGATGTGGCTGACAGCGAAGAGAAGGTCACTGTCTACACCACCCGCCCGGATACCTTTATCGGCGCAACCTATGTTGCCGTTGCCGCAGGCCATCCGCTGGCGACCCAGGCGTCGGTCAATAATCCGGCGCTGGCTGACTTTATCGCTGAATGTCGCAATACCAAAGTGGCTGAAGCCGATATGGCGACCATGGAGAAGAAAGGCATGGCGACCGGCCTGTCTGTTGTTCATCCGCTGACCGGCGAGCTTATCCCGGTCTGGGTTGCCAACTTCGTACTGATGGAATATGGCACCGGCGCTGTGATGGCGGTTCCGGCGCACGATCAGCGCGACTGGGAGTTTGCCACTAAATATGATCTGCCGATTAAGCCGGTCATCCTGAATCCGGATGGTTCCATTCCTGATGTCAGCATTGCGGCGATGACTGACAAAGGTGCGCTGTTCAACTCAGGTGAGTTTAACGGCATGGATCACGCCACCGGTTTTAACGCCATCGCGGATTCGCTGGCGGCAAAAGGCGTGGGCGTGCGTAAAGTGAACTACCGCCTGCGCGACTGGGGTGTCTCCCGTCAGCGCTACTGGGGTGCCCCTATCCCGATGGTGACGCTGGAAGATGGCACCGTTATGCCTGCACCAGAAGACCAGCTGCCGGTGATCCTGCCGGAAGATGTGGTGATGGATGGCATTACCAGCCCAATCAAAGCGGATCCGGAGTGGGCTAAAACCACGGTAAACGGCCAGCCTGCCCTGCGTGAAACCGACACCTTTGACACCTTTATGGAGTCTTCCTGGTACTACGCGCGTTATACCTGCGCCAGCTACAAGGAAGGCATGCTGGATCCGGCAGCGGCAAACTACTGGCTGCCGGTCGATCAGTATGTGGGCGGTATTGAACACGCCATCATGCACCTGATGTATTTCCGCTTCTTCCACAAGCTGCTGCGTGACGCGGGCCTGGTGAACTCCAATGAGCCAGCCAAACGTCTGCTGTGCCAGGGCATGGTGCTGGCTGACGCCTTCTACTACCTTGGTGCCAACGGCGAGCGTAACTGGGTTTCACCGGTTGACGTTGAGGTTGAGCGGGATGAGAAAGGCCGCATTGTTAAAGCCACAGACACGCAGGGCCGCGAAGTGATCTACGCGGGCATGAGCAAAATGTCGAAGTCGAAAAACAACGGCATCGACCCACAGCTGATGGTTGAGCGTTACGGCGCGGATACCGTGCGTCTGTTTATGATGTTTGCTTCACCGGCGGATATGACGCTGGAGTGGCAGGAGTCGGGCGTTGAAGGGGCGAACCGCTTCCTGAAACGTGTCTGGAAGCTGGTCTTCGAGCATACACAGAAAGGTGCGACCGTGGCACTGGATGTGGAGAGCCTGAATGACGAGCAGAAATCGCTGCGTCGCGATCTGCACAAAACCATCGCCAAAGTGGCGGATGATATTGGCCGTCGTCAGACTTTCAACACCGCCATTGCGGCGATCATGGAGCTGATGAACAAACTGGCACGCGCCCCGCAGGAAAGCGAGCAGGATCGCGCCCTGATGCAGGAAGCGCTGCTGGCCATCGTCCGTCTGCTCTATCCGTTTACCCCGCACGCCTGCTATGTTCTGTGGCAGACGCTGGGTGGCGAAGGCACTATCGATGAAGCGAGCTGGCCGGTTGCGGATGAAGCCGCTATGGTTGAAGATTCGCTGCTGGTAGTGGTTCAGGTTAACGGTAAAGTGCGCGGTAAAATCACCGTGCCAGCCGATGCAACACAGGAACAGGTTCAGGCACGCGCTGCGCAGGAGCATCTGGTAGCGAAGTATCTGGACGGCGTGACTATCCGTAAAGTCATTTATGTACCGGGCAAACTGCTTAACCTGGTCGTAGGTTAAGTTCAGGAGGAACTGTGCGACATCCGATTATCAGGCTGTTTGTCATGCTGGCGGTGGTGATCACCGCTGGCTGTGGTTTTCATCCGCGCGGCACCACTCAGGTGCCCAGCGAACTGAAAACCCTGATTGTTTCAACCGGCGATCCTTATGGGCCGCTGGCGCGTACTGTGCGTCAGCAGCTGCGTATCAACGATGTCAAAATTGTTGAAGACAGCAAACAGAATCGCACCGATATTCCAACGCTGCGCCTGGGGCCTGAATCCTCGGGCCGTAACACGGCTTCGGTCTTTATCAGCGGCACCACTGCCGAGTATCAGCTGGTGATGACCCTCACGGCGCAGGTGCTGCTGCCGGGCAAAGGTATCTATCCTATCAGCACCACGGTTTATCGGTCATTCTTCGATAACCCGAACGCTGCGCTGGCAAAAGATGCCGAGCAGGATCTGATTACGCAGGAGATGCGTCAGCGTGCTGCTGAACAGCTGGTACGTAAACTGCTGACGGTACACGCCGCGCAGATCAACAGCAAAGAGACCTTACCGGCGTCAGTGATTCCGGTGCCGGGTCAGGGTTCACAGGAAGCGCCCACTTCCTCTGCTACCAGCCTGCAATGATCAGGATTTATCCTGAGCAACTCAGCGCGCAGCTCCGTGAGGGGCTGCGCGCCTGTTATTTGTTAGCCGGTAACGAACCGCTGCTGTTGCAGGAAAGTTCAGATGCGATTCGCGTCGCCGCAACCGCGCAGGGATTCGAAGAACATTTTAGTTTTACGCTGGATGCACAGACTGACTGGGAGAGCCTGTTCGTCAGTTGCCAGTCACTGAGTCTGTTTGCTCAGCGTCAGACCATGACGCTGCAATTCCCCGATAATGGCCCCAACGCCGCGATGGCAGAACAGCTGGTTAAGCTGTCGCAGTTGCTGCACGCCGATATTCTGCTGATCTGCCGGATGGCGAAGCTGACCAAAGCGCAGGAAAACAGCGCCTGGTTTAAAGCGTTGTCCGCCTCTGCGGTACTGGTGCCCTGTCAGACGCCTGAACAGGCGCAACTGCCACGCTGGGTCGTTAATCGCGCTAAGGCGCTGAAATTATCGGTGGATGACGCGGCCGTGCAGCTGTTGTGTTACTGCTATGAAGGCAATCTGCTGGCGCTGGCGCAGGCGCTGGAGCGGCTTTCGCTGCAGTGGCCCGACGGCAAGCTGACACTGCCCCGGGTTGAAGAGGCGGTCAGTGATGCCGCGCATTTTACTCCTTTCCACTGGGTGGATGCCCTGCTGGCGGGAAAAAGCCGCCGCGCCCTGCATATTCTGCATCAGCTGGAGAAAGAAGAGAGCGAAGTGGTGATACTGCTGCGTACGCTGCAGCGTGATCTGCTGACGCTGCTGCATCTGCAACGCCAGCAGACAGCGCAGCCGCTGCGTACGCTGATGGATCAGCAGCGCATCTGGCAGAACCGCCGTGCGCTGTTTACCGACGCGCTGCAACGACTGGATGCCACGCGTCTGCAACGCGCCATTCATCTGCTGAGTCAGATTGAGATCACCCTGAAGCAGGATTATGGACAGCCGGTGTGGCCGCAGTTACAGACCCTGACGCTGCTGCTCAGCAGTCGTGCTTTTCCGACGAGCTTTGCCCATGTCTGAGTTACACGCACTGTTTGGCGGCACCTTTGATCCGATTCATTTTGGCCATCTGCGCCCGGTCGAAGTGCTGGCGCAACAGACCGGCCTGCAGCGTGTGACGCTGCTGCCCAACAATGTGCCGCCGCATCGTCCGCAACCGGAAGCCAGCGCTGCCCAGCGGGTTGCTATGCTGCGCTGCGCTATCCGCGACCTGCCGCTGTTTGAGATCGATACCCGCGAGCTGGAACGCGACACGCCGTCCTGGACCGTGACCACCCTGGAAGCCTGGCGCACCGAACGCGGTGCAGAACAGCCGCTGGGGTTTATTATTGGTCAGGATTCATTGCTGAGCTTATCAAAATGGCATCGCTGGCAGGATCTGCTGTCACTCTGCCATCTGCTGGTGTGCCAGCGCCCCGGCTATCCGACCCGGTTCGACTCGCCTGACATGCAGCGCTGGCTTGAGCAACACCTCGCTCAGGATATCCGGCAGCTGCATCAGCAGCCCGCAGGCCATATCTGGCTGGCGGACACCCCTCTCTATGACATTTCGGCCACTGAAATTCGCCGCCGTCGCCACCAGAATCAGTCCTGCGACGATCTGTTGCCCGCTGCGGTTATCGATTATATCGACCGCGAAGGCTTATATCGCGACTGATCCGGGCATGCTATACTACGCCGCTTAATTTTTTGGCTGCACTCTCCGGGCTTACAGCCGGCTCGTTACCACCAGATTCCAAGGGGAACCTTTTGCAAGGTAAAGCACTCCAAGAGTTCGTTATTGATAAGATTGATGATCTCAAAGGCCAGGACATTGTTACCATCGACGTTCAGGGCAAATCCAGCATCACCGATTTCATGATCATCTGCACCGGCACCTCCACGCGTCATGTGACTTCGATCGCAGAACACGTAGAGCAGGAGTCGCGTTTAGCAGGCCTGATGCCATTAGGCATTGAAGGTAAAAGCGCGGCAGACTGGGTCGTGGTCGATCTGGGTGATGTCATCGTGCATGTGATGCAGGAAGAGAGTCGCCAGCTGTATGAGCTGGAAAAACTCTGGGGCTAATCGGTGAAACTGCAACTTGTTGCCGTCGGCACGAAAATGCCTGACTGGGTGCAGACCGGTTTTATGGAATATCTGCGCCGCTTCCCGAAAGATATGCCGCTTGAGCTGACCGAAGTGACCGCAGGTAAACGCGGTAAAAATGCTGATATCAAACGCATTCTTGAAAAAGAGGGTGAAGCGATGTTAGCGGCGGTCGGCAAAGGCAATCGCATCGTCACGCTGGATATTCCTGGTCATCCGTGGGAAACCCCGCAGCTGGCACAGCAGATTGAACGCTGGAAGCTGGATGGTCGCGATGTCAGCCTGCTGATTGGCGGGCCTGAAGGCCTGGCCCCCGCCTGTAAAGCGGCGGCAGAGCAGAGCTGGTCACTGTCAGCATTGACGTTGCCCCATCCGCTGGTGCGCGTGCTGGTAGCCGAAAGTCTGTATCGGGCCTGGAGCATAACGACAAATCATCCTTATCATCGTGAATGACCGATCAGCCCACATCAGACATGACAAGTAGCGGATGAAATTACAAAGCAACGCCTTTCGCGATTACAGCGCCGAACAGAAACTCTTTGTCCGTCGGGCCTTTATCGCCTTCGTCGGTATCTTACTGCTCTCTTCAGTACTGGTGGTTAACCTTTACCACCTGCAGATCCTTCGCTTTGATGATTACAGCACCCGCTCCAACCAGAACCGTATCAAACTGGTGCCTGTGGCCCCCAGCCGCGGCATAATTTACGATCGTACCGGCACGCCGCTGGCGCTGAACCGCACTATTTATCAGGCAGAACTGGTTCCGGAAAAAGTTGATAATCTGCAACAGACCCTGGAAAACTTACGCCCGATTCTTGAGCTGACTGACGACGACCTCGAAAACTTCCAGAAAGAGCGTAAACGCTCGCGTCGGTTCACCTCTATCCCGGTTAAAACCGGTCTGAATGACGTGCAGGTCGCGCGCTTTGCGGTCAATCAGTACCGCTTCCCCGGCGTGGAAGTTAAAGGTTACCAGCGCCGCTACTACCCTTACGGTGCCACACTGACGCATGTGGTCGGCTACGTCTCAAAAATCAACGATCGTGACGTTGCACGCCTCGACAAAGAGGGCATATGGCCTAACTACGCCGCGACGCACGACATCGGTAAGCTGGGCATTGAAGCCTATTACGAAAATTTGCTGCACGGCAAAACCGGCTTTGAAGAGGTTGAGGTCAACAACCGTGGCCGGGTCATTCGCCAGCTGCATGAGGAGTCCCCTCAGGCAGGCCGTGATATCTATCTGACTATCGATCTCAAACTGCAGCAATATGTCGAGACCCTGCTGGCGGGCAGTCGCGCGGCCGTCGTGGTCAGCGACCCGCGCACCGGCGAAATTCTCGCCATGGTCTCAACGCCCAGCTATGACGCCAACATGTTTGTCGACGGTATTTCCAGTAAGGATTACCGCGGCCTGCTGGAAGATGAAAACCGCCCGCTCTATAACCGTGCGATTCAGGCTGCCTATCCACCGGCTTCGACGGTTAAACCTTATGTGTCGGTCTCTGCCCTGAGTGCTGGCGTGATTAACCGTAATACCAGCCTGTTTGATCCCGGCTGGTGGCAGCTTCCCGGTTCAGAAAAACGCTTCCGCGACTGGAAAAAATGGGGCCACGGACGTCTGAACGTCACCAAAGCGCTGGAAGAGTCTGCCGATACCTTCTTCTATCAGGTTGCCTATGACATGGGCATCGACCGTCTGTCGGAGTGGATGAATAAATTTGGTTACGGCAGCCGTACCGGCATCGATTTACCGCAGGAGAGCGCCGGTAACATGCCGACCCGCGACTGGAAACAGAGACGCTTTAAAAAGCCGTGGTATCAGGGCGATACTATTCCGGTGGGGATCGGACAGGGTTACTGGACCGCTACGCCGTTGCAGATGAACAAAGCGATGATGATTCTGATCAACGACGGCGTCGTCAAGGTGCCGCATATGCTGCGCGCCACCCGCGAAGGCCGCACCCTGGTGCCCTATCGCCAGCCGCCTGAAGCCCCGATTGGTGATATCCATTCCGGCTACTGGGAAATTGCCAAAGATGGCATGTATGGCGTGGCGAACCGGCCCAACGGCACCGCGCACAAGAGCTTCGCCGATGCGCCCTATAAAATCGCCGCCAAGTCCGGTACGGCGCAGGTCTTTGGCCTGAAAGAGAACGAAACCTATAACGCCCATAAAATTGCTGAACGATTACGCGACCATAAATTAATGACCGCGTTTGCCCCTTATGACAAACCTCGGGTCGCCGTGACCATTATCCTGGAAAACGGTGGCGCCGGTCCGGCTGTCGGCACCGTCATGCGCCAGATTCTGGATCACATTATGTTGGGTGATAACAATACAGTCCTGCCGGACGCCGCTCCTGTGCCGCCCGGTTATGAAGGTGAATAAACATGTCGATGCAAGATAGTCCGCAGAAACGTTCGATCTGGATGCGCATCCACATCGATCCGCTGTTTATGCTGATCATTCTCGGCCTGCTGACCTACAGCGCTGTGGTGATCTGGAGCGCCAGTGGTCAGGACCCCGGCATGATGGAGCGTAAACTCGGTCAGATCGCGATGGGGCTGGTCATCATGATTGTGCTGGCGCAGGTACCGCCGCGCGTCTATGAAGGCTGGGCGCCCTATCTCTATATTGTCTGCGTCATTCTGCTGGTGGCGGTGGATGCCTTTGGGCAGATCAGTAAAGGCGCTCAACGCTGGCTTGACCTCGGCTTTGTGCGTTTTCAGCCCTCTGAGATTGCCAAGATAGCGGTGCCTTTAATGGTGGCGCGCTTTATCAACCGCGATGTCTGTCCGCCGACGCTGAAAAATACCGGCATTGCGCTGATTCTGATCTTCCTGCCCACCCTGCTGGTGGCGGCACAGCCCGATCTCGGCACCTCAATTCTGATTGCCGCCTCCGGCTTGTTTGTGCTGTTCCTCTCGGGTATGAGCTGGAAACTGATTGGCGTAGCCGTGTTGCTGGTCGCCGCCTTTATCCCGATTTTGTGGTTTTTCCTGATGCACGATTATCAGCGTGACCGCGTGATGATGCTGCTCGACCCGGAAACGGACCCGCTGGGTGCCGGTTATCACATTATCCAGTCGAAAATTGCTATTGGCTCAGGAGGCCTGCGCGGTAAAGGCTGGCTGCAGGGCACCCAGTCTCAGCTGGAGTTTTTGCCGGAACGTCATACCGACTTTATCTTTGCGGTTCTGGCTGAAGAGTTAGGCCTGGTTGGCGTGCTGCTGCTGCTGGCCCTTTATCTGCTGCTGATCATGCGGGGATTGGTTGTGGCAGCCCGGGCGCAGACCACCTTTGGCCGGGTAATGGCGGGCGGTTTAATGCTGATTTTATTCGTTTATGTTTTCGTTAACATTGGCATGGTTAGTGGTATCTTACCGGTAGTTGGCGTGCCGCTGCCGCTGGTCAGTTATGGCGGCTCCGCGCTTATCGTGCTTATGGCGGGATTTGGCATTGTGATGTCGATCCACACTCACCGAAAAATGTTATCTAAAAGTGTCTAAGAGGCTGCAGATGCGTAAGGAATGGCTTGGCGTTGCACTGGCATCACTGGTTCTGGCGGCCTGTACCACGCCGGAACCCCAAAATACGGCGCCGCCGCAACCGGCTTACAATGGACCGGTTGTTGAGATTCCAGGCGTTGAGCCACGTTATGAGCCGATCAATCCAGGCACCAGCCAGGATTACAGCGTGAACGGCAAAAATTATCGCGTCATTAAAGATCCGTCGAACTACAGTGAAGTCGGCCTGGCCACCTGGTACGGCGAAGAGGCGCAGGGCAACCGCACCGCTACCGGCGAAGCCTACGATCCTGATGCGCTGACCGCGGCCCACCCTACTCTGCCGCTGCCGAGCTATGTGCGCGTGACCAATATCGCGAATGGCCGACAGATTGTGGTGCGCGTTAACGATCGCGGCCCTTACACGCCAGGACGCATTATCGACCTGTCGCGGGCTGCCGGTGACCGCCTGAATATCTCCAACAATTCGCGCGTGCGGGTTGATTACATCAAGGTCGCCCCAGACGGTTCGCTCTCTGGCCCCGGCACCATCGGGACCGTCGTGGCAAAACAGAGCTACTCTCTGCCTGCCCGTCCAGACCTGAGTGGTGGCGCGGTGATGAACGGCGGCAGCTCAGCACCCTCAGAGCCGCCTGCGCAAAATGTTGAGGCCATCAGCAACAGCACGCTGCAAAGCGGTGACAATATGGGCGCGCCGGTGCAGAGCAGCGGCTTTCTTGGTGCACCCCAGCCATTAGCGACCGGCGTACTGGAAGGTAATGAACCGCCAGCCGCCGCACCCGCCAGTTCCGCACCGGCAGTCAGCAATGCTGCTCCCGCAGCAGCCAGCGCCGCGCCTGCAGCCAGCAGTGGTGGTGCCGACGGATATGTAGTGCAGGTCGGTGCGCTGAATGACCCGGCGCGTGCCCAGCAGATGATGAAAAGCCTGAGCCAGCGTTATGGTGTGCCCGGTAAGGTAGAAGACGCGGGCAACAATGTGTATCGCGTTCAGCTCGGCGGTTACGCCTCCCGCGCCGAAGCGGCTGCGCTGCAACAGCGTCTGAGCAGTGAAGGCCAGGCCGCCTCATTTATTACTAACACGCGTCGCTGAACCGTTTATCAGACAGCTGCACGTTACGTCTGCTAACAACCCAATCATCACGCCCGGTGCCAGTTAATCTGGCATTGGGTATGATGAGTGACATTTTCAACCTCAAACTCACGGATGTTGTAGTCCTACACATGAACACGCTGAAATCATCTCGTTTGCTGAAACGCCTGACAGTGGGATCACTGATCGCTTTCTCTCTCAGCCATGCTGCTATTGCTGATGACGTCAATCTCAAGACCATGATTCCGGGCGTGCCGGACATTGATGCCGAAGCGTACGTCCTTATCGACTACAACTCAGGCAAAGTGCTGGCAGAGAAAAATGCCGATGCACGCCGCGATCCTGCCAGTCTGACCAAGATGATGACCAGCTATGTCATTGGTCAGGCCGTTAAAGCGGGTAAAATTCATCAGGACGATATGGTCACCGTCGGCCCGGATGCCTGGGCGACCGGCAACCCGGTGTTCAAAGGCTCCTCGCTGATGTTCCTGAAGCCAGGCGACCGCGTGCCGGTCTCTCAGCTGACCCGTGGGATTGTGCTGCAGTCCGGTAACGATGCCTGTGTTGCGATGGCTGACTATGTCGCTGGCAGCCAGGATGCGTTCGTTAACCTGATGAACAATTACGTCAAAGCGATTGGCCTGCAGAATACCCACTTCCAGACCGTTCATGGTCTGGACGCGGAAGGTCAGTACAGCTCCGCGCGCGATATGGCGTTGATCGGTCAGGCGCTGATCCGTGACGTGCCGGAAGAGTATGCTGTCTATAAAGAGAAAGAGTTCACCTTCAATAATATCCGTCAGATGAACCGTAACGGTCTGCTGTGGGATACCAACCTGAATGTGGACGGCATCAAAACCGGTCATACCAACTCAGCCGGTTACAACCTGGTGGCGTCTGCGACTGAAGGCCAGATGCGCCTGATTTCTGCTGTGATGGGCGGTCATACCTACAAAGGCCGTGAGACCGAGAGTAAGAAACTGCTGACCTGGGGCTTCCGTTTCTTTGAAACCGTGGCGCCACTGAAAGCGGGCAAAGAGTTCGCCTCTGAGCCAGTCTGGTTCGGCGATAACGACCGTGTGCAGCTGGGCGTGGAAAAAGATGCTTACCTGACCATCCCACGTGGCCGCATGAAAGATCTGAAAGCCAGCTATGTGCTGACCAACACGGAACTGCATGCACCACTGAAGAAAAATCAGGTGGTCGGCAGCATCAACTTCCAGCTGGATGGCAAGACTATCGAACAGCGTCCGCTGGTGGTACTGAACGAGATCTCTGAAGGGGGTTTCTTTGGCCGTATCGTTGATTACATCAAGCTGATGTTCCATCACTGGTTCGGTTAAGCGTGGCGGGTGATTGAAAAATCACCCCTTCGCCCCCATTACACGATATTATGTTGCTCCCGCTCAGGCGGGAGCCTGTTTTTTATGCACCGGAGTTAATATGAAAACCAAACTGAATGAGCTGCTCGAATTTCCTACCCCGTTTACCTACAAAGTAATGGGTCTGGCACAACCGGAGCTGGTTGATCAAGTGGTTGAAGTGGTGCAACGCCATGCGCCAGGCGACTACAGCCCTGAAGTTAAGCCGAGCAGCAAAGGCAACTATCACTCCGTCAACATCACTATCACCGCCACCCACATCGAGCAGGTAGAACGCCTGTACGAAGAGCTGGGCAACATCGAAATTGTGCGGATGGTACTGTAATTTACGGGTCGGCAAGGCGCCTCTGCCTGACGGTTTGCCGACGTTATCCTCAGCGTTATTTCCTTTAGCGGGCTATCGTTTTGTCAGTTGAAACTCTTCTTGTCCGCCAGTCAGGTCTGCGCGACTGGCAATCTGTCTCCGACGCCATGCATCACTATACCGACCAGCGCAACGACCAGAGTCGTGATGAAATCTGGCTGGTTGAACATCCTCCGGTCTTTACTCAGGGTCAGGCGGGCAAAGCAGAGCATCTGCTGATGCCAGGCGAGATCCCGGTGGTGCAGAGTGACCGTGGGGGTCAGGTCACCTATCACGGGCCAGGACAGCAGGTGATGTACGTCCTGATCGATGTAAAACGCCGTAAGCTCGGCGTACGCCAGCTGGTGACCATTCTGGAAGAGACGGTTATCGCCACCCTGGCAGAGTTTGGCGTCAGCGCCCGCGCCCGTGCTGATGCACCTGGCGTCTACGTCGGGGAAGAGAAGATCTGTTCACTGGGATTACGCATCCGTAAAGGCTGCTCGTTTCACGGTCTGGCGCTGAATGTTGCTATGGACTTGTCGCCCTTCCTGCGCATCAATCCCTGTGGTTACGCCGGCATGAGCATGACCCAGTTGAAAAATTTCCAGCCAGAGGTGACGACGGAGCAGGTACACTCTCCGCTGGTCAGCGCGTTTGCGCGGCTGTCAGGTTATGAAAATATTGAATGGATTTCAGGGGATCTCCCGGTTAAACCTTAACGCAGAATGCGAATTTACAAATATGTAACTTATCCGCGCTGACTGTGGCTGCTTCGCAGGCGATGTGATGATATAATTTTTGCACTTTTTTCAAATAAAGTTGAAAGCAGCCTTCCCGGTTTGAGTGGGAACGCTTTCAAATCGCAATCCGACCGGAACCTGCTGATTTATGAGTAAACCAATTCAGATGGAACGCGGCGTCAAATATCGTGACGCAGACAAAATGGCGCTGATCCCGGTGAAAACCGTGGCTGTTGAACGGCAGGAGATGTTGCGTAAGCCGGAATGGATGAAAATCAAGCTGCCAGCTGACTCCAGTCGTATTCAGGGCATTAAGGCCGCGATGCGTAAAAACGGGCTGCACTCAGTCTGTGAAGAGGCATCCTGTCCTAACCTCGCCGAATGCTTCAACCACGGCACCGCCACCTTTATGATCCTTGGCGCAATCTGTACCCGTCGTTGTCCGTTCTGCGATGTGGCACATGGCCGCCCCAATGCCCCTGACGCTAACGAACCCGCTAAACTGGCGCAGACGATTGCCGATATGGGCCTGCGCTACGTGGTGATCACCTCGGTTGACCGCGATGATTTGCGTGATGGTGGCGCACAGCACTTTGCCGACTGCATCAGCGCGATTCGCGAAAAAAATCCGACGATCAAAATTGAAACGCTGGTGCCAGACTTCCGTGGCCGTATGGATCGCGCGCTGGAGATTCTCACCGCGACGCCACCGGATGTGTTTAACCACAATCTGGAAAACGTACCGCGCGTCTACCGCCAGGTGCGTCCGGGCGCGAACTACGAGTGGTCACTGAAGCTGCTTGAACGTTTCAAAGAGGCGCATCCTCACATCCCGACAAAATCGGGTCTGATGGTGGGCCTGGGCGAAACCAATGCCGAAATCGTTGAAGTGATGCGCGATCTGCGTCGCCATGGTGTCACCATGCTGACGCTGGGCCAGTATCTGCAGCCGAGCCGCCACCACCTGCCGGTTCAGCGTTACGTCAGCCCGGCTGAGTTCGATGAAATGAAAGAAGAAGCGATGGCGATGGGCTTTACCCATGCCGCGTGCGGTCCGTTTGTCCGTTCTTCCTATCATGCGGATATGCAGGCCAAAGGCGAAGAAGTGAAATAAGCACGCTTTTGCTTCAGGAAGCCCGAAAAACAAAAAACCAGACTGGAAACAGTCTGGTTTTTTTATCTGTGCCTGAAATAAAAAGTAACAGTTATTTGCAGCAAATAACCGATTAATCTTTATGAACGACGCGTTCTGCCGGCACGTCTTCAGCCGCAGTTCGGGTTGCGCTGGTATCTTCATCTTTCATGGCTTTTTTAAAGCCCTTGATTGCGGAGCCCAGATCGCCACCCAGTGAGCGCAACTTGTTGGTACCAAAAAGCAGTACGATAAGCGCACCGATAATCAGCAGCTTGGCAATACTGATACCTTCCATATTTAACCTTTCAACTTTATCGAATCACGGTGACTGATATTTACGCGCAGTTTGCCTGCGGCGACAACTGGAATCTGTAACAGAGTAAGATCTCAGATGAAACGACTCAGGAACGCCTGGGTGCGCGGATGCTGTGGATTCGCGATCACCTCTTCAGGCGTGCCCTGCTCCACCACCACCCCCCCATCCATAAAAACCACGCGATCGGCGGCTTCCCGCGCAAAGCTAATCTCATGAGTCACCACGATCATCGTTAATCCCTGGTCGGCCAGGGTACGCATGGTCGCCAGCACTTCGCCCACCAGTTCCGGATCGAGCGCGGAGGTCGGCTCATCAAACAGCATCAGCTGCGGCTTAATCGCCAGCGCCCGCGCAATCGCCACACGCTGTTGCTGTCCGCCAGAGAGGTGACGTGGCCAGGCGTCCGCTTTATCGCTTAACCCCACCGTCGCCAGCAGCGATCGGGCATGGGCCATCGCCTCCTGACGCGGGAATTTATGCACGCCGATGGGCGCTTCAGTGATGTTCTGCAGCACGGTCATATGGGGGTAGAGATTGAACTGCTGAAACACCATGCCAATTTTCTGGCGCTGACGGGCGATCTGGCGTGGCGACAACCGGTGCAGCACATGCCCTTTAAGTACATAACCGATCTGCTCATCACCGACCCGAATCGATCCGGCGTTCATCTCTTCAAGATGATTGATGCAGCGCAAAAACGTGGATTTACCGGAACCGGATGGCCCGAGGATCACTACTACCTCACCGGGCCAGACATCCAGATCGATCCCTTTCAGAACCTGATTGTCGCCGTAATTCTTCTGCACGTTGCGGGCGCAGACCAGGGGTTCACGCTGACTCATTGCTCCTCCTGCTGGGGTTGCACGTTAGCCGCGATGGTGGCGCGTCTGGGGGCGCTGGCCACCCGACGAGTGCCACGCGCGTAGTAACGCTCGATGGCGGACTGGCCCAGATTGAGGATCGAGGTGATCAGCAGATACCAGATCACCGCCACCATCAGCATCGGGATGATCTCGAAGGTACGGTTGTAGATCGCCTGCACCGAGTAGAGCAGATCGCCCATTGCGATCACGCTGACCAGCGACGTCGCCTTGATCATGCTGATCAGCTGGTTGCCGGTGGGTGGAATAATCGATCGCATCGCCTGAGGAATGATGATGCGCCGCAGCGCCCGTGAACGACTCATGCCAAAGGCCTGGGTAGTCTCTACCTGACCGTTATCCACCGACAGCAGACCGGCGCGAATAATTTCCGCCATATAGGCCGCTTCATTCAGCGCCAGCCCGGCAATAGCGGCTGTCAGTGGGGTGATCAGATCGTTGGTGTTCCAGCTGGCCAGCGTGATATCGGTCCACGGCAGCGTCAGCGACAGCGCCGGAAACAGCGTAGAAAGGTTGTACCAGAAGATCAGCTGTACCAGTAGCGGCGTGCCACGAAAGAACCAGATATAGAGTCCGGCAACGCCGCGCAGCAACCGGTTCTCAGAGAGCCGCCAGACACCCAGCAGCAGACCGAGCAGCGTGCCGAGCACCATCGACACCACTGTCAGCCCCAGAGTGACTTGCAACCCTTTGAGCACGGATCCTTCGGTAAACCACTTGAGTACCACCTGCCATTCAAAATTAGGGTTGGTCGCCACCAGCCACAATAGATTGGTGCCGATCACCAGCACTAAAATCCAGCTGATCCAGCGTCCGTAAGTGGGGGCGTTGCGAGCGAACGCCACGTCGCGCAGCTGTGCCTCGCCTCTGTCACCGCTGTGCAGATGGCGCGGCGGGCTCATTTGCTGGCCTCTTTCGCCAGATTCAGTCCGGGTGCGGTGGTCATGTTGCCCTCAAGCTGCCACTTTTTCATGATGGCCGCATATGTCCCGTTCTGATACAACTCCTTGTAGGCATCCAGCACCACCTGACCCAGCGGCGAGCCTTTCGGCACCACCGTGCCCTGGAAAATATCGCCAAAGCCGTTTTTCTGCCCTTTGCCCGCCAGCTCAAGTTGCCCTTTCGCCTGATTAACAAAGTAAGTCAGCGGCGCCTGTGATGAGAAGAACGCATCGGAGCGTTTAGAGCGTACCGCCAGAATTGATGAAGGCTGATCGGTAAAGGCCTGCACCGTCACGGCCGGTTTCCCGTCGGCCACACACCGGTCTGACTGCTTACGGATAACCTGTTCCGCAGAGCCAGCGGCCATAACGGCAATGCGCTTGCCGCAGGTGTCGTCCAGCTGATTGATTCTGGCCGGATTGCCCTTCTGCACGCCAAACACCACAAACTCCTGCACAAAATCGATGAAATCCACTTTCTGCTGACGGTCCGGATAATCACCAATCGGCCCAATCGCCAGCTGATAACGACCCGCATTGATGCCGGTGAGTACGCCTGATAAACCACTCACCGTCGCATGCTCGATCTTCACACCCAGCAGTTGTGCCAGTGCAGTCGTTAATTCGGCCGACGCGCCCTCCATTGAGTGCGGGCCATTCACAATTTCATAGGGCGGAAATGAACCGTTATTCACTGAAATCATTTTGCCCGATTTTTTGATCTCATCCGGCAGCCTGTCATGCAGGGCCTGGTCAACTTTTTGCACCGGAATAGCGTCGGCAGCCTGCGCCAGGGATGCAGTCAGCCCCAGCGCCACGATTAAGGCGGTTGCTCTCTTCGTCATAATGGATTCCTGGTTCAGCGGATCAGTTGAGTTCGGGACGGGCAAAGCGCCGGTTTTCCAGTACCGGTAGCACCCGGCGGGCATAGGCGACGCGCTCAGGATCGAGATCGGCAAACAGCAGCGCCGGCGATTCAGCCGCATTTGCCACCGCCACGCCCAGCGGATCGACCACCAGACTGTTGCCGATATTGCGCGGGCCGCACTCCCCCACCGCCACCATATAGCAGGTGTTTTCCAGCGCGCGGGCGCGGGTAAGCAGTTCCCAGTGCATCTCTTTCAGCGGACCTTTAACCCAGGCGGCAGGCAGCACCAGCACCTCTGCACCATCCAGCACCAGCCGACGCGCCAGCTCCGGGAAGCGCACGTCATAGCAGGTCATTAATCCGACTTTCATACCCGTGACCTCAATCAGCGGTGGAATGACGTGGCCGGGATTGACCCGCTGCGACTCCTGCATCGCAAAGGCATCGTACAGATGCAGCTTTTCATAGGCGGCGATGATCTCACCGTTGCGGATCGCTACCAGCACGTTGAGCGCTTTTTGCTCGCCGGTGGGAACGTGAATGCTCATCATGGTGGTCAGCGCAGTATGCTTGCTGGCGGCCAGCAGCTGGCTCAGAAAAGGACCATCCAGCGGCTGCGCCGCCTTCAGCACTAAATCGGGGTCGGCTATATCACGTGCCAGCACCCCTTCCGGCAGTACCAGCAGATCGGCGCCACCTTCTGTCGCCCGCTGCATTAAGTCCAGACAGATACGGGCGTTCTCCTGCCATTCGCGGCTCACCGCAAATTGTCCCAGTGCTACTTTCATCATTTCTCTTCTCCCGCAGCGGCCGGAAACATTGCTTCCGGCGTCAGTACCTGGTGAGTCAGCCCTTGCTCATAGAGCTCGCGACCAAAGTCCGCAATCATCTTTCTGTTAACGCTAAAACCATTCTGATTCCAGTCAGCGGACAATTCCTGCGCAGTGCGTCGCAAATCGTCCAGCAGCCACGGCGTGGTGTCGGCATATTTCTCTCTTTTCTGCATCCACAGCCGGTAAGAGCGATCGATGACCTCACTTAACGCCGCAGGCAGCCACGGATGCGCCGCCGCCAGTGCCGGTTTCAGCGCCAGAATATGGATGCCCGGCACATAGCCGACACGATTAAAGTAGTCCCGCTCCGCCTGATAAAAATCGGTCTGCAGCTGACGTAATCCCGAACCCGGCAGGAAAAAGCCCTCCGGCATAAATGGCGTGAAGATGGCATCCAGCTCACCCGCCTGCAGCATCTCTATCAGCGGTCGTTCGTCAGGCGCGGGTTCAATGCGGCCCGGGCGGCCAAATCCCGCCAGCCGATCGACAATCGGATGATCGGCAGTAAGACGACCGGCATACCAGAACACATCATCGATTTCGACGCCTGCTTCACGCAGCACCGTGCGTGTCCAGGTATTGCCCGAATCCTGCCAGCCGGTGACGCCGATTCTCTTACCTTTCAGCTGCGCAGGCGTGGTGATGGGGCTGCTGCTGGTGGTGATAATGCAGCGCTGGCGGAAGCCGCGCATCAGGAAGTGCGGCAGGCCAAGCAGTGTTTCGTCTCCTCTGGCCCGGCCCTGAGCATAGCGGCTGAAGGAGACTTCGCCCGCGTCATAGTCGGGGCTGGTCGCCAGATCATTCACCAGCGTGCCGACGCGGTCGATCTGCAGTTCAAAACCTTCTGGTCTGATATCGCCCAGCGCCAGCGGGGTGAAGTAGTCCCAGTCGCGTACCGCCAGTCTGATGAGTAGCCTTGCCATGATCTCTCCGTTTACGCTGCACCGTCGGGACGGGGCATAAAATAGTGCTTGAATTTGATACTAGATCCGGAATACTTACCTGAACAATCATTAATTTGTTACTGAACAAAGTATTTTCTTATGACAGAGAGCGTCGACCTCAACTGGTTTTGCAGCCAGATAAAATCGCCTTCGGTGAAAGGCATTGCCCAGGCAGCCTCCGCGCTGATTCGTGACGGACAGATCGCGACAGGTATGCAGATGCCTGCGGTGCGGGAGATAGCGGAGCAGCTGGGTGTCAGCCCGGCAACCGTTTCTGCTGCCTGGGCGCAACTCAGAAAGCAGAAAGTGCTGGCGGGCAAGGGGCGCAGTGGTGTCTGGGTCAGTAGTAATACGGTGATGCCGCGTCCGATTCGCTTTGAGAAGATCGGCAACTACGGTGATAACATCCGCGCCGATCTGACCCTCGCCGCGCCTGACCCCGCCCTGCTGCCTGACCTGCAGCGTGCGCTGCAGGCGGCCCTGCACTCACCGCAGCTCAACAGCTACACCCGTGAGGCGATTTCCGCGCCGCTGCTTCAGGCGATCGCGCCGCGCTGGCCCTATGCTGCAGAGGCGTTTCTGGCGACAGATGGCGGTTTTGACGCGATGAATCTGCTGGTGCAAACCCTGGTCTCGCCGGGAGACCGCGTGATTATTGAAGATCCGACCGCGACCCGGCTGCTCGATATACTGGATAACGTCGGCGCAGAGATTCTGCCGCTGGCGTGTGATGATCAAGGCCCGCTGCCAGAGGTTCTTTCTCTTCTGCTGGAGCAGGCACCGGTAATGTTGATCTATCAGCCCCGCACCCACTCGGCCACCGGGAACAGTATCAGCCCGGCGCGACGTCAGGCAATGGCGCAGGTTCTGCAACAAAGCAACACACTGATCGTTGAGGATGATGGTATTGGCGATCTCTCCGCGGAGGCGAGCTGGAGCCTGGGTTCAATCTTTCCTGAACGCACGCTGCACGTCCGTTCGTTTTCCAAAGCCTATGGACCGGACCTGCGGCTGGCAGTGCTCTCTGCCACCTCGGAGATGGTCAGGCGCATTCAGTCATGGCGAAATTTTGGCGTCAGCTGGACCAGCCGCATTCTGCAGGATGCGGTGGCGTGGCTGCTGGAGGATGAGGAAACGCAACGGCAGATCGCCACCGCACGCGCGACCTACCGGCAACGGCGTGAAGCGTTGCTCGCGGCGCTGGCACAGCGTGGGCTTGATCTGCCGCTTCGCGACGGATTAAGCCTCTATATTCCGGTGATTTCAGAGCAGTTTGCCATGATCACGCTGGCTGCCCGCGGTATTGCGGTCGTGCCAGGCGAGCGCTGTCGGCTCGGCCCAACCCAATTTATTCGCGTCAGTATCGCCAGCCTCAGGGATGAACAGCGGGAGATGATTGCCGGGGCGCTGGTCATCGCCAGCGGACGGGAATTTAACTCGCTTGCAGATCTTTGATGAGATAACAGGGGGATTCAACATAGCCTTCACGGGCGTAGAACTGGTTCGCCTTGAGACGTGACTGATGGCAATGGACTTCCATGCGATCGCAGCCACGACGAGCCGCCAGCATTTCGGCATGCTGAATCAGCTGCTGGCCGACGCCTTTACTGCGCTCACCTTCTGCAATGCAGAAATAGCTGATGCGGGCGAAATCACCGGCCAGCGCCAGCTGAGGAATAAAATGTAAGGAGAGAAACCCCAGCACCTGACTGCCATGTTCAGCCACCAACAGCGCTTCACTGGGATCGCTGCATAACTGCGCCAGGCGCTGTTCAATAAAGCTTTCAGTGCCGCCGTAGCCTAACTCGCTCAGTAATGCACTCAACGCAAAACTGTCTTTCAACTCTGCCTGACGTATGTTCATCCTGCCTCCTCACTCACCGGGTTCTGTCGCACAGTTATATAGCGTCGCAAGCCAAAAAGCTGCATATCGGGTTGTTATAAATATGTTACGGTTATTTAGTGTGAACCGCCGCGCAGTTTGTGCGGCAACACGCCGAGAGTGAGAGTACGACAGGGGGGATGAAGCGCAGATTACAGCCATAAAAAAACCCGCCATAAGGCGGGTTTTTAGAATTCTGACTGTTAACTTACAGACTGATAACGTTAGCAGCAGATGGGCCTTTAGCGCCGTCGGTGATTTCAAACTCTACGCGCTGACCTTCAGCCAGAGTTTTGAAGCCGTTGCTCTGGATTGCAGAGAAATGTACGAATACATCTTTGCTGCCATCTTCAGGAGTAATGAAACCGAATCCTTTAGATTCATTAAACCACTTAACGTTACCTTTGATCTTAGACATCTATATTACCTTTACATGAAAAATGGACACTAAACTGTGTCGGGGTCTAGTACAGCAATTGCTGAGGGATTTGTCCAGCATGATTTGATGAAAAAGTGATAAATATCGACATTCTGTACATCCATCACACTTTCCTGCTTTTCGACTTGCGAAACATCGCTCAACGCGTATCAGGCGCAGAGCGGGTATCGGTCGCTAACCTGCTGGAAACGAAACCCTTTTTAATTTTAAGCGGTTACGTTACTGACGTTAAAAAGAAAAATCTGATTAAGATATATTCCTGTTCTTAATGACGTTTACGCCGGTAAAAGGTCAATTTTTTTCTATCATCCGGACGTTAATTCCCATGACCTTAAACCCGTTTTTCTGCTTTTTCAGGCCACCGTCCTGCCAGTGGCTATTTATTGTACGATAAATCTTAAATTCGCTGGCGCAAATCCCACTCCCTCGCCAAAAAAAATGAGTCGGCTGTGCCATTATCATCAGTCATGGCAGGCTATTCGCGGATATTTTAGCCAACAACTAATAAACACTGATCTGGATCAATGAAATGCTTTTTAGTGGCCGGATGCGCATTTGGCAACAAACAATCAAAAGCATAAGAAACTACTTTTCTTATCGCAGTGCGAAATAATATTGCCGCGCAATAGATAAAGTCCGCTTAACCGGTCAGGCACAGGCATCCGTTAATGCTGAGCAAAAGGAGGGTGAGACACAGGATGGTGATGAAGATACGTTGCGGTCAATGTGGAAGCGCCCGATTCGTTTTTACTGATTACCGCGAGGGCCAGCGAAACTTTCATGGTGCCTGCTGCGCATACTGTAAGAAACCTCTGGGCTCACAGGATCTGCTGCCCAATACGCCGATGGATCCCATTACAGACGCTCTGTTGGCCAGCCAGAAAACATTGCGGGCACCTGATTAGGTGCCCGCTGTTGCTGAAGCGTTAACAGATATCAGAAAATCAGTTTGAACACCCCTGTCAGGGTCAGTAAGCCCACGATAAAAATGATCGCGATAATCCACAGAATAATTTTCATTTCCTTTCCCCTCACCAATTAAACACTTTTCCTGTAAGCATTATAGACAGGAAAGTGCGCCCTGCCGCTTCACTTACGGCTCAACTGGTCATAAGTTCATCAACCCTGAGCTTTATTTAAATTCTGAGATAACGATCGCAACACCACTTTTTAACGGCTCTCTTTCTTCGTTTTACAGAACACTCCTGGCTAAAATTTAGGCGGCAAGGCAGGCCTCAAGAGTGATGAGATTGAAAATGAGTCGCGAGGAGATCTTATGAGCACGATTAATACCAGCATGGGCCGCTACAGCCTCAAGGCAAAAAACAGCGGTAACCACATCAAAGGGACTTTCGCCATCAACGATGAAGGCGGCACGCAGCTCTCTCTGCAGGAGTTTGACGAGCACTACCTTGATGATGTGGTGAATAACGTTATCTACCCCGTTACCGGTGGCAACCGTGACATTGCACACGCGCTGCGGGAACAGATGGTGAAAGCCGGTTTTGAACCGCCTCATTAACGTGGCAGATTCAGACTGAATCTTCTCTGTCAGGCCGCACCTTGCGGCCTTTTTTATGCTGTCTGTCCCGCACATCCCGGTTTAACCGGCAACAGGCGCAGCAAGCGCGACGGGATGTTCAAAGCCCAAAGAGGCAGCGGGAGAGACGCGAAAGCAGAGAGCCGCTGGCAGGCTTGCCAGCGGCAAGAGGTTAAATCGCCCAGGAGAGCAGCAGGCAACCCACCAGACCACAGACCGAAATAATGGTTTCCAGCGCCGACCAGGAGCGGATGGTTTCGCCAATCGTCAGGTTGAAATACTCTTTGAACAGCCAGAAGCCCGGGTCATTAACGTGCGAGAAGATCACGCTGCCGGACCCTACGGCGATGACCATCAGTTCCGGGCTGGCGCCGCTGGTGACAATCAGCGGTGCCACAATTCCCCCGGCGGTAATGGCCGCTACCGTGGCAGACCCCAGAGCAATACGCAGCACCGCGGCAATCGACCAGGCCATAAAGATTGGCGACAGCTGAGTAGAATGCATCATGCTGGCAATATATTTATCCACGCCGCTGTCCACCAGCACCTGTTTGAAGGCACCACCGCCGCCGATGATCAACAACATCATGGCGATGATTTTGATCGAGTCGGTCAGGGTATCCATGACCTGTTCCATCGTGCGGCCGCGATTCAGTCCAAAGGTGAAGATTGCAATCAGCACCGCAATCAGTGTCGCCATCACCGGGTCGCCAAAGAACTCCGCATAGGGCAGCAGCACATGGCCTTTAGGCAGCAGCATCTCTGCCACCGCACGCAGCGCCATCAGCACCACAGGTACCAGTGCCGTCCAGACGCTGACGCCAAACCCCGGCATTTCCGCCTCGGTAAAGGTTTTCGGGTTATAGAGTCCCTCAGGAATCGGTTTGTCGATGCCTTTCAGGAAGCGGGCATAGACCGGCCCCGCCAGAATCACCGTAGGAATACCAAGCAGCGTACCAAATAGCAGCGTTTTACCCATGTCAGCGTTAAACAGCGTCGCGATTGCGGTCGGGCCAGGATGCGGCGGAAGAAAGCCGTGCGTCACTGACAGGGCAGCCGCCATCGGCACCCCGACATAGAGCAGCGGCACACGTGCCGACGCCGCCACGCTGAACACCAGCGGCAGCATCAGTACAAAGCCGACTTCATAGAACAGCGCAAATCCGACGATAAAACCGGTCAGCACCAGCGCCCACTGAATATGCTTAGTGCCGAATTTTTCAATCAGGGTGGTGGCAATACGCTGCGCACCGCCGCAGTCGGCCAGCAATTTACCGAGCATGGCACCAAAGCCCATGATCAGCGCCAGGCTGCCCAGCGTGCCACCCACGCCCGCTTTGATTGAGGTAATCACTTTATTAACCGGCATGCCCTGCATCACACCGACCGCCAGCGCCACCAGGATCAGCGCGATAAATCCATTAAGCTTAAAGCGAATCATCAGCAGCAGCAGTAACGCGACGCCAATCGCCACATAGAGTAATGGCATAGCTTTTCTCCACCTTGTGCACTGAACATCATTCAGTGTCGGTTTATTATCATGATCCCCTGAGGGCTACAAAACAGTGCGCTGTAAGATGTTTACACATCCCGACAAACGCTGTTACCGATAACATGTTAAGGGTAACATCAGCAGGAAAGCACCACCCCGCCGGGGGTGAATTTCTGTTTTGCGAAGGTGATCAACTTTTTGCCAATGCGTTATCAGAAAGTTTGCCAGTCCCGGCGCCTTGCTTTTCGTTACACTCAGATTTTAGCGAAATGTAAAAAGGATGCGCTGGTGAGTGAGAACCTGAGTGAGCTGTACAGTAATCAACGAACCCTCTTTGGCCGGGGCAGCCTGGATAAACTGGTGCCGCTGCTGGCCGCCCGGTCACAGCCTACTCTGCTGTTTTGTGGACAATCTTTTCTGCAAGGCCCCGCATATGCCCGGCTAAAAGCCGGACTCAACGATCATATTATTGGCTATGAAATTGTCAGTCATGAAGCCTCACCCGCCGAGATTGATGGCTGGGTTGCGCGCTGGCGCGGTCATGTCGATCGGGTCGTCGCGATTGGCGGCGGGAGCGTACTGGATGCGGCGAAAGCATTTAGCGCGATGGTACAACACCCGTTGCCAACCGCCCGCTATCTGGAAAAAGTGGGTGACACCGCGGTTCAGCCCATCACGTTGCCGCTGATTGCTATCCCGACTACCGCCGGTACCGGCAGTGAAGTGACGCAAAATGCGGTAGTGACTGACCAGCGTGACATTCAGATAAAAGCGTCACTGCGCCACCCGGTCTTTGTGCCGGAGGTGGCAATTCTCGATGCCGATCTGCTGAAAGGTGCGCCTGACCGGGTGCTGGCAACCTGCGGTATTGATGCGTTTACCCACCTGTTCGAAGCGTATCTCTCCGGCAAAGGCAACCTCTTTACCCGACAGCTGGCGCTGACCGGCCTGCGTCAGTTTGTTCATGCCTGGCCTGCACTTAATCGTGAGGATGCTGCTGGCGACGAGGCACGGGAAGCGATGATGATGGCGTCGTGGCTGGGCGGTGTCAGTCTCAGCAGTGCGGGTCTGGGGGTGATCCACGGTATTGCAGGGGAACTGGGCGCAATTAAGCCGTTCCATCATGGTGAAGTGTGCGGACGTCTGCTGTTTCCGTTCCTGGATCTGTTGTCCGACAGCGAACAGCCACTGCAGCGTAAGCTGATGGCGGAACTGCACCCGCAGCTCTTCAGCGAAACTACGGACTCACCGGCGCAGTTTCTGAAACAGTGGCTGCAGCAGCAGGCGATCACTCCATTCTGGCAGGATGGCCCTTCACTGAGCCGCGCCGAGGTGGAGTGGATTCTGGCTCGAGCCAACAGCAAAAATTCGCTGGTGAATTACAGCCGCGAACAGATGCAGATGATGATCGCGCAGGCCTGGGAAATCACGGCGTGATCAGGAGCCGCGTTGCCCGCATTCGCTGACCAGGCACAACCGGGCCTGCCAGCCTCGCCCGGCTTTGCTGCTCCTCAGCGCTATCCTCTTGCACCCGCTCTCTGAGCCAGGCGGCTGGCTGAATCACGGCGCTAACCGCCCTGGCTTAATCGCAGCGCCAGACGGCTAAGCCTGCATGGCGCTAAAAGGCCCCTCACCTGCCAGCATCTGCTCAATCACCTGCAGCACGCCCTGCTCGTTGTTAGAAGGCGCGGCATAGCGTGCCGCCTGTTTCACCCGCTGTGGCGCGTTGTCCATGGCAAAACTGAAGCCAGACTGTCTGAGCATCTCCAGATCGTTACCGCCATCACCAAAGGCCAGCACCTAGTCATGCGCGATCCCCCAGCGTTGTGCCAGCAGATCCAGACCGTGCGCTTTATGATTCCCCGGCACGATCAAATCCACCGAGCCGTGACCGCTTGAGGTCGCTGCCACACGCCCCTGATGCAGACGTTCAATATCCGCCATCAGTGGCTCGATATAGTCATCAGAGAGATTCAGCGCGAACTTAAACAGCCGGTCATGCTGCACCTCATCCAGATGATGAATCGGCTTCAGCCGGTGACAGTAATGGCGCATCTTCTTCAGCCAGTTTTCTTCCATGCCGTCGAAGTACCAGGCGCTCTCCCGGCCACACAGCAGGTAACGCAGACCCGGATAGTCGCCGTTTTGCAGGGTATCGATCACCGCGTCAACATCGCGGCGTTCAAAGGCACCGCAAAACAGTTCCTCATCACGATCGATAATCCATGCGCCGTTTTCGGCTACAAAGGCGATATCGCTGGCGATCTCCGGGAAGAAGGATTTGAGCTGGTAATACTGATTGCCGCTGGCCACCACAAATTTGATGTCACGGGCGGTGAGTTGCTGATAGCAGTCGAGAAAGCGGGATCGATTGTACTGCTTGTTATCGTCCAGAAAGGTGCCATCCATATCTACCGCAACCATCTTAACCGTCGTCATCATGACTCCTTACACAGGGAATTTTCAGCGTGGAGTGTCAGGATAGCCGCTGGCGCAGCAAAACGGAAAGAAAGAGGGATGGCCGCAGCCATCCCCTGGGGATCAGTTCAGGGCGCTGTTCAGCACCAGCGCGGTAATTACCCCGGTTGCAGCAGCAATCAGCACATAGTTGCCGTCGATGTTTGCCCAGTGATAACCGCGCGGCGGTTCACGCAGACCGCGTTCATGCCAGTCGGCTACGCGGTAATGGTCGCCGCGGTACTCTTGCGGGACAGGATGCCCGCGACGGAAGTCGTGTCCCTGCCAGGCGAAATGGTCGCGGTCATTACGTGCCTCTCTGCCCCGACCGTTGTTGTCCTGATCCGGGCGATGATTGACGCTGTCATGACGGTTGTTGCCACGCTCCTGATTCTGGTCAGAACCGCGATTGTCAGCACGATGGTCACCGTTCTGATGCGGCACAGGCTTGCGGTGCGCGTCATCACGATCGTCTGCCCGTGAGGCCTGAGAAAAGAGTGTGCTGCATGTCAAAAGTGAAGCGATAAGCGTTAATGTTGTTTTTTTCATGATACTGCCTCCGAAAATAACGGCTGTTCAGGCACCGTTGATCGGCATCATGGCAATAATTGTGGCGGGAGACATCTGTAAAAGTCTTAAAATCCGGTAACTTACACACTATTACGCTTGCTTAGCGCTTTCTTAACACAGGACATGCGATGACAACGTTGCTGACGCAATCCAGAGGTTAACCGGGCAACCTGCGCTGTCTGAAAATCACGCTCTGGTTGACGGATGATGGCCGATGAAAAGTCAGGATGCTGAAACGCACCCTGACATTTTTGCGGTTATGGCGTGCTGAGGATCACTGGCGCATCCGGTAACCCGGTAAAGTGCGTCACGATGTGGTGGTAATCAGCCGTCGGGTCCAGATCGCGGAACACTTCCGGATAGAGATCTTTTGCCAGAATTTCCATGCCGATAATGTTGTAAGGGTGATTATAGAAATGGTGATAAACGCCATACACCCGTTTCTGTTTCACCGGTTCGATCTGCTCCAGACCGGTGCGGCTCTGCAGGCGGTTAAAGGTGGCGGTCACGTCGGTCTGACTGGCACCGTAACCAAACGGCAGCACGTTACTGTTCGGGCGTTTGGAGCCGGTCATGATATAGACGTCCGGCTTCATGGCGATAATCTTCTCCAGTGACACAAATCCTGAGCTGCCGGGCAGCAGTGCAGAACCGATATTCTTGCCACCGACCGCTTCCACCAGCGCGCCCCAGCCGTTATGACCGTGGGTAAAGCAGCAGTTGTCGCTGTTACCGGCAATCGGTTCAATAAACACGGTTGGCTTGTGGGACACCTGCGCAATCTTCTGCTGAAGCATCTGCCAGTGCTGCTGGTAAAAATCGGCGTAGGCTTTCGCCTCGGCTTCGCGATTCAGAACGGTGCCCAGCACTTTCACGCTCTTCAGGGTGTTCTCTTTCGGATGAAGTTCAACATCAAGGAACAGCACCGGGATATGGAGATTTTTCAGGGTAGCAAGCACGCCTGACTGCGTCAGGGCCGGTTTGGCGCGCAGCTGCGCAATCATCAGATCGGGCTGCTTCGCCAGCACGCTCTCCAGATTGACCTGCCCCTGATCGTTAAAGCCCATATCAACAATCGATGCCGCCTGCGGCCAGCGCTGCTTCAGCAGGTCCCAGGTCTGGGTATCCTGCTTTTTCGGCAGGTTGTTCCAGGCAACGACACGCTGAAACGGGTTCTGGCGATCCAGTAATGCCAGCGCCATCACGTCACGCCCATCCTGTAAAATCACATGCTGCGGCTCTTTTTGCAGCGTAATTTTCTGACCATCCATATCGGTCACCGTGACCGGATAGGTGGTAGCCGCACAGGCGGTTGACAGTAAAAGTGTGGTGGCAGCAACTATCCCGATTTTCATTTTTCTCCTGTCCTTTTAGGGAATAATAATTATTCGCGTTAACTCTACCATGCTGATAAGTACCAAATGTAACTATTGCTAACCAGATGCGTCTGAGAGGCGGCATTAACAACGCGGCAGCGGGCTTAAATCAGGGAGCGATATCGCTGAATACGTGGAGGTGCATAGAGAGAATGGCGAATGGCGGGCAGATGGCAGGCGCATCCCAGGGGGATTGAGATGCGCCTGTTGCGCTAAGTGTTACTTCACCAGCGAATAGAAGATTGCAGAGATGGCAATCAGTCCGATCAGCACGACAAACAGGTTGCTGATGTGACCGCTGTACTTGCGCATCGCGGGGACCTTCTGGATAGCGTACATCGGCATCAGGAACAGAATCATCGCAATGACCGGCCCGCCAAGCGTCTCAATCATGCCGAGAATATTGGGGTCCAGCGTTGCCACTAGCCAGGTCGTCAGCAGCATAAAGAGTCCGGTCAGGCGATTCAGTCTGGCGGGCGCGATGGTTTTGCCGCGACTGCGCAGCGCCTTATTAACCATGCCGTTAAATCCTTCGCGCGCACCAAGATAGTGACCGAGAAACGATTTCGTGATCGCCACAATGGCAATCAGCGGTCCCAGCCAGGCGATCATCGGCACCTTAAAATGGTTCGCCAGATAGGAAAGAATGGTGATGTTCTGCGCCTTGGCGGCGTGTAAATCTTCAGGTGACAGGCTCAGCACGCAGCTGAAGACAAAGAACATCACCGTCACCACCATCATCAGGTGCGAGCAGGCCAGAATGCGCGAACACTTTTTCTCTGCGGCATCGCCATACTCTTCCCGCTTTGCCAGCGCAAATGAGGAGATGATCGGCGAGTGATTAAAAGAGAAGACCATCACCGGAATCGCCAGCCACAGCGTCATCCACAGGCTGCTGCCCGCGGGCTGAACGTTCAGGGTCGAAAGCACAGCGCCGTGCCAGTGCGGGATCAGATAGCAGGCCATCAGCATCAGCACCGCCACAAAGGGATAAACCAGCACGCTCATCGCTTTGACAATCATCTTCTCGCCGAAACGCACAATGGTCATCAGTCCGACAATCAGCAGCAGCGACAGCAGCACACGCGGTGGCGGCACCAGGCCGAGCTGATTCACCATCAGGCTCTCAACCGTGTTGGTGATCGCTACGCTGTACATCAGCAGAATCGGGTAGATAGCGAAGAAATAGAGCAGCGTAATCAGCTTGCCCGCACCAACGCCAAAATGCTCCTCGACCACCTCGGTGATATCCCCGGCCGGATTTTTACCGGAGAGAACGAATCGGGTCAGGGCGCGGTGCGCAAAAAAGGTCAGCGGAAACGCCAGTATCGCCATGATGATCAGCGGGATCAGCCCGCCGACGCCAGCATTGATAGGCAGGAACAGCACACCCGCCCCAATCGCCGTGCCGTATAAACCCAGCATCCACATGGTGTCGGTTTTACGCCATCCCGTATCGACGTCACTCTCAAGCGCGCCCAGCGTGCCAGTTTGCGTGGTTTTCATCAGATCTTCCGTTTTAAAAGCCGCCAGTAACCTGAGCCGTCAGGCAGGCAAATGTCCGCCCCACTCTGCGCCTCAGCTGCAACCGGATCAGTCAACGTGATGCTGACCCGCCCGTGCATAGGTAATCGATTGCGTGCGCCACTTTTTACACTACCTGACGATAAAAGTTCAAGCCGTGCAGATAAACACGCATGGATTGCTGAAAAAACCGTCAGGTTGTGCAAAGTGACTGCGCGGCGATCATGCCATCTTTGTGGCGGTTTTACCGCCCCTAAAAAGGTGATCCCTGTAACGGTTCAGCGCAACGGACTACGCTTAAACAGATTCTGTCGCGATCACGCCGACAGGTGCACAGGAGAAGAGAATGAAAATTGCCTGCCTCGGATGGGGATCGTTAATCTGGAAAGCTGGCGCACTGCCGGTGGCCAGTCAGTGGCATCATGATGGTCCTGAGCTACCGATTGAGTTTGTGCGCATCGCTGACGGCGGCGAGCTGTCGACCGCGATCTGCCTTAACGCCAGCCCGGTGCCGGTGTACTGGGCCTGGCTGAATACCGCCTCACTTGAGAGCGCCTGCCGCGCATTGCGCCTCCGTGAAGCCATTCCCGACAGCCGCATCGACGGCATCGGGATGATGACGGTGACAGCGACCTCCGCAGGGCCACTGGCAGAGTGGGCTAAGACCAAAGGCATAGAAGGTCTGATCTGGACCGGTCTGCCTGCCCGCATGGCGGGTGTCGAAGGCCAGATCCCAACGCTGGACGACGCGCGGCACTATCTGCAGCAACTTACCGGTGAAACGCGTGAGCATGCCTGGCACTACATCGAACAGGTTCCGGCACAAATCGACACGGTTTATCGTCGTGCGTTTGCCGACCTCGCTCTCTGGCAACCCGACATCCGAGCCGTGACGGTCGCCACAACGCAGGTGCAGCCGCCCTGTCAGCCCGGCTGAAACTGGCCAGCCTGCTGCACCGCTCTGCTTACTCCTTAAAGGATTACTACACTTCAGGCAGGTTTCGATTTCAGGTTTCCTGAGTCTTTCCCGTGCGTGGCCACGCCTTCTGGTCTGGCCGCCGTCCCCTAATCATCAGGAGATGAACAGATGAAAGCATTAACTTATCACGGCCCTCATAAAGTCAGCGTCGATAACGTTCCCGATCCCGGTCTGGAAGCCGCAGATGACATTATTCTGCGTGTGACCGCCACGGCCATTTGCGGTTCAGACCTGCACCTTTACCGCGGCAAGATCCCCGGTACCGGGCACGGAGATATCTTTGGTCATGAGTTTATGGGCGAAGTGGTTGAGGCAGGCAGCGCAGTGACCGCCGTGGCCAAAGGCGATCGGGTGGTGATCCCGTTTGTTATCGCCTGTGGCGACTGTTTTTTCTGCCTGATGAGCCAGTATGCTGCCTGTGAAAATACCAACAGCGGACGGGGTGCCATCCTGAACCGGAAAAACATCACGCCGCCCGCGGCACTGTTTGGTTTCAGCAAACTCTATGGCGGTGTGCCCGGAGGACAGGCGGAATATGTCCGGGTGCCGAAAGCCAATACCGGCCCGTTTAAAGTGCCGTCGGTACTGTCGGATGAGAAAGTGCTGTTCCTGTCAGACATTCTGCCCACCGCGTGGCAGGCGGTGAAAAACGCCGAGGTGAAACCCGGCTCCAGCCTGGCGATTTTCGGTGCCGGACCGGTTGGCCTGCTCAGTGCCGCCTGCGCCCGACAGCAGGGTGCCGAACAGATCTACATGATCGACCACAACAACTACCGCTTAAACTTTGCCCGCGAGCGCTACGGTGTTATCCCGATTAACTTTGATGAGATCGATGACCCGGCCGGCTGGATTATCGAACACAGCACCGGCAATCGCGGTGTGGATGCAGTGATTGATGCAGTAGGATTCGAGGCAAAAGGCAGCATGACCGAAACCGTGCTCACCAATCTCAAACTGGAAGGCAGCAGCGGTAAAGCGTTGCGTCAGTGTATTGCCGCAGTGCGGCGTGGCGGTATCGTCAGCGTGCCGGGCGTCTACGCCGGATTCATTCACGGCTTCCTGTTTGGTGACGCCTTTGACAAAGGGCTGACCTTTAAGATGGGACAGACCCACGTACACGCTTATCTGCCCGACCTGCTGAAGCTGATCGAACAGGGTCATCTGACGCCGGAAGAGATTGTGACCCACCATCTGCCGCTGGAAGATGCTGCGCGTGGCTACGATATTTTCGCCAAACGCGAAGAGGAGTGCCGCAAAGTGATTCTGGTGCCTGGCATGGCAGCGACACAGGCCACAATATAATTTCACAACGGGTCTGAAACGCTTACCCCCTGGCTCCCCGGCCGTTCTTCGCCGGGGATCTCATCTCAGAACGGCTTGCGTTGCAGGCTGCTTCGCCACTCCCGCCTCTCCAGCAGATGTTCATCCGGCGAATCCGCCGTATCAACCTGACTGCCCTGCTCCAGCCATCGCGCACTGCGTGAATGGGGATGACTTTCGCTAATCACCTGTTGTGAAAACGCGCCAAACGATAACAGCAAAAACAGTAATGCACTGGCTAGCCTCACTTTCATACGCACACCTCTTTGGTAACGGTGCCGCTATGCTGCCCGAAGGGTTTTCATTTTCTGTCAGTAACAGGCAAAGTTATGTGGTGAGCGGGAACAAGCTGCGACGGGTTTAACCGCGGTTCAGGATAGTCCGTCAGCCCGGCATCATAAGTTTCCCGGAATACCGTCCGTTTTCTTTCAGGAGAATGCTATTGAACCTCAATCAGTTTGATCAGCCGGTCGGTGAGGCTCTGCCCGACTGGCAACCGGTTACCAGGCCACCCTGTATGCCACTCACGGGTCAGCACTGCCTTCTCCTGCCGCTGAGCATCGATCATGCAGAACCGCTATTGCAGGCATTTATGCTGGCACCGGATGATCGCGACTGGACCTGGCTGAGCGCAGAGCGGCCCGCCTCTCTGCCGCAGATGCAGCGCTGGATTGCGGATAAAGTGGCAGATGCAGCCCTGGTGTCCTTCACGGTCTGCTCGCCAAATCAGCAGCCCTGCGGCGTGGTCTGCTTCGCCAGCATTGAGCCGGGACACGGCACTGTTGAAATCGGTCACGTCACCTGGTCGCCGCTGATGCAGCGCAGTGTCATTGGCAGCGAGGCGATTTATCTGCTGCTGCAACAGGCTTTCTCGCTCGGCTATCGGCGAGTGGCGTGGCGCTGTGATTCAACCAATATCGCATCACGACGCGCAGCAGAACGGCTGGGGTTCCGCTTTGAGGGCCGTTTTCGTCAGGTGATGACGCGTAAACAGCGTAATCGCGATACCGACTGGCTATCAATTATTGACCGTGAATGGCCGGATGTTCAGCGCGCCCTGAGTGCCTGGCTAAGTGCGGATAATTTCGCTGCCGGGGGACAGCAAAAGCGCCCGCTCAGCGCCTGCTTCGCCGACGTTAACCCGGCTGATGCAAACGCGACAAGTCCTGAACGCGGAGCGGATGCTGGCGATTAATGCAGCCGACGCACGGTCAGTGCCGCGGACCAGCGCTGTCGCTGACAGCGCGGGCAGACAGCCTGCTGCTCAGCCTCAATGATCTGCGTCTGGCCGCAATGGGTGCAGGCATAGAGCGCGCTGACCGGTACAGTGCTGTAATCCTGCCGGTGCTCAGGGGGCAGTACGCTTAACCCGGCGCGCATCTCATCGTCATCGTAGAAATAGAGGCTGAGCTGACCATCGACCTCCACCAGCGCCAGCCGGATCTGCCCCAGATGCTCCACACCACTCTGCCGTAACTCCATATAAAACTCATCTTCGGAAATATTCAGACGATCCAGACTCTCCAGCACATACAATCCCTCTTTAATCAGGGTAATCACGTCGCCCTGAATAAGCCGTGAAAAGCGCGGGCTGTGCGCCGTCAGCCAGGTCGTGAAGCGGTAGAGCGCCAGCAGGACTACAAACACCATAATGACCGGCAGCACCGGCACATCATCGTAAAATGTCACATCACCGGACGCGGAACCCAGCGTCAGGATCACCACCAACTCGAACAACGACAGCTGGCGCACGCCGCGTCGTCCTGAGACTTTCAGAAAGGTGAACACCACCAGATAAGCGATCATGACCCGTACCACCACCTCAAACAAAAAGGTGGCCGGTTGATCGTTAAGTAAGAAACGGTGCCAGTCGAATGAGAACATAGTCTGTAAAACATCCTGTTTTAGGGGGCGCGCATCGTCGCATCACCCGTTGATGACCCGCAGATTCAGGTCAGTGATAAGTAAATCTTGTCGCCAGCCCGCCAAAAGGCAAGCGAAGCTGTAACGCGAAAGTGGGCGAGTCTGACCTCTCTGCATGTTGAGGAAAAGGTTAACAAAGCTGAAAATGGCGCTGACACTATTCACGCTGCGCTTATCGGGCCGTTCGCAAAACCGCATGCTAAAACTTCCTGTTTCTGGCTGGATAATTTTTACCGCTGCGCTTTTTTCTTTTACTTCAATAAATTGCGAACCAAACCTTACTGCCTATACTTTCCAGTAAGGCTTCCGCAAATCCTTTCAACATCCAGAGAAGCCAGCCTTTTTCTGCCGATAGCGTCACTGGCCTATACCTGCTATCTCACTCGTCCACACCGCGACAGGCCCTGATGCCTGCAACTCAGTGTCTGTGGCTTATGGCATGGATCGCCCGTCCGTTCAGAGTGGTCAGATCGATCAGTCTGCAATGCATACCCTGACGCCCTGACCCGTTTCACGACGGCTCGTCAGCGGGAAGCGTGTTGCTTTTTTTCGGGAGATGCCATGACGCCCTTTTCCAGTTTCTGGCAGGCCGGCTACGAAGGTGCCGATCATATCAATCCTGCCGGCCTTGCGCTGTCGATGAACGATCTTAACCAGCATCAGGCGCGTGCAGCAGAAGATTATGCCGCGCTGGCCCCCTTTTCCATTCGCACAGTGCGCGAAAGCGTCGGCTGGCGGTTATGTGAGCGCAATGGCCGCTATGACTTCTCGACGGTCGCGGCCCGGATGCAGGCCGCAGAGCAGCAGGGCATTCAGCTGAGCTGGACAATCTGCCACTACGGCTGGCCCGCTGGCGTCAGCCTGTTTGACCACGACTTTGTCAGCCGTTTCGCCGCCTTCTGTGGCGCACTGGCCCGCTTCCTGGCCCCCTGGTATCAGCAGGCGCCGGTCTACTCTCCGATGAATGAGATCTCCTTTGTCAGCTGGGGTATCTCGGTAGGGCTGTTCACCTGTGAGGCGATCCCTGAAGCGGATCGGGCGGATGCCGCCAAGCAGCAGCTGGTGCGCGCTACGCTGGCAGCCTGTGATGCCATCTGGCTGGCCGATCCGCGAGCCCGTCTGCTGCACTGTGATCCACTGATCCATATCGTGCCCGATCCCGCCGATCCGGCCAGCGATGTGCTGGCACGTGAGATGTGTGACACCCAGTTTCAGGCGTGGGACATGCTGAGCGGCAGGCTTAACCCGGAACTGGGCGGCGCCCCACGCTATCTCGATCTGATTGGCGTGAATTACTACCACGACAATCAGTGGGAGCAGGGATCAAACCGGCGGCTTTACTGGCATCTGGGCGACAGCCGACGCCTGCCGCTGCATCGGATGCTGCAGCAGGTCTGGCAGCGTTATCAGCGGCCACTGCTGCTGGCGGAAACCAGCCACGTCGGCAGCGGACGCGGAAGCTGGATCCTTGAGATCGCCGCGCAGGTTGCGCAGGCGCAACTGGCAGGCGTTGAGCTGCACGGCATCTGCCTCTATCCGATCCTCGATCGTCCCTTATGGGAGGAGACGACTTTCTGGACCCGCAGCGGTTTGTGGGATCTCGATCTGCTGGGGGCCGATCCCTATGCCCGCCAGCTACAGCAGCCTTATGCCGACGCATTACGTCAGGCGCAGCGCTTTTTGCAGCACATCCACTCCTCAAAACACCCCTGTCAGGAGCACACTATGAAACCACCTGTTCTCATTGTTTTCAGCCATTTACGCTGGGGATTTGTTTTTCAGCGTCCGCAGCAGCTACTGACAAGACTGGCACAGCACTATCGCGTGCTGTTTGTCGAAGAGCCGGTCTGGCAGGCGGGGCCACAGGGCCTGCATCAGAGCTCGCCTGCCGCTAACATCACGGTGATCCAGCCGCATACCGACAGCGACGCGCCTGGTTTCCACGACAGCCAGATCGCCTCGCTGCTGCTGCTGCTGACGCCGCTGCTGGAGGAAGATGAACAGCCGCTGATCTGGTTCTATACGCCGATGGCGCTGCCGTTGCTGACCCCTTTTAATCCGTCACTGGTGATTTACGACTGCATGGATGAGCTTTCCGCTTTTCAGAATGCACCGCGCCAGCTACAGCAGCGCGAATCCGCGCTGATGACCCGCGCCGATCTGGTCTTTACCGGCGGCACCAGCCTCTATGAAGCGAAGCGTGACAAACATCCTCAGGTCTACTGCTTTCCCAGCAGCGTCGATGCTATCCACTTTGAGCAGGCGCGCGATCGCAGCAATCGACATCCGATGCAGGATGCGATTCCGGCACAGCGTCTTGGCTATTACGGCGTGCTGGATGAGCGCATAGACCTGCCGCTGATTGCGGCGCTGGCGGACAGCAACCCCGAGTGGCAGATTGTTATGGTCGGGCCGGTGGTAAAAATTGATCCCGCCAGCCTGCCGCAGCGCGACAATATTCACTGGCTCGGCCAGCAGCCCTATCAGGCGCTGCCGCAGTTTCTGGCAGGCTGGGATGTCTGTCTGATGCCGTTTGCCATCAATGCCTCGACGCGCTACATCTCACCGACCAAGGTGCTGGAGTATATGGCGGCGCAGCTGCCGATTGTCAGTACCGCGATTATTGACGTAGCGCGGCATTACGCAGAGGAAGTGGCGGTGGCAGAGAGCCACGCGGAATTTATTGCCGCCTGTGAACAGGCAATGGCGATTGGTGCCGCAGAAAGGCTGGCGCTGGCGGGACGGATGCAGGCAAAGGTCGATGCCACCTCATGGGATCGCACCGCTGAACAGATTCATGGACTGATCCAGCAGGCGCTGACGCAGCGTCAGCCCGCACTAAGGTCGGCCAGCCAGGGCAGCGCGCAGGCGAATATCACGCCGTTAACCCCATTGATGCTGGAGAGTGAAGCCGTGCCCTGCCTGATTATCGGAGCCGGGCCAACCGGGCTGAGCGCCGGTTATCATTACGGCGAAGGCGCGGTGCTGCTGGAGAAAAATAGCACCCCTGGCGGCTGGTGCCGCTCGATTGACGATCAGGGTTTTACCTTCGACTATGCCGGTCACATTATGTTCTCGCAGGACCCGTACGTCTTACAGCTGTATGAGATGTTGCTGGGCGACAACCTGCACTGGCAGGCGCGTGAAGCCTGGGTCTACAGCGACGGCGTTTATACCCGCTATCCCTTCCAGTCCGCGCTGCACGGCTTGCCGGTCGAGGTGGTAAAAGAGTGCGTGCTGGGCGCTATCGAGGCGCGTTATGGCGAAACGGCAGCCGCCGCTGTGCCACTGGATCGGGTGCGGGCACGGCGGGACTGCTGCGCAGATGGCGCGATCCCCGATGAGGGCAGCAGCACAGGCGTGGTGGAAGGCGAAGAGGATTTCCAGCACTTCATTATGCGCACCTGGGGCAAAGGCATCGCGCGTCACTTTGCCCTGCCCTACAACCAGAAACTGTGGAAGGTGCCGCTGACCGACATGGAAACTTCATGGCTGGGCGGACGCGTACCGCTGCCCGATCTGGCGCAGATCATTGATGGCGCGCTGCAACCGCTGGCGAAACCGGTTGGCCCCAACGCCCGTTTCGGCTATCCGCTGCGCGGTGGCTTCCAGGCGCTGATGTCCGGCTTTTTGCCGCACCTGAAATGTACGCTGGAAACGGACGCCACCCTGACCCGCCTCTACCCGCAGGCGCACGTCGCGCTGCTGGCGGATGGCCGCCACTACCGTTATGAACAATTGATCAGCACCATGCCGCTGCCGGAGCTGATTAAACTGATGGGCGATGAAGTGCCGGATAGTGTGCAACGGGCGGCGCAGCAGTTGCAGTTTGTCTCGGTGCGCTGCGTTAATCTGGGGATTGGCCGCGCTGACCTGACCGAAAAGCACTGGATTTACTATCCTGGTGATACGCTGTTTCACCGCATCTTTGTGCAGGGCAATGCGAGTCCGCACTGCAACCCGCCGGGCGGTTTCGGCTTAACCTGCGAAATTACCTATAACGCGGCCAATCCGCTGCCGCTGGCGGGGGATGCGCTGATTGAGCGCTGCCGTCAGGATTGCATCAGAGTTGGCATGATCACCGCGGACGATCCGCTGCTCTGTGCCTCAGAGGTCGATATGCCCTACGCCTACGTGGTCTATGACCATGCGCGCAGCGCTAACGTGGCGCTGATCCGCCAGTGGCTGCTGACCCAGGACATTCATCTGTCAGGCCGCTACAGCGAGTGGGAATATTACAACTCGGATCACGCCTTCCTTGCCGGTAAACGCGCCGCCGAAAATGTCCGGCTGCAGCATGTCAGCGAACGGACGCTCGGCTGACCCGGCGCAGTCGCTACGAAAGCCGCTGGCTGCACTTCGCGGCTTTCAGCGACTGCAACTGCGTCAGTCGCCGCTCCGCCTTCTGGCTGGCATTGTATTTCGCAATGCCATTGCCCAGCCCGAAATCCCCGACAAAGCCCAGCACGGTCAGTGCATCGAACTGGCCGGTCTGCTCAATATCACTCTGCACGCTGTGCGCTTTCACCAGCTCCTGATCCAGCGCGCTGCAATTCAGCATCGCCGTCTCTTCCGGGGTGACCGCGGATGCCTGCGGATACTGCTTGGTGGCGCAGCCGGTTAATACCAGCGTCAGCAGCACGATTAAGACGCTCTGTTTACTCATTTTTCATTGCCTGTTTTTTATCCAGTTAATACTGTTATCGGCAGCATCCCCCGGGATCATGAGTCTCTGACCTACCAATAATGGTCGAAACCGCTACGCTAATGTAGGATTCAGCGCGCTGCTGTCAGTTGCAGCGTGTTACCTATAGGAAGTCACGCAGCGAACGCACATTGCCCGTTCATCACTTCTGCCAGACCTTTCAAAGAGTTAGCCAGCATGATGCTGTCATCAGCAGCGTTTAAAAAGCAAAGCCTGACCGATAATCAGTGACGAGGCAGCCGCATAAGCAAAGCCAGACACAGAAAATTCGCGCGTCGGGTTTATCAGAGTTGTTCGAGATGAGGTTTTTCCATGCGTTTTAAAGGATTGAACATCGGGTTTTTCATTTTGATTCTGGCTATTGCCACCCTCGGCTTTTTCGAGGTGCTTTCGCCCTATTTCTCGCCGATTTTATGGGCGGCGATTCTGGCGGTGATTTTCCATCCGCTGAAAACGTATCTGCGGGTCCGAATGGGCGAACGCAATGGCCTGGCCGCGTTGATTACCCTGCTCTGTATCTGTCTGATTGTGTTCACGCCGCTGGCCATTATCGCCTCATCGCTGGTGGTCGAAACCAATGCGGTCTATCACAAACTTCAGACCAACTCGGCGCAGTTCCCGGCGGTCTTCGCCGATCTGTTGCAGCATCTGCCGCGCTGGGCAAAACATTATCTGGCTGAAAATAACCTGGATAACGCCGAACAGATTCAGCAGAAGCTCTCCTCGTTTGCCCTCAAGGGCGGTCAGTATGTGGCAGGCAGCGCCTTTATCATCGGTAAAGGGACGTTCAGCTTCACCGTCGGCTTTGGCGTGATGCTTTATCTGCTGTTCTTCCTGCTGAAAGATGGCTCCTATCTGGTGCATCTGATCCTGGAAGCGCTGCCGCTCTCAACCTACGTGAAGCATCACCTGATGGTGAAGTTTGCGGCCGTGGCGCGCGCGACGGTGAAAGGCACGGTGGTGGTCGGTATTGTTCAGGGTATTCTCGGTGGGCTGGCATTCTGGTTTACCGGTATAGACGGTAGCCTGCTGTGGGGCGCACTGATGGCCTTCCTCTCTCTTATTCCGGCTGTCGGTTCCGCCATTATCTGGGTGCCTGCGGCGATCTTCTTCTTCGCCACCGGTGCACTGTGGAAAGGGCTGTTCCTGGTGGGCTTCTTCGTAGTGATCGTCGGACTGGTGGATAACATCCTGCGTCCGCTGCTGGTCGGCAAAGACACCAAAATGCCTGACTATCTGATTCTGATCGCCACGCTGGGCGGCATGGAGATTTACGGCATCAACGGTTTTGTTATCGGTCCGGTGATTGCCGCCCTGTTTATCGCCTGCTGGAACCTGCTCTCCGGACGCGATAACCGCGAAAACATCGAAGCCATCGACGAAGAGTTTATCGAAGAAGGCAAGAAACAGTCTGATACCGCGGCAGAGGCTGCGGCTGAAGCGGCGGCGGCCTCCGCCGATGCGGCTGCAGAGACGGAAAGGAAAGTCGCGGCGTTAGCCGCCTCGGAGAAAGAAACAGCGGAAAAGAAAGCCTAATCCGCGTCAGGCAAACCCAGGTTAGTATCGCAGTGAGAGCGAGGCCTGCTCAGGAAACACGGTCAGATCGGAAAGGCGCAAAACCCGCCATCCATGGCATGCTCGGCCCGCGCGATTACACACCTCATCCCTGAGGTGCGCCCGTAAACGGGCTAACGCTTTGCGTTGTTCAAAAACGCTCCCGGCGTTTTTGTCCCAGGCGCGGGACGCTTTCCTCTTCTGACCGTGTTCCCTGCGCGTTGAGCTTATGCGTTGCTGCCAGGGGCATTACGCGTCGGCTTTATCACCCATAAAAAAACCCACCTTTCGGTGGGTTCTTTTTTTAACCTGAGAACAGCCGCGAATTAGTTAGTCGCTTTGTTTTTCAGATCTTCAGCACCCTGCTTGGTTTTATCCCAGCCTTTCTCAGTGCCTTCTTTGGTTTTGTGCCAGCCTTTCTGCGTACCTTCGGTGATTTTACTGCCGGTGGTATCGCTTTTGCCTTCAGCAGCATGCTCAGACTTCAGCTTCAGCTCTTTGCCTTCGTTCTGGGTCTGATGCAGTTTTTCCTTCGCGGTATCGGCGCCTTTATGCGCTTCCGCAACGGTGTTGTCTGTGGTGGTAGCAGCAAATACCGGCGAGGCCAGCAAAATAGCAGACAGTGCAATAATTGATTTCTTCATAATTCCCTCTGTATGAATCGTTGCCGTGTAGGTTTTAATCCTGGCATAGTGTTCCCAGGAAAGATTTAAGAATAAACCAGGAATGAAAAAGGGCCAGTTTTCACCAGAAAAAGCCGCCGGTTGTAGCTTTTTCGTCCATTACCAAAGTGCGAGTTGCGGATTTTCATCCGGTTTCGGCTGGCTTCGGCTGACGCGAGCAGGCGGTGCAGGCTGCTGCATCTGATGAGTGATCCACTGCAGCAACACCGTCACTATATAGGTCTGCTGCTCCGCGCTCAGCGGCTGGTGCTGTCCGATGTTATGCCACTTACTCAGACAGCCACGACAGCAGGTTGCGGTGGCGTGCTGAGCGATAAACACCGGGTGGCCGCGCATCGGCGTCTGCTTGCCATCATTTTCAGGCTGCGCAGGCGCCAGCCGCTGTGCCACAAACTCAGCGGCGTGCTGGCGCAATACCGGCTCGCCTTTGCTGCTCGCATAATCATATTCCGCGCGTCCCAGACGAAAGCGCTGACGGAACGGCGAGCGTGACAGCCGGGTAAACAGGTCGTCAGAAACCTTCATGCTGATTGCCAGTCACTCATATTTACGTCCCGCCAGATAGCGTACGCCCTGCGACCCGAACGCCTCACGATGGAGTTCATTTGGCTGCAGATGAAATGTCTCACCGGGATGATAGGTGGTATCGCCCTGTTCGGTACTGATGGTGATGTCACCACTCAGAATCAGTGCCAGTGCTTCAAAGGGATGTACATGATTATCAAGCTGGGCGGCGGCTGCACGCTCAATCAACAGAGGCTCGTCAAAACCCTGTTCGGCTAACAATTTTCTGAATTCGTGTTCTGTCATCGCAACTCCTCAGTGTGGATCTGACCCTTAGCAGTGTAGACGATCTTTATCGCCGCTTATGGCACTCAACAGGTTACGTAAAGTAGCGCAAGCAGGGTTGTTCACCGCTCAGGCCAGTGCTGTACTTGCCGTCTCGTTACAGCCATTTTGACATCGGGATAACGCAAAAGTATGTCTCAACAGGAGAAAACTGCCCTGCTGCTGATTAATCAGCGCTCGCGCAAAGGACGCGCCGAGGCCAGCCGCGCACAGTCGCTGCTGGCTCAGGCCGGGTTCACCCTGCTGCAACCGGTCGGAGATGATACCCGCAGCTACAGCGAATTAATCGCGGCGTATGCCCATCGCGTTGATGCGGTGATCGTCGGCGGTGGCGACGGCACGCTTAATGCGGCCGCGCCGGGACTGATGCAGACCGGCCTGCCGCTGGGCATTTTACCGCTGGGCACCGCCAACGATTTTGCCCGCACGCTGGGCATTCCTGCCAGCCTGGAGTCCGCGATAAAGATTATCGCTGACGGGCAGTTGCGCGCAGTGGACCTGGGTGAAGTGAATCAGCACCTGTTTCTGAACGTCTCCAGCATCGGCTTTTCGGTGGAACTGGCGCGCAACCTCACGGCGGAATCGAAAAAACGCTGGGGAGTGGGCGGTTATGCCCTGGCGGCTTTGCGGGTGCTGCGGCAGAGCCGTCCCTTCAGCGCCACGCTGATGCATCAGGGCCACCGGACGCCGATCAAAACGGTTCAGGTGTCGGTGGGCAATGGACGCTTTTATGGGGGCGGCATGACAGTGGAACAGCGTGCCGCACCGGACGATGGGTTACTGGATGTCTACAGTCTGGAGCTGCAGCATAGCTGGCAACTCATTGCGCTGCTGCCCTTTCTGCGGCGCGGCACTCACGGTCGCTGGCGTAACGTGCGGGCATTCAGCGCCACGGAGCTGACGATTGAGACGCGCCGTCCCCATTACATCAATGCAGATGGTGAGATTATCGGTCAGACACCCGCGCATTTTCGCCTGATAGCCAGTGCACTGCGGGTTTATGCACCGGGCGACAGCGCAGCAAAATAGCCCGACGGTGGGCGTGGTAACCAATCGCGGTGAGAAACTAGTGCTGGGTGCTCTTTTTTTCAGCGTAGTCGATGTGTTCGGAAAGATTGGCGACCAGCTTTTTCGCCATTTCGAGGGTCAGACCCAGAAACAGGGTCTCCTGCGGGCCCTTTTCACGCGGGGCATTGGGATCGATATAACCGAATTTCACTACCAGTGCCTGATGGGTATTCAGGGGACCAATATGCCAGCCGGTAACCGGGTAGAAGGTAAATCGCGTAAATTCATTCATTTAATCCTGACTGTAAAAGCATAACGCTGATTGATAGTCAGGCCAGCTCTGATGATAAAGCATGAGTGGAATACTCAGTCTGAACGAAATCGACAGGATTACAAGGGAAGCGGCATAACAAGCGCAGCGTGACGCAATGAGGATCTGTAATGCATTCAGGGCCTGCTGCAGCAAGGGGATGAGGATATTTCAGGCGTGTGTAACCTGCGCGGCTCCGGCACGGGCGCTCTCCTGTCAGGCCAGGGCGAACGCCCCTCAGGACTCTTTATCGGCTCGGGGAATAATCGAGATATGCCCGTTAACCTCCAGCACCGCATATTTAATCTGATCAAATCGCTCCAGACCCTGCCCGGAGCGCGCCGCTTCCAGCACATCATCAGGACTGATGCCGGTCATCTTCATGCGGTCAGTCAGCAGATTACCATTCTCGACCAGGATCACCGGGCCACCATCGATCACCTGCTCCACCACCGGAAAGCGACTTTTCAGTTTGCCCAGCACAATATCAATCGCTACCAGCGTGATAATAGTCAGCGCCGCGCCGGTAACAGAAAAATCGTCGCCCAGCAGCGCCTGCTGAGTTGCTTCACTGATGATCAATAGCAGAATCAGATCGAAAGAGGTCATCTGCAACAGAGTGCGTCTGCCGGCAATTTTGAACACGACCATCAGCACCAGGTAGATCGCTGCGGCACGTAATACCGTTTCCATAAAGCGCCTCTGTCAGGGATAAATCCATTGGGTAAAACGGGCCGGAGCATGGCCGTCACCGTGAATAGTGACGTGAATGCGGCCCGCATTGCGCGGCTGCAGGCCAAGCCAGATCGCGTGATCCGGTCCGGTGTTGCGGGCCGAAAAGGTCAGCCGCAGATCGCTGCCAATCGTCACCGCCTCCAGCGGTTGAGGCTGCAGCGTCTGGATTTGCAGGTTATCCAGGGCACCACCGCCAATCGTAACGGTAAAGCGATCGGTTACCGGTGCGTTGTAGCGAATGCGCATATCCATATTGCTCTCAACCCGGCCAAACCGTTCATACTCCACCTGGATGGTCCCGTCCGGCGAGCGGGCGCTGCCGTTACTCAGCACGCCTTTGGAAAAGAGTCCGCACGCACCCAGAATCACCAGCGCAATCAGGACGTATTCACCGATACGCTGAATCAGCCATTCACGGCGTACCCAGCGGAGGTTTTCCTGAATCGGTACTGCCTGACCGCTGCTATCCTCTTTTTTCACCGTGACCTCACACACTGTTGGCTCAGGAACAAAAACTGCACGCTGCGTTAAGCATAGCCAGACAGTATCGGTTCACTATCTGGCGGGTCGTGACCTTTTCAGCGGGACAATCTGGCACCGCATCCTGCCGTTTACAGCCAGCCGGAGCGACGCAGTTTGGCCCACAGCCCGCCGCAGGCCAGCAGGGTCAGCCCCACCGCCAGCGGATAGCCATACAGCGACTTCAGCTCCGGCATATGCTCGAAGTTCATGCCATACATACTGAAGACCACGGTCGGGATCACCAGGATCGCACCCCAGCCTGCCAGCTTTTTCACCACTTCATTCTGCTGCACCGTCACCAGCGCCAGATTGACCTGCATGGCGCTGGTCAGCATTTCGCGCATATCTTCCGCGTCAGTGACGACATGGCGGGCGTGATCCTGCACGTCGCGGATATAGGCGCGCAGCGGGCGCGGAATCAGATCTTCATGCAGGTGGATCAGCTGATTACAGATCTCCTCCACGGGCAGCGCCGCATTGCGCAGTTTCAACAGATGACGCCGCACGGTGTAGACCGACTGCACCGACTTGCGATCAAATTCACTGGTGAAGAGATCGTTCTCCATCTGCCCGACCCGTTCATTCAGTGAAGTGGACAATTCGGCATAGCGATCAACGATAAAATCGAGCAGGCAATAGAGCGGATAAGCGGGACCAAACTTCAGCAGCGCCGGGTTTTCAGCCGCCCGCTGCCGCACCGGGGTGTAGCTTTCAGAGGCGCCGTGACGGATGCTGATCAGGAAGTTTTTTCCGACAAAAAGATGCGTTTCGCCCAGTTCGCAGCTGTCATCCTTAGCGCACACCGTTTTCACCACGATAAACAGCGATTCGCCATAATGTTCGATTTTAGGTCGCTGATGGGCATTGAGTGCATCCTCAACCGCCAGTTCATGAAGGCCGAACTCCTCTTTAATCTTCGCCATAAACTCAGCGTCTGGCTGCCACAACCCGAGCCAGATAAACGCCTCCGGCTCTTTAATCACTTCACTGATATCATCGACTTCGACCTCTTCGCCCGCGCATCCCGGACGATACACCCTGCTGCTTACGATCATCTTCTGCTTTCCCGTTGTGACAATACATGCAGCTTAGCCAATCCCGCGCCTGTAACCGGATAAAAACCGTAAGGATTTGCTGCGACGCTGTTCGATCAGCGGCTTACCACTTCAGCCCTAATCCGGTGGAGAAAATGCCTTCGTTCAGGGTATCGGGTATGCCGCTGACCAGATTACGGTGATAGCCAACGTGCAGCGTTGACCACGAAGTCAGGCTGTAGCGCAGCCCGACTTCGGCATCCAGCATAAATACGCCGTCATCATCCAGCGAATGGCCAACATCGCCATTGCTGTAAAGCGTGACCGACTTGCCCAGCAGATAGCGCTGATAGTTCCAGCGCAGCGAGCCGCCAAAGTGCCGCTCTTCCCGGTCATCGCTGTAGCCATACTCAAAGGCACCGCCCAGCACCGAGAGTGAGAACGCGCTGAGTTCGGTGTCCCACAACTGATAACCCGGACCGGTGCCGATTAGCGCCTGACGTGACAGATTCTCCACCCAGTCGCGCTTGTAGGTGGCGCGGGTCTGCCAGAAGAACTGCTCCCTGACCAGATAGTCAAAGGCGTAGCGCAGGCTGTAGTTATCGGTATTGACGCTCTCGTTTTCCTGCTCGCGATTGTAGGTCGCACCGATATCGTGACGCCATTTTCCCTGATTCAGTTTCGTGTTGAGCGCGAAGCTGTAGTCGTCAGTTTTGGTCGAGGCTTTTTTGACCTTCACGCCTGCATCAATGTTGCCGGTCCAGGCAAGCTGATCGCTGCGGACTTTGGCTTTCATAAACTCATCAATGCGCCGCAGCGAAACCTGCTGCTCCTGCTCGTTGCGTTCCACCCAGACATAGCCGGGATCGGATGAGGAGAGCCGCACCTGATAATGTTCGCCGGTCTTTTTGTTTTCGACATTCACCGGATTCTCGCTGGCAAGCGTACTGACCGCACTCCAGTCCAGCGTGACGGTACCGGCGTAGTGTGTCTCTATCCCCAGCTTGCCGTCGCTGAGATAACGAATCGTGCCGGTCAGCCGATCGCCATTATTCAGCCAGACGGTATCGGCAGTGGCCTGCTGTGCCCATCCGGCGCAGCAACTGATGACCAGCAGCGGGATAAACGAGGTGGCGCAACGCATAGCTTTCCCTGTTAAGGCGTCGTCTTGCACGGGCGACGCGTCACCGCAAATTCTGACCTGACAATTAAGCCGATTCTGCGACGATATGCAATGCGCCGCCTGGCTCAGGAGAGATCGTGCAGTGCTTTGCCGAGCGGTGGAGTAATAGCGAAGTCCGTAAAACTCATCGCCAGCCCTTCACGTTCAGGCGAGCAGCCCATCACTCCGACAAACCGCCGCGCCTGACCGGGCCACGGGCAGAGCCGTAACAGCGGCCAGCTCACGCCGTCGGTAGAGTACTGAATTCTTAAGGCCGCGTTTTCCAGCGTGGCGCGCAGCCAGAACTGGCGCGCATCGCCGGGAAACACACCGGTAGACCAGTCGGAAAACTCGCGCGTCACCACGCTGCCAATGGCGGGCTGATCGTCGTTAAACTCAATGCCCGCCTTAACCCAGTGCGTTTCGTTATCCTGAATAAACAGCCCGGCCTGATCGTAGAGCTGACTGAAATCCGCCCTTACCTGCACCTGAACGGTAAAGTCGTGTTCCACCCAGAAGCCGAAAGCGTGGCCGCTGTGCCGTTCGAATCCGTACCAGGTACGCTGCCAGAAATCGCTGTTCAGCGCGGTTTCGAACCTCAGCGTATCGCCATCCAGACTGTGTACCGGCGGCTGATTAATCCAGACGCCACCTTCAGTGGTAATTGAACTGACTGCTGTCATAGGCACTCCTTTGGGTAAGTTAAACCGCCCGCATTCTGGCCGATCTGCGGCGTGGCGATTGACCTGATTATCATAGCGTTAATTGGTGAACGGGCGGCAGACGATTGCGGCAAATCTGATGGTGTCGATGTGGCAGGCAGTGAGGTCAGCAGACCCGTGGCTGCAGATACTCCGACTCTGTTTGCGGTTTCGCTTATGTGCCCTTTATTCTCCTGCCGGCAATAAATAACAACGACCAGGTCCAGTTCACTGAACTATTTCATTTTGTTAATCCCCTGGCGAAAACAGCATTTAACAACCAGGCTTGTTTTGTCTGAGGGCAACTGAACTCATTAAATATAAGGATTAAGCCACCATGGTAGATAAATCAGAGATTTTAGATCACGCGCAGGTTGTTGATGTGAATGGCGAACATGTCGGGATTGTTGACCACTTCGAAGGCGACGACAAAATTAAGCTGGCGAAAAGCGATCCTGAAGCGGGCGGCAAACACCACATTATTCCATTCAACTGGGTGAAAGAAGTTGATGATAATAAAGTCATCCTTTCTAAATCCAAAGCGGATGTTGAAAGTGAGTGGCAGTCTGCATAAAACATTAGCCGTGGCGCCCGCCACGGCTTATTTTATTTATTCCGCAATGTAATCTCCGCCTCCTGCCCTGCCCATCTTTAATTTATTACTGCTTTATATTTCACACCGTATGAAACGTCTTCAGCAATATCTGTCAGATTTTTACTTTCCATGACGCGGTGCTCTCTGTTTTTATGCCCGGTGGCGGGTTGTCGTAAGCGGAGGGTTTGGAGCGGTCATCATGGCATTGCGGCGGGAGGGGAAAAACCACCAGAATGGTGCAGCACTTTGCCGCATCTCTGTCGGTATCCGGCGGGCATAAGAAACGGCGGGTGAAGTAAAACCTGAGATCCTCACCCGCTGCGGGTTATTCCTGTTTTGCTGCGCGATCCCGCAGCACTTCACCCACCACCGGAACCGCTGAAAAGGCATTTGGCCAGCCAGCATAAAACGCGGCCTGAGTGATAATCTCGCCCGCTTCTTCAGCCGTCAATCCGTTGTCCATCGCCCGGTTGAGATGGTAGCTAATTTGCGCACTTTGTCCCGAAGCAATCAGCGCGCTGACCGTCACCAGACTTCTGTCACGAGGCTGTAGCGCTGGCCGCTGCCACAGATTGAGAAACAGCGGATCGGCGGTGAATCTGACCAGCCCGGGCGAGATCGGCCCCACATTTTTCTCTACCGTTGCAGAACGCTGCTGTTCTGCTGTCTGATTCAGTGGCAGCAGTGCCGGAGAGGCTTCGGCCAGTTGATCGGCACCAATACCTCGCGCCTGAAACACATTTTTGGTCACCGCAATTGCGGACATCGCATTAGGCCAGCCGGAATAGAACGCCAGGTGAGTGATTATTTCGGAGACTTCAGCAGGCGTCACGCCACTGTCGAGCGCCACACCGGCGTAATGTTGTAACTCAGCAGGCTGGTTGCGGGCGATGAGAATGGCAAGCGTGACGATACTGCGGTCACGGATCGAAAGTGCATCGCGTTTCCAGAGATCGTCGGTTATCGCTTCACGTCCGAAACGAGCCAGTGCGGGAGAGACGGACTCAATGTCGGCAACCGAAAGGCTGGATGGATTAACGTTCAACATAGTTTCACCTCTTTTGGGTTCAGCAGCGGCCAGGTCGGCCAGCATCATGGAGATCGCGGCGGCGGCAATCACTTTTTTCATCCTCTGATCAGCTTCCTGGTAAAGGTCAGTTAACAAAAGCATTAAGAGCGCCACGGTTTTTCAGCAGAGCTGGCACCACAGGGATCGCCTCTTTGCGGTCGGTCATCTCAGCTGTCAGCCGGATATAGTCGCGAAAATGGGGCGTTTCGCGGTGTTGCTGATAGGCGGCGTCACTGGCGTAGATTTCATAGAAGAACCAGCGATATCTGTTTTTTGCATCGGTCGCGGCATACATCGCCAGTACGCCCGGTTCCACCTTCAGTGACTCTGCCATTTCAGGCAGCACAATATCGCGGAATGCCTGCTGATCGGCCGGTTTCACGTCAACAATCACCAGGTTATTGATGGTTTCTTTATTCTGTACGAAGGGTTTATCACCCAGAAACTGCGGCTCCAGCACGGCGCTCTTTTTCTGGCCGATAAGATCAGGTGCGCGTGTAATAAAAGACCGGTACGGCTCTGAACTGAGATGTTGCTGGTATGCCTCTTCACTCGCATAAATTTCAATCATATAAGCCTGATGAGCATTTTCTTTATGTTTCAGTGAATACATCGCCAGCGTACCTGGTTGCTCTGCCAGCGAACGGGTAATATTATCTCTGGCAACTTCATCGTACTGTCCGTTTTTTCCGGCCTTAATTTCCATTTCATGCAGATTAATGACACGATTTGTGGGTTCTGTTAAAGCGGCTGCCGATGCCGGGCCGGCCATCAGCAGAGTCAGAGTCAGAGCGGTAATATTGTTCACGGTATGCCTTAATTATCGGATGAGGTGATTTGCGATTCATTCGGTGCATTAACCGGCGCGATTTCTGTTTCATCTGGCTATTAAGCCGTCGTGAGTTCCGCATTAAGTTGAGCAATTAATCGCGACGCGTGTTGCTTTGCTGCAGCAATTTGCTGCGTGATAATAGCTTCATTACGACTGGCATAGCTTATCCCGCAGGTATAAACCGGTTTCTGCATCTCCAGATTGCAGAGTCGGGCGGTGGTTTCAAACTGAATCAGATAATCCTCCAGCTGATGACCAAAGACGCCATCTGCCGCGTATAACGCCTGCGGTGCGCCAGTGGTGAAGGAGAGGATCAGTTTTTTACCGCCGAGTCTGGCCGTCGATCCGTGCGCAAACCCATGAACAAATACGTCATCCAGCCATAACTTCATGAGCCCTGGCAGCGAATACCATGAGAAGGGAAATTGCCAGACGATAATATCTGCCTTCAGCAGTGCATCCTGTTCGGCGCTGACATTGATATTGTTGTCCGGATAAAGTGCATCCAGACGACGGATTTCAGCATCAGGCAGCGCAGAAGCGACTTCATTAAGAATGGTAGCATTACCGACCGAATGGCTCAGGTCAGGATGACCGGAAATAATTAATATATTTTTCATTTTCAGTTTTTAATCATCTATTTTTTAACAGATAGCCAGGCGTTGGCGATGCCATCACGCGCTGGTTACTTTTTGCCGTCCGGCACCGTTTAATCAAATCCAATCGCTACGGCTTCCGCCTTTCCTGCCGTTAGCGCTTCACGCGGCGTTTTTACTGCGCCGCCTCCCTGACACCTGTCGGATGACAACACACGGTAGCGGTTTGCGACTGATCATTGAGTCGCGCCCTCTTGCTGAGGCTTATACTCTGCAGCGAACAGGCTTTCCCAGTTGGTGAATGCACCTAACGGGATGCAGTCAAAACTCAGCAGACCGGATTTTGCCAGCGGAAAGTCAGCCAGCAGGCTTTGAGCCTGTTCCACCGAGTCGCATTCAAGGAAGATCGCGACACCGGGTCGATCCTGTCGGTAGTAAATATCGCGTAGCGCACCGGATTTAAACAGACTCCAGGCATGGAAAGCTTCGGCAGCCATATGAGGATGATACTTTTCCAGCGTGGCATCGGGGGCGGGTTTATCCAGACACAAAATTCGCATATCAATCTCCTGAGATTCACGGCCAGGGGGAACTGATAAGGAGTATATGCTCGCGATTTAGTGAAGATTAGGCCACTATTGACTCAAAGATATTTAGTCTGCGGCTAATAATAAGCAGCCCGATTGTGTCAGGATTATCCCGTGAACAACGCCATCTATAACCAGATACGCATCTTCCAGAGCATCGCCCGCGAAGGGAATATTTCATCGGCAGCGCGCAAACTGGAGATTACTCCCCCCTCTGTCAGTAAGGCGCTGAAGCTACTTGAAGCGCACATCGGTCATCCGCTATTTGTGCGAACCACGCGCCGGATTGAGCTGACCGATGCCGGACAGCAGCTGCTGGAACAAACTTCAGCAGCGGTAGCCTCGCTGGAAAAATCGCTGGAAAGCATCCGTGACCAGAATCAGGAACCGTCGGGACTGGTCAGAATCACCCTTTCGCGCTTTGCCTATCTGCTGGTGCTGAAACCTGCGATGGCCGCTTTCTGCCAGCAATATCCCGGTATTCAGCTGGAAATTTCGGTATACGATGGCACCGTGAACATCATTGATGAACGTTTTGATCTGGGGATCCGGTTTGGCGACATTCTGGAAGGTGGCGTGGTGGCGCGACCGCTGATGAAGCCGTTTCGCGAAGGTTTGTATGCCTCTTCTGCCTATCTGGCAGCGTTCGGTATTCCAGCGTCTCCGTCTGACCTGCATCAGCACCGGCTTATCGGTTACCGGTTTATCACCAATAATCGTATTCTGCCGCTGATTCTGGATCATCATGGCGAACAGCTGACCGTTGAGATGCCGGGTCAGTTGATGAGTAATGATATTGAGGTGATGGCTGATGGCATTCGCAACGGGCTGGGTATCGGGCGACTGTTTGAACCGGTTCATAATTTACAGCCGGATAAAGAGGCATTTATTCCGGTGATGGAGCGTTACTGGAAAACTTATCCGCCGGTTTATCTCTATTATCCTAAAAGCGCGGGTAAAACGAAAAGAGTAAAAACGTTAATCGACTTTCTGCTTAAGCACACTGCGGGTTAAGCACCGCTTACTAATAGCGTGCTTACTGAATACGGCTAATGGCAGATATTTATGACGAGATATCATCTGTGCCTTTCCTTATATTCCGAACAATGAATGCTTTCAGTTAATTGCATTTTTTTGAGATCGTTATCCTAAAATTTGCTGTTTATCAGATGATTAAAGCCACTGATTTACATCGATTTTCAGCTGGACTTTTCCTGCAATAGTTGATTATATGTACAGGTATTTAGCGCGATACAGAGGTGTTGGAGCACCCCTGTATCGCTAATCACAATCACTATTGAAAAGGAATAGAGATCATGACTGATTCAGAGTGTAATGCAGTTGGTTTAAATTCAGAAGCCCCTTCCGTTTCCCAGCGCAAATTAACGGTGAGTTACGCCAGCCGGTATCCCAGTTACGCGCGTATTCCGTCGATTATCATGAAAGGCCAGTGGCTGGCTGCCGCCGGATTTACCACCGGCACCGAAGTAGAAGTAAAAGTCACGGCGGGCCGTATTGTGCTGACGGTCAAACCACCAGAGCCGGTCGATGAGCAGCTGGTTAACGCGTTAGCGCAGCTGAATAAGCTGCCCGCCAGGAAACAGAAGCAGGTTCTGGCTTTGTCGGGTGTGGTTGCGGGGTAGTGGCGTTGAGGTAAAAGGATGCCGCTTCTGGTTGGGGAGCGGCAGATCAGTATTGCTGGCAATAATTATCCGCGTTTTTAAATTTAAATTAAATTTTGCCACGCCAGCGTAGCACTCCCCTGTTTTAATCGCCTTTTATAATGAAAGGATAGATAATCTATAGATTGGAATGATTTCTGGAGAATTATTAAATGGTTATTATCAGATTGCTATCGCAAAATACAGATTATCGATGTACACACTATGTTCCTGTAAGGATCGTACAACTATAAATGCGTGCCAGAAACAGGAATCAGATAACTAACCTTGGATAAAAATTAGCGCTTACATTCTCTGGTAAATTTATATGATTTCCATGCTAGGTTGAGAGGTGTAACAAAATAGATCACAAGAAATGCAAACGTCAGAACAACAATATATGGAATAGCATTTGAAGCATCTGCATTGAAAATGCCACCCAGCCCAATAAGCATCAAAATAATAAGAGCAATGACTCCGCCCCAGAAGCGTTTACTTAGATCAATCACGAGGCTTTGAAGTGTATCTTTTTTTGACTCGTCTTTTTTTATAATACTTTTGAGTTTACCGATCTCTTTATCGGAGAAGCCGTTATTATAGAGTTCTTGCTCAAATTCGCTCATCTGATTCATCCTGAATGCCGTTGCGATACGAGCAAAATATAGCACAGTGTACCTGAGCCATGCTAACCCTCCTCTTTACATGGGCGGCACCGGTAGCGCCCGATGATATTATCTGCGGTGCTGTCATTGCTGTGGTGTAACCCGTTAATCCCGCGATGGCTGCCCCTCCTTAAGTGCTCTATCAATGCGCCTGTTACAGCTGACGAATAAGCGGCCAGCAATGCAGCTGCTGAAAGCCGGTTGATGGGGCCAACGCAGCTCTGGCTGTAACCTGATGAGATGCGATCCTAAAGGTAAGGGATAGAGGTGATGCACCTAATGAACACGATGTATGTATAAATCCACACTAACTGGCGGGATTAAGCCCAGGTTATGATCTGATTTCAATGGCTACACAGGGTCACAATAGCCGTTTAATTAAACAGAAAAACCAGCGCGAGATGAAGCAGCGTGGATATAACGATTAACCCTCATCAATCTCTTCAGATAAGGTTAAAAATGAAAACAATTACAATCGCAGCGACCATTTTATTACTCACAGCCTGTGTACCCCATAATGACAGACAACACGCTGTGGGCATGGCTAACCCAGCCTCTGTGTATTGTGAAAAGATGGGCGGCAAGCTGGACATAGTGAAGGGCGCGGATGGTGAATCAGGTTACTGTACTCTGCCAGGCGGAGAGCGCATCGAGGAGTGGGCGCTGTACAGAAGGGATAACCAATAGACTCGTTGGTCGGAAGGGATATCAGGGCAGCTATCAAGGAGCCGTAAGAATGGGACGTGGCTTTATGAAAGGAGGATTACCAGCATACGGCCGCATTGATGTTCCTGATTTCACAAAGTGTGTAGTGCGATGAAAATACTGATATTTATTATAATCTTCTCCGCAACTTGGTTTCTCAAACCTGAAAGCATCATCAGATCCCTGGTAGAAGGCCACATTAGCGGTGATGGTGAAGGCGCTATGGATAGTTTCGAATTCACAGTGATTGCACTTAAGGCGGTGCTTTCTGCTCTGCTGGCCTTTATCGGTGTCTGGCTATATCGCAAAGCTAACCAACGATAACGAAGCGACATTCAAGAAGCTGTTCATCGACGGTATCCACAAGTACCTCAAGGGGCTGAACCCGCGGTGGCCTATGGTGCCGGTTAGAGGGGAGCAGATCAGAACGGGATTGCACACCAGATGAGTGTGACTTTCAATAGATGCTAATAGACATCCGAATAAATTAACCTGGCTGAACGCCTTGATATTCAAGGTTCATCACTGCATGATTATGTGGGCGTAAATGACTCTGAACATAGTAAATATTAATAAAATTCTTAATTTACCTCACAAATAGAAAATGTATAATACTTAATCATTTGACTGAAAGGGATTGATTTTGAATGAAAGGAATCGACAAAAAACTTATCATCTTCACTACAAAAAAAAGATTCAATGACAGAAATGCTGATGACATGCAAAGTGGCGACATGGATGCTGATATACTGAAAAAGCATTATCATCTCGGGCAAGTATCAACTTTCATCGACTGGACTACTTTTGGTCCCTCCTATCAGCATCCTGCTACTAATTCTATACAGCCAGTTAGTAGAGAAAAAGCCATTGCGTTGTTATATGATGAGCTACGCTCTCAGTCCTATGCCTTTTCTTTCCGAGGACCATACCAGGGCTTGATCATAAATCTTTTCAATCACATGCAACGTAGTAATGGAAATGATTTTCAGCATCCGTTTATGGATAATGCCTACAGAAATCTCATTTTGAGTGACAACTCTAGCGATAGCACATTATCCATAATTAAAAACACTATCGAGCAATTTGATTTTAATAAGTCACAATTGACGAAAGAACATTTTTCAAATGTATTATCTAAAAGTCGTTTACCAAAATACACAAGATGGAAAGATTTTGTCAATGGCATGGGCATTACCGTCCATGACATAAACAGCACAGAAATTTCTATAGAAAGCCTGACCTTCCAGGGCAATAAATATACTGCGACTATCAAATACAGAGCACAAGACCATTTTGGCTTAGATAAAGAAGATATCTTAAAAGCTAAATTCAACTCAATTAGTTTCTTTAGAATATGGTTCGTTCTACAGAGGGCTAAGCATTTAGCTCAAAAGCCATTTTTCACAAATTTCGGAGCAACTATAACATTGACAGGAGAAACCAATGTTTAAATACAAAAGGATTGGAGCAGTTCTGATTTTGTTAATATCAGTATATTGCATATGGATTGCTGTAAGACCAGCAAAAATAGTCAGAGTTGATAATGGTGCAGTTTTTGTAGAACATTTACCGATGACTACAGAAGGAAAACTAAAATGGTGGTTAGAAAACAAAGATTCGCTTCAGAATAAATATCATATTATCAATACCCGAGATAACTTCACTGTTATCATCATGAACTTCGATGGTTATGAAAAGTTACCAACAGGAACCAGAGATGGTTCAATTGATGACTATACCTGCTTTGATGATACTAATGGCGGGCATAAGAAATGTGTATACAACAGCATAGCATTAGTTATAAGAGGGAGCCTTGATAGAAAAGCATTTATAAATATAGGCGATAAAACATATATACAGAGTTCTGATGGTAGGGTAACATTAAAATAAAAAAGATATTTTTTACTAAATCGCTTCAAAATTTAAATAGTCTGACCAGGTAAATCAGGCTATTTCAAAATCTTTTTGACTAAATTCTTTTTTAATAACCACATCATCTTCTTAAACAAAAACAGAATTTATTTTGCTTTTCTCTTCTTCAACCATTTTTGTTTGAATTATGCTTGTAATCTTATTAGTATCAACATCAGATGCTAAGACTGAAAAAACCACCAGTCAACACTATTGCATTCAACAATTTCGGTTAATTCAAAACATTCAACTATGCTCACGATTTTTAAGCAATCCTGAGAGGCGTAATACTCTCTAAACATAATATAAACAATCTATTCAGCAGGATACATTCTATAGCTTTCAGTAATTTTATTCTTTTCTAATAAATCTACCAAATCATCATGCACTTTGTTAACAAACTCTTTTGCCTCAGTAAATGATATTTGTTCATCTTTCATTTTATCTTTACTCATAAAACCCTTCATTCTTATTTATAATTCCTTTAACGCAGATTTATTTTTATCAATATAATTCACATAAAACCTAATGGAGATTTTTGGAAGAACTAATTGTCAGAGTGAATTATGTCTTCACTAATCGCCGTGTAAGCAAGTCCCAGCACATGGGAAAAGACACTCTTAACAGGGCCATAGCGAAGCTTTGCGGTATTGAGCCTGGCAGGAAGAAGCAACCGCCCAATGTTGAAGAAGCAACCGCCCAATGTTATGGGTGATATTGAATATTTTACTGTTCATGATCTGCTAAGAACGAGCCGGAGCTTACTATGCCACTACACCCGCTTCTCTTTACCAGCTATACGGTATTTGAGTCTCCAGCTTTTGGCTCCGTTTGGAAATATTTCAAGATACATACCACCACTATTGGCAAGTTTGTATGACTTTTCTTTTGGCTTAGCAGAGTCAATTTGTCGGGCTGTCAGCTTCATTTGGGGGCATCCAGTTGATTGAACCTGGCAATGCCCCCTATCCTGCCCTCAATCGAAACAAGAACGCAATAGGTGACCCTGGACCAAACTGGACCACAGAGAATTGTTATATTCTGATTTTAAAGGAAAAAGTAGACCAGAAAGGATGTTAACAGAAGAAAATATGGTCCTTACAGGATTCAATAAAAACAAACAACCAATTGAAACAACTGATTAAAATCAAGTTCAATTATCGAAAGTGCCCCCTATAATGCCCCCAAAGATATTTTGTTATGCATTTCTGCTTGATCATACGAAACATGGTAGGTGAAACCAAAATTAGAACTATTAATTATAAAAATAGAGAGCATTTGAAAAAAATGCTCTCTACTCAAAGATAACATGTAAAACTACTTATAACCCGCCTTATACTTTTTTAAAATCTCTTCGGAATTATAACTCCTCATTTCCTTAGCAAATGCGGTTGCTTGATATACAGACCATAACTTCGTGATCATTGTAATTATCATTATTACAAAAAAGATTTCAGAAAAAACATATATTGCCAACTAGATACCAGATGCAATATCAGGTGATTTATGCAGCGTTTTGAATCGCCACGGATAATCTAGACACTTCCGAGCCGTTGATAATACTGGTTTTCATATTCTGTCGGTGGCATCTGATCGCTAGAACCATGCCGACGCTTACTGTTATAAAACATTTCGATGTAATCAAAAATATCGCTGCGGGCTTCTTCCCGCGTTCCGTAGATCTTTTTCTTTATCCGTTTGCGTTTCAACAACTGGAAAAAGCTTTCTGCAACCGCATTATCATGGCAGTTACCGCGACGGCTCATGCTGCCCTCCAGGCCGTGTGATTTCAGGAACGACTGCCACTCATGGCTTGTGTACTGACTGCCCTGATCCGAATGAACCAACACCTGTTTTTGGGGATTACGCCGCCATACAGCCATCAGCAGTGCGTTCAGGACAATGTCCTTTGTCATCCGGGATTGCATGGACCAGCCGATAATTTTGCGTGAAAACAGATCAACAACCACGGCAAGATACAGCCAGCCTTCGTGGGTCCTGATGTAGGTTATGTCCGTTACCCAACGCTCATCCGGAGCATCCGGATTGAACTGTCGCTGGAGCCTGTTGGGCGACACGATACTGGCCTCGCCTTTACGTGCCCGCGGGCTCCGGTATCCGACCTGAGCCTTTATCCCGACACGTTTCATCAGTCGCCAGACTCTGTTCACTCCGCGCTGTTGCCCGCTGTCCCGCAGATCCAAATGGATTTTGCGATAACCATAGACGCATCCCGATTCCAGCCAGAACTGTTTAATCTGTCCTGTCAGTCTTAGGTCTGCCTGATGGCGTTGTGAATGCGGCTGCTGAAGCCAGGCGTAAAAACCACTGGGATGAACATCCAGCACCCGACAGAGCAGGCGAACAGGCCAGCAACAGATGTTGTCACGGATAAAGGCGTACCTCAGTCGGACAGCTTTGCGAAGTACGCCGCGGCTTTTTTTAATATGTCCCGTTCGTCGGTAACCCGCTTCAGCTCTTTCTGGAGACGGCGGATCTCGGCCTGAGCATCTGACTCTTCTTTATTAGTGGAAGAATCTGGACCGTACTTCTTTATCCAGGCGTAAAGGCTGTGGGTGGTGATATCGAGACGTGTTGCAACGCTGGCAACAGAATAACCGCGATCAACAACCTGTTTGACTGCTTCAATTTTAAACTCTTCGGGATAACGCTTACCGCTCATGGACACCTCTCTTTAAGCCATCTTAAATGACTCTGAGGTGTCTGTTAAACCCGTGGCGATTCAATTCAAGATATCGATGGTACGTTGATTAGCGCACAATTGATCAACGCGGCCGGCGAGAAACGATACTTGCCAGGTACTCGTCAGAATGGTGGGTTCATCAAGGTTGGCGATTCGAGTGATACAGCAAATATCATCATCACAGAAGGCTATGCCACTGCAATAACGGTAAACCTTGCAACAGGTCATTTTGCGTTAGCGGCCATGCCTGCTAATAACTTACTGAATATCGCTGTCACTGCGAGGCATAAATATCCCAATAGCAATATCATCATGGCTGCTGAAAATGATTCAATTGAGGCTAACAACGTTGGTTTAGTACAAGCAGAAAAAGCGGCAGTAGCCGTGAATGGCTGGGTTTCGCTACCCCCTGATCAAAATGCTAGCGATTGGGATGATTACCGCCAAATTCATGACGAGGCGGCGGTTAACGAAGCATTTCATCTCCAAATGTATCAGCCAGACTCACAGCTCTCATCAATCTCGCGCATTCAAGAACGCAAGCCAGACCTCAGCACCTCCCTTCCCTTACGCAAGGGCTCTGATGGTTTTGATACCCGACAGGATTACCTAATTAAAGGTTATCTCCCCAGCGCGTCAGTAACCAGCGCATACGGCGCAAGTGGTTCTTATAAATCCTTTCTGGCGGTCTCTTGGGGATGCCACATTGCCACTGGCAAACCTTGGGCAGGCAGGCCAGTTACGCAAGGTGCAGTAATCTATGTCGTTGGCGAAGGCGGAATTGGGGTTCCACGCCGAATTCGTGCCTGGGAACAAACTCTCAATAACGGCTCGCCAATCGATACACTTTACCGCATCGACTGCCCAATTTTTCCAGCCAGTTCCGAAAGCGTGCAGCAAGTCATCAGGGCCGCCAATGACGTCAAAGCGGCTTCAGGCATGCCTGTGAGATTGATTATTTTAGATACTCTTGCCCGCTGCTTTGGTGGCTCAGATGAGAATGCCGCCAAAGACATGGGGGCATTCATTCAGGGCTGTGACGTAATAAAGGCTGCTACTGAGGCTACAGTCTTGGTCATTCATCACTCCGGCAAAGATCAGGACAAAGGTGCGCGAGGTTCGAGTGCATTCCGTGCAGCCCTTGATGTTGAATTTAACGTCCGACGCGAAGGTGAAGGCGGAGCGCTGATCCTTAGCTGTACCAAAATGAAGGATGCCGAGGAGCCACCACGGCAGGCCTACGATTTGGTGCCGGTAGAGCTCTATATCGATAATGATGGTGATCAAATCACCTCTTTAGTTTTGAATGATGAAGGACGACCTGTCATGGATGACACCGATCCCGAGCTAACCGGCATTTCACATCTAACTGACAACCACGTCGCCCTTTGGCAAGCCATTCGCTCCCGAACCGCCAACGGTGATGCCTGTACTCGTGCGCTAGTTAGAGATGATATGCGAGCGATGGGATTCGATGTCTCTAAGAAATTCACTCGTTGGCTGGATAAGCTGGAAAAGGAAGGCCGTGTCATTTGTGAAGGTGAACATATTAGGCCGGTTTATCGAGAGTTTAAAGCGGGGGAGTAAATGGGGAGAAGTGGGGGAATTTGTTATAGACGCTACTCTAATTACAGTTTCCCCCCACTTACCGTCTATAGATGAGCAGCAAATGGGGGAAATCAGCCCACCCATTATTAAACAATAAGTTATGCAAAATTGGCCAGTTAAAAAATGGTCGTTAGGTTATATTGATGAGGCGGGGGAAAGGTGGGGGAAAACATTTTCCCCGTGTGATTAAGTATATATAGGATGGTGCTAGCACCATCCTATATTATGAGCGACGTTATATATCGAGCTTTGGCAGGCTGTTTACAATCTTTTGAGTCTCAAGACTCACTGTGATAACTCGTAAAAACAACTCTAGTGGATATTTAGCGTTTCCCATTGTTTCAATTGCCCAGTCATTGGCATCATTCACAATACCGCTGTCCTTATGGGTTGAAACACTTTGCCGCTCCATCACCCATTCAAGAGCAGACTTACCATTCACAATGTAGTCATAGGCTTCAATCGGGATATTTTTTATGCGTATTTTGTTGTTATAAATGACAGTATCTTTTTCACCTTTTTTGGCGAATTTCATTTTTTCAACATAAAAATCCTCTTTACCTAACTGGGAATAATTTAGGCTACCGGTATCAAGAGTTGCTTTATATGGCTCTACGGTTTCATAGTTTAAATGTAACTCAGCTAAATCACGCCCAGCGTGGGAGAACGCCCAGAAATCGTCTATTTTTTTCACGCATGGAATTCGTGGTAACTCTTTGCTTAGGTTATCGGCATACCGTTCTCGATAATCATCAGAATGAAGCAAGCCATATACATAATAGAAAATATCTTCTTTAGTAACAATTCCTGTTGAGTAAAAATCTTGAAAATATTTCAACCCTCCATCACTAATAGCCTTTTTACGGCTATAATCTCCACCTTCTTTAACTGACTTAGATTCACATAACAGATCATTTTTTGCAATTTTACTTACATCATACAGATACAGTGGAAAGCATTGCCCTTTAGAAATACATTCCAGATCCATAATTTTATCTGAGATTAAAACTGAAAATCCTTTAGTTGAGCCACGCCCTGTAACTGAAATAATCAAATTTTCCGCATCATCGGTCGGAAAAATTTGTGGTATTTTATACAGGCGCAAGTTCAAATCTTTATTTTTACAATACCAACTCTTTTGAAAAGGCCTGTACAATGAGAGAGCAAAATCTGAGCAACCTAAAACAAGCTCTTTATTTTTCGCACACCTAAGTTGCAATTCCCCATCCCAGCTAATTTTAGTGGCATCATTACTAAAGAAGCTTAGATATTCATTATTTTTGTTATGTTTGCAGTACTCCTGATATGCGTTACGCTGCTGATTATAAAAATCAGTCATATTTTTTGCGTTATTTAAAAGCTTACCCTTAGAAAAATTAAACAACCAACTATCCTTTGATGTCATTACGCCGCGAGAATAATCATCGAACAAACTTTTAGCACTTTTATCTTTTTTATCCCCGATAGCAATAAATTCTTCAAAGCTATTATCACGTTGATTTAGCCAGTCGTTATGGTTATCAGGCTTAATTAAATCCCAAGCATTAGCTTTTGAAATTCCATCAATACTTGCAAAATCAGAAATTTTTTCTAGTTTTTCTTCCCGACTCAAGTAGTCGCCAATATCATGAAAGTAAATTTTTCCGTTACTTGCTGCATTTGGATTTTTTACCAAAATAGCAATCGCAATAGGGGCACGGCTACCACTACCGAATATTTTTCCACCTTCTTGTCGTGATTGTTCTCCAGATTTTCTTTGGTTTCCTCGCAAATGAAAAAAATACAAGCTACTGAATTCATCAGTTAAGCATTTCCTCATCCCGTCAGCTGAGTTCGAATCAATATACCCGCCATTGGTAACGAACCCGATGACACCTTTCTCACCTATTCGGTCACTCGCCCATCTTATTGCTCGAATATAAGAATCATATAGTGAATTTTTCAACGTTGCCGTTGTAAATTTAGCATAGGTAGATTCGATACGTTTATCTAAGAGTGGATATTTTACATTCGCGTTGTTGTCATTGCCTGATTCCTGCCCTGATGAGTAAGGTGGATTTCCGATAATCACACGAATATCAAGAGCCTTCTGTCGCTTTCGGCGCTCACTATTATCGGCCAGAACCTCACTGACCAAATCATCTTTTTCATACATTTCAAAGGTATCAGTTAGACAAATCCCTTCAAACGGCGTGTAGTCCGACTCTGCCGTAATGGCGTGATACACTGCTTCAATGTTAATTGCCGCAATGTAATAGGCTAATAGTACAATTTCGTTTGCATGGATTTCATTTTTAAACTTGTAAGCTAGTTTATCTGGGGGGATAATTCCACTTTGCAGAAGGCGGGTAATGAACGTACCGGTTCCAGTGAACGGGTCGATAATATGTACACCCTCATCCGCTAGTGTTTGTCCGAACTCTTGTTTCAGCACGTCATTTACACTGTGAATAATAAAATCTACCACCTCTACGGGTGTATACACAATTCCTAAACGCTCCGTCATTCGTGGGAATGCGTTTCTGAAAAACTTATCGTACAACTGCACAATAATCTGTTGTTTACCTTCTGCGGTTGTAATGCCATCAGCCCGCATTTTCACTGATTCATAGAAACTGTTTAGTGTTCTTGCTTCTTTTTCGAGATGATGCTCATGCAAAGTATTCAGCACATTCTGCATCGCCATACTCATGGGGTTGTGGTCGGTAAAATTATAGTCAGCAAATAGCGCATCAAATACCGGCTTGGTAATTAGATGCTGTGCCAGCATTTCAATGATTTCATCGTCTGAAACACTGTTATTCAAGTCATCACGCAACTCATCGGCAAATGCCCTGAACGCGCTGATTTCAGCCGTATTGACTGGATTATCCAGAATGCCATGAATACGGTCGATATGGGTTCGGGCAATTTTGGCAATATCATTAGCCCAGTCCTCCCAATGATGACGGTTACCGCATTTTTTGACGATTTTGGCGTATAGTGCCCGTTCAATTTCTCCGACGGAAAACTCAATATCAAACTGTTCAGGTGTTGGGGTTACAGATGAACCGATACCATTACTTTTGCGCGCTTTGCCTGCAATCTCCGATTTTTTTGTCTGCCGTTTGGTTTTCTTCACCACTTTATCGGCAACAGCAATTACTTCCATTCTGCTGGTATCTTTCCCGTTAAATTCCAGCTTATTAATCATGGCATCAAAGCGGTCATCATGCGCCCTGAGTGCATTCAGCACCTGCCAGACAACACGGTATGCCTGATTATTATTTAAGGCATTTTCAGGCTCTTCTCCGGCGGGGATCACAACTGGAAGGATGACGTAGCCAAGCTCTTTACCTTCAGCGCGACGCATAACACGCCCGACCGACTGGACTACGTCCACCTGAGAACTCCTCGGGGTTAAAAACAACACAGCATCGAGCGAAGGCACATCAACGCCTTCAGATAAGCACCGGACGTTAGATAATATTCGGCAAATATTGTCATCCGTTTCAGCTTTCAGCCACTCAATCTTGGATTTTTTCTCAGTGGCGTTCATACTGCCGTCAACATGCTTGACTTGACACTGAAGTCTTAAGGATGGGTCAATCTCCTGTTCAGGCGCGTTTTCTTTAAGATGCTCAATCTCTGATGCTTGATAGGCTTCAACTACTGCCCCGAACATTTCAGTGATGAGTTTTGAGCTGACCTTATGCGTTTTGCCACGAAAGTCCTTTTCAATCACTTGACAGAAAGCAACAGCCCGCTTCATCGCTTCAGGATGGATACCATCAGAAGCGGCTAATCCCTGTTTCGCTAGTGCTTTCCAGCAACCAACAATTTTTGCCGCATCGTCCACTTTGAGCTGATTGTTTTCATCTCTCAATAGAGACTGGATACGGCGGCTAATATGGCTTTCCTCAACGGCCAGCACAATGACTTTGTAATCGCACAGAATCCCTAACTGAACAGCTTTTGAGAAAGTAATAACATACAAATCCTCGCCATAAAGTTTTTCATTATTCATCGAATATACATTGGAAACACCTTCAGTATTTTCAGCTTCATCACTGTAAATACGAGGTGTTGCAGTCATATATAGCCGTTTTTTACCGGATATAAAGTCATTGTCGTGAATACGAACAAAGGCAGATTCCTCCTCCCCTTCAAATGTTGCACCGGTCGTGCGGTGAGCTTCATCACAAATGATGAAATCAAACGCAGGGAAGCCCAACACTTGTGCCTGATGGATCACATCAACAGAATGATAGGTTGAGAAAATCACGTTCATGTGAGGCGGTTTATCATTTCCGAAAATTTCGGGTTGATAGAAAGCGTTGACCAGACTTTTTGCATTTGTGGTGGCGGGGTATTTCAGATCACTGATCCCGACGACGACATTGTCATCATGGTTTTTCTTGCCGACATCATTGTCAGAGCAGACCGCAAAACAGCGAAGATCTATGAGTGTCTCCTGAGTCCATTCATCCAGCGTCTGGCTCAATAATGCCAGACTCGGAACAAGAAACAGTACGGTTTTACCGCGTCCTGCAACAGCTTCAGCAATTCGCAATGAGGTAAAGGTTTTTCCCGTTCCACACGCCATTATGAGCTTTCCGCGATCTGCAGTACTTAAGCCATTTTTCACTGCATTAAGCGCCGGCATTTGATGGGGACGGAGCTGCTTCTTAGCCTTCATTGCAGGCCGGTGTGCTAAGTCAAAGTCAAACTGAGACCAGTCTAGAGCACTTTGTTCAAGGTCAGTTAAACTTAATGCCGTTACAGGGGTAGCCTTATCCTTAAGCATATCCTTCGCTTCTTCTGTCCAGTTATCCGTGGATGCCACAATATAGCGAAGGGTAAAATATGTTTTGTCAGATGCCGCGAGAAAACTATCAATGTCTTTTTTAGATATTTTTGTTTGATTATAGTTTTTACACTGAACTGCATGAAACTCGCCGGTTTTTGTGACAGCAACTAAATCGATGCCTGCATCTTTTTTATGCGTAATTCCAACTGAATTACCATATTGCTCGACCCATGAAGCATAGCTCAGCACGTAAGTATATAGTTCGGCGTACTTGGGCTCGTTAAGGAAATATTGAACACAAAGATTTTCAAAAGTGGTTCCTTTATCCCTTTGGGTGGGGGACGCATTTTCAATTTTAGTTAACAGCTGAGAAAGCGCATTCATTACTTATGTCCTTTTGAATCATTCACTTATTTAATTATCTGATTTTGTTGCTAAAATATACCATCTCTGCATACACTATTTCATCTGAGGAAATGCAATCGGCACACAATATTTCATCCCAAAGAACGTCAGATCATCGTCTCTTGCACCATCAAATGTTTAGTTAGTTATGCCTTTAATAAATCCTGCATATAGCGCAGGCAAATAAATATCTTCATCCAGTTTATCCCAATGAATCCCCGGTCCCGATCCAGACAGCTCCCACTGATTCCGCTGCTCAGATGTAGCGCGCAGCAATCTTGGGAAATTTTGCAGTGGGATGTCCAATTGCTCATTCCCCTCGAGCTGCACATGCATAAATTCTTCTGAGAAGTAGATAGTTACTTTAAGTGCTGCCATCTTCAATTCCTCATTGCTATCAAGCATTGTCACGCAGCTTGTCGAGATAGTCGGCATACCATTGGAGCATCTCACGCCGTCCATCGAGGTACTGAGCATGGTTGTAAGTCCCGCGAATGGTGTTTTTATCCGCATGCGCCAGTTGAGTCTCAATCCAGGCTGTGTTGTAGCCTTGCTCATGCAATATGGTGCTCATTGTGTGTCGGAAGCCATGCCCTGTTGCTTTGCCGTCGAAACCAATACGTTTTATCACCTGATTAATGCTCGCCTCACTCATAGGCTTGCCAGCATGATTTCGCCCAGGGAAGACAAATTTCCCCCTACCGCTGAGCTGGTGCATTTCTTCAAGCAGTAAAAGTGCCTGACTTGATAGCGGGACAACGTGCGGACGCCGCATCTTCATACGCGAAGCAGGAACCTGCCAGGTTCCTTTCTTTAAATCGAACTCACACCACTCAGCGGCACGTAATTCGATGGTCCGAGTACCAGTTAGCATAAGCAAGTGTGTTGCGTGGTGTGTGATGCGGCTGCCGCTGTAGCCACTTAACGCACGTATGAAACTGCCGATTTCATGACTTAGCAAATGTGGGAAATGTTTTTGCTTTGGCGCTTTCAATGCCCCCGCGAGATCGGTTACTGGATTATGCTCTGCCCTGCCGGTGATGATGGCATAGGTAAATATCTGCCGACATGCCTGCCGCGTTTTCTTTAGCTTGTCCAGCACGCCACGCTGTTCCATTTTACGCAGCACGGCTAGCATCTCAGCCACTTTAATCTCTGCAATAGGTCGTTTGCCCAGCGCGGGGAAAACATCTTTGCGTAAATATTCAAGGATGTCGTCAGCATAGCCTTGGGACCAGTTGGGTCGTTTATGTTCGTGCCACTCCTGCGCCAGTGATTCAAAACTGTTGTTGATGGCGAGCATTTTGGCTTGCTTGGCTTCTTGTTTGGCAAGTCCGGGATCTCCTCCCGCTGCCAGTATCTTTTTGGCCTCTTCGCGCTTACCCCTCGCCTCGGCAAGAGATATGGTGGGATAAAGCCCGAACACCACACGTTTTTCTTTCCCTGCGAAGCGGTACTTTAGTCGCCAGCTTTTGCTGCCGCTGGGGAAAATTTCGAGATACAAGCCAGCTCCATCAGCCAGTTTATAGGCTTTCTCTTTCGGCTTAGCAGAGTCGATTTGACGGGCATTTAGCTTCATATGGGGGCATCGTGATCTATTGAACGGGACAATGCCCCCTATGATGCCCCCAATCGAGTGTAGCTTTCAATAGACAAACAGATACAACGCTGGATGAAGTTGCCAGTATTGGCAAGGGATTGGGAGGTTTTTGTAGACTTGAAGAGACAACAGGAGAAGAGGGGATGGTACGCCCTACAGGATTCGAACCTGTGACCTACGGCTTAGAAGGCCGGTGCTCTATCCAACTGAGCTAAGGGCGCATGGAGATGGCACGGATTATACGTCGGGAAGCGGGCACGTCAACGTTTTTGCCGTTTCTCCGCAGCGAAGTGCTGCGGTAATGACCAATTGGCGTCAGTGACGCCTGCGCCATTCGCTGAGCGACACGAGTTTACTGTTGTCGGTAAATTCTCCTTCCAGCTCAATCCCTTGTGTTGTGAAACGCGCATTGAATTGCTCACGAAGTGCATGCAGCGCCTGGATGTCCGGTTCCAGCTGGCGCAGAAAGCCCAGCGCGAGCAGCAGCTGCTGGCGGCTAATAAGCGGTGGAAAACCGGCACGACTAAGAATCGCATGCCATCGCTGGCTGTTCTCCTCGCTGCCGTCAACAATGAACACCTGCCAGATCAGCAGTACCGCTGCGCCATTATGCAGGTGCGTTTCATTATCCTTGCTGAGATAGTCGGTAAACTCTTTCGCCGCCTCTTTCCCCATCATAGAGATCATTGATTCCACCTGTACCGGTGGCAGCTGCAGCCGTTTGCTGAGCCGCTGAGCGGCATGGCGTGAGCCAGCGGTGAGCAGCTGAAATCCAGCGACAAACACCACCGCCAGAGTAGCAAGCATTATCCAAATCATTACATCGTCCCCGGATTGTCCTGCAGATATCATACGCATGCAGGCTGGCACTCGTCGCGACGAAAAAGCCGGAAAGCACATACGCGGCTGAAACTGTAACTGACAGCGCGCCGCGCTTCTGACAAAATACCCCCCTTCCCCGATTCAACACAACACAGTGGATTTCCTCTCTGATGGCAGCAAAAATTATTGACGGTAAAACGATTGCGCAGCAGGTGCGCGTTGAGGTTGCGGAAAAAGTGAAGCAGCGTCTGGCCGCCGGAAAACGCGCGCCGGGTCTGGCAGTGGTTCTGGTGGGTGAAAACCCGGCATCACAGATCTACGTGGCCAGCAAACGCCGTGCCTGTGAAGAGGTCGGTTTCCACTCCCGCTCTTACGATCTGCCTGCCACGACCCGCGAAGCTGAGCTGCTGGAGCTGATTGATGCGCTCAATCAGGACGACGAAATCGATGGCATCCTGGTGCAACTGCCACTGCCAGCCGGCATTGATAATGTCAAAGTGCTGGAGCGCATCACGCCTGATAAAGATGTCGATGGATTCCACCCTTATAACGTCGGTCGCCTCTGTCAGCGTGCGCCAACCCTGCGTCCCTGCACGCCACGCGGTATCGTGACGCTGCTGGAGCGCTACAACATTGACACCTACGGCCTGAATGCCGTGGTGGTTGGCGCATCCAACATTGTTGGTCGTCCGATGAGTATGGAACTGCTGCTGGCGGGCTGCACCACGACCGTCACTCATCGCTTTACCAAAGATCTGCGCCATCACGTTGAGCATGCCGATCTGCTGGTCGTTGCAGTGGGTAAGCCAGGGTTTATTCCGGGTGACTGGATCAAACCGGGCGCCATCGTCATCGACGTGGGCATTAACCGGCTGGAGAGCGGCAAAGTGGTGGGCGATGTTGATTTTGACAGTGCATCCGAGCGCGCCTCCTACATTACCCCGGTGCCGGGCGGTGTGGGCCCAATGACAGTAGCAACACTGATTCAAAACACGCTGCAGGCGTGCGAAGAGTTTCATGATAAAGAGGTGGTTTAAATGACAAGTTTTTCACTGGGTAAATTCCCGCACGTCGATCTGTGTGACCTGCTGAAACTGGAAGGCTGGGTTCAGAGCGGCGCACAGGCGAAAGTCGTGATTGCCGAGGGTGAAGTGAAGGTCAACGGTGCGGTAGAAACCCGCAAGCGCTGCAAAATCGTAGCCGGACAGACCGTGGAATTCGCGGGTTTCCGCATTACTGTGGTCGAGTAATTTCCGGGCGTCCCTGCGGGGACGCTGTTACACCCGCTCATCCCCCTTTACGCACGTCTCCCCTTCCCGCTGTTCCAGTGCAATATGATTCACCGCCGTATGCTGCGCTATCAACGTCGCGAGCCGGGGTGAATGGCTGGTGATCCAGAGCTGACTGAACTCGCTGGCTTCGGCGATTAAGCGCGCCAGCGCAGGCAACAGATCTTCATGCAGGCTGTTTTCCGGCTCATTCAGTGCCATAAAGGCGGGCGGACGCGGGCTGAGCAGTGCGACAACCAGACAGAGAAACCGCAGCGTCCCATCAGAAAACTCCGCGCTCTCCAGCGGACGCAGAATGCCCTGGCGCGACATCAGCATCTGGAAACGGCCATTCTGCACATCGACATCAAACTGGCTGTCGGGAAACGCCTGTTCCATCACCTCAGACAAGAGTTCGGAATGACCGCGCTCAACAATGGTCGCCCAGGCCGCCGCCAGATTGCTGCCATCATGGCTCAGCACCGGCGCACGCACGCCAATCTGCGGTGCCCGTATCGGTGAGCCAGGCCAGACCGCAAACTCATGGTAAAAGCGCCACTGCTGCAGACGTTCGCGCAGCTGCGAAAGCTCCGGATAGCGATGCGGTTCGCCAAGCTGACCAAACAGCGACTCTTCGGGATGCAGCACCGCCGGATAGGCGACGCGCTCGCCCTCAACGTTGTGCAGAAAGGCAGTCTGATTTTCGCGCTGCATAATACAGGCGGAAGGACGGCGCTGCTGACCGCTTAGCCAGAGTCGCTCCTGCTTCACCAGCGGATCGAGATTGAACAGGCTGGTCACCAGCGGCTCGGGAAAGCCAATCTCCAGCTGGTAATCCATGTCATCCATCACCACGGCCAGCTCCAGCCGCTTTGGATCGTGTCGGCGATTGCCCCGGCGTAAGCCGCCCGCCCACATCGCTTTCTGAATGCCGCCTTCTTCAGCCAGCGCCAGTGCAAGGCGACCGCTGGCCGCCTCATGCAGCAGCCGCACCGCTTTGTAGAGGTTAGATTTACCGCAGCCGTTGGGACCGCTCACCACATTCAGCTGCTGCAGCGACAGCGTCAGGTTACGTATCGAGCGGAAGCCGCGGATCTGAATCTGTTCAATCGCCATAATAAAAAAGGGCGATTGCTCGCCCTCTCCGGTTTATTTTCGACGCCAGCTGGAGCCCTGCGGCCCATCCTCGACGATGACACCCAGCGCGTTAAGCTTGTCGCGCGCGATGTCCGCTTCCGCCCAGGCTTTGGCGGCACGCGCATCGGCACGGGCTTTCACCCAGTGCTCAATCTCGGCAACCTCTTCGTCATTGACCTGCGCGCCGCTTTGCAGGAACAGCTCAGGGTCCTGCTGCAGAATGCCCAGCACGTTGGCCATCTCGCGCAGCTTCGACGCCAGCCCGTGCGCTGAAGCGCCATCTTCACTTTTCAGGCGGTTCACTTCACGCGCCATGTCGAACAGCACCGAATAGGCTTCCGGGGTGTTGAAATCATCATCCATCGCGCTGCGGAACCGCGCTTCAAACGCTTCGCCGCCGTGGGCAGGCACGCTGCTGTCGGTGTGACGCAGTGCCGTATAGAGACGCTCCAGCGCCGCACGCGCCTGATTCAGGTTATCTTCGCCGTAGTTAAGCTGGCTGCGATAGTGACCGGACATCAGGAAGTAACGCACCGTCTCCGCATCATAATGTTGCAGCACGTCACGCACGGTGAAGAAGTTACCGAGCGATTTGGACATCTTCTCGCGATCAACCATCACCATGCCGGAGTGCATCCAGTAGTTGACGTAAGGACCGTCATGGGCGCAGCTCGACTGAGCGATTTCGTTTTCATGGTGCGGGAACATCAGATCGGAGCCGCCGCCGTGGATATCGAAATGGGTGCCCAGCTGTTTGCAGTTCATTGCCGAGCACTCGATGTGCCAGCCAGGACGACCGTTGCCCCACGGCGATGACCAGGCTGGCTCATCCGCTTTGGACATTTTCCACAGCACGAAGTCCATCGGGTTGCGCTTCACGTCGGCGACTTCAACACGCGCGCCCGCCTGCAACTGCTCCAGATCCTGACGCGACAGTGCGCCGTAATCGGTGTCGCTGAGGACATCAAACATCACATCGCCATTGTCCGCCACATAAGCGTGACCGCGAGCGATCAGTGTTTCCACCAGCTCGATAATCTCAGCGATGTGACGGGTAGCGCGCGGCTCCTCATCGGGCGGCAGAATCCCCAGCGCGGCGAAGTCGTTGTGCATCTCGCCAATCATGCGGTTAGTCAGGGTTTCGATGCTCTCGCCGTTTTCGTTGGCGCGCCTGATGATTTTGTCATCAATGTCGGTGATGTTACGTACATAATTAAGCTGATAACCGAGGTAACGCAGGTAGCGCGCCACCACGTCAAACGCCACGAACGTCCGCCCATGACCAATGTGACAGAGGTCATACACCGTGATGCCGCAAACATACATCCCGATTTTACCGGCATGAATGGGTTTGAATTCCTCTTTCTGTCGACTCAGGGTGTTATAAATCTTAAGCATTGAACGGTTCCGTTTTCGCGTGTGGTTGGCACTTTTAAGTATCCAGACATTGTGCCGTATTTTTATCGCTCGCGCGACGCAAAGCAAGCCAACTGCGCCGCGCTGCTGACGCGTCATTGGAAATTATGATATAAGAACGGTCGACAAAAAGGGGGACGCCCATCGACAGAGCGACCTCAGCAACTGATGACAACCTTTACAGGACGACAAAAATGGTAACTTTCCAGACGAACCATGGCGATATCGTAATCAAAACTTTCGATGATAAAGCGCCGGCAACCGTACAGAACTTCCTGGATTACTGCCGTGAAGGTTTTTACGACAACACCATTTTTCACCGCGTAATCAACGGCTTTATGATTCAGGGCGGCGGCTTCGAGCCGGGCATGAAGCAGAAAGAAACTAAAGCCGAAATTCAGAACGAAGCCAGCAATGGCCTGAAAAACACCAAAGGTACGCTGGCAATGGCACGTACCTCTGCGCCGCACTCTGCGACCGCACAGTTTTTCATCAACGTAGCTGACAACGACTTCCTGAACTTCCGTGACGAAAGCGTTCAGGGCTGGGGCTACTGCGTATTCGCTGAAGTGGTTGAAGGTATGGATGTGGTCGAGAAGATCAAAGCGGTCTCTACCGGCCGCAGCGGCATGCACCAGGATGTGCCAAAAGACGACGTCGTTATCCAGAAAGTGACCGTCAGCGAGTAATGTCGCGCACGCTGTTTATCGCAGATCTCCATCTGTGTCAGGAAGAACCGGCGATTACCGCCGGTTTTCTGCATTTTTTACAGCGCGAAGCGCCCCACTGCGACGCGCTCTATATTCTCGGCGATCTGTTTGAAGCCTGGATTGGCGACGACGATCCCAATCCGCTGCATCAGCAGGTTGCCCGCGCCCTGCGCGCCCTGCCGGTTCCGGTTTACTTTATCCATGGCAATCGCGACTTCCTGATTGGCCGACGCTTCGCGCAGGCCTGCGGCATGACGCTGCTGCCGGAAGAGCAGGTGCTGACGCTCTACGGCCATCGGTTGCTGATCATGCACGGCGATACGCTCTGTACCGACGATGCGGGTTACCTGCGTTTTCGGGCCAAAGTGCATAATCCCTGGATCCAGCGGCTGTTTCTCGCGTTGCCGTTGTGGATACGTAAACGTATTGCCGCCCGGATGCGCGCCGACAGTAAACAGGCCAACCAGCATAAATCCCAGACCATCATGGATGTGAATCAGGAAGCGGTCGTCGCCACTATGCTGCGCCAGCAGGTGCCGCTGTTAATCCACGGTCACACTCATCGCCCGGCGATTCATACGCTGAGCCTGCAGGGTGAAACGGCGCAACGCGCAGTGCTGGGTGCCTGGCACAGCCGGGGTTCCATGATCCAGCTCGACGCCAGTGGCATTCAGCTTATCCATTTCGACTTTTAATCTGCGGTTAAATCCACGACCTTAAGCCCGACGCAACCGTTTTCCTTGCGTGCTTCTCATGCTATTCTCGGTGCCCTTCAAAACCTGTCCGCCCGGCCAGGTCTGTTTGTTCATTCACAGGAGTTGACCCCATGTCATCCAACGCCCCGGCCCGCATCGCCATTGTTATGGGTTCCAGAAGTGACTGGGCCACCATGCAGTTCGCCGCTGAAATCCTCTCCAGCCTGGACGTCCCTTTTGATGTTGAAGTGGTCTCTGCGCACCGCACCCCGGATAAACTGTTCAGCTTCGCCGAAACGGCAGCCGACAAGGGTCTTCAGGTGATTATTGCTGGCGCAGGTGGCGCGGCACATCTGCCGGGTATGCTGGCGGCAAAAACGCTGGTGCCGGTGCTGGGTGTGCCGGTTCAGAGCGCAGCACTGAGCGGCGTCGATAGCCTCTATTCGATTGTGCAGATGCCGCGCGGTATTCCGGTCGGTACGCTGGCGATTGGCAAGGCGGGCGCAGCCAATGCCGCGCTGCTGGCGGCGCAGATTCTGGCGCTGCATGACAGTGCGCTGGCGTTACGCCTGACCACCTGGCGTCAGAGCCAGACCGATGAGGTGCTGAACCATCCCGATCCGCGGGTGGATGCATGAAGCCGGTTTGCGTACTGGGCAACGGCCAGTTAGGTCGTATGCTGCGACAGGCGGGTGAACCCCTGGGCATCGCGGTGTATCCGGTGGGCCTGGATGCCGATCCTGCCGTGCTCCCTATCGCCGACAGCGTGATCACCGCCGAAATCGAACGCTGGCCGGAGACGGCGCTGACGCGTGAGCTGGCCAGCCATCCGGCCTTTGTTAACCGCGATATCTTTCCGCGTCTGGCGGATCGTCTGACGCAGAAACAGCTGCTGGATCAGCTGGGACTGGCCACCGCGCCGTGGCAGTTGCTGGCGGATAAAAGCGAATGGCCAGCGGTGTTCGACTCGCTGGGCGAATTAGCGATTGTGAAAAGCCGCACCGGCGGTTACGACGGCCGGGGTCAGTGGCGTCTGCGTGCCGATGAGACTCACACCCTGCCGGAGGCGTGCTACGGCGAATGCATCGTTGAGCAGGGCATCAACTTTTCCGGTGAAGTCTCACTGGTGGGGGCGCGCGGTCACGATGGCCAGGTGGTGTTCTATCCGCTGACGCATAACCTGCATCAGGATGGCATTCTGCGCACCAGCGTCGCGCTGCCGCAGGCGGATCAGGCACAGCAGCAGCAGGCTGAAGCGATGCTGAGCGCGATCATGCAGGAACTGAACTACGTCGGCGTAATGGCGATGGAGTGTTTCGTTACGCCAGAGGGATTGCTGATCAATGAGCTGGCGCCGCGCGTCCATAACAGCGGGCACTGGACGCAGAACGGTGCGTCGATCAGCCAGTTTGAGCTGCATCTGCGCGCCATTCTTGGCCTGGCATTGCCGCAGCCGGTGGTATTTGCGCCGTCGGCGATGGTCAATCTGATTGGCACTGACGTGAATCTCAGCTGGCTGCAACAACCGCTGGTGCATCTGCACTGGTATGACAAAGAGGTGCGTCCGGGTCGTAAAGTGGGCCATCTGAATCTGACCGACAGCGATACAGAGCGGCTCAGGGCTGCCCTTAATGCGCTGGTGCCGCAGCTACCGGAAGCGTACGCCAGCGGCATCGCCTGGGCGTTTGAAAAACTGTAATCCTCCGCACCTGAGTCTGGAAATGGCTTTACCAGGCAGCTCAGAAGCTTAATGCGATGGGAGCATACGCCTGGAGCAAAGCATCGCGCCGCCCGGCTAAAAACGCCGGGAGCGTTTTTGAACAACGCAAAGCGTTGGCCCGGCTACGGGCGCACCTCAGGGATGAGCAGCGTAATCGCCCGCGCTGAGCCTGCCATGGATGGCGTTTTTGCGGAGGGCGTATGCTCCCTGAGCCAGCACCTTACCGTCGAGCGCTACGGGTGCTAACTCACGCCGCATCAAACTTCCTGAACAACGCTTTCCCTTTGAGTAATCGGATCCCCAGCCAGCCACCGCACAGCGATAACAGCAGCGCGCCACACAACGGCAGCGCCAGCCACAGGGTCCAGTCAGGCTGCCACGGGAAGTCGAAAATCTTGGTCTGTAATCCCCACAGCGCCGCTTCTGCCCCCATCGCCGCCGCCACGCCGGAGACCACGCCGAGCAGGGCAAACTCACACCACAGCGTCGTGCGCAGCAGGCGTTTACCGGCACCCAGCGTGCGATAGACCACCAGCTCCTGACGCCGCTGGCGCATACCGACCTGAATCTGCGCCAGCAGCAGTAACACGCCGCAGGCAGTCACCAGCACCACCATGATCTCCAGCGCCTGGCTGACCTGCGCCAGCACCTGACCGATCTGCCGCATTATGCTGCCGATATCAAGCAGACTCAGCGCCGGAAAAGCACGGTTAAGCTGCGCCAGCAGAACAGGATTCGCCTCCATGCGGAAGCTGGTGAGCCAGGTCTGCGGCTGGCTGTCGAGCGCGCCCGGCGGGAAGATAAAGAAAAAGTTCGGCTTCAGGCTTTCCCAGTCCACTTTACGCAAACTGGTAATGCGCGCGCTGAAGGTCTGCGTATCGCCGTCGAACGTCAGGGTATCGCCGAGCTTCAGCCCCAGCCGATCCGCCAGTTCCACTTCCATCGACACTTCACCCGCTTTAGGTGGCCAGTTGCCTGCCACCAGCGGATTGTGATCCGGGCGATCGGCCAGTTCCGTCAGGTTGAGCTCACGGTTCAGGGCGTTATCCAGCTTCGGATCGGCCGGTTTGCCGTTGAGTTCACTGAGCCGCACCCGCGCAATCGGGTAAAAGGTCCCGGGCGTGATCTGATGCGACTGCAGGAAATCACGCACCTGCGGCACCTGATCTGCCGTCATATTCAGCAGGAAGAAGTTCGGGCTATCCGCCGGTAACTGCTGCTGCCAGCGATCCAGCAGATCGCCACGCATTACCAGCAGCAGCGCCAGCAGCATGAACGACAGCGAAAAGGCCGCAAGCTGGCTCAGCGTCATGCCGGGCTGGCGCAGCAGCCGGTTGATCGCCAGTCGTAACGCCAGATTGCGCACTACCAGCCGACGCAGCAGCAGCAGGGTTCCCCAGCCGAGTAGTGCCAGCAATCCGGCCAGCACCACCACACCCGCCAGCAGCGCCCAGAGCATTTTACTGCCGCCAACCAGCAGCGCTAACAGCGTCACCACAACAGCAATCATCACCGGAATATAGATCTTCAGCGGCCAGAGATTCGCCACCGCATCGCGCCGCAACACCCGCAGCGGCTGCGTCGCCAGCAGCAGACGATAGGGACGCAGACCCACCAGCAGCGAAATCACAAACAACGATCCCACCGCCCAGATCCACGGCCAGACGCTCGCCGCCGGTAAGCTGGCAGGCAGCACGGGTTTCAGCATCGCCATAAGGATCGCTTCCACGCCCTGACCCACCAGGCCACCGGCAATCGCCGCCAGCAGCAGCACCGCCAGCCACTGACCGATGATCAGCCGCTGCAACGCGCCGTGCGTCGCACCCAGGGTTTTCAGCACCGCCACCAGATCGTAGCGGCTGCGGCAATAGTGGCTCATGGCAACCGCCACGGCCGCAATCGCCAGCATCAGCGTCAGCAAGGCCGAGAGCAGCAGGAACTGCTGCGCGCGCTGCATCGAACGGCCTAATGCATCTTCCGAGTTCTCCACGCTGATCCAGCGCTGGTCCGCCTTCAGCTGCGGTTCAATCCAGCGGTCATAGCTGGCCAGCTGATCGGGATTACCGGAGAACTTATAGCGCCAGGTGATGCGGCTGCCTGGCTGAATCGCACCGGTTTTGGCGGCATCCGCCAGATTGATCAGCAGACGCGGCGCCATCTCAAACGGGTTAAAGCCGCCATCCGGCTCCTGGATCACCTCCCCGCTGATGCGCAGCTGGGTGTCACCCACTTCCAGCGTGTCGCCCACTTTCAGGTTCAGCAGCGCCATCAGGCGCGGTGCCGCCAGCGCGGTACCCGCCTGCGGCCTCAGCCCTGGCGGCTGCGTCTGCAGCGTGCCAAACATCGGGTAGCGATCGTCCACCGCTTTTACTGAGGCAAGCTGCGGGGACTGATCGGCAAATGTCATGGTCATAAAGGTCAGCTGACGGCTCACCGTCAGACCGCTTTCAGCCGCTTTTGCCAGCCAGGCTTCTGGCGCTGCATCACTGCTGCGCAGCGTACGGTCGCCGGCCATAAAATCACGGCTCTGCTGATTCAGCCCTTTTTCCATGCGATCGCTGATCGACCCCAGCGCCAGCACGCAGGCCACCGCCAGCGTCAGCGCAAGCCAGACAATCAGCAGCGAGGGCGAACGCCACTCGCGCCAGAACCAGCGCCAGATCATTGCTCCTCCCACAATTTACCGTCGCGCAGCCGCAGGCGACGATCACAGCGCGCCGCCAGTTGCTCGTCATGCGTCACCAGAATCAGCGTGGTGGCGAAGTCGCGGTTAAGGGAAAACAGCAGATCGGCAATGCGGTCACCGGTTTTACGATCGAGATTGCCGGTCGGTTCATCGGCAAACAGCAGACCAGGACGGCCACTGAAGGCGCGGGCCAGCGCCACGCGCTGCTGCTCGCCGCCTGAAAGCTGGGCGGGCAGATGATGCAGACGTTCACCCAGTCCGAGCAGCGTCAGAAGCTCTCTCGCCTGTTCACGGCTCTGACGGTCGCTGTCGCCGCGCAGCAGCGAAGGCAGCTGCACGTTCTCCTGGGCATTCAGGGTTGGCACCAGCATAAATGACTGGAATACAAAGCCGACCTGCCGGGCACGCAGGGCCGCACGCTGCTCTTCGTTCATCTGGTGCAGTGGCTGCCCCAGCAGATGGACTTCGCCGCTGCTGCCATCGTCCAGCCCGGCCAGAATTCCGAGCAGGGTTGACTTGCCGGAACCGGATTCGCCAATCAGCGCAATGGTCTCAGCTGGTTTGACAACCAACTCAACTCCGGTAAGGATGGTTAACTGATGCTCTCCCTGACCGACGGACTTAGTAAGATGATGAACTTCAACAATGTTTTCCGCTGGCATTATCCCTTCCTGTTATTGATTCTTCTGCTGGTGTCGCGTCTTGCTGCTGCAGATACGCTGATGGTACTGGGCGACAGCCTGAGTGCGGGCTATCGCATGTCTGCCACCGCGGCATGGCCCAGCCTGCTCGATAAGCAGTGGCAGCAAAAACCTAAAGTGATCAACGCCAGTATCAGCGGTGATACGGCTGCACAGGGGCTGGCGCGCCTGCCCGCACTATTAAAACAGCATCAGCCGCAATGGGTGTTAATCGAATTGGGCGGTAACGATGGTTTGCGCGGTTTCCCGCCCGACGCTATCGCGCAGAATCTGAGTAAAGTTATCGACGATGTTAAAGCCGCCAATGCGAAGCCGCTGCTGATGCAGATTCGTCTGCCTGCCAACTATGGCCGCCGCTACACCGAAGCGTTCAGCGGCATCTATCCCGGATTAGCGCAGCAGCATAACATTCCTCTGGTGCCCTTTTTCATGGAGCAGGTTTATCTGAAACCCGAGTGGATGCAGCAGGATGGCATTCATCCTAATCCTGATGCCCAGCCTTTTATCGCCCAGTTAATGGCAAAAGACCTGGCCCCCTTAGTTAAGCAGCCGTAGCGCGCAGGGATGCGCAAAAAGGGTAAAGAAATGCAAAAAACCATTCTGATTACAGGTTGTTCGAGCGGTATTGGCCTGGTTGCCGCTCACGATTTACTGGCGCGGGGCTACCGGGTGATCGCCGCCTGCCGTAAAGCAGAGGATGTCGCCCGCATGGAAACACTGGGCTTTACCGGGCTACAACTGGATCTCGACGATCCGCAAAGTGTGGATCGGGCCGCCGATACTGTGCTCGCGCTCTGCGATAACCGTCTGACGGCGCTGTTTAACAACGCCGGATTTGGACTCTATGGCCCGCTGCACACCCTCTCCCGCCAGCAGCTGGAACAGCAGTTTTCCAGCAATTTTTTCGGCGTTCATCAGCTGACACTGCGTCTGTTACCGGCGTTGCAGGCCAGCGGCGATGGCCGCATTATTAATACCAGCTCGGTGCTGGGGCTGATCTCCACGCCAGGCCGGGGTGCCTATGCCGCCAGTAAATTTGCGCTGGAAGCCTGGAGCGATGCATTGCGGCTTGAAGTGCGCAGCCGCGGCATCCGGGTCAGCCTGATTGAACCGGGTCCGATTCAGACCCGTTTTACCGACAATGTGACGCAGGGCGAACAGCATAACCCGGTGCGCAACCCTGGCATCGCGGCACGTTTTACTCTGCCACCAGAAGCCATTCTGCCTAAACTTCGTCATGCACTCGAGAGTAAACATCCGCGTTTACGCTATCCGGTGACACTGGTCGCACACATAATGAGCCTGCTGAAACGGTTACTGCCCGGCTGGATGCTGGATCGCATTTTGCGCAGCCATTAAGCAGCCATGCGCAATAGCGCTTGAAGCCGGGCCAGTTGGCCCCATATTCTTAGAACACTTTTTGCAAAGAGACTTATCCATGTCACCACAAGCTTCGATCATCGACATCAACGAATCTAACCTGCAGCAGACCCTTGAGCAGTCGATGCAGCTGCCGGTGCTGTTCTACTTCTGGTCTGAGCGCAGCCAGCACTGTCAGGAGCTGACGCCCGTGCTGGAGCGCCTGGCGCAGGAGTACGCGGGTCAGTTTATTCTCGCAAAACTGGATTGCGACAAAGAGCAAAGGGTGGCGTCGCAGTTTGGTCTGCGTTCAATCCCGACCGTCTATCTGTTCCAGGATGGTCAGCCGGTTGATGGCTTCCAGGGACCGCAGCCGGAAGAAGCGATCCGCGCCCTGCTGGAAAAAGTCCTGCCGCGCGAAGAAGAGCTGAAAGCGCAGCAGGCGATGGCGCTGATGCAGGAAGGTAAACCGCTGGAGGCGCTGCCGTTGTTAAAAGATGCGTGGCAGCTGAGCAATCAGTCCAGCGAGATCGGTTTCCTGCTGGCTGACGTACTGATTACCCTGAACCGCAGCGATGAAGCGGAAGCGGTGCTGAAAGTGGTGCCATTGCAGGATCAGGATACCCGCTATCAGAGCCTGATGGCGCAGATCGATCTGCTGAAACAGGCAGCGGATACGCCGGAGATTCAGCAGCTGCAATCCCAGCTGGAGGCTGACCCGACTAACGCCGGGCTGGCTGCTAAACTCTCGTTACAGCTGCATCAGGTGGGCCGTAATGAAGAAGCACTGGAACTGCTGTTCAGCTTCCTGAAATCCGATCTTAATGCCGCTGATGGCCAGGCGCGTAAAATGCTGCAGGAGATTCTGGCGGCGCTGGGTACCGGCGATGCACTTGCCGCGCGTTATCGTCGTCAGCTCTATTCCCTGCTCTACTAAGCGGCAGCACCCCGGGCCGAAGCGACTCGGCCCGTTAATCTGACAACGCGGAGGTTGTATGATCACTGTAATTCCTGCCCTGATTATTCTGGCGCTGGTGGCGGTCTGGGCCACCGTCAAGATCGTGCCACAAGGTTTTCAATGGACGGTTGAGCGCTTTGGCCGTTATACCCGCACCCTGCAGCCAGGATTAAGCCTGGTGGTGCCGTTCATGGATCGTGTCGGTCGTAAGATCAACATGATGGAACAGGTACTGGATATTCCCTCGCAGGAGATCATCTCTAAAGACAATGCCAACGTCACCATCGATGCGGTCTGCTTTATTCAGGTCGTTGATCCCGCGCGTGCCGCGTATGAAGTCAGCAATCTTGAGCAGGCGATTCTTAACCTCACCATGACCAATATGCGTACCGTGCTTGGCAGCATGGAGCTGGACGAAATGCTGTCACAGCGCGACAGCATCAACACCCGCCTGCTGCATATCGTGGATGAAGCGACCAATCCGTGGGGCGTCAAGATCACCCGCATCGAGATCCGCGATGTGCGTCCGCCGCAGGAGCTGATTGGCGCGATGAATGCGCAGATGAAAGCGGAGCGAACTAAACGCGCCGATATTCTGACAGCCGAAGGGGTGCGACAGGCGGCGATCCTGCGCGCTGAAGGGGATAAGCAGTCGCAAATCCTCAAAGCAGAAGGTGAACGGACCTCGGCGTTCCTGCAGGCAGAAGCGCGCGAACGTCAGGCGGAAGCGGAAGCTAACGCCACTAAGATGGTCTCGGAAGCGATCGCATCAGGTGATATTCAGGCCATTAACTACTTTGTGGCACAGAAATATACCGATGCGCTGCAAAAAATCGGTGAAGCTAATAACAGCAAAGTGGTGATGATGCCGCTGGAGGCGAGCAGTCTGCTGGGTTCGATTGCGGGCATCGGTGAACTGCTGAAGGAATCACGCACTGAGTCGAAACGCTGATGCTGGTCGATATTATCGCGCATCCGCACTGGTTCTGGCTGACGCTGGGTGGGTTACTGCTGGCGGCTGAGATGCTGGGCACCAGCGGTTACCTGCTCTGGAGCGGGCTGGCGGCGGTCATCGTCGGCCTCATTGAGTGGTTTGTGCCGGTAAGCTGGACGGCGCAGGGCTCTCTGTTTGCCGTGCTGACGCTGATCTGCGTCTTTTTATGGTATCGCTGGATGCGCCACCGTGAAGCGCGTCAGAAACCCAATGCCCTGAACCAGCGCGGCAGTCAGATGATCGGGTTGCAGCTGACGCTGGATACCGCGCTGCATAACCGCACCGGCCATGTGCGGATCGGGGATAGCAGCTGGCGGGTCGAGGCGGAGCAGGATCTGCCTGCGGGCACAGCAGTGGTCGTAACCGGCATTGAGGGGATTACGCTGCGTATTCAGCCACGCTGACCGCAGCATCCAGCCAGATTGTTGATAATCGGACATTCGGCGCCGTCATCGCCGGGACAGGCCTCTGCCAGCGCCAGCAGGCGAGCGCGCATGACGTGCAGCTCTTCAATATGCGCCGCAATTTCATCCGCTTTCTGCAGAGTACGGGCTTTTACATCGGCACTGTGGCGCGACGGATTGTTAAACAGCGCCACCAGCTCACGACACTCATCCAGCGTGAAGCCAACCTGTCGTGCCTGACGTAACAGGTTCAGCTCCTCAAGATGGTGTCCGTTGTAGCTGCGGTAGCCATTTTCACTGCGCAACGGCGGCGTCACCACCCCCTTCTCTTCGTAAAAACGTATCGCCTTGCTGGTCAGTCCGGTCTTTTTTGCCACATCGCTGATGTTCATTTTCGTCCCCTTGACCTTCCCCTTGATGGAAGGTTTATGCTTAAGCATGAATCGAAAATGACCAATCGGTCAAATGGGATTACAGAAGGAGTTGATTATGTCACACACTATTTCTCTGGCACTGGACGGCTTGTCCTGCGGCCACTGTGTCAAACGTGTCAAAGAGGCACTGGAACAACGCGATGATGTTGACCAGGCCGACGTGACCCAACAGGAAGCGCAGGTTTCCGGTCACGCAGATGCGGCCGCGCTGATCGCCACCGTGGAGCAGGCGGGTTATCACGCGACGCTGAAAACCGCGGACGCTTCCCCAAAGTCTGAACCGTTGACAGCATCAGAGCCGCCGCCGGAGGCGCTGACAACGGAGACTGCTTCCCGTCCGGCAGGAACAACCCTCCCCACCCATATGCTGCTGATTGAGGGCATGACCTGCGCCAGCTGCGTGAGCCGGGTGGAAAAAGCACTGCAGCAGGTCGCAGGCGTCAGCCAGGCGCGCGTAAATCTCGGCGAACGCAGTGCGCTGGTGCTGGGCGACGCTGATCCGCAGCAGCTGGTAGCGGCCGTCGATGCCGCGGGTTATGGCGCGCAGGTAGTGGATGACGAGCAGGAGCGACGGGAGAAGCAGCAGCTCAGCGCCCGCAGCGCGATGCGGCGTTTCAGCTGGCAGGCTGCAGTCGCCTTAGCGTTTGGCCTGCCGCTGATGATCTGGGGCATGGTGGGCGACAACATGATGCTCACCGACCACAACCACGGCGTCTGGCTGACGCTGGGCATCGTGACTCTGCTGATCATGATCGTCACCGGCAGCCATTTTTACCGCAGTGCCTGGCGCAGTTTACGCAATGGCAGCGCCACCATGGATACGCTGGTGGCACTCGGCACAGGCGCCGCCTGGATTTACTCCTTTAGCGTGGTGCTGTGGCCCGACTTTTTCCCGCCACAGGCGCGCCATCTCTATTTCGAAGCCAGCGTCATGATCCTGGGCCTGATCAATCTGGGGCATGCCCTGGAACAGCGGGCGCGTCAGCGATCTTCTAAAGCGCTGGAAAGATTGCTGGATCTGACGCCAGCCCAGGCGCGGCAGGTTGATCAACAGGGCGACAGGCTGATTCCGGTCAGCGATGTGCAGCCCGGCATGACGCTGCGCCTGGTCACCGGCGATCGGGTGCCGGTCGATGGCGAAATCGCCACGGGTGAAGCCTGGTTTGATGAAGCGATGCTGACCGGTGAGGCGGTGCCGCAAAGCAAGACCCCGGGCGCAGCCATCTTTGCCGGCACCCTGGTGCAGGATGGCTCGGTAGAATTTATCGCCCGGGCGACGGGTAATCACACCACCCTGTCGCGCATTATCCGGCTGGTGCGTCAGGCGCAGAGCAGTAAACCGGATGTGGGCCGTCTGGCGGATCGCATCTCCGCCGTTTTTGTCCCGGTGGTGGTGTTGATCGCACTGCTCAGCGGCGCAGTGTGGTATCTGTTCGGACCGCAGCCACAAATTGCCTACATGCTGGTGATCGCGACAACCGTGCTGATTATCGCCTGTCCTTGTGCGCTGGGCCTGGCGACGCCGATGTCGATTATTGCCGGTGTTGGCCGCGCCGCCGAGCTGGGGGTGCTGGTGCGCGACGCCGATGCCTTGCAGCGCGCCAGCCAAATCGACACGCTGGTGTTTGATAAAACCGGCACACTCACTGCCGGCAGGCCGCAGGTCAGTGACGTGCAGGTCTGGGGGGATGCCACCCGTGAATCAGTGTTAGCGACCGCGGCTGCGCTGGAGTTCGCCTCGGGCCATCCGCTGGCAAAAGCGATTGTCGCCGAAGCGAAACTGACCCAGCCGCCTCTGTTAGCGCAATTTCGTACAATACGCGGCAAAGGGGTCAGCGGTAGTCTGGATGGCAGAACGCTGCTGCTGGGTAATGCCGCGCTAATGCAGGATAACGGCGTCGATTACCAGGCGGCGGAAGCAGAGATTGCGCGGCTGACGCAACAGGGTGCAACGCCGGTGTTACTGGCTGAGCAGGGCCAGCTAACCGGGCTTATCGCGCTGCGCGATCAGCTTCGGCCAGAAAGCAGCGCAGCCCTGAAGCGACTGCATCAGCAGGGTTATCGCCTGATTATGCTGACCGGCGATCATGAAAATACCGCGCGCGCCATTGCTGCCGAGGTCGGTATTGATGAAGTGATTGCGGGCGTGATGCCGGAAGGCAAAGCGGCTGCAATTGAACACTTACAGCAGCAGGGTCGTCGCGTCGCGATGGTAGGCGATGGCATCAATGACGCGCCCGCACTGGCGCAGGCCGATGTGGGCATTGCCATGGGTGGCGGCAGCGATGTGGCGGTGGAAACCGCGGGCATCACGTTGATGCGTGCCGACCTGAACAGCGTGGCGGACGCGTTAGCGCTCTCTTCCGCGACGCTGCGCAATATCCGGCAGAATCTGTTTGGGGCATTTATCTATAACAGCATCGGCATTCCGGTGGCAGCGGGTGTGCTCTATCCGCTGACCGGTACCCTGCTCAGCCCGATTGTGGCGGGTGCAGCGATGGCGCTCTCCTCCATTACCGTGGTCAGCAATGCTAACCGCCTGCTGCGTTACCGGCCACCGCGCGAGTAATCGCCGTTTCAGCGCTGTTTTTCGCGCGCTGAAGTCGCTAGCATGGGGTTTTGAATCGCAAAGGACCGGGAATGACAGGCAACATCTGGCGCTCACTGCGCGGCTTTATCAGCCAACTTTTTCCCGCCAGTTACCGCTGGCCTGCGATGGATGTCCGGCTTGGCGATCGTCAGCTGCATCTGGTCGGCAGCATCCATATGGGAACGCGCGACATGCAGCCGTTGCCCGCCCGTCTGCTGCGTCAGTTGCAGCAGGCGGATGCACTGATTGTGGAAGCGGATATTACGCAGGGTGGTTCACCCTTTGATCACCACGGCGATCGTCCTGCGCTTTCCACCCGGCTGGATAGTCACGCGATGCAAACGCTCACCGCACTCTGTCAGGAGATGAGCCTCAATCTGAGCCTGTTTGATAATCTGCCCGCCTGGCAGGTGGCGCTGATGTTACAGGCGCAGCAGGCACAAAGGCTGGGATTGCGACCTGACTACGGCATCGATTATCAGCTGTTGCAGGCCGCGAAAGGTCTGAACAAACCGGTGATTGAACTGGAAGGCGCAGAGGCGCAGATCGCCCTGCTGACTGCGCTGCCGGATGACGGCATGGCGTTGTTGCAGGATACGCTGCTGCACTGGCACACCAATGCGCGCCTGCTGCAGATGATGGTGAGCTGGTGGCTCGATACGCCGCCACGCCAGCCGGAAATCACCCTGCCCGCCACCTTCAGCCAGGCGCTGAATGATACGTTGATCGGTCAGCGAAATGCGCAGTGGTGTGACCGGCTTCAGGGATTATCAGCAGGAAACTATGTGGTAGCGGTCGGTGCTCTGCATCTCTACGGCGAAGATAACCTGTCTGAGATGCTGAAGAAGCCCTGAAAAAAAGAGAGCCGATAATATTATCGGCCCGTCAAAGAGGAATTTGTTTATGATTTTGGTTATCGCTCAGCAATCAGATTGCTGGCGCGCGGCTAATTTTCACTCAAAGAACAAAGTTTCGCCACCTTTTTCCACGATTCTGCGTAATAAGATTATTCTTAGTAAGGAACCTGTATGACGCCCGCCGTAAAATTGCTGGAAAAACAAAAAGTCAGCTTCACCCTGCATCCCTATGAGCATGACAGCAGCGAAACCCATTTTGGTGACGAAGCGGTACGTAAACTCAATCTGGATGCGCGCCAGGTCTATAAGACGCTGCTGGTGGCGCTGAATGGCGAGGCGAAACAGCTGGCAGTGGCGATTACGCCGGTATCGACGCAACTGGATCTGAAGAAAGTGGCAAAAGCGCTGGGCGCGAAGAAAGCGGATATGGCCGACCCACAGCTGGCCCAGCGGGTCACTGGCTATCTGGTGGGCGGCATCAGTCCGCTGGGCCAGAAAAAACGGCTGCCTACGGTGATTGACCACTCTGCCAGCGCGTTTGACGCCATGTTTATCTCAGGCGGCAAGCGTGGGCTGGATATCGAACTGGCTCCCCAGGATCTTTCACGACTGCTGGACGCTCCGTTTGCGGATATCGCCCGCCACGACTAAACCCGAGGCTGGGCGCAGAGCTGATCGATCATCCAGCGACCCGCCGGACCGGGTGGCGTACGGCGTGACCAGACCACCTCAATGGCAATATGCTGCGGCCAGCCCGGCATCGACAACTCTTTCAGAACGCCATGACCAAACTGTTTCACCAGCCAGCGCGGCAGAATCGTCCAGCCAAATCCCTGCTCCGCCATCTCCAGCAGTAACAGATAGGTCGGTGCCGACCAGATGCGCCCCATTGGCGCGGGTTCAGATGCCTCAACCCAGGTATTTAATCGCAGGTGACGAACCCCTTCCAGCTCGCTCTCGCTCAGGGTCTTAAGCTGGGCCAGCGGATGATCGCGATGTAAAAAGACCGCCATCTGCGCTTCCACCTGCAGTCGCGCCACGGCAATATCCACCGGCAGATTGGGCTGTGCCCGCACCACGCCCAGATGTACCCGTCCGGCCTGCAGCAGATCCAGCACATCACCATCCTCGGCAATCATGACCTCCAGTTCAATCTCCGGATAACGGGCATCAAATTGCCTGAGCAGATGCTCGTGATGATCGGTTTGCCAGAAGTCTGACATGGCAAAACTGAGCCGGGGTTCAACGCCCTGCGACAGCCGTATCGCCAGCGCATCCAGCCGCTCGCTGGCTGCCAGGATCTGCTGAACCTGAGGAATAACGCGGCGTCCCTGCTCGGTGAGGACCGGCTGACGACCTGCCCGTTCAAACAGCGCAAAGCCGAGATCGTCTTCAAGACTGGCTACTGCCGCGCTGATGGTGGACTGACTTTTACCCAGCGCGCGCGCAGCGGCAGAGAAAGAACCGCTCGCCACAGTCTGCATAAAAGCCTCAAGGGATTCCGGGGAGTAACGCATCTGAACCATCGCTTTTTTCGATAGGTGTTCATTTTATCTTAGCATTCTGACGTGTGAAAATGCGCCGCATTATTGAAGGAGAACTCACAATGCGTACCCGCTCACTTAAAGAACGTATTCTTCATGCTGTCTGCTTTGAAACACTGGCGATTCTCACCGTTTCGCCGCTGGCGGCATGGGCAATGAATAAACCGCTGTTTCAGATGGGATCGCTGGCGATTATGCTCTCTACGGTCGCGATGCTATGGAACATGATTTACAACAGCGGATTTGATCGCCTCTATGCGCCAGGCCAGAAACGTGGCCCGGGCGTGCGTGTATTACATGCGCTGGGGTTTGAAGGTGGATTTATCCTGATTGGTCTGCCCATTGCCGCCTGGATGCTGGATATCTCTCTGGGTCAGGCTTTCCTGGTCGAAGTGGCCTTTTTCCTCTTCTTCCTGCCCTACACCATGGCCTACAACTGGGTGTGGGACAAACTGCGCGAGCGCTGGATCAGACGTCACGCCTGCCGGGCGTAAGAAAAACGGGAGGCGCAAGCGCCTCCCGGTCAGTTCAATGCGTGGCGGCTGTTTCGTTCCCCCACGGCCAGATCCACGCCAGGATCATTTTTGGATAGTTACGCTTCCGCGCTTTTTCCGCAGCTTCATCCCGCGCCCGGATCTGCTCATCGGTCAGATGCACAATCTGCCCTTTCGGCTGATAGTCGCTGGCTTTGACCGGCGAGTGCGTCTTGATCCAGTCACGCAACACCTGCGCATCGACTGCCCCGCTGTTGAGATAACCCGCATGATTATCCAGACGCGGATAACCGTCGCCGCCAGCCGCATTGAAGCTGTTGGTTGCCATGCGATAATGCTGCGCATCCTGCAGCGGTTTACCGTTAATGCTGACGTCGCTGACATGTTTACCGTCTGCGGTCAGGCTGATACCGGCAAACTGGGCGTAGCCACCTGAGTCAGGCTGAATATTGGCGACCACATCCAGATATTTTTTGATCTCCGCCCCGGTCAGGCTGACCGAGACCACCTGATTGCCAAACGGCTGGACCTGCAGCAGGTCACGCCAGCTCAGCTTGCCCGATTTCAGCGAGGTGCGAATACCACCGCCGCTCATCACCGCAAAATCGGCTTTGGTGTGCGCCATCTGGGCGCGCAGAATCAGCTGGCCGAGATTCGTCTGCTCAAAGCGAACCTGCTCTTTTTCACCGCTGAAGCTGCCGTCGGCGCTGCCGACATTCACGGTTAACTTCGCCTCAGCCCGTTTCTGGAATGGCATCAGCAGTTTCATCATGGCGGTGTTTTTCGGGATCTCTTCCTGCCAGGTGAGCCAGGTTTCGCTGCCATCCGCGTTCTTTATCTGATGTTTAAGGTTGACCGGCACCAGCTGATAAGCCTCCAGCGTCACCTGCCCGTTACGGAAGGTGAAGTCACCACGTCCGACATATTTGCCCCATTTATCCGCCTGCATAATCCAGATCCCGTTCTGCTGATCGGGTTTGCAGGGCTGGCCCGGCTGATAATTTTTAACGCTGACGTTCTCTTTTTCCATGCAGACCGCATCATGCGAATGACCACCAACAATCAGATCGATGGTGCCGGCAGGCAGGCTGCGCGCCAGGGTAACGTCATCAATGCCATTGCTGCCATGCTTACCGTCGTCATAGTGACCAAGGTGGGTCAGCGCGACAATCACGTCCGGCTTCTCTGTGGCGCGCAGTTCGGCCACCGCCTTCTCCGCCTCCGCAATCGGATCGCGGAACTCGGTATCCGTCAGGCCCGCCGGATTGGCCAGTTTCGCCGTATCCGGGGTAATCAGCCCGACCACCGCAATTTTCAGCCCGAGACGGTTGAATACCGCCCAGGGCTTAAACAGGCGCTGACCGGTACTTTTCTGATAAACGTTAGCGGCGAGCAGCGGGAATCGCGCCCACTTCTCCTGCTTGCGCAGGACCGCGATGGGCTTGTCGAACTCATGGTTGCCCAGCGCCATGGCATCATAGCCAATCAGGTTCATCGCGCGAAAATCGGGTTCAGCATCCAGCTCATCGGACTCCGGTACGCCCGTGTTCACATCACCGGCAGAGAGAATCAATGCGCCGCCGCCTCTGGACTGCACATCGTAGCGCATCGTATCCATCAAGGTTTTCTGCGCCGCCAGACCATATTCACCCTGCTCAGTAAACCAGAAATGACCATGCTCATCGTTGGTGTGCAGCAGGCTGAAACGATAGGTGCGATCGGCCTGGGCGGCCTGTGAAAACAGCGGCATCAGGGCCACCAGTAGTGCCACGCCCGCCCCTGTCCATTTAGATAACAACACTGTGATTCTCCTTAATTTGCCGTCTGGCCCGATTTTACTGCCGGTTTGCCCCACTGTGTCGCACATTCCCCCGGCGAACTCAAGGCCAACGCACATTCGCCTGTCTCTGTATGCCACTCTTTTTATCTCCGGACCGCTTTTGCTGAGCATGACAACAGCCGCAAGGCCGCGCCCGCGTCAGGCTGGTTTGTTCCGGATAAGCCAGAACGGGTAGCCAGGCCTGATGTTAACCAGTTGTTTACCCCTGCAAAAGTGCCGCTGACGGGCTTTACCCTGTCTGTGCGCGCATTTAACCCTTATTTGTGTCATACCCACGGCATTTAGGGATGCTAATTTTTATTTACCCGGACCGCTTTAAACCGTCAAATCAGCCAATATTATGGATAATGAACAAAAACACCCTTTCGATTGTGCATTTGACTTTTTTTCCTGCTTTTTTAGGGTATTCCCGCAAATTGCTCAGCGAAAGAATAGATTTTGTTTTAAACTCATTTGTTACAAGCGGATACATTTGTATACAAGGAGACAGGCATGCATCACACCACACCGTTGATCACTACCATTGTCGGAGCACTGGTTCTGGCATTTCTCCTTGGGATGCTGGCGAACCGCCTGCGTATTTCGCCCCTGGTTGGCTACCTGATGGCTGGCGTGCTGGCTGGCCCTTTTACCCCCGGCTTTGTTGCCGATACCAATCTGGCCCCTGAACTGGCAGAACTCGGCGTGATTCTGCTGATGTTTGGTGTCGGCCTGCACTTCTCAATGAAAGATCTCATGTCGGTAAAGTCGATAGCCATTCCCGGTGCCATCGCACAGATCGCGGTCGCGACGTTACTGGGAATGGGCTTGTCGTGGACGCTGGGATGGTCGTGGATGACCGGCCTGGTGTTTGGTCTCTGCCTCTCTACCGCCAGTACCGTGGTGTTACTGCGCGCGCTTGAAGAGCGACAACTGATCGATAGCCAGCGCGGGCAGATTGCGATTGGCTGGCTGATTGTTGAAGATCTGGTAATGGTGCTGACACTGGTGCTGCTGCCTGCGATTGCCGGCATGATGGAACAGGGCAACGCCAGTGCCGGACTGCTGGCCTGGGACCTGCTGTGGACCATCGGCAAAGTCGCCGCCTTTATGGTGCTGATGATGGTGGTGGGACGGCGTGCCGTCCCCTGGATCCTCGCCCGCAGCGCCGCCACCGGCTCGCGTGAACTGTTTACTCTGGCGGTATTAGCGCTGGCGCTGGGCATCGCCTTTGGTGCCGTTGAATTCTTTGATGTTTCGTTTGCGCTGGGCGCTTTCTTTGCCGGTATGGTGCTGAACGAGTCGGAACTGAGCCACCGCGCCGCGCGCGATACGCTGCCGCTGCGTGATGCCTTTGCCGTGCTGTTCTTTGTCTCGGTCGGCATGCTGTTTGACCCGTCGATTCTGGTGACGCAGCCGCTGGCAGTGCTGGGCGCGCTGGTGATTATTGTGGTGGGTAAATCGGTCGCCGCCTGGCTGCTGGTATCGCTGCTCGGCCATTCACGTCGTACAGCGTTGACCATTTCGGTTAGTCTGGCGCAGATTGGTGAATTCGCCTTTATTCTGGCCGGTCTGGGTATCTCGCTGGGCCTGCTGACTGACGAGGGCCGCAACCTGGTGCTGGCCGCCGCCATCCTGTCGATTATGCTTAATCCGATCCTGTTTACCCTGCTGGAGCGTTTCCTGGCGAAAACGGAGACGATGGAAGAGCAGACGCTGGAAGAGGCGATTGAAGAAGAGAAGCAGATCCCGGTGGATTTCTGCAATCACGCGGTGATTGTGGGTTACGGCCGGGTGGGCAGTCTGATTGGTCAGAAGCTGCTTGAGGCCAATGTTCCGCTGGTGGTGGTTGAAAACTCCCGCGCTCGTGTCGAGGCGCTGCGCGAGCGCGGCATCAAGGCGGTGCTGGGTAATGCTGCCCGCGCTGACACCATGGAACTGGCCCGACTCGACTGCGCCCGCTGGCTGTTACTGACTATTCCGAATGGCTATGAAGCGGGTGAAGTAGTCACCGCCGCGCGTGAAAAACATCAGAATATCGAGATTATCGCCCGCGCCCACTATGACGATGAAGTCGAGTACATCATGGAACGGGGTGCCACCCGTGTGGTGATGGGTGAACGTGAGATTGCCAGCAGTATGCTGCAAATACTGCAGGATGAGATGACCCAGGGCGAAGATTTACAGCCCTGCGATGTCGTGCGCTGATTCGTGTTAAGCAAAACCTGGCAGCCTACTGATCTATCAAAATCAGGGTGAATTTTACCGCAATGAATAAACTCAACACGCAGGGAACACGGGCAGAAGAGGAAAGCGTCCCGCTGACCGGATAAAAACGCCGGGAGCGTTTTTGAACAACGCGAAGCGTTGGCCCGGCTACGGGCGCACCTCAGGGATGAGGTGCGTAGTCGTGCGGGACGAGCGGCCCGGGATGGCTTAAGCGACTTTCCGATCTAACCGTGTTCCCTGAGCAGGCTCGATCTCATCGCTAACCGAGCCAGACATTGCCAGTCTTCTAAGGCCCTTCTCTTCAGAAGGGCTTTTTTATGCGCGGCAGCTGCCAGCTTTACCGATCCCAGTAGGACTCTTCCAGACTGTCTTCCCGCTCCGGCAGACCGCGGGTCAGACGCGGCGAATGCTGATTCAGCACCTGGTAGCTGACGCGGTTGGCATATTTACATACCTGCGCCAGCGACGAGTAGGTCAGGTAAGGACGCGCATGTTTGCTGGAGTTTGGCACATTCAGGCTGTGATAGTTGTTGGCGGTGATGTCATGCAGTAACGCCGCCAGCGCACCATCTCCGGCGCCGTTGGTGTTCATGATCTTTTCCGGTCCGCCCATATAAGGCGCGATGTGCGAGAAAATGCGCAGCGGCTGCTGGCAATCCTGCTGGCGCATCACCCGGCTGAACTCATACTGGTTGAATTCAGCAATCGCGCCAGGCAGCAGCGGATGGTTGGTTTTGCGTTTGAACTCTTCTTCGGTGTAACCCGCCATATAGAGCCCAATCGGGCCAGCAGTACACAGCACCAGATCGACCCAGTTCAGCGCCATATTGGCAGCGAGCAGTGGATCGCTTTCGCCGGTCAGCGCCAGCGCTTCCTCTTCATTCATCGCCACGATGCTGACATGCTCGCGCAGGAAATCGCGCCAGAACTGAGGATTGTCGCCAATCACATGTTTGGTGCCCAGCGTCAGCACCACCGGCACGTTGTGGCGTTTGGCATACTCAATCGCCCGTAACGTTGCCTGAGGCATCGGTTCACCTTCGGCACAGCGCACCAGATAGGAGGTCAGTACCAGCGCAGAGGCTCCGGCGATCACCTCTTCCGGTACGTTATCCGGATGCAGCTGGTTCATCTGGCCGGGGCTGATAGCAAAGGTTCGCTCGCCATGTTCGCCAATCAGCGTAAAGCAGCGACCAATGGCGCCATCCACGCCCTGCAGATAGTTAAGATCGACCCGGCTTGAGGTGTTACAGAGATAGCGATAGGCGTAGCCGCCAATCTGGATGTTATTGCACATGACGCCCAGCAGCACGGAGCGGTCATCGGCCAGCACCGAGAAATTATGCAGCGTGTTACCGATGGTGCCACCAGCAAACTGATGGGTGATCAGCGCTTCCTGCATCAGTTCGTTGTACAACGCTTCCGCGACGGCATTATCGATAACCAGCGAGTGCCCGGCACTCAGGCCATAACGTGCGAGAAAAGCGTCATCGACTTTGGCTTCGATATCCACCAGCGTCTGGTCGATACCCACCACCCAGCTGCCTGCATCAACGTCGTGCTGGGCGGGCTGTAACAGGGGGTCGCGTGCGCTGACGGGAAAGTAGTGTTTGGATTTGCGTTTGCCGGGAAATTTCATCGGGAGGTGCCGTCTGGAAAAACAGGCGGAGAATGATATCACACTCTCCGCCTGCGCTTTAACGGCGTGCGTCGACCAGTTGCACCATCATGTCGATATGCGCCTCATCGGCATTCAGCGCAGGGATATACTCAAACTTCTCACCCCCGGCATGCATAAAGATTTCGCAGTTTTCACCACTAATCTCTTCCAGCGTCTCCAGGCAGTCTGACGAGAAGCCCGGGCTCATCACCTGAACATGTTTGATCCCTTTAGCGGGCAGGCTTTCCATGGTTTTATCGGTGTAGGGCATCAGCCACGGCTCACGACCAAAACGCGACTGGAAGGTCATCATATACTGATCGTCACGCAGGCCCAGCGCTTTGACCAGGGCCGCCGTGGTATCCGCACAGCGCTGCGGGTAGTCATCGCCTTCGTTAGCAAAACGTTGCGGAATGCCGTGGAACGACAACACCAGCAGATCGGGCTGACCGTGCCGCTCAAAGGATCGCTCCACCGTCGCTTTCAGCGCGGCGATATAGGCCGGATGTTCGGCGTAGTCGCGGATAAACTGCACATCAGGCAGCGAGCGGTAATCTTTGAATACCGCGGTCAGGCCATCCCACACTGCTGCCACGGTGGAGCAGGAGAATTGCGGATAGAGCGGCAGCACAATCAGGCGGGTCACGCCCTGCGCCATTAGCTTATCAACCGCGCTTTTCAGGCTGGGATTACCGTAGCTCATGCCCACCTCGACGGGCATATCGACCCGTGCCGCCAGCGCATCGCGCTGACGCATGCTGTAAACCAGCAGCGGTGAACCGCCTTCCATCCAGACCGATGCGTAGAGCTTAGAGACGCGCGGCGAGCGAAACGGCAGAATAACGGCATTGAGAACCGGCCACCAGAGCCAGCGCGGCGCATCGACCACGCGCGGATCGCTTAAAAACTGTTTCAGATAGCGTTTAACTGCAGGTGTGGTGGGCGCGTCTGGCGTACCTAAATTAACCAATAACACGCCGGGCTTATCTTGCCTCATTTGAGTTCCTTGATAACAGCGGGGATGCGTGAAAACGGGAAAATTGTAGCGGAATTAGTGGGAGGTAAAAGCGATTACTGCAAAAGGGGCCAGTAATACCGGCCCCTGTGAACTTAGCCCAGGATCTTAGCCAGCTCGGCACTGACTTCGGTCACCTTACGGGTGCCGTCGATTTTATGATAGGCAGTGTTGCCCGCTTCCGCTTCTTTGCTGTAGTAAGCAATCAGCGGCGCGGTCATCTGATGATATTCCACCAGGCGCTTACGCACGGTCTCTTCCTGATCGTCTTTACGCATGGTCAGCTCTTCGCCGGTCACATCATCTTTGCCTTCCACTTTCGGTGGATTAAAAGTGACGTGATAAACGCGGCCTGATGGCGTGTGAACGCGACGGCCCACGATACGCTCAACGATCAGTTCATCCGGTACGGCAAACTCCAGCACGTGATCAACGGTGATCCCGGCCTCTTTCATTGCATCTGCCTGAGGAATGGTGCGCGGGAAACCGTCCAGCAGGAAACCGTTTTTGCAGTCTTCCTGGGTGATACGCTCTTTGACCAGCGCAATCACCAGCTCATCGGTCACCAGTTTGCCAGCATCCATGATGGCTTTCGCCTGGTTGCCCAGCTCGCTGCCTGCTTTTACTGCTGCACGCAACATGTCGCCGGTGGAGATTTGCGGAATGCCATACTTCTCCATGATGAATTGGGCCTGAGTCCCCTTACCTGCGCCCGGAGCTCCGAGCAGAATAATACGCATTGCGTAAATCCCCTTGCGAATCGCATTGATCTATCTTAGAAGCGAAAGAACATACCATTATGACCCGCTCATCACAAGGAAGGGCGCGGATCGCGCAGGGCGACCTGAGTCGCTTTTTGGCCCTGCCCCCTACCCGCCTGGCCTGCCGGACGCTTTTTCAGATTTACCGCCTGAGCCGAGCAGGAATTGCAGTCGTCGGCTCAGATGATGGGTCATATTCACGCTTTTTTTGCCGCTGCCGCGCACGTTAGCATTCAGCAGCAGCCGCGCCTGCTGCGGCCATTTCACCACATCTTCCGCATCTGAAAGCGATGTGATCACGGAGGCCGGGACATTAAAGCTGGCAAACGGCAAACCGGGCTGATGGCAGGAGTTCAGCGGCAGCGGGTCTGACAGGGAGAGCGCATCGACGGTGGCGGCATTGTAAGGCCGCCAGTGCGGATCGTCGAAGCGGCGCAGTGCCTCATGCGTGGCGGTCAGGGTCAGCCCCTGTTCGAAAAGCCGCAGTTCGCTGCGCACCAGCGTACTGAAGTCATGTGTCCGCAACGCCACCAGCACCAGATCGCTGCAGATCTCGGCGTGGCGATCCAGTCGGGTGACAAACAGATGGGCTTCGTCGATCAGTTTCTGATGCAGCACGCTGGCAAAACTCTCGCTCGCCTCCGTCACGCCCTGGTTCTGGCAATCCCGCAGCGGACGCACGCGGCCATTGGGCAATTCGACATGCGGTACCAGCATGATGCTGCCCGCGATCAGCGGAACTGCTGGCAGGATGTTGAGTTCGGTTACCGGAAAGTGCGAGGCGTAACGGTGCTGATTGCGCGCCTGCTCCTGTCGCAGAAAGAGCTGAGAAAGAAGGACCTGCGCCACATGCAGCGAGGGCGCGAAGAAGAGATCGAACTGCTCCAGCCGGTAAAAACGTGAGAGCGCCAGGCGTAACCGATGGCGCGCCTCTGCTGAGGTTTCAGAGGATAAAGAGCGGTGTGCCATGGTTGTCTCGCTTCGGGGAGTGTGCGGCGTGAACGCAGGTTAAGCGAGGCGGAATACCCTGAAAAATCACAGATATAAGGCTGAGTCAACCCGCCAGAATTTGCCCTACAGAGTAGGTCAATGCGGCTGGACTTTAAAATGATATAAATTGACAATCCCTGTTAGATTTTTGCACAGGGGAAGAGGATGAACGGACTGCCGCCACTGAGAGCGCTGCACTATTTTCACCAGGCAGCCTTACACAGCAGTTTTAGCGTGGCGGCTGAACATCTGCATGTTACGCACAGCGCCATCAGCCATCAGATTCGCCAGCTGGAGAGCTGGATGGGCAAACCACTTTTTGTCCGCAGCCATGGCCGCGTGAAACTGACCTCAAACGGTGAACGTCTGCTGCTGAGCTGTCAGCAGGCGTTCAGTGAGTTGCGCAGCAGCTGCGAAAGCATTCGTACCGGGCTGCTTCAGCAGATTCGGGTCTCCTGTGCCCCCAGCTTTTTGTCGCAATGGCTGATTCCCCGTATCGCCAGCTTTTATCAACGCTATCCGGAGATTGAGGTTCACTTCCAGCCGCTGACGCAGATCTCGCAACTGCGCAGCGAACATGTGGATGTGCTGATCCTCAGTCACGGTGAGCCCCCTGAATCTGACATAGACGCCACGCTGGTCAGCGAGGATGAGATTGGGCCGCTCTGCGCACCTCACTTTGCTTCGCAACTGCGGGTCGGCGAGGATCTGGCCGCGATGCCCCTGCTGCATGCGGATACCCGGCTGCACGCCTGGTCAGAGTGGGCGGACAAAGCTGGGGTCAGCGGCCGCTTTAACGGCGGAAAGCATTTTGAGAGTCTGACACTGGGGATTCAGGCTGCACGAAGTGGTCTTGGCGTCCTGATGGCACCGCGTTTGCTGGTACGCAAAGAGCTGGAGGATGGCACGCTGCTTGCGCCGCTTGGCTTTGTACGCGTCGAGCGGGCCACATGGATGATGACAAAACAGAGCCGTCGGCACGATACGGAGATCAGCCTGTTTCGCGACTGGCTGCAGGATGCCGCAAAACCATAAAAAAAGCCGGTGAGGGTCACCGGCTTGATGCTGCTGATAATATCTGCCCTTCTCAGCGGTGAGACCGAGCCAGCGCAGAAAACACGGTCAGATCGGAAAGACGCAAAAGCCGTCATCCGTGACACGCTCGGCCCACGCAATTACGCACCTCATCCCTGAGGTGCGCCCGTAGCCGGGCCAACGCTTTGCGTTGTTCAAAAACGCTCCTGACGTTTTTGTCCATGGCGCGGGACGCTTTCCTCTTCTGACCGTGTTCCCTGCGCACCGGATTCATTCGTAGCGGTCAGAATCACCCTGCTGTGGCTTTATCAGCCGTCTGAGGCCGGTGAAAACCACCGGCCTGTTACCATTATGCGGTCAGCAACTGGTTCATGCGGCGGATAAACTGGTTAGGATCGTCCAGCGTGCCGCGCTCGGCCAGCAAGGCCTGATCCAGCAGCAGCTCAATCCACTCACCGAAGCGTGCTTCATCCTGCGTATCCGCAACACGTTTCACCAGCGGATGATCCGGGTTGATTTCGAACAGGTACTTCACTTCCGGTACTTCCTGTCCGGCCGCGGCAAACAGCTTCGCCATCTGCGTGGTCATCTCATTGGCGTCGGTGGTGACAATCGCCGGAGTATCGGTCAGGCGATGCGTCAGACGCACCTCTTTCACACGTTCGCCCAGCAGAGTTTTCACCCGCTCAACAAAAGGCTCCAGCGCTTTTTCCGCCTCTTTCTGCTCTTCGGTCTCTTCATCCGCCAGCTTGCTCAGCGATTCATCCGCTTTGCTGACTGACTGGAAGGTTTTACCATCGAACTCAGTGAGGTAGCTCATCATCCATTCGTCGATGCGATCGGAGAGCAGCAGCACCTCAATGCCTTTTTTGCGGAACAGTTCCAGATGCGGGCTGCTCTTCGCGGCGGCATAGCTGTCAGCGGTGATGTAGTAAATCTTCTCCTGACCTTCCACCATGCGGCTGACGTAATCTTCCAGCGAAATGGTCTGTGCCGAACCTTCGCTCTGGGTGGTGGCGAAACGCAGCAGCTTAGCGATCGTCTCCTGGTTAGCGTGATCTTCCGCCGGGCCCTCTTTCAGCACCAGACCGAACTCATTCCAGAAGGTCTGATATTTCTCGTTGTCATCTTTCGCCAGTTTTTCCAGCATCTGCAGGGTCCGCTTCGTCAGCGCAGCGCGCAGACTCTGGGTCACGCGGCTATCCTGCAGGATCTCACGGGAAACGTTCAGCGGCAGATCGTTGGAGTCAATCAGGCCACGCACAAAGCGCAGATAGTTCGGCATAAACTGCTCAGCGTCATCCATGATAAAGACGCGCTGTACGTAGAGTTTCAGGCCATGTTTCTGATCGCGGTTCCACATATCGAATGGCGCACGCGCCGGAATGTAGAGCAGGCTGGTATATTCCTGCTTACCTTCTACCCGATTGTGGCTCCAGGCAACCGGATCGCTGTAATCGTGGGCGATATGCTTGTAGAACTCGTTGTACTCTTCGTCGCTGATCTCAGATTTGTTGCGGGTCCACAGCGCCTGGGCTTTGTTAATCTTCTCCCAGTGTGTCCCTTCGCCTTCTTCATCTTTGCTTTCGATCTCTACCGGCAGCGCGATGTGATCGGAATATTTGCTGATGATGTTGCGCACGCGCCATGCATCCAGGAACTCATCCTCGCCTTCGCGCAGATGCAGGGTGATCTCGGTACCACGATCGGCTTTCTCAATTTCAGCCAGGGTATATTCGCCCTCGCCTGCGGATTCCCAGAACACGCCTTCTTCGGCTGACGCGCCCGCGGCACGGGTGCGCACCGTGACTTTATCCGCCACGATGAATGCAGAATAGAAACCGACACCGAACTGACCGATCAGCTGGCTATCTTTCGCCTGATCGGAGCCCAGGGATTCAAGGAAGGATTTGGTGCCTGACTTGGCGATAGTCCCGAGGTTCTCAATGACCTCATCGCGACGCATACCAATACCGTTGTCGCTGAGGGTAATGGTACGGTTGTCCTTATCAACAGAGAGACGAACATGCAGCTCGCCATCACCTTCATACAGGCTGGAATCTGACAGGGCACGGAAGCGCAGTTTGTCTGCCGCATCCGAGGCGTTGGAGATCAGCTCACGCAGGAAAATTTCTTTGTTTGAATAGAGAGAATGGATCATCAGGTGCAGAAGTTGTTTTACTTCCGACTGAAAGCCACGGGTCTCTTGTCCTTTCATGGTCATTGCTACCTCAACAAAACAGGTTGAACAAACGTTGAGGTTGATGTGGGGGTGACAGGGAGATTTTCAAGCCGGTGTCTGTCACAACACCGGCAAGTGATTAAAATTTAAACTTCTGGCGGCCCGCCAGTGAATGGGACAGCGTGGTGCCATCAACCATCTCCAGCTCACCGCCCACCGGCACGCCGTGCGCGATACGGCTGGCGTCGACGCCATACTGACCACAGAGTTCCGCGATGTAGTTCGCGGTCGCCTCGCCTTCCACCGTCGGGTTGGTGGCGAGGATCACTTCCTGCAGGGTTTCACTCTCCAGTCGCTGCTCCAGACGATCCAGGCCAATATCAGCCGGACCGATGCCGTCGAGCGGCGAGAGATGTCCCATCAGCACAAAGTAGCGACCGCCAAACTGGCCGGTTTGCTCAATGGCGTGAATATCCGCCGGGCTTTCCACCACGCAGATTTGACCATTCTGCTGACGCCGTGGATTGGCGCAGATGGTGCAAATTTCCTGCTCGGTGAATGTCCGGCAATCGGCGCAGTGTCCGATCTCCGACATCGCCCGGGTCAGCGCCTGCGCCAGCCGCATGCCACCGCTGCGATCGCGCTGCAGCAGCTGAAACGCCATGCGCTGCGCCGACTTCGGCCCAACGCCAGGCAGACAGCGCAGCGACTCCATCAAAGATTCAAGCAGTGGACTGGTTTGCATCAGAACGGCATCTTAAAGCCTGGTGGCAGCTGCATGCCTGAAGAGACAGAAGCCATCTTCTCTTTCTGGGTTTCATCAATGCGACGTGCCGCATCGTTGAACGCGGCTGCAATCAGATCTTCCAGCATATCTTTGTCATCTTCCAGCAGGCTGGGATCGACTTCCACGCGACGGCAGTTGTGCGCGCCGTTAATGGTGACTTTTACCAGGCCAGCACCAGACTCACCGGTCACTTCAATCGCGGCAATCTCTTCCTGAACCTTGGCCATTTTGTCCTGCATCTGCTGGGCCTGTTTCATCAGGTTGCCCAATCCGCCTTTACCACCAAACATAATTTTCTCTCTCAGCTGAGGCTACAACGCTATCGTTAAGATAGCAGCAGCGTGTTCAAACAGGTCGGATACTCTCCTCATCCAGATCGGCATCAAAAAAGCGCTGCAGCGTCTGGATGTGGGTATCACAGGTGATCGACTGACGCGCCTGCGCCAGTTTCTCTTCGTAAATGGCCTGACGCCATTCAAGTGGCGTCAACACCGATGAATTATCGTCTTCAACTACCGAGAGTTCAACTCTCTGCCCGGCATGCTGACTCAGCGCATCGCTTAATACCTGCTGCGCCGACGGTGAATTAAGGTGACGCTGGCTGCTACGCAAATGCAGGCAGACCCCAGTTTCGGTGGTCTCTTTCCAGGCATTTAACGCCAGCTGCTGCACCAGTTTCGGCAGCGGCAGGATCGCAATCTCTGCGGCCCAGGGATCGCGCTGCTGTGCTTCTTCGGCCAGACGCGCCGCCAGCTCAGGGGTTTTCTCATGCTCCAGCGCAGAACGCAAGGCCTTTGGCGTCGCCACCGGCTCCGCCACTTCCACCGGCTGATTGACCGCTTTCCAGCGGTACGCTTCCTCTTTTACCGGGGCAGCAGGCTCGCGATCGCGGATACGCTGCTGACTGCGCTCGGTGACCGAGGCCAGCCGCTCCAGCGCGGAGTTGGCCGGCCGCGCACCTGGCGCTGCCGGCTCACGCTTTTTTGGCTTGTTCGCTCCCTGACGCAACAACTGAGTGCGCGCCTGCAGGAGCTGACTGGTGGAACTGGAGAGTGCGGTGTCAGGTGCGGCATCTGGCGACGGCGAATGCTGCGGTGCAGCATCGGGCGCGGCCATCTGCGGCTGAGCGGCAACCTGCTGCTGCGTCTGCTCCGGCATCTGCTGTTGAGTCTGCTGCGCGACGGGCGACGCGGTGTGCGACGGCGGCGTAGCGGCAGGTGACGGTGAGGCTGGCTGTGCTGCCGATTGCCGTGCTAACGACGATGGGCCGGATGCTGCCGGTGACGTCTGCGCAAGGGCGACAGGCGCCGTCTGCTGAGTTAATGCGGGACGCGCAATGGGTTCAGCCACGGCAGCTTTAGGATGAAACGCCAGTGCACGCAGCAGCGTCATCTCCACACCCATGCGACGATCGGGCGCAATAGGCAGATCCTTGCGGCCCATCAACAGGGTCTGATAATAGAGTTGCAGATCGGCGGGCGGCACCACGCGCGCCAGTTCACGCAAGCGAAGGGCGTTACTCTCATCATCGTCATTAAGCGAGGTCGGCAGCAATTGCACCATCGCAATCTGGTGCAGCAGGCGCAGCATTTCTACCAGCAGCGCTTCCCATTCCACACCCCGTGACGCGGCCTGGCTCAACAGGCTCATCACCTGCTGACCGTCACCGTCGACCAGCGCTTCCAGCAGCCCCAGCGGCTGCTCATCGTCCAGCGTGCCGAGCATGACGCTGACCGTACTGCTGGTCACCGCGCCCTGCCCCATGGCAATGGCCTGGTCGGTAAGGCTCAGCGCATCGCGCATACTGCCATCGGCAGCCCGCGCCAGCAGCTGCAGCGCCCGGGTTTCACTCTCAATCTGTTCCTGCTTCAGAACATGCTCAAGCTGCTGACGGATTTGATCGACATCCAGCGCTTTGAGGTGGAACTGCAGGCAGCGCGAGAGAATGGTCACCGGCAGTTTCTGCGGATCGGTGGTCGCCAGCAGGAATTTAACGTGTGAAGGGGGCTCTTCCAGCGTCTTTAACAGCGCATTGAAGCTGTGACGCGACAGCATATGCACTTCATCGATCAGATAGACTTTGAAGCGGCCACGCGCCGGGGCGTACTGCACGTTGTCGAGCAGATCGCGGGTATCTTCAACTTTGGTACGCGATGCGGCGTCAATCTCAATCAGATCGACAAAGCGGCCCTGCTCAATTTCACGGCAGTTATCACACTGACCACAGGGGGTGGCAGTGATACCGGTTTCGCAGTTAAGGCCTTTGGCCAGCAGACGCGCAATAGTGGTTTTCCCTACTCCGCGGGTGCCGGAGAAGAGATAAGCATGATGGATGCGTCCCAGAGACAATCCATTCGCCAGCGCCGTCAGAACATGTTCCTGACCGACAACATCAGCAAAAGCCTGGGGACGCCATTTTCGCGCAAGTACCTGATAGCTCATGTGGAGTTCGACGAAGTTGGATGGAAAGATGAGCGCAGACGCTCTGCAACCCCTGTATAAGATTGCAGTAGTCTATCAGCTACGCTTTTGGCTGGCACTCGTTATCTTGACGCCGAAGGCGTGACGGCCTCGCCGGATGGCAAGGCCGAAAGAGTGGCTTAGTGGCCGGGGAATTTAACCAGGCTGTAGCTCTCAACGCCCATGGCATTAAGACGCGTTTCTCCGGTCAGATCGAACAGATTAATAATGAAAGCCGCGTCTTTAACTTCACCGCCTGCACGACGAATCAGTTTAACGGTCGCTTCAATCGTCCCGCCGGTCGCCAGCAGGTCGTCAACCACCAGCACCAGATCGCCTGGCTGGATGGCATCTTTGTGCAATTCCAGCTTATCGGTTCCGTACTCCAGCTCATAGGATTCGCTGTAGACTTCACGGGGCAGTTTGCCGGGCTTACGCACCGGAACAAAACCGACGCCGAGACCTAACGCCACCGGTGCACCAAACAGGAAACCGCGCGCTTCCGTCCCCACCACCTTAGTGATGCCTTTATTACGGTAACGCTCAACCAGCAGCGCAATCGACGCGGCATAGGCTTTGGGATCTTCCAGCAGGCTGGTGACATCGCGGAACAGGATGCCTGGCTTAGGATAATCGGGAATGCTTTTAATGCTGTTTTTAATGAATTCAAACTGCTGCGCAGTGTCGGTCATAATGATACGCCTGGTAAAAAATTCTGTTTCGCGCAGCTTCAAAAGCGCTAATACCTGATAACAGGCTCAGCGGAAGTCAGTTCACAAAGGGAAGCCACGCACGAAGACGCCCAAATCTAAGCAAATGACCGGCTAAATGCAACTTTATCGCGGCGGCGGCGGTGCGTCCGCTGCTTCTGCCACCACCGGAATACGCCACATAAACAGCAGCAGCGCCGCCAGCATGATCAGCAGCATGATGCGTACCCAGAGCTGATGCACCAGGAAGAGTGAGAGACTAAAGGTGGCGACGATCAGGCAGATAGCGCGTACTTTAGCCCCTGGCGGCATCGCGCGATGCTGCTGCCAGTGACGCAGATAGCGGCCAAATGGCGATTTCCACAGCAGCCAGTGATGAAAACGCGGCGATGAACGGGCAAAACACCAGGCCGCCAGCAGCATGAATGGCGTGGTAGGTAATAAAGGTAATACAATGCCCAGCGTCCCCAGCACAATCGCCAGCCAGCCGAGGGTTAATAACAGAATGCGTTGCATGAATGCCGCCCAACTCTTTCCTCATCAGCGTACGTTAGCACAATTGAGCGTGACGCGATGAGTGCGATCGCCATACAACAGCGCCTGCAACAGCTCCTTATCGCCCTGCGGCAGGAACTCGCCTGCCATTCCGATGGGGTTTGCCGTCTGCCACGTTTTGATACTCAGCTGTTTCGCACCAAAGGCACGCGGCTGGCTGATTACCTGCTGGAAGTGGAACAGAATTTTGCCCGGCTCTGCGACAGCAGCCACGATCTGGCCCGCAGTGCGTGGCTGGCTGAACGCCTGGTCGATCAGATTGCCGCCCTGCAACGCGAGGCGAGTACGCAACAGCTGCGTACCCGACGCGAACAGCCCATCAGGAACCCACGCGCCGCAAAATATCAGGAGTACCGTGAATTTGAACGGCGTTTACTGGCAATGATCGATCAGCGTGAGCAGCGCCTGGCGCTGGCCGAAACGCTGGCGGTACAGCATCAGCTGAAACAGGATCTGGAAACGTTAGAGCAGCGACTGGCACGCTGTCGGCAGGCGATTCGCTCTGTCGAATGGGCCTCTTCGTTGCGCGGCAGCGAATAAAGCGCAGCGTGACAAAAGCGCTCCTATACTGGGTGTGATTCGGCGCGGAGAAGAACCATGGCTTTACTTGTGTGGCTGTTAAGCGGTTTACTGCTGGGGTTGCTGAAGCGTCTGCTTATGCCGGGACCACCGGGCGGCCTGGTTGCTACCCTGACGCTGTCGATGATCGGGGCACTGATTGGCGGCTATATCGCCACCTATTTTGAACTGGGCACCCTGGCAACGCTGCATATTGGCGCACTGGGCATGGCGATTCTCGGTGCATTAGTGATGCTGCTGGTCGCGGCCCGACTACGTATTTAGGAGAAGAGATGTCACTGGAAAATGCCCCTGACGACGTCAAACTGGCAGTTGATCTGATTCAGCTACTGGAAGAGCATCAACTGCCGGTAGAAACCGTGCTCTCAGCGCTGGCCATGGTGCAGCGCGATTTCGAAAACAAGCGTGATCGCCCATCGGCTTAGTGGTGGGCAGTCAGCGTCGGACTGAGGCGCAGCATATCGATAAAGGCATTGACCAGCGTCGGCGCGTCTCCGGCTAAATCAAAACTGTCCGGCGCAAACAGCCAGCTTTCCATCATACCGTTGACGTAACCGCGCAGGATAAGAGCGGCCTGACGCGTGCTGAGACTGCCAGGAAGTTGTCCGGCTTCGATACACTGGCGCAGGACATCTTCAATTTTGTCGTAGCACTCCAGCAGTAAGCTCTGCTGCATATTCTTCAGCGCCGACATTTCGCCCACAAATTCACATTTGTGGAAAATGATCTCCATCAAGGCGCGGCGCTGCGGATCCTTTGCTGTCGCGTCAAAGATATAGACCAGCATCGCTCGCAACACAGAGAGTGGATCGCCAGGGTATTTTGTCTGATACTCAAGTTCCACATCGTCCAGACCAGCATCACAACGAAGCCATATTTCATGTAATACATCGGCTTTATTTTTGAAGTGCCAGTAGATGGCCCCTCGCGTGACGCTGGCAGCGGTTGCAATATCCGCCAGAGAAGTGGCTGAAACGCCCTGCTGCGAAAACAGAACAATGGCGGCATCAAGAATTTGATGTCGCGTTTCAAGTGCTTGCGCTTTGGTTTTTCGTGCCATAAGGGGCTTTTTTTACAAACAGGTAAGTTTACATACATTTGCGAATGTATGTACCATAGCATGACCTGCGACTTGACACAGCAATGGGTTTTTCAGTTTGTGATCCATTGACCAATTGATATCGGACACTAGAGGTTTATTTATGAATAAAATCAGAGGATTATCGCCTCTGGCGGCCGTCCTGATGCTATCAGGCAGCTTTTTGTTAACAGGATGTGACAACAATAAATCCGAACAAGCCGCCCAGCAACCGCCAGCAGTGGGGGTTGTAACACTGAAAACTGAACCCCTGAAAATCTCGACTGAATTACCTGGCCGCACCTCGGCATATCGTGTCGCCGAAGTCCGTCCGCAGGTTTCCGGTATCATTCTGAAGCGTAACTTTGTTGAAGGCAGCGATGTCAAAGCGGGTCAGTCTCTTTATCAGATCGATCCAGCTACCTATCAGGCCGCCTATGACAGCGCCAAAGGTGATTTAACTCAGGCGCAGGCCAATGCACGCATCGCTCAGCTGACCGTCAAACGTTATAAGCCTTTACTCGGCACCAAATATATCAGTCAGCAGGATTACGACACCGCCGTTGCCACGGCCGCGCAAAACGATGCTGCGGTTCAGGTAGCAAAAGCCAATGTAGAAACGGCCCGCATTAACCTGGCTTATACCAAAGTCACCTCGCCTATCAGTGGCCGCATCGGCAAATCGTCAGTAACGGAAGGTGCGCTGGTACAAAACGCACAAACCACCGCCCTGGCCACTGTGCAGCAACTTGACCCGATGTATGTCGACGTTACCCAGTCGAGCGAAGATTTCATGCGCTTACGTTCAGAACTGGAGTCGGGTCAGCTGAAGCAGAACGATGGCAAAGCCAACGTGACCCTGCTGATGCAGAACGGCAACAGCTATCCACAGACAGGTACGCTGGAGTTCTCTGACGTTACCGTTGATGAAACCACGGGTTCTATCACCCTGCGCGCCATTGTCCCGAACCCGAACCATGCGCTGTTACCGGGCATGTTTGTTCGCGCTCGTCTGGATGAAGGTACCAATCCTAATGCGTTGCTGGTTCCGCAACAGGCGGTAGCCCGCACCCCAACGGGTCAGGCAACGGTCATGGTGGTAGGTGCAGATAACAAAGTGGAAGCTCGTCAGGTCACCACCTCTCAGGCGATTGGCGACAAGTGGTTAGTCACCGACGGTGTTAAAGCGGGTGAACGTGTGATCAGCACGGGTCTGCAGCGAGCCAAGCCGGGCGCACAGGTTACCCCACAAGAAGTCTCAGACGATGCGAAAGCGGCACCCGATTCAAAGCCGCAGTCTGACAAGTCATCGTCATAACAGGAGCCGTTGATTCATGGCTAAGTTCTTTATCGATCGGCCCATCTTTGCGTGGGTGCTCGCCATCATCATTATGCTGGTCGGTGCGCTATCGATTCTCAAACTTCCGATTGAGCAATATCCCAATGTTGCACCGCCGGCGATTGAGATTCAGGCCACCTACCCTGGTGCAGATGCTAAAACGCTGCAGGACTCGGTGACCCAGGTCATCGAACAAAATATGAACGGCATTGATGGACTGATGTATATGTCCTCAAGCAGCGACTCATCCGGTACGCTGACCCTGACGATCTCCTTTGAGTCAGGAACAGATGCCGATATCGCGCAGGTTCAGGTGCAGAACAAACTGCAGCTGGCGACGCCGCTGTTACCGCAGGAAGTACAGCAACAGGGGATTCAGGTTAAGAAATCTTCCAGTAGCTTCCTGATGGTAGCGGGCTTCATCAGCGACGATGACAATATGACGCAGAATGATATTTCTGACTTTATTTCATCGTCCATCAAAGACCCGATCAGCCGTACCAAAGGCGTGGGTGATACCCAGGTATTTGGTGCGCAGTACGCGATGCGTATCTGGATGGATCCGCACAAGCTGAACAACTACAACCTGACGCCGGTTGATGTTATCAGCGCCCTGAATACGCAGAACACCCAGGTTGCTGCCGGTCAGTTGGGCGGTACGCCTCCGGTTCCGGGACAGCAGCTTAACGCCTCGATCATTGCGCAAACCCGTCTCACCTCTACCGATGAATTCGGCAAAATCCTGCTGAAAGTGAATGAAGATGGTTCTCAGGTTCGTCTGCGTGATGTGGCAAGGATTGAACTTGGCGCGGAAAACTACGAAATCGTTGCCCGTTATAACGGCAAGCCTGCGTCCGGTATCGGTATCAAGCTGGCCACCGGTGCGAATGCGCTGGATACCGCCAATGCGGTGAAAGAAGAACTGGCCAAATTGCAGCCGACGTTCCCGGCCGGTTTGAAAGTGGTCTATCCGTATGACACCACGCCTTTCGTTAAGATCTCGATTTTCGAAGTGGTGAAAACGCTGATCGAAGCGATCGTGCTGGTGTTCCTGGTCATGTATCTGTTTCTGCAGAACTTCCGCGCCACGCTCATTCCTACCATCGCGGTCCCTGTGGTATTGCTGGGTACGTTTGCCGTTATCAGCGCTTTTGGCTATTCGATAAACACCCTGACGATGTTCGGGATGGTGCTGGCCATCGGCTTGCTGGTGGATGACGCCATCGTGGTGGTCGAGAACGTTGAGCGCGTAATGGCGGAAGAGGGATTACCGCCAAAAGAAGCGACTAAGCGTTCTATGGAGCAGATCCAGGGCGCACTGGTCGGTATCGCGCTGGTGCTGGCTGCCGTATTTATTCCGATGGCGTTCTTTGGTGGTTCGACCGGTGTTATCTACCGTCAGTTCTCCATCACTATCGTTTCGGCAATGGCGCTGTCGGTGCTGGTCGCCTTTATTCTGACGCCGGCACTCTGTGCCACCATGCTGAAACCGATTAAAAAAGGCGAGCACGGTAAAACCACCGGTTTCTTCGGCTGGTTCAACCGCATGTTCGACAAAAGCACCAACCACTATGTGGATGGTGTGGGCCACATGGTTCGCAGTACGGGTCGCTATATGGTGATCTATCTGGTGATCGTGGTCGGTATGGCGTTTCTGTTTGTGCGACTGCCCTCCTCATTCTTACCGGAAGAGGATCAGGGTCTGCTGCTGGCTCAGGCGCAGCTGCCTGCTGGTGCAACCCAGGAGCGTACGCAGAAAGTGCTGGATCAGGTGACGGATTACTTCCTGACCCAGGAGAAAGACACGGTTAAATCGGTGTTTACCGTTAACGGCTTCGGCTTTGCCGGTCGTGGACAGAACACCGGTATCGCCTTCGTCAGTCTCAAGCCGTGGGATGAACGTACCGGCAGCGACATGAAAGTACCGGCGATTGCTGGCCGTGCCATGCAGGCGCTGGGCGCGATCAAAGATGCAATGGTCATTCCTTTCAACCTGCCAGCCATTATTGAACTGGGTAACGCGACCGGCTTCGACTTTGAGCTGATCGACCAGAATAACCTTGGCCACGATAAGCTGACGGAAGCGCGTAATCAGCTGTTCGGCATGATTGCGCAGCATCCTGATACGCTGGTTGGCGTCCGTCCTAACGGGATGGAAGATACGCCGCAGTACAAGCTGACCATCGATCAGGAGAAAGCACAGGCGCTGGGCGTATCACTGAGTGATATCAACACCACGCTGGCGGCTTCCTGGGGCGGTTCCTACGTCAATGACTTCATTGACCGCGGTCGCGTGAAGAAAGTTTACGTCATGGGTAAAGCGGACGCCCGCATGCTGCCGGACGACATTGGTAAATGGTACGTGCGCAACAGCAGCGGAACCATGGTGCCCTTCTCTGCCTTCTCGTCAGCGAAATGGCAATATGGTTCACCGCGCCTTGAGCGTTACAACGGTCTGCCTGCGATGGAAATCCTGGGACAGGCTGCGCCAGGCAAAAGCTCGGGTGCGGCAATGGACCTGATGGAAGAGCTGGCGGCGAAACTGCCTGCCGGTATCGGCTATGACTGGACCGGCATGTCCTATCAGGAACGCTTGTCAGGTAACCAGGCCCCTGCGCTCTATGCCATCTCGCTGATTGTGGTCTTCCTGTGTCTCGCCGCACTGTACGAGAGCTGGTCGATTCCATTCTCGGTTATGCTGGTTGTCCCGCTCGGGGTCATTGGTGCACTGATCTTTACCACCCTGCGTGGCCTGAGTAATGACGTCTACTTCGTAGTGGGGTTACTGACAACCATCGGCCTCTCCACCAAGAACGCCATCCTTATCGTCGAATTTGCTAAAGATTTGATGGATAAAGAGGGTAAAGGGCTGATTGAAGCTGCGCTGGAAGCGTGCCGTATGCGTCTGCGTCCTATCCTGATGACGTCACTGGCGTTTATTCTCGGGGTACTGCCGCTGGCGATCAGTACCGGGGCCGGTTCCGGTTCGCAAAACGCCGTAGGTACCGGTGTTATCGGTGGTATGGTCACCGCGACCATACTGGCGATCTTCTTCGTTCCTGTGTTCTTTGTGGTGGTACGCCGCCGCTTTGGCAAGAAAAAAGAAGAATCAGCGAACAGTCATCCGGTTGAGCATAACCAGACTCACTAAGCTGTAAATCATCTGAGGCCGCGCAAGCGGCCTTTTTTTATGCCTGCGATTCAGCCCTTCTCATTTCCTGTCCCCTTGCTTTTCCTGTCTCACGGACAGTTGCAATCCTGGCCTGTGCATCGCATAATATTGTTATAGTATAACATTACATAGGTGTGCATTATGAAAGCGAATATTCATCCTCACTATCGTCACGTGGTTTTCCATGACACATCGGCTGATGTCTGGTTCAAAATCGGATCAACCATCAAAACCGATCGCACCGTGGAGTTCGAAGGCGAAACGCTGCCCTACGTCACCCTGGATGTGTCGTCTGCCTCACATGTGTTCTACACCGGTAAACAGAAAGATTTTGCCAAAGAGGGCAGCACCGCGCGCTTTAACCAGCGTTTCGGGCGCTTTCTTGGAAAGAAATAGAGGAGAGGATCATGCAGGTATTAAGCTCGCTGCGTTCAGCAAAAAATCGCCATCGGGATTGTAAAGTGGTCCGCCGCAAAGGCCGTATTTACGTTATCTGTAAATCGAACCCGCGGTTTAAAGCAGTACAGGGAAGAAAGAAAAAACGCTAGTTTGTGTCGTGATGACTGGCCGGGCTTGCCCGGCCTTTTTTATGCTTAGTACATGCTCTTCAGCATCGCATTCACGTTGTGTTTAAAAGCCGCCTGATAGGTGGCTGCCGGGCCAGAGGCCGTGGATAACGCTTCCGGATAGAGCTCACCACCCGGCTCTGCCCCGGTGGCGCTGGCAATCTGTTTTACCAGACGCGGGTCGGTCTGGTTCTCAATGAAATAGCGATTGATGTGCTGCTGCTTCAGCTGAGTGATTAAATTACCCACGTTGCTGGCACTCGCTTCCGCCTCAGTAGAGAACCCTACCGGCGCCAGGAAAGTCACGCCATATCGCTGTCCAAAGTAACCAAACGCATCATGACTGGTCAGCACTTTACGCTTATCGGCTGGCACAGCGTCAAAGGCGGTTTTTGCCCAGCGATCCAGCGCCTGCAGTTGCTGAATGTAATTCTGTCCACGCTGACGAATGGCCGGAGCATCTTCAGGATCGGCTTTGACCAGCGCATTCATCACGTTGGTCGCGTAGATAACGCCGTTCTGCATGCTGTTCCAGGCGTGAGGATCGGTAACGGTTTTACCCTCCTCCTCCATGCTGCGAGTGGTGACACCGGTTGAGGCGACAACGGGCTGACCGCGATACCCTGAGGCGCTGACCAGCCGATCCATCCACCCTTCCAGTCCCAGTCCGCTGACAAACACCAGATCGGCCTTCGCCAGCGCCTGACTGTCCTGCGGTGTCGGTTCAAAAGTATGAGGATCGCCATTCGGCCCCACCAGGCTTTTAACCTTTACATGATCGCCGCCGACCTGCTTAGCGATGTCAGCCAGCACGGTAAAGCTCGCCACGACATCCACCGTTTTGGCCATCGCCAGAGGCGTGGCAAACAGCGCAGCGAGCGCCAGGCTAACCGGTAATTTTTTCATAGATACCCCTTAAGATTAATGGCGGCGTAAAATTCCGCCGCACGGCCCTGTAAGAATGGAGAAAAAAAACAGCATGGCGGCGCTCAGCACCACAGCGGGACCCGCCGGCAATGAGAAGTGCCAGGAGAGCATCAGCCCGGCCAGCGACGAAATCATTGCCATGAAAATGGCGATAACCAGCATCGCGGCGAGATGGCGACTCCAGAAGCGGGCGCTGGCGGCGGGCAACATCATTAAACCCACTGACATCAGGGTGCCCAGCACCTGAAAACCCGCCACCAGATTCAGCACCACCAGCATTAAAAACAGACCATGCACCAGCGGCGCGCTCCATTTTCCCTGCGCACGCAGGAAGTCGCCGTCAAACGCATCGATGACCAGCGGACGATAGATCACCGCCAGCAGAATCAGCGTAAAGGCAGCGATGCCGCCCACCAGCAACAGCGCTGCGTTGTCTACCGCCAGCAGCGAGCCAAACAGAACGTGCAGCAGATCCACACTTGAGCCGCGTAATGAAACCAGCGTGACGCCCAGCGCCAGTGAACCCAGATAGAACCCGGCAAAACTGGCATCCTCTTTCAGCGGCGTGTAGCGACTGACCGCGCCAGAGAGCAGCGCCACGGCTAAACCAGCGATCAGGCCGCCAACACCCATCGCGACCAGTGACAATCCGGAGATCAGATAGCCAATGGCGGCACCGGGCAGCACCGCGTGTGATAAGGCATCGCCAATCAGGCTCATACGTCGCAGGGAGAGGAATACCCCGAGCGGCGTGGCGCTGACGGCCAGCGCCAGACAGGCCACCAGCGCGCGTCGCATAAAACCAAACTCAATAAAGGGTTGAATCAGGGTCACGGCGCACGACTCCCCAGAGAGGAAGCAGGCAGGCAGGTGCAGTTAACCTCACGTTCATCCATCGACATCACGTTACTGAAGTAGCGCGCCACCAGCGGACGATCGTGCAGCACCACCAGCAGGGTTGTTCCGGCCTGCTGTTGCTGCTCAAGGATCGACATCAGTAGCGTCACCGTCTGGCTGTCAATGCCGTTAAAAGGCTCATCCAGAAGCCAGAGCTGGCTGCGCTGCAGCATCAGCCGCGCAAACAATACCCGCTGCAGTTGTCCGCCGGATAACGTCGCGGGCTGCGCATCCGCATAATCACTCATCTGAACCGCTTCCAGCGACTGCCAGATCTCCCGACGCAGTATCCGGTTAATGCCGCCGAACCAGCCGCAGCGTGGCCAGCAGCCAATAGAGACCAGTTCAAATACCGTCAGGGGAAAGCGGGTCTCAAGTTCGGTGCGCTGCGGCAACCAGCCGATATCCCGGCGTGCAACCTGCAGCTCACAGCGCCCGGCTATCGGTGGCAGTAAGCCAGCAATGGTTTTTAACAGGGTTGATTTGCCGCTACCGTTCGCGCCGACCAGCGCGGTCATCGAGCCGGCTGCGAGCTGGCCGGTAATAGCCGGGGTCACAACCTGTCCCTGGTAGCCCGCGCGAAGCGCGTTAAACAGGATCATGCGCTGATCCCCCATTTTATTGCCACAGCAAGCAGCGTGATAAATAGCAGTGCTACTCCCAGCCGCCCGCCCAGTGACATAAGTAGTCCACTCTGACGCATTACTTCACCATAATGTTATAACATAACAGCAAAGATACCTGATGTTGCTCTCTGTTGAATGTGGGATTGTGTATCAAAAGATAAATATCACCTGCACTCACTGGCAGACCCGCGCTGGCGGTAAGGCCTGCGGCTGCGTCTGGCAAATCTCAGAAACTGAGAGTTTTGTGCTCAACTGACTTGCAAACCAGTTGCAGAAAACCAATGATAGGTTTATTAACGGTTATAAGTGGAACAGATATGCTGTCACGCATTGAATGTGATATTGCCGCGGGTGAATCGGACTGCGCAAAAATAGCAGAGATTGTTCAGCGGAATATTCTCAAAATAACCGATTTGCTGGTAGGGGATTTACGCTGGTACTCACAAAATGCCCGGTTAGTTCCAGGCAGTTTAAAAATCATTTCGGTTGAATACCAGGATCTGAATAGTTTTAAATTACTTTACGATTTTGACTGGAATTTATTTAGTCCCTGCCTGGATCTAAATGAAACCGTGACGCAGTCAGAACAGGTAAACTTTCACATTAAGCCCGGTGCACTTGAGTTTGATGTGATCGACAATGAGCAACCCTCCCCTGGCGATGAATTGTAATATTTAGTAATGGAGGTGAGCAGAACTAATGGTTTTACACTATCTTTAAGGTATCCCGTTTAATAACTGCCCGAATAATCGCTTCCTGGCCGCGTGATCTTCTCTCGCCGCCCTGCGGCAACTGTGCTAGCTATGGAGGGGAAAAAGATGGACGAATACTCACCGAAACGGCATGATATTGCCCAGCTTAAATACCTTTGTGAGAGTCTGTTTGACGACAGCATGGCAACATTAACCGACAGTCATCATGGCTGGGTTAATGATCCCACTTCTGAAAGCAATCTACAGCTTAACGATTTGATTGAGCATATCGCCTCTTTCACCATGAATTACAAAATTAAGCACGTTGAAGATGAAGCGCTGATTTCGCAAATCGATGAATATCTTGATGATACTTTTATGCTATTCAGCAATTATGGTGTCAATAGTCCGGATCTTCAGCGGTGGCAACGTTCAGCAAAACGCTTATTTAATCTGTTCACTGAAGAGTGCGCTTTTCTCCAGCAACCGAGCCATTCATTATAGTAAAGACATGAGAACGGTTTATTTATGAACAAAACCCTGACTAAAACCGATTATTTGATGCGACTGCGGCGCTGCCGCTCTCTTGATACCCTGGAAAGGGTGATTGAAAAAAATAAGTATGAATTACCGGAAGATGAATTAGCGGTATTTTACTCAGCAGCTGACCATCGCCTGGCGGAACTGACGATGAACAAGCTCTACGATAAAGTCCCGGGTTCAGTATGGAAATTTGTCCGTTAATCTGATCGCTTACGGCTCAGTTTTACCCCAATAAAGTACCGGATAATCCTGCCTGCCGGCAAAGGATCGGCCCAGGCGGGTTTTGCCTGTCTGCAGCTTAGGGGGAGAATATCGAAGGGGGAAAGTGGTGGGGGCCCTGCCAGCTACATCCCGGCACACGCGTCACCTGCTACGGCTGCTTCCTTCCGGATCTGACCGAGTTCACAAGCTAGCATTGCGGGAGAACCAACAGGGCCCCCATTGACAAGCCCTCTTTACGAGAGCGGGGGCATTATCTGGGAAGGAGGTGGCAATTGCAAGCGTAGTCGGGACAACCGTTGTTTTCTTGAACAACCACCGCTTTTACGCTTTCTCCGCCTTTTCCCCGTGCTAAAGTTAAAACCCTTTTTCCTGATGAAATAAGTACATGAATCAGCCAGACACTTTCCAGCAACGCATCTGGCAAATTGTTGCCGCTATTCCGGCTGGCCGCGTCACCACCTATGGCGATGTGGCGCTACTGGCCGGTTCTCCGCGCGCGGCGCGTCAGGTTGGTGGCGTGCTGAGTCGCTTACCCGAGGGCACTACCCTTCCCTGGCATCGCGTCGTAAACCGACACGGCACAATTTCTCTTCAGGGTGACCGTCTGTTGCGGCAGCGGGATGCACTGGAGGCGGAAGGCATAGAGGTGAGTGACGACGGACAGCTCGATCTCGAAACTTATCGCTGGCGAGTTTAGACAGGGAAAAAAGGGCGACAATGTCGCCCCGAAAAGAGTTTACAGACGGGTTGGAGCAGGAACCGCAGCAGACGGCGTCACCTGAGTCGGTGAGGTCGAAGGAACGGTGGTCGCTGCGCCCGGCTGGGTTGGCATCGCCATAGACGGTACCGGTACCAGCAGCAGCTCTGCTTTGGTGCCACCCTGGTTAATCACCGGCTTCACGCCTTCAGTGATAAAGGCCAGCTTACCGTCGATTGAGATGGCTGCGCTTAACAGAATGCGTGCATCAGGCTTGATGTCGGCTGGGTTAAACGGCAGCACGAACTGGAACGGTGCCTGTTTGCCTTCGGTACGCACCACGCGCTGCGACAGCACTTTTGAGGGTGCATCGGCGACGGACGCATCAGAGAGCGTCACGGTTAATACCGCATCCGGCGGCAGCGCAATGCGCTGGCGGATAAAGACTGAACCACTTACGTTAGGCTGCGCAATCGCCGCCGTCTGTCCTGCAACCGCAGAACCCAGAGTTGGCGTTGGCACGGGTTTACTCTTGTCGGCGCATCCTACAACAGCAACCGCCATAACTACTCCACTGAACACATGCCTGAGTTTCATTGATGTCGTCTCCATTTGATCAAAATGATTGTCGGCAGCGAATCCTGCTTACAGCGCTTCACTCGCCGTATGTCCTTAATGTTGGCACAAAAATGAAATTTTGCCTGGCACCGACAATGTAGAAAGTCTGATTGACGTCAACTGGTCCGATCTTTCACACTGAGCAGGTCACTATATTGAGGAACGCGCCATGAGTCAGGCACTGCAAAATCTGCTGAATTTATTAAATCTGGAAAAACTGGAAGAGGGTTTATATCGCGGCCAGAGCGAAGATATTGGCCTTCGTCAGGTGTTTGGCGGTCAGGTGGTGGGTCAGGCGCTGTATGCCGCAAAGCAAACCGTGGCGGAAGATCGCATTATTCACTCTTTTCACAGCTATTTTTTGCGGCCCGGCGATAGTCAGAAAGCGATTATTTATGATGTTGAAACGCTGCGAGATGGCAAAAGTTTCAGTGCACGTAGGGTCAGTGCCATTCAGAATGGGCAGCCGATTTTTTATATGACCGCCTCGTTCCAGTCACCGGAAAGCGGCTTTGAACATCAGAATCCGATGCCACAGGTGGCGGGGCCAGAGAATCTGTTAACTGAACAGGCGATGGCGCAGAAAATGGCGCATCTGCTGCCAGAAAAGCTACGTGAAAAATTCATTGCTGAGCGTCCGCTGGAGATCCGCCCGGTACAGATTCACAATCCTCTCCGGGGCCATGTGGATAAGCCTGAACGCCAGGTCTGGATCCGTGCCACCGGCCCACTGCCCGACGATTTGCGTATCCATCAGTATCTGCTCGGCTATGCTTCCGATCTCAATTTCCTGCCGGTCGCGCTCCAGCCGCACGGCAAAGGCTTTTTAGAGCCGGACATGCAGGTCGCCACTATCGACCACTCAATGTGGTTCCACCGCCCGTTCGACTTCAGTGAATGGCTGCTCTATAGCGTAGTCAGTACTTCGGCGTCAGGCGCACGGGGTTTTGTCCGGGGCGAGTTCTACAATCAGAAGGGTGTGCTGGTGGCCTCAACGGTTCAGGAAGGGGTCATGCGTCAGCGCAGCGAATAAAAAAAGGGGCGATTACTCGCCCCCGATTGATCTTTTCACTGCCCATCCATTACTGGTTGTAAGCATTCTCGCCGTGGCTGTTTACATCCAGACCTTCACGCTCATGCTCTTCCGGAACGCGCAGACCGACAATCAAATCAGCCAGCTTGAAGCCGATGAAGGCGACAACGCCCGACCAGACGATAGTCAGGCCCACGCTGAAGAGCTGTACCCAGACCTGATGGCCCATGGTGACACCCTCTGCGTAGCCTACGCCGCCCAGTGAAGAGGAGGCAAACACGCCAGTCAGGATACAGCCGACAATGCCGCACACGCCATGCACGCCGAACACATCGCAGGGATCATCCACGCGCAGCCATTTTTTCAGGGTGGTCACGCCCCACAGTCCCGCCAGTCCGCCGACCAGGCCGATGATTAATGCACCGCCGACGCCGACGTAACCACAGGCAGGCGTAATCGCTACTAATCCGGCAATAAAGCCTGAACAGGCACCCAGCAGCGAAGGCTTACCACGTACCGCCCACTCGCCAAAGGTCCATGACAACACGGCGCCCGCTGTGGCGACAACGGTGTTCAGGAAGGCCAGCGCCGCGATTTCGTTTGCTGCAGAAGCAGAACCGGCGTTGAAACCGAACCAGCCGACATACAGAATGGCGGTGCCGGTGAATACCATTGGCAGGTTGTGTGGTTTGAAGGCCTCTTTACCAAAGCCGGCACGTTTGCCCACCAGATAAGCGCCCACCAGACCGGCGACAGCGGCGTTAATATGCACCACGGTGCCGCCAGCAAAGTCCAGCGCGCCATCCTGTGCCAGGAAACCGCCAGCCCACACCATGTGCGCGATAGGCAGGTAAGCCAGGGTCAGCCAGACGCCGACAAAAATCAGTACGGCAGAGAAACGGATGCGTTCTGCGATAGCACCGACAATCAGGCCCACCGTGATACAGGCAAACGAGGCCTGGAACGCGACATGAATATATTGATAGAAGCTGCCCATGACGGCGGTCAGCTGAATGTTTTTCAGCATCACCCAGTTAAAGCTGCCAAAGAAGGCGTTGCCTTCACTGAACGCCAGTGAATAGCCGTAAACCATCCATAATACGCAGACCAGTGAGAAGGTGACGGCAACCTGAGTCAGCATCGACAGCACGTTTTTACCGCGAATCAAACCACCATAAAACAGCGCGATACCTGGAATTGACATAAACAGCACCAGCGCGGTGCAAATCATCATAAATGCGTTATCAGCCTTGTCCGCAACGGCAGGCGCAGCCATTGCGAGTGAGGGTAACAGTGCCAGGCTGGTGAGGCCCAACTTAGCGAAAATTTTATTCATTTTTATTCCATCCCATCACAGTACTGAGTCTTTATTACAGAGCGGCTTCGTCGGTCTCGCCGGTACGAATACGGATGACGCGCTGCAGTTCAGCTACGAAAATTTTACCGTCGCCAATTTTGCCGGTGTAAGCCGCTTTACTGATGACATCCACCACTTCGTCTAACTGATCGTCGGCAATAGCGATATCAATTTTGACCTTAGGCAGGAAGTTCACGCTGTACTCTGCGCCACGATAAAGCTCTGCATGGCCCTTCTGACGGCCAAAACCTTTCACTTCGGAGACGGTCAGTCCCTGAATGCCGATAGAGGATAAAGCTTCACGTACATCCTCCAGCTTGAATGGCTTAATTACGACGGTAACCAGCTTCATTGGATCCCCTCCAGCGAGTAAATAGGTAACGTTTACGGACACGCAGGGATATAAGCAAAGCCTGTGCCAGAGTGTGAAAATGACGGTAATACGTTGTTCAGGCGAGACGCGATAAGGGATGCTTTAAAGAGGATGGGAAACAGAGAGGCCGTACAGGGGAAATTGCAGCGGAGGGCTGCACTCCTTTGGTGCTTCAGGCGTCAAAGGAGTGCATTTATACAGATTAATCTGATAAAGGTGCGCAAAAAAGGTGCAACTCAGCCTTCAGTTGTTACAGCGACGCCCGATACCAGATCTTCACCTGCCTGCTGCAGCTGATACATCTGCCAGTAACGTCCCTGCATCGCCAGCAGTTGCTGATGCGTACCCTGCTCAACCACACGACCACGATGCAGCACCAGAATCTTGTCTGCTTCAATAATCGTTGAGAGGCGGTGAGCAATCACCACCAGCGTGCTGTGCTGGCGCAGCGTCTCAAGCGTCTGCTGAATGGCCTGCTCGGTGCCGGAATCAATATTGGCCGTCGCTTCGTCGAGGATCAGTATCTGCGGCAGATCAACCAGCACCCGGGCCAGTGCCAGCAGCTGCTTCTGCCCGACCGACAGATTATTGCCCTGCTCGCCCAGCCGGGTATGAATTCCCTCCGGCAACGCATGCGCCAGCGGAGCCAGCTGCACCTGTTCCAGCACCGTCCAGACGGCCTCTTCGCTGATGTCACGTCCCAGCCGCACATTCGCCAGCAGCGTATCGGCCAGCACCACCGGATCCTGTTGCACCATCGCGATACCGCGCCGCAGCACGGCATGGCTCAGGTCACTAATGGGTCGATCATCAATGCGGATCTCGCCACGCGTTACCGGGTAGTAACCCATTAACAGGTTCGCCAGCGTGCTTTTACCGCTGCCGGTATGTCCCACCAGCGCCACAAACTCGCGTGGGGCAACCTCAAGATTGATATCACTGAGCACATCGCGGTTTTCACGGTAGGCAAAGCTCAGATTGTTCAGGGTGATACGACCTGAAGCCAGCGGTTGCTGATCGGCACCATACTGCTGCTGTGCAGCATCCATCAGTTCGAAAATACGCTCACCTGAAACTACCGCCTGCTGCAGCATCGATTGCTGAGTGGTCAGCTCAATCAGCGGCTCATTCAGACGCCCCAGATAGGTAATAAAGGCATAGAGTACCCCCACTTCAAACACGCCAGGCATCGAGAAACTAAACAGGATCAGCAGCCCACACAACACCATCGCTGAAAACAGGCTCAACAGCGGACGCAGCAGAAAACCATCCAGACGCAGCGTTTCCATTCGCGCCAGATAGTGAGAGCGGCTCGCTTCGCCCATTCGCTCACCAAATCGCGCCTGCTGACGAAACTGCTGGATCACGCTCATACCGCTGATGACTTCGTTAAAGCCATTATTGATGTCTGCCAGATAGCTGCGAACCCGACGGGCAATGGGCGTGCTGTAACGCTGATAGATGAACATCACTACCAGTACCAGCGGAAAGATCATCATCGCCACCAGCGCCATGCGCCAGTCAAGGCTAAACATCGCCACCATCATGGCGCCGACCAGTGCGGCACTGCGCAACACGGTTGAAACCACCGTGACGTAGAGATCGCGGATCACTTCGGTGTCGTTAGTCACGCGTGAAATAATCTGCCCGACCGGCTGGGTATCAAAGGCACTCAGCGGCTGACAGAGTGCGGCATTCATCACGTCACTGCGTAACCGCTGTACCACACCGATAGCGGCTCGGTTAAACAACAGCGCCTGCCAGTAGTGCAGCCCGGCGGCCAGCAGCTGAAGCAGGATAAAACTGACCACCAGTCCTGCGACCACTCCCCAGGGCATCTGATGTTTCGCCACCAGGTTGTCGATAAAATAGCTGACCAGAACCGGTCCGGTCACTTCCGCCGCGGCAGCGATCCACAGCATCCCTACCGCCAGCGACAGGGATTTGCGCCACGGCTTACCGTAGCTCAGCAGACGCTTCAGGGTAGGCCACAAGCGTGCAGACTTAGCCATGCGGCACTCCTTTCTCATTTTCATCATCATCCAGCGCCGCTTCCAGTTGCTGGTAACGGTACATGTCCCGATACCAGCCAGCACTGCCGGTCAGCGCATCGTGGTCGCCCCGCTGCGCCACTCTGCCCTGCTGCAGGACCAGGATTTCACTGGCTTCCGTCAGTGCCGATAAGCGGTGCGCGCTGATAATCAGCGTGCGTCCCTGCCCCCAGATGCGCAGGTTATGCAGGATTTCGTGTTCGGTACGGCCATCCACCGCGGAAAGCGCGTCGTCCAGAATCAGGATTTCCGCATTCAGCAGCAGCGCCCGGGCAATCGAAAGACGCTGCTTCTGCCCACCCGACAGCATCACACCGCGCTCCCCGACTTCCGTTTCATAGCCCTGCGGCAAACGCAGGATATCGTCATGAACGCAGGCCAGCGTGGCGGCATGCTCAATCTCCTGCTGGGTTGCGCCCGGTTTTCCCAGCGCAATATTGTTCGCCACGCTGTCTGAGAACAGGAACGGTGTCTGGCTGACCACGGCCAGACGGCTGCGCCAGCTGTCCAGCCGCAATTGCGGCAGCGGGATCTGATGATAACGGATGTCGCCCTGCTGAATATCAAAGTGGCGCTGAATCAGGCTAAGCAGCGTACTTTTGCCACTGCCGGTTGGTCCGCACAGCCCCAGCATCTCGCCGGGTTTCAGCTGGAAGCTGACATCGCTTAAGACCGGACCCACGCTGGCCGGATAGTTAAAGGCACGAATCGCGACCTGCAGCGTGCCCGGTTCAGATGGCAGTGACTTATCGCCATCTTCCACCGCTGGTGCTTCCGCCAGCAGCGCGCCGATACGGCTCCAGGCGGCGCTGCCGCGTTCAACAATATTAAACATCCACGCCAGCGCCAGCATCGGCCAGATCATCAGGCCGAGATACATCACAAAGCTGGTGAGCTGCCCCAGCGTCATCTCTCCATGCCAGACCAGCCAGCTGCCGCCACCAATCGCCAGCAGGTTTGAGAAGCCGATAGCGATATAGATAGTGGGATCGAAACGGGCATCGACCCGCGCCACGCGCAGGTTTTTTTCACCGGTATCGCGGGCGATATCGGAAAATTGCTGCGACTGATGCTGTTCAAGGCCAAAGGATTTAATCATCCGGATGCTGGTCAGGCTCTCCTGCGTCTGATCGTTAAGACTGGAGAAGGCGGCCTGTGCCAGCTTAAAGCGATGGTGCAGTTGATTACCGTAGCGATGGATCACGATGGCCATAATGGGCATCGGCACCAGCGCAAGCAGCGTCAGCTGCCAGCTGATCTGCGTGCTCATTACCAGCAGCACCACGCAGCCCATGACCAGCGAGTCGACCAGCGTCAGTACTCCTTCCCCGGCAGCAAACACCACCCGATCCACGTCGTTGGTGGCGCGCGCAATCAAGTCGCCGGTGCGGTGACGCAGATAAAATGCCGGTTGCTGACGACTCAGCTGGCGATAGAAATCTTCGCGCAGCTCAACCGCCAGCTGGTAGGAGGCACCAAACAGCAGCACGCGCCAGACATAGCGCAGCAGATAGACCACCACTGCCGTTGCCAGCATGATCCCAATCCACATCATGATGCGGCTGGTGCTCATGTTGTCACGCGTCACGCCATCGACAATCACCCCGACCACATGCGGTGGCAGCAGCTGCAGAATAGCAATAACAATCAGCAGGAGGACCGCGCCCAGATAGCGCCGCCACTCCCGCAGAAAATACCAACTTAATTGACTGAATAATCGCACAACGCTGCTCTCAATCTCAGGCCCTCAGGGGGCGACAGGTAAAGCCGTGGTGTATTTAATCTCTTCCATGGCGAAGCTGGATGTCACATCAATCAGGCCAGGCACCCCATTCACTAATCGCTTGTAGAAAGCATCATAGCTTTTCATGTCGGCCACCTGAATGCGCAGCAGGTAATCATACTCGCCTGCCATACGGTAAAAGGCCATTACCTCCGGCATGCTGCTCACCACCGAGACAAATGCCTGATACCAGTCGCGACTGTGCTGCTGCGTTTTAACAAACATAAACGCCGTCAGTGACAGTCCGATTTTATCTCCATCCAGCAACGCCACCCGTGCGCGAATAATGCCATCATCTTCAAGCTTTTTCAGGCGCTTCCAGCAGGGTGTGGTGGTGAGGTTGACGGCATCCGCCAGCGCCTGCAGCGACAGCGTGCAGTCATGCTGCAGCAGTGAGAGCAATTTAAGGTCAGTTTTATCTAACATTCGCGGCTCCGGGAGAATCATTTTCTCCATTACCGCCATTTTAGCGGTAATTGTGCAATCTCTTTTTCCTGCACGTGCCATAAAATAGCCGCATCACTTTTTTACCGGACACCTGAGATGCACACCTGCTGGATTCGCCACGCTATCAACGAAATTAACGCTGATTTTCAACGATCGGCTGAGACCCATTTGATCCGTTTCGATCTGGCGGACTTTCCCGGTATCTGGTTCTATATGAAAGATGAAAGTACCCATCCCAGTGGCAGTCTTAAACACCGGCTGGCACGATCCCTGTTCCTCTACGGCCTCTCCAACGGCTGGATTAAACAGGATACGCCGATTATCGAAGCCTCGTCAGGCAGCACTGCCGTTTCTGAGGCGTACTTCGCAAGGCTGCTGGGTCTGCCCTTTATTGCGGTGATGCCGGCGAGCACGGCGAAGCGTAAAATCGAGCAGATCACTTTTTATGGCGGACAGTGCCATTTTGTTGAAGATCCCTGCCAGCTCTATGCTGAATCTGAACGGCTGGCGCGGGAGCTCAATGGCCATTTTATGGATCAGTTTACCTATGCTGAACGTGCCACCGACTGGCGCGGCAATAACAATATTGCAGAGAGCATTTTCCGTCAGATGGAGCATGAACCTTATCCGATTCCCCATACGATAATCATGAGTGCGGGCACCGGCGGCACCTCAGCCACGCTGGGCCGCTATATCCGTTATCAGGGACTGGAAACTAAACTACTGGTGGTTGATCCGCAGCATTCGGTGTTTTTTGATTACTGGCAGAAGCGTGATGCCACCCTGACCAGCGCGCGCGGCAGCATGATCGAAGGAATTGGCCGTCCGCGAGTGGAGCCGTCGTTTATGCCTGACGTGATCGACGAAATGATCAAAGTGCCGGATGGTGCAACGCTGGCCGCCATGCTGAAACTGGAAAAGATTCTGGGACGCAAGCCTGGCGCCTCTACCGGCACCAATTTCTGGGGCATGATGCAGGTGGCAAAACGCTTACGGGCAGCGAATCAGCAGGGAGCACTGGTGACACTGCTGTGCGACAGCGGCGAACGTTATCCCGATAGCTACTATCAGCCTGAGTGGGTGGCAAAACATATTGGCGATATCACGCCATGGCAGCGCGAGCTGGAATAAAAAACCGGACATCCTGTCCGGTTCACGGCAATCCTCAGCATTCGGGGGAATACGCGAGGTCGGGTGTTGCCAGCCAGTGATTTAAATAGTGAGACACCGCCTGTGTCTCGCAATGCCCTAATACCGGCAGATGCGGTAGCGCGGCTTTCAGCTGCGCCATCGCATTGCCCATGATAAAACCCTGTCCGGCCTGCGCCAGCATCTCGCGATCGTTCATCGCATCACCAAACGCCATACACTCCGCCATGGTCAGCGACAGATGGTCACATAACAGTGCCAGCGCGCTGCCTTTATTGCAGCTGGCGGGTAACACCTCCAGACAATCCACAGCAGAGAAGCAGATGTTAGCCTGCTCGCCCAGTGCGGCATCCAGCTCTGTTTTTAGCTGACAGAGGCGCTGATGCTGATCGATAAAGCAGATTTTTGTCACCTGATGCGCGGGCAACCTTTTAAGATCGCACAGCTGATAGCCAAATCCGCTGATCTGATGGGCCACCAGCAGTTCAGGCTGTGGGTGATCGGTAAACCACCCCTGATCGTTGAAAACATGCAGGGTGGCGGGCGTATCCCAGCGGCGGTGGATCACCTCTTCGGCGACCGAAGAGGGCAGATCACGCGCAAAGATCAGATTGCCCTGCCTGTCGTGTACACGAGTGCCATTACCGGTAATCAGCCACGCGGGCAGTGTCATTTTTTCCCGTAAGTTCTGCATCTCCAGCAGATGGCGGCCCGTCGCCAGCGCCAGATTAACGCCACGCAGATGCAACGCCTGCAGGCTATCCAGCGTCTGCTGACCCAGTTGATGATCCGGCAGCAATAATGTGCCATCCATATCGAACGCGGCTAAACGCACCATGATTTACCTCCTGCTGAAAGATGAACTCCACTATTGCCTGTTAATTGCGGAACTAATAGTGAATACTTTTAAAAAACTGTTCCGGGTTTAACATGCGCCAGCTTAACCGTCTTAATCAGTTCCAGCGTCTGTGGCATCAGAGTCAGGGCGCCCCACAGCAAACCTGCGTGGCGGAGATGGCCCGCCACTGTATCTGCAGCGAGCGTCATCTGCGCACGTTGCTGTCACAGTGGCAGCATGCAGGCTGGCTCAGCTGGCGCGGCGAGCCTGGCCGTGGCAAACAGGGACAGATAGTATTTCTGCGCTCACCTGAACAATTAAGGCAGCAGTTGCTGCAACAACAGCTCGACGCCGGAGACGCAGCTGAGGCCTTGCAGCTGCTGGATCTGCCGCCGGAAAGGCTGATCAATATGCTGCGGCCATTAATGGGTGGACAGTGGCAGAACGATACGCCGGTTCTGCGCATCCCCTACTATCGTCCGATGGAGAGCACAGAGCCGCGTCAGATTACCGGTCGGGCCGAACAGCACCTGGCTCGCCAGATCTATTCCGGTCTGACCCGCTTTGAGCAGGATGAGCCGGTCGGCGATCTGGCGCATCACTGGCAATATGACGAGGCGTCATCTGGCTGGTTATTCTGGTTACGGCCTCAGCTGATGTGGCACAACGACGAGCCTCTGCAGGCCGCACAACTGGTGGCGCAGTTCCACCAGCTGTTGCGGGATAGGCGCGTCAGTGTGTTGCTGGCCGATGTGGTCAGCGTGGATGCGCCCCATCCGCTTGCGGTGCGTTTCGTACTGCGACGCCCTGATTTCTGGCTGCCCCATCGGCTCGCCCACTTGTTGTGCCTGCTGCCCCATCCCATCGATCCCGTCACGGGCAGCGGGCCGTGGAAACTCAGGCACTTCAGCGCCGAGCTGGTGAGGATTGAAAGTCACGCGCGCTGGCATCTGCAGCGTCCTCTGCTGCAGGCGGTGGAGTACTGGATTACCCCTCAGCTGTTTGATCCCGCTCTCGGCAGCAGCTGTCGTCATCCGGTGCAGATTGCGATAGGCGATGCCACAGAGCTCAGGACGCTGCAACCGGTCAGCAGCAGTATCAGCCTCGGCTTCTGTTATCTGGTCTGCCGACCACGAGCCGGATTTACCCCTGATCAGGCGCGCACGCTTTTCCAGCTGATCCAGCAAAGCGGCATTGTCAGCCGGTTGCCTCTGGATGAGGGACTCATCACTCCCAGTAAAGAGCTATTACCTGGCTGGAGTGTGCCGCTGATTGATGCTGTCAGGGTTCCCTTACCGGCAACCCTGACGCTGCATTATCAGTTGCCGGTTGAGCTGCACCAGATGTCACAGGCGCTGGTTGCACTGTTAAAACAGCACGGCTGCACCCTGAAGGTAGTTTTTCATCCGGTAAAAAACTGGCACGGCATCGACCCGCTTGATGAGGCAGATATCGTGATGGGCGACAGACTGATTGGTGATGCGCCGGTCTTTACGCTGGCCAGTTGGTTGCAGACTGACCCGCTATGGCAGCCGCTGTGGCCCACACTGCAGGGCGAAGAGATTCAGGCGCAACTGCTGGCTATCCAGCAAATTGCTGACGACGAAACCCGTGCCCGCTCGCTGCATCAGCTTTATCATCAGCTGATGACGGGCGGCATCCTGCTGCCACTGTTCAATTATCGCTATCAAATCTACGCGCCGCCGGGCGTTGAAGGGATTGAACTGAATACGCTGGGCTGGTTCGATTTCAGCCGCGCATGGATCCCGCCGCCCATTGATCTGCCATGCAGCTGTTCAGCGGCGGACTGAGGCATTACCATAAGCGCAAAATTAATTATCAGGAAAACACCATGAAACGCGCTGTTGTAGTTTTCAGCGGTGGACAAGACTCCACTACCTGCCTGATTCAGGCCTTAGAACAATATGATGATGTTCATTGCGTCACTTTCGACTATGGACAACGCCATCGGGAAGAGATCGATGTGGCCCGCGACCTGGCGATTAAATTGGGCGCGCGCGCGCATAAAGTGCTGGATGTCACCATGCTGAACGAACTCGCCGTCAGCAGCCTGACGCGGGATAACATTCCGGTGCCGGCTTATAATCCCGAGGCCAGTGGATTACCCAGTACGTTTGTGCCGGGACGCAATATTCTCTTTCTGACGCTGGCCTCGGTTTACGCTTATCAGGTCGAAGCGGAAGCGGTGATCACTGGCGTCTGTGAGACCGATTTCTCCGGCTATCCCGATTGTCGCGATGAGTTTGTCAAAGCGCTGAACCATGCGGTGTCGCTTGGCATGGCGCGCGATGTTCGTTTTGAGACGCCGCTGATGTGGCTCAATAAAGCGGAAACCTGGGCGCTGGCGGATTACTGGCAGCAGCTTGCGCTGGTACGCGAGCAGACGCTGACCTGCTATAACGGCGTGAAAGGTGATGGATGTGGTGAGTGTGCAGCCTGTCATTTACGGGCCAATGGCCTGCAGGGTTATCTCAACGATCGTGCTGGCGTAATGGCGGCAATGAAAGCAAAAAGCGGTCTTAACTAAGAGTGTCTGAGGTGGCGGCAGAGAATCCGGGTTGCCGCCTTTTTATCGACTCATGCCATCAGACGCATCAGTCGCTCGCGCAACTCCCCTTCCAGCGCAACCGCCTTCTGAGTCCGCAAATCAATACAGACGAAAGTGAGTGCGGCATCCGCCACCACGGTCTCCTGCCCTGCCAGCAAAACCCGCTGCGCAATAATGCCGCTTTTGCCATTCAACTGCGTGATCTCACTGTCGATAGTCAGTACGTCGCCCAGCACGGCCGGGCGACGGTAGTTGATGTTGATGTTTACCACCACAAAAGCCAGTTTCTGTTCCTGCAACCAGTGGAATGCTTCCACCTCTTCCAGCCACTCCCAGCGCGCCTCCTCCAGAAACTCAAGATAGCGCGCATTATTGACGTGCTGATAGACATCCAGATGATAGCCGCGCACTTTTATGGTGGTCTGCATGATCATGCTCTCCTGCTGCTGTGAATTAACTGGTTGGACCTGTTCACTTTAGCAGAGTCGCCTGTCTATCGTGGGTTAAGCATCACAGATGTGTACTGCTTCACAATTTCAGCCGGGCCGCATTTCGCTCTATCAACGCATTGCCGATACCCGGCACTTCACTGAGTTGCTGAATTGCGCTAAACGGTCCGTACTGTTCGCGATAGCTCACAATTGCCTGCGCCTTTTTCAGCCCCACCCCATTCATAACGGCAGAGAGCTGTTCGGCTGTTGCTTCATTAATGCTGACCTGGTCCTGCTGTGGCTGCGCGGCGGCTTCCGGCTTCGATGCAGGATTTGAGCTCTGCGTGACGGCTGCGCTGACAGGTTCAGGTGCCGCAGAGACGCTGCTGTGACAGAGTGCGCCGCCCAGCGCGAGTGAAAGATAAAAGGCAACGAGTTTAGGTTTAGCCATGCTGTGTTTCTCCTTGTGTGTAAACAGCAGCGACAGAGTGGCACTACTGCACGCAAGGCTCAAAAGCGGGATTCCAGAAATGGAAAAGGCCGCGAATGCGGCCTTTGATTGTTACAGTCGTTGCGCAGTTTCTGCGAGGCTTACTGCATTTGTGCGGCAGCGCCGTACTTAATTTTGGCCTCTTTACGCAGGTTTTGCAGTAACGCTTCAAACGCCAGCTGCGCATTATTCTGCGTGACGCCTTTGACCATTTCGTCAATCTGCGCCTGCGGCATGCTGCCGGTTTTAACTTTATCAACCGCCACCAGTACCACATTGCCCTGCATATCTTCGCTGACACCCCAGGAAGGTTTATTTTCCGCAGGCTGAGGCAGGTTAAAGGCAGTCTGTGCCACCGGATCCTGCGCATTGCGATCAACGGTCTTGCTGGCGCTCAGCGTCAGACCCGCTGCAGTCAGCGCATCCTGCTTACCGGCTTTCAGATCGGTCAGCAGCTTATCGGCCTGAGCTTTTGCCTGCTGCGTCGCTTTATCATGCTTAAGCGTGTCAGTGATCTGCGCCTTAACCTGCTCAAGCGGTTTTACCGCTTCCGGTTTATGCTCACTGATACGCAGCACAAAGGCACGGTCGCCATCGACAGTAATGATATCGGAGTTGTTGCCCGGCGCGCCGTTTTGCCCGACCAGTCCGCCATTAAAGATCGCCTGCTTCACCGCATCAAAGTTAAGCTCATCTGGCAGCGTATCCTGACTGAACCAGCCAGTCTCTTTCGCTTTCAGACCAGAAGCCTGCTCTGCACCCGCCAGTGACTCATTGTCATTGCTGGCCGCTTCGCTGACTTTCTGTTGCACTTTGTAGAAGGCATCAACGCCCTTCTCCTGCTTCACTTTCGCTGCAATGGCGCTGCGCACTTCATCCAGTGGCTTAACCTGCTCTGGCTGAATATCGTCAAGACGAACCACCAGGAAGCCCACTGAAGATTTGATGACGCCTGACATCTGGCCTTTCTCAGTCAGACCGGCATTTTTCAGCTCATCCGGCGTCGTAGAGGGTTCCAGCCAGCCCATATCGCCGCCCTTACGCGCAGAGATCGGGTCAATGGATTTGGCTTTTGCCACGTCAGCGAAGCTGGCACCTGCTTTCAGCTGCGCCAGGACCGCACTGGCATCGGCTTCAGTTTTGGTCTGAATGACGCTGTAGCGCGTACGCTGTGGCTGCGAATAGTCCGCTTTATGCTGGTCGTACCAGGCCTGAATGTCGGCCTCGCTGGCATCCTGCTGCATGCTGACCGCATCCATCAGGAGGTAGCTGACACGGAACTGCTCTGGTGCCATAAAGCTGGTTTTATGCTGCTGATAATACTGACTGATTTCGTCGTCAGTAACGGCCTGCTTCGCCGCCAGTGCATTGACGTCCAGCGTCGCCTGACGAATCTCACGCTGCTGTGAAACCAGGTCCACCAGTTTGCTGGCTTCGCCTTTCAGCGTGAAGTCGGTGTTAGCCACGGCATTGATCAGCTGTTGATTGGAGAGCTGCTTACGCAACGCTTCGGCATACTGGTCGGCGCTGAAGCCCATATTGCTGATCAGACTCAGATATTTGGCATTGTCGAATTTACCGTTGGTCTGAAAAGCCTGCTGATTGAAGATAGCCTGCTTCACCTGATCGTCGCTGATGCTGAGGTGGAGATCTTTGATGTAGCTATCAAGCAGCGCCTGATCGATTAACTGCGACAGCGCCTGCTGGCGAATCTGCTGCATGTAGCCATCGTTGCTGGCCAGCTGTGAGAACTGATCGCCCAGCATCTGCTGCTGACGACTGCGCTCGCTGTTGAACGCCTGCTCCAGCTGTCCCCGGCTAATCTCCTGGCCGTTAACTTTGGCCGCATAGTCGTTATTGCCGCCAATCAGATAGTTGCCAACGCCCGTCAGCACAAAGGAGAGGATAATCAGCCCCAAAATAATCTTGAGCACGACATGGTTCGACGCCGCGCGTAAATTGTCCATCATGGTATGGCAACACTCCGCTGTAGTGTGAATGTAAAGCTCGGTCGCAATTCGCCATTGGCTGGCGACTCACGCAACTGCTGGCTTAGCTGGCAGTCTCAATCCGGTCCAGGTCCATCTTACGGCCCGATTCTCACCGGTTAAAACAAAAAAGGCACATCTGATTGATGTGCCCGTATGTTACATGAGAACGGGTTAATCGTCCTCTAATCCACTGAAGAAAATGCGTCAATGAATCTATTCGTTGTTATTAATTGACAGCGTCTTTCAATGCTTTACCAGCACGGAAGCCTGGTACTTTACCGGCCGGGATGGTGATCTCTTTACCGGTTTGCGGGTTGCGGCCGGTACGTGCAGCGCGGTCACGCACAGAGAATGTGCCGAAACCTACCAGAGCCACTTCATCACCGTCTTTCAGCGCATCTGAAACTGAGCCCATAAATGCATCTAAAACACGTCCCGCTGCAGCTTTAGAAATATCAGCATCGGCAGCAATTTTGTCGATCAATTGTGACTTATTCACTCTCTTCATCCCCTCTTTTATTATTTCACATCGTACCCTGCATCCGGCAGGGTGCGAACGCGCAGCAAGTTATATCAAGCCTGTGGAGCCGAAACAACGGAATTTCTCTGAGAACGTCGCGTCGGCAGCCACCTAAATTAACGGCACAAAAAAAAGCTGGCAAGCGCCAATTGCCTTGCCAGCTCCGCTTTTTAACGGTTTTTGCCGTTAATCACTATTTTGCTGTTACAACCTGCATACCGTATGGCGCATTTTCCAGTGCCAGATTCAGCACCTCTTCAATGCGTTTCACCGGATGAATCTCCAGATCGGCAATCACGTTCTGTGGAATCTCTTCCAGGTCGCGCTTGTTGTCGTCAGGGATCAGCACGGTTTTAATGCCACCACGGTGCGCTGCCAGCAGTTTCTCTTTCAGCCCGCCAATTGGCAACACCTGACCACGCAGGGTGATCTCACCGGTCATCGCCACATCCGCCCGCACCGGGTTACCGGTCAGACAGGAGACCAGCGCAGTACACATGGCGATACCGGCACTTGGACCATCTTTCGGCGTAGCGCCTTCAGGGACGTGAACGTGAATATCACGTTTTTCGTAGAAGTCACCATTGATGCCCAGCTTCTCGGCACGGGCACGCACCACGGTCAGCGCAGCCTGAATCGACTCCTGCATCACTTCACCCAGAGAACCGGTGTAAGTCAGCTTGCCTTTACCTGGTACGCAGGCGGTTTCGATGGTCAGCAGATCGCCACCCACTTCGGTCCATGCCAGACCCGTTACCTGACCCACACGGTTTTCGCTGTCCGCACGACCGTAGTCGAAGCGCTGAACGCCCAGGAAATCCTTGAGGTTTTCGCCATTGATGGTGATGTGCTTTTTCGTCTTGTCCATCAGCAGTGATTTCACCGCTTTACGGCACAATTTCGACAGCTCACGCTCAAGGCTACGCACACCGGCTTCACGGGTGTAGTAACGGATAATGCCCACAATCGCGCTGTCTTCAACCGTAATTTCATTGGCTTTCAGGGCGTTGCGCTCAATCTGCTTGGTCAGCAGATGCTGCTTAGCGATGTTCAGTTTTTCATCTTCGGTGTAACCCGACAGACGAATCACTTCCATACGGTCCAGCAGCGGTGCCGGGATGTTCATTGAGTTCGATGTAGCAACGAACATCACATCAGAAAGGTCATAGTCGACTTCCAGATAATGGTCGTTGAACGCAATGTTCTGCTCAGGATCAAGCACTTCCAGCAGCGCTGAAGCCGGATCGCCACGCATGTCAGAGGACATTTTGTCGATTTCATCCAGCAGGAACAGTGGGTTTTTAACCCCAACTTTCGCCATTTTCTGGATTAATTTACCCGGCATAGAGCCGATGTAAGTACGACGGTGACCGCGGATTTCAGCTTCATCACGCACGCCACCCAGCGCCATACGCACATATTTGCGTCCGGTCGCTTTGGCGATCGACTGACCGAGAGAGGTTTTACCTACCCCTGGCGGTCCCACCAGGCACAGAATCGGCCCTTTGATTTTGCTGACGCGACTCTGAACCGCAAGATACTCAAGAATACGATCCTTCACGCGCTCCAGCCCGTAATGGTCGGTATCCAGCGTCTCCTGCGCTTTACGCAGATCTTTCTTCACTTTGCTGCGCGCGTTCCACGGAACCTGCACCATCCAGTCGATATAGCCGCGAACCACGGTCGCTTCAGCGGACATCGGGGACATCATCTTCAGCTTCTGCAGCTCAGCTTCCGCTTTCTCGCGCGCTTCTTCCGGCATTTTTGCCGCATCGATTTTGCGTTTTAACGCTTCGTACTCGTCGGGCGCGTCGTCCATCTCGCCCAGCTCTTTCTGAATCGCCTTCATCTGCTCATTCAGATAGTACTCGCGCTGGCTCTTCTCCATCTGCTTCTTAACACGGTTGCGAATGCGCTTCTCAACCTGCAGCAGATCGATTTCAGATTCCATCATCGCCATCAGATATTCCAGACGTTCGTTGACGTCGGACATCTCCAGCACAGACTGTTTGTCTGCCAGCTTCAGTGGCATATGTGCTGCGACGGTGTCGGCAAGGCGGGCCGCATCGTCAATGTTGTTCAGCGAGGTTAAAACCTCGGGTGGGATCTTTTTGTTGAGTTTGATGTAGCCTTCAAACTGATTGATCGCCGTGCGCACCAGCACTTCCTGCTCGCGCTCTTCGATCTCTGGCGAAACCAGATATTCAGCTTGTGCCACAAAATGGTCACCGTTATCGGCCAGCGTCGTAATGTGGGCGCGCTGTAAACCTTCGACCAGGACTTTGACGGTGCCATCCGGCAGTTTCAGCATTTGTAATACTGATGCAACGGTCCCTACTGAGAAGAGATCGTTAATGCCAGGTTCATCCGTTGAAGCCTCTTTCTGTGCGACCAGCATGATTTTTTTATCATGATCCATTGCGGCTTCAAGGCACCGAATTGATTTTTCCCGGCCAACAAACAACGGAATTACCATGTGCGGATAAACCACCACGTCGCGCAGCGGCAACACGGGGATTTCAATGCGTTCAGAACGCTCAGGATTCATAGAGCTCTCTCTTTGTTTAATGTCCGCCAGGTGATGGGAACCGCATCAGGCAGGTATGCAGTTAAACCCACAGGTATCTGAGTATATGGGTATGATTGTCCGACATTCAACGTCACAGAGGCGAGAAAAGCAAAAGGGGAAACATTTTCCCCTTTTTTATTACTACAGGATGGACGATCTGTTTAATTATTCGCCAGATGCCTGGGCTTCATGCTTACCGTAGATCAACATGGGCTCAGACTGACCTTCAATAACTGATTCATCAATCACTACTTTTTCCACGTCGTCCATGGAAGGCAGGTCATACATCGTTTCCAGTAACGCGCCTTCTACAATTGAACGCAGACCACGTGCACCGGTTTTACGTGACATCGCTTTCTTAGCAATGGCGGTTAACGCCTCGTCACGGAACTCCAGCTCAACGCCTTCCAGGTTAAACAGCGCCTGGTACTGTTTAGTCAGGGCGTTCTTAGGCTCACGCAGAATCTGAATCAGCGCTTCTTCGCTCAGCTCGCTCAGGGTAGCAACAACAGGCAGACGACCGATGAACTCAGGGATCAGACCAAATTTGATCAAATCTTCTGGTTCACACTGCGCAAGCAGTTCGCCTTCGCTGGCTTTCTGCGATTTCCCTTTCACGGTCGCGCCGAAGCCGATACCGGATCCGGTTTCAACACGCTGGGCGATCACTTTGTCCAGGCCGGCAAATGCGCCGCCGCAGATAAACAGAATTTTAGAGGTATCAACCTGCAAAAATTCCTGCTGCGGATGCTTACGTCCACCCTGCGGGGGAACGGCAGCCACGGTGCCTTCAATCAGTTTAAGCAGTGCCTGCTGTACGCCTTCGCCTGACACGTCACGGGTAATCGACGGGTTATCAGACTTACGTGAGATTTTGTCGATTTCATCGATGTAAACGATGCCGCGCTGTGCTTTCTGTACGTCGTAGTCGCATTTCTGCAGCAGTTTCTGGATGATGTTTTCAACATCTTCACCCACGTAACCGGCTTCAGTCAGCGTGGTGGCATCAGCCATGGTAAACGGCACATCCAGCAGGCGTGCCAGCGTTTCTGCCAGCAGCGTTTTACCACTACCGGTCGGGCCAATCAGCAGAATGTTGCTTTTGCCCAGCTCGATACCATTGCTGGTATCGCCGTTGCGCAGACGCTTGTAGTGGTTGTAAACCGCAACCGCCAGCACTTTCTTCGCTCTTTCCTGACCGATGACATAATCATCGAGGTGATGGCGAATTTCATGTGGGGTTGGCAACGCACTACGTTCACGATGCGGGGCAACTTCCTTAATCTCTTCGCGAATGATGTCGTTGCACAGGTCAACACACTCATCGCAGATATACACTGACGGCCCGGCAATCAGCTTTCGCACTTCATGCTGGCTTTTGCCGCAAAAAGAGCAGTACAGCAACTTTCCTGAACCGTCTTTGCGCTTATCTGTCATCAGTTAACCTCTTCTTGTTCTCAGGCCATACCCGCGTACGGCTCAGGCCGTGCAGAGACGGCCGAAATTCATTCAACCCATAATAGTACCGTTGTCCTGTTAACTATAGACCAGGGACAACGGTAAGTCGGGTCTTATTGGCGATGCGTCAGAATTGAATCGACTAATCCATACTCTACCGCTTCATTTGCAGAGAGGAAACGGTCACGCTCGGTGTCACGCTCAATTTCTTCCAGCGTTTTACCGGTGTGCTCAGCCATCAGCTCATTCATACGCTGCTTAACTTTAAGGATTTCGCGCGCGTGGATCTCGATGTCTGACGCCTGACCCTGATAACCGCCCAGCGGCTGGTGGATCATCACACGTGAGTTTGGCAGACAGAAACGTTTGCCTTTGGTCCCCGCCGTCAGCAGGAAAGCGCCCATAGAACAGGCCTGTCCCATACAGATAGTGCTGACATCCGGTTTGATAAATTTCATGGTGTCGTAGATCGACATACCGGCCGTGATGACACCGCCTGGCGAGTTAATGTAGAGATAGATATCTTTTTCCGGGTTTTCAGCTTCCAGAAACAGCATCTGCGCCACAATCAGATTAGCCATGTGGTCTTCGACCTGGCCAGTCAGAAAAATGACGCGCTCTTTAAGCAGACGGGAGTAGATGTCGTAAGAACGCTCACCACGCGAAGTTTGTTCAACTACCATTGGCACCAGCGCATTGTGCGGTGCTGTATATTCACGATCGCCACTGTATGACATTACCGTCTCCTGGATAAATTTCATTGGCAACATTCTGTACCGATTCTACGTAAGACGCGCGGGAAACTCCACGCCGCGCCTTTTTCCGACACCTTCAGGACGGTTAATCAGCCAGCCTCACTCTTATTTCTGCATACTCCCTGTATCTGGGGATGCTGCACGCATGTTTCAAGCATAACAATCTTTTCCCTGTTCGCTAACCCGGAAAAAGCGATGCGTGAATAATTCGCCTGTTTATTAAACAAATAGCGGCGAAGAGTGGCTATCCGGACGCAAAACACAAAAAAGCCCGCGACTTTTCAGTCACGGGCTTAGCACAGACGGTTAAATGCGCGATCAGGCCTGAGCGGTCTGATTCATCAGATCCTGGAAGTTGGTCTCTTTCTCGGTCACTTTAGCTTTCGCCAGGACCGCTTCAACCGCTTGCTCTTCCAGCGCAACGTTGCGCATATTGTTCATCAGCTCATTATTCTTGCTGTAGAACTCGATCACTTCCTGCGGATCTTCATACGCAGAAGCCATCTCTTCGATCATGGTGCTTACGCGCGCTTCGTCAGCTTTCAGCTCGTGGGTACGAATCACTTCGCCCAGCAGCAGACCGACAACAACACGGCGTTTAGCCTGCTCTTCGAACAGTTCGCGTGGCAGTTCCAGCGCCTGCTGTTCGTTGCCACCGAAACGCTGTGCAGCCTGACGACGCAGAACGTCGATTTCGCTGTCAACCAGCGCAGCTGGCACGTCGATTTCGTTCGCTTCAACCAGACCGTCGATTGCCTGAGTTTTGATGCGATTACGGATAGCGCCTTTCAGCTCGCGATCCATGTTCTTACGCACTTCAGTACGCAGACCGGCAACTGAACCATCTTCAACGCCGAAACGTTTGATGAACTCTTCAGTCAGCTCTGGCAGTTCGCGCGTTTCAACTTTCTTCAGCACGATCTCGAACTTCGCATCTTTCCCTTTCAGGTTTTCTGCGTGGTAGTCGTCCGGGAATTTCACGTCGATAGTGAAAGTTTCGCCCGCTTTGTGACCCACAACGCCTTCTTCAAAGCCTGGGATCATGCGGCCCTGGCCCATGGCCAGAACGAAATCAGAGGCTTTGCCGCCTTCGAACTCTTCACCGTCCACAGAACCGTTGAAATCGATAGTGGCACGATCTTCCGGACCTGCTGCAGCGTCGCTTTCGATCCAGTTGGCCTGCTGTTTGCGCAGAGTGTCCAGCATGGTATCAACGTCAGCATCAGTTACTTCAACGACAGGTTTTTCGACTTCGATGTTTTCCAGGCCTTTCAGCTCAACTTCCGGATAGACTTCGAATTCAACCGCGTAGGTGAAATCCTGACCTTCTTTGTATTCGCCTGGCACGTAGTTCGGTGCGCCAGCCGGATTAATTTTTTCTTTGATGATGGCGTCAACAAAGTTGCGCGTCATCAGCTCGCCCAGCACGTCCTGACGGACAGAAGCGCCGTAACGCTGTGCCACGATGTTCATCGGCACTTTGCCTTTACGGAAACCATCGATGCGAACTTTCCTGGCAACGTCAACCAGTTCTTTTTTTACAGCGCTTTCGATGCTGTCAGCAGCGACAGTAATCGTAATGCGACGGCCCAGGCCCTGAGTGGTTTCTACAGAAACTTGCATCTTGTTACCTCAAAAAATCACGTGCTCGGTCAACTTCAGACACCACACATAGTGAAATGCGCCGTATCCAACAACCGGGACGGCTTCCGTGAAGAGAACCTGATCCCTGTTACCAGAAGCGTCCCGAAGACATTCCGGAAAAATAGACGCAGCATTATAGCGGCATCGCTGGAATGAGTCGAGGATGCTAACTCACCACTTTTCAGCAGGTTTGCTGCTTTTTTGAGCCAGGGATCGCGTTTTTCGCTAAATAACAGAAAAAACGGCCCGCAGGCCGTTTCAGAGAAGGGAGATCAGGCGAGTGTTCCGGCACCACGACAGTTAGGCGAAGCCAGTACGGTATCCTGCAATCCTTCCCACTCTTTCAGGGTGTAAGTATGAAGGGCTAAGGCATGTACGCTACCCGCTAACTCAGCGGCCAGTTCGCCATAAATCAGGCGATGACGTGCCAGAAAGCGCTGGCCTGCAAAGCAGTCGCTCACGATGACCACTTTGAAGTGACTTTCCGATCCGGCAGGAACATTGTGCCGGTAACTTTCGTCGTGCACTTCCAGATGAGCTGGCTGAAACGCCACACGCAGCTTTTCTTCTATTTGTTCGCGGATCATGGCTATTACTCCTCAATGGCGAGCGCAGTGCCCCATCTCATTCAATCTTAGTCGCTTTTAGTGCGCTTACCCGCAAGCGCACGCTAAATATTGCATTTTATGTCAGGCCGCTTCCGGCACGCATAATAACGCAGCTGAAACGAACAGCAAACCGACCTGTCAGACAAGAGGCTTAAAAAGGTTTCAGACACAATTTCCCCGGCAACAGGGCTTTTTTCACTGCCGGGCAATGCTATGATGACCGCAGTTTTTGCAAACCAACCCCCTGACACCAACGAGAAAAAGTATGTTGAAAAAACTGTTATTCCCACTGTTGGCTGCGTTCATTTTAGCCGGCTGTGCAACCAGCAATAATACCCTGACTATCCAGCCTAAAATTCAGTTACCACAGCAGGACCCAGGCCTGATGGGCGTGACTGTCAGCATCAACGGTGCCGACCAGCGTAAAGATCAGGCGCTGGCAAAAGTAAACCGTGATGGTCAGTTAGTGACCTTAACGTCGTCGCGTGACCTACGCTTCCTGCTGCAGGAAGTGCTGGAGAAGCAGATGACAGCACGCGGCTATATGATTGGTCCTAATGGCGCGGTCGATCTGCAGATTGTGGTGAACAACCTCTATGCCGACGTCACTCAGGGCAATGTGCGCTACAGCATCACCACCAAAGCGGACATCTCTATTATCGCAACAGCGAAAAACGGCAACAAACAGGTTAAAAACTACCGCCAGACTTACAGCGTAGAAGGCGCGTTCAACGCCAATAACCAGAAGATTACCAACGCGGTGAACGCCACTATGAGCGATGTGATCGCGGATATGGCTCAGGACACCAGCGTCAACGACTTCATCAAGCAGAACGCCCGTTAATTCAGTCTCTCCTCTGCCCTGCCTTGCGCAGGGCTTTTTGTTATCTGCAGGATCCGCATGAACCACTATCTTCGCCTCTTCAGCCAGAAAAACGCCGCCGTATTGCTGCTTCTTGGTTTTGCTTCCGGACTGCCGCTGGCCCTGACATCGGGCACGTTGCAGGCGTGGATGACGGTGGAAAATGTCGACCTGAAAACCATCGGCTTCTTTTCGCTGGTCGGCCAGGCCTATGTCTTTAAGTTTCTCTGGTCACCGATGATGGACCGCTATACGCCGCCGTTTCTGGGCCGGCGTCGCGGCTGGTTACTGGTCAGTCAGCTGGCGCTGGTTGGCGGGATAATCGCGATGGGATTTCTGCAACCGGGACGCGATCTTACCCTGATGGCCGCGCTGGCCGTGCTGATTGCCTTCTGCTCCGCCTCACAGGACATCGTTTTTGACGCATGGAAAACGGACATCCTGCCGCCTGAAGAGCGTGGCAGCGGCGCGGCGATTACCGTGCTGGGGTATCGACTGGCAATGCTGATTTCCGGCGGGCTGGCGTTGTGGCTGGCTGACCGCTACCTCGGCTGGCAGGCAACCTACTGGCTGATGGCGCTGATGATGGTGCCGGGCATTATCGCCACGCTGGTGGCGAGCGAGCCAGATACCCGTATCTCCACACCCCATTCACTGCGTCAGGCGGTGGTCGATCCGCTAAAAGATTTCTTTCAGCGCAACAACGCCTGGCTGCTGATTACCCTGATTATTCTTTACAAGCTGGGCGATGCGTTTGCCGCCTCGCTGACCACCACTTTTTTGATTCGCGGCGTGGGCTTCAACGCCGGTGACGTCGGTCTGGTCAACAAGACGCTGGGTCTGCTGGCGACCATTATCGGCGCGCTCTATGGCGGCGTACTGATGCAGCGTCTGAGCCTGTTCCGGGCGCTAATGATTTTCGGTCTGCTGCAGGCTGTCTCGAACTTTGGTTACTGGCTGCTGGCGGTGACCGATAAACAGTTGTGGAGCATGGCCAGTGCGGTCTTTGTTGAAAATCTCTGTGGCGGCATGGGCACCGCGGCCTTTGTGGCGCTGTTAATGACGCTGTGCAATAAGTCGTTCTCCGCTACCCAGTTCGCACTGTTGTCGGCGCTCTCAGCGGTTGGTCGGGTCTATGTTGGCCCGGCGGCGGGCTGGCTGGTGGAACTCTGGGGCTGGTCGACCTTTTATGCTTTCACGGTGATGGCGGGTCTGCCGGGCCTGGTGCTGCTGGCTTTCTGCCGACAAACATTGAATCAGGTCGAGGAAAGTGGCAATTTTCTGACACGTAGCTACTATCCTCATGGCTATCGCTGGACTAATCGTCTGTTTGCAGCCGGATGCGGCGTGCTGGCGCTCTGGCTGGTGGCTCTGGCACTGAATGCGTTGGGCGTGACGGCGCTGACACCGCTGCTTACCCGGCTGTTTGAGCTGGGAATGACACTCTCCCTGCTGGCGGTGCTTTCGGGAGTGTTGCTGGACTATCGGGCGCTGAAGAGAACCCCTGCGTTGCCTGCATCAGATGCTTAAGTGAAATCGATAGGTTTACGGGCTGCGGCTTATTTTATGACACCCCGATAAGTCGCCGCCATTTATCATCGCGTGTTATTTTTTAAAAATAACAATATGACCTGAGGAGGCGTAGCGGAAATACTAAAAACCGGTGAGCAATTACTTTAGTTAAATTTCATCGCGCAAATGATGCAGACTTGTTAAATATTTGGGAGTTAAAAGTAAGGGTTATTCCTTTCCCTGATTTTTTTACGGTTACTTCCATTGGTTTTTGTTATATTGATGCCAACTGCTTGTCTGCGTTAATTATTTGTCACCTGGCGCAACATCTGTGACACCCTTAGCAAAAGGTGTCAACACGTATCTGACACATCCTTAAGCTGGTTTACACTGCATAAACCTTCCCGTAAAATGCGCGCACACTTAAACGACAATAGAGCCCTTTGTCATTGAGGTCGTTAAATGAGACTCAGTAAATACAATAAAAGTTTGGGGATTTTGTCATTAATTGCAGGCACTTTATTAATGAGTGGCTGCGATAGTGCATTGTTAAATCCCAAAGGACAGATTGCACTGGAGCAACGTTCGCTGATACTGACTGCCTTTGGCCTGATGTTGATCGTCGTCATCCCCGCAGTCCTGATGGCCGTGGTGTTTGCCTGGAAATATCGGGCGTCCAACACGAATGCGAAGTACAGCCCTAACTGGTCACACTCTAACAAAGTGGAAGCCGTGGTCTGGACCATTCCGATCCTGATCATTCTCTTCCTCAGCGTGCTGACCTGGAAATCAACCCACGCACTGGAGCCCAGCAAACCGCTGCAATCTGATGTGAAACCGGTTGAGATCGATGTGGTTGCACTGGACTGGAAATGGTTGTTCATTTACCCGGAACAGGGTATTGCGACCGTGAACCAGATTGCCTTCCCGGCAAATACTCCGGTGAACTTCAAAATCACGTCTAACTCCGTCATGAACTCTTTCTTCATCCCAACGCTCGGCAGCCAGATTTATGCGATGGCTGGTATGCAGACCAAGCTGCATCTGATTGCAAATGAGCCGGGAATTTTCGACGGTATCTCTGCGAACTTCAGTGGTCGTGGTTTCTCTGGCATGAAGTTTAAAGCCATTGCAACCAAAGACGATGCGGAATTCCAGCAGTGGGTGGCTAAAGTTAAAGCAGCCCCTAACACGCTGAACACTATGGATGATTTCGAGAAAGTGGCTGTGCCAAGCGAAAATCACCCGGTGGAATATTTCTCTTCAGCTGATCCGAAACTGTTCATGCAAGTCATCGACAAGTTCAAGATGAGCCACGGGAAAATGGACATGCCAAAACATGAAGGTATGGACATGAGTCACGCCGCTTCCGCGGGAGCCGAGGAATAATACGATGTTCGGAAAATTAACACTTGATGCAGTGCCGTACCATGAGCCGATTATCATGGTTACGGTTGCCGCTATCCTGATAGGTGGTGCAGCGCTGGTTGCTGCCCTCACCTATTTTGGTAAGTGGAAATATCTGTGGTCTGAATGGCTGACGTCAGTCGACCACAAACGCCTGGGTATCATGTACATCATCATGGCGTTCGTCATGCTGATTCGTGGTTTCGCTGATGCCATTATGATGCGTACCCAGCAGGTTATGGCTTCGGCCGGTGAAGCGGGCATTCTGCCACCGCACCACTACGACCAGATCTTTACCGCGCATGGCGTGATTATGATCTTCTTCGTGGCGATGCCGTTCGTGGTTGGCCTGATGAACATCGCGGTTCCGTTGCAGATTGGTGCACGTGACGTTGCGTTCCCGTTCCTGAACAACCTGAGCTTCTGGTTTACTGCGGTCGGTGTGATCCTGGTTAACCTGTCTCTGGGTGTGGGCGAGTTCGCACAGACCGGCTGGCTGGCTTATCCGCCGCTTTCCGGCGCGGAGTACAGTCCCGGGGTCGGGGTCGATTACTGGATCTGGAGCCTTCAGCTTTCAGGTATTGGTACGACCTTAACCGGTATTAACTTCTTCGTGACCATCCTGAAGATGCGTGCACCGGGCATGAGCCTGTTCAAAATGCCGGTATTTACCTGGACCGCGCTGTGCACCAACGTCCTGATCATCGCTGCGTTCCCGGTTCTGACCGTGACCCTGGCGCTGTTGACCCTTGATCGTTATCTCGGCTTCCATTTCTTCACCAATGAAATGGGCGGGAACATGATGATGTACGTCAACCTGATCTGGGTCTGGGGCCATCCGGAAGTGTATATCCTGGTACTGCCGGTGTTTGGTGTGTTCGCAGAAATTACCGCGACCTTCTCCAAAAAACGTCTGTTTGGTTATACCTCACTGGTGTGGGCGACCATCGCCATTACCGTGCTGTCGTTTATCGTCTGGTTGCACCACTTCTTCACCATGGGTGCAGGTGCCAACGTTAACGCCTTCTTCGGTATCATGACGATGATCATCGCGATTCCGACCGGGGTTAAAATCTTTAACTGGCTGTTCACCATGTATCAGGGCCGCATTCAGATGCACTCTGCCATGCTGTGGACCGTTGGCTTCCTGGTAACCTTCTCTGTAGGGGGTATGACCGGCGTACTGCTGGCCGTTCCGGGTGCTGACTTTATTCTGCACAACAGCCTGTTCCTGATTGCACACTTCCATAACGTTATCATCGGTGGTGTGGTGTTCGGTTGTATGGCGGGCGTGACCTACTGGTTCCCGAAAGCATTTGGCTTCACCCTGAACGAAACCTGGGGCAAGCGCGCATTCTGGTTCTGGATCATTGGCTTCTTCGTTGCCTTTATGCCGCTGTACGCACTGGGCTTCATGGGTATGACGCGTCGTCTGAGCCAGGATATCGATCCACAGTTCCACACCTTACTGGTGGTAGCTGCGGGCGGTGCCGGTCTGATTGCGCTGGGTATTCTGTGTCAGCTGACCATGTTCTACGTCTCGGTACGTGACCGCGATCAGAACCGTGATGTGACGGGTGACCCATGGGGCGGTCGTACGCTGGAGTGGGCAACCTCTTCACCACCACCGTTCTATAACTTTGCTGTCATCCCGCATGTGCATGAGCGTGACGCTTTCTGGGAAATGAAAGAGAAAGGCGAAGCGTACAAACAGCCGGAATCTTATGAAGAGATTCATATGCCGAAAAACAGCGGTGCCGCAATTATCATCTGCGCATTTGCAACGGTAATGGGTTTCGCGCTGATCTGGCATATCTGGTGGCTGGCGGGTGTTTCATTCCTCGGCATGATCGTTTCCTGGATCGTGAAGAGCTTCGACGAAGACGTGGATTACTATGTTCCGGTTGCCGAAGTTCAGAAGATTGAGAACCAGCACTTTGACGAAATCAGCAAAGCAGGTCTGAAATAATGTCAACTGAAACTCTGATTAAACATCACCACGACGCCCATGCGGAGCATGGGCATCACGATGCAGGAGCCAATAAAGTCTTTGGCTTCTGGATCTACCTGATGAGTGACTGCATTATCTTCGCAACCCTGTTTGCGACCTATGCTGTCATGGTCAACAACACTGCCGGTGGCCCGTCAGGTAAAGATATCTTTGAGCTGCCGTTTGTTCTGGTAGAAACCGCCCTGCTGCTGTTGAGTTCGATCACTTACGGCATGGCTGTTATCTCCATGAACAAGGAGCAAAAAGGTGCCGTTATCGGCTGGCTGGCGCTGACCTTCCTGTTCGGTCTGGGCTTCATCGGAATGGAAATCTATGAATTCCATCATCTGATTGCTGAAGGCTTTGGTCCGGATCGCAGTGGCTTCCTGTCTGGCTTCTTTACGCTGGTCGGTACCCACGGTCTGCACGTGACCTCAGGTCTGATCTGGATGCTGGTTCTGATGTTCCAGATTTCCAAACGTGGCCTGAACGCGACTAACCGCACTCGTATCATGTGTCTGAGCCTGTTCTGGCACTTCCTGGACGTGGTCTGGATTTGCGTCTTCACCGTTGTTTACCTGATGGGAGCCATGTAATGAGTCATTCTGTTAACGAACATGGCGCTTCACACGGTAGCGTGAAGTCCTACATGATCGGCTTCATCCTCTCTATCATCCTGACGGCGATCCCGTTCTGGATGGTAATGGATGGCAGTGCATCTCACGGTACTATCCTTGGTGTTGTTCTGGTATGTGCGGTGATTCAGGTGCTGGTTCACCTGGTCTACTTCCTGCACTTAGACAGCAAATCTGAGGGTGGCTGGAACATGGTAGCCATTGTCTTCTCGGCCATCATCATCCTGATTGTCGTAGTAGGCTCACTGTGGATCATGTGGAACCTCAACTACAACATGATGCCTCACTAAAGAGTCACGCGTAATGTTTAAGCAATACCTGCAAGTTACAAAACCAGGAATTATTTTCGGGAATTTAATTTCTGTGATCGGCGGATTTCTGTTGGCTTCCAAAGGCAACACGGATTACGCCCTGTTTCTCATCACCCTGGTGGGCGTGTCACTGGTGGTTGCATCGGGTTGTGTGTTTAACAACGTGATCGACCGCGACATTGACATCAAGATGGAGAGAACCAGGAATCGGGTGCTGGTAAAAGGCCTCATCTCCGCGAAAGTAAGCCTGGTTTATGCCACTGTGCTGGGTATTGCTGGCTTTGCGTTGCTCTACTTCGGTGCTAATCCGCTGGCCATGTGGCTGGCGGTGATGGGCTTCGTGGTGTACGTGGGCATCTACAGTCTCTACATGAAGCGTAATTCCGTTTACGGTACGCTGATTGGCAGTCTGTCGGGTGCTGCGCCGCCGGTTATCGGCTACTGCGCGGTCTCTAACCAGTTTGATGCTGGCGCATTAATCCTGCTGGCGATCTTTAGCCTGTGGCAGATGCCGCATTCGTACGCGATTGCCATCTTCCGCTTTAAAGATTACCAGGCAGCGAACATCCCGGTTCTGCCGGTGGTGAAAGGCATTTCCGTGGCTAAAAATCATATTACGCTCTATATCCTGGCGTTTATGATTGCCACGCTGATGCTGACGCTGGGAGGCTACGCGGGCTACAAATATCTGGTAGTGGCTGCTGCGGTCAGCGTCTGGTGGCTGGGCATGGCGTTATCGGGTTATAAAACCGCTGATGACCGTGTCTGGGCGCGTAAACTGTTTGTCTTCTCTATCGTGACCATCACCGCACTGAGCGTGATGATGTCGGTGGATTCGATGGCTCCGGCCTCGAAGGACCTGCTTACTTACGTCTGGTAACCGGCACCGATACAGCATGAAAAGGGCGCGATTTTCGCGCCCTTTCTTTTTGTTACCACTGCTTAAAAACTATTGTTTTACCCGCCCTGCCCCGCCCCCTAGAATAAATGCAGCACATTAACAGAGGTTGGAATGAACGATAATAAAATGACTCCGGTGGAGCTGCGCGCCACATGGGGCCTCGGTACGGTCTTTTCCCTGCGCATGCTGGGAATGTTTATGGTCCTGCCGGTACTGACCACTTATGGCATGGCATTACAGGGCGCGAGTGAAACCTTAATTGGCCTGGCAATCGGCATTTATGGCCTTGCCCAGGCGATATTTCAGATTCCTTTTGGTCTGCTCTCCGATCGCATCGGGCGTAAGCCGCTGATCGTTGGCGGACTGTTGCTGTTTGTCCTGGGCAGTATTATTGCTGCCTGCACTGACTCCATCTGGGGCATTATTCTGGGCCGTGCACTTCAGGGCTCAGGCGCGATTGCCGCTGCCGTGATGGCGCTGTTATCCGATTTAACCCGTGAGCAGAACCGCACCAAAGCGATGGCGTTTATCGGCATCAGTTTTGGCGTTACCTTCGCGATCGCCATGGTGGTCGGCCCGATTGTTACTCACGCACTGGGCCTGCATGCGCTGTTCTGGATGATTGCGATTCTGGCGTCGCTGGGTATCGTGATCACTCTGCTGGTGGTGCCATCGGCCTCCCATCATGTTCTGAACCGTGAATCAGGCATGGTTAAAGGCAGCTTCCGCAAAGTGCTGGCTAACCCACGTCTGGTGAAGCTCAATATCGGTATTTTCTGCCTGCACGTCCTGCTGATGTCGAGCTTTGTCGCGTTGCCGGGGCAGTTTGAACAGGCAGGCTTCCCGGCTCCCGAACACTGGAAAGTCTATCTCTCCACCATGCTAATCGCTTTTGCCGGCGTAGTACCCTTTATCATTTATGCCGAAGTGAAGCGCCGCATGAAGCGTGTCTTTGTCGGCTGCGTCGGGATGATTGTCATTGCCGAGATCGTATTGTGGGGCGCGGAAGGACATTTCTGGACGCTGGTGGTGGGTGTTCAGCTCTTCTTCTTCGCCTTCAACCTGATGGAAGCGATTCTGCCTTCGCTGATCAGTAAAGAGTCGCCTGCGGGCTACAAAGGCACGGCGATGGGGATTTACTCCACCAGCCAGTTCCTGGGCGTGGCCGTTGGCGGCAGCATGGGTGGCTGGGTATTTGGTCATTTCGATGCGCAGACCGTATTCCTGGTTGGCGCGATGGTGGCCGCAGCCTGGCTGTTTGTCAGCATGACAATGCAGGAACCGCCTTATGTCAGCAGCCTGCGCATCGTGCTGAGTGATGCCGCATTGGCCGTGCCGAATCTGGAGCAGCGCCTGAAAGCGCAGCCGGGCGTTAACTCTGTGTTTATCGTGCCCGAAGAGAAAAGCGCCTATATCAAAATTGATAGCAAGGTTACCAGCCGCCCTGAGCTGGAAGCTCTGCTGGGTAGTTGCTGATAAAAAACCGGTTTGGCATGTTAGCTGTGAGATCGATCTGACTTAGGAAGCAGGCCCAGAGAGCCAGCTTGATAGGGTGAGCAACATCAGTCCATTTCGCTGTGAGATCGAGCTGGCTCAGGGAACACGGTCAGATCGGAAAGTCGCAAAAGCCGCCATCCATGGCACGCTCGGCCCGCGCCGTCCTGGCGCGGGACGCTTTCCTCCTCTGACCGTGTTCCCTGCGCCCCTGAGCTTTTGAGTTGCTGCTAAGTTCCCCCAGGATTTGAATCTGTTAACAGACTCAAATCCAACTCAATTCTGGTTTCAGACAGCTTATAAACTCAAAGCAAGGGGGCCAGCATAGGCTCAACCGCGCCAAACCCGGCACAAGCCTTCTTACAGACAACTCATAAATCCAAGGCGATGGGAGCCTGTGCCTGTAGCAAAGCATCGCGGGCCAGGGACAAAAACGCCGGGAGCGTTTTTGAACAACGCAACGCGTTGGCCCGGCTACGGGCGCACCTCAGGGATGAGGTGCGTAATCGCCCGCGCTGAGCCGCCATGGATGGCGCTTTTGCGTCTTTGCGAAAGGCACAGGCTCCCTGAGCAAGCGCGCGATCGCACAGACGCCCTACAGCTCCCAACTCTCTCCAGAATTTCGACTTGTTTAAAGCGACAGAAGCCCACCCAAACTCAACAACAAAAAACCCGGCCTTAGCCGGGTTTTTATCACTGCATTCATGCTGAAATTCAGCCGGCCCCCGCTTAATCGCGGAAGTTTTTAAACTGGAATGGCTGCCCCAGATTGCTGCCGCGCACGATTGCCATCGCACCCTGCAAATCATCACGCGCTTTGCCGGTTACACGCAATGCTTCACCCTGAATCTGGGTCTGCACTTTCAGCTTGCTGTCTTTGATCAGCTTCACCAGCTTCTTCGCCACGTCGCTTTCAATGCCTTTTTTCAGTTTGGCATCGACCGCCCAGCTTTTGCCGCTGTGCTCAATCTCTTCCGGCACCTCTAAAGCACCGCCTTCAATCCCGCGCTTCAGTAACTTCTCACGCAAAATATCCACCAGCTGCTTAACCTGAAAATCGGACTCGCTGGTGATTTTGATGGTTTCATTCTTTTCGTTGAGCTCAAACTCGGCGCTCACGTTGCGGAAATCGAAGCGGGTAGACACTTCACGGTTGGCATTTTCCACCGCATTGCGAATTTCCTGCAGATCGACTTCTGAAACGATATCGAAAGATGGCATCTCTTCTTCTCCTGACGCTAAAGTGACATGCATAATACGCGTCTTAAGGTGCTAAATAAAATCAGGCTGCACACAACGCTATAATGACAGTGTGACAGTAAATAATAGATGGATAGCCCGCCAGCGGGAGGCAGCATGAAAATTACCGTGTTAGGTTGCGGTGCTCTGGGTCAGATCTGGATGACAACCCTTGCCCGCCAGGGACATGAGGTGCAGGGATGGTTGCGGGTGCCGCAGCCCTACTGTTCAGCCAATGTGATTGATCCACAGGGTAACATTTCGAACCGCACGTTTATCGCCAACGATCCGCTGTTTCTGGCAGAAAGCCAGCTGCTGCTGGTTACGCTCAAAGCCCCGCAGGTCTCGCCCGCGGTGAAAAATCTGGAAAGCGTGCTGCCAGAAAACTGCCCGGTGCTCCTGCTGCACAATGGGATGGGGACGCTGGAAGAGCTGAAAGGGCTGACTCAGCCGCTGCTGCGTGGGGTAACCACCCATGCGGCGATGCGCGATGGCACCGTCATCAAACACATCGCCAGTGGCATCACCCACATCGGCCCCGGTAACCGCAAAAGCGCCGCTTACAGCGATCTCGCCGACATCCTGCATCATGCCCTGCCTGACGTCGCCTGGCATGACAACATCCGGGCGGCCTGCTGGCGCAAGCTGGCAGTGAACTGCATCATCAATCCGCTTAGCGTGGAGTATGAGTGCCAGAACGGTGCCCTGCGCGCTTATCCGGAGCAGATCGCGCAACTGTGCGAAGAGATCAGCTGGGTCATGGAGCGCGAAGGTCAGAACGTTGCCAGCGAAAGCCTGCAGGACATCATCTTCGACGTGATTGAAAGCACCGCGGCCAACACCTCTTCGATGCTGCAGGACATACGCGCCCAGCGTCTCACCGAAATCGACTATATCAGCGGTTTTCTGCTGCGCCGCGCCCGGACGCACGGCCTGGTGCTGACGGAGAATACCCGTCTGTATGACATTGTAAAACGCAAGGAGTCCCATTATGACCGCGAACGCATCAGTGCTGGTTTGCCTGGCACATGGCAGTGAAGAAACCGAAGCTGTCACCACCATCGACCTGCTGGTACGCGCCGGGCTGAACGTTGTCACCGCCAGCGTCGAAAGCGACGGCAACCGGGAGATCGTCTGCTCACGCGGTGTTCGTCTGCTGGCTGACGTGACGCTGGTTGAAGTCGCCGACAATGATTTCGCCGCCATCGTCCTGCCCGGCGGCCTGAAAGGCGCCGAAACCTTCCGTGACAGTCCGCTGTTAGTCGAAACAGTACGCCAGTTTCACCTCAATGAAAGGATCGTCGCCGCTATCTGCGCAGCAGCAGGCACGGTACTCATCCCCCACGATCTCTTCCCGGTCGGTAACATGACTGGCTTTCCCGGCTTAAAAGAGACCATTCCGTCAGACAAGTGGATGGAGCGGCGTGTGGTCTGGGATCCTCGCGTCAATCTGCTGACCAGCCAGGGGCCTGGCACGGCAATGGATTTTGCGCTGAAGCTGATCGATCTGCTGGTGGGAAAAGAGATGGCGCGCGAAGTGGCCGCACAGCTGGTGCTGGCTCCCGGCATTTATGACTATCAGGCGTAAACACGCTGAGTTGATCAATCTGTTTAAGGCAATGCAGCCAGTCAGACCTGAACAGGCGCTGACTGGCTCTGAGGCATCACTACGGGCGGTAGACTTTCACGTTTTTAAAGCCCTGCTCATGCAGATAGAGTGCCTGCAGACGGCTCATCACACCACGATCGCAGTAGAGCAACCAGGTCCGGTTCTGATCGAGATCGCCAAACTGCGTACTGAGTTTGTAGAACGGCAGCGATTTCACTTCCGTAGCTTTCAGTGCCAGAGGCTTCTCTTCCTGCTCATCAATAGAGCGGATATCCAGCACCACGTCGTTCTCACTCAGCATGGCGACGGTCTCAACTTCAACCACCTCCTCTTCTGTCTGCTCAGCGATGGTACGGATATCGACGTTGGTCGCCTCTTCAATGACCCGATCCAGAATCGTGAAGTCGAAATTCTGCTCTTCAGCCTCGATCTTCTCTTTCACCGCTTTCACGGTCGGGCTTTTTGAGATCACACCGCAATATTCCGGCATGGTGCTGGCGAAATCTTCGGTGCCAATCTCACGGGCAATCCTGATGATGTGCTCTTTGTCATGAGAGATCAGCGGACGCAGAATCAGCGTATCAGAGGCGTTATCAATCAGGCGCAGGTTGGTCAGCGTCTGGCTCGACACCTGACCCACCGCTTCACCGGTAACCAGCGCCTGCACGCCGTAGCGCTCAGCAATCGTCGAGGCGGCACGCACCATCATGCGCTTCAGCACCACGCCCATCTGACCGTCATCCACTTTTTCGAGGATCTCACCCACTACCGGCTCAAAATTGATCGCCACGAACCGCACGCGGTGTGAACGACCAAAACGATTCCACAGATAGTGCGCAACCTGACGGACGCCAATCTCATGGGCGGCACCGCCAAGATTAAAGAAGCAGTAATGTACGCGACTGCCGCGACGCAGCAGCATATAGCTGGAGACGCCGGAGTCAAAGCCACCGGAAATCAGCGACAGCACATCTTCCTGCGTGCCGATCGGGAAACCGCCCAGACCTTCGTAGCGCGCAGTCACCAGCGTCAGACGATTCTCTTCAACTTCAAGATTCACCGTCATGTCCGGGTTTTTAAGCTGTACGCGGGCGCTTTCAATATGCTGATTCAGACCACCGCCAACATAGCGCTCCACATCCTGTGAACTGAAGCTATGCTTACCACGACGCTTAACACGCACGCAGAAGCTCTTCCCTTCAAGGCTGTCGCGATACTGCACTAAAGTCTGTTCAAAGATGTGATGAATATCGGTGTACTCACGATCTTCAACCGCTAAAACGTGATGAATCCCCGGAATGCGCGTCAGCTCATCGGGAATAATGTCCCGCAGCACCGGATTTTTCGAACGCACTTCAATGTGATCCCAGTGACGCACAACGGCGATTTCGTCGCTAACGGTTTTCAGGACGTTGCGGATATTGCTGGCAAGAATCTTGATAAAGCGCAAACGCACCGACGGACTCTTGATGGTGATTTCAGGAAATAACTTGATGATAAACTTCATGGCGGCGACACAGCTTCGTTGGGCAAATAAGTGCTAAAACAGGCAGCACTTAGCTGGTAAAATCACAAAATTGCGGGCTGCAAGGCGCAACCGCATCCGAGGCGCGGGAGTATATCACCTTTGTCAGGTGACTGCTTCTTCATCAGCCGCCGCATTGATTATTTTGCTAATCATAGGGTCTCAGCTACCATGACCGATTGCGAGATAATGTCCCAACCGTGAGTCGACACGAAATATGCCGAAAAAAGCCGAACAGCCAGCCAGCTTTGAAACGTCATTGCAGCAGCTGGAGCAGATTGTCAGCCGTCTGGAAAGTGGTGAACTGCCGCTGGAAGAAGCCCTGAACGAATTTGAGCGAGGCGTGCAGCTGGCGCGGACTGGCCAGCAGACGCTGCAGCAGGCTGAACAGCGGGTCCGTATTCTGCTGAACGATGATAAAGATGCCGACCTCACTGCTTTCACGCCGGAAAACAGCTAATGGATTTCGCCCGATTACTCGACGCGTATCAGCAGCAGGTTAATGCCGCGCTGACGCGTTTTATAGAGCCACTTCCTTTTCAGAGTTCTCCTCTGGTGAATGCCATGCATTATGGGGCATTATTAGGCGGTAAACGCCTGCGTCCTTTTCTGGTCTACGCTACCGGCGAAATGCTCCACGCCGACCCGGCGAGTCTGGATGCCCCCGCCGCCGCGGTTGAATGCATTCATGCGTACTCTCTGATTCATGACGATCTCCCCGCAATGGACGATGATGCACTGCGTCGCGGGCAGCCAACCTGTCACATTAAATATGGCGAAGATACCGCGATTCTGGCGGGCGACGCCCTGCAGACACTGGCCTTTTCAATTCTGGCCGACCAGGCGATGCCCGGTGTCAGCGCTGAATATCGTCTGATGATGCTCTCTGAACTGGCGAAAGCCAGCGGCGTGGCCGGCATGTGTGGCGGACAGGCGCTTGATTTAGCGGCGGAAGGTAAATCTGTGGATCTGGACCAGCTGGAGCAGATCCATCGTCATAAAACCGGCGCGCTGATCCGTTCAGCGGTACGGTTAGGCGCCTTAACGGCGGGCGATGCTGGCCGGGAAGCCCTGCCGCTGCTCGACCGCTATGCAGAGGCCATTGGTCTCGCGTTTCAGGTGCAGGACGACATTCTGGATGTGATCGGTGACACAGCAGTGACAGGAAAACGCCAGGGTGCCGATCAGCATCTGGGAAAAAGCACCTATCCTTCACTGTTAGGCCTTGAAAATGCCCAAGCTAAAGCGCGGGATTTGTATCAGGAAGCACTTGATACGTTAGAAATGCTCGCTGCGCACTCTTATAACACTACAGCACTGCAGGCGCTGGCGAGCTTCATAATTGAACGCGACAAATAACTTCCATAATGAGTCTCTGATGAGTTTTGATATTGCTAAATACCCGACACTGGCGCTGGCAAACACGGTTCAGGAGCTGCGCGCCCTGCCGAAAGAGAAGTTGCCTGCGCTCTGTGATGAACTGCGTCAGTATCTGTTAGACAGTGTAAGCCGCTCCAGCGGCCATTTTGCGTCGGGTCTGGGCGTGGTCGAACTGACGGTTGCGCTGCATTATGTCTATAACACTCCCTTCGACCATCTGGTATGGGATGTGGGTCATCAGGCTTATCCCCATAAAATTCTGACCGGTCGCCGCGATCGCATCGGTACGATTCGTCAGAAAAATGGCGTACACCCGTTTCCATGGCGCGGCGAAAGTGAATATGACGTATTGAGCGTCGGACACTCGTCAACCTCCATCAGTGCCGGTCTCGGCATGGCCGCGGCGGCAGAACGTGAAGGTCAGGGTCGTCGCACCGCCTGTATTATTGGCGATGGCGCCATCACCGCTGGCATGGCGTTTGAGGCGATGAACCACGCCGGTGATATTAAGCCGGACATGCTGGTGATCCTCAACGACAACGAGATGTCGATCTCCGAAAACGTCGGCGCGCTGAATAACCGTCTGGCGCAGATCCTGTCGGGTAAAACCTATGCGCGACTGCGCGAAGGCAGCAAGCGTGTGCTGACCAGCCTGCCACCGATCAAAGAGCTGGTAAGGCGCACCGAAGAGCATCTCAAAGGCATGGTCGTGCCGGGTACGCTGTTTGAAGAGCTGGGCTTTAATTATATCGGCCCGGTAGATGGTCACGATGTGCTGACGCTGGTCAATACGCTGAGCAACATGCGCAGCCTGAAAGGGCCGCAGTTCCTGCATATCATGACGAAGAAAGGTAAAGGCTACGCCCCGGCAGAGGAAGATCCGATTGCCTGGCACGCCGTGCCTAAATTTGATCCTGCAATTGGCGAACTGCCAAAAAGCGCGGAAGGCCTGCCGAGCTACTCTAAAATCTTCGGTAACTGGCTGTGCGAAATGGCCGCCGACGATCCGAAACTGATGGCGATTACGCCAGCAATGCGCGAAGGCTCCGGCATGGTGGCCTTCTCACGCGAATTTCCGAAACAATATTTCGATGTGGCGATTGCCGAGCAGCACGCCGTGACCTTCGCTGCCGGTATGGCGATTGGCGGCTATAAACCGATTGTTGCTATCTACTCCACCTTCCTGCAGCGCGCCTACGATCAGCTGATCCATGACGTCGCCATCCAGAAACTGCCGGTCCTGTTTGCTATCGATCGCGGTGGTATTGTTGGCGCGGATGGTCAGACTCACCAGGGCGCGTTTGATCTCGCCTATCTGCGCTGCGTGCCGGATATGGTGATCATGACCCCCAGCGATGAAAATGAGTGTCGGCAGATGCTCTACACCGGCTATCACTATCAGGATGGTCCAAGTGCAGTGCGCTATCCGCGCGGCACCGGTGTCGGTACGCCACTGGCTCCGCTGCAGAGCCTGCCGCTGGGTAAAGCCGTAGTGAAACGTCAGGGTGAAAAGCTGGCGATTCTGAACTTCGGCACCCTGTTGCCGGAAGCGGCCGCCACGGCGGAAGCGCTGAATGCGACTCTGGTCGATATGCGCTTTGTGAAGCCGCTGGATGAGGCGCTGATTGCCGAGCTCGCCGCCACACACGACTCGCTGATTACGCTGGAAGAAGGCGCCATCAAAGGCGGTGCCGGCAGTGGCGTCAATGAGTTTGTCATGGCGAAACGTCTGGCTGTTCCGGTGCTGAACATCGGTCTGCCTGATGAGTTCATCCCGCAGGGGACGCAGGACGAAGTGCGTCATGACTATCTGCTGGACGCGGAGGGCATTCAGCAGCAGATCGCCCGCTGGCTGGCGCAGTAACCTCCTCTCGCTGCGCTCCCCCTCGGGGAGCGCAACATCCTGCTATGCTAAGACCTTTGCACTTTCGCAGGAGCCTCCACCATGAAAACGATTCAACTGGGTACCACCGATCTGCAGGTGTCGCGTCTCTGTCTTGGCTGCATGACTTATGGCGAACCCACGCGCGGCAACCATGCCTGGACGCTGCCGGAAGCGAGCAGCCGTCCGCTGATCCAGCAGGCGCTGAACGCAGGGATCAACTTTTTCGATACCGCCAACAGCTATTCAGATGGCAGCAGTGAAGAGATCCTGGGTCGGGCGCTGAAAGACTTTGCCCGCCGTGAAGAGATCGTGGTCGCCACCAAAGTCTATTTCCCGCTGACCAATCTGTCACAGGGATTGTCGCGCAAGAATATTCTGCAATCCATTGATGACAGCCTGCAGCGCCTCGGCATGGAGTATGTCGACCTGCTGCAGATTCACCGCTGGGATTATGAGACGCCGCTGGAAGAGACGCTGGAAGCGCTGCATGAAGTCGTGCAGTCTGGCAAAGCACGTTATATCGGTGCCTCCTCGATGCACGCCAGTCAGTTTGCCCAGGCGTTGCAGATGCAGTCGAAACAGGGCTGGCATCGCTTTGTCAGCATGCAGGATCAGTACAACCTGATTCAGCGCGAAGAGGAGCGTGAAATGCATCCTCTCTGCCTGCAAGAGCAGATTGCCGTGCTGCCGTGGAGTCCGCTGGCGCGCGGTAAGCTGACCCGCCCGTGGGGGGAAAATACCGCGCGTTCCGCTTCTGACAAAGTGATGGCGTCGCTCTATGACAATACCGAAGAGAATGATGCCGTGATTGCAGAGCGGCTGGCGCAGGTGGCGGAAGATAAAGGTGTAACGCGGGCGCAGGTGGCTCTGGCCTGGCTGCTGAGCAAGCCTGCCGTCACGGCACCGATTATTGGTGCGTCGCGTGCTGAGCAGTTTGAGGATCTGGTGAAGGCGGTGGATGTCACGCTGAGTGACGAGGAAGTTGCACTGCTGGAAGAGGTCTATCAGCCGCATCAGCCGGTAGGATTCGAATAAAATCAGAGAAGGAGACGCCCTCCCCGGGCGTCACCTTCTGTCGCGGTGTGATGAGCCCTGGCCGTTAACCTGCCAGCCAGACCCCAAAGCCATACAGCATGGCAGCGGAAATCACGCCAGCAATAATGTCATCCACCATAATGCCCATGCCGCCATGCACATTGCGATCAAACCAGCGAATCGGCCACGGCTTCCACATATCAAGAATACGGAACAGCACAAAGCCACCCAGAACCCACTGCCAGCTGTTGACCGGAATCGCCATCAGCGTAATCCACATGCCGATAAACTCATCCCAGACAATGCTGCCGTGATCGTGTACGCCCATATCTTTAGCGGTGCGATGGCAGAGATAGACGCCAACGCAGATACCGACCAGCACCACCAGCGAATAGAGATCCTGCGGCAGATAGGTCATCAGCCACCAGAACGGAATGGCCGCCAGCGATCCCATGGTGCCAGGCACGACCGGGCTTAATCCGCTGCCGAAACCGGTCGCCAGCAGATGCCAGGGATTGCTCATCCGCAGGCGACTCTTCGCCACGTCGTTATTTAGCATCAAAGTGATCAAACCCTTTATGACGGAATGTGGCGGGCTTGCCATTATCCAGCAGCGTTAAGCCTTCCGACTCCGGTGCCATCTGCCCGATGCAGGTATAGGGCACGCCCAGGTGACCCAGCGCTACATCGAGCGCGCCGCGATTGACCTCGGGCACCGTAAAGCAGAGTTCGTAATCTTCTCCGCCACTCAGCGCCCAGCGCAGGACCTGCTCAGGGTCGAAATGATCGCGCAGCGCAGCCGAAAGGGGCAACGCATCCAGATTAAGCCGTGCGCCACAGCCGCTGGCTTTCAGCACATGGCCGAGATCGGAAATCAGGCCGTCGGAAAGATCCACCGCTGAGGAGGCCAGCGAACGCAGCGCCTGGCCCTGCAGAATGCGCGGCATAGGACGCAGATGACGTTTAATCAGCGCTTCATGCACCGCCGGATCGCTGATGCGGCAGTGATGCTGCAGCAGCGCCAGGCCCGCCGCGCTGTCACCCAGCGTTCCGGTCACGTAAATCCAGTCACCCGGCTTCGCGCCTGAACGTTTCAGGGCACGGCCCTGCGGCACCAGACCGTGAATCGCCAGCGTCAGGCTCAGCGGGCCACGGGTGGTGTCGCCGCCGACCAGCTGCATGTCGTAATATTCCAGCAGTTCAAACAGGCTTTCGCTGAAGGCAGAGAGCCAGCTCTCATCGACCTGCGGCAGCGTTAAGGCCAGTGTCAGCCACGCAGGGTCGGCGCCCATGGCAGCAAGGTCGCTGAGATTCACAGCCAGGGCTTTGTAACCCAGATCGGCAGGATGGATATCCCTTAAGAAGTGCACACCCGCGACCAGGGTATCGGTGCTGATCGCCAGCGTCTGTTTTTCCGGCACGCTAAGTAACGCACAATCGTCACCGATGCCGAGTTCGACATCACGGCGGCTGCGTGTTCTGCGGTTGAAGTAGCGTGCGATGAGTTCAAATTCACCACAAGACATAATTGCGTTCCGCTTAACCCTTCATGAAAAAAGGCCGGCAAGCCGGCCTTTTTGTTTATTTGCGATTGGGTCGAATTTGTGGACCGGCTTTATCAAGCACGCCGTTAACAAATTTATGACTGTCTTCGGCACCGAAGACTTTCGCCAGCTCAATCCCTTCGTTGATGGCCACTTTATAAGGCACATCATTACGTTTGCTCAGCTCATACAGCGAGATGCGCAGGATAGCTTTTTCTACCTGGCCCAGCTCTTCGAGCTGACGCGACAGATAGGGCTTCATCAGTCCATCCAGATACGCACTGTTGGTCGCCACACCGGACAGCAGTTCGCGGAAGTAGGTAATGTCGACGTCTTTGACGTCCTGTTCCGCCAGAAACTGGTATTCCACATCGGCAATGTCGTTATTCGACAACTGCCAGGAGTAAAGCGCCTGAACAGCGCACTCACGGGCGCGACGACGAGCAGCAGGTTTCACAAAATTCCCCTTACAAAAATCAGGCTTTAATGGCTTTCAATACGTTGATCATTTCGAGCGCAGTCAGAGCCGCTTCAGCACCTTTGTTACCCGCTTTGGTGCCGGCACGCTCAATGGCCTGCTCGATGCTTTCAGTGGTCAGCACGCCAAACGCGACAGGAATCTCGCTGTTCATGGCAACGCTGGCGATACCGGAGCTGGCTTCACCCGCCACATATTCGAAGTGCGCAGTGCCACCACGAATAACCGTACCGAGTGCGATAATCGCATCATATTTGCCGGTGTTGGCCAGCGCGCGTGCTGCCAGAGGCAGTTCGTATGCACCAGGCACCCAGACTACGGTGATATTGTCATCTTTGACCTGGCCAATACGTTTCAGGGCATCAACTGCGCCATCCAGCAGGCTGTCATTAATGAAGTTGTTAAAACGCGCGATAACGATGGCAACATTGGCCTCAGGCGTTGCAACAGCAGCTTCGATAACTTTCATACTTATCCTTTCAGGGGTTTGGTTGGCCCCGCGCAGGGGGGCGGATTCTATCATACTCTTGGGCGGCGTGCTCTCGCTTTTCCGACCGTGTTATTGTGGTGTCAGGGTCAGGCGTAAATCGTCACCGACCTGGCGGACATCACTGAAACGGAAGGCAGGTGCGTCAGCCAGCTGGCTCAGTCCCGGCAGCTGACACAGCCCGCGTCCTTCATGACCTAACAGCTTAGGCGCCAGATAAACAATCAGTTCATCGACCAGTCCGGCCTGCAACAGGGCACCGGCCAGCGTTGCGCCCGCTTCAACCCAGACGCTGTTAATCTGTCGCTGTCCCAGCAGCATCATCATCGCCACCAGATCCAGCTGCTGTTCGCGCAGCGGAACAGCGATTTGCGTCACATCAGCGGGCCAGCTCTGCTGATCGGGCTGATGACGCATCAGCCAGGTTTCACCCGGCTGCGAAATGAGCCGATGCAGCGGCGTCACGCGATTCTGGCTGTCGATAACCACCCGCACCGGCTGACGCAGTTGCTGCTCATCAAGCAGTGCCTGGCTCTCTGCATTGAGTTCAGACCAGCGTACCGTCAGGGAAGGATCGTCCGCCAGCACCGTGGCGCTGCTGCTGAGAATGGCGGCGCTCTGCGCACGCAGGCGCTGCACATCACGACGGGCAGCCGGCGAGGTTATCCACTGACTTTCGCCGCTGGCCATTGCCGTTCTGCCATCCAGTGAGGCACCCAGCTTGAGCTGGATCCAGGGGAAGCCAGTGCGCATGCGTTTGAGGAAACCGCGATTCAGCGCCTCCGCTTCCGGCATCATCAGACCGTGGCTGACCTCAATGCCCGCCTGATGCAGACGGTGCAGTCCGCGCCCCGCCACCTGCGGATTCGGATCCTGCATGGCGGCCACGACACGGGTAACGCCAGCGGCGATCAGCGCATCACAGCAGGGTGGCGTACGGCCATGATGGCTGCAGGGTTCCAGCGTGACATAGGCGGTTGCGCCACGCGCTTTCTCACCCGCCATGCGCAGGGCGTGGACTTCAGCATGCGGTTCACCGGCGCGCTGATGCCAGCCCTCACCGACCACCTCGCCATCGCGCACAATCACGCAGCCCACATTGGGGTTCGGCATCGTCGTAAAGCGGCCGCGTCGCGCCAGTTCCAGCGCACGCGCCATATAAAGTTCATCCATGGTTTAATCCTGTAACCGGGCGATCTCTTCGCCAAAATCACGAATGTCTTCAAAGCTGCGGTAAACCGAGGCAAAGCGGATGTAGGCGACTTTATCGAGCTTCTTCAGCTCATCCATCACCAGATTGCCAATCAGCTTACTGGGAATCTCACGTTCACCGGTGGCACGCAGCTGGGTTTTAATATGGTTTACGGCGCTTTCAACCGCATCGGCGCTGACCGGACGCTTCTCAAGCGCTTTCATCATCCCGCTGGCCATTTTGTCTTCATTAAAGGGTTCGCGCACGTCATTGCTTTTCACCACGCGTGGCATCACCAGTTCCGCCACCTCGAAGGTGGTAAAACGCTCATGACACATCAGACACTGGCGGCGGCGGCGCACCGAAGAGCCTTCACTAACCAGACGAGAATCAATCACTTTGGTGTCCACAGCGGAGCAGAATGGGCAATGCATGACGTTTCCTGACGCGAGAGAGATGGGCCAGACAGTGTAACGCGAACTGCGAATCAACAAAATCTCTTCCGTGCCTTTCCTGTGCCACCACGCACAGCATAAATGATGTTAAATATCAGCGACGGCAAAAGGGTCTACGCTTATAGAGCCGAAAGACGGCGTATATCCACTAACACACTGGAGGTTGTATGGGTCTGTTTAATTTTGTGAAAGAAGCCGGTGAAAAATTATGGGATGCCGTGAATGGCGGCGATGACCAGAATAAAAAGCTGCAGGATCACATCAACAAGCTCGGGTTACCCGACAGCGACAAAGTGGATGTGAAGGTCAACGGCGATACCGTGACCGTGACGGGCGATGGCCTTTCCCAGGAGCTGAAAGAGAAGATTCTGATCGCAGCCGGTAACGTTGCAGGCATCACCAAAGTGGAAGATAAGGTGACCGTGACAGACAGCGCGGCCGAGTCAGAACTTTACACCGTGAAAAAAGGCGACACGCTGAGCGCAATTTCCAAACAGGTTTATGGAAATGCCAACGAATACAACAAGATTTTCGAAGCGAATAAGCCAATGCTCTCTCATCCTGATAAGATCTATCCTGGCCAGGTTTTACGTATTCCAAAATAACGGACAAGGATAACTTATGAGCAGGATGGTTTGGGTTCCGGTGGCGCTCTCTCTGGTGATGCTGAGCGGTTGCAGCAGTAGCGCCAGCAACCCGCAGGTCAGAGAGTTGCATCAGGAAGTGAGTCAGCTTAATCAGCAGATGCAGCACCTGACCACGCAGGCCAGCGCGCTGGAGATTCAGGGGCAGTTAAACAGCCATTCGCAGCAAGGCGCGTGGCTGATCCCGCAGGCGAACACGCCGGTGGCACTGCAAACCCAGCTCGGCACGCTGCGACTGGCGCTCTCGCCTGTCACCGCTGAAGCCAGCGGCTCGCGGGCAACCCTGACGGTACGCTCAATGGACGATCGCCCTTTGCCCGCCCTGCACGCTACGGTGAACTGGGGCGAACTCGATCCGGCAACCGGTAAACCACTGAGTAACGGCAGTCTGAGTCAGACAATAGCGGTGCCTGCCTCGCTGTTGCCCCAGCATGCGGTGAGCATACCGCTGCGACTCAGCGGCCTCACGCCGGATCAATCAGGTTATGTCCGCGTGCATAACGTCACCGGCGACGCACCTGCCCAGACCTCCCCTGCTGCACCCTGATCTGATCACAGGTGCAAAAAAAAACGGGCAGCCACATGGCTGCCCGTTTTTATTTCTCTGCGGCGATTAAGGCAGGATAGAAGGCTGATCGGCGCCCTCTTTCTCGACTTTCTGCACCAGCATATGTTCACGCTTCATGCCCAGCTTCAGCGCCAGCGCCGAAGAGACATAAATTGATGAAATCGTACCAATCGTCACACCAATCAGCATGGTCAGTGAGAAGCCTTTCAGCAGCGCACCACCAAACACGAAGAGGATGAGGATCATCGCCAGCGTGGTCAGCGAGGTAATCAGCGTACGGCTTAACGTCTGGGTCAGTGACACGTTAGTAATATCGTAAGAGCTGCCGCGACGGATCTTGCGGAAGTTTTCACGAATACGGTCCGACACCACGATTTTATCGTTAAGCGAGTAGCCAATCACCGACATCAGTGAGGCAACAATCGTCAGGTCGATTTCAATGCGGAACAGCGCCAGCAGGCCGCAGGTGATGATCACGTCATGCGCCAGCGCCAGCACGGTACCCAGCGCCAGACGCCACTCAAAGCGAAAACCGATGTAGATCAGAATCGCAATCAGCGCGGACAACAGCGCCATCGCACCCGCCTGCGCCAGGTCGCTGCCCACACTCGGACCCACGAACTCAATGCGCTTAACGGTAGCATTCTGCTGGGTGGTCTGGTTAATGACCGACACCACTTTATTGCCTAACTCGGTGCCCGCCGGGCCGGTAACCGGTGCCATACGCACCATGACGTCACGGCTGCTGCCAAAGTTCTGCACCAGCGGCTCGTCAAAGCCCGCTTTCACCAGATCACCACGCAGGACTTCAAGATCGGCCGGTTTTTCCAGCGCGATCTCAATCACCGTACCACCGGTGAAATCGAGGCCCCAGTTAAAACCACGCACACCCACGATAGCAATCGCGGCGAGAATCAGCAGTCCCGAAATGATGAAGGCCAGCTTATCCCAGCGCATAAAGTCGACGACTTTACGCCCGTGGTTCAACTGCTCAATGTTATATTCCTGTGCCACAACGCACTCCTCAGATAGACAGCTTGTTGATGCGTTTGCCACCGTAAACCAGGTTAACAATGGCACGGGTACCGACAATCGCGGTGAACATTGAGGTTGCGATACCAATTGCGGTGGTAATAGCAAAGCCTTTGATCGAACCGGTGCCGACTGCATAAAGAATGATAACTTTGATCAGGGTGGTCACGTTCGCATCGACAATACTGGAGAAGGCGCCTTTATAGCCCTCATGAATTGCCTGCTGAACCGAGCGCCCGTTACGCAGCTCTTCTTTAATACGTTCGTTAATCAGCACGTTGGCATCCACCGCCACCGCCAGCGTTAACACGATACCGGCAATACCCGGCATGGTCAGGGTCGCGCCCGGCAACAGCGACATAATGCCGACAATCAGCACCAGGTTAACCAGCAGCGCGCTGGTCGCAATCAGACCAAACTTCTTGTAGAACACCACCATAAACAGGATCGACGCAAGCAGACCCCACAGGCAGGCTTCCAGACCCTGAGTAATGTTCTGCTGACCCATGGTCGGCCCGATAGTACGCTCTTCCACAATCTGGATGGGCGCAATCAACGCACCGGCACGCAGCAGCAGCGAGAGCTGACGCGCTTCGTTCGGGTTGTTGATACCGGTGATGCGGAAGCTGTTCCCCAGACGAGACTGGATGTTGGCGACGTTAATCACCTCTTCCTGTTTCACCAGAATTGAACGGCCATTGGCATCTTTCTTACCGCTGTCTTTGTACTCCACAAACAGGGTCGCCATCGGCTTGCCGATGTTGTCCTTGGTGAAGTTCGACATGATGTTACCGCCTGCGCCATCCAGTGAAATGTTCACCTGTGGCTGGTTGTACTCATCCATGCTGGAAGTCGAGTCGGTGATATGGTCACCGGTCAGGATCACCCGCTTGTAGAGCACCACCGGCTGGCCATCACGCATGTCTTTAACTTCAGAGTCACCCGGTACACGACCACTGGCCGCTACGGTTGGATCCACGCTGGTGTTTACCAGACGGAATTCCAGCGTCGCCGTTGCACCCAGAATCTCTTTAGCGCGTGCCGTATCCTGAATACCCGGCAACTCAACTACGATGCGATCGGAACCCTGACGCTGTACCAGCGGTTCGGCCACGCCCAGCTGGTTCACACGGTTACGCAGAATAGTAATGTTCTGCTGAACCGCATATTCACGCGCTTCGCTGAGACGAGCATCGCTCATGGTGGCACGCAGGGCATCGCTGCCGCTGCTGTTGATCACCAGATCCTGATGACGCGAGGTCAGCCAGGAGATCGCCGCATCGCGGCTGGCTGCGTCACGGAAACGAATTTCCACGCCGTAGTTCGCGATTTTGTTGACGGTGGTGTAAGGGATACTTTTGGTGCGCAGGTCGCTACGCAGCGAGTCAGCATTCTGCTCCTGCAGTTTGCCGAGTGCGGTGTCCATGTCCACTTCCATCAGGAAGTGCACACCACCACGCAGATCGAGACCGAGTTTCATCGGTTCTGCTGACAGCATCGACAGCCAGCGAGGCGTGGCTGGCGCGAGGTTCAGCGCAACAACGTAGTTTTCACCCAACGCTTTCATGATCGCTTCACGGGCGCGTAACTGCACATCCGTATTATTGAAGCGCGCGGTAATCGCACCATTTTCCAGCGCAACAGATTTGCTCTGGATATTGTCTTGTTTTAATGCGGACTGAATTTGATCCAACGTCTGCTCACTGGCGGCGCTTCCGCGCGCACCAGTGATTTGAACGGCCGGATCCTCACCATACAGGTTGGGAAGCGCATAGAGCAGGCCGACGAGAATCACGACGACCAGCATCACGTACTTCCACAAAGGATAACGATTTAACACGGCAGTTCCCTTAGGGAAGAAAGAATTACAGCGCCTTGATAGTGCCTTTAGGCAGCACGGCGGCGACGAAATCACGTTTAATGACGACTTCATTGGTGTCATTCAGCGCGATAGCTACGTAGCCCGTGTCAGAGACTTTTGTTACGCGGCCTACAAGGCCACCGCTGGTCAGCACTTCATCACCCTTAGAGATAGAATCCATCAGCTTCTTGTGCTCTTTCGCACGTTTCTGCTGCGGACGCAGGATCATGAAATAGAAAATCAGACCAAACACCACCAGCATGATCACCAGAGAATACGGACTTCCCTGAGACGGTGCGCCTGCTGCGGCCACGGCGTCAGAAATGAAAAAGCTCATTAAATTTCCCTCATTGATGAATTATCAGACGTTAAAGGCGGAACTTCTTTGCCCGTCCGTTGGTAGAACTCGTTTACAAAGCGCTCTAATTTACCCTCTTCGATGGCCTGGCGTAAACCTGCCATCAGGCGCTGGTAATAGCGCAAATTGTGGATAGTGTTCAGACGCGCGCCCAGTATTTCGTTACAACGGTCGAGATGATACAAGTAGGCACGACTATAATTGCGACAGGTGTAACAATCACACTCCGCATCCAGTGGCGCAGTGTCATCTTTGTATCTGGCGTTGCGGATTTTCACCACACCCTCAGTCACAAACAGATGACCATTTCGGGCATTACGGGTCGGCATCACGCAGTCAAACATATCGACGCCGCGACGGACGCCCTCAACCAGATCTTCTGGCTTGCCGACACCCATCAGATAACGCGGTTTATCCTGCGGAAGCTGCGGACAGACGTGCTCAAGAATACGGTGCATGTCCTGCTTAGGCTCACCCACCGCCAGGCCGCCCACAGCGTACCCATCAAAGCCAATCTCTACCAGACCTTTCACCGAGACATCTCGTAAATCTTCGTAAACCGAGCCCTGAATAATGCCAAATAGCGCATTTTTATTGCCCAGGCTGTCAAAACGGTCACGACTGCGTTGCGCCCAGCGCAGCGACATCTCCATCGAGCGTTTGGCATAGTCCCAGTCCGCCGGATAGGGTGTACATTCATCGAAAATCATCACGATGTCGGAACCGAGGTCATACTGAATCTCCATCGATTTTTCCGGATCGAGGAAGATCGGGTCGCCGTTGATCGGGTTACGGAAATGCACGCCCGCTTCGGTGATTTTACGGATGTCGCCCAGGCTGAAGACCTGGAAGCCGCCGGAGTCGGTCAGGATCGGCCCTTTCCACTGCATAAAGTCATGCAGATCGCCATGCAGTTTCATGATCTCCTGACCCGGACGCAGCCAGAGGTGGAAGGTATTGCCCAGAATGATCTGCGCGCCGGTCTCCTGCACTTCTTCCGGCGTCATGCCTTTAACGGTGCCATAGGTGCCAACAGGCATAAACGCAGGGGTTTCCACCACACCGCGATCAAAAATCAGACGGCCACGGCGTGCGCGCCCGTCTGTGGTATCAAGTTCAAATTTCACAAAGCCTCCATCGGAGAAACAGTCCGATGCAGATAACCTTCAGTCGCTCTCAGTCGATTCCGGCTATCGGTTAATAAATCAGTCGCCCACTTTTTCCAGCGGCGCCTGCGGATTTTTGCTGATAAACATCGCGTCGCCATAACTGAAGAAACGATATTGCTCAGCCACGGCTGCGCGGTACGCGGCCATGGTGTGCTGATAACCGGCAAACGCCGAGACCAGCATAATCAGAGTCGATTCGGGCAGATGGAAGTTGGTGATCAGCGCATCAATCACCTGATACTCATAGCCCGGATAGATAAAAATCTGGGTATCGTCGAAGAACGGCGCAATCAGGGCATCCTGACTCGCTTTGGCGGCGCTCTCCAGCGAACGGACAGAGGTAGTGCCGACAGCGACTACTTTATTGCCGCGTGCTTTACAGGCCAGCACCGCATCAACAACCTCCTGCGGCACTTCGGCATATTCAGCATGCATGTGATGCTCTTCGATGGTGTCGACGCGCACCGGCTGGAAGGTTCCCGCACCGACATGCAGCGTCACAAACGCCATCTCAATGCCCTTCTCTTTCAGCGCCTGCAGCAGCGGTTCATCAAAATGCAGACCGGCGGTCGGTGCCGCAACGGCACCCGGACGGGCGCTGTAAACCGTCTGATAGAGCTCGCGATCCGCCTCTTCATCCGGACGGTCGATATAAGGCGGCAGAGGCATATGGCCGACGCTGTTGAGGATGTCGAGCACCGCGCGCTCATCATCAAACACAATCTCAAACAGCGCATCGTGACGCGCCACCATCGTCGCTTTGACGCTCTCGTCTTCGCCCAGCAGCAGTTCTGCTCCCGGCTTCGGCGCTTTCGAGGCGCGCACATGGGCCAGCACACGCTTGTCGTCAAGCATCCGCTCCACCAGCATCTCGATTTTGCCGCCACTGGCTTTGCGGCCAAAGACGCGCGCCGGAATCACACGGGTGTTGTTGAACACCAGCAGATCGCCCGGATTCAGCTTATCCAGCACGTCGGTGAACACACCGTGCGACAGCGTCCCGCTGGGACCATCGAGCGACAGCAGACGACAGCCGCTGCGCTGCGCCTGGGGATAGTGAGCAATCAGGGATTCGGGCAGTTCAAAAGCAAAATCGGCGACACGCATGAAAGAGTTCTTTCTCAGGCAAAAACAGGCGGCACAGTTTAGCGGAAAATCGACCAATTCTGAACAACTGGCTGCGCAAAGGCAGTTCAGCCTATAATGCGGCATGAACTTTCTTGCTCATCTCCATCTGGCTAAGCTGGCCGACAGCTCCTTACTCGGCAATTTAATGGCCGATTTTGTGCGTGGCAACCCGCACCAGCACTGGTCTGCGCCCGTCGCGGACGGCATTCTGATGCACCGTCGTCTCGATGTGATGACCGATGCGCTGCCGGAAGTGCGCAGTGCCCGTCAGCTGTTCCGTGCCGAAACCTATCGCGTGGCACCCATTACGCTGGACGTCATCTGGGACCATTTTCTGGCCCGGCACTGGCAGCACTTCACGCCCGGCCAGACGCTGGTGCAATTTTCTGCCGCCGCCGAGCGTGAAATCATGCAGCAACTGGCAGACACCCCCATCGAGTTTCAGGAACTCAACGCGGTGATGTGGCGCGAGCGCTGGTTTGAGCATTATGCCCAGCCCGCGCGGCTGGAGCGGGTGCTGCACGGCATGGCCAGCCGCCGTCCACGCCTGGCAGCCCTGCGCGACTCCTACCACGATTTCACGCAACACTATGATCAGCTGGAAGCGCTGTTTTTTGTTTTTTATCCGCGTTTAATGGCGCTGGCGACCAGCAGAACCCTGTAAAACCCGATCCTCTGCTGCCGGGCTGGCGGACGCCAGCTTTCGCCCGCCGGGAAAGCGCCTCACCCGACCCCGCACCATCTTGCCATTGCTGCCTATCTGCGGCTTAATGAAGCCTTTCTTAACAATAGTTAAGTAACTATCACAGCCAGACCGCCTGTTCAGGCGTGCCTTCCGTTCGTTTTGACCAAAAGACATAAGAGGAAAAGATGTCATCCGCTTCGCATTCTGAAATTGACGCGCGTTACCGTTACGCCTGCGACATCGCCCGTGCGGCGGCCAGCCGGGCTTATTCGTGGTATCAGCAGCGTCAGACACTGGTGGTGGAACACAAAAGGGATTTGCAGGACGTGGTCAGCGAGGCTGATCGTAACGTTGAGGCATTGATTAAGACATTAATCGCTGAGCGCTTTCCTGACGATGCTGTCTATGGCGAAGAGAGCGGTGGTGAGGTTCAGGGCGCGCCCTTTATCTGGATGGTCGATCCTATCGACGGCACCGCCTGCTTCGTCAACGGCCTGCCTAACTGGTGCGTCTCGCTGGCGGTGGTCTGTGACGGCGAACCGGTAATCGGCGTGGTCTGCGATCCCAATCATCAGGAGCTGTTTCACGCACGAGCAGGTCAGGGTGCGTGGGTTAATGAGAGCCGTCTCCAGGTTCATGCCGCGACGCATCTCAACGAGGGTTTGCTCGGCATCAGCAACTCCAGTCGCACCCCTGCCGAAAGCGTCTCGCGCCTGATTAGCGGCTTAACTGAACAGGGTGGCATGTTTATTCGCATCGGTTCTGGCGCGCTGACCAGCGCCTGGGCGGCCGCCGGGCGACTGATTGGCTACTATGAAGCGCATATGCATCCCTGGGATAGTCTGCCGGGCATCGTCCTGATGCGCGAAGCGGGCGGCGTCACTAATGATTATCTGCGCAACGAGGGGCTAAAAAACGGCAACCCGGTGTTGCTGGCCAATGCGACTCTTTATCCAAAAATCAAAGCGCTGACCGGTAATCGCGCGCTGGAGGAGTAAATGACGCTGCCAGGCCTGTACCGCTGCGCGCTGATCCTCTGTTCTCTCTGGCTGTTAAGTCCGGCGTCACAGGCGGCGGATTACCAGCTGGAGAAGGTGGTCGAACTGAGCCGTCACGGTGTCCGTCCGCCCACCCCCGGCAATCGTAAAGAGATTGAAGCCGCCAGCCAGCAACCCTGGACGCAGTGGACCACCGCCGATGGTGAGCTGACCGGTCATGGCTACAGCGCGGTGGTCAATAAAGGACGCTGGCAAGGCGAGCACTATCGCCAGCTCGGCCTGCTGGGCGCGGGCTGTCCTGATGCGGCACAGGTCTACGTGCGCGCCAGTCCGCTGCAGCGCACCCGTGCCACGGCCGCAGCGCTGACTGACGGGGCCTTTCCCGGCTGCGGCGTGCCGGTGCATCACGTCGCGGGCGAAGTCGATCCGCTGTTTCAGAGTGAAAAGCTGACGATCACCCAGAGCGATCCTGCTCAGGAGCTGGCGGCTAAGCAGCAGAAAGCGGGCGATCTGGCGCGGCTGCAACAGCAGTTGCAACCCGCCATTCAGCAGCTGAAAGCCGCCGTCTGCCCGCCCGCGACTGACTGCCCCCTCTTTGATGCGCCCTGGTCGTTCCGGCAAACCCGTAACGGCAACACATACGTTTACGGGCTGAGTGTGATGGCAAGCATGGTGGAGACGCTGCGACTGGGCTACAGCGAAAACCTGCCGTTGGACCAGCTCGCCTGGGGACACATCACCTCGGCCGCGCAGATCACCACGCTGTTACCGCTGCTGACCGCAAACTACGATCTCAGCAACGACGTGCTCTATCAGGCACAGCGCCGTGGCTCAATATTGCTCAACGCCCTGCTGGAGGCGATTGCTTCCGATAGCGCGCCGGGCCGCTGGCTGATTCTGGTGGCACATGACACCAATATTGCGATGGTGCGCACCCTGATGGGCTTTAGCTGGCAGTTGCCGGGCTATTCGCGCGGCAACATTCCACCGGGCAGTAGTCTGGTGCTGGAGCGCTGGCGCGACACCCACAGCGGCGAACGTTTTTTGCGGCTCTATTTCCAGGCGCAGAGTCTGGATGGGATTCGTCAGTTACAACCGATTGATGATAAACATCCGTTATTACGTCAGGAGTGGCATCAGCATGACTGCAGAATCACCGATGTCGGCCTGCTCTGCCCTTATCAATCCACGCTGACTCAGCTACGGAAAAAGCTGGATAACAGCGCTGTGCTGCCGGTTTCGGTTATATTGCCCTGAGTCTGTGGCTAATCAAATTCAGGCTGCAGCATTAACGCGGCCTGAATAATGTTAACCGCTGTTAATTAACGCCATTCCGACCTTTTCTTATTTAAATCCCCTGACTATCAGCGCCACTCGTTTTGTTTTACGATAGACCCGTCAATCATCCCTTTATTAACTATTTTCCTGTAATTCTTGAGTATTTCGGCGACTGGTTTCGCCGTTTTTTATTTCTTACACGCCCCGCTACTGCTGCCCGCCAGCGCCTGTGTGACTGCACGCTCACTTCTCTGAATCTCCCTTATCGCCCCTGTCCAGTTATCACTATCGGCCACATTCACTGCCAATTAAAATAATTATTTGCTGATGCATGAGGGGAAATAAACCGGGGCATAATCTTATTTCGCAGGCAGGCGTTTTGCTCCTGATAACAGGATTCCATATTGTGCATTGGGTCACATAAATAATCAGATGAGCAGGAATATAAAAGCGCGGGAAATAGCGTGTTCTGCTCCCCCACGAATGAGAGAGCAGAACAGGAGATTAGCGAGGTTTACGAACCAGCTTATAGCCCAGCAGCAGCACCACTATCCACACCATACCGACATAGAGGGAAATGCGGGTATCGGGGAAATAACCAATCAGACCGATAATAAAGCAGAGGAAGGCTACGCCGACGCCAGCAGTCCAGCTGCCGCCTGGCAGCGCAAACTGCAGCTTACTGGCCGCCTCTTTGCCAATTTTGCGACGGAACGCGATCTGCGACAGCAGAATCATGATCCAGACCCACACTGTTGCAAAGGTCGCCAGCGAGGCGATCACCAGGAAGACTTTTTCCGGCATCAGGTAGTTGAGATAAACCGCAATCAGCATGGCGAACATCATCACCACCACCGTCACCCACGGAATCCCGCGCGAAGAGACCTTCATAAAGACCTTCGGCGCATGTCCCTGCTGCGCCATCCCGTGCAGCATGCGGCCCACGCCAAACACATCGCTGTTAATCGCCGAGAGTGACGCGGTCAGCACCACGAAATTGAGGATAGAGGCGGCCGCCGCAATGCCCAGATGCTGGAAGGTCAGCACAAACGGGCTGCCCGAGGTGCCTACCTGATTCCACGGGTAGATCGACATAATCACAAACAGCGTGCCGACGTAGAACACCAGAATGCGCCACGGCACCGAGTTGATGGCGCGCGGAATCGACTTCTCCGGATCTTTCGCTTCACCGGCGGTAATACCGATGATTTCGATACCGCCATAGGCAAACATCACCATCTGCAGCGACAGCAGCATACCGACTACGCCGTGCGCAAAGAAGCCGCCGTTAGTCCAGAGATTGTGGATGCCGGTCGGCTGGCCGCCGTTGCCGAGCCCCCAGATGATCATGCCGAAACCTGCCAGAATCATCACGATAATGGTGGCGACTTTGAAGAAGGAGAACCAGAACTCCACTTCGCCGAACACCTTCACGCTCATCAGATTGACGGCACCGATGATCAGCACCACGCTCAGCACCCAAATCCAGTGCGGCACCTCAGGGAACCAGACGCCCATATAGATGCCGAACGCGGTGACATCCGCAATCGCCACGATCAGGATTTCAAAACAGTACGTCCAGCCGGTGATGTAGCCTGCCATCGGCCCAAGATAGTCCTGCGCGTAACGTGAGAAGGAGCTGGCCTGAGGATTATTAACGGACATCTCACCCAGTGCGCGCATGATGATGTAAGCCACTGCCCCGCCGATGATATAGGCGAGCAGCACGCTCGGTCCGGCCATTTTTATCGCGTCAGCGGAACCGTAGAACAGCCCGGTGCCAATCGCCGATCCCAGCGCCATAAAGCGGATGTGGCGCGTGCTCAGTCCGCGTTTGAGCTTGTTGGTTTCTTGCATAACAACCTGTACCTGTGAAATGAAAAAACCACGGGCAGGCCCGTGGTTAAAGAAAAATCAGTGCTCTCTGCTACGAGTGAACGGTCACCTGTTCCGGCCCTTTCACCCGATCAACAACAGCGGCAATCAGCAGCATCACCAGCGACGGCGGCAACCAGGCGAGACCCTGGTCGGCCAGCGGCAGATGCTGACTGAAAGCGGGCAGCAAATCTTTAAACCCGGTGGTTTTAATCGCATCAACAATACCGAACAGCAAGCTGATTAACATGGCTGGCGCGATAATCCGGCTGCTCTTATTCCACCAGTTGAGGGTGAAACTCAGCACCACCAGCACGATACAGGGCGGATAAATCGCCGTCAGTACCGGGATGGAGATCTGAATCAGGTGGCTCAGGCCGAGATTCGACACCACCATGGAGAACAGACCCAGAATAAACACCAGCGTTTTATACGATAACGGCAGGTATTGCGCAAAAAATTCCGCACAGGCACAGGTCAGGCCTACGGCGGTCACCATACAGGCGACGAAGATCAGCGCGGCAAGGAAGAAGCTGCCCATGTTGCCAAAGGTGTGCTGAACATACGCGTGCAGAATCGCTGCGCCGTTAGCGTTTTGATCCACCAGCGCACCGCTGCCCGCGCCCAGCTTAAACAGGCAGAGGTAGACCAGCGTCAGGCCCAGACCGGCGATTAACCCTGCCAGCACGGTATAACGGGTCAGCAGCGCGGCATTATCGACGCCACGCGAACGGGCGGCGTTGACAATTACGATACCAAATACCAGCGCGCCCAGCGTATCCATAGTCAGATAGCCATTGACGAAACCGCTGGAGAAGGCCGCACGCTGATAATCAGCGGTAGCCGGAACCGTGCCGCCGGCGGGCCATACCAGGGCAGCAACGCCCAGTACGGTCAGCGCAATAATTTTTAATGGCGCAAGGAAATGCCCTACCGTGTCGAGTAGCTTACCGGGATAGAGCGATACGCCAATCACCAGCGTGAAGTAAATCAGGCTATAGATAAACAGCGGCAGCGCGCCATCACCGGTCAGCGGTGCAATACCCATCTCAAACGAGACCGTTGCCGTACGCGGTGTGGCAAACAGCGGCCCGACAGCCAGATAGCAAACGGTGGCCAGCACGATGCCAGCGACCTTGCCAATCGGGGTGCTGAGTGCATCCACGCCGCCGCCGACGCGGGCCAGCGCGATCACGGTCATCACGGGCAGACCGACTGCGGTAATCAGAAAACCAATCGCGGCAGTCCAGACGTGTTCGCCAGACTGAATACCGACCATGGGCGGGAAAATGATGTTGCCCGCGCCAACAAACAGGGCGAATGTCATAAAGCCCAGCGCGAGAATGTCCTTCGAAGTTAAACGATGTGTCATACGGCCTGTCACTGATGTTGCGGTGGAAGTTGGGTTAGTGTTGTCCCCTCGCTGCGTGTAAACCACGACCAGGCTGACAATGTCAGCGCATTATGCTCGTCGCAGGGTAAAGCGCAGGTGATTTAAGCTGCTTTTATTCTGTTCACAGAGGGATGGATCGACAACGGCGCTAAGTAAAACGTTTATAGCGGTGAAAGGCAATACGGGATCGGAAAACCAGAAGGTTATGCCGCCATTTTTTCAAAAGGCAGTGGATAGCGTTAATTTTTGCAGCAGGCACACAAGATGATGTGCCTAAATAATAGACAGAGCGTGAGAAATACCCGCATAAACGGGTCTGAAGATACACAAAAGGCGCGTTTTACGCGCCTGTCTGCACAACGTTACAGCACTACCAGACCTGATTCGCGATATCGACCACTAAGCGAATCTTCTGCCACTGCTGCGCCTCGGTCAGGCTGTTGCCCTCTTCGGTTGAGGCAAAACCACACTGCGGACTGAGGCAGATCTGATCCAGACTGACATACTGCGCCGCCTCTTCCAGCCGGGTTTTCACCTGCGCCGGATCTTCCAGTTCACCCACTTTCGTGGTGATGAGGCCCAGCACCACCTGCTGATGACCTGGCTTAATGTAACGCAGTGGTTCAAAACCGCCGGAACGGGCGTTGTCATACTCCAGGAAGAAGGCATCCACGTTGACGCTGCCGAACAGGATTTCTGCGACCGGCCCATAGCCGCCTTCAGAGATCCAGGTTGAACGGAAGTTGCCGCGACAGACATGCAGACCCACGGTCAGATCGGCAGGTTTACCTTCCAGCGCTTTATTCAACACCTGAGCATAAGTCTGTGCCAGCTGGTCAGGATCGTCGCCACGCGCCCGGATATCGCGCTTCTGATCCTCAGAACAGAGGTAAGCCCAGACGGTATCATCCAGTTGCAGATAGCGGCAGCCCGCGTCATAAAACGCCTGAATAGCCGCTTTATAGGTCTGCGCCAGATCGTCGAAGTAGTCCGCCAGATCGGGATAGACCTCCGCGTCGATCACCTTGCGGCCACCACGGAAGTGCAGCACGCTGGGGCTGGGAATGGTCATCTTCGGCACCGCATCACCGGCAATACTCTGCAGGAAGCGGAAATGCGCCAGCATCGGATGATCCGTCGGGAAACCGAGTTTGCTCACCACTTTCACGCCATGCGCTTTGGTCTGCACGCCATTAAACTGAATGCCCTGCTCCGCTTCATAGCGCTCTACGCCATTCAGGCCATAGAAAAAGTCGAAGTGCCACCAGCCGCGACGAAACTCGCCATCAGTGACCACTTTCAGGCCATTTTCCCGCTGTTTCGCCACCACATCGCGAATCGCCTCATCTTCAACCTGGCGCAGGGCCGCCGCATCAATCTCTCCGGCTGCAAACTGTTCGCGCGCCTGCTTAATGGCGGCGGGACGCAGAAAGCTGCCAACGGTATCGGCACGGAACGGGGCGGTTTCTCTTTGCATGATCACTCCTGTCTCTCCTGCCGTTAATGACGGCAGGAAATAGTTGCATCCTGATATAAATAGCCATCTGGATGGCTACATGTCTGAACACAGAGTGGCATGAGCCGCTTTCTTCTGCAACTGAAGAAAATTCAGTGATGTTGAAAAAAATTCACGTTCGGAGGATTAACGCAGCGCGGCGCGCGCCTGCGTCATCTGACTGTCAGAGAGCGGCAGATAACCCGCTTCGCTGACCCGCCGCTGTCCCTGTGCCGAAAGTACCTGCTGCAGAAACGCGGCCACCAGCGGCGGCAAAGGTTTGCCGGGCGCTTTATTCACATAGAGATAGAGCGGGCGCGCCCAGGGATAACGGCCACTGCGGATGGCCTCGGCATCCGGGGTAATCGCCTGCCCCTGATCATTCATCACTGCCAGCATTTTTACGCCGCTGAGATGAAAGCCAAAACTGGCGTAGCCGATGCTGCGAGAATTACCGGCCACCGCCTGCACCACTGCGGCCGAGCCGGGAAACTCCGCCACGTCGCTGCGAAAATCACCTTTGCACAGCGCCTGCTGCTTGAAGAAACCCCATGTGCCGGAGGCGGAGTTACGTCCATAGCGCTGAATTGGCCGTTTGCTCCACTGCGCGCCGGTTAAGCCGAGATCGCCCCAGCGCAGCGGCACGTTGTGTGCGCCACACAGACGGGTAATCGAGAAGATGGCGTCGAGCTGACGCGGTTCAATCTGCTGCAGCGGATTGCGCTGATTCACCACCACCACCAGCGCATCCATAGCCACCGGAACCGCCAGCGGCGGATAGCCGTAGCGCGCCTCAAAGGCCTGGCGTTCATCTGCCTGCATCGGGCGGCTCATCGGACCGAGTTGTGCTGCACCCGCCGCCAGCGCGGTCGGCGCAGTAGAAGAGCCGGAGGCCTGAACCTGGACATTGACGCCCGGCGCCTGGCGACTGAAATCTTCGCCCCACAGCGTCATCAGATAGCCCAGCGTATCGGATCCGACGCTGCTGAGATTGCCGGAGAGCGCGCCGGGCTGGGCCAGTGCCAGGCCCGGCAGCAGAGTAACGATCAACAAAAGAAGGATGCGCATCAGGGAGATCCGGCAGCAATTAATGAACGGCATTCTCCTGCATCACGCTGCTGACAATCAACCTCGCTGGCAGCGTAAAGGTAAAACAGGTCTCCTTGTGCGGCACGCTGGTGATATCGAGCCGGGCGTTATGGTGGCTCAGAGCATGTTTCACTATCGCCAGCCCCAGCCCGCTGCCGCCGGTCGCACGCGAACGCGCTTTATCGACCCGGTAGAAACGCTCGGTAAGACGCGGAATATGTTCTGAGGCGATGCCCGGCCCGTTATCGCACACCCGGAAAATGGCCCCCTGTTTGCCGCGCAGCCAGCTGATATCAATTCGCGTGCCATCCGGTGTGTGGTTTACCGCGTTGTAAACCAGATTGGAGATGGCGCTGCGCAGCTGTTCATCGTTGCCGAACACTTTCAGATGGGGATCGGTATGGAAATGGATGTCGTGACGGCCGCCACTCAGCGTTGCCGCCTCATGCTGCAGCAGTTTCAGCATCACCGGCACATCGACCTTCTCTTTCAGATCGATTGCGGGCGCGGCTTCAATGCGCGATAGCGTCAGCAGCTGTTTGACCAGGCTGTCCATGCGGCGCGTCTGCTCCGACATGGTGTGCAGCGCTTTGCTGCGCGAAGGCTCGCTCATCACCGAGTCGTTCATCATCTCCAGATAGCCCTGCAGCACCGTGAGCGGTGTGCGCAATTCATGGCTGACGTTGGCAAAGAAGTTGCGGCGCGCCCCTTCCAGCTGATGCATCTGCGTGACATCACGCGCCACCAGCAGCCACTGCCCTTCGCTGTAGGGCATGACGCGGAACTCCATGTGAAGTTTGTTGTTCAGCACCAGCGTCAGCGGCTTGTCGAAATCGCGCTGGCGAAGATAGCGCGAGAACTCCGGATAACGGAGCAGATTGAGGATGTTCTGGCCATTATCTTCCGGCCAGCGCAGACCCAGGTGCTGCTGCGCCAGGCCGTTACACCAGAAAATGGTGCCCTCTTCGGTGGTCAGGATCACCGCATCCGGCAGCGACTCGGCACCGCTGCGGAAACGCTTAATCAGATTGCCCAGTTCACGCCGCCGCCGCCGGTTGCGGAGCTGCATCTGGTAAAGACCATAAAACAGCGGTTCCCAGCTGGCACGCCCGGCCGGTGGCGTCATGGTGCGGTCGAGCCACAGCCAGTGCGACAGCCGCATCAGATTGTGAAAATGCCACAACAGCACCGTCAGCACGCTCAGCAGCAGCCACCAGGGCAGACCGCCGAACAGCAGGCCCAGCAGCACTGCGGGCAGACAGACCAGCAGCAGTTCTGTCAGTAATCTCTTCCAGGAGAGGCGTTCCAGCACGGTAAAGGCTCCGTTTAGTAGCGGGCAGAGAAACGATACCCTGTTCCGCGAACGGTTTGTACCATGCGATCGTGGCCGGACACTTCCAGCGCTTTACGTAAACGACGGATGTGAACATCGACAGTACGATCTTCCACATACACATTGGTGCCCCAGACGTGGTTCAGCAACTGTTCGCGGCTGTAAACGCGTTCCGGGTGGGTCATAAAGAAGTGCAGCAGCTTATATTCGGTAGGGCCCATCTCCAGCGGCGTGGTTTCGGACATCACGCGATGTGAGGAGGGATCCAGACTCAGCCCCTGCATCTCAATCACCTCTTCCACGGCCATCGGCGAAATACGGCGCATCACCGCTTTGATTCTCGCCATCAGCTCTTTAGGTGAAAAGGGTTTAGTAATGTAATCATCGGCACCCACTTCCAGGCCGCGCACCCGATCCTCCTCTTCGCCGCGCGCGGTGAGCATCATCACCGGGATATCGCGTGTCATCGCCTCGCGTTTCAGATGTTTGATAAACTGAATACCGCTGCCACCGGGTAACATCCAGTCCAGCAAAATCAGATCGGGCCAGGGTTCAATCAGCTTGCCAACGGCGCTGTCATAATCTTCCGCCTCGATTGGCTGATAGTCGTTCTGCTCCAGAACAAAACACAACATTTCACGGATGGGGGCTTCATCCTCCACAACCAAAATGCGCTTAGCCATTATTACTCCTGCTGATTATGACGGATGTCACTGAGATTCGCGGCGCCATTATGCGTCAGATTTGTGACACTTTTATGAAAAACATAACCTGCCTGTAACCTCACTGGTAATCATTTATGACAGCGCAGCGACAATTTTTTGCTTTGGCCGCAGAGCCAGTATAATCGCCGGGCGAATCACAACGGCAGGGACTCATCATGCGCATCATTCATACTGCGGACTGGCATCTGGGGCAGTTCTTCTACAACAAAAGTCGGGCAGCCGAACATCAGGCATTTCTCGACTGGCTGTTGATCCAGATTGAACAGCATCAGGTGGATGCGTTGATCATCGCAGGCGATCTGTTTGATACCGGTACACCGCCCAGCTACGCCCGCGAAATGTTCAACCGCTTTGTGGTGGCGCTGCAGCCCAGCGGCTGTCAGTTGATTGTGCTGGCGGGAAACCACGATTCCGTTGCCACGCTGAATGAGTCGCGTGAGCTGCTCGCCTGCCTCAATACCCGGGTGATCGCCACCCCGCAGGAGAAGGATGATTTGCTGCTGCTCAACACCCGCCAGGGCGAGCCGGGCGCGCTGCTGTGTGCGATTCCCTATCTGCGGCCGCGCGATATCCTGCGCAGCCGGGCGGGTCAGTCGGGACGCGACAAGCAGACCTCGCTGCTGGAAGCGATCGCCCACCACTATCAGCAGCGTTTCACTGCCGCCCAGGCGCTGGGCCATGCACTGCCGATTATCGCCACCGGCCATCTCACCACCGTCGGCGTCAGCCAGAGCGATTCGGTGCGCGACATCTATATCGGGACGCTGGATGCCTTCCCGGCCAGCGCGTTTCCCGCGGCTGACTATATCGCACTGGGGCATATTCATCGCGCCCAGCGCGTCGCGGGCAGCGAACATATCCGCTACAGCGGCTCGCCAATTCCGCTGAGTTTTGATGAGCTGGGCACAGAAAAAAGCGTCTTCCTGCTGGAGCTCACCACCAGCGGCCTGCAATCAGTCACGCCGCTGGTGGTGCCACAGGCGCAGCCGATGCAGGTGCTGAAAGGATCGCTGGCGCAGATTGCAGAGCAGTTAAATGCCTTCAGCACGGCAGAGCAGGAGAAGCCGACCTGGCTCGACATCGAAGTCACCACCCAGGAGTATCTCAGCGATCTGCAGCGTCAGGTAGAAACCCTGACCGCCACGCTGCCGGTCGAAGTCCTGTTGCTCCGCCGCAGCCGTGAACAGCGGCAACAGAGCCTGGCGCGGCTCGACAACGAAACCCTGAGTGAGCTGAAGGTGGAGGAGGTCTTTGCCCGCCGGCTGGCGCTGGATGAGGAGCTGCAACCGGCGCAAATCGCCGAGATGACCACCCTGTTCCGCCAGACGCTGGCCGCCATGGAAGAGACCCAATGAAGATCCTCACGCTACGGTTCAAAAACCTCAATGCCCTGCGCGGTGAATGGTTCATCGACTTCCGCGCCGAACCTTTTGCCAGCAACGGCCTGTTCGCCATTACCGGTGCCACCGGCGCCGGTAAAACCACCCTGCTGGATGCCATCTGCCTGGCGCTCTATCACCAGACACCGCGCCTGGGCGCGATTTCCCAGAGCCAGAATGCGCTGATGACTCGCGACTGCGCCGAATGTCTGGCCGAGGTGGAGTTTGAGATCAAAGGAGAAGCCTGGCGCGCCTTCTGGAGCCAGAACCGCGCGCGCGGCACTGCCGACGGCAAGCTACAGGCACCGCGCGTTGAGCTGGCACGCTGCGCTGACAACACTATTGTTGCCGATAAAGTCGGTGACAAGCTGAAGCTGATCGAAACCCTCTCCGGGCTCGATTTCGAAAGGTTTACCCGCTCGATGATGCTGTCACAAGGCCAGTTCGCCGCCTTTCTCAATGCCAAAGCCAGTGAGCGCGCGGAACTGCTTGAGGAGCTGACCGGCACCGAAATTTACGGTCTGATTTCCGCCGCCATCTACGAGCGCCACAAAGAGGCAAAAACCCAGCTGGATCTGCTGCGCAGCCAGGCGGGAGCGATGGCGCTGCTGGATAGCGACGCACGCGCCGCGCTGCAACAGCAGCTCACCGATCTGACCGATGCGGAACAGCAGCTCAGCGCGCACTATCAGCAGGCGCAGCAACAGCAGCAGTGGCAACAGCAGGCGCAGCAGTTACAGCAGGAAGATGCGCAGGCTGACGTCGCGCTGCAGCAGGCCCAGGCTGCATCCCAGGCGGCAGAGGCCGATCGTCAGCGTCTTGCACGCAGCGAACCGGCTGAAAAGCTGCGGGTAAAACTGCAGCAGCGCGACGCGTTACGCACCGAACAGCAGCAGGTCGTGAGCCGCTGTCAGCAACTCACGTCGGCGCAGCAGCAGGCGCAGAGCCAACAGCAGCAGCATCAACAGCACTACGCGACGACCCAGAGTGCCCGCCAGCAGGCGCTGCAGGAACAGCAGCAGCAGGAAAGTCTGCTGACAGAACAGGTGCTGCCGCTGGATCAGCGGATCAGCGCACTGCAGCAGCAGCTTGCGGAGCAGCAGCAGGAAAATGCCCGACAGCAGCAGCATGCTGATCAGACACAGGCCAGCCTGGCAGAGCAGAAGCGCCAGGTTGAGACATGGCAGCAGGCGATTGCCGAACAGCATCAGTTACGCCAGCAGCTTGCCGATCTCGCCCAATGGGGCGCTTCGCTGCCGGTGTGGCAGGAGAACTTTGCCCTGCTGGCGCAGCGTGAAGCGACCCTGGCCGGACTGGCGCAACAGCGCGAGCAGCAGCAGCGACAGATCGCTGCCCAGCAGGCGGAACAGCAGCAGCAGGCAGAACAGGCGCTCCCGCGCCAGCAGGCGGAGCAACAGGCCCGCCAGGCGCTCTCGCAGGCGGAGCAAGTACTAACTTCGCTACAGGAACAGCATCCGCCTGCCGCACTGCGTCAGGCATTAAGCCAGTTGCAGAACAGCCGTCCGGCTCGTCAGCAACTGCTGCTGCTTTCAACCCAGTGGCAGCCGCTGCACCAGCAGCTGGGCCAGCGCCAGCAGCGGCTTATCGCGCTCGCAAAAGCGCATCAGCAGAGTGAAGCGGAACTCCAGGCCCTGCGCGAAACGTGGAAACGCGAAAAACAGCAGCTGGATGATGTCGAAAAAATCTGCGCGCTGGAGCAGCAGATTGTCGATCTCAGCGATTACCGCGCCCGGCTCGTCGCCGATCAGCCCTGTCCGCTGTGCGGCTCCTGCACGCATCCCGCCGTTGAGGCCTACAGCACGCTGGAAGTAAGTGCTAACCAGCAGCGCCGGGCTGCACTGCAGCAACAAACCGAGGCATTGCGCGAAGCGGGCACGACAAAAAGCGAACAGCTGAAACAGTCAGCCGTGCAGCAGCAGACCCTGCGCGATGAGATCGCGGAGATGCAGCAACAGCTCGATCGGCTTGAGCAGCAATGGCAGGCGCTGAGCGGTGAGCTGGCACTTACCTTCCCGCTCGCCGATCGAGATGCCTTAACCGCGTGGGAGCAGCAGCAAAGCGAACGTGAAAGCCAGCTTGAGCAACAGCGACAGGCGCAGGAAGCCGCCGAACAGGCGCGTCAGGCCGCAAAGGATTACAATCTTCAGCAGTCACAGGCCTGGCAGCAGCATTTGCAGGCAGAACAGCTGGCGCAGCAGTCGCTGTCCAGCCTGCAACAGGCGCTGGATGCGCTGCAACAGCGTCAGCAGCAGGAACAGCAGGCCATGGCGCAATTGCAGAGTCGTCTGGAGCAGCAGTTCAGTGCACACAACCTTGCCCTGCCCGACGCCGCCCATCGCGATGCGTGGCTGACAGAACAGCAGCGGCGCTGGGAGCGCTGGCAGGAAAGTGAGCGGTTGCTAGCAAACCTGCAACCGCAGCTGTTAAAGGGGGAAACCCAGCTCACTGCCCTGCAACAGCAGGCAGAACTGGAGCAGCAGCAGCTCACCACTCGTCAGCAGCAGCAAAACCAGCGCGAGACGCAGCTCAGCGAGATGCGCCGTGCCCGTCAGGCGCTGTTTGGCGACCGCGAGGTCACCCACGCCCGCCAGCAGATACAGGCCCGCGTTCAGCAGGCTGATGAACAACTGGCACAGCAGCTCACTGCCCTGCAACAGGCGCAGGCCGAGGTCAGTCGCCTGCAGGGTGAGCTTTCGGGACTGGAAAATCAGCGGCAGACTCTCAATAGCAAACTGGCAGAGGCGGAAAGCGCGCTGCAGCAGGCACTCGAGAGCGCCGGATTCGCGGATGAAGCCAGCCTGCGCGCGGCGCTGCTGGATGAGCAGACCGCATTGCAACTGCGTCAGCAGTTGCAGCAGCTCGATCAGCAATGCCAGCAGCAGCAGGCGCGACTGGCGGATCTGCGTCAGCGGCTCAGTCTCCATCAGCAGACGAAACCCGCTGCGATGCCGGAATCCGCCGAGGCGCTGGCGCAACAGCTGGAGCAGTTACGGCTGGCACTGCGCGACAACGCCAGCCAGCAGGGTCAGATTCAGCAGCAGCTGCAGAGCGATGCCAGCCTTCGTGTGCGCCAGCAGAGCCTGATGACACAGATTGAACAGGATGGTGTGACGCTGGCGCAGTGGAGCCTGCTCAACGATCTGATTGGCTCCGCCAGCGGCGATAAATTCCGGCGCTTCGCCCAGGGCTTAACGCTGGATCACCTGGTGGCCCTGGCTAACCGTCAGCTCGATCGGCTGCATGGCCGCTATCTGCTGCAGCGACGGGCGCAGGATCTGCTGGAGCTGGATGTGGTCGATACCTGGCAAGCCGATGCGGCGCGCGATACCCGCACGCTGTCGGGTGGCGAGAGCTTCCTGGTGAGTCTGGCGCTGGCGCTGGCGTTATCGGATCTGGTCAGCCACAAAACGCGCATCGAATCGCTGTTTCTGGATGAGGGATTTGGCACGCTGGATGCGCAGACGCTCGACACCGCGCTGGACGCACTCGATGCACTCAACGCCAGCGGCAAAACCATTGGGGTCATCAGTCACGTGGAAGCGATGAAGGAGCGTATTCCGGTACAGATTAAAGTACGCAAGATGAATGGGCTGGGTTACAGCCAGCTGGAACTGCCGCAGGGATAACGGGCGCCGCAGCGCCCGTTTACGTGCAATCAGCGGGCGCTGACGAGCTTGTAGCGAGGGCCGGTGAGTAACCCGCCCTGCTCGTTCTGTGCCAGTAGACGATTGCTGGTCAGTCCGGCCACGGTGTGCGCTTTATCAGTCACGTTGCTGGCAATCTGTTTGATCGCCGCACTGACCAGCATGCCGACCAGTCCACCGTTGTTGTTGTTGCCATCTTCACTGTCGCTGGCACTGGCCTTACCCTGCCAGATCTCTTTGCCGCTGCGCAGATCCACCAGCCGTGCTTTGGCGGTTACGATCGTCACGCTGTCAATGACCCGATAGCTGCTGCCATATTCGCTGATCGAGATATAGAGCGCGCTGTCGGCGTGGAAAATCTCATTCAGACGCTTCGCGCTGACGGCCTGGGCGTCACTGGCACTGGTCAGGCCATTCTGCTGAAAGGTCTCTTCAACCACTGCCACCGGGAAGACGTAGTAACCGGCTTCGGCCAGCGGGCGCGTCACCAGCGAGGTCAGACTGTGCGCGGCATTGATATCCGGCGAGGTGTTATCGGCCGGCAGCACCAGAATCGAGGCGGGCTTGCTGGCACGGAACGCACTGTAGTCATACGGTTTTTTCGTCGCACAACCGGTCAGCAGCAGCATCATCAGCACGCCGCCGAGGGCAATCAGTTTTTTCACCGTACCACTCCTTGTTTTTTACTCATCAGAAAATCCATGTAAGGTGCCGATTCGGGAAACAGCTGCTTCTCGGTGGCAAACTGACCAAAGGCTTTATTGGTATCGCCGGTTTTGGCATAGAGCAGACCAAGCTGGGCGTGCAGGCCAGGCGCAACCGGCTGGTTAACGGCACGGGCTTTTTCAATGTCCAGATTCAGCGCATCGATCTGCTTCAGCGGATCGCTGCCCGGCTGATAGTAACTGTAAACCTGCTGCTGATAATCGCCCCAGTAATAGATCGTTTTCGGCGCTTTTGGCGCACAGCCTGCCAGCAACGCCGCTGCAATCAGCAGGCTGCTCAGTGTCATCATCTTCATTTACTGCTTCCTTATTTAGCCGGACGCCATGCGCCGTTGTTGATTCCATCCACTAAATGATCGACCGCTTCGCGAATCGCCAGATCCATCACTTTGCCGTTCAGCGTTGAGTCATAGCTGCTGGTGCCACCAAAGCCGATGACCTCACGTGCGGAGAGCTGATACTCGCCCGCGCCCTGGGTGCTGTAGACCACCTCTGAGGTGGTGACATCCACTACGTTCAGATTCACTTTGGCATAGGCGATCTGCGTTTTGCCGCGGCCCAGAATGCCCCACAGCTGCTGATCGCCCACTTCTTTGCGGCCAAACTCGGTGATATCACCGGTGATGATGAAGTTCGCGCCTTTGATATTCTGCTGGCTGCGTTTGAAGTCCGACTCCTGCTGCAGCTCTTTCAGGTTGCTGCGATCCAGCACGCTGAACCGGTTGGTCTGCTGCAGATGGGTAATCAGAATGGTTTTTGACTGATTGCCCAGCCGATCGACACCATCAGAGAAAATGCCGTTCATATAGGAGGAGCGGTTATCGAACTGACCCACCGCAATCGGGCTGCGCACGCCCTGATAAACCGGCTGGCTGGCCGCGCGAACCTGGGGGGCCTGAATAGCGCGGGAAGATTCAGTGGCGCAGCCGCTGATGAGCGAGGCCGTTAACAGGGAGAGTGCCGCAAAGGCATATTTTTTCTGCATTTCTAATCCATGAAGTGAAAGAGATGTAACCCGCGCCAGGGCGGTAAATTCTGGTTCTGACGACAGTCGGAGTAATGCCATAGCATTCATGATGCCGGTCTGTAGACTGTCGGCAGCAGACCGGAAGATCTTTAAGGAAAGTTGGCCAGTTAAATGAATTTAATTAATATAACGATGAGAATGTTGCCGGGGGTGATTATTGCAATGTCGCTCAGCGCCTGTCAGCAACCTGTGACAAAGCAACGGGATAGCGTGGCAAACCTCTGTCAGCCGTCGAAAGATCCAGACAGCCAATCCTGTCACTGGACTAATCAAATGCAGCCAGTACTGAACCGGCAGTTCAGCGATGCGGCGCGTTACGCCGGTCAGCAATGTCTGGTACGGATGGAGTGGCAACCACACAGCAGACATTATGCGGTGACCCAGACGCAGGGTGATGAAGCGCTCTGCCTGCGCGCCTGGCAGCTGGTCGCGCAGACCCGCGATCTGCCGCCGCCGCCGGAGCCTGGACAACCGGCGTGGTTCGGCTTTGCGCCGCGCGGTTAGCTGGCCAGACCTTCCTGACGCCACTGGCGCGGACTGATGCCAAACCAGCGACGAAAGGCGCGTGAAAACGCGCTGACTTCCGAGTAGCCCAGCAGCAGCGCCATCTCAGAGATGGGCAGCTGCTTCTGCTGCAGATAGTATGTCGCCATTTCGCAGCGCACCTGATCGACCAGCGCGGTAAAGCTGCTGCCCTCTTCGCGCAGCCGCCGCTGCAGTGACCAGCTCGAAAGTCCGAGCTTATCCGCCACCTCTTCCAGCACCGGCTCACCCTGCATCAGCGATAAATTAACCTGCGAACGCGCCTGCTCAATCATGCTCTGCTGCGACGTCCCACGGTTAAGCCGCCGGATCGCATCCTGCATCACTATTAACAGGATCGGATCGCTCTCCGGCATGGCGCGCAGCAGATCGCGCTTGGGGATCACCAGTGAATTAAACGGCTGATCGAACCAGACCGGCGCATCAAACACTTTGCAGTGATCGTGCCACTGGCCGGGACGCGGATGTTCAAAGTGGACTTCGCGCGGTGCCCAGTGTCTGCCTGCCACGTGGCGGATCAGATTCATAAACATCCCCAGCGTCAGCTCTGCATCCTGTCGGCGCGACAGGATCGCGCCATGTCGCACCTGATAGTCCAGCCGCCAGCACTCTCCCTTATCCACCAGCCGGGTTAAGGTGTCGTGCTGATGCCAGGGAAACGCGTTGACCACATTATGCAGCGCCTGTTCCAGCGTGGCGGAGCACAAACCGATGTAGCCGATCAGGCCTAATGACTGCGGTTTAAACTGCCTGCCGTAGTGCAAACCGAAGTTATCAAAACCGGAGTGACGCGCCGCCTCTTCCAGCACCCGACAGTAGTTAACCAGCCCCAGGCTGAGCGTCGGACTGGCCAGGCGCTCCGGATCGATGCCGCTGATGCCGAAGATACGATCAACATCGCCGCCCTGGGTATGAATAAAGTCGCCTAAGCCGGTCGCCGCCGCTGCCAGCACGCCGTGATTGCCTGCCCCCGCCGCTGCCGAGCAGGCCGCAAACGCATCGGGCTTTATCAGTGTCGGATTCATGGTCGCCTCAGTCAGAATTCAGGTGGATCACCCGTTACTCCTATCCGAGCAATTTCCATACCAGGTCCCTGATGCCCGACGCGCCGCCTGCGGGCTGTCCGGGCGGCGCGCGGGCTACGCGCAGGGCACTGCGGCGGCGCAGCGACGCCCGCCGCTGGTGCATCAGACGCCGACCGGCAGCTGCTCACCTTCCAGATAGCGGCGGCAGAGGCGGACCGAGTGGCTGGCCCACGCCGATCCCAGGCTGCGCGCCATTTCGGTTTCGGCATGTGATCCCACCCACGCGGTGAGCTGGATACGACGCTGGATTAACAGCGCGGGCAGCATGGCCATCTCCGCATCGCTGATATGCGACACCTGCTCATAGCCGCGGATCCAGTGATCGATCCACTCTGGCGCGCGCGGATGATGCTCAACAAAACTGATCGCCGCCGCCAGATCGTGCAGATACCAGCCTAGCCCGCAGTCATCGAAATCGATCACCCGCGTTTCGCCCTTGTGCAGCAGCAGATTGGTCAGCCGCAGATCGGCGTGGATCAGGCCATAGCGATCCGATCCTTTACCGAACTGCGTCATCGCCGCGCCGACCTGGCTTATCGCCAGCTCTAACACGCCGTGATCGGCAGGATTCAGATTCGGCGCATCCTGCCAGCGTCCCCAGTGACTCTCTGCGCTGGTCATGGTGTGGTGATCCCAGATGATGCGCTGGAAACCCGCAGGCGGCTGCCACTGTTTACTGTGCTGATGCAGCCGCGCGGTGATCTGGCCGAGCTGCTGAAAGGCGCGAGGATCGACGTCGGTGGTCGGCATCTCTCCGTCGATCCAGTGAAACAGCACCACGTAGCGTTCACCGCCCTCCGGCAGCCGCAGCGTCAGCACGGTTTCGCCCTCTTTGTCCGGCACCGCTTCCGGCACCATAATGCCGGTTTCGCGCAGCGCATTGAGCCACAGCAGTTCGCTGACGATGTCGGCTTTTTGATGATAATCGCCGCGATGCAGTCGCAGCGCATAACGCCGGCCTGCCGCCTGCAGCAGAAACGTGGCGTTCTCTGAGCGGCACAGCAGGCTGAGCTGGCCCTGCAGCGCGGCGGGATAACAGGCCAGCGCCTGCTGCGCCATCAGGGTGAGTTGGGAATCAGTCAGGTTGTCATATTGTTTAGCGCTCATCAGTCCGGCTCCTTGTCACTTGCGTTATCTCAGCATGCGTTGCCGGAAGGTGAGCTGCTTGACTCCGGAAGAGACAAAGTTGACCGCAGCGTGCAGCTGGCCCGGTTGTTGCCTGTGAGTTGACCGTGGAGAACAGAAGTCACTGCGCCCGCGTCAAGTCGTGGCGAGTAATGCAACGGCATTATCCCCTTACTGTAGCGTAATGGCGGTGTAACGCCGCGCGAAGCCAACAACGACGGGGATAACAGTATGACAAACAGACTCAAGCCCACTCTGGGCACCCTGCATCTGTGGGGGATTGCGGTTGGCCTGGTCATTTCAGGCGAATATTTTGGCTGGAGTTACGGCTGGGCTGTGGCGGGCACCCTAGGATTCCTGGTCACCACCGCGTTGATCGCCACGCTCTATACCTGCTTTATTTTTAGCTTCACCGAACTGACCACCGCGATCCCCCATGCAGGCGGGCCATTTGCCTATAGTCGCCGCGCCTTTGGCGAAACCGGCGGACTGATTGCCGGTCTGGCGACGCTGATTGAGTTTGTCTTTGCGCCACCGGCGATTGCCATGGCGATTGGGGCTTATCTCAACGTGCAGTATCCCGAACTGAACCCGAAGACTGCGGCGGTCGGGGCTTACCTGGTGTTTATGACGCTGAATATTCTCGGCGTAAAACTGGCGGCGATGTTTGAACTGGTTGTGACGGTGCTGGCGGTGATTGAACTGCTGGTGTTTATGGGTGTGGTTTCACCCGGCTTCAGCCTGGCGAACTTTGCCGCGCACGGCTGGGCAGGCAGTGACAGCTTCGGACTGCCCGCCTTCTCCGGCATTTTCGCCGCCATTCCTTTTGCCATCTGGTTTTTCCTTGCCATTGAAGGCGCGGCGATGGCGGCCGAAGAGGCGAAAGATCCGACCCGGACCATTCCCCGCGCCTACATCAGCGGGATTCTGACGCTGGTGGTGCTGGCGATAGGTGTGATGCTGATGGCGGGCGGCGCGGGCGACTGGCGCAAACTTGCCGATATTAACGATCCGCTGCCGCAGGCGATGAAAATGATTGTCGGCGAACACTCTAACTGGATGCATATGCTGGTGTGGATCGGACTGTTTGGCCTGATTGCCAGCTTCCACGGCATCATTCTCGGCTATTCACGGCAGTTTTTTGCCCTGGCACGCGCGGGCTATCTGCCGCCTTCTCTGGCCAAACTGTCGCGTTTCCAGACCCCGCATCGGGCGATTATTCTCGGCGGCGTGCTGGGTATCGCGGCAATTTACAGCGATGGCGTGATTAATCTGCAGGGGATGACGCTGACGGCGGCGATGATCACCATGGCGGTATTTGGCGCGATTGTGATGTACATCATGAGTATGCTAAGTCTGTTTAAATTGCGCCGCAGCGCGCCGGAGATGGTCCGCAGTTTCCGCGCGCCGGGCTATCCGATTGTTCCGGGCATCGCCCTGCTGCTGTCGGTAGTCTGTCTGCTGGCGATGCTGTGGTTTAATCCGGTGATTGGCGCGCTGTTTTTCGCCATCATGCTGGCAGGCTATCTCTACTTCCTCGCCACCAAAGCGCAGCGCGATCGGGCGCCGCAGGACAGTATGCTGGTCGGCGAATAAAAGCGGCGCGGGTGAGTGCCTTGGGTTAACGATTCAGCGCCGGGTCTCTCCGGCGCTGAATCGTCAGCGGATGCTCGGGTAACTCAGCCGTTAAGCGGCCAGAGCCACGCCGCACCGCGTACGCCACTGGAGTCGCCATGCTGCGCCTTCAGCACCGGCGTTTCACACTCCCCGCCAAATACCCACTTCTTCATCAGCACCGGCACGGTCTGATAGAGACGATCCACATTGCTCATCCCACCGCCCAGCACAATCACATCGGGATCGATCAGGTTCACCACCTGCGCCAGCGATTTAGCCAGCCGCAACTCATAGCGGCTCATCGCCAGTTCGGCGATCGGATCCTGCTGCGCCAGCAGCGAGACGATCTCCGCACCTTTGCGATGCACGCCGCTCAGCCGCTGATAGTCGATACCAAAACCGGTGCCTGAAACAAAGGTCTCAATGCAGCCCTGCTGCCCGCAATAACAGGGCACTTCCTGACGGTAGCGCAGCTCATCCTCATCCATCCACGGCAGCGGATTGTGGCCCCACTCACCGGCATTGCCGTTGCCCCCGATACGCGACTCACCGTTGATCGCCACACCGGCGCCCGATCCGGTGCCGATGATCACGGCAAACACCAGCGACTGTCCGGCACCGGCACCGTCGATCGCTTCCGACACCGCCAGGCAGTTGGCGTCGTTGGCGATACGCACTTCCCGGTTCAGCGCCTGCGCCAGATCTTTATCCAGCGGCTGACCGTTGAGCCAGGTGGAGTTGGCATTTTTTACCCGCTTACTGTAAGGCGAAAGCGTGCCGGGAATACCGAGGCCGACCGTGCCGGTTTCGCCGGTTTTCTGCTCCGCCAGCGTGACCAGATCGACAATCGCCTGTACCGTTGCCTGATAGTCATCACGCGGGGTATTCACCCGGTGGCGGAACAGTTCCTCTCCCTTATCCGACAATGCGATCACTTCTGTCTTGGTGCCACCCAGATCTATGCCTATGCGCAAGATTACGTCCTCGTTATTCGTTCAGGTGAGAGATACAGTAAAAGGCGTCTGCCGGAAAGGCAATGAAACCACTCCGATGTTTCGCTATCATGCGCGCTGACTCTCGCAGACTTGTGCGCCCGATCGCGCCACGGTAAGGAATCCCGATGTTGTGGTTTAAAAATATGATGGTTTATCGTCTGAATCGTGACATTCCGCTGTCCGCAGATGAGATGGAAAAGCAGCTCGACGCCTTCACGTTTTCACCGTGTGGCAGTCAGGATATGAGCAAGACCGGCTGGGTCTCGCCGATGGGCAACCGCAGCGATGCGCTGACCCATGAAAACAAAGGCCAGATTGTGATTTGCGCCCGCAAAGAAGAGAAAATCCTGCCCTCGCCGGTGGTGAAACAGGCGCTGGAAGCGAAAATCGACAAGCTGGAATCTGAGCAGAGCCGCAAGCTCAGGAAGACCGAAAAAGATTCGCTGAAAGATGAAGTGCTGCACAGCCTGCTGCCGCGCGCCTTCAGCCGTTTCAGCCAGACCTACCTGTGGATCGATACGGTCAACAACCTGATTATGGTTGACTGTGCCAGCGCTAAAAAAGCGGAAGATACCCTGGCGCTGCTGCGTAAAAGCCTGGGCTCACTGCCGGTGGTGCCGCTGACGCTGGAAAGCCCGATTGAACTGACCCTGACCGAATGGGTACGTTCAGGCGAGCTGCCTGCCGGATTCGCCCTGATGGATGAAGCGGAGCTGAAAGCGCTGCTGGAAGATGGCGGCGTTATCCGCTGCAAGAAACAGGATTTGGTGTGCGATGAGATCGCCAACCACATCGAAGCGGGCAAGCTGGTAACCAAACTGGCGCTTGACTGGCAGGAGCGCATTCAGTTTATGCTGGCCGATGACGGTTCAATCAAACGCCTGAAGTTCAGCGACACGCTGCGCGACCAGAACGACGATATTGACCGCGAAGATTTTGCACAGCGCTTTGATGCGGATTTTATTCTGATGACCAGCGAACTGGCCGCACTGATCAGCAATCTGGTAGAAGCGTTGGGCGGCGAAGCCCAGCGTTAATCAGTCACCGGCAGAATCATCCTGACAGACGATATTCGCCAAAAAAAGGACCGCTAAACGGTAATGTCAGTCAGTTAAACGACAGGTGATACCGCAGTCTGGTGCCGGGCAGGGGCTGGCGGTCCTCGCGCCGCTGCGCGGTTCCTTCACTTCATTCGCCTGCCTGACGGACCGCCGGGGATGGCACATCCTGTGCCGCCCCGCCTTTCGCCCGCGTCCTGCGGGCTCTCCTGGCAGACTCATTCTGTTCAGCGCTGCGGATTGCCTGCCCCTGCCCGCCACCGGCCTGCTCTGAAACTTCAGTGTGTATTGTTAAAAAGGGCACGAGAGTGGAGGCCTGAGCGCCTCTGCTGCTGAAAGGGTTATCCGCAGCGCTGAGGCGTGACGGTGGGCCAGAAGTCCACGCCGGGAAGCGTGGACAGTTCGGGGCCGGCCAGGGAGGGCCGATCCCCGAACGGTTCGTCGGCACGACGTCAAAGCCGAAGGTACCGCGTGAGCGGCGCGAGGACGGCCCGGCAGCAGCAGAGGTGCGCTGGACCGCACTGCGGCTCGCTCGCCCGGAAAAAAAGCTGCCCCGTTTGACCGTGACAGCCTTTACAAATCTAATCTTAACTGACCAGTATTACGCCATGGGCGGCCTTTTCCTTTTCTGCATGCTGGCCCGGCAGGGCCGACGCCGTAAAAATAATAATCCGGTTAATAATTCAGGCCTGTCTCTGGCCTGTCGTGCTGGCCTCATATTTTAACAATATCGCAACTATGGAACCAATCTGACACTGCGCTGACTAATTTGCTGACTATACCGTTACGTTACCGTTTTCAGAACGTTAACCGGGCGAGTCTTACTTTTATTCAGCCAGAACGGCGTAGCCTTTGCGCAGAGGATGTCAGACATGCGGTTTTTAATTATTTGTCGGGATAATATTGGCGATACCTTACTGACCACGCCGCTGATCAGTGCGCTGGCGCAATCGGGGCAGCATCAGGTCGACGTGCTGACTAACAATTACGCTGCGCCAGTGTTGCAGCATAATCCCGATATCCGGCAGCTCTTCTATTACACCAAACTGCATCACCGTGAGGCAGGGCAGGGACGACTGGCCTGTCTCTTACAGCGACTGAAGCTGATGCTGACCCTGAAAAAACAGCGTTACGATGTGGTGATTCTGGCAAAAAGCCGCTGGGATCAGCATGGCCTGAAGTGGGTTAAAACAGTGCGTCCTGCCAGAGTGATCGCCCTGGGCCATCCCCATCCGCTGATTACCGATCTGTTGCCGCCACCCAGCCAGTCGCCGTGTCATATCAGTGAAACCCTGTTTAGCCTGGGGCGGCCTTTCAATCTCAGCGCCACAGCGCCAGGCAAACTGACGCTGCTACCGGATGCGGCAATCGCGGCCAGCCTGCGTGACAGCTGTGCGATTGATCCCGCTGTTCCGGTCTATGCATTGCAAATCAGCGCCCGCAAGCCGAGCCAGCAGTGGGAAGCCGCGCGGTTTGCCGGGCTGGCTGAAAAAATCGCGGCGCGTCATCCCTGCCAGATAATGCTGCTCTGGTCACCCGGCAGCCGTGATAATCCGCGTCATCCGGGAGATGATGAAAAAGCGCGTGAAATTATGGCTCTCTGCCCGCATCTGCCGATCAAAGCGGTGGCAACCACCAGCCTGCCGCAGTTGATTGCAGCAATGTCGTTGTGTCAGGGGCTGGTGAGCAGTGATGGCGGGGCAATGCACATTGGTGCGGCGCTGGGATTGCCGGTCGTCGCGCTGTTTGGCGACAGCGATCCGGCGTGCTGGCATCCGTGGCAGGTTAACTATCAGGTGCTGCAACCGGCGTCACGTGAGGTCAATGCGCTGAGCAGCAGCGAGGTCTACGACGCCTTCGCCCATACCATTACTCAGTAATCCTCTTCAGGCCAGCGTCCCAGTCTGGCCGCTTCACACAGCATGGCGACCGTCAGTGGACGGTAAGGCTGTGCTGTGCTCGCAGTAAACCAGTTTGCCACTGCAAAGCGCCGTCGGCGCGGCTCCGGAAAATAGCGGGCGTCATCATAGTGGTCTGAACAGACGCCGAAAGTGATAAAAAAATCACTCATCAGAATGGCAAAATCCACCTCATTCAGCGGTAACTGCTGCAGATGAAATCCCGCCCGATCCACTTTCCGGAACCAGCCCAGTGCGGTTGGCTGATTGTGGTGCTCAATCAGCGCAATGATGGATTGAGAAAGGTCGTTCATTACCCCACCAGCTTCGCCACGGCCTGCCCGACCTCATCGGCCTTGATCGTTGCCATCGGATGCTGTGAGGCGGTTTTATCCGGGCGGTGAATAATGATGTGCCGATCGCTGTCCTGGCAGGGACCGGTATAGCGCGGATTGGCGGTGGAGAACAGGCTGACCGTCGGCGTCTGCGCGGCCACGGCGATGTGCAGTGGACCGGTGTCCCCGGTAACCAGCACATCCAGCGTGCGAATCAGGCTAATCAGGCCGCTGAGATTCGTTTTACCCGCCATCGGGGTCACACGCTGACGGTAGTGCAGGGGCAGGCTTTCAATAAATTCCTGCTCAAGAGGCTGCTCAGCGGCGGTGCCGGTAACGATGATTTCCGTGTCAGGCCAGCGTTCAAGCAAGGCTGTCGCCAGCTGGCTGAAGGAGGCCAGCGGCCAGCGGCGAATATCTTTTGATGCCCCTAACTGAAAACCGATACGGCGATGGTCAGCCTTTGCAGTCGGACTGTTGTTCAGTGCCGGAAGGTGCATCCGGGTCTCTTCTGTCTCTGCGCCAAGGACTTCAATCAGTTTCAGCTTACGCTTGATGGTATGGTCATCAAAATAGCCTGAATAGTGATCGAGATATTTATTTAGCAGAGGCGACTCGCGGCCGTAATGATCGCGCACAATTACCTTACTGCCGGTCAGTACCGAGCTCATAATATCGTAGGGGAAATGGGCGTGTAATATTACTGACAGGTCAGGTTTCTGACGGCGCAGTTTGAAAAAAAGCGGCAGGAAATTCGCCAGTTTGTTATCCCAGATATAGATCTTATCAAACCAGTTATAACGGCTGACGAGATCCTTATTTTTCTTGCTGGAAACCAGAATAAACTTGCTGGCGGGAAAGCGATTTTTCAGGCTCCAGATAGCCGGCGTATTCATCAGAAAGTCGCCCAGTGCCGTGGTGGAGTAAATCACCACTGTTTGTGGGGCCAGGTCGTGCAAGGCCTGTGGTTTTGTTCTGCTGGAAAATCGAGAATAGAGCGTTAAAAGTCGGTCTATCAGATAAATCTTTTTTTTCTTCACGTCTGAATTCTCTTGAATTTACCAATGTTATTAACAGGGAAATATTATGGAGTGTTAGAGATTAACGCTACAGAGAAAGTTCATTATGACAGGATGTTTTTTTCAGTCATTGAGTTTTTGTTTGAAATACACTCGCTTTCTGGTTTAAATAAAAATGAACTTTAATTTTTTGTTATTTGGAAGATGTTTTATGTGCACTTTTATTAATGAATGATTACGGCTTGTAATTCTATGAAAAACTAATAGCAGGTTAATTATTAGCGGAATTATTCTATGACTTCTATCTATTAAAAAACATGCGATAAAACAAACCCCGGCACGTGTGCCGGGGCAGGGTATTACGACTGTGGCTGACCCACCGGGCCTGAACCCAGCGTACCGCCCGGTGACGACTGACCGCTTGGTGCATGAGGGCGGCCATCATCTTTAATTGCGTCGCTCTTCTGCGAGCAGCCCGCCAGAGAGGTTAAGGTCGCTGCAACCAGCAGCAGGGCAGGAATTGTTTTCATAAGGTCACCTTGATGTTGTCAGAAAGAGACGAAACCAGACTAAGCATAGATACTTACCGCATTCTGGCCTGAAAAGGCTTATCTTTCAGATGTTTCTCAGCCGGCGGAAGGCGGCCTGGCAAAAAAAAAACGGAAGCCAGTGGCTCCCGTTCTGTTGACGTTCAGCGCGATTACTTGCGGCCCAGCAGGAAGCCGATAAATACGCCAACGCCTGCAGCAACGGCCAGACCTGCAACAGGATTGGATTGAACCTGATCCTTGATACAGTCAGCAGCATCGCGGGCAGCATAGCTTGCCTGGTTGGTGTAACGGCGTGCTGCGCCTTTAGCCTGATGCTCAGATGAACCGGTTGCTGCACCCCATTGTTCCTGAACTGCGCCAGCGGCTTCTTTTACTTTATCTTCGATTTTTCCTGACATTTATTGCTCCTTGGTTTTGAGTGAGACCCTCAAAGCGTAGCAAAGATAGTGAATTCTGCTCCTCCAGCGGAGGAAAATGGGCTAAAAAATCATTTCTGGCTGTTAATGGCGCTGCGTTTGCGGGTAAGGGATTTACTGTCTAGCCTTTGGAAAGAGAGGCGCACTCAGGCGCTGCCACAGCCATAGCCAAAGCTACAGCCGGAGGATAAGCAATGAAACGTGATGCACTGAATGATGACGACTATGACGAAGTCTGCCGGGTCATTGGCGATGCGGTCATTGTGCTGTCGGAGCGCGGCCATGACACCCGCCGTGGCGAAATCTACGACCTGCTTAAACGTATACGTCAGCAGCGGGCCCACAGTGAACGGGATGAGCAGCGGATGCTGGATCATGCTATCCGGCTGATTAAGCCTGAGGTTTAGCATAGTGCGGAAACGCTGCGCTACTGCAGCAGCACGCCCTGAATCAGACTGGCCTCAACAATCGTAACCTCATTAATTTTCAGCGCCTGCATATAACCTTCAACCAGTAAGAGATTGCTGACATCAGTGGCCCGGTAGTCGCCCGCGAGTTCACTGTCGCCTTTCCAGACCTGCTGCTGCGACAGCTGACTTAATGTCGTCAGGCTGTAACGATGGGGTTTGCCCGGTAACTGATTGCGGATTGAAAAACCATGGACGCCGCCGATGCCAATGACCCGACGGCTCGCCAGATCCTGTTTAATCTGCGGACTGACCTCATTAGCGGCATAAAATTGCACAAAGCGCAGCACCGACTGCCGCCAGGAGCCAATCGGATTAGGGGATTTGGCCTCCGGGCTGTTCTTAAGCACCGTCAGAATAAAGTTTTTCAGCGTCACCGAGGCCAGTTTGCCCTGATAGATATCTGCAACCGGCTGACTCGCCTGCTGTCGCCAGGCAGTCATCTGCATCGATCCCCCACCAATATCCCAGACCAGCAGCTGCTCATCACGGATCGCCGGATCGTTAAGCGCGGCTTTAGCGGAGAGGAAACCGAGTTTCGCTTCCTGCTGCTGCGAGATGATGCTGATTTGCGCACCGGTCTGGCGCTGCAACTGAGCGATGACCGCCTGTCCGTTGCTGGCGTTGCGGAACACCGCGGTGGCAACGCCGCTGATGCGCTGTGGATGAAAGCGCCGTGCCTGCGTTAAAAGCTGCTGCAGGGCGGCGGCACCTTCATGAGTCATCGCCGGGCTGAGCTGATTATCTGTTGAATGCGCTAAGGCCTCGTTCCAGGCCACGGCGCGCTGATCCTGATACAGCATCTTTTCGATGTGCAGCTGGCAGACATTGACACGGGCTACCGCAATTTTGGTGGTGCCGGAACCGATATCCAGACCGGCGCGAATTTGCTGGCAACGATCGGCCTGGACAGCAGCGGCAAAAAACAGTGAGCAGAACAGCGTGACAGCAGACAGCGCAGCAGAACGCATAGCGACTCCGGGTGCAATGAGGATCAGAGTGAACGGGCGGCGACGCAGGCCGGATAGACGCTCACCAGGAAGTGACGCAGATGATCAAAACACCATTCGGCGTCATCCGCCTGCGGGCAATAGAACTGAATAGTGATCTTTTCATAATCGCGCTGACGCTGGCGCAGCGGCGACCAGCTCCAGTCGAGTACCGAGCGGGCATAATTGACCAGCGTCTCGGCGGGCATCTGGTGTTGCTGCTCCTGCCCGGTCAGGTAGCGATAAAAGTTCGCTTCCAGCTGCAGCGCCTCCTCAAAGCCGTGTTGCGGCAGGTCGGGACGAAAAGCCACATCGATAAAGCCACAGACCGCATCTGCCTGCTGCTGCCAGTCGCAGGCCAGGGTCATAAACAGCCCCTCCTGCAGATTGATCTCCTCGACCAGCCGCCGCAGATTCACTGAATGGTTCAGCACCGCGATCTCCTCAAGGCGACCGGTTTCCAGCGTCAGATCAAAGCCACAGGGATTCACGGAGCCATCCGCATTGCGGGTGGCGGGGAAGGGGAAGTCGATATAACCGTTGTTATCCAGACGCTTTTCCATCGGGGAGACCTGCTGCTTGACGTTTCCTGACAATAAACCATCTGGCAGCAGGATTCATCCCTTATGGACAGGTCCAGATGATTTGGGTGTCCTGGTAAGGGTTGATCAGGCGGAACTGCTTATCTGACAGGCGCTGCGCGTAATAGCCCTCAGGCGTGACGGCGGAGGGAACATATTTAAAGCGATCCAGCGACTGCAGCGGGCCACTCTTAACGCTGACCTTATCCCGGGTCACGGTGAAGCTATTAACCAGATCAAAAATCACGCCCTGGGTATGCCCCATCGACTGACCATAAATTGTCGAGACCTCACCCGGACATTCCACCCCTTTCGGGCCAGATGAACATCCAGTCACCATCGCGATGAGGATAAAAATGCTGAGACGCATCATGATTTTCTACCTGCTTCAATCCCTGGGAGTTTCGTGGCGCAGAGTCTATCCTGCTGCGTCACTGATTACTTAATCATAGCAGTTTACGCTGCGCTTCCTGTTTGTGATTTGTTTAATCGTTAAGCAACAGGAATGTAAAAGGGTGACTTTGCTTATCAATAAACGTTATTCTTGGCTCCTTTGCGCACCACTTAGGCAAATTCAGGGATAAATGATGAACGAAGAAGAAGCAAGTCTAATGATTATTCGCCATGCGATTGACCAGTTAGAAGCCGATAAGAAGCAACAGGTGATCGCTTGTTCAGCGGATATACGTGCAGCAATGCAGGCTTATGATAGCGAGAATGCCGGGCTGGCACTGATGTTAGTGGCCGCCGAGGTAGCAGCCGAATAATCATATCCGGTCAGTGTGGCAGCCTGTTACGCTGGCCGGATTACTTTATTTTTTCTCAACTTTCAGATTTCTTCGCACGCCGATTCTATCTTTCAATGGTCTTGCTGCGGGTTGCCCCGCGTCCCTTCTCCGTCCTGTGATGTGTTAAGCTAAAAAATCTCAATAAAATCAGCGGAGAAACAGCATGAAGGCAGCATTAATTGCCCTGGGCCTGCTGGCCTGTCACATCGCACCCGCCTGGAGCGAGACGGAATTTCAGCTTAACTGTCCCGGCCGGACAACCATGACCGTTTCGCGTGCCGAATATGGGTTAACCACGTTAATGTGGCCGCCGGGGCATTTCCAGATTGCTGCCGGTCAGCAGCGTACCCGTTTAGAGGCGGGTGATAAGGTGGCGATTACCCGCTTTCGCAATGGCGATCAGCTGATTGTGAACCAGCGCAGCCAGGCGACCTTTTTTGTCTACCGCGACAGCGATAAACTGCTGCCCTGCAGCCGCAGCGAAAAACGCGATGTTGATGCGTTGAGCCTGGAGCGCTACGACGATCGTCAGCACTCCGACACTTAACCCACGGAGCCACTATGCAACCCGAGATTACCGACAAGGTCACGACGCAGGATCTGGATGAAGTCAGGCTGGGTCTGACTGCGTTCAACAGCAAATATATTAATATTGATGAGATCAGATCGATCGGCGTGTTTATTCGTGATGACCAGGGCAGAAAGCTGGCCGGACTGACCGGATCAACCGCCGGAAACTGGCTGCGGATCGATATGCTGTGGGTGAGTGAGGCGCTACGCGGGCAGGGGGCGGGCAGTAAGCTGATGCAGGCGGCAGAGCAGGAGGCGCGGGATCGCGGCTGCCGCTTTGCCCAGGTGGATACCGCCAGTTTTCAGGCGCGACCGTTTTATGAAAAGCTCGGCTATACGCTGCGCTTTAGCCTGGATAACTATCCGCGGCATCATCAGCGCCACTATCTGACGAAAGCCCTGTAATCAGAATAATGGTTGCTGACGCAAATCCAGCGGATGCTGTTCTGCTTCATCAATCGCGGCCAGCCAGCTCTGCAGCGTAACTTTTTTCCAGGAGAGATGCCCGCGCGTGGTACTCATCAGCACCACGTCGGGACGCAGGGAGCGGTAAAATTCCAGCGTCTGGCTCAGCTCAGCCGGATTACTGTCCGGCACCAGCACCGTGATCCAGCGGTCATGCGAACGCGTCACGGTATCGCCAACAAACAGATAGGTCAGCCCCAGCGGCGAGGTGTAGAGATAGCTGCAACTGCCCGGTGTGTGTCCTGGCGTTGGCAGCAGATGGAAATCCCCGAAGTGCGTCTCCTGCTGCGAAAAGGTGTCATCAGGCTCAGCAAAACGGCTGATGGGGCCCAGCGATCGGCTATGGCAGTAAAGTGCGCTGCTGAAGCGCTGCTGGATCAGTGCCGCACCGGGCGCGGATTCATGCCAGTGGGTGAGGTAGTGGCGGATCACGCCGCCGGTATCGGCCATGACTTCATGATCGAGCGGATTTTCTACGCGGCCAATCAACAGATTGCCGCGCGGGTGACGCAGCATAAAGCCATGCATCATCAGGTCATTAACGGCATCTTCCACCGGAAATTCCGGGGTTGAGATCCACAAATCGTCATACAACGGCTTCAATGTCGATCTCCTGAAACAAACGCTATTCCCGCAGGACGGGATGCCCGGTCGCCTGCAAACGGGCGTGGCCCTGGCTGACCGCTAATCGTGCGCTGGCACCCAAAGGCAGTGTTACGGTGTCAGCGGCATGACCAAAATCTAATCCACAAATCAGCGGCAGGCCGGTGGTGTCACGCAGTCGCTGCCAGACGGTGCTGAAGTCAAACCCGTTGTCATATTCCGTCAGGGCTGTACTGGTGAAGCTGCCGGTAACGATCGCCCGCTGTCGCGCCATAATACCGCTCTGCTGCAGCTGAATCAGCATGCGTTCAATGCGGAACGGATGCTCATTCACATCCTCAATCACCAGAATGCCGTTCTCAAACTGCGGCATCCACGGCGTGCCAATTAGTGAGCAGATCATCGCCAGATTCCCGCCCCACAGCGTACCCTGCCACTCGCCCTCATCAGGCGTTTCGCTTTGCCATGTCTCCTCTACTGTAGGTGAAGTCAGTGCCTGCCAGAAGTGGTGAAGGGTAAATTCAGATAAGGTCGCGGCGCCGAAGTTACCGGCCAGCATCGGTGCGCTGAAGGTAATCAGGCCGACCTGCGCCAGCAGTGCCAGCTGAATCGCGGTGAAGTCGCTGTGGCCGCACAGCGCGAGCGGCTGATTCAGCAGACGGCGTTGCAGGCCGATGTAGTCGATGGACTCCAGTAACCGGCTGGCACCATAACCGCCACGCACCGCCAGCACCACATCGGGCAGCGTGCTGAGACTGGCAAGCTGGTTGATATCCGCCAGGCGCTCCGCGTCCGTACCGGCGAAGCGCTGAAAACGGCGGGTGATCACCTGCTCGTTCTCTACCTGATGTCCGGCCGCACGCAGTCGTGCAATGCCCTGCAGCGCCGCAGGCTGATTGTGACAGTAACCGGAGGGGGAGATAAGACGAACTGAACGTGAAATCATCATACTTTCCTGCTGTTAGCGCCTGACTGACGGCGATGATGGCGAAAAGCGCCGCTGAAGTCACGGTACGCGCCGCATTTTCATGCATTTAGGATAAACGGTAATTTTGCTCTCAGGCTGCCTGGGTATGATAGCATTCGCCACAACAGCTACGAGATGAAAAATTGCTGAAAATCCGACACCTTATACTCTCAGCGTTACTCCTGACCGGCTGTGCCAGCGAGCCACCGCACCATGCCGTTAAGCAGCGCAACACGCCATTAACTCAGGCACCGCCGTCCAGCGTCAATGGCACCTGGGCGATGTTTACCGAAGATGCCGCCAGTCATTATGGCGTTGATGAGAAGTTGATCAGCGCCATTATCAGTGTCGAGTCGGGTGGAAATCCGGGCGTGGTGAGCCGTTCAAATGCGGTGGGGCTGATGCAGATTAAAGCTTCGACCGCCGGGCGCGAAGTTTATCGCACGCTGGGCCGTCGTGGTCAGCCGTCGAATGCCGAGTTGCGCGATCCGGCCAAAAATATTGATATCGGCACCGCCTATATCCGCATTCTGCAGAACTCCGCGCTGTCGGGCATCCGCGATCCGCTGACCCTGCGCTATGCCACCATCGTCTCTTATGCCAACGGCGCAGGGGCGTTACTGCGGACTTTCTCCAGCGATCGCGATCGGGCCATTGCGATGATCAATGCGATGTCACCGGATGAGTTCTATCAGCATGTGCAGAACAAGCATCCGGCGGCGCAGGCCCCGCGCTATCTGTGGAAAGTCACCACGGCTTACCGCACTATCTGACCGGTTGTGATGAATCCTGCGGCGTGAGCAGTAGCCGCGCCGTGGGATAGTCGATGATCAGCACCTTGATGTAGCCGCCCAGCAGCGCACCGCGAATCGCCTGCGCTTTCTCTCTTCCGCCTGCCAGCCCGACCACCTGTGGACACTGTTTCACCTGCGCCAGCTCCATACCAATCACCGGATCTTCTTCTGCTTTCAGCACCGGCTGTCCGCAGGCGTCGAAATAGTGCAGACAGATATCGCCTACCGCACCGCGCGCCGCCAGCGTCTGTAGCATCCTGCCATCGTAGTAGTTGCCCGAATTACGTAACAGCGCCGACGGCTCCAGATCGCCAATGCCGACAATCGCCAGGTCGACCTGCTCAAATTTACTCAGCACCTCGGCGACCTCTGCGTTGGCAGAGAGCCGCTGGCGATCGCTGACCGAATGCTCAATCGACTGCGACGGCAGCAGCCAGGCGGGGCAGTTCAGCAGCGCCGCCAGATTTTGCGTCAGAATCGTGGCTTGCACATTGCCGTTAGCCCCGACGCCACCCAGCAGCTGGATCACCCCTTTGCAGGCGCTGTTGAGCGGATGCAGCGCATCAACCATCGCCCGGATCGTGCCGCTCCATGACGAAATACCAATCAGCTCATCGTTTCGCAGTCGGGTCTCCAGATAGTGAGCGGCCGCTGATCCAATCGCCTGCTTAATCTGCAGCGACGACGCCTGGTCCGGCACATCCACCACAATCGCCTGCGGCAGGTTATAGGTCTGCTCAATGGCCTTTTCCAGCTCAGGGTAGACGTTGGCTGGTGGCACCACGCTGATCTTGACCACACCTTCTTTCACGCTGCGATTAAGAATGCGTGAGACAAACGACTGCGATAAGGTCAGCGACTGTGCAATCTCTGACTGCTTCAACCCTTCGACATAGTAAAGGGTGGCAATCTTTACCATCAGTCGCTGTTCATCCTGTTTTGCCATCGGTTTTTCCCTCTCTGATTCTGCCCGGTATTGTTAACCAGGATGATCAAAATCACAACGCAGGCTAATTTGTGATCGTTTTCGCTTTTTGACGATCGCGCATTGGACGGCACGTCAGCGCGGGCGCATAGTCATTATGCATATAAAATCGCGTGTGAATATATATTCAAGCGGAGAAAAATAATGACTCGTCCTCTGATCAAACTGACCCTGCTCGCATCGATGCTCGCCTTTTCAGCGACCGCGCTGGCGGCAGAGCAAGGCCTGCTGGCGATTATCACCCCATCCCATGACAACCCGTTCTTTAAAGCCGAGGCGGAAGGGGCCTTAGCGAAAGCCAAAGAGCTGGGTTACGCCACGCTGGTGGCGTCGCACGATGATGACGTAAACAAGCAAAACCAGCTGATTGAGACCGCGATTGCGCGCAAAGCCAAAGCGATCATTCTTGATAACGCTGGTGCCGACGCCACCGTCGGGCCGGTCCAGAAAGCCAAAGATGCCGGGATCCCGACCTTCCTGATTGACCGGGAGATCAACAAAACCGGCATCGCGGTAGCGCAGATCGTCTCTAACAACTATCAGGGGGCGCAGCTGGGCGCGGAGAAATTTGCGAAATTGCTGGGCGGCAAAGGGGACTATGTTGAACTGCTGGGCAAAGAGTCTGACACCAACGCGGGCGTGCGGTCGCAGGGCTATCACGATGTGCTGGATGACTACAGCGACATGAAAATGGTGGCTCAGCAGAGCGCCAACTGGAGCCAGACCGAAGCCTTCAGCCGCATGGAAACCCTGCTGCAGAAACACCCCAACATCGTGGGCGTCATCTCCGGTAACGACACCATGGCGCTGGGTGCCGAAGCCGCGCTGAAAGCCGCCGGGAAAACATCGGTGATCGTGGTGGGCTTTGATGGCAGCGACTACACCCGGGATTCGATCCTCAACAAAGGCAATATTAAAGCGACGGTGCTGCAGCCGGGCTGGGATCAGGCGCAGATGGCGGTCACGCAGGCGGATTACTACCTGAAGAACGGCAAAGCGCAGAAACAGGAGAAGCAGCTGATGGACTGCGTGCTGATTGACGACAGCAACGCCGCTAAGCTGAAAAACTTCAACCTGGCGAAATAACCATGAAACGGATGCTGGCGGTATTGACCGGTATGGCGCTACTCAGCGCCTGCACCGTGGTGGATCTGGATGCGGACGGTAAGCCGATCCTGCCGAAGGATCCGCACGCGAAACCCAGCTATACCACCCAGACACCGCAGCAGATTGCGGAAGAGACCTGGCAGCCGCGCGTGATGACCACCGCGAACAGCCATGCGCTGAGCTGGGCCGACATGGAGGCGAAAAGTCAGACGGTCAAACCCGGCGGGCGCGAAAGCGTCTTCGTGCGAGCCGGGGGGACAGCCAGCGCCTTTGATGAGAGTAACCCGCGTGAACGCACGCTGACGCTGATGATTAACGGCAAGCCGGTGGCGGTCAGTGTCGGGCCGGTGCTGCGCAGTAACGCTATCCGGGATGCCGCCGGTTTCCGTTTCGAAGAGTTTACCAATCAGGTGCAGTACGCCCAGCTGACGCGGGCGCTGAACCGTCACGCGGTGAAGCAACTGCCACCGCTGGATGCCAGCTGGGTCAACCAGCCGGTGCAGGCGCTGCTGGCTGTAACTATCGGGCAGAACAGCGTTGAAGATGTGGTAGCGGTTGAGCTGAAGCGGGGGACGCCCTGATGGACGATGAGATCATTCTGCGGGCCGAACAGATATCGATGCTGTTTCCCGGTACGCTGGCGCTGGATCGCGTCGATTATCGGGTCTGGCGCGGCAAAGTTAACGTCATCATCGGTGAGAATGGGGCGGGAAAATCGACCCTGATGAAAATTCTGGCCGGGGTACAGCAACCCACGGCCGGTTCGCTGTTCCTGAATGGCGAGCCGCTGACGCTGAGCAGCACCCGCGACGCCGCCCGGCACGGCATCGGCATGGTGCACCAGGAGCTGAATCTGTTTGAGAACCTGACGGTGGCTGAAAACCTGTTTCTGGGCCGGGAGATCCAGCGCGGCCTGGCCCCGATCAACGAGGCGGAGCAGGCACGCCGCACCGCCGCGCTGATGGCGCGCCTCGATCAGCCGATTTCACCCCATGAGCGGGTCGGTAATCTCAAAGTGGGTCAGCAGCAGCTGGTCGAGATTGCCAAAGCGCTGGCGGAAGATGCGGACATCCTGATCCTCGACGAGCCGACCTCGGCGCTGAGCAAAACCGAAGTGGAGATCCTGTTCCGGGTGATCCGCGACCTGACGCAGCAGGGCGTTACCGTGATTTACATCTCCCACCGGCTGGAAGAGCTGATGGCAATTGGCGACGTGATCACCATTCTGCGCGACGGGCGCTTTCAGGCCGAAGCGCCGGTCAGCAGCATCGATGTGCCGTGGATCGTGCGTGAGATGCTGGGCAGTGAACCGGTCACCACTTTCCTGCCGGAAGCGCGTGAGTTTGGCGCGCCGGTGCTGGAGGCGCAGCACATTACCTGCGTCAGCCCCAATGGCAATACCCTGGTGGATGACGTCAGTTTTCAGGTGCGGGCCGGGGAAATTGTCGGGATTTACGGGCTGATGGGCGCAGGCCGCACCGAGCTGTTTGAGTGTCTGCTTGGCAGTCAGCGTCACTATCTGGGCAAGCTGTGGCTCGACAGCAAACCGCTGCCGACCCGTCTGCCCACCGCCGACCGTATTCGCATGGGCATGAGTCTGGTGCCGGAAGATCGCAAACGCGCCGGGATTTTCCCGGTGTCATCGGTCGCCAGTAATCTCACCATCGCCAGCCTGTGGCGGCGTCTGTCACATCGCTTTGCCATTGCCCACCAGGCGGAGCAGCAGGCGGTAAGCCAGACGGTGGGCAACCTGGCGATCAAAATCTCCTCGCCGGACGTGGCCATTAGCGCACTGAGTGGTGGCAATCAGCAGAAAGTGGTGATTGGCCGCGCGCTGCTGACCAATCCGCGCCTGCTGCTGCTGGATGAGCCGAGTCGCGGCATTGATGTCGGTGCAAAAGCAGAGGTGTTTCGCATGATGGTGGCGCTGTCGCAGCAGGGCATTGCGGTGCTGTTCTCCACTTCGGACCTGAAAGAAATTATGGCGGTAGCCGATCGCATCCTGGTGATGTCGGGCGGCAAACTTACGGCTGATCTTCCCCGCGACCAGGCGGAAGAAGCAGCGCTGGTGAAAGCAAGTGCGCAGGGGTTCTGAGCATGAAAAGCAATGACAGCGTCGCGCTGACCACACTTCCGGCTAAGGCGTTCAGTTCACGTGAAAGCATTCTGCTGCTGCTTCTGAAGCTGCGCACTTTTATTGCGCTGATTCTGATCGTCGGCTTCTTCGCCATCACCGTGCCGGACTTTCTCGCCACCGGCAGCCTGGTGATCATGGTTAAACATATCGCCATCAACGCCTTTCTGGCGCTGGGCATCACCTTTGTCATTATCACCGCGGGAATTGACCTGTCGATTGGGGCGACGCTGGGACTGTGCGGCATGATCGCCGGCTGGCTGATTACCAAAGGCATTGTGCTGCCGATGTTTGGCATCGCCATCTTCCCCAGCGTCTGGGTGATAGTGCCGGTGGTGCTGCTGATCGGCGCGCTGATTGGCGCGGGCAACGGCTGGATCATTACCCGCTACAACGTGGCCCCCTTTATCTGCACCCTCGGCACCATGTACATCCTGCGCGGCGCGGCGATGCTTACCTCCGGCGGCGAGACCTTTCCTGGTCTGCAGGGGAATCCGCTGCTGGGCAACACCGGTTTCGATCGGATTGGTGCCGGAACCTTTCTCGGGCTGCCTTACGCCATCTGGATGATGGTGGTGCTGGCGCTGGTGATCGCCTACATCGCCCGTCGCCTGCCGTTTGGCCGTCAGGTCTATGCCATCGGAGACAATGAACGTGCCGCTGAACTGTCGGGTGTGAAAACCCGGCAGGTAAAAATTCTGGTCTACACCCTGTCAGGATTCTGCGCGGCGATTGCTGGCATCGTGGTCTCATCGCAACTGGTCGCCAGCCATCCGGCTAACGGCACCGCGTTTGAGATGAATGCCATTGCCGCCGTGGTGCTGGGTGGCACGTCGCTGGCGGGCGGACGCGGCACCATCCTCGGCACGCTGATTGGTGCGTTCGTTATTGGCTTTCTGGCGGATGGCCTGATCATGATGGGTGTCAGTGAATTCTGGCAGATGGTGATCAAAGGCATCGTGATTATCATTGCGGTGATCATCGACCAGACCCAGAGCCGGATGCAGCAGAAGGCGGCCGTGGTGGCTCAGAAAGCGTTAATCGAGGAGGGGACACCGGCAAAACCCTGACGGGGAAGTGCGTTGAACCGGACATCGGGTGCCGCTGAGTGATTCCTGACAGCGGACGGCCTGCCCGGTTTAACGGGCAGAATAGCGAACAAAGGGCGGTTCAGTTTATTAGCTCCTTTTTTTCAGGCACAAAATTTTTTAACCGACGTGAATATATATTCATAACCGATTTAAAATTCAGAGGTAGTGTATGAATCCTTTCAATCTTCCGGTCGATGACCTTGAGCGCCGGGCGCGGGCAATCCGCCGCCGCATCATCCAGCTTAACGCGGGCAGCCCGGCAGGCGGTCATACCGGCGCTGACCTGTCACAGGTAGAGATCCTCACCGCGCTCTACTTCCGCATTCTGAACTGCGCACCGGATCGTACAGACGACGATCAGCGTGACATCTATATCCAGTCCAAAGGGCATGCGGTGGGGGGCTATTACTGCGTGCTGGCGGAAGCGGGCTACTTCCCGACCGACTGGCTGGCAACCTATCAGCATGCCGACTCGCATCTGCCCGGCCATCCGGTACGGCAGAAAACGCCGGGCGTTGAGCTGAACACCGGCGCGCTGGGTCACGGCCTGCCGGTGGCGGTGGGCATCGCTATCGCGGCGAAAAAAGATAACAGCCCGCGCCGCATCTTTGTGGTGACCGGCGATGGTGAACTGGCTGAAGGCAGCAACTGGGAGGCGGCGCTGGTGGCGGCGCATTACGGCCTCGACAACCTGATCATCATCAATGACAAAAACAAGCTGCAACTGGCGGGCGCGACCCGCGACATCATGAACACCGATCCGCTGCCGGAAAAATGGCGCGCCTTCGGGCTGGAGGTCACCGAATGCAACGGCAATGATATGGCGGCGGTGGTCGACACCATTGAAAACCTGCCGAAGAACGGCAAACCGCAGGTGATTGTGGCGCATACCGAGAAGGGATTTGGCGTCTCATTTATCCAGAGCAAGGCGGAATGGCATCACCGGGTGCCGAAAGGCGAAGAGATCGCACTGGCACTGGAGGAACTGAAAGATGAGTAATGCACAACATTTAGCAAGCGTCATGGTCACGGCCTTTATCGACGCGGTGAATCGCGGTGTGGATCTGGTGCCGGTGGTAGCGGACTCCACGTCGACGGCCAAAATCGCCCCCTTTATCAAGGCCTTTCCCGACCGGCTGATTAACGTCGGCATCGCTGAGCAGACGCTGGTGGGCACGGCGGCCGGTCTGGCGCTGGGCGGCAAAGTCGCAGTGACCTGTAACGCCGCGCCATTTTTGGTGTCACGCGCCAATGAGCAGGTAAAAGTCGACGTCTGCTACAACAACACCAACGTCAAACTGTTCGGGCTGAATGCCGGGACCAGCTATGGCCCGTTAGCCAGCACGCATCACAGCATTGATGACATCGCGGTGATGCGCGGTTTCGGCAACATCGAGATCTATGCGCCTTCCTGTCCGCTGGAGTGCCGTCAGATCATCGATTACGCCCTTGAGCATGTCGGGCCGGTCTATATCCGTCTGGATGGCAAAGATCTGCCGCAGCTGCACGCGGAAAGCTATCAGTTCAGGCCGGGCGCGATCGACCTGTTGCGTGAAGGCAGCGACATCGCACTGGTGGCGATGGGCTCAACGGTTCACGAGGTGGTTCACGCTGCTGAGCAACTGGCTGAGCAGGGCATTTCAGCCGGTGTGATCGCGGTTCCATCGATTCGACCTTGTGATACCCAACAGCTGCGCAACCTGTTAAATCACTACCCAGCGGTGATTACCGTAGAAGAGCATAACGTTAATGGCGGTGTCGGCAGCCTGGTGGCCGAAGTGCTGGCGGAAGGCGGCTGCGGCATCCCGCTGTTGCGGCTCGGCATTGCAGATGGGGAATATGCGATTGCCGGCGATCGCGCCTCTACCCGCGCCCATCATGGCATTGATGCCAGTAGCGTGGTGAACAGTGCAGCGCGCATCTGCGCAGGAGCATAAATATGGTGGGACCCCTGATTCTGGCAATCGATGAAGGCACTACCAATGCTAAAGCGATTGCGGTTGATCGCGATGGCCGCGTGGTGGCACGCGGCAGCCAGAGCTTAACCCTGCAACATCCGCTACCGGGACTGGCTGAGCAGGACCCTGTGGCGATCTGGCAGGCGGTAAAAGAGGCCATTACCCACTGCCTGGCAGACTGTGGTGGCGCACCTGTCGCGGCTGTGGCGATCAGTAATCAGCGCGAGTCGGTGCTGATCTGGCAGCGGCGTGACGGCAAGCCGCTGACGCCGCTGGTGAGCTGGCAGGATCGACGATCCGAGTCACTCTGTCGCGACCTGCGTCAGGCGGGCAAAGCACCTCGCATCACCGGTTTGACCGGCCTGGCCGTTGACCCGATGTTTCCGGCCGCCAAGCTGACCGGGATGCTGGCCGCCATTCCTGACGGCGCGGCGCGGGCGGCGGCGGGTGAGCTCTGTATCGGCACGGTCGACAGCTGGCTCAGCTGGCAGCTCAGCGCCGGCGAGGTATTTATTACCGATCATGCTAACGCCTCCCGTACTCAACTCTACAGCCTGCATCTTAATGACTGGGACGACGAGCTGCTGACGCTGTTTCAGCTGCCGCGCGCCGCGCTGCCGCGCATCACCGCCTCAGCCAGTGAACAGGGCGTGGTCGCGGTGAGTGATATTCCCGGCTTAGCGCCAGGCACGCCGATTCTGGCGCGCATCGGCGACTCTCATGCCGCCTTACAGGCGCAGCGGCGCGGCGAGTCTGAAGTGGTGAAAGCCACCTACGGCACCGGATCTTCACTGATGATGTCCATGGCGACGCCGCTGCTGACGGAAAATGGCCTCAGCACCACCGTAGCCTGGCACGACGGCACGCTGCGTTATGCCTTTGAAGGCAACATTACCCACACCGGTTCCGGTGCCGCCTGGCTGGGCAGAATGCTCGGCGTGCAGGAGCCGCGCGAGCTCACCGCGATGGCGCAGCGCTGCGACGATAATCAGGGCATCTATTTTGTCCCGGCGCTCTCTGGCCTGGGCGCGCCCTGGTGGGATCTGCAGGCGCGCGGCATGGTGTGCGGATTGACGGATGCCGCCACACCCGCCGTGCTGGCGCGGGTGGCGCTGGAGTCGATCGTCTGGCAAATCGCCGACGTCTTTTTTGCCATGGAGCAGGCCAGCGGCCAGCAGCTTCCGGCGCTCTGTGTGGATGGCAGCGCCACCGAAAATAGCTGGCTGATGCAGTTACAGGCGGATGTGTTACAGCGGCCGTTGCAGCGGGTGCCTACCGCCGAGGTCTCCGCGCTGGGCGCGGCACTGCTGGCAGGCAAAGTGCTGGGATGGTGGCAGCAGGGCAGTGATATGCAGGCGCTGCAGGGCGGCAGCGTCATCATGCCGCGTGAAGAGCACGCGCAGCGTATGCAGGAAAACTATAAAGGCTGGATTGACGCCGTTGCACGCTGTCGTTATCAGCCACATTAATCCTTATCCGGAGCAGAGCCATGTCAACACTTCCTCAGCAGTTAACCTTCGGCGTCATTATTGGCAACCGGGGTTTTTTTCCCAGCTATCTGGTGGGCGAGGCGCGCCAGCAGGCGGTCGCGCTGTTTGAAAAGATGAACATTAATACGGTGATGCTGGATGAGACCCAGACCAATCTGGGCGGCGTCGAGACGCGTCAGGAGGCGAAAACCTGCGCCGCGCTGTTTCGTCAGCACCGCGAAGCGATTCACGGCATTGTGGTGCTGCTGCCAAACTTTGGTGATGAAAAAGCCATCGCAGAAGCGCTGCGTCTCGCCGGGCTGAACGTGCCGGTACTGGTGCAGGCCGAAGAGGACAATCTGGATAAAATGGGGCTGGCGACCCGCCGCGACAGCTTCTGCGGCAAAATTTCACTCTGCAACAACCTGCGGCAATATGGCATCCCGTTTACGCTGACCCGTCAGCACGTCTGCGCACTGAGCGGCGACGTGTTTATGCAGGATCTGCAGCGGTTCAGCCAACTCTGTCGGGTGGTGAATGCCATGCGCCGGGTACGCGTCGGGGCAATTGGTGCCCGGCCCGCCGGATTCAACACCGTGCGCTACAGCGAAAAGCTGCTGGAGAAGATGGGCATCGCGGTGGAGACCCTGGATTTATCGGAGATCTTTACCCGCACCAACCGGCTGCGCGATGACGATATCCGCGTGGCAGAGAAGCGTGAAATCCTGGAGGCCAACGCCGATGCGCGGGGGATTCCGGGTGAAAAACTGGTGACCATGGCCAAACTGTTTGTGGTGATCAGCGAGTGGATCAGCGACAACGATATCGATACTACCGCCATCCAGTGCTGGACGTCGTTGCAGGAGAACCTGGGCATTAACGTCTGCTCAATCATGAGCGTGATGTCGGGCCAGCTGATGCCCAGCGCCTGCGAAGTGGATGTGATGGGGGCGCTGTCGATGTATGCGCTCGCCAGTTGCTCGCTGAACCCCGCCTCGCTGGCAGACTGGAACAACAACTTTGGCGACGAGCGGGACAAATGTGTGCTATTTCACTGCGGTAATTTCGCCAGCGCCAGCCTGGAGTCACCGACCATGGGCACGGCGGATATCATCGGCACCACCGTGGGCAAAGAGAACACCTGTGGCGCAGTACATGGCCGGATGAAGCAGGGCGATCTGACCTATTTCCGCCTCTCTACCGACGACTTCAGCGGCGAAATCAAAGCCTATGTGGGAGAGGGAATGTCGGTCACCGATCCGCTGGACACGGTAGGTTGCCGTGCGGTGATCCAGGTGCCGCAGCTGGAGACACTGCTGGCGTGGATCTGCCGTAACGGCTTTGAGCATCATGTGGCGATGAATCACTCTGCCACGGCCGGTGTGCTGCAGGAAGCGTTCAGTGAGTATCTCGGCGTGAGCTGCTACCGGCATCAGTAAGCGGTAAGGTGGAACGGCTGAATGCAAGGGGTGAAGCAGCCGATGCGGTCACGATTCCGCCCGCACCGGCCTGTATGCCCGCCACGCCTGAAAAGGAAGGCGGGCTCTGACTTAGCGCGCCATTCTGCGCACCTCGTCATCGTCATTCTGCACCGCAACCAGATCCACCGGTGGCAGATTGCCGCCGCTGAACTCCACCTGACGAATCGGGAAGGCGAAGCGGATATTTCGCTCTTCCAGTGCTGCCATCAGCTGCAGGTTAATCTCCTGCTGAATATCCATGTACTTGTTGTAATCCGCATCCAGCACAAAATAGACCACTTCGAAGGTCAGTTTTGAATCCTCAAAGGCCAGGAAGTGGGCACGGTCAAAACGGGTGGTCTCAACGCCCTGGATAATCTCTTTCACCAGCGGGCTGATCTCCCGGACCTGCTCTGACGGCGTGGCGTAGCTGATACCAAACTTAAAGACGATGCGGCGCTGCTGCATGCGCTTGTAGTTGTGGATCGTCTGCTGCAACAGAATGGTATTTGAGCAGACAATCTGCTCGCCACTCAGGCTGCGCAGTCGGGTGGTTTTCAGGCCGATATGCTCGATGGAACCGGCAATGTCACCAAAGACAATAAAATCGCCATGCTCAAACGGCTTATCAAAGCCTATCGCCAGTGAAGCAAACACATCGCTCAGTACCGTCTGAATCGCCAGCGCAATCGCGATGCCCCCGACCCCGAGACTGGCGACCAGTGCGGTAATGTTGATGCCCATGTTCGACAGAATGGCCAGGAACATCATAATCCAGACCACTACCCGCAGCAGAATACCGAGGATCACCGTAGTGACCGGGTTGCGCACGTGCAGCGGGTCACGCAGCAGGCTTTTCAGCCATAGCCGGATGCCACAGTCGAGCCACAGAGCGAGCTGTACAATCAGCGCCAGGAACCAGCCGTGCGCGATGGTGACACTCCACGACGCGGGCAGATCGACAAACTTCAGGGCAATCAGCAGCGAAAAGATCAGCAGCAGGGTCTGGCTGGTACTGCGCAATATCTCCACCAGAATCGCAGTGGCGCGAACATGCCGATGTTCGCTGTAAAAGGCAATCCGGTTGGAGATAAAGCGAATCAGGGTACGTAATATCCAGTAAATCACCAGCGTGGACACCACTACGATGGCGCTGTTTAGCCAGAGTTCCTGATTAAAAAAGAGGGAGTGAAAACGACGTGAAGAGAGCCAGTTTTCCATTGGGGAGGGTCTCCTTGCTGGGTTCCGGTTTAAAAGAAAACAAGCAAGAAGCATAGCCTGGATGCGGCCCACCTGTGCGGCGCATCCGTAAAGTGGTTACTGGAATCGGGTCGATTTATCGCGAGCCAGGCGCTCAAGGGCAAAAATAATCTGCTGAAGCTGCCGCTCCTGCGCCGGGTTCAGCGTGGCAAAACGAAAGCTCAGTCGCGGTGTGATGCGGGTTTCATTTTTGCCGGTCACCACGCTGCGCTCGCCAATGCTCAGCAGCTTTACCGGCACGTCAAAATGGCCATACTCGCCCAGCTCGACCCGGAACGGGTTGAAACTGTCACCGTCCTGCAACCCGTCCGGCAGCGCTTCATCGACCAGCACGCCGATACCGCCCAGCGACAGATCCTGCAGACGCAGGCGCGTTTTCCTGCCATCGGGCCACACGGTATGACACCAGAACTGCGGCTCCAGCGGAGCGCAGACCCGGAAAAACTCACGTCGCTGGATCTGCCACAGCAGGTCTGGCAGCGGCGCGCTGAAAGCGGGTAACCCTTCAAACTCCACGATTTCCAGCGAGGCGAGGCTGAATTCCACCTTAGCGCCGTAGGTTTCCGCAGTGATACTGAGATCGTCGCTGGTCAGGGCATAATCGTTATCCAGATTATTACTGCCGAGGTCAAACAGCAGGCGATCTTCATCGGCAGCCAGCATCCGGCTGATAAACTGCCCACGCGGAAAGCGCACCAGTAATGGCGTCTGCAATCGCAGCAGATCTTTCATAACGCCAAGAACCGCCAGCGTGCCACGTTTTAGATATTGTTCCTGGTCGGCTTCTTTCACGTCCTGCTCCACAAGGGGGGTTACTTTATTGATGCGGTTTTTTTGCCTCGTCTCGGTTATCGGCGCGGCTAAAAAAAGCTTTAGCATGCTATTCATCAATAATAACTGTGAGCAGGCAGGCATTTTTTGAAAAGCTGGTTATACTTATCGCGGTAAACCGCTTGATTAATCAGGCGTTCACGATTTAATCAAAAAAGGAAGGAGCAACAGATGGGTATTATTTCCTGGGTCGTCTTTGGCTTAATCGCAGGTATTCTGGCGAAGTGGATTATGCCGGGTAAAGATGGTGGCGGTTTCATTCTGACTATCGTTCTGGGTATTATCGGTGCAGTAGTGGGTGGCTGGATCAGTACGCTGTTTGGCTTCGGCCGCGTCGATGGGTTTAACTTCGGAAGTTTTGTGGTCGCTGTTATCGGTGCCATCGTGGTGCTGTTTATCTACCGCAAAGTACGCAGTTGACCGTAAAGGTTTAAACGAAAAAGGGGACGAAGCGATTCGTCCCCTTTTTTATCTCTTATTTTGCAATCAGAAGTCGTAACCGACTGTCGCCATTACACTGCGCTCTGCGCCCCAGTAGCAATAGCCCGTGCCGTAACAGCCCGCTACATAGGTACGATCGGTCAGGTTATTGGCATTGACCTGCACCCAGGCACCTTTCAGGCTGCTGTTCCAGACGCCGAGATCGGCCCGCACTGACGCATCAAACAGCGTAACAGACGGCACGCGCGTGGTGTTTTCATTGTCCGCCCACTGTTTGCCGATGTAACGCACGCCCGCACCCGCACTCAGACCGTAATCAAACTGATAGTGACCCCAGAGTGCAGCCATGCTGTTGGGGGTGACATATGGCGTATGTCCATCGTTGCCATCTACCGATTCTTTAAAGCGCAGATGATTCAGCGTATAGCTCGCCACGGTGCTCAGACGCGGGGTTAACTGATTATGCGCTTCCAGCTCGATGCCCTGTGAATGCACTTTGCCCGATGGCGTATAAGTCGCCGTCAGCACGTCGCGGTTCGCCACATCTTTCTGCGTCAGGTCATAGACCGCCACGCTATAGAGATCGCGGGTGCCGACCGGCTGATATTTCACCCCGGCTTCATACTGCTCGGCGGTAGTCGGCTTCAGCAGGTTGTTGTTGGGATCGGTGAGCGCGGTCGGGGTAATCGCCTGGCTCCAGCTGACGTAAGGCGAGATACCGTTGTCGAAGGCATAGAGCAGTGCTGCGCGGCCGCTGATGTGATCATCCTGACGGCGGTCGCTGCCGCTGTTATTGGCGACGATGCGGTCATAACGGCCGGATAGATCCAGATGCCAGCGATCCAGCTTCATCTCATCCTGCAGGTAAAGACCAGTCTGGTAGTAGCGACGGGTTTTATCGGCCCAGGTGTAATCAGGCATGTCGCCAACCTGTTCACCAGTCCGTGCATTAAGCTGGTTGGCCGAGCCGCCAGCGGCAGTGATCTCATTTTTGTAGCGATGATACTCAGCACCCAGGGTGACGCGGTGCTCCAGCTCGCCGGTGTCGAACTCCGCCTGTAAGCGGTTATCGGTGGACCAGGCCGAGAGCGACGAGCGCTCGCCAGAGTAATAGCGGTTCAGCAGATCGGGATTCACGCTGTCCCAGCCAATCTGATAGACCTGATCGAGATCGACATTCGAGTGGCTGTAGCTGCCGGTCGAGGAGAATGACCAGACGTCGTTGAAGCGATGGGCGAAATCGAAGCTGTAGATCTGCTCGCGACGCTTGAACTGATCGAGATCGCTGTTGCCCTCATAAAAGCCGTTGCTCAGCTTGTAGCCATTGTGCTCGGAGAGGCTGCCGTCACCCGGTACCGAACCGTGATAGCCGCCCGACGGATCCTTCTGCAGATAGGCTTTCAGAATCAGATGCGTATCTTCATCCGGCTGCCACATCAGCTGTGGCATCAGCGCATATTTCTCTTCGCGGGTGTGATAGTACTGGGTATCGCTGTTGCGGGTCACGCCGGTCAGGCGAAACGCCCACTGATCGTTGATGGCATTGGTGTAGTCAAACATCGTGCCGGTGGTGGCGTTGCTGCCCGCCTGCAACTGGATGTGACCCTCTTCGCTGAACTGAGGACGCTTGGTGACCATGTTCACCAGTCCGCCCGGCACCGTCTGACCATAGAGCGCAGAAGAGGGGCCTTTGATCACGTCGATGCGTTCAAGGAAGGCGTTATCCACCTGCAGGCCGTTGAAACTGCCGCCGTCGCTCATCAGCCGCATGCCGTCGAGGAAGGTGTTATCGACATCGCCACCATGGAAGCCACGCAGTGCAATAGTGTCGTAACGGGTCGCGGCACCGCCGAAGTTGGTGAAGACGCCGGAACTATAGCCCAGCGCCTGGTTCAGGGTCAGCGCGCCCTGATCCTGCATCTGCTGACGGGTGACCACGGAAATCGATTGCGGCGTGGTGATGAGCGGACGGTCGCTTTTGGTTGCGCCCTGGCTGGTCGTCGCCAGATAGCCCTGGGTCGGCGAGGTCGAATCTTCCTGCGGTTGCGCGGTTACCACCATATCGGCAGCATAACTCAGAGCAGGCGCGGTCAGCGCCAGGGTGCATAGGGGAACATAACCTTTCAGCGACAATGACAGTTTCATCAAAATTCCTTTCTTGGCAAAGGTTCAGGCAGGTGAATAAAAGTTTTGATAGGCAATCTCATTATCATAATGAGAATTATTACCTTTTGTAAATTGGCTGCAATTTTGCCTGTTGATGAAAGAAGGTCAAGTAAAATTCGCGGAAATGAAGTGGGGATACCCCCGGCAAGGCCAGAGGTATCCAGAGAGGATTAAGGTTGTGAGGCAGACGCCTGCGGAATATCGTGGGCGCTGTTACAGGTTTTATCTTTCGGGCAGTACTTATCCAGCAGTTTCAGCGTGACGCCGTTGGTCCAGCCGAAGCCATCCTGCAGCGGATATTCACCGCCACCGCCGCCGCCGAGATTTTTGCCATCAACGACATATTTCTCCACCAGCTTATGCTCACGGTCATAGGTGTTCTGAACGTTTTGCAGGAAGCGTAATCCCACCTCTTTCGCCAGTTTTGGCTGGTTGTAGTGCTCCAGACCTTCCACAGCAACCCACTGCAGCGGTGCCCAGCCATTGGGTGCATCCCACTGCTGACCGTTGTTCACGGTGGTGGTCACCAGACCACCAGGTTTCAGCAGCTGTTTTTCCACTGCGCTGGCGGTGCTTTCAGCCTGCTTATCGCTGGCGACCTGCAGATAGAGCGGGAACAGCGCGGCAGCAGTCAGCTGAGGATGGACCTGCTTTTTCTGCCAGTCATAATCGGCGTACCAGTTCTGTTTGCTGTCCCACAGATAGCGGTTGATCGCCGCCTGGCGCTTCTCCGCGCGATCGGCAAACTGCTTCGCCAGATCGCTCTGCTTGTTCATCTGATAGCCTTTCGACAGGGTCTGCTCCAGATGGAACAGCAGGCTGTTGAGGTCAACCGGGGCCAGCTGCGTGGTACGAATTGTCGACAGGTTATGCGCATCGGTAAACCAGCGCGAACTGAAATCCCAGCCCGACGCCGCACCGGAACGCAGCTCCCGGTAGAGTTCGGCTTTATTCCTCTGCGGCGCTTTCTGGGCGGTGGCAATGTCATCCATCCAGGATTCTGTACGTGGCACGTCGCGCGCATCCCAGTAGCGGTTGAGCAGGCTGCCGTCCGCCAGCTTAATCACACGCTTGCTGGCTGCGCCCGCCGCGACTTTATCGCTGTCTGCCATCCAGTAGTCATACTCTTTCTGCAGCTGCGGCAGATAACGGGTATAGGCTTTGCCGTTATCGTGCGTCGCCAGCAGATCGACCATCAGGCTGAAGAACGGCGGCTGTGACCGGCTCAGATAGTAGCTGCGGTTGCCGTTGGGAATGTGGCCATAGCGGTCGAGCAGCGAGGCGAAGTTATCCACCATATCCTGCACTTTATCCCAGTGCCCGCTCTCGGCCAGCCCCAGCATGGTGAAGTAGCTGTCCCAGTAATAGACTTCGCGGAAGCGCCCGCCTGGCACCACATAGGGTTTGGGCAACGGCAGCAGCGAGTCATACTGACCGGCGCTGCTGGTGGTGCGCGTCAGCACCGGCCACAGGCCATCAATGTGGTCACGCAGGTTTTGTCCGGCTGGCGGCACATATTTGTCACCGGCCGCGGGCAGGGTAAAGTTGGCATCCACAAAACGCTTAAGATCGAAATTGCGCTGTTTCTTCTGCATCTGCCAGTCGGCAAGAATTGAGGCGGGATCGAATTTCGGCACCGCATCCGCAAAGGTCTTTTGATCGGGATAGAACTTCGCCTGTTGCACGGCATTAAACAGCGGTCCTAAACGAACGTCAGGCGGCTGCGGCTGATTATTCAGCATGCGACTGTTGTCGTCGGCCTGGGCAGTGAAGGCGGGTACGCTCAGCAGCAACGTGAGCAGAAAGGGCGCATAACGCTGACGCCGTGGAGCGGCGTTTACCTCAATTTTTGTCATCGGTTTTTCTCCTTGTCCGAAACGCGGCCGCGCGTAACGCATTGACCACAGGACCAACTTTAGACCTTATCTGACCACTTCACCCTGAAGCGAGCCGGAAATGTGAAGCCACGGGAATTATTTTTATGGAAAAAACCGCTTTATTACGCTGGTTTTTTCTTGCTCTCACCCTACTTTTCCCTGACGCTGAAAGAAAAAAAGGAGAGCAGGATGGAGATCATCTGGTATCACCCGTCGCAGTCTTCAGCGGCCTGGATTAACGGTTTACAACAGCGTCTGCCTCAGGCGCGGGTGCGTGCCTGGCAGCCAGGCGATAATGGTCCGGCTGATTACGCGCTGGTCCGTTCGCCCCCCACAGAAATGCTACAGGGACGCGCCACCCTGCGCGGTGTCTTTGCGCTGGGGGCAGGCGTGGACGAGATTCTGAAACAGTTGCAGCAGAACCCTGAGATGCTGCCCGACAGCGTGCCACTGTACCGGCTGGAAGATACCGGCATGGCGCGGCAGATGCAGGAGTATGCGGTTCATAGCGTACTGAGCTGGTTCCGCCGTTTTGACGACTACCGTCTCCAGCAGCAGCAACAGTGCTGGCAGCCACTGCCCGCTTACACGCGTGAAAACTTTACTATCGGCATCCTGGGGGCGGGCGTGCTGGGCCAGAGTGTGGCGGAAAGCCTTAAACCCTGGGGATTCCCGTTACGCGTCTGGAGCCGCTCACCCAAAGAAATTGATGGCGTGACCAGCTTTGCCGGTCGCGATGCATTGCCTGCCTTTCTACAGGAGACGCGGGTGGTGATCAACCTGCTGCCGAGCACGCACGAGACCATTAATCTTATCGACCACCACTTTTTACAGCAGCTGCCGCACGGCGCTTTCTTCCTCAACATCGCGCGTGGCGCGCAGGTGGTGGAAGAGGATCTGCTGACCGCGCTCAATAGCGGGCAACTGAAAGCGGCGGCGCTGGATGTCTTTCAGGTTGAACCGCTGCCCGAAGCGCATCCGCTCTGGTCACATCCGCGCGTCACGATCACGCCCCATAATGCGGCGGTAACCTTGATCGACGAAGCTATCGACTACATCGCTCGCGCCATCACCCAGGACCAGGCAGGCGAGCCGCCGCAGGGCAGGGTGGATCGTCAGCGCGGCTATTAATGAACCGGCCCCGTCAGGGGCAATCAGCAGGAGAAGAGGATGTATCCGGTAGATCTGCATATGCACACCATCGCCAGCACGCATGCTTACAGCACGCTGCACGACTACGTGACTCAGGCGAAGCAAACCGGCATGAAACTGTTTGCTATTACCGATCACGGCCCCGACATGGCCGACGCGCCGCACTACTGGCACTTCATTAATATGCGCGTCTGGCCGCGCGTGATCGATGGCGTGGGTATTCTGCGCGGTATCGAAGCCAATATTAAAAATCAGCAGGGCGAAATCGACTGTTCCGGCCCGATGCTCGATGCGCTGGATTTGATCGTCGCCGGTTTTCACGAGCCGGTTTATGCGCCGCGCGACCGGAAACATCACACGGATGCGATGATCGCTGCGATGGCGGGCGGGCTGGTCCATATCATCAGTCATCCAGGCAACCCGAAATTCCCGGTCGATATCACGGCTATCGCCGAGGCAGCCGCGCACTACGATGTGGCGCTGGAGCTGAACAACTCCTCCTTTACCCATTCGCGTCCGGGCAGTGAACCGAACTGCCGGGCTATCGCTGCCGCGGTGCGCGATGCCGGTGGACGGCTGGCATTTGGCTCCGATTCCCACACCGCGTTTACGCTGGGTCACTTCGATCACTGCCTGCGCATCGCCCGCGAGGTGGATTTTCCTGAGGATCGGGTGTTAAATGTCACGCCGCGTCGCCTGCTCGACTTTCTGGAGCTGCGCAGCGGCAAACATATTGCTGAACTGGCTGACTTTTAATTTACTTGCCTCAAGGAAATCTGACTCATGAATGAGTTTTCCATTCTGTGCCGCGTGATCGGCTCACTGTTTAATCGTCAGCCGCAGGACCCGCTGCTGGTGCCGCTGTTTACGCTGCTGCGTGAAGGCAAACTGCAGTCGCAGTGGCCGCTGGAGCAGGATGAGCTGCTGACCCGTCTGCAACAGAACAGCGATCCCCAGGCGCTGGCCGCCGATTACAACGCGCTGTTTGTTGGCAGCGATTGCAACGTGCCGCCGTACGCCTCACAGTGGCCGGAAGGCAAAACGGAGCCAGAAGTGCGTGCGTTTTTAACGTCACGCGGAATGCCGCTGAGCGATGCGCCTGCTGATCATTTTGGTGTGCTGATGCTGGCTGCGTCATGGCTGGAAGATCAGTCAGCGGAAGATGAGAGCGCGGCGCAGATGGCGCTGTTTGAAGAGTATCTGCTGCCGTGGTGCGGTGCTTTCCTGGGGAAAGTGGAAGCGCACGCGACCACCGCTTTTTATCGTACTCTTGCCATGCTGAGCCGCGAAGCGATCCAGGCGATGTACAACGAACTGCTGGATAGCAGCGAAGAGACGCCTGACGCCTGATTCACCACGTCGCCGGGTGCGTACCCGGCGCACAGTGCTGAATCATCTTTCTCAATGGGTTCTGGGGGATTATCTGGATACGGCGTGCTTTTTTTCGGGCACCTGGACCCTCTCAATCGGCTTACAGGATTAACTGCCCGGGTCGGCAGCCATACAGTTTTGCGAGACGTTCACGCGTCTTTTTCTGCGGCTTACTTTCAATACGCTCCAGTTGAGAGATCGCACTTTGGGTGGTTCCCAACTGCTGAGCCACATCATGCTGGCTAAGCCCCCGCCAGATGCGCCAGGCCGCCTGAAGACTCACTTCCTGCTCAATCATGATCCCTGCAACGTCGTGCGGGATCGTCTCATCGTCGTGCTCGTCAGCCTCCACAGGAATAGTCTCCCATTCGCCATCGCTGGCCGAGAGCAGCCTTTCATATTCCGCCACCGGCAAGACCACAAACTGGGGTTTGCCTGCTTCATCATAGATGTACTGTTTTGACATAGTTTATCCGGGTAATTGTGTGTCGCAGCAGAGGTCGTGAGTGCGTAAGGCTATGCCGGTATCCAAAAAGCTTTAGTAAGTGACGGATGTTCTTCTTGCTACCTCTGTAATTTCCAGAATCACCGGTTCGCCACCGGTTAACGTAAAAAGGACCCGGTAGTTGCCAACCCGCAGCCGATAGTGGTTATCGCTGCCCTGCATTTTTTTAATGTCCAGTGTGACGACCGGGAAACTGACTAACTCACCCACCTTCTGGTAAATGATTTTCTGGTAACGTTTGTCGATCTTCATAAGGTGCTTCAATGCCCGCCTGGACCAGTCTACCCTGACCATTCTGCACCCCGTTTCAATGAACTTCGTCCCTGAGTCATGTGTAAATAATAAGATGTAAATCTAATGCCATCAACATTATTTTTCTAATTATCTAATGACTTGCTTCACCACGTCGCCGGGTGCGTACCCGGCGCACAGCCCGGCGTCGCACAGAGCTGTGGGGTGCCGGGCAGCCAGGCGGCCGCTCGCAGCCTCACTCCAAACCCCCACGGCGTTAATTCGTAACAGGGCAGGTTATCCTTAACCTGCGGCGCAATGCCGGAGCCTGTGCGCTGATCGGTGGGATGCTGCTGCAACAGCCACGCGGTGCGCGCCAGCGACAGCCGGACCTGGCTGCCGTGGCCCTCAGTAATGCGTCGCCGTAATCCCTCCAGCACCGCCGCCGCCAGCAGATAGCCGCTGGCATGATCCAGCGCCTGCACCGGCAGCGGGACCGGTTTGTCGCTCTGCTGCCACTGCATGCCTCTTTCAGCAATGCCGCACCCCATCTGCACCAGACTGTCAAAACCCCGGCGATTGCGCCACGGACCCTGCCAGCCCCAGGCATTCAGGCCGGCATCAACCAGACCGGGTGAGAGTGACTGAAGGGTCTCCGCGTCAAACCCGAGCCGTTCCAGCGCGTCTGCCCGATAGCCATGCACCAGCACGTCTGCTTCACGCAGCAGGTGGATAAACTGCTCGCGATCGGCGGGCTGAGTCAGATCCAGCACCGCTCGTCGCTTGCCGCAGCTCATCTCTTCATCCAGCGTCGGCTCCTGCCAGCCGGGCGGATCGATGCGCAGCACGCTGGCTCCCAGGCTGGCAAGAAAACGGGTAGCGACCGGCCCGGCAATAATCCGCGTCAGATCCAGTACTTTAATGCCCAGTAAAGGACGGGCTTCGGCCAGCGGCCACGCCGGCGCCGCTGCCTGTTGTGTGGTCTGCCAGCTAAACAGCGGTTCGCGCTGCACGGCCTGACCCTGCGGATGCTGCTGCCAGGCGGCGGCGCTGCGCATCTCTGCGGCACAGCCACCCGCATCAATAACGGCCTGCTCCAGTTCGCTGGCCTGCCACTGTTGCACCTGCTGCGCCAGTGCTGCGCGATCGGCGTGCGCGCCCAGCACCCGCTCCATCGCCAGCCGGTGATGCACGGCGTTGGTGTGCAGACGGATCCAGCCATCCTGACTGCGATAGTCACCGGCAAACGCATCCCACATCGCGGGTGCCGCGCGATTCAGCGGATGGAAGCTCTGCTGAAACCAGCGTGACGCCAGCCGGACGTTAACGGTGACGGGCGGAGAGAGTTCAGGGCGGGATGTGGCGATAAGCGCAGCAGCAGCCTGCGTTGCCAGACCGATACTGGTGGCCGCCAGTTCACTGACGGCAAAGGCAGAAGAGAAGGTGGCGCGATCAACGAAGGCGGGGAGAGGCCAGGCGGCGTCGCGACCTCGCAATCCCTGCTGCATCTGCTGCCAGAGAGAGGCGGCAAGCGGTGAGTCCATGTTGTGCTTCCTGAGAGAGGTGATTTCTCAAGCATAGCACGCGGGATTAACGCCGCCGCAGGCGCGGGAAGCGGGCATGCATCCGCAGGCTACGCAGGTTGATTACGGCAATAGCGGTACCAAGGATTACCAGCGACGCACCGATAATCTTGAAGCTGTTGAGGCTGTCGCCCAGCACCACAATTCCCATCAGCACGGATAATACCGGCGTCAGCAGTGAGTAGGGCATGATCAGGTTAACGTTATATTTCTTCAGCAGCATATACCACAGTGTATAGGCGACAATCGACGAGGCGATAGCGCTGTAAAGAATGGCAAACCAGCCGTGCCAGCCCGCATTTTGCAGGGCGTAGAGCTGATGTGATTCCATCAACAGACTGGATGCGCCGACGACAGGAATGGCCAGAAACGCAATCCAGCCGGTCATGGTCAGCGGTTTAATCGGCGGTGACTTTTTCACAATCAGGTTGCTGACAGCCCAGCCGGTGGCGCTGCACAACAACAGACAAAGCACCCACCACGACGGAATCGTCGGGCTGCCGGAGAGCACGACAACGCCGCTCAGCGAGATCATAATGCCCATCAGCTGCACCAGCTTCAGCTTCTCTTTCAGCACCACCATCGCCAGCAGCATGGCAATGGGTGTACCCAACTGAACCACAATTGCGCCGGTGCCGGCATCGGTATAGCGCAGGCCGACAAACAGCAGCGAAAAGTGCATAAAACCGAACGTGAAAGCCAGCAGCAACAGCCAGGGTAGCTGCTGACGGTTAATCCGGCAAAACGGTACCAGTACGATGGCGACAACCACAAAGCGCATAAACGTCAGGAAAAGTGGCGGAAGCTCCAGCAGGCCCCATTTCACCGCAACGTTGTTGAAGGCCCAGATTGAAACCACCATCAGAATCAGAAAAAAATGCCGCACAGCCACGATAATATCCTTTCGATGTTTTTTGCTTAGCCCGCTAATGATGGCACGAACTGCGGCATTGCAGCCAATCGCAGGTAGAAATTTTCTGCGATTGCGGCGCAGCCTGATGAGACTTTCGGGCGCGTTGCTGGCAGACTGATTTGAAACGACTTCTTAAAGGAACTGATTCGGTATGACCTACACGTCCGCCTTACCCCTTGCGTTAATTCAGCTTGAAGTCCCACCTGCAAACGTTGTCTCAGAGATTGGTGAACAGCCGCGCTGGTTCATCGACGCGTTAAACCTGCAACCCGATGAATACCTGATTGTACGGCCCCATCTGGGCGAGGCGCTACCCGCTTTCGACCAGATTTCCGGGGCGATCCTCAGCGGTTCCTGGGCGATGGTCACCGATCACGCTGACTGGAGCGAACGCAGCGCCGTATGGATTCGCGCAGCGATGGATAACGGCTTGCCGTTGCTGGGGGTCTGCTACGGTCACCAGCTGATGGCCTATGCGCTGGGCGGCGAGGTGGCGGACAATCCCAACGGCTGGGAGCGTGGCCTGTTACCGATCAACTGCATGCCGGAGGCGCAGCGCGATCCGCTACTAAAGAAATTGCCACAGGACTTCAGCGTCTGGCTGTCACATCGCCAGTCGGTAATCAGTGCGCCACAACAGGCTCAGGTGCTGGCCGCCTCTGCGCGCGATGGCTGTCAGATTGTCCGTTATTCGCCGCAGGCGCTATCGGTACAGTTTCATCCTGAATTTTCACGGCACATCATGAACGTTTGTATGCCCAGGGGCTGTACAGAAGATGGGGCAAACGCGATGGAGGGGAAAGACTGGGCGCGTGAGTTGCTGGTGGCGTTCTGGCAACAAACGCGCCCTGCAATGGCGCAAGCTCAGGGTGCGTAGTGACGCGTGCAGCGATAGACCCAGGCGGGTGGCACGTTTTTCATCACCCGCTGTCGCTCCCAGGTGAAGTAGCGCGACAGGTCTGGCTGAGTCAGCGAGGTATACTGGAACTGTACAAAGACGCCGTTGGGCCCGAGCGCGTTATACACCGCACGCAGAATCGCCTCACGCAATTCAGTGGGTAATGAGAGCAGCGGCAGGCCGGAGAAGATCACGTCATATTCTCCGCTCAGGTATTCCGCTGAACAGGTGCGCACCGTCATGCGCGGATCGTTCAGCGCATTAAGCTTATCGGCCAGCGTGCTGCTGATCTCAAAGGCATCCAGAGTGGCATCGGGTGACATCTGCGCCAGTATCTGCCGCGTCAGTACACCGTCGCCCGCGCCGAGTTCGGCAATACGTAACTTTTCAGGCCATTCCACCGACGCAATCATGGTGCGGCACAGCGCCTCTGACGAGGGCGTAATGCTGCCCATCTTGCGCGGGTTGCGGATAAACTGATGCACGAAATTGGCTTTAGCGCGCATCAGGGTAAAAGCTGAAGCCAGCATGCTCATCTCCAGAATGAATTCATCCTCACGTTGACCCCTTTGTGCCGCACAAGTTTCTCTCTGACCAGCCTTTTGGGTAAAAGTCGGAATTATCTAAAGACGAAGCGTAAACACCCATTCCTTCGGGGCGGTCACAGTTTCCGGTTAACAGAACTGACAGGCTCTTGATGATGCTTCATGTTAATAATAAGTTTCATCATTGTTACATCAGTCACCTGTCAGGAGAATGATCATGCGTTATGCCGCCCCCGGAGAACAGGGTTCTCTGATTACCCTACAAAAGAATTATGGCAACTTCATTAATGGTGAATTCGTCGCGCCGGTGAACGGCAACTACTTCACCAATACCTCCCCGGTGAACGGCTCTGCGGCCGGTGAGTTTCCGCGCTCAGACGTTGCCGATGTTGATAACGCTGTGGCTGCTGCGGCAGCGGCGGCGGAAGCCTGGGGCAAGACCTCGCCGCAACAACGCTCGCTGCTGTTACTGAAAATCGCCGATCGGCTGGAACAGCATCTGGAGACGATGGCGGTCTATGAAACCTGGGATAACGGTAAACCGGTACGCGAAACCCTGGCGGCCGATATGCCGCTGGCCGTCGATCACTTCCGTTACTTTGCCGGTTGTGTCCGGGCGCAGGAGGGCAGTGCCGCCGAGATTGATGAGTTCACCGCCGCCTATCATTTCCATGAGCCGCTGGGCGTGGTAGCGCAGATCATTCCATGGAACTTTCCGCTATTAATGGCGGCGTGGAAACTGGCTCCGGCACTGGGCGCGGGTAACTGTGTGGTGCTGAAACCGGCTGAGCAGACCCCGCTGTCGATCACCGTTTTTGTCGATCTGATTAAAGATCTGCTGCCGCCGGGTGTGCTGAACGTGGTGCATGGGTTCGGCAAAGAGGCGGGTGAAGCGCTCGCCTCCCATTCCGGCATCGCCAAGGTAGCCTTCACCGGCTCTACCGCAACCGGCGGTCATATTCTGGAGCTGGCAGCAAAAAGCCTGATCCCCTCGACCGTTGAGCTGGGCGGTAAATCACCTAACATCTTCTTTGAAGACATCATGCAGGCGGAGGAGAGCTTTATAGAGAAAGCCGCCGAAGGCGTGGTGCTGGGTTTCCTGAATCAGGGCGAAGTCTGTACCTGTCCGTCGCGTGCGCTGGTACAGGAGTCGATCTACGAACCCTTTATGGCGGCCGTGATGAAGCGGGTAAAAACCATCAAACGTGGCGATCCGCTGGATACCGAAACCATGGTGGGCGCGCAGGCGTCGCAGCAGCAGTTTGATAAAATTCTCTCTTATCTTGAGGTTGCCCGACAGGAGGGCGCGGAAGTGCTGGTGGGCGGTGGCGTAGAGAAGCTGGATGACTCACTTAACAGCGGCTACTACATTCAGCCGACACTGCTGAAAGGCAACAACAGCATGCGCGTTTTCCAGGAGGAGATCTTTGGCCCGGTCATTGGCATCACCACCTTTAAAGATGAGGCAGAAGCAATCAGTATCGCCAACGACTCCATCTATGGGTTAGGTGCTGGCGTCTGGACCCGCGATATCAACCGTGCTTACCGTGTGGGCAGGGCGATTAAAGCCGGGCGCGTCTGGACCAACTGTTATCACCTCTATCCGGCGCACGCCGCCTTTGGCGGTTATAAGAAGTCGGGTATCGGGCGTGAGACTCACAAAATGATGCTGGATCACTATCAGCAGACTAAAAACCTGCTGGTCAGCTACAGTATCGAGCCGCTGGGCTTCTTCTAGTTCTGGCCCGCAACCTGCCAGGTTAACTCTGCGCTCTTCTCCCAGAACCACGCTACGGCGTGGTTTTTTTTGCTCCACGTAGCCGGGCGCGCTGAGAAGCATCAGAAGCATGGCGATGGCTGCAATGCCGATAAAGAACAATTAATCAGTCCTTTCTTAAAGCGACGCCGGGCCGTTTTGCGCTTCGCTTATCTCGCTTCACGACCACCTTATCCTCAGCCCTTTCTGAACCGTCCCATATTGAATCAACTTGCTGATTTGTAACCATTATCTCACTGTTTTTTACGCTAAAAACTGCCACATATTACGGTCACCTCGCCGTTAACCTTCATTACGGCCTGGTGAAACAGCGCCATTTTATACATGAGTTTTTTTAATGCTGACTACAGGGGTGCCTGGTTTCTGTGTAAGAATACTTCATAGTTGCTCATCTTGTTAAGAATAATCCTAAGCGAGTGATTAAAAGTAACACATATTTGCACTAAGTAAATTACTTAAACTTTACTTAAGTAAAATCTTATGAAAGTGGCCCGTTGAAATTTTGTCAATCTTCTGTAAACTCGCAGCTTATGTTTACAAAGGAATTGTGATTTTATACCTACGGGCAGGATATACCTGGCTCGTGCGGTAGCTATGAGCTTATACACATATTGTAACTTACTGAATGTGATCGTAAAAACAGGAAAATCAGTCTATGCGCTGCGCTTTTTTCTTTTGTCAGCGAATAGCGTCTCAAGTGTAAATCTGAGTCAATATGTCAGTTTTCGGCCAGGGATGGCATAAGTAAAGCTTGGGTTTTGCCTGCCTCATCCAATCTGACGGAAAAAAATAGATCATGTTTCTGATCATTTCTTGCCAGCTCAGATTTCTCGCTGCACCCGTCCCGGTCGCCATAGTTGCTTTTTAATAGTTAACGTTAGTTGATCTTTTAACGTGCCTCGCCATGGCACTTTAACGCTATTTGCTTAAGGTTTTTCTTTTAGGCTGGCACTAAGTGGCGCTCTATCAGCACCACATCCCCGATTTTCATTACTGACAACCGGCCTCTGGCCACTCTCCAGGATATGAATGGAACACAACATGAAAAAAATGGTGAAGCTCCGTATTGCGTTAGGCCTGATGTTTGTTTTTTCTGTCGCGGGTTGTAAAACGCCGCCAAAAATGACGGATGACACGCTGGTCACCAGCACCGTGGATGGCGTGGTGATCAGTCACCGTTATGCGGTTAAACCGCCTGCGCAGTTCAGCCCGGTCAATGAAACCTACCGTGCGCTCTATCCCGCTTTAGTGATGAGCCATCCGAGTTTTGGCGGCAAGGTGGTGGAGACGCTGAAAACCGGCGAAAGCTACACCGTGATTGGTCAGGTAGAGAACAACTGGCTGGCGCTGGGTGAACCCGCTCAGGCGTCAGCAGAACCTGAACCGGGTAAAGCCAGCAGTGCCGTTAAAGAGTCAGCGTCCTCCGCAGCACCGCAGGCAACCGTTCAGCTGACCGGCTATGTGCCGTTTCGCGCCGTGGTGAAAAGCGAGCTTTACGATCAGACGATCAAGGCTGACCAGCCGAAGCGCCGGGTGCGCAGCAGCAAGAAGAAAACCTGTGTTGCGGTAAACGGTGACAGCACCGCCTGCCAGAACAGCACTAACGGAACCTGGATTATTAACTAATCGCACTAAGCAGGGAGGGCGGGATGATGACAACAACGCTATGGCGTGGGGCGCTGATAGTGCTGCTGACGTGGCTGATGACCGCGTGCAGCAGTACTCCACAGCCTGTTGCCTGGTACAACCTGGACGTTCAGGCGCAAAACCAGGTTAACGGCGGTGCGCCGCTGAAAGTCCGGGTGGTATTACTGACCTCCGATGCGGAGTTTATGTCGGCTGACTTCTACTCCCTGCAAAACCAGTCCGCTAATGCGCTGGGTAATGCGCAACTCAATACGCAACAGTTCTTCCTGACTTCCACTCAGCCCCATAAAACGCTGCGGATTAAGAGTCTGCCCGAGGCGCGCTTCATCGGCATCATGGCGGAATATCAGGCGCTGGATGGCAAGGTCTGGCGACTGTCGCTGCCGGTTCCTGAAGGCGAATCACCCTCATTCTGGGCATTCTGGAAGCGTGACGATGGTGAGCTGAATGCGCGCATCGTGGCGGGGATTAACGGCCTTCACGTGGAAAAACAGTGATGTCTATGAACAGAGCCGAAAAGGTGGTCTGGACCGAGGGGATGTTTCTGCGTCCTCACCATTTCCAGCAGTCAGAAAATTATCTTCTCAGCACCCTGCGTGAGTGGGGCCAGTCGCAGCGCGCCTATACCTGGGGTTTTTACGATCTGGAGTTCGATGAAGCGCTGCTGCGCCAGGGGAAACTGGCGCTGAGCGCCGCCAGCGGTTGTCTGCCTGACGGCACGTTTTTTGCCTTCAGCCAGCCACAGCACGGTCCGGCCCCGCTTGATCTGCCTGCCTCCGTTGACCGCAGCAAAGTGGTGCTGGCCATTCCGGCACGCCGCAATGGCCGCGAAGCGGTGGCCTTTCAGGAGTCGCAGGATTCTCTGGCGCGCTACCTCGCCTGGGAAGCAGAAGTGGAAGATGACAATGCCCAGGCCGTGGGCAGCGCCACGGTGCAGTTCGGCAAGCTGCGTCTGCGGCTGATGCTGGAACAGGATCTGACCGCCGAGTGGACCGCCATGGGCGTGGCTCAGGTGATTGAAAAACGCAGCGACAACCACATCCGGCTCGACAGCGACTACATCCCGCCGATGCTGACGCTTAACAGCAGCCGTCCGCTGCAAAACATGTTCAACGATCTGCACGGGCTGATCCAGCAACGCAGCCAGCAGCTGAGTCAGCGCGCGCCGGGCACCGGTCGTTTTAACAGCGCGGATATGGTCGATTTTATGCTGCTGGCGCTGCTCAATCGTCAGCTTGGCCTGCACACTCACCTGCAACATCTGCCGCTGCTGCATCCTGAAACGCTCTACAGCCACTGGCTGCAACTGGCGGCGGAGCTCAGTACCTGGACGCCAGCCCGCGCGCCCGATGGCCTGCCGCTCTACGATCATGACGATCTGCACAGCTGTTTTAGCCGCCTGTCACTGCTGCTGCGTCAGGGGCTGTCCCAGGTGATGGAAGAGAGCGCGATTCAGCTGCCGCTGATTCAGCGCTCGCACGGTCTTAACGTCGCGACCGTGCCGGAGAGCAGTATGGTGCATGAGTTTGGCTTTGTGCTGGCGGTGAAAGCCAGCGTGCCAGCCGACACCCTCAAAACCCACTTCCCGGCGCAGATGAAAGTCGCCCCGGTCAGCAAAATCCGCGATCTGGTGCAGTTGCAATTGCCCGGTCTGGCACTTCGGGCGATGCCCGGCGCGCCGCCGCAGATCCCGTGGCATGCCGGATACAGCTATTTCGAACTGGATAAGAACAGCGAGCTATGGAAAGAGATGGAGCGCTCGGGCGCTTTTGCGCTGCATCTTGCCGGTGAGTTTCCAGGTCTGAACATGGAGTTCTGGGCCATTCGTAGTCAGTCAGAATCATAAACTGAGCACGCAGCATGATGCAGGAACAACAAAAATCACACAGCGATCTTGCGCCGGAGGCCAGCCATCAGAATGTGCTGGTCGCGGCGGCCAACCCCCTGATTAACGCCATTCCTCAGATCCGTCACTCGGTATCACATGAAGACCCGGCGCAGCTGCGTCAGCAGCTGATCGATCAGATTCGGCGCTTCGAGCTGAGTTGCCAGCAGTCAGGCCTGGGCTATGAAGTGATCATCGGCGCGCGATACTGTCTCTGTACCGCGCTGGATGAGGCGGCGGCGCTGACGCCGTGGGGCAGCCGCGGCGTCTGGACCAGCAATGGTCTGCTGGTCACCTTTCACAATGAAACCTGGGGCGGCGAAAAGTTTTTCCAGCTGCTGGCTAAGCTGTCGCAGAACCCCAGGCGCCACATTCTGATGCTGGAGTTAATCTACTTCTGCCTGCTGCTGGGGTTCGAAGGACGCTACCGGGTGCTGGACAACGGTCGCTCGCAGCTGGAGACCATCAAACAGCGCCTGCTGCAGATGATCAAAAGCGTGCGTGGCAATTATGCAGCGGCGCTGTCTCCGCATCCCACCGATCAGCCGGTCCTGCGCAAATTGTGGCGGCCAATGATCCCGCTGTGGGCCTGTGCGGCGGTGGCGGGGCTGGCGGCCTGCCTGTTCTACATCGTGCTCAACTGGCGTCTCGGCGATTACACCTCGCCGGTACTGGCCCGTATCTATCAGACGGCGCTGCCGGAAGTGAAGATCGGCAACCCTGCGCCACCACCGCCCGCCACGCTGAACCTGCGCGCTTTCCTGAAACCGGAAATTGATGCCGGGCTGGTAGCGGTGCGTGACGAAGCGGACCGCAGCGTGGTGACGCTGAAAGGGGACGGACTATTTGCCTCGGCGGCCACCGAGGTGCGCGGACGTTACACCGACGTAATCCAGCGCATCGCTGCCGCCATGAACAATGTCAGCGGCCAGATTCAGGTGATTGGCTACAGCGATAACGTGCCGATCCGCAGTGCCCGCTTCGCCTCCAACTTTGAGCTTTCGCTGGCGCGTGCCCGGTCAGTACAGACCCTGTTGCAACAGCAGCTGGCGCAGCCGTCACGGGTGAAAGCGGAAGGGCGCGGTGAAAGCAATCCGCTGGTGCCTAATAACAGCGCAGAAAATCGCGCACGTAATCGTCGTGTTGAAATTACCCTGCTGGTGGCACCGGATGCGACGCATGCCGAACTCAACGGCCTGGCGAGAGGGAACTGATCCATGCTGAATATCCTGTTTGCGGTGCTGACCAGCCGCCTCGCGTGGGGCTTTGTCGGCATTACCGCGCTCTCTTTTATCATCTGGGTAATTGGCCCGGTGTTCTCAATCGTCGATTCGCGCCCGCTTGAGCCGGAGCAGAACCGCATTATCAGTATCGCGCTGCTCTATCTGGTATGGGGCTTAGGCCAGGCGATTCCGCGGCTCTATAACATCTGGCTCAATCGCAAGCTGATGTCGAGCCTTGAAACCGGCAAAAGCGATGCGCCGGAAGCCGATCGTCAGCGCCTGACCAGTGAAGAGCAGGTGCTGGCAGGGCGTTTCTCCGAAGCCACTGACATGCTGAAAAAGGCGCACTTCCAGCGCCACAGCAGCAAGGGCACGCCGTTCTGGGCACAGCGCTTTGGCCGTCAGTATCTCTATCAGCTGCCGTGGTACATGATCATTGGCGCGCCCGGTGCCGGTAAAACCACCGCGCTGGTCAACTCGGGGCTGCAGTTTCCGCTGGCAGATAAATTCGGCAAGTCGGCGCTGCGCGGCATTGGCGGCACCCGCAACTGCGACTGGTGGTTCACCAATGACGCGGTGCTGCTCGATACCGCCGGGCGCTACAGTACCCAGGAGAGTCAGCAGGAGCGTGATGCCAGCGAATGGCATCATTTTCTCGACCTGCTGCGTAAATATCGCGGACGTCAGCCGATCAACGGCGTCATCGTCACGCTGAGCGTTTCCGATCTGCTGTCGCAGTCGCCCGAGGCGCTGCGTAATCAGGCGCTGGCACTGCGTCAGCGGCTGATGGAGTTGCACGATCGCCTTGGCATCCGTTTCCCGGTCTATGTGCTGGTCACTAAAGCGGACTTGCTCAAAGGGTTCCGCAGCTACTTTGCCTCGCTGGATAAAGCGCAGCGTGAACAAATCTGGGGATTCACCTTTCCCTGGGCGAAGGCGTCCGCCGCCGATTTCGAACTTAACAACCAGTTCCAGCAGGAGTATTCCCTGCTGCAACAGCGTCTGGATGCCGGACTGGCCGATCGGCTGCTGACGGAAAGCGACGCGCAGGCGCGGGCAGAGAGCTATCTCTTCCCGCAGGAGTTTGCGGCGCTGCGGCCGTTGCTGGCAGACGCGCTGGATACGCTGTTTGCCCGCTCCGATTTTGAAACCCAGTTCGCGCCGCGCGGTATCTACTTTGCCAGCGGCACCCAGGAGGGACTGCCGTTTGACCGGGTGATGGGCGAGCTGAACCGCGCACTGAATCTGCCGGGGCAGCAGGCAGGCGAGTCAGGAAGCTGGGATAAGGTCGATAAAGAGTCGCCCATCCCGCAGAACAAAGGGCAGAGCTTCTTCCTGAAAGGGGTGCTGGAAAATGTGATTTTCCAGGAGTCCGGTCTGGCGGGCAGCAACCGCTGGTGGGAGCTGCGCAACCGCGCCGGGCTCTGGTCGGGTTATCTGGCGCTGCTGCTGATATTGCTGGTGGCCGGGGCGCTGTGGCTCACCAGCTACAGTAAAAACAAAGCCTATCTGCAGGAGATGGCCGCTAAAGCGCCGCAGGTTGAACAACTGGGCGATCAGCTTCAGCAGCAGGTCAATGGCGATCTCTTTGCGCTGGTGCCTTATCTCAACACCCTGTTGCACCTGCCGGAGAGCGCCGACTTCTCGCTGGAAGCACCGCCGCTGACGCGCCGCATGGGGCTTTATCGCGGCACCGAGGTCAGCGATGCCACCCGCGCACTCTACGACAAGGCACTGAAACAGCTGCTGTTGCCGCAGGTGGCGCAGAACATCACCCGCTGGCTGCGTAATGACAACGGCAGTGATGCTGACTACAGCTATGAAGCGCTGAAGGCGTATCAGATGCTCTATCAGCCAAAGCACTATGATGGCAAATTCCTGCAGGCGTGGCTGATGCTCAACCTGTCACGCGAACTGCCGCAGAATGTTACCCAGCAGCAGGTAAAGCAACTGGCGTGGCACCTGCAACAGTTGCTGGAGACGCAGATTCACTCGTCGCCGTATGCGAAGGATGAAGCGCTGGTAAAGCGCGAGCAGGCGCTGATTAATCAGATGCCGCTGTCACAGCGCGTCTATGGACGGCTGAAGCGCCTGCTGCAACGCGATGACAGCCTGCAGCCGGTGACGCTGGCGGCGCTGGGTGGCCCCCAGAGCGAGCTGGTGTTTTCCCGCAAAAGCGGTAAATCGGTCAATGACGGTGTGGCGGGTCTCTATACGCCTGATGGCTACTGGCAGCACGTGGATAAGCAGATTGCCCCGGTGACCCAGGCGTTGTATCAGGACGATCTCTGGGTGCTGGGCGGCGCGGCGCCGCAGCAGAAAAGTGAGCAGACGGATCTTGCGGTGCGCCAGCTCTACGTGCAGGACTATATCCGGCAGTGGGAGCAGTTCCTCAGCGACATTCAGCTCAACAGCAGCGCCGATCTCTCTCAACGCATCAACACCGCCCGTTTGCTGTCGGGCAACCATTCGCCGCTGCGCCAGCTGGTGATCAACCTCGGTGGTCTGCTGACGCTGAACCGGGCGCAGCCGGATGAGAAAACCGCGCAGGCAGCAAAGCCGTCGGATAACAGCGCCACCCGCACCCTTGAAGCGCTGTTTACCTCGCCCGAGGCCAGTGCCGCGCGCGGACAGGCCGCCACCCAGGCATCACCGGAGCAGGCCGTCGCGCTTCACTTTGCGCCGGTTCTGGAGCTGGCCCAGCCGCTGCAGCAGGGCAGTAAGGTGCTGGCGGTGGATGACTTCCTGCATCAGATTGACGATCTCTATCGCTACCTCACCGCCGTGCAGGATGCGGCGAACAGCGGGATGCCGCCCCCGGCCAGCGATGCCATCAGTCGTCTGCAGGCCAGTGCCGGCCGTCTGCCGGGTTCATTGCAGAACATGGTTTCCAGCATGGCGGTGGGTGCCAGCAGCGACGCACAGCGCCGCGATATGGATAACGTCCGCAAACGCATCACCATGGAAGTGGGCAGTTTCTGCCGCCAGGCGATCGCCGGTCGCTATCCGCTGGTTCGCTCTGCGCGCAGTGAGGTCACACCAGACGATCTGGCGCGGATGTTTGCACCCGGCAGCGGCATGATGGACAGCTTCTTCCGCGACAACCTGGCCAGCAAAGTCGACACCACCAACGCGGCGTGGCGCTTTACGCCGGGCATTGACGGTAAAACCCTGCCGGGAGGCGAAGCCCTGCTGCGGCCCTTCCAGCAGGCGCAGTCAATCCGCGATGCCTTCTTTGCCAATGGTGCGACCACGCCCGGCTTCCGCGTCACGCTGCGCACGGTAAAAATGGATAACGACATCCTTAACCTGACGCTGGATGTGGATGGGCAGATTTTACGCTACAGCCACGGACCGCAGGCGGTGCAGATGGTCAGCTGGCCCGGGCCCGGCGGCACCAGCCAGGTGCGGATGCAGCTGGGTCTGACCAACGGCACCACCTCCACGCTGGTCACCAGCGGTCCCTGGGCGCTCAATCGCTTCTTTGACCGCGCCCGGCTGACAGCGGCAGGCGGCCTGACCCGCGAAGCGAGTTTCAGCGTGGACGGTCATATGGTCACGCTGTCGTTCACCCCTGGCAGCATTCGTAACCCGTTCCAGCTTCCCGGCTTTAGCTGCCCCTGAAACAGGACCCGACAATGACTCATTACGCTGCACCCTGCTGGTACGGCAAAGTGCCCAGCGCGGGTGACTTTGTGAAGCGCCGCTTCCCGGACGTGCTCTATCGCCAATGGTCCAGCTGGTTTCAGGTGGGCCTGCATCACTGGCAGAGCAGTCAGGAGAGTGATAACGCCCCGTCGCGCCCGTTCCTCAACGCGCCGGTCTGGAATTTTGTGGTGCCGCCGATGCTGGGCAGTCAGCTGATTCAGATGGGCTGCCTGATTGCCGCGCGTGACAGCGTGGGCCGTAACTACCCACTCTGCGCATTGCGCCACTTCACGCCCGCCGAGTGGTCGCCAGCCCTGCTGGCGCGCTCCGGCGAGTGGTATCAGCAGGTCGGCAATACGCTGTTGCGGGTGGTGCAGGGCGGCGGGTCACCGGAGCAGCTGGATCAGGCGCTGATCAGCATTCCTCAGCCGCAGCCGCCGCAGGAGTCGGACGAGACGTCAGACATTCTCAACGTCATCGGGCATGGCAATACCCCTTCGACACTGAACTGGACACTGCCGGGCGAGAACTTCGACCCGCAGTTCTACACCAGTTTCTGGTGGACCAATCAAAGCGACGGTTTCCCGCTTTATACCCAGGTCCACAGCGGTAATTTTACCGCCCAGCTCTTTTCATTGCTGTTTGATCCGGCCGGTGGGGCAAAGCCGGGACGAAACGGACTTTATCCCCCGATGTTTGAATCCTGAGGCGACACGCATGACGATGAATACAGAGGCTCTGCTGGCTCCGGTCAGCGAGGACAATCCCGGCGGCGATAACCTGGAGTACCACGCTGATTTTCAGGCGATGGAGCAGGCCAGCGCCGGTAAAGCGGAGCAGCAGTTCGGTAATACCATCATTCCGGCAGAACCGGCCGACTGGAACAGAGTCGAGAAGCTGGCGATAGCGCTGCTGGCGCGCAGCAAAGATTTGCGGGTAATGCTGGCGCTGACCCACGCCTGGACCGAACTGAAAGGGCTGCCGGGCTATGCCCAGGGCCTGAAGCTGATTGAACAGGCGTTGTTGCTCTACTGGGAGCCGCTGTGGCCCCGGCTGGAGGAGTTCGGCGAGCAGGATCCCTTCTACCGCATTAATGCGCTGGCGTTGCTGGGTGACAAAACTGATCTGAGCGGCGCGGTGCGTCAGTGCTGGCTGCTGCGCTATCCCTCTGACGGCATCACGCTGCGCGATGCGGCCGCCCTGTGCGACGGCAGTAAAACCGAAGTCGCGGACTATCCTGGCGGTCTGCCGCGTCTGATCGACGAACTGGCGCGCGGCGACCAGCCCGGTATTGAGGCGGTGCTGCAGATTCATGAGCGGCTGCAGACCATCTGCGAAACCGTGACCGAACGGCTGGGCGAAGCCGCGGTGCCGGAACTCACACAGCTGCGCAGACAGATTGCGCTGATCGCTGAACGTTGCCAGGCCACCGATCTCAATACGCTGATCCCCACAGCCGCCGTGGAACAGCCCGCAGAAACAGCGGCATCGCCTGCACCAGCCAGCCCGCGCGCTGCCGCTGACTGGCGCACGGTGCAGATCAGTTCCCGCGCCGACGCGCAGCTGATGCTGGAGAAAGTGAAGCTCTACTTCACCCAGCATGAGCCGAGTCATCCGGCCCCGCTGATGATCGACCGTGTACAGCGCTTAATCGAGCGCGACTTTCTGGAGATCATCCGCGAACTGGCACCCGACGGCGTACATCAGCTGGAAACCATTTTCGGACGTCGCGATTAAGCAGGCGTGACGCACACACACTCAGCGGGACCTGCGCGCCTGCTGTGACACTTTATCCGCGCATCATGTATGGAGAAAACCATGGCAACAAGCAAATCCAGTGGGCAGAAGTTCATTGCCCGCAATCGCGCGCCTCGCGTTCAGATTGAATATGACGTGGAAATTTATGGCGCGGAACGCAAAATCCAGCTCCCGTTTGTAATGGGCGTGCTGGCGGATCTGGTGGGTAAACCGCTGGAGCCACAGCCAGGCATTGATGACCGTAAATTCATGGAAATCGACATCGACAACTTCGATGAGCGCATGAAAGCACTGAAGCCGCGCGCCGCGTTCCAGGTAGACAATACCCTGAATGGCGAAGGCAAGCTGAACATCGATCTGACCTTTGACAGCATGGATGACTTTTCGCCGGACGCGGTGGCCCGCAACGTGGAGCCGCTGAGCAAGCTGCTGGAAGCGCGTACCCAGCTGGCGAACCTGCTGACCTATATGGATGGCAAAAACGGCGCGGAAGAGCTGATTGGTAAGGTGCTGCAGGATCCTACGCTGCTGCAGGCCCTGACCCATCTGCCAAAGCAGGATGAGGCCACTGAAGGTAAGGAGCCGCAGGCATGACGCAGACTTCACAACAACCGCAGTCGCAGGGCGCAGCCAGTTTCAGTCAGGATGAGTTCAGCGCGCTGCTGAATAAAGAGTTCCGGCCAAAAAGCGATCAGGCACGTGCTGCGGTCGAAAGCGCGGTGAAAACCCTGGCACAGCAGGCGCTGGAGAACACCGTTACCGTCTCCAGCGATGCCTATCGCACCATTCAGGCGCTGATCGCGGAGATCGACGAAAAGCTGTCGCAGCAGGTGAACCAGATTATTCACCATCCGGAGTTTCAGTCGCTGGAAAGCGCCTGGCGCGGCCTGAGCTATCTGGTGAACAACACTGAAACTGACGAGATGCTGAAAATCCGCTTTATGAGCATCTCCAAGCAGGAGCTGGGCCGCACCCTGAAGCGCTACAAGGGCGCTGGCTGGGATCAAAGCCCGCTGTTCAAGAAGATTTATGAGCAGGAGTATGGTCAGTTCGGCGGCGAGCCGTTTGGCTGCCTGGTGGGCGACTACTACTTCGACCACAGCCCGCAGGATGTTGAGCTGCTGGGTGAGATGGCACGTATCGGCTCAGCCGCGCACTGTCCGTTTATCACCGGCACCGCGCCCGAAGTGATGCAGATGGAGTCCTGGCAGGAGCTGGCGAATCCGCGCGATCTGACCAAAATCTTCCAGAACACTGAGTATGCTGCCTGGCGCAGCCTGCGTGAATCGGAAGATGCACGCTATCTGGGCCTGGTGATGCCGCGCTTCCTGGCGCGTCTGCCTTACGGCATCCGTACCAACCCGGTCGACAGCTTTGACTTTGAAGAGCAGACCGATGGTTCCGATCATGGCAACTATACGTGGAGCAATGCGGCTTACGCGATGGCCGCCAACATCAACCGCTCCTTCAAAGAGTATGGCTGGTGCACCGCAATCCGCGGCGTAGAGTCGGGTGGGGCAGTGGAAAATCTGCCGTGCCACACCTTCCCGAGCGATGACGGCGGCGTGGATATGAAGTGCCCGACCGAAATCGCCATCAGCGATCGTCGTGAAGCCGAACTGGCGAAAAATGGCTTTATGCCGCTGGTACATCGCAAAAACTCTGACTTCGCTGCCTTTATTGGTGCGCAGTCACTGCAGAAGCCGATGGAGTATCACGACGCTGATGCTACCGCCAATGCCCGTCTGGCCGCGCGTCTTCCTTACCTGTTCGCCTGCTGCCGTTTCGCGCACTACCTGAAGTGCATCGTACGCGACAAGATCGGTTCCTTCCGTGAGCGTGATGAAATGGAACGCTGGCTGAACGACTGGGTAATGAACTATGTCGATGGCGATCCGGCTAACTCCTCGCAGGAGACCAAGTCACGCAAGCCGCTGGCGGCTGCCGAGGTGAATGTGGAAGAGCAGGAGGATAATCCTGGCTATTACTCCGCGAAATTCTTCCTGCGTCCGCACTACCAGCTGGAAGGGCTGACGGTTTCTCTGCGTCTGGTCTCTAAGCTGCCGTCGCTGAAAAATGATAATGCGTAAGGGCTGAAAGGGAGGCGTGATGCCGGGAATGACCTGGCATCATTCATCCTCTGAATTACAGGTTTATCAGGCGTGTAAGGGTTTTGCGCCTGATGCCTGATAGAATGGTTGCTGAGGTAAAAGTCAGGGAAGATGACAGGATGCTTAAAAAGTCAGCTCTGCACCTGCTGCATTATCTTCTGGTATTTATTTCTTCTCTTATTTTAATAACCTGTGCAGGTTCTTAGCTTTTCTCACTGGAGTATTTTAGTGCGAGGAAAGATTGTTAACGCAGTTCTGGTTAATGTTTCTATGGATGGCGTCAATATCGCTTTATGCCGTAGCAGAAAAGTTGAAGCAAATTAATTAACCGGCTTTCTGCGCGCTATTTTAATTAAAATAAAAACAAAGGCCAGGCAGACAGCGGTAAAGAGAATTTTACCGGCAATGAGACCGGAAGAAGAGAGAGTAAATTCTTCATAGCGAGCAACCAGATATATCGAACCAATAATATCAGCGATGACGTAAAGAGAAAGCAGCGACAACACGACTATCAGGAAAAGTGAGATGATCTTTTTCATGTTCATTCCTTCTGTGAACTTTTTAAGCGCCTGCCTACTATAAACTATCGGCCAGGATTATGTCTATGAAATGACCACCTGAAAGCGCGGGATGCAGCAGGGTATCAGGTTATCGATGTTGGCCTCGCCATGAAAAACGCATACTGATTTTTGCCTGGTTAAATAACTGGCAATACGACGTCTGAAATATGGTTTATGACGATATTTCAGAAGCAAGGCAAAGGTAAAATATGGACTGTTTTATTCAGCCCCATGCTTTTCTTTTTGCCATATCCTTGCTTTTTTGAAAGCAATAATCTCAACCAATAAAGAGTGAAAGATAATGGCTATTGATATGTTTATGAAGGTTGACGGAGTCACCGGCGAGTCTAAAGACTCTAACCACTCTGGCTGGACTGATATCACCTCTTTCTCATGGGGTGCTTCTCAGCCAGGTAATATGTCTGTTGGCGGCGGCGGCGGCGCCGGTAAGGTTAACTTCAACGACCTGCACGTCAATGCACTGATCGACAAATCCACCACGGCGTTGCTGAAGAACTGCGCAAGCGGTAAACACCTCGCTAAAGTTGAACTCTCAATCTGTAAAGCAGGTGGCTCTCAGGTTGAGTATGCACGCATTACCCTGGAAGACGTTCTGGTGACCGCTGTGAATTACAATGGCTCCGACAACGGCGACACCCTGGGAATGACCTACTCCTTCCAGGCTTCTAAAGTGAAGCAGCAGTACTGGGAGCAGAGTTCTTCCGGCGGCAAAGGCGCAGAGAGCAGCGCCGGCTGGGACATCAAAGGCAACAAAGAAGCGTAATATTTTATAGCCGCCTCCCCTTCGGGGGAGGCTTTAAAAGGAGTTCTGCTATGGCACATTTGAGACCTCAGTTTTCGGCCGCCTGGAATCGCTTCTCTGAAGTCAATGTTGGAGTAGAGAAGGTGGGGGAAATACTGGGTGGAAAAGTAGAGGCGAATATCACCGCCGGAATTTTCGAGAATGCCTGCCCAATAAGAATGAGCTATGTTCTTAATTACACTGGTGTTCCTGTTCCCGCAAACAGCCGTTATGCGACCGTAACGGGTAAAGACAAAAAGCGTTATATGTTTCGCGTCAACGATATGATGGACTTTTTAGTCGGTGCGTTTGGTCAGCCAGACCTGACTGTGACCTCACCAAAACCCGGCTCATTTAACGGTAAGCAGGGGATTATTGTGTTTCAGGGGAGTGGCTGGAGCAATGCCCGTGGGCACGTGACACTCTGGAACGGCAATATCTGCTCTGATACCTGTCACTTCCTGGGTGGCGCAGAAAATGGTAGTTTTGTTCCTGATGTTGCCTCCTTGTGGATACTGAAATGAAAAAATTCCTGATGTTATTTGCTCTGACTTTATCTCCTGCGGCGCTGGCGATAACGCCACCGGCGCCAGACTCCTTTAAGCAACCGGAGATTTTCAGCAACTGGCTTCTGAACCGTTGTGCTGGAAAAGCTGCGACTGACAAGGCTTTCACCGATGATGCATTTAAAAGCGCGTCAGCCTGGTTAGAGGTAAGTCATCTCCCTGTTGAAGCATTCAGTGATGGTGATAAGTTAATCAATGAGTATCTGAAGATGAACCTGACTGGCTCGGTCACAGGAAACTTCAATATGATGAAATGCACGTTGCTTTCGCAAAGTCAGGATGCAAAAACTCTCTATAATAAGTATAAAAAATAGATATCTCATATGAAAAATTATTTATTTTTAATGCTGTGTGTCTCAGTTATTTACGTTCCCCTCGTCCACGCGATGAGTGATTGCTCAAAGGGAAATAACGTTCAGGAAGTTAATGAATGTGCAGAAAAAAATAAAACAGAGTCAGAGCTGAATTTAAATAAAGAGTACAAGGCTGCGAAGGCTCGAATTGAGAAAATTTATAAGGGCCATGGTGAGGAGTCAAGCCAGTACAGAAGCGCCTTTGTTGATACTCAGCGTAACTGGCTTAAATACCGTGATAGTCAGTGCGGTCTTGAAGCCTATGCCGCTGAACAAGGCAGCGATGCTTATGAGAGTGCCATAAATTTCTGTATTGACCGTCTCGATCAGGAACGCACCGCGATTCTGAAGCAGTTACCTTATTGATTATGCCTCTGGCTCATTTCTTTCCCGGCCTGACACACTCTTTATAGTGGATGGTGAATGTTGTGTTGCAGTGTCAGGCCAAAGCCTTATTGCCACCAGATGATCTTGTTTAAATGAAATTCAAACAGGCCAATCATTTCTGATTTATATAAAATAAATATCTATTCGTTTCCGTATTAACGTTATGCCATTTTAATTCGAAAATTTATAAGCTGTGATGTAATGCATTTAATTTATTAAGCAGTTGCTCTGTTAATTTAATTAATAAATTTATCGCCACTATTATTTAAGATAAAAACAACTCCCAAAATTAAACCCCCCCGCTTTCTATACCCCGCGCCTTTCCCCGAGAGGTGCGCGGTATAGATGCCGAACCGCTAACCGCAGGAATCCGTTATGCGCTTTACGATAATAACGACTAAACCCGGCCAACAGCCGCCGCAAACTCATTGTGATTTCTTTCCGCCTGGCGGCACCATTGGTCGTGGTGTGGATAATAATCTGGTGCTGCCGGATGACGATCGCACACTCTCCCGCCTGCAGGCGATTGTGCACATCACGGCAAATGGCGAATGTCGCCTGACCAACCGTGGCAATGTGACGCGCGTGTTACTCAACGATATTCCGCTGGAACGCGGACGTCAGGTTGAGCTGCAGGATGGAGACATACTGGGCATCGATGATTACCAATTGCTGGTCAGCGATCTCAACAGTGCACAGCAACCGCAGAGTGAAAGAGCCGTTCCGCGTCCTGAGCCGGTGCAGCCCGTAGCACCCGCTCGCGAACCGGCAGCGGAAAAAGCCAGCACCACCGCCGCCATTCCCAGCGAAATCTGGGACAGCCTGGCGAAGGAGTTTTCGATTTCGGACGATCTCTCTAAACGCAAAGCTGCACCAGAGATGCCTGAGGCCCATCCGCTGACTGCGCCCGCTCGTCCTGATCGTAATCCGGAAGATCCGCTGGCTCAGCTGATTAACGATGCGCCGCTGGATTATGGTCAGCAGCCAAAAAACAGCAGCCTGTTTGATGAAGGGGATGCGCTGTTCGGGCAGCAGAGTATTTTTGACGACCGGACGCCAAGCACGCTGTCTGCTCAGCAAAACACGGCGCCACCGCAGGCTGAAACGCCTGCCGCTGAACTTGATCCGCTGAGCCTGTTTAACGGCGAGAGCAGCACGGATGCGCGCAACCATGATGATCCGCTGGGTCTGATGATGGGCAACGCGGTGCCGCTGGCGCAGCCGGAGCTGACGACGCCGAAACCGGCCACGTTGCATGTGCCACCTCAACCGGTGGCAAAAAATGAGCCGATGGCCGCACATCCATCGGAGCAGGCTCCCGCGAGCCTGACCGACATGGATCATTCACCGCTGTTCAGCTTCGACGAATCACAGCATGAGACTCACAGCCAGCCTCACCCTGAGGCACAGCAACAGACACCGCTGATTGACGAGGCGCTGCCCGGCCAGTCTGACGCGGTAAATCCACAGATCGATTACGGCGGAATTACGCTGCCCACGCCGCAGGCGGTACAGCGTACGCCATCCCCGACGCCGAAAGGGCGGTTGCGCATCGATCCCGTAGCTTCCGGTCGCCATCATGCCGCCGCTGCGCACCCGACGACACCCAGCGAAAGCAGCGGTGATGCTCTCAAGGGCGAACTACTGGATGCGTTGCTGGAGGGAATGGGTCTGCGCGACCTGCAGCCGACGCCGCAATTTGACCGTGAGCAGATGCTGCAATTCGGGCAGATGCTGAGCATGTTTTCGCAGGGTACGGTGGCGCTACTCTCTTCGCGTTCGATCCTCAAGCGCGGGGTGAAGGCTGACATGACGGTGATCCTCGACGACGCCAACAACCCGTTCAAGCTGCTGCCTTCAGGCAAAACCGTCTTAATGCAGATGTTTGGCAGCCGGATGCCGGGCTTTATGCCGCCGCGTCAGGCTGTGCGTGATGCGCTGATCGATCTGCAGGCGCACCAGCTGGGCATGATCGCCGGTATCCGCGCCATCATCGCCTCAATGCTGCAATCCTTTAACCCGGAGCAGCTGGAGGAGGAGGCGCGTCAGGCGGGATCGGTGTCACGTATCGGCCTTCCGGGCAGCCGTAAAGCGGCGCTCTGGGAGCATTTTGTTGAGCGCTACGGCGAGACGGCGGGCGAGATCGAAGACGATTTCCACACCCTGTTCGGCGAAGCGTTCCTGCACGCCTATGACCTGGAAGTTAATCAGTACAAAGACTCACAAACCCACACGGATGACGCATGAATATCACTATTGCCTCGACGTCGAATCAGGGCGATCGCGCCAGTAATCAGGATCAGATCGGTGATGTCATCGGTAAGCGCTCGGCCTGCTTTGTGGTCTGCGACGGTGTAGCCGGGTTTCCCGGCGGGGACATCGCGGCATCGATAGCCCGCAGCAGCCTGCTGCAGGCGTTTGATGGCGATGCGCATCTCAATGCGCAGTCGATTCGTAACTACGTCAATCAGGCGAATCACGCCATCCGTCAGCAGCAGAAAGCCAGCAGCGAACACAGCCGGATGGGCACTACGCTGGTCAGCCTGTTTATTGACCGCGACTACCATCTGGCCTGCTGGGCCCATGCAGGCGACAGCCGCCTCTATCTGTTCCGTCGCGGCTATCTCTATCTCGTGACCACCGACCACAGCCTGGTGCAGCAGATGAAAGATGCCGGACATCGCACCGAAGGCATCAACAGCAATCTGCTCTATTTTGCGCTGGGGATGGGCGATGAGCAGCGCGACGCCAGCTACAGCGAGGTGGTCGGGATTGAAGATGGCGACGCCTTTTTACTCTGTACCGATGGTTTCTGGCACGGCGTGACGCTGGAACAGATGCAGCAGTCGCTGCACATGGTGAATACGCCGGAAGAGTGGCTGACGCTGATGCAGCAAATCATCAGGAACGATCAGCCGGATCAGGGGCATCAGGATAATTTCAGCGCGCTGGCCGTCTGGATTGGATCACCTCAGGACACCACCTTGCTGCACTCGCTCTCTGAAGCGGCGCAGTTCTTCCCTCTGCGAGATTGAGAACGCCAACATGAAATATGGATTACTGGGTCTGGCTGCGCTGCTGCTCAGCACGCACGCTTATGCTGAAAACTATCGCATCGTACAGTCCCCGGCACAGAAACTGGATGTCTGGATTGATGACGTAAAAAACAATCAGCTGTCGAGCTGGTGTAACAGCACCATTAACCTGCGCATCGTCACGCTGGGCGAAAAAAACGCCGCGGTGCTGAAAGATTTTCTGCCCCGCGTTGCCGGACTGATGGCGTCGCAGTGTAAACCGCTGCAACAGTTGCACTGGCAACTGACCGATGCGCAGGGGAGTGAAATTGCTACTGGCAGCGCCGCCCGTGCGCAGCAGTGGAAAACCGTGGTGACGCCGCCCGCGACGCAGCCGCTCCAGCCGACGGCTACGGCGGTCCCCGCAGACGCACTACGCAACGCCGCTCAGGCCGACACGTCGCCGTGGCTGCAATTCAGTCTGCTGGACGGCTGCCATTTCCGTACCTGGTGGCAGCACCCTGCACAGGGCAGCGCGCTGTTTGTTCCGGCAAATCAGGGGCTGATCTGTGGTTCGGATGGCTGGCTCAGCGGACACAGCCGACTGACGCAACAGGGTAACGGCGCACCTGCGGCAGTCGGCGTGACCTTCCTGCAGGGTTTCCCGGTGATGGGGTTGAGCAATCAGTCGCCCACCGCTGAACTGCACATCACCACGGTCAACAGTGAACGCATGGTGCTGAGCAATGAAAAATCCCCGGATAGCTGGCTGATTCTGCCGTTCAGCAACCGCTTTAACGGCTGGCAGGCAACGCGTCAGGTGGTGGTGCAGATGCCCGTCAGCGAAGCCGCCGATCAGAGTGCGCTGCAGGCGCGTCTGCAGGAAGTCCGTAAAGTCTGGTCGCCGTGGATCAGTGGCGATGCCGCACTGAGCGTGCAGCTGGTGGAAAAACTGCATCCTGAACTGAAAGATCCCGCCGCTGCGGTTTACCGCACCCTTAACTGACGCAAAAGGAGTTTGCATGGAATCCTTACAACACCGTCTGGCCAGCGCCACCCTCGGCGAGACGCTCGCTGACGTGACCCGCCAGATTCAGGCGAATCCGGCGAATGCTGACCTGCGGGCCGCCTTTGTGCAGCTGCTCTGTCTTTCAGGCAACTGGTCGCGCGCGCAGACGCAGCTGCAATCCTGGCTGGCGTTAAGCCCGCAGGCGCAACCGACAGTTAATCTGCTGCAACAGGCGATCGCCGGTGAGCTGCAGCGTGACGCGGTGCTGCGTGGCCAGGCCGACCCGGTGCTGCCGGGCAGCGCCTGGCACTGGTGCGACACGCTGCTGGCCGCCTTGCAGGCCGAAACGGCGGGTGATGTCGCGCGCGGCAGCACGCTGCGGGCTGAAGCGCTTGAGCTCGCGGCGGCCAACCCCGGCACCGCGACGCAGCAGGATCAGCCCACCGCATTCAGCTGGCTGATGGATGGCGACAGCCGTTTCGGGCCAGTGTGTGAAGTCATCAGTCAGGGCCGTTATTACTGGATCCCGTTTGCCGCCATTCGTGAGATGCAGTTTCAGGCACCCGCCAGCGTCACCGATCTGGTGTGGCGTCACACGCGTGTGCAGCTGGTTGATGGCAGTGAGCAGGTGTGCCAGATCCCGGCGCGCTATCCACTGCTGGCGGCATCTGACGAACGTTTTCTGCGCGCCAGCGTCACCGAATGGCAGCCGCTGGGTGAGGATCCGGACCAGTTTATCGGCCAGGGACAAAAAATGTGGCTCAGCGACAGCGCGGAATTTTCGCTGCTGAGCCTGCAGCAGGTCGCGTTTGACAGCGTTGAGTCCACCGATGAGTCATGATTCAGGCGCGCAAAACGACGGCTATGCCCAGCTGCATGGCGGCTTTCGCGCGCGTAAAAAACGTGATGCGTTAACCGCCCGCGACAAGCTGCAATCCTCGCTGCTGGATCGCCTGACCGACAACGCGCCGGATAAACAGCAGGAAGCGGACAACAGCATGCTGATCACTCACAGCACGCTGCGCCGCCACGTACTGCGCGATCTGCAGTGGCTGTTCAACACCATCAACAATGAAGCGCAGCAGGATCTCAGCGGCTTTGACCAGGTGCAGCGCTCTGTCTGGAACTTCGGTGTGGCACCGCTGGCCGGGCAGAACGTCTCCGATATCGAATGGCAGGATATGCAGCGCAAAATGACCAACGCCATTCTGCACTTCGAGCCGCGCATCCTGCCGCAGGGTTTACAGGTGCGCTGCGTCAGCGATCTCGGCTCGCTCAGCCTGCACAACGTGCTGTCGATTGAGATCAAAGGGCGGCTCTGGTGCGTGCCTTATCCGCTGGCGTTTCTGTTCCGCACTCAGGTTGATCTGGAGAGCGGCCATTTCGAACTACAGGATGCAGGGTAATCATGGACAGCAATCTGCTCGACTATTACAACCGTGAACTGGCCTACCTGCGTGAGATGGGGGCCGAGTTCGCTGCGCGCTACCCTAAAGTGGCAGGACGTCTTGGCATGCGCGGCATTGACGTGGCGGACCCCTATGTCGAGCGACTGATGGAAGGTTTTGCCTTCCTGACGTCGCGCGTGCAGCTGAAGATGGATGCGGAGTTTCCGCGTTTCTCGCAGCGTCTGCTGGAGATGATTGCGCCATCCTATCTCTCGCCAACGCCGTCAATGGCGATCGCTCAGCTGACGCCGGACAGCCGCAAAGGCGACATCACCCAGGGCTTTCGCGTGCCGCGCGGCACCATGATGGAGAGCCAGAACCTGAAAAAAACCGGCGTGACCTGCAGCTACACCACCGCGCACGATGTGGTACTGCATCCGCTGCGCATCAGTGAAGCCAGTCTCGGCGGCGTGCCCGGCGATCTGCCCTCTGGCGAGCTGAAACTCGGCGGTCTGGGCGCGGTCAGTGCGCTGCGTATGCGCATCAGCTGCGAAGGGATCTCCTCGCTGAGTCAGCTTAGCGTGGACGATCTGATGCTGTTTCTCAGCGGCCCGGATATCCAGGCACTGAAACTGCTGGAGCTGCTGATGCAGCACCGGGTGGGCATCGTGCTGCAGTCGGTTGAGAAGCGTCCGCAGCGTCAGGTGCTGACGGACGACGCGTTACAGCAGGAGGGCTTTGCGCCGGAGCAGGCGCTGCTGCCGGACGATCTGCGCAACTTTGACGGCTATCGTCTGTTGCAGGAGTATTTCGCCTTTCCGGCGCGCTTCCAGTTTATCAGTCTGAGCCAGCTTGCCCCGTTTCTGCGCCGCTGCGACAACGCCATGGCGTTCGACATCATCATTCTGCTCGACAAAGCGGACAGCGCGCTGGAAAGCGTGGTTGATCACAGCCATCTGGCGCTGCACTGCACGCCCGTCATCAATCTGTTTCCGAAAACCGCCGAGCGCCTGAAGGTCAGCGACAGCCAGCATGAATATCATCTGGTGGTAGATAACATCCGTCCGCTGGATTATGAGGTGCACTCGGTGCAGCGGCTGTTCGCTACGGTAGAGGGCAAGCGCGAAGAGCAGGTTTTCCGTCCGTTCTGGAGCACCTTCAGCGGTGACCAGGGCGATTACGGCGCCTATTTTTCACTGCGCCGCGAACAGCGCACGCTGTCCGAGCAGGCGCAGCGCTACGGCACGCGCACGGGCTATATCGGTTCAGAAGTCTTTCTGTCGCTGGTGGATGAGCATCACGCGCCGTGGCACGACGAGGTGCGCTATCTCTCCGCTGACGTAATGTGTACCAGCCGCGATCTGCCGCTGATGCTGCAGCAGGATCAGGGTAACTTCGTGATGCCGGACTCCATTCCGGTATCGGAGCTGAAGCTGTGCAAAGGGCCGACGCCTCCGCGTCCGGCGCTGGCCGAGGGACTTTCCGCGTGGCGGCTGATCAGCCATCTGCAGATGAACTACCTCAGCCTGATGGACAGCAGCGACGGAGAAGGCGCGGCGGCGCTGCGCCAGCTGCTGAGCCTCTACGCCAACCTGGCGGAAGCGCCGGTCGCACGTCAGATTGACGGCATCCGCCATTGCACGCTCAGCGCGGTCAACCGCCGCGTGCCGGAGCCGGGCCCGGTGGTATTTGCGCGCGGCGTCAGCATCACGCTGGAAGTGGATGAGCAGGCGTTTTCGGGGGCCAGCCCGTGGCTGTTCGGCAGCGTGCTGGAGCGGGTCTGTGGCCGCCTTGTGGCGCTGAACAGCTTCACGGAGTTCACCCTGAACAGCCAGCAGCGTGGAGAAGTGGGCTACTGGCCGCCGCGCATGGGCCGGAAAGCGCTGATATGAGTGGCGAAAAGGTGATTTCGCTGCCCCGGCTCACCCGTCTGCCGGATGATTTCTGGCAGCGGGTGATGGCCGCGCCGTGGCGTTACGATCTGTTCCAGCTGCTGCGGCGGCTGGATGCGCAGGGCGGTCAGCGCTATCCGCTGGGCCGTGCGCCGCTGCCGAAGTTCGAATCGGTGCGCATCGGTCAGACACCGTCACTGGCGTTTGCGCCCGCCACCGTCGCCAGCGCCACGCCACGTGACGAGGCGGGACGTCATGAGCTCTCCATCTACAGCTTCGGCCTGTTTGGCCCCAACGGCCCGCTGCCGACCCATCTGACCGAATATGTGCATGAACGTATCGTGCATCATCAGGATCACAGCCTCTCGGCGTTTGCTGACCTGTTTCACCATCGCGCCACGCTGCTTTTTTATCGTGCCTGGGCCGATGCGCAGCCGACCGTGTCGCTGGATCGCCCCGACGACAGTCGCTTCCTGAACTATCTCGCCTGCCTGGCGGGAATCGGTTTACCGGCCCAGCAGCAGGCCAGCTCGCTCAGCCTCCATGCCCGGCTGATGCTGGTGGGCCATCTCAGCCGCCACGGCCACGATGCCGAAGGGCTGGTGCGCATTCTGCGCCACTACTTTGGTGTGCCGGTCAGGCTGACGCAGAACCTGCCGCACTGGCTGACGCTGGACAGCCGCGATCAGGCCCGACTGGGCGCGGGACGCCATATGCCCCGGCTGGGCGCTTCTGCGTTTCTCGGCGTGGCGGTGCGCGACGTGCAGCACCGTTTTCGCCTGCACCTGGGACCGCTCAGCGCCGCGCAGTATGCCCGTTTTCTGCCCGATGCCCCCGGCGCGCGTGAAGTACGCGACTGGGTGCGTCACTACCTCGGCATCGAAATGCAGTGGGATCTCAGCCTGATCCTGGCCGCTGACGAGGTACAGGGTGTGACGCTGGGTGGAACTGCCCGACTCGGCTATACCAGCTGGCTGGGGCATGCGCCGCAGCCGCAAGATCGTGAAGATTTTATGTTTGAGGTTGAGGCTGCTTCGCGCTAGCCCAGCCGCTTTTCCTGTTACACAGCCTGCGTCTTTCATTGAAGAGAGCCCCCTATGTCAGAAATCAGCCGTGCCGTGCTATTCGGCAAACTGGATACGCTGTTATTTACCTCGCTGGAAAGCGCCACTGCCTTTTGCAAACTGCGCGGCAATCCCTATGTCGAACTGGTGCACTGGCTGCATCAGCTGATGCAGCAGCAGGATGGCGACTTACAGCAGGTCATCACACATTTTTCACTGGATGAAAAGGCCCTGACTCAGGACATCGTTGCCGCGCTGGATCGCCTGCCACGCGGTGCCAGTGCGGTCTCCGACCTCTCCGAGCATATCGACAGTGCCGTTGAACGGGCGTGGGTTTACGCCTCGCTGAAATATGGCGCGACCCGCATTCGCGGCGGCCATCTGCTGATCGGCATGCTGAAAACCTTCAACCTGGCCAGCGTGCTGAAAGGCATCTCCGGTCAGTTCAGCCGTGTCAACGCCGATGCGCTGCTGGCGGAATTCGACACGCTGCTCGGCAATAGCAAAGAAGCGCAGCAGGCGCTGAGCGCACCGGCGGATGCTGGCGGCGCACCGCCCGCCGCCAGTGGCAGCACGCTGGCACAATATGCGCAGGACCTGACGGCGCGCGCCCGTGAAGGCCGCATTGATCCGGTAACCGGACGTGACGACGAAATCCGCCAGATGGTCGATATCCTGATGCGTCGCCGCCAGAACAACCCGTTGCTGACCGGCGAAGCGGGCGTCGGCAAAACCGCGGTGGTCGAAGGTCTTGCGCTGCGTATCGCGGCGGGCGATGTGCCTGCGCCGCTGCGCGATGTGCAGCTCTGGCTGCTGGACATCGGCATGCTGCAGGCGGGTGCCGGCATGAAAGGGGAGTTTGAAGCGCGACTGCAGGCGCTGATCAATGAGGTGCAGTCCAGCCCGACGCCGATTGTGCTGTTTGTTGATGAGATCCACACCCTGGTCGGGGCAGGCGGTCAGCAGGGCACCGGTGATGCCGCCAACCTGCTGAAACCGGCGCTGGCACGTGGACAGCTGCGCACCATCGGCGCGACCACCTGGGCGGAATACAAAAAGTACATTGAGAAAGATCCGGCGCTGACCCGTCGCTTCCAGACCGTGCAGGTGCAGGAGCCGGATGAAGCCAAAGCGATTCTGATGCTGCGCAGCACCGTCAGCGCACTGGAGAAACATCATCGGGTGCTGTTGCTGGATGATGCGGTCAGTGCGGCGGTGAAACTGTCGCATCGCTACATTCCGGCGCGCCAGCTGCCTGACAAAGCGGTGGCGCTGCTGGATACCGCCTGCGCCCGCGTAGCAGTTAGCCAGGGCGCGCAGCCCGCGGCGCTGGAAGATTGTCTTCACCGTCTGGCGGCGCTGGAGATTGAAGCGGAGATCATTGAACGTGAAATCCGGGTGGGCCTGGGCGACGCCACCCGCCAGCAGGCGATTGCAGCGCAGCGCACTGCGCTGGAAGCCGAGCGGGATGCGCTGCAACAGCGCTGGCTGCAGGAGCGCGAACTGGTCGAGACGCTGATTGCGTTGCGCGCCCGCTGTGTGACAGAAGAGGATGCGGCGCTGCGTGAACAGCGTGATGCGACGCAGCAGCAGCTTACTGCGCTGCAGGGCGACACGCCGCTGCTGTTTGCCGCCGTCGATGCAGGCGTGGTGGCTGCCGTGGTCTCTGACTGGACCGGTATTCCGCTGGGCAGAATGGTGAAGAATGAGATCGACGCGGTACTGAATCTGGCCGATACCCTGAACCAGCGGGTCATCGGCCAGCGTCACGGTCTGGATCTGATCGCCAGACGGGTACGCACCTCGCGCGCGCGCCTTGATAATCCCAACAAGCCGGTCGGTGTGTTTATGCTGTGCGGGCCTTCCGGTGTCGGCAAAACCGAAACCGCGCTGGCGCTGGCCGAGTCGCTGTACGGCGGCGAGCAGAACATCATCACCATCAACATGAGTGAGTTTCAGGAGGCGCACACCGTCTCGACGCTGAAAGGGGCACCGCCGGGCTACGTCGGCTACGGCGAGGGCGGCGTGCTGACCGAAGCCGTTCGCCGTCGCCCCTACAGCGTGGTGCTGCTGGATGAGATTGAGAAAGCCCATCCGGATGTGCATGAGCTCTTCTTCCAGGTGTTTGATAAAGGCTGGATGGAGGATGGCGAAGGCCGGCACATCGATTTCCGCAACACCATCATCATTCTGACCTCCAATGTCGGCACGCAGTTAATCAGCGCGATGTGTGCCGATCCTGAACTGATGCCCGATCCCGATGCTCTGAGCACCGCGCTGCGTAAGCCGCTGCTGGAGGTGTTCCCGCCTGCGCTGTTGGGCCGCCTGCTGGTGGTGCCTTACTACCCGCTCAGCGACGCGATGCTGGCGGAGATTGTGCGGCTGCAGCTGGCGCGCATTGTGCGTCGTCTGGATGATAACCACGGCATTGAAGCGCAGATCGACGAGTCGGTGGTGAGCCAGATTGTGCAGCGCTGCACCGAAGTCGAGTCGGGCGGTCGCATGGTGGATGCCATCCTCACCAACACGCTGTTGCCACAGATGAGCCAGATCCTGCTGAGCGCCCACGCCCGTGATGAACGCTATCGTCGCGTCGATGTGCGTTGTGAGCAGGGTGAATTTGTCTGCCAGTTCGCGGTTTAAAGCCTGGCTATCAGAGAGTAATCGAATATGTCGGAACATGATCAACCCCTGAATGTCCCCAACGCCCTGCCGCTGGGTTACCGCTTCAATGAGTTTGAAATCAAAGAGGTCATCGGCGGTGGCGGCTTTGGCATCGTCTATCGCGCCTGGGATCACCAGCTTGAGCGTGATATCGCCATCAAAGAGTTTATGCCCGCCTCACTGGCGGTCCGTAGCGATGATCTGAATCTGGTGCTGCGCAGCGAACGGTTCAGCAAAACCTTTCACGCCGGACTGAATAGCTTTATTCAGGAGGCGCGTCTGCTGGCGCGCTTTAATCATCCCAACCTGCTGCACGTGCTGCGTTTCTGGGTGCAGAACGACACCGCCTACATGGGCACGGTGTTCTACAGCGGCACCACACTCTCGAACTTCAGCGAACGTAATCCGCAGTCGGTAAATGAGGCCTGGATTCGTCGCATGTTGCCACCGCTGCTGGGCGCGATCAAAACCATCCATGAAGCGGGTTATCTGCATCGCGATATCTCGCTGGATAACATCCAGATCCAGAGCAGCGGGGAGGCGATCCTGCTGGACTTCGGGTCGGCGCGTAAAACCATCGGCAATCTGTCGGATGAGAGCGAGACCATGCTGCGTCCCGGCTATGCGCCGATTGAGCAGTACAGCGACAACGATGAGAGTGAGCAGGGCGCGTGGACCGATATTTACGCGCTGGGCGCGGTGCTGCATACCCTGATCACCGGTGCGCCACCGCCGGTCAGCGTGGTGCGCAGCATCGAAGATAACTATCAGCCGCTGGTGCAGCGTCGTCTGGCAGGCTACTCGTCTGCGCTGCTGAGCGCCGTCGATCGCGCGCTGGCGCTGAAACCGGAAGATCGTCCGCAGAGCATTGATGATTTTGCTGTACTGATGGCGCTGCCGGAACGCGAACCGGAACCGCTGCTTAGCGCAAAAATGAGCGGACCAGGCACCATGCTGGTGCCGATTGAAGAAGAAGAGGAGGTGATCAAACCCGCCTCTAAACTGAAAACGCTGCTGGGACACCGCTTTGCACTGCCCGGCCTGGTTGCCGCTGGCGTGCTGGTCGGCCTGGGCGCCGGTCTGCTGATGTCACGCGGTAACGAACAGACACCGCCGGCTGAGATCGCGCAGAACGACGCGCCTGCCGTCACCGTCGCGCCGGTTAACCAGCCGGTTGCCGCGCCACCGACCCAGGCTGAGGCCCCGCCGGATACCGTTGCCAGCGCACCGGCTCAGACTGCTGAGCCGGTGCAGAACGCCGCACGTGAACCCGATCCACAACCGGCACCACCACCCGCTCCGGTCGCCCAGGTCTATATCCGTCTGCAGCAGGGTGAACGCGTTCAGGTGAACGGTCAGCCGCAGGCGCTGGTGCCGGCGGTGAATGGCTTCGCCACGCTGCAACTGGCACCGGGCAACTACACCTTTGCCATCAGCGGCCAGAGTGGCACCCGCGAACAAACGCTGAACATCAGTGAAGAAGGTGTCTGGTTGCTCGATCCACACAGTTAATAGTCAGGGATTACTTATGTTCTCACGCATTACTGCACAGCTGCCGGCGGACGGCCTGCTGTTCCATACGCTTAAGGGCACCGAGACGCTGTCCCGTCCGTTTGTGCTCACCGCTGAACTGCTGGCCACCGACGCGCGCATCGACCGCCACGCCCTGCTGGGGAAGCCGGTGACGTTTACGCTGCCGACCGACGGGCTGATGAACGCGCTGAGCCCGCGCTACCTCAACGGCAAAATCACCCGGGTGGCGGTGCGCAGCCAGGAGCTGAGCGGCACCCGCTACGCGGTCTATGAGCTGACGGTCGAGCCGGACCTGTGGCCGATGAAGCGCGACCGCAACCTGCGCATCTTCCAGAGCCAGACGGTGCCGCAGATTGTGCAGACGCTGCTGAAGGAGTACGGGGTCAATGTGGAGACGCGTCTGGCGGGCAGCTACCGGGTGTGGGAGTACTGCGTGCAGTATCAGGAGAGCAGCCTGGACTTTATCAGCCGCCTGATGGAGCTGGAGGGGATTTACTACTTCTTCCGCCACGAGGCGGACAGACACACGCTGGTGCTGTGCGACGCGCCGGACCAGCATCAGGCGTTTCCGGGCTATGAGACCATTGCCTATCACGTCACCCCGTCGGGCGGCGTGGTCACTGAAGAGGGCATCAGCCAGTGGTCGCTGGCGGAAAGCGTGACGCCGGGCATCTACAGCACCGACGACTACGACTTCCGCAAGCCGAACGCCTGGATGCTGCAGGCGCGGCAGAATCCGGCGTCGCCGGTGCCGGGCTCGGTGGACGTTTACGACTGGCCGGGCCATTTTGTCGACCACAGCCACGGCGAGTCCTACGCGCGCATCCGTCAGGAGGTGTGGCAGGCCGAGCACCACAGCGTCAGCGGTTCGGGCACGGCTACCGGCATCGCGCCGGGCTTTACCTTCTCGATCATCAACGCGCCGCACTTCAGCGACAACGGCGAGTATCTGGTGACCTCGGCGACCTATGACTTCGCCGAGAACGCCTACGCCAGCGGCGACACCGGCGACAGCCGTCACAACATCCACTTCACGGTGCTGCCGTCGTCAGTGACCTACCGCACGCCGCCCGAAACGGCGTGGCCGAAAACGCACGGCCCGCAGACGGCGAAGGTGGTGGGACCCAAAGGCGAGTCGATCTGGACCGACCGCTACGGCCGGGTAAAGGTGAAGTTTCACTGGGACCGGCTGGCGAAGGGCGATGACACCAGCTCCTGCTGGGTGCGCGTCTCCAGCGCCTGGGCGGGCCAGGGCTTTGGCGGGGTGCAGATCCCGCGAGTGAACGACGAAGTGGTGGTGGACTTTATCAACGGCGATCCGGACCGTCCAATCATCACAGGACGTGTTTATAACGAGGCGAGTATGCCGCCGTGGGCGCTGCCGGCGGCGGCGACGCAGATGGGGTTTTTGAGCCGGTCGAAGGATGGTAACAGCGATACTGCTAATGCGTTGCGTTTTGAAGACAAAGCAGGGCATGAGCAGATTTGGATCCACGCCGAAAAAAATATGGATACGGAAGTGGAAAGCTGTGAGACGCACCATGTCGGTGTGGATCGGCAGAAAAGCATAGGCCGTGACGAAAAGGTCACGATAAAGCGCAATCGTCAGGCCGACGTGGGTGAACATGCGGTGAGCAATACGGGCATCCAGCACGTTATTAATGTTGGCGAAGGCGAAACGGTGCTGACCATGGATAAAGACGGCAATGCGCTGCTTGAAGCCAACACCAGCATTAAATTAAAGGTGAAAGAGAATTACATCTTGATCACCCCCGACGCCATTCAAATCCAGGTGAATACGGGAAATATCCATGCTGAGAGCGAGTTGCAGGCACTGTTTAAAGGCAATAAGCTGACCACCTTAGGTACCGGTAAAGATGCTGAATTAAAGGCAAATGATACGGTAAGCATTACCGGCACGAACATCACCGACATCAAAGGCGCGGTCGTCAATATTAACAGTTAATCGCTTATTGAAAGGAACATCAGTATGGGTATGCCTGCGGCCAGAGCTTCTGTGGATAAAGCGGCTCACGATGGCCCCATTCAGTGCGGCAGTCCTGACGTTATCATTGGTGGATTTCCCGCCGCCCGAAAAGGTGATGAATTTTCGTGTAAGCAACACGGTGGCGGTATTATCGTCAGCGGCTCCGGCAGCGTATTCGTTAACGGTATGGCGCTGGCCCGTCAGGGTGATAAGACGCAGTGTCATGCAGGCGGGGCGACGGCTCCCGCGAAATGTAAACCTGCGCCCCCGCAATACTGGGGAGGCTCGCTGGCGAAGAAGGCTGGTGAGGATGGGATGTTGCATGGCGAGCACTACGATGCGCGAATCTTAGGGGCGTATGCCAGCCTGAAAGACAGCACCAATGATGGTAGTTATGACACTGTGTCGACTGGGTTTTCGCTTGAAAATCTCACATTAGCGAATATGAAAAGTGACGCCCTTTTGAAAGGTGAGTTGCGGAATAAAATAGCGGATGCCAATGCAACTGGCTCACTTTACACCGGTGATAGCGGAATCTATGGCATTAATGGCAAAGCCGCAGCGGCGGGTATGCAATATGGCGCGACGGGCTCAATAGGAACAGAGAACACATTGTATGCCATCGCTACCGGCGATGTGACGCTTGGCACTGCTGATGCAAAAGCGGTTGCAGAAGTATATACCGGCAATAAAGGAAGATATGGGTTCAGCGTTGAGGGTGGCGCAGGTGCAGCGGCAGTGAAAGAGAGCGTTACGGGGAAAGTTAGCCTGTACGGTATTGTAGTAGCTGATGCTAAAGGCGGAGTACATTTAGGCGCAGTAGGTGCAGCAGGAGGTTTAACTGCCTATGCGGATGAAACCGATTACTCAGCTACAGTAAAGCTCTCAGGTAGGTTAGCTTTTATACTGGGGATAACAGGCGAAATCAATGTAAAAATTGCATTAAAACCCCTCCGCGACCTGTTTTTTGGTGAAAGGGATAGTACAGAAAAATCTGGAAGCAATGGTGGTGCAGATGGTGCTATCATCAACGGTTGCGCAACGGTTTTAGTTGGCGGTTAAATAAAGATAGGGTTGATTCTAACATGAAATTTATAGCATTTTTATTTTTCTGGATTGTAACGGTTTATTATGTCTGGAACGGAAAGGATTTTTATAATAAAAAAGAATGGGCAGGATTTGGTAAGAAGTTTGTAGGTGTGCTGGTTGGTATTGTAGTACTTGCCTTTGCGCTCAAAGGATTAGTGTTAGCTATTCCCGGATTTAGTAATGATCTTGCTGGAGATTTAATGGAAGAAATAGGCATTTCTTTTATATTTATTCTTGGCATAAAGTTTATGATTATCATGATTTGCACTTTATTTAGTGGGATTGTGGGTTTTCAAAAAAAATATAATGCTGATAATTATGCCCGAATTTCACCTGCTGCCAGTAAGTTAGTGCCTGGCATGCTCATCTTTGCAAAATGCGTGGTTTCTCTTGGCTCTATAGTCATTTATTACGGCATCTGGCTAGCGAATTAAATTAAGAAGGGAAACAGGCTATGAATTTTGAAACGGACTATACTTTTCCCCTTACGCCGGGTTTCTCTAAAGAAGAAATCGAACAACGCTTCTGGAAATGCCTTTATACATCGGCCAGAGAAGAAATGCTGCATTACTGGGTTGTGCTGCCTAAAAGCCTCAAACCTGTGGAACTGGAGCCGGTTGCCTTCCCTGATGTCGGTTTAACCAATATCGGACGCTACTTAACTACGGATGACTCACTCTATCTGGAAGTTTGGGCCGCGTATGAACGCTGCCAGTGGGAGATGAATGCGTCTGATTGGCTGTTTAAAAAACTCGCCATGATGGGCGAAAAAATCCTGCACCGCCGTCTTGTCGGTAAGGCCTCGGAAAACGGTATTTTTGCAGATGTATTGACCCTAAAAACGCACGCTTCCGGTGACGATGTGATCTCACGATACACTGTTCAAAAAGATTACAATCGGGACAGCGGCGGTGGGAACTACCTCTTATTAAAAGCGTCCTGCGCAGCACGCGACTATCCTTCGCTTGCCAATGACATCTATTTTACAGTGGTTAACTGGAATCTGCTGCACCGCAGTAACTTAGCCATGGCGGAGTTGCTGACCTCGGTAAACCTGTATGGGGAAAACACTTTTAAAATACCGTCTTCATGGCATGCCAGCGTTATTGCTGAGAACAGACTTATCGTCGATCACACGATAGGTGGTGTGAATTACGGGGTCATTAATTTTTACTTTTATTCCGGTACCGTATGCCATTCCGCAGAGGATGCTTTTGAAAAGTCGACGCTACGTTTCCGGGAGCATGAGCATTCCGTCACGCTGGCGGCAAACGAGTTGGAACCCATTCCTAATGATATTAATGCTGCGCTGGGTTCGATATCGACCTGTACAGGTGAACTCTACAGCGACGAAGAGAAAATGCGCGCCTTTTACCAGAGTTACATATTCAACTGTTCAGGCTTGTGGTGCTACGTTGAACTGGTAGGGCAGCACAGGAATGATAAAAGTTATCACTTTGAAGCGAATAAACGCTGCGTAGAAATTATTCTGGCGACACTGAATATCAACGTGAAATAATACTGCTCCTGCCAATTAATCATCTTTTAGCTGGCATTCCGCCTCGTAGCAATGAGTATCATGGCACCTGTTTTTAACTCTTCATGTAATCCGCAGCAACAATAAAAGACGCTTGTCTGACCCACTGGTATTGCCCGGTCGCGGGTAATACCCGGGTTAATTCACCGATTACCATCAGTCCGGGAAATCACTATGTTTGATCGTATCACCGTCCTTCTGCCGGTCGAGGGCCTGCTGTTCCATACGCTTAAGGGCACCGAGACGCTGTCCCGTCCGTTTGTGCTCACCGCCGAACTGCTGGCCACCGACGCGCGCATCGATCGCCACGCCCTGCTGGGGAAGCCGGTGACGTTCACGCTGCCGACCGACGGGCTGATGAACGCGCTGAGCCCGCGCTACCTTAACGGCAAAATCACCCGGGTGGCGGTGCGCAGCCAGGAGCTGAGCGGCACCCGCTACGCGGTCTATGCGCTGACGGTCGAGCCGGACCTGTGGCCGATGAAGCGCGACCGCAACCTGCGCATCTTCCAGAGCCAGACGGTGCCGCAGATTGTGCAGACGCTGCTGAAGGAGTACGGGGTCAATGTGGAGACGCGCCTGGCGGGCAGCTACCGGGTGTGGGAGTACTGCGTGCAGTATCAGGAGAGCAGCCTGGACTTTATCAGCCGCCTGATGGAGCTGGAGGGGATTTACTACTTCTTCCGCCACGAGGCGGACAGACACACGCTGGTGCTGTGCGACGCGCCGGACCAGCATCAGGCGTTTCCGGGCTATGAGACCATTGCCTATCACGTCACCCCGTCGGGCGGCGTGGTGACTGAAGAGGGCATCAGCCAGTGGTCGCTGGCGGAGAGCGTGACGCCGGGCATTTACAGCACCGACGACTACGACTTCCGCAAGCCGAACGCCTGGATGCTGCAGGCCCGCCAGAACCCGGCGTCGCCGGTGCCGGGCTCGGTGGACGTTTACGACTGGCCGGGCCATTTTGTCGACCACAGCCACGGCGAGTCCTACGCGCGCATCCGTCAGGAGGTGTGGCAGGCCGAGCACCACAGCGTCAGCGGGTCGGGCACGGCCACCGGCATCGCGCCGGGCTTTACCTTCTCGATCATCAACGCGCCGCACTTCAGCGACAACGGCGAGTATCTGGTGACCTCGGCGACCTATGACTTTGCCGAAAACAGTTACGCCAGCGGCGACACCGGCGACAGCCGTCACAACATCCACTTCATGGTGCTGCCGTCGTCGGTGACTTATCGCACGCCGCCGGAAACGGCGTGGCCGAAAACGCACGGCCCGCAGACGGCGAAGGTGGTGGGACCCAAAGGCGAGTCGATCTGGACCGACCGCTACGGCCGGGTAAAGGTGAAGTTTCACTGGGACCGGCTGGCGAAGGGCGACGACACCAGCTCATGCTGGGTGCGCGTCTCCAGCGCCTGGGCGGGCCAGGGATTTGGCGGGGTGCAGATCCCGCGAGTGAACGACGAAGTGGTGGTGGACTTCATCAACGGCGATCCGGATCGTCCGCTGATCATCGGCCGGGTTTACAACGAGGCAAGCATGCCGCCGTGGGCACTGCCGGCAGCGGCGACTCAGATGGGCTTTCTGAGCCGGTCGAAGGATGGCACGGCAGACACCGCGAATGCGTTAAGGTTTGAGGATAAGTCGGGTGAGGAACATCTGTGGATTCAGGCGCAGAAGAACATGGATACGCATGTTAAAAATGACGCCAGCCATTCAGTCGCCAACAATCACAGCCACTACGCGGGCGGCAATGAGCTCTACCGTGTCGAAACCAACCGTGTCCACGGTGTAAAAGGGGGCGAAGAGCGGCTGACCGGTAAGGGCAAACTCGATGCGGTGGTCGATACCTATGTAGTGGGTTCGGGGACTAAACTTCGCCTTGAATGTGGAGAGAGTGCTATCGAACTTAATGCGAATGGCCAGATCAATATTGTGGGCAAGGGCTTCAATATTTTTGTGCAGGGTGATGGTCATATCACCACCTCTGGCGGCAAACTGAACCTGAACACGGATGGCGCGAAGCCGGGCACAAGCGCACCGGGATCCAGTCATAAACAAAACATCAGCCAGGCCGTAGAGAATCTGTTCCCGCCAAAACAGAAAGGACAGGCGGCTCCGGCTGCGCCAAAAGCTGCGGCGGCACCGGCGAAAGGGGCGGCTGCACCGTTAGCCAATAACCAGGTTCGAAAAGTACGTCCTTTACCTCCCGAAAAACAAGCATTCTTCGATAAAGTGTATGCTGCTGCTCAGGAAGATGAAAAGAAAACCGGCGTTCCGGCTAAAATCACCACGGCTCAGGCAATTCTAGAATCTAACTGGGGTAAAAAAATGCCCACTGATATCAAAACTGACAAGGTGAGTAACAACATTTTTGGGGTCAAGGCACATGGCTCACCGAATTATGTGGAAGACTGGACACATGAGAATATCAACGGAAAACGTGTTGCAGTACTGGATAAATTTGCCAGTTATGATTCAATTGACGAGAGCATTGAGCAGCACTCCCAGTTTTTGATTAAAAATCAAAGGTATAGTAGTTTGTTCAACTCATCTGACCCGGTAGAATGGGCTAAAGGTTTACAGGCTAAAGGGTATGCAACCGATCCTAACTATGCCAACAGTTTGATTTCCGTGATGAAAGGGAGAGGATTACTATGATTAAAATTTTATGTGCATTAGTGCTTTCATTACCACTAATGGCCTCCGCCAATGATTTCTGCAAGAATTTAAGTAATGAGGCTAACATTAAAGGCGTGAGTTTCGACAATACAGATAATGTATACAAAGTCGGCGGTGAGGGTAGGTTGTATTTCTATTCTGCCCCAAATGAAAAATGCTTAGAAAAAGAAGTTTTTGTTGTCCCCGGCAATCAATTATATGCTTACGTTGAATACGGAAAATATTATAGTGTGATGTATGTAACTAATGATGGAAACCAGGTTGATGGGTGGGTTAAAAAAGACAGGTTAGTAGAAACACACACTGGTATAGCACCAGATTATGATGCGAAAAAATAGTTACTTTCTTTTTAAGAAGTGATGGTTAGCGTCATTGCCGATTACATGAAGTTTTGTGGTGATATTGCATTATTATTTTGTAATGTCACCCTTGGTTTTTCTAATAATTAATTTAATGAGCATTGACATAAATATGTCATATTTTAATAGTTATAATTTAGTCTTGTTATTTCATCCATTTATTCTCATGGTGTAGTGGCGGACTTTCTGGTGTTAAAATAAAGGCATCTTATTGTATTTTAAATATAAAAATCCTTTTCACTAAGTGATATATGGAGCGATGAAGCTCAAAAAAAACGGGCGCGCACATAAATGAACAATTTATTGGCGATATGCATTTCAGTGATATCAATTATAAGTGATGCCAGAACAAAAATGATGATTTTTAAATCTAAACTGCGAACCTATTCTGGCAAAAATGAGCAGCGTGATATTGATAGCTATTTATTGGAATAATATTCATCGACACCCATGCTATCTCTATAAATTTTGATGAAAACCCAATCAGCCAGGTGCTGTAGTTCTAAACCAACCCAATCTTAACGGCTGGATTAATAGGGTTAATGATTGTCTGGATTTTAAAGGTTAATCAAATGAATAAAGTTGGATTTAGCTTAGCGGTTTTGTTGTCAATTTCTTCATTGTCCTTGTTTGCTTCTGATAATTTTACTGGTCAGTGGAGTGGGCAAGAGAAAAATGATAATGGATCATTATATTCCACTCTAACATTAAAGTTAAAACAGAATAATAATAACATAACGGGTAGTTATTGTTATGTGACAAGGGGCGGAAACAAAATAGATTGCCCTGATGATAATGACAGCAATCTCAAAGGTACTGCAAACGGTAAAAATGCTTTGATTGAATTTGATTCTTCATTTGGCGGAGTGAAGGGTAAAGCAAATTTAGAACTTAAAGATAATAAAGTTTTATGGGAATTAATCAAAGACCCTGAGAATGGGGAGTTTTATGCGCCAAAAACTTATAATCTTGACAAAGATGTTAGTGAAGGGGATTTAAAATCAGATATGAAGGTTTTGTCTACATCTGATTTTACGATTACTTTATTGAATAGCTGTGGGGGTTTTTATACTGTGTGTGATAAGGTTAAATACATAGGCCTCAGAAATAAAGATGGAAAACAAATTACTCTTGAAGGTAAAACTACGCAACCTGTAAACTCAAATAAAGCTGAAGGGATGCTTTTCAATAATAGCGGTGTAGATTATGTTGTGAGCTTTAATCCGCTTGAATTGAAGGTGGCACAGGGTAATAAAACGCTTGTTAAGCAAGGTGGCAAGTGGGAATGATAATTTTCATTATCACTCAAGTGAGATTTTTACTGTATTTCAAGTAATAAGAATGACATTATAATAGTGTTATGGGTTTTATTAGGGTGGTGATATGTACTCTCCACCCCACATAATTTTGAAGTGTGAGTAATTTCTTTAATTTAAAAGATTTTAATTACGTTGCTCTTAGTGATTAAATACCCTTCTATTTTTCTATTGTCAACCCCCGATAAAAACACAATGATTGTAAATCGTTTTTTCACCAGCCTTATATTTGTGTCTGTTCTCATGGTTTTATCCTGCATTGCCAGGGCCGAATCCAGCACGGAATCGTCTGTTCCTGCCCTTAACGAGGGCGATTTTTCCGTTCTGCTAAACGACTATGCTTTCACTCCCGGAGACACATGGAGCAATGAAAGCTTCGTACGGGCTGGTAAGGCTCTGAGTTCAGTTCTGGCCGGAGAAGTGGCTATCAATAACCAGCAGTACAACTACTTCCAGCATAGCTATGACGGCTTTGAGTTGTTCAGCGCGGCGGCGGTGGGAGATGCCAGCCACACGGTTCTGGCTGAGATCCTACTGGAAAATGCCAATGTGCCGACGTCCCGAAATATAAAGGTAGGCGATAGCCTGGAACAGGTTCAGCAAGCCTATGGACCCGGAAAAGAAGATAACAGTGATAATCAGCACTGGCTTGTCTACCCGTCTGGCGGGAAACAGTTGATGTTTCAGATTGACCAGGGAAAGGTCAGTTGCATCATGTTGAAAACAGACATGGGGGCAGAGCAAAGCGAAATCAGCGCTGACCAGGCTATCAGCGCTGCAACCGAAGCAATTCATACCTGGCAACTGACCACCCTCGATGAGAAATGCCTGCGATACGATCTTGACGACAGCAGTGATGAAAGTTTCTTTGTTATTACGGTTCGTGAAGATAATCACGACGCCAGTTGCGGTGGCGATCCTGATATTACGCATCGACTTTTCGACATTAAAGTTGCGCGTGATAATACACAGATACTCACTAATGCCGATAACGTTGATGGCGAATATCATAGCCTTATTCCACCCGCCACAAACAATTAATAAAACGGATACCCAATATGCATTACCAATTCAATGAGGGCGCCTTTGCGCTTTTTCCTGCTGCCTGGCAGGACACCACCATGAATATTCTCCGCGATGAAGCCAGTGGGCTGGCATGGGTTGTGAGCCGTGGCGTTATTTCTGAGGGCAGTGATGCGGAAAAAGAGTTCCAGCGTCAGTGGGACACATTGCGGAGTCAGATGGGCCATATCCAGCAGACTGAATTTGTACGTTTGATGGCAGGTGTAGATAACACATTACACGCGGTAGAAGTTGAAACCGTATTTGACCGTAACGGGCAGGCAGTGTGGCAGAAACAGCTGGCTACACAGGTGCCTGATTCGAACATCTTAATGATTTTTACGCTATCAGCCATGCGTCCATTCAATGAAGAGGATGGACAGCGCTGGAGTGCATTTAAACAAAGCCTGAGTCTGAACAATCCACGGAAAGCATAACCTATGGATAACCCTGCTGCCCGCGTGGGCGACGAGATCATTCACTCCAGCATTTTCGCTGATATCACGAGCATTGTTGCGGAAGGTGCGGCCTATGCCGTCATTGGTGCCGCAGTGGGTGCTGCTATCGTCTCGGCAGCGCCCCTGCTGGGCACAGGGGCGGCAGCGGCGAGTGTGGCAGCCGTGGGTAACAGTTGCCTGCTCAGCGGTATTCTGGGTGGTGTACTGGCCAATGCCGTTGGTCTGTCACAAGAGATCAGCAAAGCGGCCGATGGGCTGGGAAACATGATATTCCCGCCGTCACCTGCCGGAGTAATCGCCACTGGATCAGTGAATGTCTACGTTAATGGTCTTTTAGCCGCACGCGCGGCCGGGATGCTCACGCCTGGCGAGACACCGCCACCGGAACCACAATCGCCGCAGAGCTTCGCCGACTATGGCGGCATGTTGCTCTCTGCGGTCGGCCAGTTTGGCAGTGCAATGTGGCAGCCCACGGTAGCCTCCGCCGATGCGGGCACCTCTCCGCTGGAGCAGGACAAAGTGGCCTGTGAAAAACACAGTGCACCGCAATATCTGGCTCAGGGATCGAAAAGCGTCTTTATCAATGGCCAGCCTGCAGTGCGCGCAAAGGATAAAACCACCTGTGACGCCACCGTGAGCGACGATGTTTCCCCCAATGTCATCATTGGTGGTGAAACTGTCACGGTCAGAGAGATCAAAAGTGGCAAGGTGCCAGGTCTGGCCGTGATGATGATCGGCCTTTCCCTCATCCGTGGTCGCCCCAGTCAGATCATCAAAAACATGCCCTGCGCGCTGGCCGGTGCCGTGGGCGGTATGGCGGCGGACATGGCTATCAATGCGGCCTTCTCGTCGCTGTTTCCGGTTCATGCGGCGACCGGCGTCAAAGTCCTTAATGATGATGCCGAGCGCGATTTTTCCCTTCCCGGACGTTTCCCGCTCAGTTTTCAGCGCAGCTATAACAGCCTTACCCAGCGCGCTGGGCTGTTTGGTCAGGGCTGGGCCACGGTGTTTGACAGCTACCTGACGCTGGAAGGGAATCGGGCGACCTGGTTTGATGACAACGGGCGCGAGCTGAGCTTTGACGTTCCCGGTGAAAAAGAGGTGCTCTACAGCATCAGCGAAGGGCTGATGGTGCGCCGCAACGAGTCTGGCGATATCGCCATTGCCGATGATGACGGTGCGGTATGGCGTCTTTACAGGCGCACGGCCGCTGATCCGCAGGTGCTGCGGCTGGCTTCACTGAGCGACGAGTACGGTAATGCGCTGGAGATGGGCTGGGATGAACAGGCCCGCCTGGTACGTATCCATGACGCGCCGCTGGCGATTGACGTCACGCTGCACTACGACGACAAACAGCACGCGCGGCGTCCGACATCAGCCAGCCATTTTGATGGCGATCAGCACTGGCCTCTCATGCGCTGGACCTACAATGATCGGGGCCAGCTTGCCAGCGTTACTGATGCCGCAGGCGTTGTCTCACGACGCTTCCGTTACAACGACGATGGATTGATGGTCTGGCACCAACTGCCGGGCGGGCTGGAGAGTGAATATCGCTGGCAGAAGCTGGATCACTGGCGCGTTGTAGAAAACCGCACCAACAGCGGTGATGGCTGCCACATGCATTACGATCTTGAGGCGGGCATCACCCGCGTGTCGACCTATGACGGTCAGCAGCGCGAACACCACTGGAATGCCGCGGGACTCATCACCTGTTTTATCGACGAGCGCGGCGAGAAGTGGCGTTATGAGTGGGATGAAAACGAACTCCTGACGCGTCGCATCGATCCGCTGGGCAACGCGGTGAGCTTCACCTATGACGATCTGGGCAACCGTGTTGAAGAGAAGGATGCTGACGGTGGTGTGCAGGCGGTGCAATGGCTGTCACACCGTTCGCTGCCCACGGTTGTTGCCGGAGCAGACGGTTCCACAACGAAATACTATTACGATCCCCATCACGGCCTTGAACGCGTTGTTGATGCGCTCGGGCAAAGCACGCTGTATAAGCGGGATGAGTGCGGACTGGTTGTCGAGGAGACTGACGCAGCAGGTAACAGCTACCGCCGTGAGTTTAACGATGCCGGCCAGGTTATCCGTGAAACCGACTGTTCAGGGCTGACCACGCGCTACGGTTATCATCCCCTGGGCTGGCTCAGCTGTGTCATCGCGCCGGATGGTGAAGAAACCCGTTATCACTATGATGCAGCAGGCCGTCCTCTTCAGCTGGAACGCGCAGAAGGATGGGAAGAGCGGTTGCACTGGAGTGAAAACGGACTGCCGCTGGCCTATGAGTCGGCTGATGGTAAGCGCAGTGAATTCCGTTACGACAATGTCGGGCGATTGATCGCCAACCGTAATGCGCAGGGTGAGACGGTTCAGCGAAGCTGGGACAGCCGTGGCCGGTTGACGGCGCTGCAAAACGAGAACGGCGAGCAGTATCAGTTCGAGTGGGGCGCAGATTCTCTGTTGCTGGCGCAGGTCGGGCTGGATGGCGTTGCCACGCGATATGACTATGATGCGGCGGGCCGCACGGTATCACGCACCTTTGCCGCCGGACATCCTCAGTCCATTACTCATCGCTATCACTGGAGCCGTGCGGGGCAACTGCTGGCGCGAACCACGCCGGAAGGCCAGACGCGCTATCACTACAGCGGTGGGGGGCACCTGGGCAAAGTGTCGCAGCATCTGCCGCTTTCTGACACCGAGTGGAGCCAGCAGGCCGAGCAGGAGATTACCTTTAAATATGATGCGCTGGGCCGCATCGTTGCTGAGCAGGGGGAGCAGGGCGAACTGGCGTGGGAGTATGACGCGCTGGGCAACTGCACTGCCTTAACCCTGCCGGATGGCCGCAACCTGAAGCAACTTTATTACGGTAGCGGCCATTTACTGAGCATCGCATTAGACAACCTGCCGGTCACGGAATTTACCCGTGACACGCTGCATCGGGAACTCAGCCGGACGCAGGGCGGCCTGACCATGCGCAGTGAATATGATCGCTTAGGCAGACTGCGCCGCCGTGACGTGTTTAAGGGTGGCTCACAGCGTCCTGCACCGCGCGTCTGGTCCCGCCGGCGCGACTTCGATTACGGCAACAACCTGATCCGTGAAGAGCGCGACGATAATCCGTTCAGCCAGACATTATGGAACTACGATAACGCCGGCCGGCTGTTGTCTCAGGACGGTGCGCAGCCGGGTAATGAACAGTGGCGCTGGGATGGCGCAGGCAACCCGCTGGATCGCCATAGTGCCGCACAGGTGATGCATAACCGTGTCACAGAACTGAACGGTATCCGCTGGCAGTACGATATTCATGGCCGTACCACTGAGAAAGATGACGGGCATACCCGCTGGCGTTATCGCTATGATGGGGAGCATCGCCTGACGGATGTGATCAGCAAGCCGCGGGACCGCAATAAGCCGCGCACTAAGGTGAGTTTCCGCTACGATCCGCTTGGGCGCCGCATCAGTAAAACCAGCCAGCAGCTTTTACAGGGAAGACCGTCGGGCAATGCCGTCACGACGCGCTTTGTATGGGAAGGCTACCGCCTGCTGCAGGAAATCCACGACGGGATCCCGCTGACCTACGTTTACAGCGACAGCCAGAGCTATGAGCCGCTGGCGCGTATTGATGGTATTGAAAGCCCGGAGATTTACTGGTTCCATAATGCGGCCAACGGGATGCCGGAGCTGCTGACTGACGGTGAAGGGCAAAAAGCCTGGGAAGGGATCAACAGTCCTTGGGGCAAACTGCTGCGTGAATCCAGCCAGCGGATGCCGGTCGTTCAGCAGAACCTGCGTATGCAGGGCCAGTACCTGGACCGGGAAACCGGACTGCACTACAATCTGTTTCGTTATTATGATCCGGACAGCGGACGGTTTACCCAGCAGGACCCGATAGGGCTGGCGGGCGGGATCAACCTTTACCAGTATGCCCCGAATGCGCTGGGATGGGTGGATCCGTGGGGTTTGAGTTGTAAGAATGCATGGAATGATTTTCAACGGAAGACTAAAGGTGCATTCTCTTCAGTTAAACAGGCTGCTCGTGCATATAAAGCTACAAAAGGAATTGCGAAACCAGAAAAATTTCCTGATCCTGTTACTTATTTGGATTCCGACAAAATTAAATCTCATCTAAGCCAATTTGAAGGTGGCGTTTCCAAAATTGCGTGGGGTGTTAATCCTGCATATTCTGAAATTGGACCGCCAGGTGGTCATTTTGTTATGCCTAAATCAGTGGCTGATGATGTAATTAGCCGATCTGGCGGTGATGTGCGCACAATTGAGAAAATGTTAGGATTATCAAAAGGAGATCTAGGTGACGTACCTGTAAGAATTGACATATCCAATCCAACTGGGTTGCGTATGCCATCTGGTAATGAGGCGGGCGCAAATAATTTTTGGCTGCCTGGGGGATATACATCTGGAAGAATTCCGGAAGCAACTATAGATCCAACACCTTTGGATCAAGCAGTTATTAAGAAAATTTAAAGTAAGGAGTATATGATGGGTGAAGCTATATTTAGTGGGTATGGCATGTTTATTACTAAAGAAGATGGAAAATATTATATCAACTATGACGCTGGTGGGATTGCTAATAAAGATGTTAAATCTGAAATAAGCGAAGAGGAATTTAATAAAGCCAAGCTTAGTGAACAAGATGCTTATGAAGTGATCATACGCACTCAGGTAAGAGATAAAATAAACTGTTAGTAGTGAGCTAGTTAACCTTACCAACATAGTTATTTTTAAAGGCTGCCAAAGTATATTCTTGTTAAATATACTTTGGCCTTTTTAATGCGACATTCATCGCTCTGCTTTCATATGTCAACTTGTTATAATTAAATTTATTTTACAACTTTTGCAATTCAATTTAATTAAATTAAATATAAGGTTTAATTAAATGGCTTTTGGGATTATAGTTCCGTATTCGCAAGTTTCCAAATTAGTGTCGGTTAAAGTAAATGCTTCAGGATTTCTAAGTTTAGGGTTACATAAAACTTCGAATTATAAGATTTCCGATAAGCCTGAGCCTAAGTATTCCATGCAGAAGAGTGACGGGCTTGCCTGCGGGCGTTATCACTACTATGTTGAGCATCCCCTGACGGATGTCATCAGCGAACCGCGTGACTGTAACAAGCAGCGCCCTAAAGTGAGTTTACGCTACGATCCGCTTGGGCGCCGCATCAGTAAAACCAGCCAGCAGTTGTAACAGGGCAGGCCGTCTGGCAACGCCGTCACGACGCGCTTTGTATGGGAAGGCTACCGCCTGCTGCAGGAAATCCACGACGGGATCCCGCTGACCTACGTTTACAGCGACAGCCAGAGCTATGAGCCGCTGGCGCGTATTGATGGTGTGGAAAGCCCGGAGATTTACTGGTTCCATAATGCGGCCAACGGAATGCCGGAGCTGCTGACTGACGGTGAAGGGCAAAAAGCCTGGGAAGGTATCAACAGCCCGTGGGGCAAGCTGCTGCGCGAGTCGAGCCAGCGTATTCCTGTGGTGGAGCAGAACCTGCGTATGCAGGGCCAGTACCTGGACCGGGAAACCGGACTGCACTACAATCTGTTTCGTTATTATGACCCGGACAGCGGACGGTTTACCCAGCAGGACCCGATAGGGCTGTCGGGCGGGATCAACCTCTACCAGTATGCGCCGAACGCGCTGGGGTGGGTGGATCCTTGGGGGTTGATGAAGTGTAAAGACCCTGCGAAAGAAGCGACGAAGTGGCAGGGACCAAAAAATCCCGATTATCCAGGAATTGATGTTTACAAGAACAGGAAGCTTAAAAAAGGTACAATTCTCTATGCTCTTTATCCTAACGGCGACCAAAAACCTGCATATGTAGTGACATTCCCTACTGTTAGACAATACAGAAATAATCCGTTAGGTTATCACCAAGCTTTGCAAGTTAAATTAGATCCACGCTGGCCTGTTCGTACAAAATTAAGAGCATTTTATGTAAGTGAAGATATTGATGTTGCCTATGGTAGAGCAGCAGCAAATAAAATTTATGGCGATGGTGGGGGACTTCAGTTCTTTGTGCCAGAAGAATTTAGGCATTTGCTAATCCCAGGAAAAATTATTGATATATGAAAAATTTAAAATTTAAACCAACTACAGGTACATTAGTCATAGATGAAAAATATTTGGAAATTACAAGTGAAGAGCTTTTTTGTAAAAGCGAACTTTACAAAACTTTACAAAGGTTAGGTTCTATCAAAAGCCTTATGCCTCATCATTATCTTATCGAATCGATAATTTTCCATAATAAAGAATTTGAACTTCATATTAGGCCAATATGTTTTAATTTCCCTTTCATGGTTCAACTTGTGGATAAAGGAAGTGAATATTATCATTCTTTAAATAATTGGAATAGGCGAGCTGACATTGAAATGTTAAATGAATCAGTAAGAGACTTGTCTAAATGGCTTAGCTCATCTCTGGAACTAGGGCGTCCTGATTTTATTGAAACTGAAGTAGTTAGGTGGGGGTTTCCTTGGGGGAACGTGTCAGTTTCATACGAGACAAGATCATTTAACCATGGTATATATATAATTTGGGATGCAGGGTTATAAAATAAATTTATAATTACAAACAGTTAGGCTGGTTAAATTAAAGCAAGATACATATTAAAAATGAAATAATTGATGGAAGTCGTAAGAATAAAAAAGTTTCAATACGGGCCATAAATGTTTGTTTCATGAATTATCGTAAGGTTACGGGTGACTATAGTCTTCCTACAGATGAGGAGATGGACATCTGGAAGCAGTTATTTAATGTTTGGCAGTGATACTTGAATTAATTCAAATAAGTTTTGAGTTATGACTTGCTTCACAGTGACTATTTTAATGCCGTATTTAGAGAGTGATTGTTTTTAAAATTTTTTTCAGGTGACATGCAAACCCTCTATTAGGGCTTTTGAGTCAAGAAGTGCGGGGGTGGAATAACTATTTTTTTTGCAATCAAAAAACGGTAAGCTTGTTATTATATTGCCTGCATATTGATATATAGTTTTGGTGCGATAATGATGTTTTTTCCATTTCGAATTTGAATGTCTTGAAAATTCTCTTTTATCATTGAGCCTATAAGGAGATAACATGAACCTGCCAGGAATGAATCCCGAGAATAACTTACCGGGTTATGACATCGCCAGGATGACCGGTTATGGGGCACCTGATTTTGATTTCAAAGCGCTGGGTGCAGCAATGGATTGTACTCGGGAGTTTTATCAGGCTGGCATCATCTATGCAGATGGCGCACAGCGTTATCTTGTTCGGCCTGGTCAGCGTCATCCTAATGGTCAAAGTGGTATCGTTACACATCTGATTGTGACCAAAACGCCCAGACAAGCCACAGCGTCTAATACGGGCAAGTCACTTAGTGAAGCAGTAAGCGTAACCTCAATGGGAACGGAGATTGCCTCGACCGTGCTTTCCTGTGGTGCAATGATTATCACAGCTGGCGTAGCGGTTATCGGCGCTTCAGCAACGCCTATAACCGCTGGCAGTAGCGGCGTGCTTGTTGCTATTGGTTATGCTGGCGCTGCCGCAACAGGCGTGCAATGTGTCAATGGTATTTACCGGGTTTATGATCTCGTCGAAAACGGTGGTGAAAACGTAGCGTGGCTGGACTCTCAGGATTGGTACGTTGCCACTTCAACGTCCCTTGACCTTATTTCACTAGCCAGTGTGGGCGGTGCGTTAAAAGAAGCCCTTGCAACATGGCGAGCGATGAAATCAGTCTCTTCTTTAAAAGCAACGGAGTGGCTCCGGAACTATCCAAGGCAGGACCGGGCTCGCCTTACTGAATTAATCATTAAGGCACAAAACCCTGGTATAAGTAATAAAGAGCTTAAAGCCGCCATCCGTGCAGGACTTTATCCAAAGCGTTTCCCTGTAGAGTCGGTGCAAAAAGAACTTGTTAAGCAACTCGCGCAGGTCGTCACGAGCGCAGCGGCTGTGGCAGGCAGTGCTGTCAGTGGTATCATTGCTGCTCCAGGTAATGTGCCGCGCTCCGGGCGCTATATTGTGGGAACAATTCAATCACTGGCGGTATTTTAATGCAATTTCTATCATGGCTTGTCGGGCGAAATATCACTGAACTACTGCAACATGGTCGCGAAATAGATCAGGTAATCGCACGGCAGGATAATTCGATACTTGCCCGTTCCACTACAGAGCTTGAACGTTATTTTAAAAAACCTGCTGAGGCGCTTCCCCGGCAAAACGGCTTCCCGGTTGCGATAGTGCTGATGCTGTTGCTGGTTTCATTTGCATTTAATTTGCTGACGTTTCTGCACGCTTTACCTCCGCTCAGTCCACAGATACATGCGTTGAGTTTTTTTGTTCCCTCAATCGTCGTTATTGGCGCGATACTCACGGCCAGTTACCTGCTTGCGCGAGGCCATACAGCCGGTGTGGCGGGGCTGGCTTACGTCTGTGCGATGTTGCTTATATCGACCGTTTTACTCTTGAGCTACAGCGTTGTTATGGGTAGCCACTCGGGCCTGTGGCTGATTCTGGCACTCGCGGCTTTGGTGGGTGCTCGCTGGATACTTAACGGGCAGGCTTTCATCCTGTTTACCATTTACTGCCGGACACAACGCCTCGCCAGCGTCGCCCGGCAGCGTCGTATGAAATAACCCATACTGATCTGTAGTACTGTTATCGCGGAATACCCATTCCGCGACTCTCTTCTATTTTTCTCTCAACACGATCTTTTTCCTATGACCCACTCCTTCTTTTACTCCATCCCCTGTCCCAATCCCCCTGAAAAACCCACCCATCATCACTATTACCTCTGGCTATAACCTGCCGTTATACCCTCCTGCTAAACAAGCATTCGTCACCTTTCAGAACGCATGAAATAGTGGTTTCAGAACCTGATCTTTTGGCTGAAACGAGAGACAACATGCTAATCCCACAACCCTATTTACTCTTTCTTGGTGATGTCACCGATCCCCTTGCGGCAAAAACGGCGCGCGGTATTCATATCTGGCGGCCGGAGCAGTGCGTTGGCGAAATTAAACTGCCGGGCTGCACGGTCAGTCTGGGTCTGGATGAACTGGATATTCCCGGCGCCAAAGCGCGCGGGGCAAAAACGCTGGTGCTTGGCACTGCCAATGCCGGGGGCTACCTGCCAGCGCACTGGCTGGAAACGATCAAAGGTGCCATTAAAGCAGGCATGAATGTGGCCAGTGGGCTGCACCACCGACTGGTGGATGAACCGGAACTGGTGACGCTTGCACAGGCTTCGGGCGTTGAGCTTTTTGACCTGCGTCATATGCGTCCAGCGCTCAGTGTGGGCAGCGGTAAGAAGCGTTCAGGTAAGCGGATACTGACCGTGGGTACAGACTGCTCAGTGGGCAAGATGTACACCTCACTGGCGCTGGAAGCGGCGATGCGTGCGCGCGGCCTGAAAGCTGATTTTCGTGCCACGGGGCAGACCGGCATTCTGGTCGCAGGGGAGGGCATCGCTGTCGATGCGGTCATCGCTGATTTTATTGCCGGTGCAGCAGAAGCACTGTCACCGGCGAATGACGAGGACCACTGGGATATCGTTGAAGGTCAGGGCTCGCTGTTCCATCCCTCCTATGCGGGCGTGAGTATGGGGCTGATGCACGGTGCGCAACCACACTGGCTGGTTATGTGCCATGAAATGGGACGACCCCACATGCGTCATTTGCCACACCAGCCCATGGTCAGCCTGCAGGCGTGCGTTGAAGCCAATCTGCGTGCCGCGCAGGTGACCAGTGAGTCCGTTCAGCTGGCTGGCTTTGCTATCAACACCTCCAATTACAGCGAAGAAGAGGCGCTCGCTTATTGCGCCGAAATCAGCGCTGAGTTTGGCTTACCGGCCACAGATCCGGTGCGTTTTGGTATTGATGAGATCGCCGCACTGCTTCAGGAGCGTGGCTGAAATGAGAAAGTTGCAGATTGATGTGGTGGAGTTACCGCTGGCGCGACCCTTTGCTATCGCACGCGGTACCCGTACCGCCGTGACGGTCATCCGTGTCACGCTGGAGCAGGAGGGATTCATCGGGCAGGGCGAATGTACACCAACGGCTCGCTACGATGAGACGCCGGGTAGCGTTCAGGCCATGCTCGAAGCGGTACGCACTGACATTGAGTCGGGCCTCAGCCGTCATGATCTGCAACACCGCTTACCCGCCGGTTCAGCGCGCAACGTGCTGGACTGTGCGCTATGGCGACTTGATGCCGCACGGGCTAATCAAACGCTTTGGCAAAAGAGCACCTGCTCTCAGCCAGAGGCGGTCGTTACGGCAGAAACCCTTAGCCTCGATACGCAGGAATGTATGGCTCTGGCGGCGGCGGATGCTGTGTCACGTGGTGCCCTCCTGCTCAAAATTAAGCTCGACCGTAATGCGATTCTGGAAAAAGTGGCGGCGATTCGCGCGGCGGCACCGCATGCCACGCTCATTATCGATGCCAATGAAGCCTGGTCGGGTCTGGAACTGGAAAGCCTGCTGGTGGCGCTTAAGGCCTTCAACATCGCGATGGTGGAGCAACCTCTTCCCGCCGGACAGGACCATGACCTGTTACGTTTCAAACATCCCATACCGGTCTGTGCCGATGAGAGTTGCCATACGCGGGCGGATATTGCCGGACTACGCGATCGCTACGAGATGATCAATATCAAGCTGGATAAATGCGGTGGCCTGACTGAAGCGCTGGCGATGGTGGATGAAGCCCGGACGCTCAATATGCGCATTATGGTCGGTTGCATGCTGGGCTCGTCACTGGCCATGGAGGCCGCATTACCCGTCGCGGTTAACGCTGAGTTCGTCGATCTGGATGGCCCCATCTGGCTAGCCGCCGACAGTTCTCCTTTCCTGAGCTACTCCCAAGGCCGTATCTGGCTATAACTCTGTGAGGCGACGATGACGGACACACAACGTACTTCCCCTGCAACCCGTTCTGCCTCTGCCTCTCCCGTGCTGGCGATTCAGGATCTCAGCGTCTCGTTTCATGGACGCAGCGGTGAGAATCAGGCACTCAAAGGCATCAGTTTTGCCATTCATCCAGGTGAAATCGTCGCCGTCGTGGGTGAAAGCGGCTCAGGTAAATCTGTCACGTCGCTGGCTGTGATGGGCTTGCTGGCAAACAACGGACGTGTCGATGGCGGCAGCATGCAGTTCCGCGACCGCAGCGGAAAAATGCATGCGTTAGAAACGCTGGATGACGCTCAGCGCCGCACGTTGCGTGGCCGTGAAATGGCGATGATCTTTCAGGAGCCCATGACCTCGCTGAATCCGGTGCTGCGCATTGATGATCAACTTACCGAGGCATTACGCGATCATCAGCAGTGCGACAGAAAGCAGGCCCATGCGCGGGTGCGTGAATTGCTGCGGCAGGTGCGTATCGCCGATGTGGATCGCGTCATGAAAAGCTATCCTCACTCGCTGTCAGGCGGCATGCGGCAGCGTGTGATGATCGCCCAGGCTCTTGCCTGCGATCCGCAACTCCTGATTGCCGACGAGCCTACCACTGCGCTGGATGTCACCGTACAGGCGCGCATTCTCCATATACTGCGTGAGCTGCAACGCGAGAAACAAATGGCGGTGCTGTTTATCACTCATGATATGGGCGTGGTAGCGGAAATCGCCGATCGCGTGGTGGTCATGCTGCGTGGCGAAGTGGTAGAGCAGGGAACCGTGTCTGAGATTTTTGCCGCCCCGCAGCATGCATATACCAAAGCGTTACTGGCGGCAGTACCAAAACTCGGTGATATGCGGGAACACACATGGCCGCAACGCTTTCCTCTGCCCGGTGCCCGCGAGCCTGTGCAAGGCGAACAGCATACCGCGCGCTATGACGCTGCGCCGCTGCTGGATGTGCGCGGATTAAAAGTCTATTACCCGATTCGCAGCGGCATCTTATCGAGCCTGACGCATCATGTGCATGCGGTTGAGCAGATTGATTTCAGTCTGTGGCCAGGTGAAACCCTGGCCATCGTGGGTGAAAGCGGCTGCGGCAAATCGACAACCGGACGGGCGCTGATGCGCCTCATCAACAGTGAAGCTGAAAGTATTCACTTTGAAGGAAAGGAAATCTCTGACCTGAAAGAGGCAGAATTCCAGCCGCTCCGCCGTGAAATTCAGATGGTGTTTCAGGATCCCTATGCGTCACTGAATCCCCGCCTGACAGTGGGTTTCACCATTGCCGAGCCGTTGCTGTTACATGGCATGGTCTCTTCGCTTGAGCAGGCTTCTCCACAGATAGATGCGCTGCTGAAGAGCGTCGGTCTCCTGCCAGAGCACGCGCGTCGTTATCCGCACGAATTTTCTGGCGGTCAGCGTCAGCGTATTGCTATTGCCCGCGCCATGGCGCTGAAACCGAAAGTGATTATTGCTGATGAAGCGGTATCGGCCCTTGATGTCTCGATTCAGGCGCAGGTGGTCAATCTGATGATGGACCTGCAGCAGCAAACGGGCGTGGCATGGATTTTCATCTCTCACGATATGGCGGTAGTCGAGCGTATTGCGAATCGCGTCGCGGTGATGTACCTCGGCCAGATTGTGGAGCTTGGACCGCGTCAGTCGGTATTTAATCAGCCGCAACACCCCTATACCCAACGACTGCTGGCCTCCGTGCCGGTAGCGGATCCTGAAAACCGTCAGCCCCGTATTTTCGATGACAGCGAAATCCCCTCGCCGTTGCGTAAGGTGGGTGAAACGGTCACTAAAACCCGATATCGGCAGGTTGCCCCCCAGCACTGGGTAGCTGACGGCATTGCATTGCAATAATCCTTAACGACCAGGAGAATTTATGAAAACGCTGTTTCGCCGTACTTCGCTCGCCCTCGCATTGACGACGACGCTGGTCATGACTGCGCAGGCACAGGATCTGCGCATTTCAATGTATGCTGATATCACGGGGCTGGATCCGCACGACACCTCGGATAATGTCAGCTACTCGGTTCAGAGCGGCATCTTTGAGCGCCTTTTCCAGTTTGATTCCCGGATGAAGCTGCAACCCTGGCTGGCGACCGGTTATACCTCTAATGACAGTGCCACCGAATTTACGCTGAAGCTGCGCAAAGGCGTTACCTTCCAGGACGGTACCCCTTTTGATGCAGACGCCGTCAAAGCGAACCTTGATCGTCTGGCAGATCAGAAAAAAGGGCTGAAGCGTAACAGCCTCTACAAAATGATTGATAAGGTCACGGTGCTGGCACCCGACCAGGTAAAAATCGATCTGAATCAGTCGTTCGGGGCTTTTATCAACACCCTGGCGCATCCTTCCGCGGTGATGTGGAGCCCCTCAATTCTTAAGCAATATCCGGACGAAGCGCAGTTGCGACTGCATCCGGTGGGAACCGGTCCGTTTACCTTTGTTGACTGGAAACCGGGTAAAGCCGTTACGCTGGCCAGATATACAGGCTACTGGCAGCAGGGATGGCCTAAAGTCGACCATGTCATCTTCTCTCCAAGTCCCGAAGATGCGACACGCGTCGCCGCATTAAAGTCGGGTCAGGTGGATGCCATCTGGCCATTGCCTTCAGACCTCATCGCGGCCGTTCAGCAGGACAGCCACCTCTCCATTCAGCGCGATCCGAGCATTTATCTTTATTACATGGCGATCAACACGCAGCACAAGCCGCTGGCCGATGTTCGGGTGCGTCAGGCGATCAACTATGCGATTGACCGTAATCTGTGGCTGAAAGTGGCCTTTGCCGGTCTGGGTAAACCTGCCACATCCGCGATCCCGGAAGGCGTACAGTTCTATCAAAAACAGGGCGATCCTGATTACGGCTATGCGCCGGATAAGGCCAAAGCCTTGCTGAAAGCGGCGGGTTATCCGGAGGGACTGGATCTTAAGCTCTGGGTGACCAACGCCACGGCGAGCGTCCGTGCCGCTCAGGTGCTGAAAGCGCAACTGGCCACGGCAGGCATACGTGTCACGGTAACACCGATGGATTCCGGCACGCGCAACGCTAAGTTGTGGGGCGTTCAGGACCCGAAAAAGGCGGAGTTTGACCTCTATTATGGCGGCTGGTCGACCTCTACAGGGGATGCCGACTGGGCGCTGCGTCCGCTGTTTGCCACCGAGTCCTGGGTTCCGACCTCGTATAACGTCTCCTACTTCAGTAACGCTGATGCAGACAAAGCGATTGCTGCCGGGCTGGCGACGGCCGATCCGGCAAAGCGTGGCATCGCCTATGCACAAGCGCAAAAGGTGTTGTGGAAAGAAGCACCGGTGGCGTTCCTTGGCACGCCAGACAATCTGGTCGGCAAACGCAACACGCTGAGCGGCGTTTCGATGCTGCCTGATGGTAATTTACTGTTCACTCAGGCGTCCTTTAAATAAGACGGTCTCTTCTTCCTCGTCCCCTGTCCGGAACGGATGAGGGACGTGAGGAGGCCAGTCGCACCTCATTTCAGGGAATGGCATGTTTGCATACATCATTCGCCGATTGCTGGAGATGATCCCGGTTTTGCTGGTGGTCTCGTTGCTGGTTTTCGGTTTTATCAAGCTCATGCCGGGCGACCCGGCGCGTATTTATGCCGGACCGGATGCGCCAGTTGAGGCGATCGAAGCGGCGCGTCAGCACCTCGGGCTTAACGATCCGCTGCCGCAGCAGTATTTTCACTGGATCGGCAGCCTGTTGCAGGGCGACCTGGGCACCACGTATCGTACCCAGCAACCGGTGCTGGAGGTGATCAAAGAGGGCTTTATGCCGACGCTGTGGCTCGCCTTAGCGGGTTTTACCTGGTCCGTCATTCTCGGTTTGTTATTCGGCGTGATGGCGGCACTGAAACGTGGAAGATGGCAGGACTGGACGCTGATGAGCGTGGCGGTCGGCGGCATTTCGATGCCAGCCTTCTGGCTGGGGCTGTTGCTCATCCAGTTCGTCGCGATGCCTTTTGGGCTGTTCTCGGTCAGCGGCTTTAACAGGGCCAGCGATATAGTCCTGCCCGCCATCACGCTGGGTTCGTCGGTTGCGGCGGTAATGGCGCGCTTTACCCGCTCGGCCTTTCTTGAGGTGGCGCAGGAAGATTACGTGCGTACCGCCAAAGCCAAAGGGCTGCGTAACCGCCTGGTGACGTGGAAACATGTGATGCGTAATGCGCTCATCCCGGTGATTACCATGCTGGGCTTGCAGTTCGGTTTTCTGCTGGGCGGATCCATCGTGGTGGAGAGTGTTTTCAACTGGCCAGGGTTAGGCTGGTTATTGATTGAGTCGATCAAAGCGCAGGATCAGCCGGTGATTCAGGCGCTGGTGATGCTGTTCGTGTTTGAATTTATTGTGATTAATCTGCTTGTCGATCTGCTTTACGCGGTGGTCAACCCGGCCATTCGTCTGCGACAGGAGCCAAAATGAGTATTCAATCGCTGACTGAAAATCCGCCTCAGATTATTCGTTCGCCGTGGCGCGATTTCCTGCATGCCCTTGTGCGGAACCCTCTGGCGCTGGTCTCAGGCGGGTTTGTGCTGCTGTTGATTGTGGTGGCGATTTTTGCGCCCTGGCTGGCGCCCTGGGATCCCATGGCTCCGGACTGGATGGCGTTATCGTCACCGCCAACGGCGGCACACTGGATGGGGACCGACGAACTGGGGCGCGACCTGCTCAGCCGTATTATCTATGGCGCGCGTATCTCGCTCTATATCGGCGTGCTGTCGGTGACGATCGGCATGCTGGTCGGGGTCATGCTGGGCTTACTGGCGGGCTATTACGGCGGTTGGGTTGATATGCTGATCATGCGCGGTGCCGACGTATTATTCGCGTTTCCCGGCATGTTGCTGGCCATTGCGGTGGTGGCGCTGCTGGGGACGGGTCTGAACAATGTCATTATCGCGGTCGCGGTATTCAGCGTACCGGTATTTGCCCGCATCGTGCGGGCTTCGACGCTCTCTCTGAAACAGGCTGCCTATGTTGAAGCCGTGCGCTGTGCCGGTGCACCAGACAGAGTCATTATCCTGCGGCATATTCTGCCCGGCACGCTTTCCAGCGTGATTGTCTATTTCACTATGCGCATTGGCACCAGTATTCTGACAGCCGCGGGCCTGAGTTTTATTGGACTGGGTCCGGAGCCTGACGTGCCTGAATGGGGCAATATTCTGGCGATGAGCCGAAGCATGATGATGGCCGGATCGTGGCACATGAGCGTATTTCCGGGGCTGGCGATTTTTATTACCGTGCTGGCTTTTAATCTGCTTGGGGATGCGCTGCGCGACACGCTCGATCCAAAACTCAAGGGCTGACTATGGATTTCCAACAATTGCAGCGTGAACTGCTGCTGAAACACTGGCGTGACCTGCGTCAGCTTGGGCAGCCGCGAAGCGCCTGCGGACCCACCCATCGAATCAGCGATGTTTCGGGCGTGCGTGTCGGACATTGCACGCTGAATGAAGGCGAAAAGCAGACTGGCGTAACCGCTATCGTACCGCCGGGCGGCAATCTGTTTCTCACGCCGCTGCCGTGTGGGGTGGAGGTCCTGAACGGCTTTGCGAAACCCATCGGACTGATTCAGATAGAGGAGCTTGGCGTGCTTCAGACGCCGATTCTGCTCGGTAACACGCTGGCGGTCGGCACGCTGTTTACCACGCTGGTGCGGGATGCCATCAGTCGTAACCCGGAACTGGGACGAACACTGCCCACGGTCAATCCGCTGGTGCTGGAGTGCAATGATGGCTGGCTGAATGATATCCAGGCGCTGGCCATCACTGAAGCGATGGCGCAGGAGGCATTGCAGACGGCCTCAGCGGACTTCGCGCGCGGCAGCGTCGGCGCGGGGCGCGGGATGAGCTGTTTCATCCTGAAAGGGGGCATCGGAACCGCCTCGCGGGTTATTCCCTCGCTCAACGCCACGCTTGGCGTGCTGGTGCTGGCCAATTTCGGCGCACTGGAGGCATTAACGCTCGATGGCGTTCGGGCTGGCGAGATGATTGCGCCGCTGCTGGCCGGGGAGACGCCGCAGCTGGATGCCGGTTCTGTCATCATCATCATGGCGACGGATGCACCGCTGGACGCACGTCAGTTAAAGCGCATCGCGAAGCGAGCCGGTGCCGGCCTGGGGCGGCTGGGCAGTTACTGGGGCCACGGCTCAGGCGACATTGCAGTGGCGTTTTCAACGCAACCTCTGCCGCAACCGCCACAGGACGACACGCTGGAGCCGCTGCTTGCTGCAGCGGCAGATGCAACTGAACAGGCTGTACTGGATGCTTTGCTGAGCGCTGAGGCTGTTACCGGCTTTCGCGGTCATCATCGCCCCTCACTGACGCAGATTCTGGATAGATTAACGACATGAAAATTTTTATCTCGGCCGACATTGAAGGCATCGCGGGGGTCATGCGCCCGGAGCAATGTACACCCGGCCACCCGGAACATCAGCTGGCCCGTGGTCTGATGGAGCAGGAAGTGAATGCTGCGATTGAGGGGGCTTTTGCCGGCGGGGCAACGGAAGTGGTGGTGGCAGACAGCCATGCGCAGATGACCAATTTGCGTGCGGAAAATATCGATCCCCGCGCCCGGCTGGTGCAGGGAAAACCCCGTGTCCTGTCGATGGTGGAAGGGATAGAGCAGCAGACGTTCGACGGGCTGTTTCTGGTGGGATTTCACAGCGCAGCAGGTGAACCCGGCGTACTGGCGCATACCATCAACGGCCGGGCATTCTGGCGTATCCATGTCAATGGTCTGGTGATGGGAGAAACCGATATTTATGCCGCCGCCGCCGCTGAGCACGGCACGCCATTGCTGCTGGTCACCGGCGACGATCAGTTACAGAGCTGGATTACGGAACACTACTCAGCGGTTGAATACGTCTGTGTAAAACGCGCCATTTCGCATACCTGCGCGGAATCAATCAGCCCACAAGCGGCACAGCGTGCGATCGCTGCCGCAGCAAGCGCCGCACTGCAACATCCCCCTCAGGTGAGCACGAGCCGCCTGACGGCACCTTACGCTATGCGCCTTCAGGCCACTAAACCGGTGCTGGCCGATCTGTTCAGCCTGATCCCCGGCGTCACGCGCCTGGATGCCGTTACCGTGGCGTATCAGGCGGAGAATATGGAGACGTTAATCAGCTTACTCAGTGCATTCTCTTATCTGGCGAGCACACAGTCATAGCGAAATTATCCCGGGCTGCATGCAACGTCAGCCCGTTAAGCCCACCGTTCCGGTTCTCCTGAAACCGCGCTGCCAGGCACACGCCTGTAGTGCGGGCTGTGCATGCGCATCTTCCCTCTGACGAGTCAGAATCGTTGCTGGCTTAAATCCGCTCAACCCACGCTGCTGACCAGCGCTCCTTTAACTGCACCACGGCAGCGCGAGACCCGCTCCCTGCAAAGGCTTCAGACGGGACTGCCGGGTGCGGATGGGGGCGAGACAGGCAACTGAGCCTGCACCGGTTTTTCGGTACAGTTTTTGCAGCAGGATAATGATTTCTTTCTCACCCTCCGCCCGGACCTGATCGTACAGCCTGTCGGAGAGGCCTTCGTTTTCGGTATTCATCCAGGGTAAAAAGTCATGCGGCTCCGCCATATAGAGGTCTTTCAGGCCATTGTACAGACCGGCAGCATCAGCGCTGCGGCGCGCTTGCTTAATGTCTCGCAGCCGAATATCAGCCGTGTGCTGAATCATGCTGAACAGCAATTGGGATTTGCGCTGTTTGAGCGACGTATACAGGGAATGAGTGTGACGGCAGAAGGGCGACGTCTTCTGCCTGAAATAGACGATCTCTGCCAGCGCCTGCAATCTATCACCCAGCTCACCGAACAGCTGCGGCGGGGCGAAGGGCAGCTAGTTCGCGTCGGCGCGGCTCACGCTTTTGGTCAGATGGTTTTGGCACCCGCATTGGTCACCTGGCGGCAACAGATGGCCTCGGTCAGTGTCGAACTGGTCACCGAGCACTTTAGTACCTTATGCCAGATGATTCTGGATAATCAGCTCGATTTCGCGCTGGTTTTTGGTCAGCAGGTCGATGCGGATCTTCTGGCTGAACCTCTGTTTCAGTCTTCGATGGTCGCGCTGTTACCGCTCAATCACCCCCGTAATGAACCCGTTACGCTTGCGTGGTTATGCAACAATAATCTACTGATGATGCAGGCTCAGGATCCGCTTGGACGCGTACTTCACCGAGCGCTGCGCGATAAAAAACTGAATCCCGCCGTGTCGTTGTCGATTAAAACCTATTCGGTCATTGCGGATATGGTGCTGGCAGGCGGCGGCACGGGCGTCGTGGATCTCTTCACCGCCTGTCGCTATGCCGAACAGCTAAAGCTGCTACCCATAGCGCAACCCCTGCCGTTTGAAGTGATGCTGATCAGCCGCCGTGACCAGCCACAGTCGCAGTCCACTCTGCAACTTAAGCAGGTCATCCGTAACAGACTGTGGGAGATCGCCCGGCAGTGCGAAGCGCAGTTTATTCGGGGCTGAAGTAAGTGCCGTGCCTCACCGCTACCCATCCGGCTATTTTGTGAGATGCATCACAAAATTTTTAGAATTTCTTCCTGATTTGAAACCAGGCTCGCTCGCGCATCACTCAACCCTGACGCTGCGGGGTGAGTTGCTCATTTCGCAAGTTATCAACTGACCGGTTAGTGATAACCGGCACAACCTGGCGGAGTGAGAATTATGGATGGAATTAGACGCACACCTTCCCCTGTACATCACGAAACGATTGAAATGCCCACGCGCGGTGGGCCATCAACAACTGAAGTCACTGCTACAACCCCTGCTGCGAGGGCTCGTTCTGCAGAGATTAGCCGTATTACAGCTACTCTGCATAACGCGTGTAAAGGCGGAGAAAACGTGCGTGATTACCTGGCAGGAATCGCTGTCACCCTGCACGATGAATTGCACCAGACGGACGATCAGGTAAAAGATGTCATCAAACTGGCTCACAGCTGCGACACGATGATCATGGCCAAGGCAAAGGGGGCGATTGGAATGACCTATGCCCTTTCCGGTGTACCTGGCGATCTGGTCGGCAAGGGGATAGCTAGCGCAATGAAGCTGGAGCCGGGCACGCCCATGCACAACTTTGTCGCTGGCGTAGCGGGGGGGATGACTGCAGTGGCTTTTAAAGCGGTGCTCACTCGGGTTATCGGTAGCAGCATCCAGGATTCGAGATGGATGCAGGCAGATATGGATGCACTGGAGCCTCTTATGAAAGATGAGGCAGAAAAACGCGAGACATTTGGGCATAAATTAAAAATGACGGCGCTGGGCGGGACGGGCTTTAACGTCCGCAACCCGGTGACGGGTGGAATTTCCAGTGCAACCCAGCTATTACCCGAAAATAAGCCGCGGCCAGAGCCATTGGGGATTATACAGGGTGCGCTCAAGCCGGGTTATGCCATCAACCAGATAGCAGGTTTTGGCCTGACTTCCGCTGCCGGTGCATTGAGTGGAGTTGTGGAAAACTACTACGACAACCTGCACGGCGCGGAGTTTTTATTTGGCCGTAACGACTGGAAGGATCGTTATATGTCGCTGTCCAGCGGGCACACGAATAGTGGCGAGGGGAGCCACTTCGATGCGGTGTGGGAACACGCCAAAGCACCAAAACGTTGGGTTGAAGGTGTTACAACGCTGAGTGCATTAAGTGCGGTAGCCTCTGAGACGATGGAAGCGCTCGGTTTGGGCATCGGAGCGGGGGCGGCACGTGTGACCAAAGGTGGTGCAGAGAAGCTTTTCACCTCCGGCAAGACAAGTGCGGCAGAGACCGCTTTGGATCTGGCGAACAAATCCGGCTTCCGCGTTTCCCGCGAAAGCATTGGCAATGCGGCGGCCCTGGTGCCAAACGCCTATTCTTACCTGCAACAGGGGGTGTTCGGTCTTCTTTATCAGGAGGCTGAGCGAGCAGTGGCGAACAAGCTGCACCCGAAGCCCGCCGACGCGACAGAAGAGGAAGCCCCGGTGAGTTCAGGGGCGAGAACACCTGAAGGCGCGCCAGCACCCAGCGTGGGTACCGAGGCGAGAACCCCGGCCGGCACGCCAGCACCCAGCGTGGGTACTGAGGCGAGAACGCCGGAAGGCACGCCAGCACCGAGTGTAGGTACTGAGGCGAGAACCCCGGAAGGCACGCCAGCACCGAGTGTCGGTACCGAGGCGAGAACGCCTGCCGGTACGCCAGCACCCAGCACCGGTACCCGGGCGAAAGGGCCGTCAGAACAAGGCGAATCGGACAGCGATAGCGTACATTCGCATAACTCCGGGCCATTACGTAATACCCCGCCTGAGCGTTCATCAGAAATGCGCACTGCGGGTGATACCTCTGCATGGTGGCACTCGTTCCCGGACCTGGCGAATATCAAAAGCCCACAGCCTGAGAAGTTAACCCAGGCTGACTATGAGGCCATCATCGCCGTCCTTGAAGCTGAAGCAGAGAAGATGAGCGAGCGCATTGCCGAGATGATACCGCTGCCGGACTCCTTACCGACATCATCAGCATCATCAGTGACATCCGGGTCATCTGCGTCATCAGAAGCTGCAGGGCCTGCAGGATCGCCAGAACCTGAAGAAACGAAAAAAGCCTCCTGATACCACACCTTAAAAGCCGCAGCGATGCGGCTTTTTTTTACGCCGAATTTGCGCTGTCTCACGCGCCGCCCGGAACTCCCGCCTCGCGCTTTCCACTCAATCGTACCCCGGTCATAGCGGGAGAAAGGCGCCAGTCTGGCTGGCGCTAACGATGATGCTTGTTGAGAGGAGAGAAGAATGAATATCTCGTCAGGTTCGGCTTTCGGGCCGATACAGCCGCAACTGCCTGATTTTAGCGCGCTCGATGAAAAAAATTTAGCCTCGTTTACTCCGCCAGATTCTGGCGCCAGTGGCCAGGCGATTAACTTTGGCAATGATGCCATGAGCGGCACGGATTTCAGTAGTCTCACCGCCACGCCCGACAGTGTGAGCAACCGGGATCCGGTGCAGATGCAGGGTCTGATGCAGCAACTGGGGCCGCAAATAGAGGCATTGCTGCAACTGCTATTAATGCTGCAACAGCTCTTCGCTGGTCAGCAGCAAAATAACAGCGCAGGAGCCGGGCGTGGCGGCGGTGCCGATATGCCGGGCACCTCAGCAGAAGAAGGGGCTTCGCTCACCGCACCGTTTAATGCCGCGATGCAGCAGCCTGTTAACCCGACTGAATCCGCTTCTGCACAGCAACCGCTAACGGCCAGTACAATGCCACAGCCAGGTACGGCTTCTGATGCTGCACTAAATACGCCTGCCCGGCAGACGCCAGCATCCGGCGGCGTCCCGCTGATAAAAGGCGAGTCGGGGTTACATTTACCTGCCCCGTTACTGGATCATGAGCAGGCGATAATGCGTGCCGCCAAAGAGACTAGCCAGGCGCCTGAAGTGCTGGCAGCGCAAATCTGGCAGGAGTCGCGCGGAAAAACAGAGGCGACCACCGTGAACGGCGGTAATGGCCTTTCCGACAGCGGCCTGATGCAGGTTAATTCCAACACCTTCGCCGATCTGCAAAGCAGATACCCGCATCTGCTGGGGCCAGATGCCAGCCCGTCCAGCCCTGAAGACAGCATCATGGCTGGCGCGCTCTATCTGAAAGAGCAGCGGGAGGCTTTTGGGGGCGATCCCGGTGCCGGGTTGCGAGCTTATAACTCAGGCCCGGGGAATGTGAATGTCAACGATCTGACGGATATCTCGAAAACCGGAACCGGCGATCCGACCTATGTTGGAAAAGTGCTCAACTTTGCCGACATTATCTCCAGCGGCAAAGGCACGTTACCTGCATAACGCGCAAAAAAAGTCCCTGTACCGGGTACAGGGACAAACATGAGCAGCCTCAAAATCAGGCAAACGGCGGCGGTTCGTTCTTGCCTTTCCCCCCGCTATTTTCCACCGCAATCTGTACGGTATCGGTCGCTGCCGTGATGCCCCAGCCAATCGGCCCACGCGCCGCGCTCATTCCACCCTCGGCCAGTCCTTTCAGGCCACCGGTAAAGACTTCGCCCACATTGCGGGCCTCGCCAATATTGTTAAAGAAAGGCGCGGCAACAGATTTGAGAATGGGAATGTTCGACAATATTTTGCCGAACTCACCCATGCCCCACTGGAAGTTGTCTTTATTGGTACCATCCATACGAACGTGCGAATCATTCGTCTCCGGCAGCTGTTTATTCTCCGGCAGCATCTTCAGACCCTGCTCGGCGATATCCTTCAGCACACCCGCCTCGGTACCGTGGCGCGCGTCACCATCTTTGGTGATGCCCTCTATTTTGTCGTTAGCTGAGATCTCCTTCCGCTCGCTGCCATCACGCGCATTCAGGCCTTTTATGCTGTTTAACACGCAGGCCATGTTATACGCCGCATCAGCACGACTCTTCGGATCTTTATTGGCATCCGTCCAGTCGCCGAAGCGCTCTTTTAGCTCTGCCTGCTTGATATCTTTTTGGTTGCCAAGGTTTTTCAGCACCGGGTTTTCATCAATGATCTGTTCGGCGCTGCGGTTATCGCCCGGTGGACGGCCCTTCAGATTCTCCTCCGTCGGCCTGACGCGGGTGTCCTTCTCACTGGTTCGCACGCCATCGCCCGGTGTCTGTGGAGTATCTTCGCCTGCTGTTTCGCTGGCAAATAACGCCGTGGGCATCGTCCCTTCTTCAGTGGCTGCCGGATCGACAAGCGCCCCCAATCCAGCCTGCGTTAACAGCTGATCAAGCTCCCGGATCGGATCGGTCAGGCCCGCCAGCGGCGTTCCGCTCCCACCGGAGTAGCTGATGGGGAGATCGCTGCCCGGGACCGGGAACGCGGAGCCGGGGAGGGGAGTGGATAATGGCAGGTTACCCGGCAGTGGCCTGCCGGGTGAAAAAGCGGGGGTTATTCCCCCCCCGCCAGGTATTGGCATAACCATACAAGCCCCCTGAGTTAGCTTTGCGGATTTTTCTGGGAAGATTGCCCCTCACCGCCGCCCAAAAGCCCCTGCAACAATGAAGAAAGCCCTAACAGGGACAGCAGGTTTTGCATCATTCCGCCCTGTTGCCCACCATTGTCAGTTGCTCCCTGAGCCGGTGCCTGTGGTGCATTACCGCCAGATTCTCCGCTGTCTGCCCCTTTACCTTTATCTATCCCCATCATCTGCTGGAGCAGTTGCTGAAGCATCTGCATCAGCTGCTCAAGCGGATTGCCGCTGTGATTCGTGCCCTGTGAAGGTGCAGGCGTGCCCGGTTGCTCCGGCTGCTGCGCCTTATTACCGCCGCCCAACAGCTGTTGCAGGCCTGTCAGCATCATAATCTGCTGCAGTAAGCCGCCGCCCGACGGGGCGTCAGGCGAGTTTGCACCGTTTGCCTGGCCGTTTTTCTGACTTCCGCCTGAACCGGTCAGCGAAGCCAGTGTGCTCAGGCCGTCAAAGGCATTACTGGCAAAATTGAGCGGGCCTGTTTTCGCATTATTGAGAAAAGGTAACGACGATTTTCCGGGCTGATCGGGTAAGTCAGGTTTACCTGACGGACTGCCCCCCGTCTTGCCTGGCATATTTGCCGGAGGCATATCGATTTTGTTCGCGTTTGTAGCCCCACCACCAAATCCTGGAATCTTCATGAATTTATTCCTCAGAGTTAATAAGTCAGCGATTGATTGGGCAGCAACAGCGGTAACATTTTGCAATCCTGATTACTGCCGATTGCACAATTTTACCGTTCAGGCTGATGCTACCTCGCACTGTGAGTGGTAGTTGTCCCGTGATGGTTCCACTAAAAATGTTCCCTTTGTGATGCGGGTTCAGATTTATAAAAATCCAGCGGCACCGCCATTAAGAAATTATCATTCTGTTTTTGAAGGTTTTTCTGTGAGTCCTGTAGGGTAATCCTTACCGGGTGAGCGTCTATCCCTACAAGATAATAATCCTGGACTGATAGCGGGGATGACCTGATTGGGTGAGAGTGAGGCCGCGGTAAATTTGTAATTCTTTGCATCAGGCTCTGCTTCCAGAACATCCACAAGTGCTGAACGAGCAGCGCGCCTCATGTAAGGCGCGCTTATGCGAAGCTAATGGAGAATGTATGGTTCGTCTTTACAGGACACAGTCAGGCCACGGGACTGTCGATGAGGAGAGTGAGGATAACGTCTTACGCCAGGTTGATTCCCGCCCGGATGCGGCGGCGGGTTACCCGGAGCCCGTAACCGATATCCATACTCATCTGTATAAGATTTTAAATACGATTGCACCGTTAAACATAGATGTCTTAATCGAGGGAGAAACGGGTACAGGGAAAGATGCACTGGCCCAGCGGCTGTATCAACTTTCCGGCTGTCGTGGCCCGATGGTGCCGGTCAACTGTGCGGCCATCCCGGAGACACTTGCCGAAAGCGAGCTGTTTGGGGTCATGGCCGGGGCGTTCACCGGCGCAAGCAGTTCCCGTGCCGGGTATATTGAGAGTGCTAATCACGGCGTGCTGTTTCTGGATGAAATAGACAGTATGCCGCTCACGATGCAGGCTAAGCTGCTGCGTGTACTGGAAAATCGCGCGGTAGAGAGACTGGGCAGCACCAAAAGTATCGGACTGGATCTGCGGGTGGTCGTCGCCTCGCAAATTCCACTGGCGCAGCTGGTGGCTCAGGGCCGTTTTCGTCGGGATCTCTTCTTTCGCCTCGACACAATTAAAATTTCCACGCCAACCGTGCGATCACGGCCGGAGCTGATTTTGCCCATGTTTCGCCAGTTTACGCAGGAGGCGGCGCTGCGTCTGAATCAGCCTCTGCCGGCAGGATCGCTCGCGCTTGATGAGACCCTGCTGCTGCATAGCTGGCCGGGAAATATCCGCGAGCTGAAAGCGGCGGCAGAACGCTTTGTGCTGGGCTTACCGCCGCTGTGCTGTGAGATAAAGCAGGAAGGGCGCGTGTTATTAAAAGACAGAATGCGGCGCATTGAGCGCAGCCTGATCCACGACTGCCTGAACCGGCACGACAATCGTATCGATGATGTCATTCTTGAGTTAGGAATTCCCAGGCGCACCCTTTATCACCGCCTGAAGCTGTTAAAACTTACCGCCTGATATATCGCCCACCTCTCTTGCCGTGGGCCAGCAGGCTTAATCTGCATAAATATTTTCTTTGCGATGGAACCGGATAGCTTCATTGATTACTTAATGAATGCAACACCCAACTACAACCTATCATCAACGCGAGGAATGACTATGTCAGGTGCTAGCTTACTTTCCAACGGGATCACCAACGCAGCTTCTGCTTACACTCAGGTTGCCGGTGCTTACAACGGTGCGAAATATATGGTCCGTTCGCAACAGGCGATGGACAAGATGCAGGAAAACCAGGCCGATAAAATGGATCGCGATGTAGAGTTCCAGCGCATTAACGGCATCGCCGAAAGTAATGCGCAGGCCGCGTCAGCCGCAGCCCAGGTCAAAATTCAGTACTAATCGACTCCGGCAGGGAGGTGTTTTTTTGTCTCCCTGCTCTCTAATGCCACAGGAGTTTTACTGATGAAAGTCTCTCAATCTTCCTTGCTCACTTCAGAACCGGTTCCGTCAGTCGAAATGTACCAGGAAGCACCGTCGGCGGAAGATATTCAATGGTTTAATGCAAAGCTTAATGGCCCTGCGCCTGACAGCAGCCAGATGAGCTCTTCAGAGCCTGGCGTGGTCGGCAATATTCTGCAATCACTGAGCGGCAACCAGCGTGCGCAAAAAGAAGCCTTTAACGATCTCAGAGTCGCTTCGCGGTCATCCAGTGCGGAAGATTTCTCCCGCGCCAATGCGCAGCTCTCTGATTACTATATCGAGAGTCTGATGAACGCCAAAGTGATTGCCAAAACCGTTCAGTCAGTCGATAAACTCAGCAACCTGCAGTGAATCTTATGAATGGCGCTGTCATTAAATGCTTCTGTGCTCTGTGCCTGGCACTGCTGCTTACCGGCTGCGGTGATCAGACTCAGTTGCACAGCGGACTGTCAGAAAACGATGCCAACGATGTGGTGGCAGAACTGAGCCGCTTTAAGATTGAGGCGGAAAAACAGGTTTCTAAAGAGGGGGTTAGCGTTAACGTCGCGCGCAGTGACATTGAGCGGGCGGTGAATATCCTCAATGCCGCCGGACTGCCTCATCAGGCGCGAACCAGCCTTGGCGCGGTTTTTCAGAAAAGTGGTGTTATCTCCAGTCCGCTGGAGGAGCGCGCCCGCTATATCTATGCGCTGTCACAGGAGGTAGAAGCGACACTGTCACAAATTGATGGCGTCGTGGTGGCGCGTGTGCATGTCGTATTGCCCGAGCGTATCGCCCCCGGCGAGCCGGTACAACCCGCTTCCGCCTCGGTATTTATCAAATATCATGAAAACCTCGATCCGGACAGTATCGAACCGCGCATTCGCCGGCTGGTGGCAACCAGCATTCCGGGGCTGGGCGGGCGCGATGACCGCGATCTGGCGATTGTCTTTGTCCCGGCGAAAGCCTGGCAGGATAAAATTGAAATGGTGCAACTGGGGCCGTTTCAGCTTAGCCCGGAACGTTACGGGATGGTCAAGATAGTTACAACATTCTTTGGGGTGCTGCTGCTGTTACTGGTGGCAAATGCATTCATCCGTCAGGCTCTGAGTCGTAAGCGCCTGGCTGCACAGGCGAAGTGATTGATTATGCTCAACGCTGCGCCTGATGAGGAAATTACCCTGCGCTGGTTACGCTGGTGGCACGCTGACTTTTGGTTACAGGCTGATGAAAGCTGGTGCACCCAGCCACTGGCCCGGTTGTCTGCGCCTTTGCAGAGGAACTATCTCCGCCAGCATGCCTCGTGCTGGCACCACACACTGGGTGTATCAGGCGAACTGGTCGCGCCGGAGCCGATGGTGCTGGCCATCAGCGACTTAAGCTGCGAACAGCGCGCGCAACTGTTGATTTTAGTCGCGGAAATTTGCGCCGGAGCCATGCCGCTACCCGCAGAGCTAAAGATCTGGTTGCGGCGTCTGGCGAAAGGAATGCGCATTGAGTGCTGGCTGCCCGCCGGGCTTTTCACTACTGGCGGCAGCGCCGACAGCCTCTGTCTGCTGCAGGCGTTATTTCCGGCTATCTGGCCGCGCCTGCGGCTACTCTTCCCTGTAAGCGACGCGCCGGTAAACCCGGCACTTTCACTGCCTGGCCATCGTTTGCGTCCTTTATGGGAAACGGCGCTCTGGCAGGTGCAACAACATTCGGGAGAGACGCGCGATGTGGAAACTTAAAAGCCTGCATCTGCAGGGCGGCAGCGCCCCACCGGGTAATGTGCTGCGCCGCGAGGAAATTGCGCTCAGGCTTGAAGCGGCTTCCATTATCGAGCTGGCCCATAAACAGGCGCAAACGATCCGCGAGCAGGCACGCGCCGAGGCACAAGCCGAAAGGGCGGCCAGCCAGCGCGAATGGGAAGCCCGGTTCTGGCAGCAGGCGCAGACGCTCTTTGCGGAGTGGCAGGAACAGCGTGCAGCCGAAGAGACGCAGCTGGTGTTGCTCGCTGGAAAGGTTCTGAACGAGGCACTGCAACACCTGCTCGATGAGGTGGATGATGAGCGCCGTTTTCACGCGTTGCTCAGACAGTTGTTGCGTCACTATCCGCGTCAGCAGCAGGCGACGCTGTATTGCGCCAGTGGGCAGGAGCAGGAGATTAACGGCTGGCTGGTCGCGCAGCCGCAGCTTCGCTGGACGCTGTGCGCCGACCCGGCGCTTGAGCCAGATCGCTTGCGGCTTATTACCGACGCAGGCGAGCTGATGGTTAACTGGCGGACGCTGTACCAGCAGCTCGCGCCAGCGCTGGCAGAAGAGAATGCATAAAAAAGCAAAAACAGTGGAACTGCTTCGCTTGTCGCGCCACTTAACAGGGGTGTCCAACAAGAGGAGTCAATATCATGAGTTCCAGCGATCTGTTACAGCGTCAGTTATCTTCCAACTCAAACCGCAAACATCATGAAGCCTATCAGTTTGCCCGCGATGTTTCGGGCGAATCGTTCAGCATTGCGGATATGTATGCTTTCCAGAATCGCCTGCAGGATATGTCCAACGCCAGCTGGGCAAGTTCGCAATACACCCAGTTCAGGTTTGGTATCCGTAAAGCGATCATCGACGCTGTTAACTAAGCCCCTGTCATCAAGGAGTCAGGCGTGTTTACGTTTTCTTTTCCGGGCCGCCTGCTGGCGGCCATTACCCTGCTGCTACTGAGTATGGGCATCACAAACGCTCGTGTACCGGATGAGTGGAAGAATGGTGCGTATGCCTATTCGGCAGATAATACCCCGCTTAATATTATTCTTGACGATTTTGCCAGCAGCTTTGGTGTTGAGGTCAATCTTGGCACGCTGGGCGACAGCAATGTCACCGGTAAACTGCGCGCAGACAGCCCGGAAGCGTTCCTTAATCGCCTGGCGCTTGAGTATCGCTTTCAGTGGTTTGTTTATAACAACACGCTCTACGTCAGCCCGCAGGCAGCGCAAACTTCCCAGCGTATTGAGATTTCCCCGGAAGCCGCGCCGGATCTGAAAGAGGCGCTGCGCGGTGTCGGCCTGCTGGAACCCCGCTTCGGCTGGGGCGAACTGCCGGATGAAGGCGTGGTATTGGTGACCGGTCCGCCGGAGTATGTGCGCCAGATAACGGAATTTGCCCGTAAATCGGAAAGCAAACCTGAAGCCGGGGCCAATAAAGATATGATGGCATTCCCGCTGCGTTATGCGGCCGTGGCGGATCGCACCATTCGCTATCGCGATCAGGAGCTGCTGGTGCCGGGGGTGGCCACCATTCTGAATGAACTGCTGGGTCAGTCCAGCAACGCCTCTTCCGGAAGAATGTCATCAGGCCAGAGAGAGGATGAACAGGTATCACGTGAACAGTCGCAAAGTGTTTTAAACGAGCTGATTAATCGCAATATGCCGGCCTCCGGACGTAAAAAGGCGCCTGTCAGCAGTCTGGCGGGTAAAGTATCAGCGGATGTGCGTAACAACCTGCTGCTGGTGCGTGACGATCCGAAAACCCGGGACGCTTATCAGGCATTAATTAACGCCATTGATGTTCCGCAAAAGCTGATCGAAATTGATGCAGTGATTGTCGATATCGACCGCAGCGCGCTGAAACGCTTCTCCAGCAACCTGGCCGGTCAGTTTGGCAGTGTCGCCAGCGGCGCCAATATGCTCTCCGGTGCCAGTACACTGTTTGTGACCGATTTCCAGCGATTTTTTGCCAGTATCGAAGCGATGGAGGGGGAAGGGACGGCATCCATTATCGCTAACCCCACTATCCTCACGCTGGAGAATCAGCCCGCGGTGATTGATTTCAGCGATACTGCCTTTATACGCGCCATTGGCGAGAGGGTGGCGGATATTCAGTCTGTCACCGCAGGCACCAGCCTGCGGGTGACGCCACGCGCAATCACCACTTCACAAAAATCGGCTATCCAGCTCATTGTTGATGTGGAAGATGGCAAGCTCAATAAAGATGATGAGGGCGATGCGCAGGGAACCCATAACGCAGCGGTCAGCACCCAGGCGCTGGTGGAGGCGCGACGCTCGCTGGTTCTGGGCGGGTTCCATTCCAAAGAGACGGGCGACCGTGAGCGACGCATCCCGATCCTCGGCAGTATTCCGCTGATCGGCAAGCTCTTTACCTCAACGCGCTATGAGACCTCCCAGCGTGAGCGGCTGTTTATTATTACGCCGCATTTAATTGGTGACCAGGTCGATCCGACCCGGTATATCGCTGCCGAGTCGCGCGAACAGCTTAATAGCGCGATGGATGAGGTGACTAATCGTCATAAGTACACCGACGTCAAAGGGATGGTGGAAGGCGCGATGCACGACCTGGCGCTGAACCGCGTGCCAGCGGGGATGACCAGCGGTGGCACGGGCCAGACGCTTTCCTCCCTGTGCCGCATTTCGGGCGCTTTCGGGAGCGATTTCCGTCGCCATCAGTGGTACGGCAACAGCAGCGTACAAATAACCGTTGGGGTGATCACCAACAACACCCAGCAGACGCAGCGTTTTGATGAGAGTCTGTGCCGCAGCGACCGCACGCTGGCGGTAGCGGTCTGGCCGCGTGGAGAACTGCGTCCGGGTGAATCGGCGGAGGTATTCGTCGCATTTGATAGCAATGCTCCGTCACGTCCTTCTCGCGCTTCGCTGCTCTCTTCAGCAGGCGGTGCACCGGCCAAAAACCTCTACTGAGCTGATAAGGAAAAAGCATGTTAGTGAGAATAATTGTGCTTACCGCCGCCGCGCTGGTGCTGAGTGCCTGCGCGCGGCCGCAGGGCGGATGTAATGACGTGGGCTGTCGCCCCTCTTCAGACCTGCATAACCTGACCATCTGGTGGCAACCACAACTGCGTAATGGCCCGAACGACTACACGCGGATAACGGTAGATAACTAATCACGTTTCGGCAGTCCCAGGCCCCGGCTGATCGCTGGGGCCCTATTTTAGCGAGAATCGACCATAGCTATTCACCTTCCGTTTCCGGGAAGCCTGTGTGCGGCGCACTCTTTGCCCGCATGCCAGTGCTGGTAATGCTATTCCATTAGGTCAGTTTTCCTGCAGCAGACCGCAGGCGGCTCTGTTATCAGCAACCGCTTGCCGGTTTCACCCCGGCGACTTTTAGCGCTTTAATACTGGCTTTTATTCAGCAGGCCCGTGAGATGCAGATGTGACTGCCTGATAAGATAGTCCGGCGTTACCCTCCGCACTATTCTTCCCGAATCTCAATCACCTCATCCAGATAGTGATCCTCCAGCTCCCGCAGCAGACGATAGACGTGCGCGACGGCATTTAACGTTTCGCGTGGAACATAAGCGCCTTCCCGCGTGGTGCGCCACAGAGTGCGGGTCAGCCAGATAAAGCGGATAACCGGTCTCTTTTTACGCTGCGCCTCTTCAATTAGTGCCCGCGCCTCTTCATCGCAAGCCTTAAACAGCAGACGCGGCAGCGGCGTTTCATCCGGGCGATAATAGAGACCGACGGCAAAATGGGTGGGATTAACCAGCAACACATCCGCGTCTTCCACGTTAATCTCACGGGCAGGCACCGGCTCTTCATTCAGGATCTCCTGAGCCAGCTGACGGCGGTGGCCTTTCATATGCGGATCGCCTTCGCTCTGCTTAAATTCGTTTTTGATATCTTCATGACTCATACGCTGCTGTTTGAGGAAGAAATAGCGCTGAATACCAAAATCGAACAGGCTGATTATTAGCATCACCATCAGCACCCGACGTGACACCTTCATAAACAGCGCCATCACCCCCTGCCAGAAACCGTTGAGATCGCCAAGCGCCAGCTGAGCAAGGCCACCGAGGTCCGGCATGATCGCCTGCCATACCACCAGGCCTATCACCACCGCTTTAAAGATGCTGGTCAAAAGCTGGGTAAACTGGCGGGCGGAAAACATATTCTTCAGATGATTAAACGGGTTAAGCGCATCCGGTTTCGGTGCCAGCGCTTCGGTGGAGAAGAGTGGGCCGAACTGCACCCAGCCGCCCACCACCCGCAGCAGCATGGCAATGGCGCACGCGATGCCCACCAGTACCAGCATTACGGTGACGCTATCACTTATTACTTCCTCCATCGCGTGATCGAATGGGTCACGCAGACGTGTTAACGGCAGCAGCATCATCGCCTGCAACCGCTGCATCCCGGTATCCACCATAGCAAACAGGGTTTCAAGGATACCGATTGAGATAAGCAGCTTAGGGATATCCTGGCTCTGGCTGACCTGGCCTTTTTTGCGCGACTCTCTGAGTTTTTGCGGTGTAGCGTCTTCGGTTTTTTCGCTCATGGCGCGCTCCCGGCTGAAGGGGCAAATATCTGCGACAGGACAGGGATAAGATCGCGCAGTTCATACAACCGCGCATTACCCAGATGGTCCAGCAGTGGCAGATAGAGGATAAAAAACAACATGCCGAGCAGGCATTTCAACGGAATTGTCAGGGCAGTCGCCTGTAGCTGTGGGCTATAGAGACTCATCACACCGATGGCAAAATCGAGCAGCAGCATCAGCGCCACCGGCGGCCCGGCATAAAGCACCATATCGCTGAAGATTTTCCCCAAAAGCGTAAGCCAGACGTGAAAACCTGCCTCTGCGGGGAAAGGTATCCACTGGGTGGCGGACCAAAGATGATAGCTGTCCCAGATCACCTGGGTGATGGTCGATAATCCCAGCCCTGTGACCAGCAGCAATATCAGCACCTGCTGCATTAACTTACCCAGAGGCGTCACATCCGGCCCCAGCTGGGGGTTAATTTGCCCACCCATTAAGGCACCCCGCTGGTTATCGAATAACGCACCGACAGACTCATACAGCCAGAAAGGCAACGCCAGCAACAATCCGAGCAGGGTGCCTATCATCAACTCTTTGAGTACCAGCCCTGCCAGCGCCATCATTGTTGGCTCAAGCACATCAATTTGTTCTTTGATGCCTGGGGCGATAAACAGCGCCAGCGCCACAGCAATGGCGGTTCGCAGCAGCCCTTTTATGACGCTAAAAGAGAATATTGGTGTCAGTAACAGGCAGGGAAAGATGCGCGCCATGCCAAGTCCCAGCGCGAGGATTGCATGAAACGTATCGGTGAGTGGGTAACCTGTCAGCATCAGGAACTGACCGTTGACATCATCGCAAACGCCGCCTGCGCCAGCTCCATCAGTTCAACACCGACCCAGCGCCCGGTAAGCGCCAGCGTCAGGCCGACCGCGATAAGTTTGATGCAGAACGGCAGGGTCTGATCCTGCAACTGCATCGCGGCCTGCACCAGTGAAATAATTACCCCGGAGATCACTGCCACCAGCAGCGGCGGCGCGGAGAGGATAACCACCAGCAATAACCCCTGGCGAAACAGCGTCAGAATATCCATGATGACCTCATAAATAGCTGTAGAACAGGCCGTCGAGCAGCCGCGTCCAGCCGCTGATGAGCACAAACAGCAGGATCTTCAGTGGCAGCGAAACGGTCATCGGCGACACCATCTGCATCCCGAGCGCCAGCAGGATATTCGAGACGATCAGGTCAACGACAATAAAAGGAATAAAGATCAGAAAGCCGATTTTGAAACCGTTCTGCAGCTCCGATAGCACGAAGGCCGGGATAATGAGCAGCATATTGTCGGGGGTGACCGAATCTGCCATTTTCTTTGGCCACATACGCTGGGCATTTTCCTGCAGATGGATGACGATGTCCGGATCGGTATTTTTATGCATAAACGTTTTCAGCGGTTCGATACCATTAGCGGCGGTATATTCGAGCCGCTCCATACTGCTGAAATCGACAGGGATCGCTTTCAGCCTGTCGGTCATATCGCTAAATACCGGCGCCATAATAAATAGCGTTGCCGCCAGCGCAATGCCGTTGAGCGCCATCGTTGGCGGCACCTGCTGCACGCCCATCGCGTTGCGCGTCAATTGCAGCACCATCGTAATTTTCAAAAAGCTGGTACAGATAATGAGCATCATCGGCAGCAGTGCCAGTGCGCCGAGAAACAGCGCCAGCATAATCGGGTTGAGTGGCCCCATCTCCATCGGAATCACCTGTTCACATCCCCGACGCTCGCCACGCCCGGTAGCATGTGAGTAATCTGCAACCCCAGACGTCCTTCGACATCGACCAGTTCGCCTTTCGCCAGCGGAAATTCGCCGTGACATAGCAGTGCTTCACCGGGCACGACGTTTTCGACCGTGACCGTCGAGCCAACATCCAGACGATTTAACTCACCCAGGGTAAGTCTGAGATGGCCGCAGCGCACGGTCAGGGCCAGCGGCAGCGCATCAAAAGGTGATGCCACAGGCGCCGTTGTTTCAGTCAGGCCTTCATTCGCTTGAGGTGTATCGGCAGGCAGATTATCTTCGGGGGTCACATTCATGTAACTATTCTCCAGACGGGTAATAAGAAAACGGGCAGGATGCCCCTCCCCGAACAGCAATTCGCCCTTAAGGTGCAATTGCGCAAGGCGAAGCTCGCCGCGACCGGTCGGGAAAAAATACGAGGTAGCAGGGAAAATCACATCACCGGGGCGAAGTGTGCGTAACTGCGAGGGAGCAAACGACACCGCACCCAGTTCTATCGGCAGCGATAACGGCAGGGCGCTGCAAAGCGGTGCAGGGAGCGGAGCCCAGCCAGGCTGGTTTAACAACGCCGCCAATGTGGCGGGCGCAAGATATAACTGACTTTGCGCCTGCGCCTCACCGATCGTGACGCTAATCGCAAGCCACATCCCCTCAATCGGTGCGCAGGGCGCGTCCTGCGGCGTCAGGTCGCCAAATAGCGCGCGCAATGCCGGGCTGAGATGCTGGTTAAAGAGCGGCCAGTACCAGTCAGCGCACGCCCCGGGTTCTGGCAGCAGCGGGCAAGTGGAAAACAGACTCAGCAGCGCTTCGCTCTCCGCCAGAGATAACCCTCCTGCCTTGCATGAGAAGCTCTGCGTCGGTGGCCGCTCGCCGGGGGGGGCGAGCCGCAGCTGAAGCTCACCCGCTTCGCCTGCAAGGGTAAAAGGATAGCCAAGGCCGTGGCCGATACGCTGGCGCAGGCTGGCTTCTTCGCGCGGCAGAGTGCGCAGGGATAAGGGTTTCATTCCCGGCCTCCGCGCTGCTCAAAACGCAGGCGCACAGCGCAGGCCATCCGGCGGCGCAGGGACTCCCTGCAGCGTTCCTGATGGGCGGCCATCATCGTCATGGCAGGTGGCGCAAAACGCAGGCTGATATCCCAGCCCGCGGCAAAAGGACTCAGGCGGGCATCCACTTCGCCTAAAAGGGGCAGCAGTAGCGTCATCGATATCGGGCCAGCAGGCTGCTTTTCTGCCATGGCGCACAGGGGGGGCTCCAGTTGTTGCCAGGCCCTGGCCGGAGAAGCGGGAGCCACATGCTCATGGGATAACTGTGACCCAAAAGAGGGGGAGCCTTCCCAGGGTATGATAAGCGGTTGCGGCAGTTCGCTGGGGATGAGCAACAGCGCGTCGAACAGCGAACCCTCTTCGCGAAACGGCTCGGTGCGGGATTTACGCTCGGATGTCGCGACGTCTGAAGGTCCGGTCTGCGGCGAACGGCGCTGCACCTCCGGCCGTGCAGGCGGCGCTGGATTATTTTGCGGGGGGTGGGGTAAGGCTGTCATCGTAATGCCTCGCTGTGCGCCATCAGATATTCCAGTTTTTCCACATCGCGCAGACGCGCCTGTGTTTGCTGCTGTGTGTGCTGCACCTGTTGTTGTTGCATAACCTGCTGTGCGCGGCACTGTTGCAGCTGATTACGCTGTCCACTCACCGCGTCGCTGGCCTGGCGCTCCCGGGCCAATCCCCCGACCAGATGCTCCTGTTTTTGCAGCCCCGACTGGTGGTGTCCGGCAAAGCTATCGCGCAGCTGCTGATAATGCTGTAGTGCGGCTTCAAGCTGGTGTTCCGCCTCGGCTGACTGACGTTGCGTTTCGCACAGCGCCTGCTCCGCTTGCCGTTGCAACCGTTCGCAGCGGCGTAAGCGCTGGCGGCGAATTGGCAGCAGCAGAGAGAAGGCCTGCTGCAATTCAGCGCTGCCCTCATCAGTCGTGATGTCGTGATCAGGTAGCGGATGACGGCGCATGCTGGCTTACCTCCGCTAAGTAATGCAGTGTGTCGTCATATCCGCAGGGCGCGTGCATCGCCTGTTGCAGATAGCCATTTATCGCCTCCTGAGCCGATACTGCCGCATCGGTCATGGCATCATGTCCCGGCTGGTATTCTCCCAGGCGGATTAACATTTCTACCTGCTGCCAGGCGGACATCATGCGGCGCAGCTGCGTGGCGTCGCGGCTATGCTCGCGAGTCGCAACGTTGCTCATGGTTCGGCTCAGGCTTGCCAGCACATCAATAGCCGGGTAGTGACCGCGCTCCGCCAGACGACGGGTCAGCACAATGTGGCCATCAATCAGGGATCTCACTTCGTCCGCGACCGGATCGTTCATTGAATCGGCTTCAATCAGCACGGAATAGAGGGCGGTGATGGCCCCCCGTGAGGTCTGTCCTGCGCGCTCCAGCAGGGTGGGCAATAAGGTATAAACCGAAGGCGGCAGCCCGCCGCGACCCGGTGGCTCGCCCAGCGCGAGGCCGATTTCACGCTGGGCACGGGCAAAGCGGGTCAGGGAGTCGAGGATTAACAGCACGTTCTTACCCTTATCGCGCCAGGCTTCGGCGATGGCAGTGGCAGTAAAAGCGGCCCTGGCGCGTTCCATACTGCTGCGATCGGAGGTGGCGCAGATGAGCACCGTACGGCTGCGCAGCGCCTCATCCAGTTCGTGGTCAAGAAACTCGCGCAATTCGCGCCCACGCTCGCCAATCAAACCAAAGACAATGACATCGCAGGGCGTATTACGGGCAATCTCCGCCAGCAGGGTGGTTTTCCCGCAGCCCGCGCCGGCGAAGATCCCCACCCGCTGTCCCACGCCCAGGGTCAGCGGGCCATCAATGGCGCGAATGCCGGTCGGTAGCGGCGTATCGATGCGCGGACGATCGGTGGGTGCCGGGGCATCGCCCAGTACGCCTACCGCATCGTCCACCGTACCGGGCAGGGCGAACGCGCCAGGCTGGCCTGCATCCAGTGGACGGCCAAAGCCGTCAAGTACGCTGCCGAGCAGGGCGTCGGACACCACAATACTGTGTGGCAGGCGCAGCGGAACCACGCGTGCCCCACGCGCTATGCCGTCGAGCTGGCCGAGGGCGGAGAGCAGTGTGTGCTGCGGGTTAAAGCCGACCACCTCTGCCAGCACGCTTTGCCCGTCATCCCGGGCGATCTGGCAGAGATCGCCAATCCGCGCCTCGGGCAGGCTGCTTTCGAGCAATATCCCGCTGATCCCGGTAATGCGACCAAAGCTTTCGACCGGCGAAAAGCATGTCAGCCGCCGCTGCTGCTGCTGATACCACTGCTCCAGTGTCATCGTCATTACCAGCTCACCTTAATGTTATCGCGCCCGTTGAACTCGATCTGGTTACTGGTAATCGCCACCAGCCGCAGGTTGTCGACTTCATCGCCGATAAACAGACGCTGCCCATCATCAGTGACAATATTGGCGCGGCTACCGGTGGTGATTTGCACAATGCGAAACGGCAGTCTGACCTTCAGCAGCCTGACCTGGTTATCCAGCGGGATATCGCTGGTGTACGTTGCGTTAAAGCGCTCCAGCATTCGTTTATAGATTTGCATCTGTGGCTTACTGAGGCGGCCTGTAAGACGCAGTCGCTGATTATGCATGTCAACTTTCACGAGGCTCGCCAGATCGCGTTCGCGCAACATTTTCTGTAACGGAGCCTGCAATTCTGCGGGAGTACTCAGTGGCCGGGAGGAGGTGACCTGAGTCTGGGCTACGGTGGGCTGCAAAACCCAGCTCATTACTGTCAGAGTGAGCAGCAACATCAGGCTCCAGACCAGCGTGCGGATGCTGCGGGTGAATATCCCTTTACGTGCAGCGACCGGGGGTATGGCCTCATTCGGTGCTTCAGCAGTTTCTTCTGGCATAGAAGGTGTGGCAGGCGGCATACAGGCGGCCCACGGCGTGTCGATAGGCGCGACGCAGAGCCAGACGTCAGCGACCTGAAAAGGTTCTTCACTATTAATGGCATAGGCTTCCCCGCCGTGCGGTTGTGCCAGCCACCGGGTCTCTTCCCGGCGCAGCTCGCACTGGCGGGCAGCAACGCGAGCATCGCTAAGCATCAGATCGGCCTCATCGGCGTGGCCAATCAGCCATTTATCACCGAAGAGGGGTAACGCGGCGCCTAAATGCAGGCCAGACAGCACGCGCAGTTCGAACATGGTTAACTCTCCCACGTGGTAAGTGAGTAAGCGGCCGGATCGAGCTCTATACGGCCCAGCACATTTACTGCGAGATTGGGTTGCAGCTCTGCAAACGAGAGCACCGGCACATAGTGGAACTCTTCCTGAATAAGCCCGCGCATCGGGCTGCGCAAATCCTGGGCGACCAGCAGCACCGCGCTTTCCGGGGTGTCAACCGGGAATGCGTTGGCGATGAGCGGGAGAATGGCGCTGATCTGCTCATGGGTTAGCGCAAAGAACAGATCGTTTTGAGTCTGACGAAGCGAGTCACGCAACTGTTCTTCCAGTTCCGGTGTCAGCAGCCAGACATGCAGGCCGTCCGGACGGGCATACTGGTAACAGAGATGATTTTTTAACGAGATGCGCACCTGGTCGGTCAGCAGCCAGATGTCGCGCTCATGCTGCCCATGCTCGATCAGCGCTTCGGCAATTGCCCGAACCGATCGCAGCGGAATGCGTTCTGAAACCAGTTTTTGCAGGACGCTGGAGAAACGTGAGAGGGGCATCACGCGCTGTAACTCCTGCGACAGCTCCGGCTGCTCTGATTCCAGCCAGCTCACCAGCGCGCGAGTTTCCTGCAGACCAATAAAATGCGGGCTGCTGGCGTGAATAGCGTTCTCCATGCGCTTTACCAGGATTTCGCGCGCCGTCCAGCGCTCGACCTCTTCGTTTTGCAGCAGCGGATGATCCGCCGCCAGCCAGATAAGATCGCCTTCCTGACGCTGCTCGTCGCCCTCTGCCACGCTTTCCCTGTCGGCTGACGCGATCTCGTCCAGCCAGCGGCGTTTCACCGCCCGATGCGACACGTTAAATGTCCCTTTTACTTTCGGGATTTCATAAACCGAGAAGCGAAACTCATCTTCCGTCTGCTGGTCGAGAAACTCGATATCGAACGCTGGCAGGGTAAAGCCGAAGTGGTAAACGATACGGTTACGCAGGCGGCGAATATCCTGCACCAGCTCCAGCATCTCCGGATGGCCGCGCCATGAGGACGAGAAATTGATCAGATAAGGTCGTGTTGGGTTGAACTGACGTAAATCCTCCTTGCCGTTCAGCTCAGGGGGAATGACCTCATTTTCCATTTGCGGCTGCGCAAGGCTCAGGGTCTTTCTGACACGCCAGATCTGAAAACCGCCGCTAATCATCGTCAGCGCGGCCAGCAGCAGAAAAATTGCCGTTGGCATACCTGGCAGCAGGGCAAAGCCCACCATCCCCATTGAGGAGAGCAGCCAGGCTTTCGGCTGGCTGGTTAACTGCTCGGCAATCTCGCGGCCGATATTATTGTCAGCCGTCTGCTCATTGTCGGACGAGACGCGGGTAATCAGCATCCCGGCGGTCAGCGAGATCAGCAGCGCAGGGATCTGTGCAATCAGTCCGTCACCGATGGTCAGAATCGAGTAGATATGCATCGCTTCGCCAGCAGGCATGCCCAGCTGCAGCACGCCAATACTGATGCCGCCAATCAGGTTAATCACGACAATCACCAGCCCGGCGATAGCGTCACCTTTAACAAACTTCATCGCGCCATCCATCGCCCCGAATAACTGACTCTCTTTTGCCAGTTCATTACGCCGGTTTCTGGCCTGTACCCCATCAATCAGTCCGGCGCGCAGATCGCTGTCGATGGACATCTGCTTACCTGGCATTGCATCAAGGGTAAAACGCGCAGCCACTTCGGCTACCCTTTCGGAACCTTTGGTAATGACCAGGAAGTTCACCACGGTCAGGATCAGGAACATCACCATCCCTACCGCAAGGTTGCCGCCCACCACAAAGTTACCGAAAGCCGCCACCACATGGCCCGCATCCTGCTGAATTAAGATCTGGCGGGTGGTGGAGATAGAGAGTGCCAGGCGGAACATGGTGGTGAGCAGCAGCACGGCGGGAAAGGTTGAGAACGCCAGCGGCTTAGGCAGATACATGGCCAGCACGACCAGCAGAGATGACAGGCAGATATTCACCGCTATCAGCGCATCAATTAATGGCAGCGGTAAGGGAATAATAAGCATAAACACCAGCGCCATGGCAAAAGCCGCACCGACCACTTCGGAGCGTTGCATGGCGCTGATCGCGATTCGATTCAATATCTGAAACAGGGTATTCATCTTTGTTGCCTCACGACGCAGCGTTCCGGTTGCGGCATTGCTGTTGCTGCTCAGTTTTAGTGACGTCCGTAATCATGCCGCGCAGCAGTTTTAACGCGTTGTCACGATTTTCCTGAGCGGGCCACAGCGAGGCTGGCACGCCGTGCAGGAGCGGAAAAAGCGAACTAAAAAAGAGCGGCAGATGTTGCCTGTTCTGGCCGACAATCTCGTCTGCCAGCCCGGTAAAATCACTCTGATAAGCGCCGTTATGGCTGATTTGCAACATCCGGCGTGCCAGAGTCAGGCTGTTCATGGCAACACTGGGCAGTTTGCTGCGCATACGCTGCAAAAAGGCAGTGCTGTCGCTCAGCGTCTGGCTTATCCCGGCAGCATCGCGCAGTCCGCGGTGGATACGTCCGAGGGTAATAACGCTGATTGAGGGGGCAAGTGCGGCGATATCATCCGCCAGCGCGCGCTGCAGAGTACGCAGCGTCGGGATCAGATTACGCGAGCCGATCAGCTCCAGCAGCATATCCAGCATCCTGGTTGCGGACTGCTGGTGGACGATGCCGTCGTAATAGAGGTTGCGCAACGACTGTTTACGCTGCGGATCGCGGGTATACCCGGCGATGGCTGACGCCGTGTTGTTGCCTGCACGAATGGTCTGGCCGTGGGTCTGCTGTAGCTTATCCAGTTGGGCCCCGGCCAGCCCGGCCAGTTCCCCGTCGCCTTTATCCTGTGCCTGTTCGCCGATCACACGCAGTAGCAGGGCGGTGCGCGCCGGATCGCCGCCGGTCTTTTCCAGAAGTGTGTCGCTATCCGGCGGCGGATTCTGGCGCAGGGCGGCACGTAGCCACGCCATCTGCTCCAGCGTTTGTTGTTCATCGCCGCCGTCGAGTAGGGAAAATAGTGCATTCAACTCTCCGACTTTGCTGAGCGCATGCTTGCCACGCTGCTGGTTCCGTGACGCATTACGGCGGTCCTGAGCCTTTTGCCTGCGTTCCATCTTTTCACTCAACGCGGCGCCCATTTCTTCCATCGCGTCATTCAGTGACGTTTCCCGCGCGCGGACATTATCCGGCACGTCGTTTTTACCTGCTGTCTGTGGCGTGTTTTTATGCAGAGCTTTTAGCGAGTGCGCCAGCGCCGGTATCGCATGTTGTATTTTGAGCATCGCCAGCCATCCTCAATGGTTATTACTCTCTTTCTGTGTCAAATAACGCTTACCGGTTCCGAAAAAAGCGGTAAAAAAAAGTGGAAATAATTTCATCCGGAAATCAGTGCAATTTTTTGCATTATTCATCGATAAGGAAGGGTAAAAACTGTCTCAGATAATTCTGTATGGAGAATTAATTGTTTTCATAAACAGCAGCTTATTTGTTGAGCAGCAGATGGCATATCTCTTGCTATGTAACGAAATCAATTGCTACTAATGAGAGAGATAAGAAAATGATTAATTCAACGCTCGTATCCGCTGTCGCAGAGTCACCCTTAGCAATTAACGTAAACTGGGATGAGATCTTCGTTACGCATAATAAGAAGCTGTTAAATTTCATTCGAAAACGTATTGCCAGCCATGAAGATGCTGATGACATCCTGCAAATGACCTGTCTGGAAGTGTTGTGTAATCGCCATAAGTTTCGCGGCGCATCCCGTCCGGAAACGTGGGTATTTGGCATCGCAGTTAATTTGATTCGCAACTACTACAAATCAAAACAGATCCACTATCTGTTTGATAATCTTAATGATGAAGTTATCGCCGATCTGCTGCTGGATAATGATCCCAGCGATCTGACGGAAAACAGGCAATTACTGAGTCATACGCTGGCATCCCTCGAAATTTTACCGAAAGACGTCAGGGTGATGCTGTCTATCCTTGTGGAGGAGGAGGGCAGCTATCAGGATATCGCTCAGCAGTTAGAAATCCCGGTAGGCACCGTGCGCTCTCGGCTCTCACGCGTGCGGGAAACATTAAAGGGGAGAATTTACGCCTGAATATGGGCCTGCGAAAAATGGCAATTTAACTGCTAAGCTTATCAGCTCGTTAATATTTAGCGGGTTATGACTATCATGCCGTCGGAACGTTATTCTCTGCGGCTTGATAAATCCGTGGAGGGAATAATGCTTTTACAGGGTGTATCTGACCAGAATGACAATGACAAAACTACTATCACCGGTTTATCAAATATTGCCTTAAACAAAATTCATGATGCGATATATTTGATAGACAGCCAGCTGCATATCAAATATGTCAATGAAAAGGCTTGCCAGTTGACGGGATATTCCCGCGAGGCATTTTCGCAGCTCAGCTTTGACATCATTGATAAAGAACTGCGCGACAATGATGTTTTTGCCCTGTGGTGGAAACTCAGTACCCGCCCTGAAGGGATACAATTCACTTCACATCATACCGGCCGGCATAACGTTTTTCCCGTAGAAGTGAGTTGTAGCGGATATCACCAGGATGGTGAGCTGCATATCTTATGCATTGTGCGCGATATGCATGAAATTCGCCGGCAAAAAGAGCAGCAGCAACTTCGGGAAAAACAGCTGCATCAGGTAGTGGAAAATTCTCCCGACCTCATTTTACGGTTTGATTTGCAGACCCGCTGCCTCTATGCCAACCTGGCGGTCCGCAGCTGGTTTACTCTTAGCGAAAACGATATCAGTCGGGTGCCGCTGACTGAAAGCGTGCAGCGCGGGGGGATTGGACTGAGCCTGTTTAAGCTGGTCTCACGCACGATGGTTGATGAGAAAGTGGCCGAAGATGAGCTGGTGGTAAAGCATCAGGGTGATAAACGCACCCTGCATGTGCGCTGCGTGCCGGAATATGATTTACAGGGCGGGCTGGTTAGCGTGCTGGCGGTTGGGCGCGATATCACTGCAATCCGCAAGACCGAAGAGGAGTTGCGGCAGTTAACTCATAATCTCGAGCGGGCGCGGGAAGCGGAAAAAAAACAGCTGGCGCGTGATATTCATGACGAGCTGGGCCAGCATTTAACCGCTCTGCGTACAGGGTTGTCGCTGCTGGCGATGCGTAAAGATCAGCCTGTCGATGCGCAGCAGGCAAAAATTCAGCAGCTGATGGTGCATCTGGACAGCACGATTCAGGTGGTACGGGATGTCTCGACCCGCCTGCGGCCTAACGTTCTCAATCTTGGTTTAATTCCGGCGCTGGAATGGTTGCGCGATCAGTTTATAAAAAACAATGGAATCCGCTGCATTTTACTGGCACCTGATGAACATACCGTGGTGCTGGATGAAGCGACGCTGACGGCGGCGTTTCGCGTGGTACAGGAGTCTCTCACCAATGTCGTCCGCCATGCCAGAGCCAGCAATGTTTATATCTTCGTCAAACTCACGCCGGATGCGCTGCTCATCGAAGTTGTCGATAACGGTAAAGGTTTTCATCTGAATCGAGTGAAGAAAGGGACGTGTGGGCTGCACGGCATCAGGGAGCGAGGACGCATGCTAAATGGAGAAGCGACCATCGATAGTACACCTGGTAAAGGGACCCGGGTTAAACTGAAATTCCCCCTCTCTGTAAGCGCTAAATCAGTCGCATCCTGTCCGAAAACCGGGAGTATTAACCGATGAGTAAATGCATACGTCTGATGATTGCCGACGATCATGCCATTATGCGCGAGGGCCTGAAGCAAATTTTTGCTCTTGATGACAATATCGACGTGGTATGCGAAGCATCGGATAGCGGCCAGGTGCTGGAGCGCCTGCGTCAGCACGAAGTCGATCTGCTGCTACTCGATATTTCGATGCCTGGCATGAGCGGAGAAGATCTGATTACCCGCCTGATGCCTCTATATCCCCGGCTGCGCATTCTGGTATTGAGTATGTACAACGAACCGCAAATTACCCGGCGGGTGTTAAATAATGGTGCGCTGGGCTATATCACCAAAGACAAGTCGCCGGATGTTTTACTCAAAGCGATTCGTACCGTGGCGCAGGGATCACGCTATATCGATCACGATCTGGCACAGGAGATTATCTTCTCCGACTACCAGAGCAATAATCGTGCGCCTCATGAGAGCCTGACGATGCGCGAACGGCAAATCATGATCATGCTGGCCCACGGGGAGTCGATTAATGCGATAGCCGATGCGCTCTCCATCAGTAATAAAACCGTCAGCACCTATAAATCACGCATGATGAAGCGAATGAAATTTACCAATAATGCCCATATCGTGAAATATTCCCTGCAGCATAACCTGGTGCAATAACGTCTTAAGGCTCCGCCTGATAAGCCTCGGGCGGGGTCGATCTGAAAGTGTTTTGCAGCACGGCTAATGGGAAGGACGTGTCCGCCTGAATTTTACCCCGACCGCATAATAAAAAATCCACGCCATGGCGTGGATTTTAGGGAGTCTGTCAGACTTCATGGTTTTGATGTAACCCCCATGAGACAACAATCTTTAATCAGACGTTGAACAGGAAGTTCATCACATCGCCATCTTTCACGATGTACTCTTTACCTTCTGAACGCATCTTGCCGGCTTCTTTAGCACCTTGCTCGCCTTTATAAGCGATGAAATCTTCAAACGCGATGGTCTGGGCGCGGATAAAGCCTTTCTCGAAGTCAGTGTGGATTTTACCGGCTGCCTGCGGAGCTGTCGCGCCAACCGGGATGGTCCAGGCACGTACTTCTTTTACGCCAGCAGTGAAGTAGGTCTGCAGGTTCAGCAGGGAGTAACCGGCGCGGATAACGCGGTTCAGGCCTGGCTCTTCCAGTCCCAGCTCTGCCATGAACTCGTCACGGTCTTCATCTTCCAGCTCAGCAATGTCCGACTCAACGGCGGCGCACACTGGCACCACGACTGAACCTTCCGCTTCGGCGATAGCGCGCACCTGATCCAGGTACGGGTTGTTCTCGAAACCATCTTCATTGACGTTAGCTATGTACATGGTAGGTTTCAGAGTCAGGAAGCTCAGATAGCGGATTGCCGCTTTGTCGTCCTCATCCAGATTCAGTGAACGCAGCATGCCCGCTTCAGAAAGATGCGGCAGACACTTCTCCAGCGCAGCCAGCTCAGCCTTAGCATCTTTGTCGCCGCCTTTGGCTTTCTTCTGCACGCGCTGAATCGCGCGTTCACAGGTTTCAAGATCGGACAGCGCCAGCTCGGTGTTGATCACATCAATATCTTCAGCCGGGTTCACTTTACCCGCCACGTGGATGATGTTGTCGTTTTCAAAGCAGCGCACCACGTGGCCGATCGCTTCGGTTTCACGGATGTTGGTCAGGAACTGGTTGCCCAGACCTTCACCTTTTGACGCGCCTTTTACCAGACCGGCGATATCGACGAATTCCATGGTAGTCGGCACCACGCGCTGCGGCTTAACAATCTCAGAAAGCTGGTCGAGACGCAGGTCAGGCATCGGCACCACGCCCGTGTTTGGCTCAATGGTGCAGAAGGGGAAGTTAGCCGCTTCGATGCCCGCTTTAGTCAGCGCGTTAAACAGAGTGGATTTACCGACGTTCGGCAGGCCCACGATACCGCATTTGAATCCCATGGTTTGATACCCTTTATAACTGGATGGACAGTGCGCCAGAAGGCGGACTGTCGGAGACGAATTGAAAAATTTCGCGCATTATACACGGAATCACGACGATTCGGGCGTTTAAGCAGGCTTGAAGGCGTGCAGCCGGTTCATCGCCTTGATACGATCCTCTTTCAGCCACAGTTCGGTGCAGCGCGCCGCCTCATCAATGGCATCATCAATCAGCTTCTGCTCACTGGCGGGCGGCTTGCCCAGCACAAATCCGGTCACCTTGTTGCGATCGCCGGGATGTCCGATACCGATGCGCAGCCGATGGAAATTGTTGTTGTTGCCCATTTTGCTGATGATATCTTTCAGCCCGTTATGGCCGCCATGCCCGCCGCCCTGCTTGAACTTCGCCACGCCGGGTGGCAGATCGAGTTCATCATGCGCCACCAGGATCTCTTCTGGCGCGATGCGATAAAAGGTCGCCATCGCCGCCACGGCTTTCCCGCTCAGGTTCATAAAGGTGGTCGGCACCAGCAGGCGCACATCCTCTCCGGCTATCGCAAGGCGCGCGGTATAGCCATAGAATTTGCCTTCCTCTTTCAGTGACTGATTGTGGCGCTCAGCCAGTAAATCCAGATACCAGGCACCCGCATTGTGGCGCGTGGCGGCATATTCAGCGCCTGGATTGGCTAGGCCCACAATCAGTTTAATGCTGCTCACAATGATTATCCTGCTGTTATCGCGAAAGGGCGTTAGTTTACTTCGCCACGGGCGAGATGACAAAGTACAAGCATCGAAATGGTTCATGACGGTGATTAATCATTTTCTATCGAAATCAACAGGCTGCAATCAGGGCCAGTTAATTATTTATGGCTGATGTGTGATCCAGTCCGCAACGTTATCTTCACCCATTGCCTAAGCTTATGGCACTTAACATTGTGTGCGGTTATTGACTCATATGGATGGAGGTGCAGCATGAAACATCAACACTGCCGCGTAGCGGGTAACAGCTTGATGGTACTGGGATTAGTCACAATGGTGCTGGGCGTGGGTTTCTCAATTATGAACCAGCTTCCCTCGCTTGATCTGCCAGATGCGCTGGCGCAGGGCGCAATCTTAGGCATCTTTGTTGGTGCAATGATGTGGCTGGTCGGGGCGGGTCTGAGTGGTCGTGAAAAGGTTGAAGATCGTTATTACTGGCATCGTCACTATGACAAACGTTGTCGCCGGTCGCACAATTCTCACCATTAACTGATGCCAGCAGTGACCGGATGCTGCGCGATGCGGTTCCGGCCGCTGGCCTTGGCGTGATAGAGCGCTTTATCCGCCAGTGCGAGTAAATCGTCAAAACCCTGCTGCTGATGTGTGACCGTGGCAAACCCAATGCTGACCGAATAGGCAATTGAATTGGGTTGTGACGCACAGACCTCCCGCCGAATCGTCTCGCACCAGGCCTCTGCCTCTGTTGCCGCCGCCGGAATTATTGCCGCAAACTCCTCTCCACCCAGTCGCGCAAAACGCCCCTCAGCCGGTATCAATCCTCTGACGATGTCGCAAAAGTGAATCAATATCTGGTCGCCCTGTTGATGACCATACCGATCATTAATGCTCTTAAAATGATCCAGATCGAACAGAATCGCGCTAAACGGCCGGTTCTGACGACGGCATCGCACCACAATCTTCTCTGCTTCATTAAATAAAGCCCGACGATTCCAGACGCTGGTCAGAGGATCGTGCATTGAGGCATGTTTTAAGACTGACTGCATCCGTTCATTCACCATGGCCAGGATAGTAAATGTCAGACCGATGACAAACAGAATCGATTCCAGGATGACGTAAATCGAGAAGTTTGATCCGCCAATGGCGCCAGGCAGCGTGCTGGGAATCGCGCTGTCCAGAAACAGGCGAGCCAGGTGAAACAGCAGATGGATCCACAGCAGCAACTGCGCAGGCCAGAAGGTCACCTTTAGCGTGGCACGCGCCAGCCAGACCAGCTGGATCAGTGCGGCGGTATAGGCGATGCAGGCGATGCAGAGCACCAGCACCCGTTTGGGTAAGCTGTAATAGAATGCCGGGAAACAGCAGAGGAGTGCCCAGAGCAGGGCGCCCAACAGCCAGTGAGTGCCGATGGGCTTGCCGCAGAAGCGCCGGAACGCATTTAACAATCCGCCGTAAGCCAGCATCACTAAAACGTTACCCACTGCAACGGGCAGGAAATGCAGGCCACTGCTGCGCAGGCTACTTAAGAATACGGCAATCAGGGTAAAAACCAGCGACAGGCAGGTGAAGCCGAGAACGCGATCATATTGCGATCCGATCCAGGCAAAAAACATGATGATGCTCAGAAACCCCAGCACATAAAGCTCGCAAACAAATAACGTATAGATATCCAGGCTCATGGCGGTCAGGGTTCTTATGAAAAGTGCGCTGCAAATTACCACTTAACGGCACAGGGCAGAAGCGGGGAACGCGGCGTTTTATCAAAAGAGTGGGTGGCGTTGAAAACAGGCGATTTTGGGGAAATTTATCGCGAAAATATCAGAAAAAGAAGCGCGTTAATCGGGCGCCCGGCAGGCATAAAAAAACCGGGCACAGGGCCCGGTTCCGCGAAGATTAATGCTCGAACATTGCCGAGATTGACTCTTCGTTACTGATGCGGCGAATGGCTTCGGCCAGCATGCCAGATAAGGTCAGCGTGCGCACATTCGGCAGTGACTTAATCTCCTGAGAGAGTGGGATGGTATCGCAGACGATTACCTGGTCGAGCACAGATTTACGCAGGTTTTCAACCGCATTGCCGGAGAAGATCGGGTGGGTCGCGTAAGCAAATACGCGTTTAGCACCACGCTCTTTCAGCGCTTCAGCCGCTTTGCACAGCGTGCCGCCGGTGTCGATCATGTCGTCGACCAGCACGCAGTCGCGGCCAGCAACGTCACCAATGATGTGCATCACCTGAGAAACGTTCGCGCGAGGGCGGCGTTTATCGATGATGGCCATATCAGTGTCGTTCAGCAGTTTAGCGATAGCACGGGCACGTACTACGCCACCAATATCGGGAGAAACAACAATCGGGTTTTCCAGACCGATCTGCATCATATCTTCCAGCAGGATCGGACTGCCAAATACGTTATCAACCGGGACGTCGAAGAAGCCCTGGATCTGCTCGGCGTGCAGGTCAACCGTCAGAACACGGTCAACACCGACGCTGGAAAGGAAGTCTGCCACTACTTTAGCGGTGATAGGTACACGCGCGGAACGCACGCGGCGATCCTGACGGGCATAACCAAAGTAGGGGATGACTGCGGTAATACGACCAGCAGAAGCACGACGCAGCGCGTCGACCATCACAACCAGTTCCATCAGATTATCGTTGGTGGGGGCACAGGTGGACTGGATGATGAAAATATCACCACCGCGTACATTTTCGTTGATCTGTACGCTCACTTCACCATCACTGAAACGTCCTACAGCGGCGTCTCCCAGGCTGGTGTAAAGGCGGTTGGCAATACGTTGTGCTAGTTCCGGGGTGGCGTTACCAGCAAATAGCTTCATATCAGGCACGAGAAGAACCTCAGGCTTTGCGTCCAGAGAATGAACGGCATGACTGTAACCGGCGCGTACGGTCATGTGCGTTCACACGGGTGTGTTGATGCGAAACGTGCAGTGTCCGGAACGTGGTGACACTGTCACGCATTCGCTAATCGCCTCGCAGGGTACGCTGTAGCGGCGAAACATTTACGCCCCGGGCTACAAATGCGCGTACCCCATTCGGGGCAAGCTCCAGCACCTGGCGGGCAGCAGACTCGGTGTCGAACTCAGCAAACACACAAGCGCCCGTGCCAGTCAGGCGTGACGGCGCGTATTCTAGCAGCCAGGAAACAAGCTCATCAACCTCACGAAAACGTTTTCTTACCACTGCTTCACAATCATTGGTGAAGGGTGATGCTAAAAGCGTCGATAAACTGCGCGATGGAGTATCTCGCGTCAGTTCGGGGTCGTTGAATACTACTGGGGTGCTGATATTCACGCCGGGATGGGCGACAAGATACCACTTTTCTTCCGGCTCTGCGGGATGAAGTTGTTCACCCACACCCTGGGCGAAGGCCGCGAAGCCCTGGACAAACACCGGCACATCCGCGCCCAGCTTCACGCCCATCGCCGCCAGCTCATCCGGCGTGAAGCCGGTTTGCCACAGATGATTCAGCGCCACCAGCACGGTTGCCGCATCAGAGGAGCCGCCACCGAGACCGCCACCCATGGGCAGGTTTTTCTCAACGGCAATCTGCGCGCCCGCGTGAGCGGACAGGCGGTGGTTATCCTGCGCCGCCTGTTTCAGCATGTTTGCGGCGCGGACAATCAGGTTATCCGCATCCGCAACGCCTGCCACGGGCGTTAACAGTGTAATCGAGCCGCTTTGATCGACAGTAATCTGCAACTGGTCACCGTAATCAAGAAACTGAAACAGCGTCTGCAGGTTGTGATAGCCGTCGGGACGACGGCCGGTGATGTAGAGAAAAAGATTCAGTTTTGCCGGGGCAGGCCAGTGGGTGATCATTGAACGGTCCAGCCGTCCATACGCAGTTTAATCCGCTGGTCACCCTCTTTCAGCTCCAGGCTCGAAGGCAGCGGCGGGGTGACTTTGCTGTCGTAGCCCGCAATAGTGACCTGCCAGTTCTGACCGTCGCGGCTGTAGTTCAGGCTGCTCAGCTGATAGCTCTCGTTGAGCTGATAGTCGGTGGCATCGCCTGGCAGACCCATCATCCACTGGCGCAGATTCGCCAGCGGAATGTTCATGCCGGTCAGCTGCGAAATCATTTTCTGCGCATCGTTGCTGACATAACGCTTGCCTTTGTTATCGACGATCTGTACCACCGAGCCCTGCGCATCCAGCTGCAGTTCGGTGCTGCCCAGCGGATTGGTCAGCAGCAGGCGATAGCGATCGGGCGCGGTCTGCTGCCAGTTGAAGCGGGCATAGACTTTCTGCTTGTCAGAAAGATAGGCAAAGGCGCCGCGGGTCTGATAGTGCGTGACCTTTGAGACCGCCTGCTGATGCTGTTGCCACTGTGGCGCGGTAACGCTGGGGCCCGGGCCTTGCGGTTTGTTGACGCTACAGGCTGCCAGCAGCACGCTGGCAAGGGGCAAAAGGCGCAACAGATTGCGTGGTGAATTAAGCATCAAGTGGTCATCTCCTCGGACACATTTATTATTCGTAACGGATAACGCTAACCGTCCCGGTTTTAACCGTCAATGCTGTTATGCAGCAAATTGAGCACGATCGGGTTAATCTTATTACAGTCATAGGCTTTGTATGGCTTTTCTTGATCTGCCGCATCTTGTAGAATGCGCCTCACAAAACCCTGACATTATTGGGACATCCCAACCAAAACCGCTATGACGCTGCTCGCTCTCGGAATCAATCACAAGACAGCCCCCATTGCTCTGCGCGAACGCGTCTCGTTCGGGCCGGAGACGCTTGAGCAGGCGTTAAACAGCCTGTTATCACAGCCAATGGTGCAGAGCGGCGTGGTGTTGTCCACCTGTAACCGGACTGAACTCTACCTGAGTGTAGAGCAGCAGGCCGACTTACAGGCGCGTCTGGTGAGCTGGTTATGCAATTATCATCAGCTGGATGAAGAGGATGTGCGAAACAGCCTCTACTGGCATCAGGATAACGAGGCGGTCAGCCACCTGATGCGCGTCGCCAGCGGACTCGACTCACTGGTGCTGGGCGAACCGCAAATCCTCGGTCAGGTGAAAAAAGCCTTTGCCGACTCCTCACGCGGTCAGGCGCTGAGCAGTGAACTGGAACGCATGTTCCAGAAAACCTTCTCGGTTGCCAAACGCGTGCGTACGGAAACCGATATCGGTGCCAACGCGGTGTCGGTGGCGTTTGCCGCCTGTACGCTGGCCCGTCAGATCTTCGAATCGCTCTCCTCCGTCAATGTCTTGCTGGTTGGCGCAGGTGAGACCATTGAGCTGGTGGCGCGTCATCTGCGTGAACATCAGGTCAAAAATCTGATCATCGCCAACCGTACCCGCGAACGCGCCGAAACGCTGGCGTCGGAAGTGGGTGCAGAGGTGATTACCCTGGCGGAGATCGACGCCCGTCTGGCAGAAGCCGACATTATTATCTCGTCAACCTCCAGTCCGCTACCGATTATCGGTAAGGGGATGATGGAGCGCGCGCTGAAAGCGCGACGTAACAAGCCAATGCTGCTGGTCGACATTGCAGTTCCGCGCGACGTAGAGCCGGAAGTGGGCGACCTGCCTAACGCCTATCTCTACAGCGTGGATGACCTGCAGGCGATCATCGAGCAGAACCTGGCGCAGCGCAAAGCGGCCGCGGTTCAGGCCGAAAGCATCGTGGTTCAGGAAAGCAGCGAATTCATGGCGTGGCTGCGCTCACAGGGCGCGGTGAATACGATCCGTGAATATCGTTCTCAGGCGGAAGAGATCCGCGCTGAGCTGGAAGGCCGTGCGCTGCAGGCGCTGCAGCAGGGTGCCGATCCGCAGAAAGTCATGCAGGAACTGGCGCACAAGCTGACCAACCGTTTAATACACGCTCCAACCAAATCACTTCAGCAGGCCGCCCGCGACGGCGATAATGAACGCCTGCAGATTTTACGCGACAGCCTGGGTCTCGATTAGGCACACCGCTGTCGCCACCTGTTACGGGAATCCCACATTTAAATGAAAACCTCTATAGTTGCCAAACTGGAAGCCCTGCAGGAGCGCCACGAAGAAGTGGAAGCGATGCTGGGCGATGCAGGCGTGATCGCCGATCAGGAGCGTTTCCGTGCGCTGTCACGCGAATATGCTCAGCTGACCGATGTGACCCGTTGCTTCCGCGACTGGCAGCAGGTGCAGGAAGATATCGAAACCGCGCAGCAGATGCTCGACGATCCTGAAATGCGTGACATGGCGCAGGAAGAGTTACAGGAAGCGCGTGAGAAGAGTGACGTGCTGGAGCAGCAGTTGCAGGTTCTGTTGCTGCCGAAAGATCCGGATGATGAGCGCGCCTGTTTTATCGAAGTGCGCGCCGGAACCGGCGGCGATGAAGCGGCGATTTTCGCCGGCGATCTCTTCCGCATGTACAGCCGCTATGCCGAAGCGCGTCGCTGGCGCGTGGAGATCATCAGCGCCAACGAAGGCGAGCATGGCGGTTACAAAGAAGTGATTGCCCGCGTCACCGGCGAAGGTGCCTATGGACGCCTGAAGTTTGAGTCAGGCGGCCATCGCGTGCAGCGCGTGCCGGAGACCGAATCCCAGGGCCGCATTCATACCTCAGCCTGTACCGTTGCCGTGATGCCGGAAATCCCGGAAGCGGAACTGCCGGAAATCAATGCGGGCGATCTGAAGATCGATACTTTCCGCTCATCCGGCGCAGGCGGTCAGCACGTTAACACCACCGACTCTGCTATTCGTATTACCCACCTGCCAACCGGTATCGTGGTGGAGTGTCAGGACGAACGTTCACAGCATAAAAACAAAGCCAAAGCGCTGGCGGTGCTGGGCTCGCGTATTCATGCTGCAGAGATGGCCCGCCGTCACGCCGCCGAAGCCAGTACCCGACGCAACCTGCTGGGCAGCGGCGATCGTTCTGACCGTAACCGCACCTACAACTTCCCGCAGGGCCGCGTGACCGATCACCGGATCAACCTGACCATCTACCGTCTGGATGAAGTGATGGAAGGAAAACTCGACAGCCTGATTGAGCCGATTGTTCAGGAGTACCAGGCCGATCAGCTGGCGGCGCTGGCTGGTCAGGATTAATGGATATTCGTCACTGGCTGAAACAGGCGGTCGCCACGCTGTGCGGTGGTGACAGTCCGAAGCGTGACGCAGAGATCCTGTTAGGTTTTGTGACCGGCAAATCACGTAGCTGGTTAATCGCCTTTGATGAAACGGTGCTCAGCGACGAACAGCTGACGCAGCTGGATAGCCTGCTGGCGCGTCGCGCCCGCGGTGAGCCGGTGGCGCATCTGGTGGGCGAGCGCGAGTTCTGGTCGCTGCCATTGCGCGTCAATGACGCCACGCTGATCCCGCGCCCGGATACCGAACTGCTGGTTGAACAGGCGCTGGCACATCTGCCTGCGACACCGGCAACCATTCTGGACATGGGCACCGGCACCGGAGCGATTGCGCTGGCGCTGGCCAGCGAGCGTCCCGATTGTCAGGTCACCGGCGTGGATCGCATTGAAGCCGCCGTTGAACTGGCAAGCAGTAATGCGCAGCAGCTCAGCCTCACCAATACCACCTTTCTGCTCAGTCACTGGTTCCAGGCGCTGACGCCACAGCGCTTTACCCTCATTGTCAGCAACCCACCCTATATAGATGCCAGCGATGTTCATCTGGAGCAGGGCGATGTGCGTTTTGAACCGCGCAGCGCGCTGGTGGCGGATGAAGCGGGACTGGCGGATCTGCGCACGCTGATCGAGCAGGCACCCACGTGGCTGCTGCCGGGTGGCTGGCTGCTGCTGGAACATGGCTGGCAGCAGGGCGAGGCGGTGGCCACGCTGATGCGGCAAAAAGGCTATCATGCCGTGGAAACCGTCGATGATTACGGTGGCAATCCGCGTGTGACCTTAGGTCAGCTCCCTTCATAAAAGCGCTTTGAAAAGGATTCATGATGTTCGCCTTTTATCCCCTGATTAAAAATCTGCACATCTTAACGGTGGTGCTTACCGTGACGCTGTTCCTGTTGCGGTTTTACTGGCTGCGCCGTGGATCGGCAATGATGACGAAACGCTGGGTGCGCATCCTGCCGCATGCTAACGACACCCTGTTACTGCTGACCGGCGTCTCGCTGGTGATGATTACCCACTTCTATCCCTTCACACCGCAAGGAAGCTGGCTGACGGAGAAGCTTTTAGCGGTTATCATCTACATCGCCTTAGGATTTGTGGCATTGAGTCGCCGTCCACGCACTGATCGCACCCGCTGGATCGCTTTTCTGGTAGCGTTAATCGCCCTGGTGGCCATCATTAAGCTGGCGCTGACCAAAATGCCGTTATGGGGATAGCATGACCTCGACCGAACAATTAGATTTCAGCCAGACACCGCTGTGTGAAGCGGTGATTGGTGCCACGCTTGCCATCCGCGCCGATTTCCCGGCGTTGTCGGTGGAAGCACAACTTGCGGCGTTAGTCGCTGAAGCACGTGACTATGTCAGCCATACCGAAGATGCTGACATGCAGCTCGAAAAGCTGCTGGAGCTGTTCTATCGTCAGTGGGGATTTTGCGGTGCCAGTGGCGTCTACAATCTTTCTGATGCCCTCTGGATCGATAATGTGCTGAAGACCCGTCGGGGCACGGCGGTGTCACTGGGCGTTATCCTGCTGCACATCGCCGCCGAGCTGGAACTGCCGCTGATGCCGGTGATCTTCCCGACGCAGCTGATTCTGCGCGCCGACTGGATTGATGGCGATAAGTGGATGATCAACCCGTTTAATGGGGAAACGCTTGACCGGCACACGCTGGAAGTGTGGCTCAAAGGCAATATCAGCCCGACAGCGCGTCTGTATGACGACGATCTCGACGAAGCCAAAACCGTCACCGTGATGCGCAAGATGCTCGACACGCTGAAAGCGGCGTTGATGGAAGAGAAGAAGATGGAGTTGGCGCTGAACGTCAGTCAGGTGCTGTTACGTATCGATCCTGACGATCCCTACGAAATCCGCGATCGCGGTTTGATCTACGCGCAGCTGGAGTGCGAACATATCGCCCTGAATGATTTAACGTACTTCGTTGAGCAGTGTCCTGAAGACCCGGTCAGCGAAATGATCAAAGTTCAGATTCACGCAATCGAACAAAAACAGGTCACGCTGCACTAAGCGGACCCACTGAAAAGGAAAGGGCATGACACAGAAAGTCGTGAGTATTGGCGATATCAAAGTTGCAAACGATCTGCCATTTGTGCTGTTTGGCGGGATGAACGTACTGGAGTCGCGCGACCTGGCGATGCGCATCTGCGAACACTACGTTACCGTCACCAGTAAGCTTGGTATTCCTTACGTATTCAAAGCGTCATTTGATAAAGCGAACCGCTCCTCTATTCACTCCTATCGTGGCCCAGGCCTGGAAGAGGGGATGAAGATTTTCCAGGAGCTGAAGCAGGCTTTCGGCGTCAAAATTATCACGGATGTGCATGAAGCGTCCCAGGCGCAGCCGGTCTCTGAAGTGGTTGATGTGATCCAGCTGCCCGCGTTTCTGGCGCGTCAGACTGACCTGGTGGAAGCGATGGCGAAAACCGGCGCGGTGATCAACGTCAAGAAACCCCAGTTCGTCAGCCCGGGTCAGATGGGCAACATCGTTGATAAGTTCGCTGAAGGTGGCAACGAGCAGGTCATCCTGTGCGATCGCGGCAGCAATTTCGGCTACGACAATCTGGTTGTCGACATGCTCGGCTTTAACGTGATGAAGAAAGTCACCAAAAACAGCCCGGTGATTTTCGATGTCACCCATGCGCTGCAGACGCGCGATCCGTTTGGCGCAGCATCAGGCGGTCGTCGTGCTCAGGTGGCTGAGCTGGCGCGTGCCGGTATGGCGGTCGGCATTGCCGGTCTGTTTATCGAAGCGCACCCGGATCCTGAACACGCCCTGTGTGACGGCCCGTCCGCGTTGCCGCTGGATAAGCTGGAGCCATTCCTGGTGCAGATGAAAGCGATTGACGATCTGGTGAAAAGCTTCCCGGAACTCGATACCAGCAAATAAGTTTGCTGCAAAAAAAAGAGCGATGATTCGCTCTTTTTTTTCGCCTGAAGACGGGTGACGTTACAGCATGATGGTCATCAGATAACCGATAAACAACGCCAGATGCGCGGCTCCATTCAGTACATTTGTGCGTCCGGTCGAGAAGGAGAGCTGACAGAGAATCAGCGACGCCATCATAATCACCATCTGTGGCGGCTCCAGACCAAATATCAGCTCCTGTCCGGTCAGGGTGGCGATAATGGTTACCGCCGGTACCGTGAGTGAGATGGTCGCCAGCACTGAACCAAAGAAGAGGTTCATGGCGCGCTGCACCTGATTCATCAGCACGGCCCTGATCGCCCCCAGGCCTTCCGGTGAGAGGATCAGCAGGGCCACCAGGAAACCGGTAAACTGTGCCGGTGCATTCAGATCCGTCAGCAGGCTTTCCAGCGTATTAGCATTCATCTTGGTCACGGCAATGACCGCAATCAGATGCACGATCAGCCAGCTGGTATGCCAGAAGCTGCTGTGGGCAGACGGTTTACCATGATGCGGGTCGCCATCATCGCTCTCATCTTCATGCTCATAGACAAACAGGCTCTGGTGGGTTTTGGTCTGAATCAGCAGGAACACGCCATACATCGCCGCTGAAATCGCCGCGATCAGCAGTGCCTGAGTAACAGAGAAATTTCCACCCGGCAGGGCGTTGGGAAACACCAGCACCAGAATCGCCAGGGGAAAGATAGCGATTAAATATTGCTTCACGCCCGCCAGATTCACGTATTGCGTCGCAAACTTATTACCGCCCAGCAGCAGCGCAAAGCCAACCAGTCCACCGGTAACAATCATTACGATCGAATAGAGCGTATCGCGCATCAGCCCGGGTGCGGCATCGCCGGTCGCCATCAGCGCCGAGATCAGGCTCACCTCCAGAATCACCACGGACAGACTCAGGATCAGAGAGCCATAGGGCTCGCCCAGCCGGTGCGCCAGCACGTCGGCATGCCGTACAACGCTAAAGGCGCTGCTCAGAATGGCAACCAGCGCCACTAAGTTGATACCGACTACAATCGGAAATGATGTGGTTGCACCAAAAAAATAGAGTATACCCAGCGTGATAAGGGGAAGTATCAGCGAGAATTCCTTGTGACGTGTTTTTTCATGTGAAGGCATTCACCATCCTCTCTGGTTAATGATTATCCGGACACAGCGAGTGCTGCTGTTAGAAATATAATCAGTTTTAGGGCAGGGCGCAGTTTATCTTTTCACCGGTCCGAACGGGAAAAATTTACTGCTTTTTACTTAAATGCAATAAATGGTCGAAGCGGTATTAACCTGAAGTTATCTCAAATATTGCAATATTAATCAGGCCACAACAATTTCTCTTTACCCATCTATCTGACCGTAGAATGCCGGAAAATCTGCTTATCATTGTAACTTGTGTGGCCTGTTTCTGATTTTTAATTTGAAGGGGAGATAAGTGGCTGTTTGTATTTTTGTTGTGTTGCGCCAGGCTTAACAGGAATCCATAAACTGAGGAGCTGTTATGCCTTACTCTAAACGAACCGACTTACCTGACAACGTAAAACACGTGCTTCCCGCGCATGCGCAGGATATCTATCAGCAGGCATTTAACAGCGCGTGGGAAGAATATAAAGAGGCTAAGGATCGACGCGGCGTTGATTCGCGGGAAGAGGTGGCGCACAAAGTCGCCTGGGCAGCCGTAAAAAAAGAGTATGAGAAAGGTGATGACGATAAGTGGCATCCTAAACGTTAACGCCGTCGCTAGCCTGTTCACGCCAAAGGGCCAGGATTATCTGGCCCTTTTTTTCATCTTCGCTATAAGGTTTATCTGGTTTTTTTTAACCTGCGACCGGAATCACGCTTGTAACCCCGCGCGGAAATAGATTAATGTCAATTTGATGAACGAAACGCAGCGCCGTTTTGGAGATCATGTTACAGGAGCCATTCTGCAGGACGCCGTTGATGTTGAGGAGGTCGCATTGCTTACCCGGGAATTTCTATTAAAAGCGGATTGTAAAACGTCGTTCGGGGATATCGAAGAGGCGTTGCTCTGGAGTTGCGAGCAGCGCGCGGCCTCGCTGGCAGCCACGCTGGCCTGTCGTCCCGATCACAGCCCGGTATGGATCTTTGGTTACGGCTCGCTGATGTGGAACCCGATTTTTGAGGCGGATGAAGTGGCGTCCGGTTCGCTGGAGGGCTGGCACCGTGCTTTCTGCCTGCGGCTGATTGCCGGACGTGGCACCGCCACGCATCCCGGTCGCATGCTGGCGCTGAAGCAGGGCGGCAGAACCACGGGTCTGGCGTTTCGTCTGCCGGAAGAGCGGCTGCATGAAGAGCTGGCGCTGCTGTGGAAGCGTGAGATGATCACCGGCTGCTATCTTCCAACCTGGTGTGAATTACAGCTGGAGGATGGTCGCAGCGTCACTGCGCTGACCTTTATTATGGATCCGCGTCATCCGCTGTATGAATCGGACTCCTGCCCGGAGGCGATTGCGCCATTGATTGCTGCGGCCAGTGGCCCGCTGGGCTCGAATGCGCAATATCTGTTTGCTCTGGAAGAGGAGCTGACCCGGCGCGGCATGGAGGAGGAGAGTCTGAGCCGGCTGGCCCATCAGGTGCGAACACTTCAGCAAGCCTGTCTGAAGCAGGCCTGAACCGGGGCATAAGCAGAGTAAAAGGGCGCGACAGTGTCGCGCCCTTTTACGATCCGGCTGCGGGTTACCGGGCTTAGTTACCCGGATTAATCAGCCAGGTACCGGGTTTATCGATGGTCAGGGATTGTGTGTGCGTCTCACTGCCATTCTTAACGTCAATTTTGTACTGTCCCGCCGCCAGATTCAGTGCGGCAAATCCGCTGCTGCCCGGTTTTACCTCAACCGGCTGTCCGTTAAGCACCACACTTTCACCGCTCTCCAGCTTAAGATAGACGGTCGCCAGCGCGGCCGGAACGGCAGCGGCTGACGGAATCGATGCGGGCGCCTGCGTCATGGCTGAGCTATTGTTAACCACTTCCGGTGTGGCACTGTGGCGATTCGCCAGCCAGATGGCGACAACCACGGCCAGAATAGCCACGGCAGCCAGGCCCAGCAATCCAGGCGACAGTTTACGCACCGTGCGCGGCGTCACCGGCTCGGCGGACGCGGCGGCATGATTCATCGCCATTACCACCGGCGCAGAAGCCTCAACCGGCTCCTCGACCGGCAGAGCAGGCGGCTCGCCCGGCACCGGGAAGCTGTTTACCACCGCTTCCACATCACTGACCGGCAGATCAATCAACGCGGCAAAGGCATCAATCGTTTGTGGGCGATCGCCTGGCTTCATTGCCAGCGCGCAGTCAATGGCATGCAGCAGCGGCAGTGAGTAGCCTTCTGGCTGGCGTTCCACCAGCGGCTGATAATTATCTTCAATGCAGCGCACCACGCTGACCGGCGGCGGATTACCGGTAATCAGGTTATGCAGCACCGCGCCCAGGGCGTAGATATCGGTCCACGGCCCCTGTTCAACTTCACCCTCTTCGCTGTACTGCTCAATCGGCGCAAAGCCAGGTTTAAGCATGATTTCCGTTTCGTCAGAGAGGTTGCCAATCTCCTTGCGCGCCGAGCCAAAATCGAGCAGAACCGGCAGCTGGTTCTCCTGAATCTGAATATTGTCGAGCGAGATATCGCGATGCAGATAGCCGGCCTGATGGATGGTGCTGATGGCACCCAACAGCGGCGGCAGCAGGCGGCGGATCCAGGCTTCAGTGATCGACGCCGGGCTGGTTACCTGCCACTCTTTCAGCGTCATACCACTGTAGTAGAGCGTGCCCATATAGGCTGTGCCGTTCTGCTCCCAGAAGCGCAGCACGTGCAGCAGTCCCGGATGGTTAAAGCGGGCCAGCAGACGCGCTTCCTGAATAAAGCTGGTGAGCCCGGCATTAAACAGCTTCTGGAAACGCTCACCGCGCAGCTCCAGCGTTAAGTCGGCGGCACGGACTGCCAGCGACACCGGCATGTACTCTTTGATTGCAATAGTGCGTTCAAGCTGGTGATCCCACGCGCGATAGACGATGCCGAAGCCGCCGCCTCCGATCACTTCCTTGATCTCAAACTCATTGAAACGGTATCCGTCAGGCAGGGCATTCGGAACGGTTTTCGGATTATCATTTGCCGACATAGTGAACTCTCTGTACACGGCCTGCTCGCCAGGCTGCGCGGTAATTAATTGATGTTACGCCAGGCACCAATGGCAGGATCAACCAGATCCGCGTGCAGGGTGTCGATGAGTAACACATTCACTTTTTGCTGTGGCATGAAATAGGGCGCCCAGTGGCTGCGCAACGTATCAACTCGCGATTTCACAGCGTCAGCATCCTGCTGCGCAGCATTCTTATCCATCTTTATCAACAGGGCACCATTGAAGCGCCAGGCATGTTGTTTGGCATCAAAGGGCAGCACCAGCCAGCTATCATTCGCATCCGGGCGTGTCACAATCATGCGCTGATTGTTCGCGGCGATAACCTCCAGCTTGCTGTCCGGGATCGTCAGATTGGCGATGGGATAGCCCTGATAAAAGGTGACTGCCACCGGCGTTGGGTAGTCAGGGGTCGCCAGCATCAGCTCACTTTTGCCTTCTGCCCAGCCATCAGGTGAGCACTGCTGCTTGCTGACATCCGGGATAAACAGGGTCTGGGCATTTTCATCCCAGGCGGTGCGAAAATGGCAGCCGCTGGGGAGATCAAAATGTTGCAGCGGCGTGCTGTTGGCGGGCCGAGACAGGTCAAGCGGTGCAGCATTACTCTCACTGGCGCTGGCGGTGGCATCTGCCATCACGATAGGACGCCAGTTCTGCAGCTTACTGGCGCTGCCGCTGGCCAGTACGCCACCCTCTTTACTGGTCATCTGCCAGGGCAGCTCGTCCAGTAATCCGCACTGATTAGCGAGCAGGGTGCCGACGCGCGGTAAAAAGGTGGTCAGCACCGCCGAATCCTTACTTTTGCCGGAGACGATGCGCAGTGGCAGCGTCTCTTTGCACCAGTCGTCAGGCGCTTTACTCACCACATTATCGATATAGACCTCCAGCGCCAGGCTGGGGGAGTAGACAACCCGATAATTTTCAGCCTGGGCGTGAAAGGCAATCAGCAGGGTGATGATGCCGGGCAACCACAGTTTCATAAGGATCCTTGGAATCAAAAACGAGGCGGCAGAAAGCGCGCCGAATCAGCCAGTGAATAGAGCAGCGTTGCCTCCTCCGGCTCACCAATCCAGACCGCCAGTGCGCTGAGATTATCTTTCTTAACGTTGCGGCTCACCGCCTGTTCCATCAGAGCCAGCCATTCTTCGCAGGCATTCACCATGCGCAGCGCCTGTTCCATTTCATGACTGGCCAGATTCAGCCAGAAGCCATCAGTGCAGACCAGAAACGCGTCGCCATCCTCCAGCGCAATCTCCTGCGAAAAGCTTACTAAGCGAGGCGGTTCAGCGCCGAGCGCATTATAGAGTAAATTACTGTTAATGCCGGTATTTTCATAGCCCGCTTCTTTCAGCTGCTGGGCCAGACTGTGATCGCGAGTGACCTCATGAAGCACGCCGCGGCGGAAGTGGTAAACCCGGCTGTCACCGGCATGCGCCCACCATGCGCGCTGTTTTTCGCGGTCGATAAACAGGGCCGCCAGCGTGGTGCTCATGCGTGAATATTTCGGATTTTTACCCTGTGCCTCATGCAGCGCTAAGCGGCACTGTTCAATCGCCTGATGGGTTATCTCCGGCGTCAGGTCGGCGTGCGCCTGTAACTGGCTCAGCAGGGTGTCACGCACCAGCTGTGCCGCCATCTCGCCGCCGGGCAGACCGGCCACGCCATCGCAGACCACAAAGCAGGCTTTACGCTCATCCAGCTCTGCGCCGGTGCGATCCTGATTCTCATCGCGTAGCCCCTGCTGGCAGCGGCTGGCAAAAACGATTTTCATGGTTCATCTACCCGCGTCTGAGAGTCCTTATACTGATTCACCTCCATGTCATAGGCATGGAGAAAGGCCTCGCCAAACAGCGTATGGAAATCATCTTCGATCTCTCCGGCCGTACGCTGATAATTACGGGTGAAGTAGTCCCACAGCGCCGCCTTCTTCATGGCGGAAAAGGGCATTTTTGACACCACGCCATCGGCACGCGCCTGCTCCTCCAGCCGCTGCGGATTAAAGGATTGCAGCATCGCCGCAATAATGGCGCGGATACCGGCAATCATCCCCAGCTGGTGGGCCTGCAAATCGACCAGGGCATCGCGTACCGCCTGTTCCGGCGGCATAAACCCGGGCATCTGGCTCTGGTACATCTGCATCAGCACGGTTTTGCCAGAGGGCAGGATCTTGAACGGATTGTTGGCCTCATTCAGGATCATCGTCATGTCCGCTTTGACACCACGCTTGAGAATGGATCGCGAAGAGAGCAGCGCGACGGTGCCCTGGGAAAAGAGGCTCAGCATCCGGCCAGTAATGCGCATCTGCTCTTCATCCACCGGCGTGGCGTGACCGTTGCTCAGCCCCATCCCCTCCAGCAGTGCGGCGATCAGCCGATCCTGATCCACCGGCTGCGCCGTCAGCGCCCGACGCGGTTCGCTGGCCTGGGGGTCGATAGCCAGTCGCGCATCGTTGTGGCGCTCGTGGCGTGAGGGCGTGGCCTCACTGACCAGCAGCCGGTCCTCAACCTCATGATGTTCGTGAATGCCCAGCGGATTTGCGGGCTGAGCGCTGTCGCCAGCAAACAGCGCCAGCGGATCGCTCTGCGTGTCGTGGCAGGCGGGGTCTCGTACTTCCAGCGCATAGTCACCGATGCGCAACGCATCGCCATGCTTCAGCACGACCTGCATGCCGCGACCCAGGGTAATGCCGTTATGCTCCACCGGGGTCACGCTGCCCTGGTTCGTCAGACGGCACTCTCCGTCATGCGACAGGTGAACCAGCGCCTGCAGACGCGAAATGGCCCGAGTCTCATCTGGCAGCACCAGATCGTTGTCCTGACTGCGGCCAATGGTGCCGCCAGGCGGTTGAAACGCGACGCTTCTGACCGGAACATCCGTAGTGCATTGCACAATGGTAAATTGCATGAGTTATCCCAGATTGAACGGCAAACGCTTCCGGCCTCACTCGAACATCGGAGGATAGAGGCCATTACGTCCCGGCTGTGAACCTGCCGCCGGGTTAAACAGTAACGAAAACAGTTGCGCGGTGAGGTTGCCGCTGTGCTTGTGGGTCGCGTGGGCAAAACCATCACTGCGATTACTCCACCAGTAGCTCATATGCTGCTGAGGGTCGAAACGTTCAGCCACTTCACGCCAGCTCAGCGTGCAGGGCAGATCCTGAAAACCGATCACATCCATGATTTCAGAGGGCTTCCTGGCCGGCACCAGCAGCGGTGGCAAAGCCTGTATCTGCTGCTCTAACTGCTCGCCGTTCAGCGGTGTCTGAACCGCCCGTAACAGTGTCGCGCCCAGATCCTGAAACCAGTCGCCGGAAATGGTCAGCTGAGCAGGATGCCACTGAGCCAGCGTGAAGCTGTGCAGGGCCAGCAGAGGCCAGGCGCGTCCGACGCGGTCACAGGAGGGCAGCAGACAGCCCATCTGTATCTGCGGTCGGGTCGCGGTAACCGGCAGCACAAAGTTCCACACCGGCGCGTGGAGAAAGTCCGCGCTGTAGGAATACGCCTGCTGATGCCAGTGCATTAATCCCTGCTGGAACCAGTGATTCCACGGGCTAATCTGTTGCTCGCTCAGTCGATGGTGCAGAAAGTCACCGGTCGACGGCAGCTTGCCATACCAGCCGGGGGCCGTGTAAGCAGCCATGTTCACCTCACCATTACTCGCTATGCGAGTTTGATTGCGGGGCCGGGTGCCGCGGCGCTACCGCCAGCATGCCGCCCGCCTGGTCCGCAATTTTCAGATTCTCTGCAAGCTTGCGCATCATCAGTGCATTATCACGTGCATAAGGCGACGACTGAATCTGCTGATCCAGCAACTGGCTCAGGTGCCAGTCAAGCTGCTGCAGGTCGCGGGCGCTTACCGTATCGGGCAGGGAGCGCTGTAAATTTTGCAGCAGCCAGGCCCGTAAAAACTCGCCATCATAATTACGCGGTTGATAGAGCATCTGATAGGCGCGCAGCGCATTGCGGCTGTAGGCGTTATCATCACCCGGGTCGTTGCGCAGGATATTCGTGATCTGCTGCGCCACACGCGGCAGCAACAAAGACTTAAGCGCATTTTGATAAAGCACCCAGGCGGCATCGCTGATCTGATTACCCCGGTATAAGCCCGCCCGCATAGTAAGCGGCGGATTATCGAGGGAAAAGCGCGCCGAGAGCGGCAACTTCACCAGGTTATTCAGAAAGGGTAGCAGATCAAAAATATTATCAGCAGGCTGATGAATCACCTGCTGACTTTGCTCACGGATAAGCGGTACTCTTGCGGCAACCTGCTGCAGATACTGTTGATTCTGGTAGTAACTGATGCCCCACAGGCTGGAGGCGATCAGCAGAGCGCCTGCCAGCACGCCGTAGCCAATCCAGTGGAACAGCTGATTACGGTACTCCCAGCGGCGATTACTGCCGGCCAGGCCGCTCTCTTTGAATATCAGATCGTTGAGCAGGTCACGAATAAAGAAGCTCTGGCCTTTGTTGCCGGGAATCGGACTGTTGCGATTAACGCTGTCCCAGGCCGCGATCGAGTGATCGCCCGCCTGACGCAACTGCAGTTTGCGGCTCAGTTCTCCCATTACGCGATCAAACGGCAGGCCTTCCTGCGTTCCGCTGGTGAAGAAGAGGCCGCGCGGGCTCCAGGCGACCGCATCCTGGTGATCAGAAAAAACGATATCCAGATATTCGTTCAGCAGTGGACGCAGCGAGGCGAACTCCTGCGGAAAGAGGAAGCACTCAGCGCGCTCGTTCAGGTCGCGCTCATGGGTCATCTGCTCCGCCAGTTGTTGCTGGAGCTGCAGTTCCAGCCGCTGAAACTGCTGGCCAAAATGGCGATGCCAGTCATCTTTGTGCGGCTTGCCCAGCTCCCAGTTAAACGTGAAGCCCCAGATAGCATCTCGCCGCGCTTTATCAATCGTGCCGAAGTAGCTCATAAAGCCTTTCAGCAGATCGGTTTTGGTGACCATCACATAAACCGGGAAGTGAATACCGGTCTGCTGATGCAGTTCTGCCATGCGCTCTCGCAGCGCGCTGGCCTGGGCGAAACGCGCTTCGGCTGAATCACTCAGCAGATCGGCGACGCTGATGGTCATGATCACACCGTTAATCGGCTGGCGGGTGCGATAGCGTTTCAGCAGATTGATAAAACTGTGCCATTCCGCGGCATCTCGCACGCGCTGGCTCTCCTGCAACGCATAACGACCGGCGGTATCAATCAGCACCGCGCTGTCAGTAAACCACCAGTCACAGTTGCGGGTTCCCCCGACGCCGCGGACCGCATTTTTGCCCAGCGTATCGGTCAGCGGGAAATCGAGGCCGGCATTAAACAGCGCGGTGGTTTTACCGGCGCCGGGCGCACCCATGACCAGGTACCAGGGCAGCTGATAGAGATAATTAGCGTTAAAGCGTGAGAGCAGGTTCCCGCTGTGACGACGGCCAAACTGAGTGCGTTTCAGCTGCATCGCAGCTTCGCTGAAGCGCTGGTTGAGCCGCTCTTCGGTCATCTGACGTTCCGCCGGGTCGTCGTTGCCCGACAGCTGAAGCTGGGTCAGTAAGCGGCTGTTGAACCAGGCACGATAGAGCGACGGGATCAGCTGGAACAGGATCCAGAGAAAATAGAGGGCGCTCACGGTGAGCTGGCGAGGCAGTACGGGTTCCAGTGGACGCGATTCGCCCCATGACCAGAACGGCCCCAGCATCCAGACCAGACAGCTCAGCGCCGTGACGCCAATAAAGCTCCACAGCAGGCGATGCGTTAGCAGCAGGCGAAGGGAGGCGCGCATTATTGTGCTCCTTGATGATTACTGAGCGTTTCAGGCGCGGCAAACAGGGTGATTTCAACGCGGCGGTTGCGGGTCCGGTTTTCACTGCTGTCGTTGGGCAGCAGCGGGTCGCTGTCGCCGCGGCCTTCGGAGCGAACCGTATGACCATCAGCCAGTTGCAGTTGTAACAACTGGGTGATGGCGCGGGCGCGGGCAAATGAGAACTCATAGCTGGAGGCAAAGCGGCTGTTATCCACCGGATGATCATCGGTAAACACCGACACCAGAATGGTCCCTTTGACATCTTTCATCGCGGTTGAGACGCGGGCCAGCAGGGCGCGCCCCACCGGATTGATCACCGTGCCCTGTTCGGCGAACAGTTTGTCTGCGGGGATGATCACTTTGCTGCCAAAGGCACCATCGCTGACCTCAAGCTGCCCGGCTGCAATCACATCATTCAGGCGCTGACGCAGATCGAGCAACGCCTGCGGGGAAGAGGGACGACGGCCCGCGGTAATCTGCGGCAGCGGCGTCTGATAGATGGTACGCAGCAGCGGTTCGGCGGCATTGCCGAGACGCCAGTTCAGGCCGCTGTAGATCAGGCAGCCGACCAGCGCGACCAGCATGGCACAGGCCCAGAGCGGCACCATCGGGCGGGCGAGGGTGCTCACCAGCGGATGCACTTCAACCAGTGGCGGTTGCGCTGTCTGGCGCTGGGCACGCGTTTCGTCAATCAGAGTTTTCAGGCGTTTACGGATACCATCGCACTGGGCGCGACCATTTTCACTGCCGCGATAGCGGCCTTCATAGCCCAGCAGCAGACAGTATTGCACCACTTCCAGCAGCCAGAGGTGTTGTTGCGGACTTTGTGAAATGCGCGACAGCAGTTGAAAGAATTTTTCGCCGCCCCAGCTTTCATTATGGAAGGTCACCAGCATGCCGTTGCCAGACCAGACGCCGCGCGTGCCCCATGGGGTTTGCGCCGCCGCTTCATCGAGCGCGCTGCAGATGCAGTAACGCGCGCCGATAATCATCTCAAACGGCAGCCCTGCCTGTTTACAGCGTTGTTCAAACTGGCGGATTTCATCGATCAGAGACTGGCGCAGACCCGCAGGGTCATCATGGGTGGCTGCCTGACGAATTTGCACCACCGCGTTCAGCAGTGGCGCCGCAGCCTGAAGTAAGAGATTCTCATTGCCTGAGGGGGTCGCCTCACGCGCAGGGGATTCCACAGTCATTAATTCGTGATCTTCCAGCCAATGGCAAATCCCTGTACCCGCAGCCCGGGACGGTTCTGCGGGCAATATGCGCCGGATTTCATATTCAGTCTAAGATCCAGGTCGCGGTATCGTTAGTCCGACAGGCTTTGCTGGCGCCGCCGACGGCCACACAGACCTGTTTCGTTTTGCGGGGACGGGGACGATCGCTCTGTACGGTGGCATCGTAACGGCTGCTCTCTACACCCGCTTTTAATGGCACATAACCGATCAGCGGGCCGTCAGCCTGGTCAGCAATCGCCAGCCAGCTGTGTTCCACATTACCTAATACTTCGAACGGTTTACCCGTTTCGAGATAGCGAACCACTTTGCCGCCGTAATCAGGCGAGGTCATGACGGATGCGCCATAAAGCGCCCGCCAGGTCTGATTGACCGGCTCAAATTCAGTCGGTGCCGCGACAGCGTGTCGATGGACCAGTTTGACGCCGTTAATTTCGCTGGTAACCAGCGTATCGTCAGTGACGGGCGGCGGCGGGGCCTTACAGCCTGCCAGGGTAAGAACCGCCAGCAGTGTTAACGCAAGACTCTTTTTCACCATGTTCCTCGTGATCTCATCAAAGTATCTGCATATTGCCAGGCCCGATGCCAGGAGGCGATCTTTATCGCGCCGCATCGTGCCGAAATTCTGTTTTTAAAAAAAGGGTCAGATTACATCGGGATAGTAACGCATTCAGTTTACCTAAGACTTTTGAGAATTCAAACCATTGCACCCGCTGCCGATGCGTGATAGCAGGCGCTTTACGGGCGGGTTTCGGTATAAGAAAAGCGCCAGGTAATGTGATAGTTAAAGCGAACTGAATTATCGCAGAGACAAACTGGTTGAGAACAGTGCCGCGCATTCTGACATGCAATGGATTTGATTGGAAACTATTAAGATTTACTAATAACTTGTTGCCGAAAAAATTTATCAGTTTGCGTTAAGAAACTTATCAAAATCAGATTTTACGCCCCTGCTCAGACCCTCTTTTTTCAGGAAAGCGGCACGCCTTTTGCTTCTGAAAGGTTTTAACCGCACTGAGGTGAGCAATGAGGGACGCCCTGACCTGGCTGCAGGCATCACGCGCGAGCGATATCGCCAGCCTGCAACGTCTTCTGGAAACCGGCGAGCTGATGGCTGCCGTCAGTGAACTGGTCCATCGGTTGCAGCGGGAACGTGGCGCAAACAATCTCTGGATCTGCTCTGACGGAGCGCTGTTCAGCGCCGAACGTCATGCCCGCCAGCAGGAGGTCAGCGCCGGCCTGGAGCATTTTTATCAGGCGCTGCCGGCCGCCATAGCGCAGCCCGGCTACAGCCGCTTCTGCAACCTGATTGCCGCTGCCCTGCAGGCGCTGGCCGGACTGCCTGCGCTGCGCCAGCAAATCAGCCAGCGTGAGCTTGATCAGGCCGCGGCGATGGCCGCCTTTAACCAGGTTATCCGTACTTTACTCAATCTGGTGTTTGAGGCGGCCGACACCGCCAGCTATCCCGGCATCTCCCGTGCACTGATCGCCCTGTTCAGTTTTATGCAGGGCAAAGAACTGGCCGGGCAGGAGCGGGCCATCGGCTCAGCCGGCTTTGCGGCGCGTCAGTTCACCCCCGACCAGCGCAGCCAGATGGTCGCCCTGATTGCGGCACAGGAGCAGAGCTTTATCACCTTCCGGGAGTTTGCTGACAGCGCCGCGTGTGAATCCTGGCAGCCGCTGGCTCAGGCCAGCCGCGACATCGAACGCCTTCGTCGCATCGCCTGCACCGGCGGCCGTTGTGATGAGACCGGCGCGCTGCACTGGTTTTCCCTGCTCTCTGAGCGGCTGGATCAGATGAAAATGCTGGAGGATGCCCTGACGGCGACATTGATGCAGCGCTGCCGGGCTGCCATTGATCAGGCACAACAGCAGGCGGCAGGAACAGTGGTGCAGGGCGACAGCAATTTTTCGCTTTACGTCTCCGGGGCGGACTGGCTGCCTGGCGCGGCGGCGCTCGACAGCGACGGTCTGGCCCCGCAGCTGGGGCGCTCGGTCCTATCGCTGATTGGCGAACAGTCGCAGCGTTTGCAGCAGCAGGCGGATGAACTGGCGGCGATGCGCGCCTCACTGGACGAGCGGCGCGTGATCGATCAGGCCAAACACTGGCTGATGCAGCAGCAGGGTTTCACAGAAGAGGCCGCCTGGCAGGCATTACGCAAAAGTGCGATGAATCAGAATAAGCGGGTACTGGAGATCGCGCAGGCGGTACTGGCGGTAGCGAAGACCCTGAGCAACTAACCCGGATGAGGTAGCTGCACAACCTTTGTGCGTGATCTGCGTCAGAAACGTGCAAAAACGGTTAATTTTTCAACAGTGCGTCACCGCAGATCGGCATTAAGGCTGTTTCGGCGATCTGGCACATCCTTTGCTTAATCCCTATAGAGAGTACGCATTGCTCCCGCCAATGGCGGTGGGGTCAGTGCTTTGGATAAAGGCGTCCATCCGCAGGCTTCGGCTTGTCGGAGGACGCCTTTTTTTATTTCTGTTCAGGGGCAACAAGATGAGCAAAACGCCATTTTCACTGACACGACGTCAGGCGCTGATCTCCGGCGCCGCGCTGGGTGCGGCCTGGATCGTTCCGGGATTACGAAATGCGGTCTGGGCAGCGGGATCAGATGCGCCAGAAAAAGCGCAGGTGCGGGTCGGATTTATCCCGCTCACTGACTGCGCGCCGGTGGTGATGGCCTCTGTGAAAGGCTTCGACAAAAAGTATGGTCTCACATTGCAGGTCAGCAAAGAGGCGAGCTGGGCGGCGGTGCGCGACAAACTGACCTCCGGTGAGCTGGATGCGGCGCATGTGCTCTACGGCATGATCTACGCCCTGCAACTGGGCGTAGCGGGTCCGCAGCACGACATGGCGAACCTGATGACGCTCAACCATAACGGCCAGGCGATCACCCTGTCGAACCAGCTGAAAGCCAGTGGGGTCACCGATGCGGCCAGCCTGAAAAAGGCCATTGATGGCAGCGCCAAAGGCAGCTTTACCTTCGCCCATACCTTTCCGACCAGCACCCATGCCATGTGGCTCTATTACTGGCTCGCCAATGCGGGCATCCACCCGTTTGATGACGTGCGCACCGTGGTCGTGCCGCCGCCGCAGATGGTGATGAACATGAAAATTGGCAACATGAGCGGCTTCTGCGTTGGTGAGCCGTGGAACCAGCGCGCCATCAGCGACAACATCGGTTTTACCGCCGCCACCAGCCAGCAGATCTGGCCGGAGCATCCGGAAAAAGTGCTCGGCACCCGCGCAGAGTGGGTGAAAGAGAACCCCAACACGGCCCGTGCACTCACCGCCGCTGTGCTGGAGGCCGCGCGCTGGATTGATGCCTCGGACGACAACCGCCGCGAAACCGCGCAGGTGTTAGCCGGCCGCGCCTGGATCAATACCAAAGTGGAGACGTTACAGGGTCGGATGCTCGGTCAGTATCAGAACGGCCTGGGGCAGTCGTGGCAGGACGCTCACCCGATGCGCTTCTTTGACAACGGCAACGTCAGTTTTCCCTGGCTCTCAGACGGCATGTGGTTCCTGACCCAGATGAAACGCTGGGGCCTGCTTGCCAGCGATCCCGACTACCTCGCGGTGGCGCGCCAGATCAACCGCATCGACATCTACAAACAGGCCGCCAGCGCAGTCGGACAGGTTGCACTGCCCGCCAGTGAAATGCGCAGCAGTACCTTCATCGACGGCAAGGTCTGGGATGGCAGCGATCCTGCCGCCTATGCCGCCAGTTTCGCTATCAAACGTTAAGAGAGGTTGCTATGAAAACTGACGCGCGCGCCCTGGCGCAGCCGGTGCAGAGTCACAACAGTGCCACCGTTATTCCGTTACAGGTCACCCCGAAAGCCGCAGCCCGTCCGGCGCGTCTGCGTCCGCTGTTGCAGCGCGCCATTCCCGCCACCGGTGGCCTGTTATTAATGCTGCTGGTGTGGCAGATCGCGGCGCTGTCGCAACCGGGTTTCCCTTCGCCTTACGCCACCTGGCAGGCCGCTCAGGTCCTGTTCGCTGACCCGTTCTACAGCAACGGCCCCAACGATCAGGGCATCGGCTGGAACGTGCTGGCGTCGCTGCAACGCGTCGGCATTGGATTCGGCCTGGCCGCGCTGGTCGGCATTCCGGCGGGCTTTTTAATCGGTCGCTTTAGCTTTATGGCGCAGATGTTCAATCCCGTCATCGCCCTGCTGCGGCCGGTGAGTCCGCTGGCCTGGCTGCCGATTGGCCTGCTGCTGTTTCAGCGCGCCGAGCCTGCCGCCAGCTGGACCATTTTTATCTGTTCGATCTGGCCAATGATCATTAACACCGCCGAAGGGGTACAGCGTATTCCGCAGGATTACCTCAACGTGGCGCGGGTGTTACAGCTTTCTGAGTGGACGGTGATGCGCCGGATCCTGCTGCCCGCCGTGCTGCCCGCGGTGCTGACCGGGGTCCGTCTCTCTATCGGCATCGCCTGGCTGGTGATCGTCGCCGCCGAAATGCTGACCGGCGGACTGGGCATCGGCTTCTGGATCTGGAATGAGTGGAACAACCTCAACGTGGAAAATATTCTGGTCGCCATTCTGGTCATCGGCGTAATCGGGCTGCTGCTGGAACAGGGGCTGATGCTGCTGGTCCGTCGTTTTAGCTGGGATAAATAAGGAGAGCACGATGCAACAGATCATTCGCGTCCAGCAGGTCAGCCAGCGTTTTGCCACCGCCAGCGGCGAGTTTCTGGCGCTGGACAATGTCAGTTTTGATATTCACGAAGGGGAAACCCTGAGCCTGATCGGCCACTCCGGCTGCGGCAAATCGACGCTGCTGAACCTGATTGCCGGTTTAACCCGGCCCAGCAGCGGCGTGCTGCTGTGTGATAACCGCGAAATCACTGGCCCCGGTCCGGAGCGCGCGGTGGTGTTTCAGAACCATTCGCTGCTGCCGTGGCTGACGGCATTTCAGAATGTCGAGCTGGCGGTGCAACAGGTGTTTAAAGGGCGCTTCAGCAAAGCGGAGATGCGTGACTGGATCGAGCACAACCTTAACCGGGTGCAGATGAGCCATGCCATGCACAAGCGGCCCGGCGAAATATCCGGCGGTATGAAGCAACGCGTCGGTATTGCGCGGGCGCTGGCGATGAAGCCACGCGTGCTGCTGCTGGATGAGCCGTTTGGCGCGCTGGACGCCTTAACCCGCGCTCATCTGCAGGACAGCGTGATGCGCATTCAGCAGGAGCTGAACACCACCATCGTGCTGATTACCCATGACGTGGATGAAGCCGTGCTGCTGTCAGACCGGGTGCTGATGATGACTAATGGCCCGGCGGCGCAGGTTGGCGAGATCCTCACTGTCGATCTGCCACGCCCGCGTTCACGGGTGGCGCTGGCGGATGAGCCGCGCTACCACCAGTTGCGACAGAAAGTGCTGCATTTCCTCTATGAAAAACAGACCACTGCGGCGTAAGGAACAGACCATGAAGCAACGGTTGCTGGTGATAGGTAATGGCATGGCGGGAATGCAGATGGTGGAGAGCCTGCTGCAACGTGCACCGCAGCGCTTCGCCATCACGGTCATTGGCCGCGAGCCGCACGGCAATTACAACCGTGTGCTGCTCTCGCCGGTGCTGGCGGGTGAAACGCCGTTCAGTGAAACGCTGATCCACGATCGCGACTGGTATGAGCGGCACGGCGTCACGCTGCTATCCGGCGAAACCGTGCTGCAGGTCGATCTGGCGGCACGTACAGTGCAGACCGATTATCGCCAGCTGGGCTGGGATCGGCTGGTGTTTGCCACCGGTTCACAGCCCCGTTTGCCCGCCATTCCCGGCATCAACGCGGATTGCGTACTGGGTTTTCGCAGTATCGCCGACGTCCGGCAACTCCTGGCGTGCCAGGGACCGGTGGTGGTGTTGGGCGGTGGTTTTCTCGGCATTGAAGCGGCGGCGGCACTCTGTGCCCGTGGGCGTGAGGTTACGCTGGTTCATCACAAACCCTGGCTGCTGGATCGCCAGCTGGATGCAAAGGCGGGCGAGCTGTTGCTGACGGCACTCCAGCAGCGCGATATCCGCTGCGTGCTGAACAGCGGACTCACGGCGATTGACGAGGCGGGTGTGACGCTGACCAGCGGTCGTCACTGCGCCGCCACGCAGGTGGTGATTGCCATCGGCGTTCAGCCGGAGATAACGCTGGCGCAGGCAGCGGGTCTGCCGTGTCAGCGCGGCATTCTGGTCGATGGGCAGTTACGCACAGCGGTCCCGTCGGTGTACGCCGTAGGCGAGTGCTGCGAAATTGCCGGCGAAACCTTTGGCCTGGTCGCACCCTGCCTGACGCAGGCGCAGATTCTGGCCGCACAGCTGGCGGGGTCGCCACTGGCGGATTTTGTCAGCCAGCCGCAGGCGACGCGGCTCAAAGTCAGTGGCATTTCGCTGTTCAGCGCCGGGGATGTCAGTGAGGCACCCTCCATCAGCAGTTTTGATCCGATCTCCGGCGACTACCGCCGTCTGTTTCTTCGTCAGGGCCGCCTCTGTGGCGTATTGCTCTCTGGCGACACCCGGCAGGGTCCCGCGCTGCTGGCGCGTCTGCTGCACACCGAAGCTGTCACGCTCGAAGCCCTGTTCGATTCCCGTCAACCTGAACCGCAGCCGCAGGCTGCAGAGAGTCCTGAGATGAGTAAACCGGTATTAGCCGTGGTGGGTCACGGCATGGTCAGTCACCACTTTCTTGAACAGCTGGTTGCCCGCGAACTGCATCAGCACTACCACATCGTGGTTTACGGCGAGGAGCGTCAGCAGGCTTACGATCGGGTGCATCTGTCGGACTATTTCAACGGCAAAACGGCCGACGATCTGTCGCTGGTCAGCGCGGACTTTTTTACCCTGCACGGCATCGAACTGCGCAGCGGCTGCGCAGTCGTAGCGATCGATCGTCAGCAGCGCAGTCTGCGTGACAGCGCGGGCAATGAGCTGGCGTGGGATAAGCTGGTGCTGGCCACCGGCTCGCGTGCTTTTGTACCGCCGGTACCGGGCCACGACGACGAACGCTGCTTTGTCTACCGCACGCTGGACGACCTTGATGCCATTGCCGCCTGCGCCCGCAATAGCCAGCGCGGCATTGTGATTGGCGGCGGCCTGCTGGGTCTGGAGGCGGCAAATGCGCTGCGGCAGCTCGGGCTGGAAACGCATGTGGTGGAGTTTGCGCCACGCCTGATGGCAGTGCAGCTCGATGAGGGCGGTGCGCTGATGCTGCGCCAGAAGATCGATGCGCTGGGCGTCACGGTTCACACCTCAAAACAGACCGAACTGATTGAGCGTCAGACCAACGGTAGCGTGGTGCTGCGCTTTGCTGACGGCAGCAGTTTACCCGGCGATCTGGTGCTGTTCTCCGCCGGTATCCGGCCGCGCGATGAGCTGGCACGTGAAGCGGGCCTGACGCTGGGACCGCGCGGCGGCATTGAGATCAACGATCGCTGCCAGACCAGCGATGAAGAGGTGTTTGCCATTGGTGAATGCGCATTGTGGAACGGTCAGATCTTCGGTCTGGTCGCGCCAGGCTATCAGATGGCACGCGTGCTGGCCGGGCATCTGGCGGCTGAATCCACCGCCTTCAGCGGCGCGGACATGAGTACCAGACTGAAACTGCTGGGGGTGGAGGTGGCGTCGTTTGGTGACGCGCATGGCCGCACGCCGGGCAGTCAGCACTATCACTGGACCGACGGGCCAAAAGGCATCTACAAGAAAATCGTGGTTTCTGCCGACAGCACCCGGCTGCTGGGCGGCGTGCTGGTCGGTGACAGCAGCGACTACGCCACGCTGCTGCAGATGATGCTCAATGAGTTACCGCTGCCTGCCGCGCCAGAAAGCCTTATCCTGCCTGCGCTGTCGGGGGCGCCGAAAGCGCCAGGCGTCGCGGCGTTGCCTGACAGCGCCCAGGTCTGCTCCTGTCACAACGTCAGCAAGGGCGAAATCTGCGCGGCGGTGAAAGGCGGATGCGGTGAGATGAGCAGCATCAAAAGCTGTACCAAAGCGGCTACGGGCTGCGGCGGCTGTGCGGCACTGGTAAAACAGGTGATGGAGTTTGAGCTGGAAAACCTCGGTGTCGAGGTAAAAAAAGATATCTGTGAACATTTCAGCTATTCGCGCCAGGAACTTTATCACCTGGTGCGGGCCGGTGAGTTCAGAACCTTTGATGCGCTGCTGACGTCACATGGTCGGGGGCAGGGTTGTGAAGTGTGCAAACCGCTGGTGGCGTCACTGCTCGCCTCATGCTGGAACGACTATCTGCTAAAACCGGCGCATCTGCCGTTGCAGGATACCAACGACCGCTATTTCGCCAATATCCAGAAAGATGGCACCTATTCGGTGGTGCCGCGCGTCCCGGCGGGCGAAATCACGCCGCAGGGGTTGATCGCGATTGGCGAGGTGGCGGCGCGTTACGATCTTTACACCAAAATCACCGGCGGTCAGCGTATCGACCTGTTTGGCGCGCGGCTCGATCAACTGCCTGATATCTGGCAGACGCTACTGGTGGCGGGTTTTGAAACCGGTCACGCCTACGGCAAGTCGCTGCGCACTGTGAAGTCCTGTGTGGGGTCGACCTGGTGCCGCTACGGCGTGCAGGATTCAACCGCTTTCGCCATTGCGCTGGAGAACCGCTACAAGGGGCTGCGCGCCCCACACAAGATCAAGATGGCGGTATCGGGCTGTACCCGCGAATGTGCGGAAGCGCAGAGCAAAGATATCGGGGTGATCGCCACGGAAAAGGGCTGGAATCTCTATGTGTGTGGCAATGGCGGCATGAAGCCGCGCCACGCCGACCTGTTCGCCAGCGATCTCGATGATGCCACGCTGCTGCGTTATGTCGACCGCCTGCTGATGTTCTATATCCGCACCGCAGACAGGCTGCAGCGCACCAGCGTCTGGATGGACAATCTGGAAGGCGGCCTGGACTATCTGCGTCAGGTGGTGATTGAGGATAGCCTCGGTCTGGGCGAGACGCTGGAGCAGGAGATGCAGCGGGTGGTGGACGCGTATCAGTGCGAGTGGCAGACCACGCTGGCGGATCCTTCACGACTTGCGCTGTTTACCCCTACGGTCAACAGCGATCGCCCGGATGAGACGCTGCACTACAGCCGGGTGCGCGGTCAGCGTCAGCCGGAGGCCGTTACCGATCGTCCGCTGTTACCGCCGCCAGCCGAGCCGTGGAGCGCGGTGTGTACACTGGAGGCGATTCCTCAGCAGGCGGGGATCGGGGCGCGACTGGGTAGCGAACGTGTTGCGCTGTTCCGCTTTGGCGATGCGCTTTTTGCGCTGGAAGACCGCGAACCCGGCAGCGACGCCAGCGTACTGTCACGTGGGATCCTTGGCGATGTGGGCGGCGAGCCGGTGGTGATCTCCCCGCTCTATAAGCAGCGGATACGGTTGCGTGACGGACAGAGCCTGGATAACCCGCAGCATCAGCTGCGCTGCTGGCCGGTGAAGCTGGAAGCGGGTCAGATCTGGCTGGCAAATCGTCCGCTGGGTCAGCTGGCGCAGGCATCATGAACAGTACCTGTCCCTATTGCGGCGTCGGCTGTGGCGTCTGCGTCACCCCGCAGGGGGCGCATCAGGCAACCGTGATCGGCGATCCGCACCATCCCGCGAACGCGGGTCGGTTGTGCGTAAAAGGCGCAGCGCTGGGCCAGACCCTGACGCCGCAAGGGCGTTTGCTGAACGCCGAGGTTAACGGGCAGCGCGTCAGCCTGGACGCTGCGCTGGATGCGGCGGCGGCGGGATTGCGGGCGGTTATCGATCAGTATGGCCCGCAGGCGGTGGCGTTTTACGGCTCCGGCCAGCTGTTGACCGAGGATTACTACGTCGCCAATAAGCTGATGAAGGGCTACATCGGTGCAGCCAACATCGATACGAATTCGCGGCTCTGCATGGCGTCGGCGGTGGTCGGTTATAAGCGGGCGCTGGGGGCCGATGCGGTGCCCTGCTGCTATGAGGATCTGGAGCAGGCCGACCTGGTGCTGCTGGTGGGGTCTAATGCTGCCTGGGCGCATCCGGTGGTGTGGCAGCGGCTGATGCAGGCGAAGCTGCAACGTCCGGCGATGTGTATTGTCGTTATCGATCCGCGGCGTACGGCGAGTTGCGATCAGGCCGATCTCCACCTGCCGTTGCGGCCCGGCAGCGATACGGCGTTGTTTTCCGGTCTGCTGCACTGGCTGGCGCAGCAGGATGGCATTGATGCCAGCATGTTGCCGCACCTGAATGGTGTGGACGAGACGCTGACCGCCGCAGCGCAGTGGGGTGTGGCGCGAGTGGCAGAGGCATGTGACTTAACCGTGCAGCAGGTCGCGCACTTTTTCCAGCTTTTCAGCCAGCACGATCGGGTGCTGACGCTATGGTGCATGGGGATTAATCAGTCCGCCACCGGCAGCGACAATAACCAGGCGATTCTTAATCTGCATCTGCTGACGGGCAAAATAGGCCGCGCGGGCTGTGGTCCTTTTTCGCTGACCGGACAGCCAAATGCCATGGGCGGACGGGAGGTGGGTGGCCTGGCGAATCAGCTGGCGGCGCATATGAATTTTACTGAAGCGGATTGCGAACGGGTGCAGCGTTTCTGGCGCAGTCCGGCCATTGCCCGGGAACCGGGACTGACTGCACTGGATCTTTTCCGGGCACTGGCGGATGGCACGGTGAAAGCAGTGTGGATTATGGGCACCAATCCGGCGGTGTCGATGCCTGAGGGCAACCGCGTCGCGCAGGCGCTGGCGGCCTGTCCGCTGGTGATTGTATCAGATGTGATGGCGCAGACCGATACCAGCGCCTTTGCCAATATTCTGCTGCCCGCCCAGGGGTGGGGCGAGAAGAACGGCACGGTGACCAATTCCGAGCGGCGTATTTCACGTCAGCGCGCTTTTGCCGCCGCACCCGGTGACGCCCGGCCTGACTGGTGGTTGCTGTCGCAGGTGGCCAGGCGTTTAGGGTTTGATGAAGGCTTTAACTGGCAGCATCCGGCAGAGATTTTCCGTGAGCATGCGGCGTTGTCAGGTTTCGAGAACCGGGGCGCCAGGGCGTTTGATATCAGCGGCCTGGCGCAATTGAGTAATGCTGACTGGGATGCGCTGCGTCCGGTGCAGTGGCCGGTTAACGCGGCCTGTCCGCAGGGCTGCGCCCGGCTGTTTGGCAATCGTCGGTTTTTTCATCCGGATGGTAAGGCCCGGTTGCGGGTGCCGGCCACGCCGGTTGTCGCCCCGCGCGAACCGGCGTATCCGTTGTTGATGAATACCGGACGGGTGCGCGATCAGTGGCACACCATGACGCGTACCGGGCTGGTGCCGCGTCTGATGCAGCATTGCGATGAACCGTTTGTCGCGCTGCATCCGGCGGATGCGGCAACGTATGGCGTGACGGCGGGCGGACTGGCGCGGGTGCAGTCTGTTCAGGGCTGGATTAGCGTGCGGGTGCGTGTCGATGCCGGGATGCGGCGCGGCGAGCTGTTTGTGCCGATGCACTGGAACCGGCAGTTCAGTCAGCAGAGTCACGTCGATTTACTGGTGGCCGCCCGCGCCTGTCCGTTTTCGGGGCAGCCCGCGCTGAAGCAGACGTCGGTGCGGATTCTGCCGTTGAGGGTGAGCTGGCAGGGCTGGCTATGGCAGCGCGAGATAGCGCAGCCCACAGGGTTGCGTTACTGGGCGCGTACCCCCTATCCGGCGGTGCAGCGTTATGCGGTGGCGGGCGAGGGCTCGCCGCAGGTCTGGCTGGACGGGCAGGTTGTTCTTTCAGGCTGTCACAGGCAGGTTGCGACCGGCAGCGGCAATGATTACCGGTTGCTGGCATGGCGTGACGGCGAGTTGCAGCTGGCGTTTTATGCCGGCTCCGTGTTGCCGTCGATTGATAGTGCGTGGGTCGCCGAGGCCTTTAGTCATGCGCCGCAGGATGCGGCAGGGCGGCACAGTGTACTGGCAGGACAGCCCGCGCAGGGCGCGGCCACGGGACGGATTATTTGCAGTTGTATGGCGGTGGGTGAGCAGACGATTTTACAGGCGGTGGCGCAGGGGTGTCGTACAACTCAGGCGTTGGGCGAAAAGCTAAAGTGCGGCACGCAGTGCGGCTCCTGTATTCCGGAGCTGAAGCAGTTGTTGCTGTCCGAAGTGATGTCGGAGGAATGATGACACGAGCAATTGATTCTCTGGATAAGTTACTGGCCCCGGTGGATGCCGTGTCGCAACAGGGCGCGGTGTGGCTGGTGGGTGCGGGCCCTGGCGATGTGGAACTGCTGACCGTTAAGGCGTTGCGGTTGCTGCAGCGTGCTGAGGTGGTGGTATATGACCGGCTGGTGAGTGACGCGGTGATGGCGGAGGTGCCGGAGCAGGCGTTGTGTATTGATGTGGGTAAGCAGCCGAGGCAGCATGGTCTGAAGCAGGCGCAGATTAATAAGTTGCTGGTGGAACTGGCGCGCAGTGGACGCAATGTAATCCGGCTGAAGGGGGGCGATCCGTTTGTTTTTGGTCGCGGAGGCGAGGAGATGGTGAGCGTGCAGCAGGCCGGGATTCGCTGTGAGGTCGTGCCAGGGATTACGGCGGCTGTGGGCTGTGCGGCAGCCAGCGGAATTCCGTTGACGCATCGGGATTGCGCGCAGTCTTTGCGGTTGATTACCGGGCATGGGCGGAACGGCGAGCCGCAGCTGGAGGCGGCTGCGCTGACGGCGGTGAATCAGACGCTGGTGTTTTATATGGGGTTGAGCTGGAGTGCGTCGATCAGTGCGCAGTTGCAGGCGCAGGGACGTGATGCGGAGACGCCGGTGGCGATTATTGAGAATGGAACCCGGCCCGATCAGCGGGTGTTGATTACCACGCTGGGGGGATTAGCAGAGACGGTGGCGCGGGATAAGCCGGTGTCTCCGTCGTTGCTGATGGTGGGTGAGGTGGTGCGGTTTTATCGGGCGGATTTGCAGGTGCGGGGTGGGGAGACGGTGAGCCGGTGCGTCGTGCAGGAAAGACCTGCCTGATCGCAAAGGGATCCCGCATCCCTGCGGACTGGGCTCGCCATCCCTGGCTCGCACACTTTGCTCTTCAGGCAGGGCTTACCTGCACTGTTGGCATTGGTGCGGGGTTTTGCGGGATCAGGTCTGGATTGAGTGGGCGTATGTCTTGGTGGTAAGGCCGGAACGGTGCGGCAAGACGGTGCGGCGTGCAGGAAAGGCCTGCCTGATCGCAAAGGGATCACGCATCCCTGCAGACTGGGCTCGCCATCCCTGGCTCGCACACTTTGCTCTTCAGGCAGGCCCTTCCTGCACGGCTGGCGGCGGTGCGGTTTTTTTTGGGATCAGATCTGGATTGAGTGCGGTTGATGAGAGTGGAAGTGCCCGAGCAGGACGAAAAGAGCAGTCCAGTGTGGGAAGGCAGGTGAGGGTTGGTAAGACGGTGCGTCGTGCAGGAAAGGCCTGCCTGATCGCAAAGGGATCCCGCATCCCTGCGGACTGGGCTCGCCATCCCTGGCTCGCACACTTTGCTCTTCAGGCAGGCCTTACCTGCACGATTAGCGATAGTGCGTGCTTACAGTGGAGGCACCATCGTGCAGGTGCACTGTATAAAAGACGATGGAGCTTTAGCTGGCTTTAAAGCTCCTCCCACATAGGCAGGTTGTGAACCTTTTTTCGATATGCGTGAAACAGTGCCATTGTCGTACCGAAGAACAGACCTGCGATCAGATTGGGTATCAGCGAATAGTTGTCGTCAGACACGCCCGGAAGAGAAGGCAATAAGAGCAGCAGTGGCATCATAAGCGTGTACATGCTGGCAAACACCACAAGATTGAGCCAGAAAGGAGTGAAACTCGGGGGTGGAAGATGGATATTCATTTTCCATAACAAACGATGTAATGGCGGAGCAGAGTTACTCGGCCATATTTTCTTCGCTGCCATCAGGGCTAAAGCCCGCGCTTTCCTGCGCTCGAAAATCTCGTTTTTCATCGTTTTATCATCCGTTACATCCCTGCTTAGCATTCGCTCTGGAGCGTAACTTAATCCTGTGGCTGTCTGATGACAGCGAGTGGCTGAATCGATGTTGTTTCAACAAGCATTACATCGCCCGCTTCAGCGGCAGCGGGGCCACCAGCACTTTCACGCCTAGCGCTTCAAACGCTTTGACCTGCGCAGTGCTGATGCCGCTGTCGGTGATCAGGTAGTGAATATTGCTCCAGTCACAGGGCAGCGCGAACATCGAAACCTTGTCGATTTTGCTGGAGTCAGCGACCACGTAAACCGTGCTGGCAGATTTGATCATCGCCAGCTTTACCTTGATGTCAGTTTCACTGGGGAAGCTCAGGCCCAGACGCGGCGAGATGCAGGCGGTCGCCAGGAAGAGTTTACCGGCCAGCACGTTTTCGAAGAAGCTGGCCGCCTTTTCGCCGGAGGTAGAGAGCGTCGGAAATTTAAAGGTACCGCCGGTCAGCAGGATGTTGATCCCCGGCTCGCCGCCCAGTTTCAGGGCGATATTCACCGCGGTTGTCACGACCGACAGGCGGCGGATGTGGCTGATGGCATCGGTAATCGCAGTGGTTGTGGTGCCGGAATCGAAAATCACCGTGTCGCCATTTTCGATATGCTGCGCCGCCAGCCGGCCAATCGCCTCTTTCTCTTCCAGATGCGTCTGCCGCTCCAGCAGCATCGCCCCGGTATTCTGTTTGCCCGTCATCAGCGTCGCGCCACCATGGTAGCGCTGCACAAAGCCCTGTTTTTGCAGCATGCGAAGGTCGCTGCGTAAGGTGGCTTCGGTCAGTCCAAAGGTCTCCGTCAAAGCTTTCACCGTGACCGTGCCATCCTCACGGATCATCTCCAGAATTTTCTCGCGGCGTTGCTGCATGTCAGCGAACTGCTCACTTTTGCTTTTCAATCGAAATGCTCCCTTTTCCAATAACCTGAGAAGTCGGGCGAACAAGGTCTTTGTGGCTGAGTTTAACGCGCCATTTTTATGAATGCGAGATAGCCTGATCTGCCTTTGGTTTTCGAACGAAAATATAAAATGTGCAGGTTATTGAATCTCTCACGCTTTCCGGATTGCAACCAGCTGCCTTTATTTCGGGACTGGAAGCCAGATCACGTCTTTTCAATCAGATAAGCCGCTTTGCAGGGCAGATGGTCGAAATTTGATCTGCTCCACACAACATTTCTTTTCGATAGCTTATATTTTTGTTCGAAAATGAGTGAGTCAACGGCATCGGCAAAAATCTGAGGGGAAGAGTGGGATGAGTGGTGAATATGACGTAAACCTGCGCTACGGCGTGGATACCGCAATGAATCTGGCCGGCAAAGTGGCCGTCGTGACCGGCGGGCTGGGCGGTATCGCGATGGCGACCAATGGCATGTTGCTGGAGAAGGGCGCGAGTCTGGCACTACTCTATCCGCCGTTTGAAGCAGAGAAGGTGGCCAGCCTGAGGGCAGATTTCCCCGTCGAGCGGGTGCAGTTTGTCTGCTGTGACGTTACCGATCCCGCGTCGGTTGAACAGGCTTTTGACGATGTGGTTTCCCACTATGGCCGGATCGATATCCTGGTGAACTGCGCAGGCTACGTGATGCTGCAGCCGGTGATCGAGACCGATTTTGCCGAGTGGCAGAAGCAAATTGCGGTGAATCTCACCGGGCCTTTTCTCTGCTCACAGGCCGCCGCACGGCTGATGATCCGTGCCGGTGCGGGCGGCAAAATTATTAATATCGCCTCCCAGGCGGCATCCATCGCTATCGACAACCATGTCGCCTACACCTCAGCCAAAGCGGGCCTGCTGGGCATGACCAAAGTGATGGCCAAAGAGTTTGCCCCGCATCGCATCAACGTTAACACCCTGTCGCCCACCGTGGTGCTGACGCCGATGGGCGAAAAGGCCTGGCGCGGCGAGAAGGGCGAGCAGATGAAGAAGCTGATTCCGCTCGGTCGCTTTGCCTATACCGATGAGATCGCCGCTGCGGTGCTGTTTTTCGCCAGCAACGGCAGCGACATGATCACCGGCGCCGATTTGATGATCGATGGGGGTTTTACCATCTGGTAAGGCCAATCCAGCACCCGGGAATTCATACCCTGCCATAACGATAAGAGAGAACATCATGAAAAACCGTACTTTGCTGTGCACTGCCGTGGCTGCCTGTCTGGTTTCGCAGGCGGCGTTTGCCGCCGAAAAGGGCACCATTATGATTCTGGTTAACTCACTCGATAATCCCTACTACGCCTCCGAAGCCAAAGGCGCCAATCTCAAAGCGCAGGAACTGGGTTACAAAACAACGGTACTGTCGCACGGCGAAGATGTGAAAAAGCAGAGCGAACTGATCGACGCCGCTATCGGTAAAAAAGTACAGGGTATCGTGCTGGATAACGCCGACTCCACCGCCAGCGTGGCGGCGATTAAAAAAGCCAAAGATGCCGGGATCCCGGTGGTGCTGATCAACCGCGAAATCCCGGTGGATGACGTGGCGCTGGCGCAGATCACCCACAACAACTTCCAGGCGGGTTCAGACGTTGCCAACGTCTTTGTTGAAAAGATGGGCGAAAAGGGCAAATACGCCGAACTCGCCTGTAACCTGGCGGATAACAACTGCGTGACACGCTCGAAATCGTTCCATCAGGTGCTGGATCAGTATCCTGATATGCAGAGCGTGGCGCGTCAGGATGCCAAAGGCACGCTGATCGACGGCAAGCGCATTATGGACAGCATCCTGCAGGCGCATCCGGATGTGAAAGGGGTGATCTGCGGTAACGGCCCGGTGGCGCTGGGCGCCATTGCCGCGCTGAAGGCGGCCGGTCGCAACGATGTCATCGTGGTGGGGATTGATGGCAGCAACGACGAACGCGATGCAGTGAAAGCGGGCACGCTGAAAGCCACGGTCATGTTGCAGGCGCAGGCGATTGCCGCTGAAGGGGTGACCGATCTCGATAACTTCATTCAGAAGGGCGTGAAGCCGGAAAAACAGCGGGTGATGTTCCGCGGCATTCTGATTACCCCGGAAAACGCTAAAGGTGTACAGGACTTTAACTACAAGTCGTAATTAAACGCTGTCGCGCCTGCGAAAGCGGGCGCCAGGGAGAAGATGATGTCCCGAAGAGTCTGGCTGACGCTGGTGGTCTTGCTGTTAAGCGGCTGCAAAATTGTGTCGCAGCAGGAGCTGGCTGCCCTGAAAAATCCCCCCAATCCGAAAATGGCGAACATCGACCAGCTCTGGCAGCAGAAACTGGTGCCGCAGGTTCAGGCAGAGGCTAAACCGCTGGCGACGCTGATGAAGTCGCTGCAGTCTGCTAAAGACTTCGACAGTGCCTGTCAGAGCTACGGCTATCGCAGTCAGGCTGAGAATCCCTGTGTCTTCAGCGTCTCGGTTAGCGGCGAGGTGACCGCCGTAAATACCACGTCACGCAGCGGGAAGATGACCGTGAAAGATGAATCAGGTGACAGCGTCACAATTCAGGTGGGGCCAATCATTCGTGGCACCGCTTTGCGGGATGTCTACAAAGGCGTGAGCTATCAGGACTTCAATGACCAGGTGCTGTTTGGTGATTACGGCAAGGCGATTAACCAGCACGCCTCCACTCTGATGCAGCAGTTTGCGCCGAAGGTGGGCGATAAAGTGAGGGTTTCCGGCGTGTTCAGCAGCTGGGACATTCCGCAGCAGCTGCCGGATATCACTCCGGCTGCGATCACCCGGCAATAAGGAGCGGCAGATGCAAAATCCTCAACCGCAACAGTCCGGCGACGTGATTATCGAAACGCGCAACGTGTCGCGTCTTTATCCCGGCGTGACCGCGCTCGATCAGGTCAGTTATCGGGTCTACCGCAATAAAGTTAACGTGCTGATCGGTGAGAACGGCGCCGGTAAGTCCACCATGATGAAGATGCTGGCGGGTGTAGAGACGCCGTCGTCGGGCGAGATTCTGCTGGATGGCAAGGTGGTGTCTCTGAACTCCACGCATCAGGCGGAGAAGCAGGGGATCAGCATCATTTTTCAGGAGCTGAATCTGTTTCCCAACATGAACGTGATGGACAACATCTTTATCGCCAATGAGTATTTCCAGCGCGGGGTGATCAATGAAAAGTATCAGTACGCGCTGGCAAAGTCGCTGCTGGAGCGGCTGCAGCTGGATGTCGATCCTTACGCGCCGCTGGGTGAGTTGGGTATTGGTCATCAGCAGCTGGTGGAGATTGCCCGGGCGCTGTCGAAGGATACCCGGGTGCTGATCATGGATGAACCGACCAGCGCCCTGAGCCAGTCTGAAGTGAAAGTGCTGTTTAACGTCATCGATCAGCTTAAGCGGCGTGGGGTCACCATTATCTACATCTCTCACCGGCTGGAAGAGCTGATGGAGATTGGCGATCACATCACCATTTTCCGCGATGGCCGTTTTATCAGTGAGCGCGAGGTACGGGACGCCAGCGTGCCGTGGATTATCGCCCAGATGGTGGGTGACAAGAAAAAGCAGTTCGACTATCAGCCTGCGCCACAGGGGGAAACGGTGCTGGAGGTAGAGGGCCTGACTGCGCTGCATCAGAACGGCGGTTACAAGCTGAATGACGTCAGTTTTACGCTGCGCAAAGGCGAGGTGATCGGCATTTATGGTCTGCTGGGTGCCGGACGCACCGAGCTGTTCAAGGGGCTGATTGGCCTGATGCCCTGTCAGTCGGGCCGGGTACGTTTAGCGGGCAGGGATCTGGCGAAACGCAGCTTCCAGCAGCGGCTGAAAAGTGGCATAGCGCTGGTGCCCGAAGATCGCAAAGGCGAAGGGGTGATTGAACTGATGTCGGTCACCGCCAACATGACGCTCTCTGACTTCAGCCTGCGCGGTTTTCGACGTGCGCTGGGGCTGTTAAATCCTGCCAGGGAGCAGCAGCGGGTCAGTGAGATGATCGGCCATCTGGCGATTAAAGTCAGCGATCCCGACCTGCCGGTTACGGCGCTGAGCGGCGGTAATCAGCAGAAGGTGGTGCTGGGTAAAGCGCTGATGACCGGGCCGCAGGTGGTGCTGCTGGATGAGCCAACGCGCGGTATCGACGTGGGTGCCAAAACCGACGTCTATCACCTGATTGGCAATCTGGCACAGCAGGGGCTGGCAGTGATGTTCTCCTCGTCTGAACTGGATGAGGTGATGGCGCTGGCGGACCGCATTTTAGTGATGGCCGATGGCCGGATTACTGCCGATCTGCCGCGCGCAGCGGCGACGCGAGAACATCTGATTGCGGCATCAACCCCGCAGGATTAAGAGCCTGACCCATCAGGCTATTTTATTTGTCCGTCTGAACCTGGGCAGTGGTCACACAGGCTGCTTTAGCAACCTGAACGCCCGTCAGGGCGGCCCTGAAGGGGCGAGCACAGCGAGTAATCCTGACGTACTGCGTGTACGTGCCGGTTGTTCCGCGCTGTCCGTGTCCAGACTGCCTGAAACCATTACGCCTGGCGGGCCAGGCTCTAAGCTGGCCGGAGAATTTCATGAACCAAAAATATCTGCTCTATATGTACCTGCTCAAGGCCCGCACCTTTATTGCGTTGCTGATTGTGGTCGGCTTTTTCAGCGTGATGGTGCCGAACTTTCTTACCCCCTCTAACCTGCTGATCATGACGCAGCACGTGGCGATTACCGGCCTGCTGGCCATTGGTATGACGCTGGTGATCCTGACCGGCGGTATCGATCTCTCGGTGGGCGCGGTCGCCGGGATCTGCGGTATGGTGGCGGGCGCACTGCTCACCAATGGCATCCCGTTGTGGGGCGGCAATACGCTGTTTCTCAACGTGCCTGAAGTGATTCTGGTGGTGGCCATCTTTGGCGTGCTGGTGGGGTTGATTAACGGCACGGTGATCACCCGACTGGGCGTCGCACCCTTTATCTGCACCCTGGGCATGATGTATGTGGCGCGCGGTGCGGCGTTGCTGTTCAACGACGGCGGCACCTACGCTAACCTGGTGGGAGTGCCCGCGCTGGGCAACACCGGCTTTTCGCTGCTCGGCTCCGGCACCGTACTGGGCGTTTATCTGCCAATCTGGCTGATGCTCGGCTTTTTACTGCTCGGCCTCTACCTGACGCGCAAAACCCCGCTGGGTCGTTACATCTACGCCATTGGCGGCAATGAGTCCGCCGCGCGACTGGCGGGCGTGCCGATTATCAAGGTGAAAGTCTTTGTCTACGCCTTTTCCGGCCTCTGCGCGGGGCTTGTCGGGCTGGTGGTGGCCTCTCAGTTGCAGACTGCTCACCCGATGACCGGCAACATGTTTGAGATGGATGCGATTGGTGCCACCGTGCTGGGCGGCACGGCGCTGGCAGGTGGACGTGGCCGGGTTTCCGGCTCGATTATTGGCGCTTTCGTTATCGTCTTCCTGGCGGATGGCATGGTGATGATGGGCGTCAGCGATTTCTGGCAGATGGTAATTAAAGGTCTGGTGATTGTGACTGCGGTAGTCATCGACCAGTTCCAGCAACGTCTGCAAAGCAAAGTGGTGCTGCTGCGTCGCCATGAAAAAAAGCAGCAGGCAGCCCCCCTTACTGATGTTCGTCACAGTTAACAGGAGCGATTATGAGCCGCGAACAACGTGGAAAAACAGTGGTGATAACCGGTGCCTGTCGTGGCATCGGGGCCGGGATCGCGGCGCGTTTCGCCCGCGACGGAGCCAGGCTGGTGATGGTGTCGAATGCTGACCGGGTGTTCGCTACAGCCGAACAGCTTCAGCAGCAGTATGGCAGTGAGATTCTGGCGCTGCAGGTCGATATCACGGATGAAGCTGCGGTGCAGCAGCTCTATCAGCAGGCCTTTGAACGCTTTGGTCAGATAGACGTCTCGATACAGAATGCGGGCGTGATCACCATTGATCGCTTCGACACCATGCCGAAAAGTGACTTTGAGCGGATTCTGGCGGTTAACACCACCGGCGTCTGGCTTTGCTGTCGTGAAGCGGCGAAATATATGGTGCAGCAGCGCAGTGGCAGCCTGATCAACACTTCATCGGGGCAGGGACGACAGGGCTTTATCTACACACCGCACTACGCCGCCAGCAAAATGGGGGTGATAGGCATTACCCAGAGTCTGGCGCTGGAGCTGGCGCCGTGGAACATTACGGTTAACGCTTTTTGTCCTGGCATCATTGAGAGTGAGATGTGGGATTACAACGATCGCGTCTGGGGCGAGATCCTCAGCAGCGAGGACAAAACCTACGGTAAAGGGGAGCTGATGGCGGAGTGGGTGAAAAACATTCCGCTGAAGCGTGCCGGTCAGCCGGAAGATGTCGCCGGACTGGTGGCGTTTCTGGCATCAGAGGATGCGCGCTACATCACCGGGCAGACCATCAATGTGGATGGCGGGTTGATCTTCTCCTGATGCGGTGACAGATCGCAGGCCTGCTGTAAACGCAGGCCTTTTTCTGACCCGGACTTTTCTGTTATATGCACAATTCGCCGCTGCTGTCCTGCATCGCCGTCACAATATGTTAAGGTAATAGCTGATGATTTTTGTTTAATTGCAGCTACAAACTAATCAATGTGCCGGGTGACATGATACGGAAAACAGGGGTTCTCTCTTTGATTGCGCTGTCGCTGACTGCCACGCAGAGCGCCCGCGCCTTCCAGACTGAAACAGCGGTGTCAGAGACGCCATTCGACGATCCTGCGCGCTACAGTCAGTCGCTGCCGACGCTCGGCGGTGCCAGCGATCAGGATGAAGAGTGGAGCAAAAAGCTGGCGGCCGTGGCCAAAAGTATCGGTGAAGCGAGTAACAACAGCGACAGCAATGTCACGTTTGGTCAGCAGGCGGGCGTCTGGGCGTTCAATCATCTGCGCGATGAAGTGGCCGATCGGGTTGAGAGCGAAGGGCAGTCACTGCTTTCCCCTTACGGCACCGCGCAGCTGGATCTGAAAGTCGACATGAACGGAAACTTTACCGGCACCGGCGGCGATCTCTTCAGCGCACTGGCCGACGAAAACAGCCGGCTCACCTTCAGCCAGCTTGGTCTGCACGATACCGGCGATGGCCTGGTTGGCAATGCGGGACTGGGGCAACGCTGGGATGCCGGTGACTGGCTGCTGGGTTACAACGGCTTTGTTGACCGCGTGTTCAGCAGCGGCCTGCAACGCGCCTCTGTGGGCACGGAAGCGTGGAGCGATTCAATGCGCTTCTCGGCCAACTACTATCAGCCGCTTTCCGGCTGGAAAAATCTGGGCGATTCGCAGCAGCAGCGCATGGCGCGCGGCTACGATATTACCAGCCAGAGCTATCTGCCCTTTTATCGTCAGCTGGGCGTTTCGGTGAGCTATCAGCAATATCTGGGTGAGAATGTCGATCTGTTTAACAGCGGCAACCGCTATCACAATCCCTCCGCCATGTCGTTTGGCCTCTCTTACACTCCCGTGCCGCTGGTGACGCTGTCCGCTACCCATAAAACCAGCAGCGCCGGTGAGAGTCAGGATCAGCTGGGGCTGAAACTCAACTATCGCTTTGGCGTGGCGCTACGACGTCAGCTCGATGCCGCTAACGTCGCTGAGGCGCACTCCCTGCGCGGCAGCCGTTACGATACCGTCACCCGCAGTGATACGCCGGTGCTCGCTTTCCGTCAGCGCAAAACGCTGTCCGTGTTTCTGGCAACCCCGCCCTGGCAGTTAAGCAGTGGCGAGAGTCTGCCGCTGAAGCTGCAGGTGCGCGCCAGCAATGCTATCAAGGCGGTAAGCTGGCAGGGTGATACGCAGGCGCTGAGCCTGACACCTCCGGCCAATAACGCCGATCCGCAGGGCTGGAGTGTGATCTTACCGCAGTGGGATCCGTCGCCAGACGCCAGCAACGAATATCGCCTGTCGGTAACGCTGGAGGACAGCAAGCAGCAGCGTGTGACCTCTAACTGGATCACCCTGAAAATTCAGCCACCGATGACCGTGGACGAGGCCCCGCAGAACGATCGTTATGATTTGATGGCACCCGGCGGCACCACACTTTAGTTGGGATGCTTTACTGCACAGAAAGGATAGGGGGGAGTGAATAGCGGTGGTGGTGTGCAGACGCTGTTGTTAACGTCTGCAGGCCCGACAGCGGTTACTGGCAGAGATAAGTTGTCGGGTTGACGAAGGCGCGGCAGAGTGACATCACGATTGATCCTGAAATGAGAGCGGGAACCACTGGGTGAAAGCAGGAACGACGCTGCGCTGCGGGCAGGGTATTGATATTAAGAAGGCGCGGGCAGCGCCGCCGTTTAGCGCAGCGGCCCGGTTATCAGTTAACCATGCTCATCACAATACGCACCGCTCTGGCATAGACTTCTCGCTGACCGTTTACCGACCGTGCCTGCTGATGCTGCAGGAATGCAATTATGTCCTGTAAGCCTGCCGTCTTGCCTGACTTCAGCAGGCTCGACACGGCCTGCCCTACAACGGCATGGACGTCAGCCATATCTGCCGGTTTATCGGTACTCAATAGAAACTCCAGCGCAACCGTTCTGTTGAATAGCACCTGAAGAGGCAACACTCAGGCGATTCAGCTTTATCAGCCTGGTCACAGGTTTTTTATAAGCCAGCATCATGGCAGGGCCTTAAGCAGCTTTTCACGCAGCGTTGCCACCTGGGTTGTCAGCTCACCAAGTTCACTACAGGCGGTATCCATCACCGAGATCATATCAGCCGGGACGTCAGCCGCCGCGACTTTAAGCTGGTGGCCCTGTTCTGTCAGAGAGATCAGCACCCGGCGCTCATCATTGCCTGTGTCACGCTGGCGGCAGATAATGCCCGCGCTTTCAAGCCGCTTCAGAAGCTGGCTGAGCGTGCCGGAATCAAGCCGGACGCGTGCACCAATATCAGAGACGGTCAGGCGATCTTTTTCCCACAGCACCAGCAGCACCAGATATTGCGGATAGGTCAGACCCAGCGGTTTTAACCGCGACTGATAGAGCTTTGTCATGGCAAGTGAGGCGGAATAGAGCGCAAAGCAGAGAAACTGGTCGATGGTTTCAGGCGCTGCACTGGCGGGAGGCGTATCGGAGATCCCCGCGGGTTCGTCATTCATATCTTTACTCATTCTGAGTCCGGGGTGGGACAGCCAGACCCCAGGCTGTTGGTCAGCCGTGAAGTCTCGCGAATAGTATCTCGGGGAGATGTTGATTTCGGCAGCATCTCTTTCTGGTGTAAGACACCAGACTTTTAAGCGCTATCGCAGCGGGAGAAAAAGCCTTTAGCTGCGCCACCGATTGAAAGTCGGCACAGTATTGAGTCAAATTAAATTGAAGTCAACATAACCGGTCGCAACCCTTGCGCACAACGTGCGCCGGGTGCAACGCAGCTAAGATCGGCAGGACAATTTCAGCATTTAACCCAGGCTGAAGCCGCCCGCCGATACGGCTTATACGGTGAAGGTCTCTACCATGCCGCGCAGGTCGCGCGCCTGGGCCAGCAGTGACTGCGATGCAGAAGAGGACTCTTCCACCAGCGCGGCGTTATTCTGCGTGACGCCATCCATCTGACTCACCGCAATACTGACCTGGGAGATGCCCTGCATCTGTTCACCGGAGGAGAGGGAGAGGTTGTCCATAGCATCGGCCAGTTCACCGACGCGGCTGACAATCTTCAGGATGCGCTCACCCGTTCCGGCCGCTACGGTTACGCCATCCTCGACCTGCGTCACGGCCTGCTCAATCAGCTGCTTAATGTCGCGTGCTGCGGTGGCGCTGCGCTGGGCCAGTGAGCGGACTTCACCCGCAACCACGGCAAATCCGCGGCCCTCTTCACCCGCGCGCGCGGCTTCTACGGCGGCGTTGAGCGCCAGAATATTGGTCTGGAAAGCGATGCCTTCAATCACCGACGTAATATCGCGTACCCGAACGGCACTCAGCGAAATGTCATGCATGGTTTCTGACAGGCGCTGGACATCTGCTTCGCCCGCCTGGGCCAGGGTGGCGGCCTCGCGCGCTGAACCGGCAGTCTGCTGCGCGCCCGCGGCGTTGCTTTTTACCGTGGCGGTGAGCTGCTCCATGCTGGCGGCCGTTTCCTGCAGCGCAGCAGCCTGCTGCTCGGTACGGGATGAAAGCTCGGTATTGCCCTGCGAAATCTCATCGGCCGCCAGCGCCACCGAGGCGGATGCCCCTTTGATCTGCGTAACCAGTTCGCGCAGGTTGGTCTGCATGCCGCTGAGCGACGCAAGCAGGCTGGTGCTGTCGCCACGTCGCAGCGTGACCGGCGAGGTGAGATCACCGGCGGCAATCGCAGCAGCCAGCGTCTGAGCCTGCACCGGTTCGCCGCCCAGCTGGCGCATCAGTATCCGCACAATAAACGCGCAGGTGACGACGGCAGCCAGCACGGAGAGCACCGCCAGGATGATCAGTATCCAGGTGGTGCGGGCGATAGCGATGCCGTTATCCACTACCGCATCCCGGCTGCTGCGCATCTCAAGCTCGGTCAGATCGTTTATCGCCTTCAGCAGGCTCTGCTGAGCCGGACGCGCCACCTTTAACAGATAGTCGGTGACCTCCTGCTGACGATTTTCCATCCCCAGTTTTCCGGCGGTCATCAGCGTGGAGAGGGCGGCCTCTTCAGTGGACTCGATTCTGCTCATCGCCTCCCGTCCTGCCTGTCCGGGGTCGGTCTGCATCATGCCTGAGAGTGCTTCGCGGTTGCTGATATAAAGCGCGCGCTGTTTTTGCAGACGTTCCCATTCTGGCTTCATAGCAACAGGATCGGTCAGCAGAGCAAGGTTACGCACCGCGATTGCCATATCCCGCACGCCACCGCGCATATCCAGCACCGTCTGGTACTTTTTCAAACGGACATTAACCACCTCATCCATACCATCGCGAGCGCTATCCAGCGCGTGAATCGCGGTGCCGGTACAGATAATAAACAGCAGAATAAGCAAGCCAAAACCTGTGCTAAGGCGCGTTGAAATTTTCATCTCTCGTTCCGAAAGAGTTCATTGGGTAAACCGGTATCGGCAGGCGAGAGCACTTCTGGAGAGTTACGTTTAACTAAATTGTCCGCTATTTAATTTAACGAAATTAAAAATTGCACGTATACCCACCCCGTTATGCCGCAAAAATCGTAATGGGAGTGATAACGAAATTCCGGCCAATATCCTGATAAATCGCTTTTTATCGCCTTGCGAGTGTGCGCCTTTTCGCGCGGTGCAGCCGCGCGATACGCCAGCGTCATAACCCGTCAAAAACACCGGAGTGCACAAATTTAACCGGACGGGCCTGTTAATCTGGCTGCTGCTGCCGATAGAACACTATTCGACATTGATGACGTAACCGACACGCATCGGGCTCCACAGAACGTCTGCCTCACTGCCGTAAGGCGGGTGAGAACGTGCGAATGCGATGAGTAAAAATAGCGGAGGGGTGATAATTGTCGGCAGCTTAGCAGACATTGTATGAGAAGTACGCCCCGGTTTTTTACTGAAAATTAAAACAAAACTCTGACACTTTCCATCACCGGGAACTAACGCATGCGCCTGAAACTTTTCTGGCTCGCAATGCTGAATATTGCGACCATCATTTTACTCTCCACGCTGTGGGAATTCGGGCTCGAGGCGTGGATCTCCAGCCTGCTGGGCCTGAGCTATTATCCCGATTTTGAAACCAGCGAGCGGCTGCGGTTTATCCTGACCTCCACCTCGTTTGCCGGACTGGCAATGATTATTCCGGCGCTGCTTATCGCGGGTCTGATCCGCAACACGCTGCGTGCGGAAAAAAATGCGCTCAGGCTGGCCGGAACTGATGCGCTGACGGGAGTCATGAACCGCCGATCGTTCACTGCACACATTGCTGCGCTTGATGCCGACGGGACGCCCTACACCCTGACGCTGCTCGACATCAATGACTTTAAGAATATCAATGACCTGAACGGTCATCGTCAGGGCGACGCCACGCTGGTCGCGCTGGCCAATCTGTTGACCACCTCGGCGGGTACCGGGAGTCAGGTGTTTCGCATCGGCGGGGATGAATTTGCCATTGTTGCCCAGGCTTCACAGGCAGAGCAGGCACTGGCCGCCGCCGAAAGCTTCTGCCAGCATGCGGCATCCATCCGGACCGGTCCGCACACCTTCCTCAGCCTTTCAGCAGGCATTGCCAGCTCAGCCTGCACGGGTCAGGCTGATGTCGTGCGGGCGGCGGATCTGGCGTTGTACGAGGCCAAGCAGGATAAGTGCGCCTGTCTGGCTCGATTCTCCCCGGACATGGAGCTGCGCTTTCGCCAGCGGGAAAGGCTGGAGCAGGAGGTTGTTGCCGCTGTAAGCGGTCACGCCATCGTTCCCTTTCTGCAGCCGCTGGTTTCACTGCGCACCGGTAACATTACCGGCTTTGAGATACTGGCGCGCTGGATCACTGCGTCCGGTCAGACGGTTTCACCTGCAGAGTTTCTGCCAGTGGTGGAGCGGCTGGGGTTGATGGACAGCATGACCGTGGCGCTGCTGCAGGATGCTGTCAGTGCAACCCGGGCATGGCCAGCCGGGCTCTGCCTGTCGCTGAACATTACCCCGGAGCAGTTGCTGAGACCGTCGCTGACCAGCTGTTTGTCCAGCATTATGCAGCATGCCGGGCCGGTAATGCTGGAACTTGAAATCACCGAACAGAATGTCATGGCCATTTCTGACGATGCCCGCCAGGCGATCCGTCTGCTGAAAGAGGCCGGTATCGGAGTGGTGCTGGATGATTTTGGCACCGGCTACTCCAACCTGTCGGTTTTGCTGGGGCTGGGTATTACCAAAATCAAAATTGACCAGACGTTTATCGCCGGAATCGTGACCGGATCTGAGCAGCGAAAAGTGGTGGAAACGCTGCTGGCACTCTGTCAGGGGCTTAATGTGATCATTACTGCAGAGGGCATTGAGGATGTCGCCACGCTGAGGTGGCTGAGAAAGCGCGGCTGTGATTACGGTCAGGGATATCTCTTCAGCCGTCCGGTTCCTGCCGGGCAGGCCACCACGTTGCTGGCGTCCGCTAACGTGGAGGAATTGATGCAGGAAGAGGCGATGGCCGTTAGCTTAGTCAGGTCGCTGGGCTGAAAGCGCGTAACACTCTCTGTGGTCGTGTTTAAAACAAAAAACGGGCCCGGCGGTCAGAGCCGGGCCCGCTGTCACATCAGAACTGGTAAATCAGACCGAGGGCTGTGATGTCGTCGGTCGGCAGGCGAAGCGGATTGTTATCTTTCAACAGGTTGATGCGGTATTCACCATAGACCGACATGTTCTTGTTGAAGTAGTAAGTGGCACCCACGGCGGTGTATTTAATGATGTCGGCATCGCCGATATTCTCAATTTCCTTGCCTTTGGATGAGACGTAACCCACGGACGGACGGAAGCCGTTCAGGAACTGATACTGCGCCACGGCTTCAAAGTTCTGCGCTTTGTTAGCGAAACCGCCAGTAATTGGCGTGGCGTTCAGCGTTTCACCGTACATGGCAGCCAGATAGACCTGGTTCGCATCATATTTCACCGAGGTCGCCCAGTGCTGGGCTTTTTCGCCTTCTCCGCGTGCGGCAGCATTCTGCGCCGTGGTGCGATCCAGGCTGGCAAACGCGCCGGCAAAGCTCAGGCCGAAATCGAAGTCATAGGAAGCGGAGAGGGCGAAGCCGTCGCCGTTGGAACGACGCACGCCGTCAATGTTACTGCTGCGATCGTTTTTGCCCTGATACTGCGCGGCAAGGTTTAAGCCGTCGACCAGACCAAAGAAATTGCTGTTACGCCAGGTCAGCACACCGGTTGAGCGGCCAGAGAGAAAGGCGTCGGTATAACCGGAGTCGCCGCCGAAGAACGGCAGCATATCGGTATAACTCAGCACGTCATAGACCAGGCCGTAGTTACGTCCGTAATCCAGCGAACCCGCCTCGCCAAACTTCAGGCCAGCATAGCCCAGACGGGTACGATTGGTGGCCTGGGCATCACTGCCCTCGGAGTTATGCAGACTGTACTGATACTGCCAGAAACCGTAGCCGGTAAGCTGGTCAGTAATCTTTGTCTCGCCTTTAAAGCCAAAGCGGGCATAAGAGGAGGTATCACCATCGTTGTTGTTATCGTCAGAAAAGAGGTGTGACACGTTAATCTTGCCGACCAGATCCAGCTTATTGCCATCCTTGTTATAAACTTCTGCGGCCTGCGCGGAGGAGAGACCGATCAGTAACGGCATGACAGCCGCCAGTAAAGTGCGCTTCATCATTTAATTATTACCCTGTATTCATTAATTATTATTCCCCTGGTATGGGGTGAAAAGAAAATGACACAAAAAGGTAAAACTACAAAGTGCAATAAAAGTAACAAAATGTGATGTCTATATTCAGCTGATGGATAACAGCGAGGAACAGAAGATTAAATTGTAAAGTAATAAGATTTTCTTCTAATAAGTAATCATGAGTTATCTGATTTTATATCTTTATTTATCAATGGTTTATGTTTATATATAGTGGTCTTGAATGGTTTTTTTTGTACATTTTTAAATCAATATAACCCCTGATTTAATTATGGGTGATTATCCGCTAAGAATAGCCTTATAAGGCTTTTATCCTAACCATTAGTCTGTGTATTAATATTTGTTCATCTTTATAGAATATTCTTTCTGGCCCGATAATCACCTCCGGAATAATAGTCAGAGTTGCTGATTAAATATTGATCAGCCTGTTTATAAAATAGCCTGGAAAGATACGCGGATTAATGTGTCTGCAGGGGGAAATGAAAAACTTTTGTTAAATAAAGCCAGGGTGTTCTGACATTTCCGGGCGAGTTCCCCGCGTAATCGCTGCACCAGCGCGAGGCAAACTGCGCTAAAACAGGGCAGTGGAGGGGCTTTTCTGGAGAGATAATTTATCAGCGATCACAAAAGCGATATTTCATCCCGTGAATGCATAATTCTGCTGTTTAAAACCCGGTTCTGGCGCTGCAATCAGACAACTATTCACTATATATGCAAATTAAGTGAATATTGTCAGCATCTAACTCATTGATATTACGTCGTGAAGACCATTTTATGCATTAATTCTCTGGCTGGCACGTTAACTGCACTCTACAGTAGGGCTGCACTACAACATCTTTTAACAATTTTAAAACATAAGCTTTACCCGGCTGGTAAAGTAAAGCAGGAGAGTGGGTTATGGCACTGCACGTTTCACGTCACGATTTCGATCAATGGATGATGCCGGTTTATGCGCCTGCGACTTTTATACCGGTTCGCGCGGAAGGCTCCACCGTCTGGGATCAAAACGGCAAAGATTATATCGACTTCGCCGGTGGCATCGCCGTCAATGCGTTAGGGCATGCGCATCCGGCATTACAACAGGCGCTGCAGGAACAGGCCGCACGTTTATGGCATACCGGTAATGGCTACACCAACGAACCGATCCTGCGGCTGGCGAAGCAGTTGATCGATGCCACCTTCGCTGACCGGGTGTTCTTCTGTAACTCCGGGGCGGAGGCGAACGAAGCGGCGCTGAAACTGGCGCGCAAGGTGGCACATGATCGTGTGGGTCCGCATAAAAGTGGCATCGTGGCGTTTAAGAATGCATTTCATGGCCGCACCCTGTTTACGGTAACAGCCGGTGGTCAGCCCGCTTACTCAAAAGATTTTGCGCCGCTGCCGCCAGAGATCCAGCATGCCCCGTTTAACGATCTGGCGGCGGCGGCTGAACTGATTAATGACCATACCTGCGCAGTCATTGTTGAACCGATTCAGGGTGAAGGTGGCGTGCTGCCTGCCGATCCGGCGTTTCTGCGTGGATTGCGTGAGCTCTGTGATAAGCATCAGGCTTTGCTGATTTTTGATGAAGTGCAGAGTGGCGTTGGCCGTACCGGTTCGCTTTATGCCTACATGCATTATGGCGTCACGCCGGATGTGCTCACCAGCGCCAAAGCGCTGGGCGGCGGCTTCCCGATTGGTGCGATGCTGACGCGCGAAGATCTGGCGCTGGTGATGGGCGTTGGCACCCACGGCACCACCTATGGCGGCAATCCGCTGGCGGGCGCAGTGGCAGGTAAAGTCATGGAGCTGATCAATCAGCCTGAACTGATGGCGGGTGTAACAGAACGTCACCAGTGGATTGTGGCGGCACTGGATGAGATCAACCAGCGTCTGCACCTGTTCAAAGAAGTGCGCGGTCTTGGCCTGCTGATTGGCGCGGTGCTCAGCGACGATTTTGCTGGTAAAGCCAAAGCGATCAACCTTGCCGCCGCGGAAATGGGCGTCATGGTGCTGATTGCGGGTGCCAATGTGGTGCGTTTTGCCCCGGCGCTGAATATCAGCGAGCAGGAAGTGAAGCTGGGCATGGCCCGCTTTGCCGAAGTGTGTGAAAGCCTGGTGCGAGGGTCAACATCATGATGGTAATCCGTCCGGTTGAACGCGATGACTTAAGCCAGCTGATGGCGCTGGCGGGCAAAACCGGTGGCGGGCTGACCTCGTTGCCGGTTGATAGCGCGACGCTTCAGGCGCGTATCGATCGATCGCTGCAGACCTGGGAGGATTCCCTGCCACGTGCCGAACAGGGCTATGTCTTTGTGCTGGCCGACAGTGAAGATAACCGCGCCGTCGGTATCTGCGCCATTGAGGTGGCGGTGGGTCTGCAGGATCCCTGGTACAACTTTCGCGTCGGTACCCAGGTGCACGCCTCAAAAGAGCTGAATGTTTATGCCGCGCTGCCTACCCTGTCGCTGAGTAACGACCATACCGGCAGCAGTGAGCTCTGCACGCTGTTTCTCGATCCCGATTACCGTGATGGCAAAAACGGCTATCTGCTGTCGAAGTCACGCTTCCTGTTTATGGCCAGTTTCCGTGAACGCTTCACCAACCGGGTGGTGGCCGAGATGCGTGGCGTCAGCGATGAGCAGGGCCATTCGCCGTTCTGGGAGAGCGTTGGCAGCCGCTTCTTCTCTATGGAATTCAGCAAAGCGGACTTCCTTAGTGGCACCGGACAGAAATCATTTATCGCTGAACTGATGCCGAAACATCCGCTCTACATCGACTACCTGACACCGGAAGCGCAGGCGGTGATTGGACAGGTCCATCCGCAAACCGCGCCTGCGCGGGCGGTACTGGAAGCAGAGGGCTTCCGCTACCTCAATTATGTCGACATTTTTGATGGCGGCCCGACCCTGGAGTGCGATATCGATCATATCCGTGCGGTGCGTAAAAGCCGTCTGCGCAGCGCAGAACGGGGCGAAAACCCGGCTGATGGCCCGCTCTGTCTGGTTGCCAATAGCGATTATCGCCAGTTCCGTGTGGCGCTGATTCCGGCAAAGGCTGACAGCGACAGCGTGCAACTCACGGATGAACAGATGCAGGCGCTCCATTGCCAGCCGGGCGACAGCCTGCGCGTGGTGACGCTCTGCAAAGAGGAGAAAACAGCATGACACATCTGATAAATGGACAATGGCTGGACGGTGACGCTGAGATTCTGACGAAAGCGGATCCGGTCAGCGGCGAGACGTTATGGCAGGGCCACGCGGCCTCAGCCGCTCAGGTCACCGCAGCCTGTGAGGCGGCGCGCGACGCATTTCCAGCCTGGGCCAGACGCCCGCTGGCGGAACGGCAGGCGATCGTTGAGAAATTTGCCGCCGGGCTTGAGGCGCATAAAACGGCGCTGGCGGAAACCATCGCCCGTGAAACCGGCAAGCCGCGCTGGGAAGCGCTGACCGAAGTGGGCGCGATGATCAACAAAATCGGCTTTTCGGTGAAGGCATACCATAGCCGCACCGGTGAACAGCATGAAGGCGAAAGCTCCCTGCGCCACCGCCCGCATGGGGTGCTGGCCGTGTTTGGTCCCTATAACTTCCCGGGACATCTGCCAAACGGCCATATTGTTCCGGCGCTGCTGGCGGGCAACTGTGTGGTATTTAAACCCAGCGAACTGACGCCGCTGACCGCCGAAAAAACCGTTGAGCTCTGGCTGGCTGCGGGCCTGCCTGCCGGCGTGCTGGCACTGTTACAGGGCGGACGTGAGACTGGTCAGGCGCTGGCCAACTGTCAGCAGATTGATGGCCTGCTGTTTACCGGCAGCGCCCATACCGGCTATCAGCTGCATCGCCAGTTTGCCGGTCAGCCTGAAAAGATGCTGGCGCTGGAGATGGGCGGTAACAATGCCCTGATTGTTGAAGATCCGGCGGACACTGATGCGGCTGTCAACATCACGTTGCAGTCAGCCTTTATAACCGCCGGTCAGCGCTGCACCTGCGCGCGGCGTCTGCTGGTCAAACGCGGCGATGCAGGGGATGCGTTTCTGCAGAGGCTGGTGGAGGTGGCGGGGCGACTGCAACCCGCCGCCTGGAATACTGAACCGCAGCCGTTTATGGGCAGCGTGATCTCCACCGGCGCAGCAGAGAAGATTATGGGTGAGTGGCAACGGCGGGTTGAGGCGGGCGGCGAGGTGCTGCTGGCAATGCGCTGGCCGGATCGCCACAGTGCCATCCTGACGCCAGGTATTATCGATTTAACCGGCGTGCAGGGCATTCCGGATGAAGAGGTCTTTGGTCCGCTGTTAGGCATAGTCCGCTATGAGACATTTGAAGAGGCGATAGCGCTGGCGAACCAGACCCGTTATGGCCTGTCGTGCGGATTGATCTCGCCTTCACGCCAGCAGTTTGATCAGTTGCTGCTTGAAGCGCGTGCCGGTATCGTCAACTGGAACAAACCGCTGACCGGCGCAGCCAGTACCGCACCGTTTGGCGGCATTGGTGCCTCGGGCAACCATCGCGCCAGCGCCTGGTATGCGGCGGATTACTGCGCCTGGCCAATGGCCTCGCTGGAGACGCCTGACCTGACGCTGCCCGCCACGCTGTCGCCGGGCCTCGATTTCTCCACCCAGGAGACGACGTCATGAAGGCAACCGAGGCCAACTTTGATGGGCTGGTGGGGTTAACACACCACTATGCCGGGCTATCGTTTGGCAACGAAGCCTCGACCCGCAATCAGATGCAGCCGTCGAATCCCCGTCTGGCGGCAAAGCAGGGGTTGCTCAAGATGAAAGCGCTGGCCGATATGGGCTACGTTCAGGGGGTGATCCCGCCGCATGAGCGGCCCAATATTGCGGCGCTGCGCCAGCTCGGCTTTGGTGGCAGCGATGAGCAGGTGCTGGCTGCGGCCGGCAAAACTGCGCCGGGATTACTCTCCGCCGTCAGTTCAGCCTCGGCGATGTGGGTCGCCAATGCTGCCACGGTCTCGCCGTCAGCGGACAGCCTTGATGGCCGGGTTCACCTGACGGTGGCGAACCTTAACAACAAATTCCACCGTGCGATAGAAGTGCCGGAAACGGCCTGGCTGCTGCGTTCCATCTTCCGCGACGATCGCCATTTTGCGGTGCATGATGCTTTGCCGCAGGTGGCGATGTTTGGCGATGAAGGTGCGGCGAACCATAACCGGCTGGGCGGCGCTTATGGTGAGCGCGGCGTGCAGCTGTTTGTCTATGGCCGCGACAGCAGCCATGAGGGCAAAACCCCGCAGCGTTATCCGGCACGTCAGACCCGGGAAGCCAGCGAGGCGGTCGCCCGTCTGCATCAGCTCTCACCGGAAAGCGTGCTGTATGCGCAGCAGAATCCTGCGGTGATCGATCAGGGCGTGTTCCATAACGATGTGATTGCGGTGAGTAACCAGCAGATGCTCTTCTGTCACCAGCACGCCTTTGTTAATCAGCCTGAACTGCTGGCGCAGCTTCGGTCGCGCGTTCCCGGTTTTGTTGCGCTGGAAGTGCCGGAAAATCGGGTGTCAGTGAAAGATGCGGTAGAGACCTATCTGTTTAACAGTCAGTTGCTGAGCCGTCCCGACGGCACCATGATGCTGGTGCTGCCGGAGGAGTCACGTCAGCATGCGGGTGTCTGGCGCTACCTGTGTGAACAGGTTGAGGCTGACACGCCACTCAAAGCCCTGAAGGTGTTTGATCTGCGCGAAAGCATGTATAACGGGGGTGGTCCAGCCTGCCTGCGTTTGCGGGTGGTGCTGACACCACAGGAGCAGCAGGCAGTGAATCCGGCGGTGCTGATGAACGATCGGCTCTTCAGCACGCTGAATAACTGGGTTGACCGTCATTACCGCGATCGCCTGACCCAGGCCGATCTGGTCGACCCGCAATTGCTGCGTGAGGGACGCGACGCGCTGGATGAACTGACGAAGCTGCTAGACTTAGGAAATGTATATGCATTTCAGCAGTGAAGGAGGGGGCAGCACAGGCTGCCGCCTGCTCAGGGCGAAAAGGAGGAACGATGCAGGACTTTTTACAGCAAACGCTCTCCGGCGAGGTGCCGCGTAAGCGTAGTGGTGAAACGGCGCATCTTCGCTGGCAATGGTTGTATCACGGCATACTGTTGATGGAGCCGACGGTGCCGGTTAAACAGGCGCTGGTGCTCTCTGCCGGGATCCACGGCAATGAAACAGCCCCGGTAGAAATGGTGAACCAGCTGGTTAATCCGCTGCTGCGGGGCGAAAAGCCGTTACAGCAGCGCATGCTGGTGATTCTGGGTAATCCCTCAGCGCTACGCGCCGGTAAGCGCTATGTGCGTTATGACATTAACCGGCTGTTTGGCGGACGCTGGCAGCAGATTGATGATGGTGATGAGGCCCGCCGCGTGCTGCGGCTGGAGCAGGCGCTGGAGACCTTCTGGCAGCTGGGCGAGTGCGATGAGACGCGCTGGCATCTCGACATGCACACGGCTATTCGTGGCTCTTATCATCCTCAGTTCGGCGTAATGCCGCACAATGAACGCCCCTGGCCGCCCGCGTTTCTTGACTGGCTCGCCGCTGCCGGGCTGGAAGCGCTGGTGTTCCATCGCTCGCCGGGCGGCACCTTTACCCACTTCAGCTGCGAGCACTTCGGTGCGGCCAGCTGTACCCTGGAGCTGGGTAAAGCGCTGCCGTTTGGTGAAAACGATCTCAGTCAGTTCAGTGCGGCACAGCAGGCGCTGGCGTCTTTACTCTATGGCGAAGCGCTGCCTGCGGCGGCGGTTAGACCGCGTCACTATCGGGTCGCGCAGCAGATCACCCGACTGAGTGAGCACTTTACGCTGCATATGTCGCCGGAAACGCTGAACTTTACCGCGTTTCCTCAGGGGACGTTGCTGGCGGAAGATGGTAGCACCCGCTATTACGTGCAGCAGGCGCGGGAATATGTGCTGTTCCCTAACCCCAACGTGGCCGCCGGGCTGCGTGCCGGACTGATGCTGATTGAAGAGAGCGAACAGACCCAGGCGCTGCCGGTCTGATAGCGGTTGTTAACAGCGCAGACCATCGGCGCTAAAAAACCGACAGGAAAAGTGGAAGATCGGCTTCCGCTTTCCTGTCGTAACCCTTACACTCCTCCATGATTTCTGCCAAATTCGCTTTAAATTCATAAACATTTTCAATTCCTCACGCCTTTCTTCTTATTCTCTTCATGATTGCCCGATTTTTATCTTTTATGCTTTCACGGCTTTACTCAGGCTCTGAGTAGTTGACGTTCAGCGTCGTATGCTTGTTTCCGAAGACGCGACAGAGTGCTGTCGTCATTATCATGAATTATAAGGACACTATTATGCGCAAACTGACTTCCCTTTTACTGGCTTCCTCGCTGGCGTTTGGTGCAGCCAGCGCCGTCCATGCAGCCGCTGACAACCTGACTCCACCGCCAGCAGGCAGCGAAAAAGCGATGCACAAGCCGCCAATGCGCCACGGCATGGAGATGATGTTTAAAGGTCTGAACCTGACCGACGCGCAGAAAACTCAGATGCGCGACATCATGAAAGAGAGCCACAAAGATATGAAACGCCCGTCACTGGACGAGCGTCGTGCGGCCCACAGCATTATTGCCTCTGACAGCTTCGACCAGAGCAAAGCAGAAGCACAGGCAGAGAAGATGTCCGCCAATGCCAAAGAGCATGCGCTGAAGATGCTGGAAACCCAGAACAAGCTCTATAACGTGCTGACGCCGGAGCAGAAAAAACAGTACAACGCTAACTTTGAAAAGCGTCTGACTGAGAAAGGCCCGCACGAGGGCAAAATGGCACCGCCAGCAGAACCGGCTGAATAAGACTCGTTAAGCGAACGGTCTGAGACCGCCGGCGCTGTCCACTGAAGGTGAGTGGGCAGCGTCGGCGGTTTTTTTATAGCGGCAGAATAGGGTAGGCACCTGACAGAATCGGGCGGCAGAGGATTTTGTAGCCGTCGTGATCAAAACCGCCTTTGGGCCGCTGCAGTTTTCTGGCCTCATCCATGCTGCTGACCGAACCGAGATAGAACCAGTGGTCGATAACGTGGATCTGCGTCATCTCTTTGCCTTCCTCCACCAGCCCCACGGCACCCTGCCATGGCCAGCAGAACACCCGCACGTTTTCCAGCGCCTCCAGCAGTCGATCCTGATGATCGCTGACCGGCTCTTTTCCACAGCAGGCCCCGGCGCAACGGCGCAGTGCCGAGCGGAAGCAGCCTCGCCCCGCACTCAGCGCTTCCAGACCCAGCAGGCCATGACAGAGCTGATACTCATCCGCGAGCTGCTTGAGCCGTTCCAGCGCGGCGAAGCGACTGCGATAGAGCCCAAACAGGTTGGGGGACTGGCTGAAATCGAGGTCTTTTGCATAGACCACATTCGGTTTGCCGTCGGTAATCTGCAATGAACAGAGCTGCCGGTTTTTGCGCAATCGCTTATTGAACAGCGGCTGCTGGGTTTTGATCATCTGCGCTTCCAGCAGCAGCGCGCCAAGGTCACCCGCGGTAGGGATCCAGCTTACACGCCGCGACTGGCGCAGCATTTTCGCCTCATCCGGGGTGCGGAAATGGGACATCACCCGCGAACGCAGATTCACACTTTTACCGATATAGAGCGGCAGCGACTCACTTTCGCCATGAAAGGTATAGACGCCAGGATGATTTGGCAGGCCTTCCAGCCACTCACGCAGGTGTTCGGGATATTGATAAATTGCATTCGCGTCGGGTTCGGGGCGAAGTATGGCAGAACGTCTGACCAAGATGGACTCCATTTACTGGTTGTCCATACAGCATAACAGGCAGGTGAAATGATCGCCAGCCGTCTGGTTACAGAGACCGTGTTGCCCGCCAGCAGATCAGCGAGCCGAGCGTGATCATCGCCACGCCCTGCCAGAAGGCCAGCGGCGGCGTCAGGCCGAGCCACAGTGATCCCATCAGGGCCGACAGCACCGGCGTAAAGTAGGAGGCGGTGGCCAGCAGCGTCAGATTGCCCTGCTGAATCCCGTGATTCCAGGCGGAATAGGCGATGGCGGTGGAGAGCCCGACAAACAGCACCTCCAGCAGCGGCACCAGCGTAAAGGCCATCGGCACAGTGTGATCGCTGAAGGCATATTTCAGCCACAGCGCCAGTGCAGTCAGGATAAAAAACAGCGTGACGCCATTAGAACCACGGGCAAAGCGGCGGGTGAGATTATTGTAGAGCGCCCAGGTCAGGGCGGCGATAAAGGCCAATGCATAGGCGACCGGGTTGCGCAGCATATTCTGCCACAACAGCGTCGGCGATCCGCTGCCGCTGCCTTTCATTACCCAGACGATCCCCAGCAGCGACAGCAGCAGTCCTGGCCACAGCCAGACACGGAAACGCTGCTGATTAAACGGGATCGCCAGCACGATGGTCAGGCAGGGCCAGAGATAGTTAATCATTCCCAGTTCCAGCGACTGGCTGCGATCGCTGGCCAGCCCGATGGCCAGCGCCAGACAGATTTCATAGCCGACAAAGAGTACGCCCCCCAGCCACAGGTAGATGGCGGGCATTGCGCCAGGTCTGGGCAGGCCCCGGCTCAGGCAAAGGAGACACGCCGTAGTAGTGTAGATCAGCGCCGCACCACCGGTGGCGCCAAAGGCTTCACTGACGCTGCGCAGCAGGCCAACGGTCGTACTCCAGAGCAGAATGGCGACAAGCCCGATGAGGGTCGCGCGTGAAACGGTGGCAGGCATGCAGCGATCAACAAAGTCAGTGAGAGAAGCCTCCCTTGCCGCGGCAAGGGAGGGGCAGGATTACTTCCAGAAGTCGTCGAATACCGTGATCGGCGGACGACGTTTGTGCTCGGTTTTCTGATACCAGCCTTCGATGATGCGGGCGCTGTCAGGATTGATGCTTTTGCCTTCCAGGTAATCATCAATCATCTCATAGGTGACGCCCAGCGCCACTTCATCCTGCAGGCCTGGACGATCATCTTCCAGATCGGCAGTCGGTTTTTTCAGATAGAGATGCTCCGGGCAGCCAAGGTGTTTCAGCAACTGCTTGCCCTGACGCTTGTTCAGGCGGAACAGGGGATTGATGTCAGTGCCGCCATCGCCATACTTGGTGAAGAAACCGGTCACGGCTTCAGCCGCGTGATCGGTGCCGACCACTACGCCTTTGGTCATGCCGGCGATGCTGTATTGCGCTTTCATCCGCTCACGGGCTTTTTCATTGCCGCGGACAAAATCGGAAAGCGTAATACCCGCCTCTTTCAGCGCGCGCTCACTGGCCAGCACCGACTCTTTGATGTTTACCACCAGCGAACGGTCGGGTTTGATAAAGGCCAGCGCGTCCTGACAATCCTGCTCATCCGCCTGCACACCATAAGGCAGACGCACGGCAATAAAGGTGTAGTCGTTATCACCGCTCTCCTGACGCAGTTCGGTGATCGCCCGCTGCGCCAGCGCGCCCGCCAGGGTTGAATCCTGACCGCCGCTGATCCCCAGCACCAGCGTTTTCAGGCCGCTGTGGCGTTTCAGGTAGGCTTTGAGAAAATCGATGCTGACGCGCACTTCCTGGTCGGCGTCGATAGTGGGCTTCACACCCAGGGCTTCAATAATTTCCTGCTGCAGTGACATGAACTTCTCCTCAGGTCAGTGGCCTGTCGGCTCGATGCGAACGTTTTATTAAAGCTAACGTGCCTTAGCGAAAACAACAAGCCAAAGCGGTAACTCATTACCATGAAACGTTGCGAAATCAGTGAGTTTTTACCTGCGGCAGCGGTTTTTTCGCCAGCACGCTAAACATCAGAATCGCCGTCATAAAACAGCCAAAAATGGTGGCGCACATGCTCAGCACCGAGGTGCCGCCGATGCCGGTAATCGGCACGGTAATCGCACCCAGCGTGAACATCGTAACGCCTATCACCGCGGAGGCGCTGCCAGCGCGATGGCCCTGACTCTGCATCGCCAGGGACGAGGCGGTGGTAGCGATAACGCCGTTGCTGGCAATGGTAAAGAACAGTGCCACCAGCAGCAGCGCTAAGGGAGCATGCAGCAACGCGGCCAGCAGCAGCAGACTGGAGGCGACAAAGGCCAGCGTCAGTCCGCCTTTCAGCACCCGATATTCGCCCCACAATGGACAGAGGCGGGCACTGGTCTGTGAAGCAATCACCAGGCCAAACCCGTTGGCCGCAAAGCAGAAGCTAAAGGCCTGGGGCGAAAGACCATAGAGTTGCTGCAGCACGAACGGCGAGGCACCGATGTAGGCGAACATGCCGGACATCATAAATCCCTGGGTCAGGCAGAAGCCCATAAAGGGGCGATGGGTAATCACCTGACCCAATGCCGCGTAGGCGGAGAATATTGATCCTTTACTGCGGCGTGCCTCAGGCAGGGTTTCATGCAGCTTCCAGCGCGCCAGCAGGATCAGCAGAATGGCAATGCCGCCCAGCACCATGAAGATGCCGCGCCAGTTTAAAATCGTCATCAGCACGCCGCCTAATACCGGTGCGCCGATCGGTGCCAGACCGTTGACCAGCATCAGCAGAGCGAAGAATCGCGTCAGCTCGTGGCCGCTGTACATATCGCGTGCAATTGCCCGTGACAGCACCGCACCGCCCGCACCTGCTAACCCTTCGAACAGCCGCGCCAGCAGCAGCTGGTTAATATCCTGCGCCAGCGCACAGCCCATCGAGGCGATAAACAGCAACACCAGTGACAGGGTCAGCGGGCGCAGGCGGCCGAACTTATCGCTCATCGGGCCAAAGAGCAGCTGGCCAAAGCCGAGACCTAACAGGCCAGCGGTCAGACTCAGCTGCGCGGTAGCGGTTTCGGTGTGCAGGTCCTGGGCCATTTGTGGTAGTGCAGGCAGATAGAGGTCGATGCAGAGCGGGCCCAGCGCGGCCAGCAGGCCCAGCGTAATGGCATAAACCAGGCGATTGGAGTGTACAGGGGTCATTTATCCTCGGGATTGTCAGCGATGGGGTAAACAGAAAGCGGGTAAGGCTGCGAAAAACAGCGTCCGGTAACGCGACATTCACGCCGATCTGCGTCTGCGCGGATGACGGTGCGGTCTCTGAAAACGGGGTGCTATCGGGTACCTGTTTTGCCGGGCAGTATACGTCTGCGTTGACAGCAAAACAGCCTTCTTTACGAAATCCTGACATTTGACAGGCCACTAATTGTTCGTCATAAACTTGATAAATCAGCATTTATGTTCCAGGCTTGTTTCCACATGGACAATAAATGAGGAACAACAAGATGAATAAAGTGATGGGATGTATCGCTGCGGCGCTGACGCTGGCTGCACTGTCTGGTTGTACGACTTACGATCGTGCGGAAAGCTACGTGACTAAGCCAGTGGTAAAGGATGTTAAAAAGGGTATGACCCGTGATCAGGTTCGTCAGATCGCCGGTACGCCTTCTACTGAAATCACCATGGTTCACGCGCGCGGCACCTGCCAGACTTATGTGCTGGGTCAGCGCGACGGTAAAGCTCAGACTTACTTCGTGAGCTATAACGACACCGGCCGTGTCATGAACTACGGCTTCCAGAGCTGTGCGGAATATGACACCGATCCGCAGGTTCAGCAGTAACTCATAGCTCCCCTGAATAGCAAACGGCCCGTCATTATGACGGGCCGTTTTTCGTTGTGGCACTGACTACAAACCTGCCGGACGCGGCACCTCAACATAATCGCCATCTATCTGCCGCTGGTAGAAGTGGCCAGCCTGCACATAGAAGCGTTTGCCGTTAAAGTCGAGTACCCGCATTTCACTGCTGACCCGCGACTCTGCAGGCGGCTCTGCCACCACATACTCATCGCCGTGACGCTGATAATAATTGCCGTTGAGCAGATAGTAGGTCAGTCCGCCTATCAGCACCGCGGTTGCGGCTTCAGGCAAAAAGCGCACCGGCCCGGGTCCGCCCCAGTGTGGCCCGTGGCCGCCATGGCGATCCCATCCACCCGGCGGGCCCCAGTCGCCAGGATGGGCGAAAGCCAGAGCGGGTGTCAAAAGCGTCAGCGTCAGAAGCGAGGCGATTATCTTTTTCATCAGGTGTTCTCCTCATAAGACTGGCTGCAGAATTCGCTTTTTATCGGGCAAAGACAAGCACTAAAGCGGCGTTTTTTCGCCTGTTTACCATGCTTAACGCTTTCTTAACGGCGTCGCCATTAATGGGGGAGATTATGGAGAAGAAGGGCGGGAATAACCTGGCGCGGGCGCGCCAGGTTCAGAGCAGATTAGCGGTGCGCCAGTTCGGCGTTGTCGTCGCTTTCCAGGACGCGCTTATCGGTCAGACCTAACCAGCGGCTGGTGAGAGAACCGGCGGTCATGGAACCGTTGACGTTCAGGGCAGTACGACCCATATCGATCAGCGGCTCAATGGAGATCAGCAGCGCCACCAGGGTGACCGGCAGGCCCATCGCAGGCAGGACAATCAGCGCCGCGAAGGTTGCACCACCGCCGACACCGGCAACGCCTGCTGAGCTCAGCGTCACGATCCCGACCAGCGTCGCAATCCACAGCGGGTCAAATGGGTTGATCCCGACGGTTGGCGCAACCATCACTGCCAGCATGGTTGGATAGAGACCGGCACAGCCGTTCTGGCCGATAGTGGCACCAAAAGAGGCCGCGAAGCTGGCAATCGACTCAGGCACGCCAAGACGACGGGTCTGGGTTTCCACGCTCAGCGGAATGCTGGCTGCGCTGGAGCGGCTGGTGAAGGCGAAGGTAATAACCGGCCACACTTTACGGAAGAAGCGCATCGGGTTGATACCATTTACCGACAGCAGCAGGGCGTGGACACCAAACATGATGGCCAGACCGAGGTAAGAGGCAACCACAAAGCTGCCCAGCTTGATGATGTCCTGCAGGTTAGAACCGGCAACCACTTTGGTCATCAGCGCCAGCACACCATAAGGCGTCAGCTTCATCACTAAACGCACCAGCTTCATGACCCACGACTGCAGCGTATCGATCGCGACCAGCACGCGCTGACCTTTAACTTCATCATCTTTCAGCAACTGCAGTGCAGCCACACCCAGGAAGGCGGCGAAGATGACGACGCTGATAATCGAGGTCGGACTGGCTCCGGTCAGATCGGCAAACGGGTTTTTCGGGATAAAGGAGAGCACCAGTTGCGGCACGGTCAGGTCAGCCACTTTGCCGACATAGTTGCTCTGGATCGCACTGAGACGCGCAGTCTCCTGCACGCCCTGAACCAGACCTTCAGCGCTCAGGCCAAACAGGCCGGTCACGAAGACGCCGACCAGCGCCGAGATCGCGGTGGTAAACAGCAGTACGCCAATCGTCAGTACGCTGATTTTTCCCAGCGACGAGGCGTTATGCAGACGGGCAACCGCACTCAGAATGGAAACGAACACCAGCGGCATTACGACCATCTGCAGCAACTGGACATAGCCATTACCGACGATGTTAAACCAGCTGATAGACTCTTTGACCACTGCGCTGTTTTCGCCGTAGATCAACTGCAAAACCAGGCCGAACAGTACGCCGATTACCAGACCGGTCAGCACTTTTTTCGACAGGCTCCAGTTCTGACGGCTGAAGCGAGAGAGCAATACCAGCAGCACCACAAAGGCTACGATATTAAGCGTAAGAGGAAGGTCCATACTGAAACTCCAGAGTAATGCGGCCTTTCGCTCTGGAAAGGCCGCATAATGTTAATCACGAATTAAGACAGCAGGAATGGTAACAGCAGGCGAAGAGGGTGCCTTATATCCAAATGGCATGGTTTATAACTTAAAGGCGTTTTGTGCTGATTTATTGTGCAGTATGACTGGAAATCAACCGTCCGACGCCATTTTGTAGCGTATCGAACAGCTGTGACGGCCAGCCGTTTGCACCAAAAGATGGCATGCCCACCGGAAACCAGAGCGCATATCCCACCAGTCCCAGGCACAATGCCCGCTCAAGCTGGTTGCCTTTCTGGCTGCGCAGAATCGGCAGCCGGAAGCGCCAGCGGCAGGGCCACAGCAGCGGAACCCCGGCAGGCGTTAGCATATCGGCCACAATATGGCTAAGGTAGCCCAGCGTCAGACCCTGCAGGACATCAGGCGGTATCGGCGACGACTGGGGCAGGTTTATCTGAAAAAGCCACAAACCGGCGGCTATCGCCAGCAAACTGTGGGTAAAGCCGCGATGGCCGAACGCGCGCGCAATAGGATGAGAGAGCCAGCGTAGTCGCTGTCCCAGCAGAGATTTAGGGTGATCGATATCGGGCAACAGACATGTCAGCAGCGCTGAGGGGACAAGATGCCACCAGTCGGCCTGCGCCAGCACTGGTGTCAGCTCAGCACGCTTCGCAAAGATAGCGCTGGCAATGGCAAAAATGATGTGGCCTTCGCCCGTCATGATAGAACCTGGTTGCAAAGAAAACTGTCGATGCATCCAGTATAGGGATTTATCCAGTAAATGAGAACATGTGACGCTGTAACGAAGCATGAATATTATTAACAAGGCGGACAGCGATGAAACACTGTCCGCCAGTAAGATTAACGCGCCAGCCAGCCGCCATCCACCGCCAGGGTGTAGCCATTCACGTAGTCAGACGCGGAAGAGGCCAGGAAGACTACCGGGCCCATCATGTCATCCGGCACGCCCCAGCGGCCTGCCGGAATACGGCCCAGAATCTCTTCACTGCGCGACTCATCATTACGAAGCTGTTCCGTATTGTTGGTGGCCATGTAACCGGGAGCGATGGCATTGACGTTAATGCCATGTTTTGCCCACTCGTTCGCCATCAGACGGGTCAGTCCCATCACGGCACTTTTCGACGCCGTATAAGAGGGTACCCGGATACCGCCCTGGAAGGAGAGCATGGAGGCGATATTGATGATCTTGCCGCCATTACCCTGCGCGATAAACTGACGGGCAACCTGCTGCGACAGGAAAAACAGGCTCTTGCTGTTAAGATTCATCACGTCATCCCAGTCCTGCTCGCTGAAATTCAGTGCGTCCTCACGGCGGATAATGCCGGCATTGTTGACCAGAATGTCAATTTTACCGGCAGCGGCCAGCGCCTGTTCAACCACTGAGGCCACCACGCTGGTCTGCATCAGATCGGCCTGCACCGGCCAGAACCGGCGACCCAGCGCCTCCACTTTACTTTGGGTATCATCCGGGCCATCACGGTTAACGCCGACGATATCACAACCCGCCTGGGCCAGACCCAGCGCCATACCTTGCCCTAAACCGGTGTTACAGCCGGTCACCAGCGCGACTTTACCTTCCAGGTTAAACGTACTCAGTACCATGGTATTTCTCCTCTGCTCAGCGCAGTTCACTGATTTTGACGTGGTCCATGTCATCAAAGACCTGATTCTCACCCACCATGCCCCAGATAAAGGTGTAACGCTGGGTGCCGACACCGGCGTGAATTGACCAGCTGGGTGAGATCACCGCCTGCTCGTTGTGTACCAGCAGATGGCGGGTTTGCTGCGGTTGCCCCATCATGTGGAAGACGGCGCACTCTTCGCTCATATCGAAGTAGAAATAGACTTCCATGCGGCGTTCGTGGGTGTGGCAGGGCATGGTGTTCCACAGGCTGCCTTCATCCAGTTTGGTTAAGCCCATGGTGAGCTGGCAGGTGGGCAACACATCCGGCACGATAAATTTGTTAATGGTGCGGCGATTGGAGGTCGCGGCATCACCCAGCGTCGCGGTGGCCGCTTCCTGCAGCGTGATTTTCTTGTCCGGGAAGGTGCTGTGTGCTGGCGCACTGTTGTAATAGAATTTGGCCGGCTGTGCCGGGTTCAGGCTGCGGAACAGCAGGTTGCGCGCACCTTTGCCGATGTAAAGTGCCTCTTCGTGACCGATTTCCCACGCTTTACCGTCAACTTCTACCAGACCCGGGCCGCCAATATTGATCATACCCAGCTCGCGGCGTTCAAGAAAATAAGCGACGCCCAGCTGTTTTCCCATCTCATCACCGATAGTGACCGGATTATTCACCGGCATGACGCCGCCAATAATGATGCGGTCGATATGGCTGTAGGTCAGGGTGTAATCATCGGCAGTAAATATCTTCTCAATCAGGAACTCGCGGCGCAGTGCTTCAGTGTCGAGTTGCTTAGCGTGATCGCTGTGAATGCTTTGACGAACGTCCATCTCAGGCCTCTCTGCAGGTCAGGTTATTCATGCCCCAAACGGGGACGCTTTTGGCATCTTAGGCAGAGCGGGATGGGAATTCAATAAAAATGAAACGTTGTTTTATTTTTTGCGGGTCAGATCAAGTGACAGGTGCAACAGGCAATAAAAAGCCCGCCATAAGCGGGCTGATATTATCCCTGCAGATGCTGCAGGCTAAGCTGGGTCAGATTGTCCAGCCGGACATCCGCCAGCGTCCAGCGGGGATCGTCAAGGTGTTCAGCGGCGGGCACCACAATCGATCGCATACGCGCTGCTTTGGTAGCGATCATGCCGTTAAACGAATCTTCCAGCGTGACGCAGTTGAGCGGATCGATCGCAAGGCTGGCGGCGGCATTGAGATAGACCTGCGGATGGGGCTTGCTGTAGGGCAGCGCTTCTGCTGAAGCCAGTACGTCGAAATAAGGGCGCAGATTGAAGATCTCCAGCACCTGTTCCAGCATCTTTAGCGGTGATGCGGAGGCAAGGCCGATTTTCAGCCCCTGTTCCCGGCACAGTTGCAGCGCCGTTTCCACGCCCGGCAGCAGTGGCCGCGTCTGATCCACCAGCGTCATGGCGCGCGTAATAATCCGCTCAGTGACCTCCTCCTGAGAGGGGCCATGCCAGGGCAGCGTTTCGTACCACATCCGTACAGTCTGATCGATGCGCAGACCCAGGGTATCGGGCATTTCACTGCGACGTGACAGGTCAACATCCAGCGTTGAAAAGATATCCAGCTCAGCCTGATCCCACAGAGGCTCAGAATCGATCAGTAAGCCATCCATATCAAACAGGGCAGCAAGGACAGGGCGGTGATAAGGCATCAGGGGGTCTCCTTTTAAAGTCAGCTTTACCTTAACATCATTCTTTGCTGGCGCACGCTCTGCCCGACAGGCCACGCTTTATTTGGGAAATTTCACCGTTGGCAGGTAAACTGACGGCAAATTGGATTCCGGGTTCAGGAGATATTATGACCTATCAACAGGCTGGCCGTATCGCCATCCTCAAGCGAGTGGCAGGCTGGGTGCTCTTTTTAGTGGCGCTGCTGTCGACCATTATTTCTGTATTGAGCTTTATGTTTAAGCATAGCGAAAAGCAGCCAGGCATTGATGCCGTCATGCTCGATTTCGTCCACGTCATCGTCGACATGCTGCGCTTTAACACGCCATTCCTGAATGTCTTCTGGCATAACTCGCCGGTACCGGAATTTAACGGTCAGATGAACCTGGGTTTCTGGCTAATCTACATTCTGATTTTTGTCGGGCTGGCGCTGGAGTCGTCAGGCGCGCGGATGGGACGTCAGGCGCGTCACGTCAAAGAAGGCATTGAGGATCAGATGATTCTGGAGCAGGCAAAAGGCAGTGAAGGGCGTAGCCGTCAGCAACTGGAAGAGAAGGTGCGCGTACCTCGCCACACCATCTTCCTGCAGATCTTCCCGCTCTATGTCCTGCCGGTGGTGATTGCGATAGCCGGTTATTTTGCGCTGTCGCTGCTGGGCTTTATCTGACCGCGAGCTTTGTCAGGCCGGTCTGGCCTGACTGGCGCCCAGCGCATCCTCATCCAGCAACTGGCCAATGGCGAACTGTGCATCGCCTGGCCAGTGCCCGCCAAAGACGTTAGCCCGGTTGAGCAGATAGTAGAGCTGGTAGACCGGCAGACGCTGCGAAAAACCATCCGGTAGCGGCCACACCGCCTGATAACCGTCGTAAATCTGGCGAGGCAGGTCAGGGTACCAGCTCAGCATGGCTAAATCGCACTCACGGTCGCCCCAGTAGCAGGCAGGATCGAACAGCCAGGGGCCACTCTCACTGCTGGCGCAGTTAGCAGGCCAGAGATCGCCATGCAGCAGCGACGGCTGCGGATGATGTGACGCGAGCACCCGCTGCACGCAGGCAACGATCAGCTCTGTATCCCCGTACTGAATTCCCTTTTCTGCCGCCAGCTGCAGCTGCCAGCCAATGCGCTGTTCAGCAAAAAAAACCGACCAGCGTCGCAGCCAGCTATTGGGTTGGGGCGTCGTGGTGATGTTATTGTCGAAATCGAGGCCGAACTGCGTCTGCTCGCTCCACTGATGCAGATGCGCCAGTTGCTGACCGAGCTGATATGCACTCTGCTCATCAAGCGGCTGTGGCCTGATATATTCCAGCAGCAGAAAGCTCTCCTCGCGATGATGACCCACACCATAGACTTTAGGCACCCGAACCGTGCCGGTGCGCGCCAGCAAATCCAGCTGGTCTGCTTCCCAGGTAAAGAGCGACAGCATATCGCGGCTGTTACTTTTGACGAAGACGTCGTGATCACCGTAGCGGATCTGCCAGGTGGGATGGATATCACCCCCCGCGAGGGCGTGACGTTGAGTGATTTCGGCGTTGCCTAACTGCTCGCTTAACAGACGACTAATGGCTGACCACATTGGGCTATCCTCGTTATTCGCTGCGTAAGTTCGATTGTATTGCGTAAATATTCACCAAAAACCGCGCAATTGCACCCTTTATTCTGGCGCTGAGGTGGCAGGGCGATGATCGGCTGCATCGCGCAGATACTCTTCGAAGGTCGTGACGGTCACCTCGGGTTCCTGACCCAGCGCGCTTTCACCGGCCGCAGTGACCTGCTGCCGCAGCTCCTCAGCCTCCAGCGTGCTGACGATGCCATAGCTGTTCGTACCGAGTTCATGTGGATGGCCGTCGTCATCTGTCATCGTGGTCGTGAAACCTGCGGCGGTCATTGCGCTGGTCAGCTCCAGGATGTCACTTAAGCCCGACTCCTGATAGTGAAAGGTCACGATATAGCGGGTTAAGGTGTTGCTCATGAGGCACCTCCGGGGAAGGGAAACTGAACTGAGCGTAGACCATGGTGAAAAATCAGGCGAATTATGAAGGAGATGCCGTGTATGTGACGTGATGCATAGCGTAAATTCGTGTCACGAGCCAGCAGCATAACGTAAAAATCTTCTGCCGTTGCGTCTGGCTTTTCGTTTGGGCAGCACTATAATGCGCGACGTTAATAAGATGAGTCCCAATTAACAGGGGTTGTCAGGGCGATTCCAGGCATTTTGTGTAAGTTAATAATTTTTTACAAAACTTACCGTAAATTGCATTGAATGCCCGGCAAAACGCTTCAGACTCTCCGTTTTTTAAACAGTCGCACGGATCACATTTAATGAAAGCCTATAACAAGCTGTCTGCTGTTCTTTTGCTCTCCGCCGGAGCTTTTTGTCACCAGGCAATGGCCGATAACGCCGTATTTACGTCAATGGATGACCCTTCAACAGCTAAAAAGCCGTTTGAAGGTTCTGCTGCTGCGGGATATCTGGCGCAAACCGGTAACACCACCAGTTCATCAATGACGGCTCAGACCAATATGACCTGGTATCAGTCATCTATGGCTTACAGCTTGTGGGGTAACGCAGCCAACACCTCGTCAAACGATGAGCGCTCTTCTGAAACTTACAACATCGGTGGTCGTTCACGTTACAACCTCAACTCGTATGACTACCTGTTTGGACAGGCGAGCTGGTTAAGCGATCGTTTCAATGGTTACGATTCACGCGACGTGCTGACAGCCGGTTACGGTCGTCAGATTCTGAATGGACCGGTGCACTCGCTGCGTGCGGAATTGGGTCCGGGTGTACGTTATGACGATTATCACGCGGGTGGTCATCAGACCAAAGCGCTGGGCTATGGCGCAGTCAGCTATCAGTGGCAGCTGACCGACACCACTAAATTTATTCAGGGCGTGTCAGTGCTGAGCAGCTTTGGAGAAGACACCACGGTGAACTCCGAAACCGGTCTGCAGGTGGCGATTAACAGCCACTTCGCGCTGAAGCTGGCTTACAACGTCAGCTGGAACAACAATCCGGCGGAATCTGCGCCTGATCGCACCGATACCAAAACCTCAATCATGCTCTCTTACGCTATGTAAGCGCATTTTTGCAGCAGCATTCACAGCGGCCTGACAGTGTGTCAGGCCGCTTTTTTTTGATTTCTCCAGGGCTTAGCGAAAAAGGCATGGGTTTTTCTCGCCGGGGAAAACTGCTATCATCGGCCCCGCACTGAAATCCTGGCGACATTCCGACAATGTGGGTCTGATATCACGCCGGGTCACTAATTTTACATTACGTTGCATGTAGGCTTTCGTGTGGCTTACCACTGCAAATAAGGATATGAAATGCCTGTAATTACGCTTCCTGATGGCAGCCAGCGCGTGTTTGACCGCCCTGTCAGTGTGATGGATATTGCGCTGGACATCGGTCCTGGTCTGGCGAAAGCCTGTATCGCTGGCCGTGTTAACGGTGAACTGGTTGATGCTGTTGATCCCATCACTGAAGATGCCGCCGTAGCGATCATTACCGCTAAAGATGAAGCGGGTCTGGAAATCATCCGTCACTCCTGTGCGCACCTGTTAGGGCATGCGATTAAACAGCTGTGGCCGGATACCAAAATGGCGATTGGCCCGGTCATTGATAACGGCTTCTATTATGATGTCGACATCGATCGTACCCTGACCCAGGAAGATATCGACCTGCTGGAAAAACGCATGCATCAGTTGGCTGAAACCAACTACGATGTGGTGAAGAAGAAGGTCAGCTGGCAGGAAGCTCGCGACGTCTTTGCGGCGCGCGGCGAAATTTACAAGACCACCATTCTTGATGAAAACATCAGCCATGACGATAAGCCTGGCCTGTATCATCACGAAGAATATGTCGACATGTGCCGCGGTCCGCACGTGCCGAACATGCGGTTCTGCCATCATTTTAAACTGCAGAAGATCTCCGGTGCCTACTGGCGCGGCGACAGCAACAACAAAATGCTGCAGCGTATTTATGGCACCGCATGGGCAGACAAAAAGCAGCTGGCAGCCTATCTGCAGCGTCTGGAAGAGGCGGCGAAGCGTGACCATCGTAAGATTGGTAAGCAGCTGGATCTCTACCACATGCAGGAAGAAGCACCAGGCATGGTCTTCTGGCATAATGACGGCTGGACCATCTTCCGCGAGCTGGAAGTGTTTGTCCGCAGCAAGTTAAAAGAGTACCAGTACCAGGAAGTTAAAGGTCCATTCATGATGGATCGCGTCCTGTGGGAAAAAACCGGGCACTGGGAAAACTATAAAGAAGCAATGTTCACCACCTCATCTGAGAACCGTGAATATTGCATCAAACCGATGAACTGTCCTGGGCATGTTCAGATCTTTAATCAGGGTCTGAAATCCTACCGTGACCTGCCGCTGCGTATGGCAGAGTTCGGCAGCTGTCACCGTAATGAACCCTCAGGCGCACTGCACGGCTTGATGCGTGTTCGTGGCTTTACCCAGGATGATGCACACGTCTTCTGTACTGAAGAGCAGGTGCGTGACGAAGTGAACAGCTGTATCCGCATGGTTTATGACATGTACAGCACCTTCGGCTTTGAAAAGATTGTGGTGAAGTTATCCACCCGTCCTGAGAAGCGCATCGGTACGGATGAGATGTGGGATCGTGCCGAGGAAGATCTGGCTGCGGCGCTGAACGAAAACAATATTGAGTTTGAGTTCCAGCCAGGCGAAGGCGCGTTCTACGGTCCTAAAATTGAGTTTACTTTGTACGATTGTCTTGATCGCGCCTGGCAGTGCGGAACAGTTCAGCTAGACTTCTCCCTGCCAAAACGCCTTGAAGCAACCTACGTGGGTGAAAACAATGATCGTCAGACGCCAGTGATGATTCACCGTGCGATTCTGGGATCAATGGAGCGTTTCATCGGTATTCTTACCGAAGAATTCGCCGGTTTCTTCCCAACCTGGCTGGCACCGCTGCAAGTCGTGGTAATGAATATTACCGACGGACAAGCAGAATATGTTGAGTCTTTGACGCGTAAGCTGCAGAATGCTGGCATTCGTGTGAAGGCAGACTTGAGAAATGAGAAGATAGGCTTTAAAATCCGCGAGCACACATTACGTCGCGTCCCTTATATGTTGGTCTGCGGTGATAAAGAGGTGGAATCTGGCAAAGTTGCCGTTCGCACCCGCCGTGGTAAAGACCTTGGGTCGATGGATGTCGATGTGTTTGTTGAGAAACTTCAACAAGAGATTCGCAGCCGAAATCTTCAACAATTGGAGGAATAAAGTATTAAAGGCGGAAAACGAGTACTACCGACGCGTCCGAACAAAATCAACAGTGAAATCCGCGCAACTGAAGTGCGCTTAACAGGCATGGATGGCGAGCCGATTGGCATTGTCACATTACGCGAAGCTTTGGAAAAAGCCGAGGAAGCGGGCGGCGACTTAGTCGAAATCAGCCCGAATGCCGAACCGCCGGTCTGCCGCATCATGGATTACGGCAAGTTCCTCTATGAAAAAAGCAAATCTTCTAAGGAACAGAAGAAGAAGCAAAAAGTTATTCAGGTTAAGGAAATCAAATTCCGTCCTGGAACCGATGATGGCGACTATCAGGTCAAACTACGCAACCTGATTCGCTTTCTGGAAGAAGGCGATAAAGCCAAAATCACGCTGCGTTTCCGCGGTCGTGAGATGGCGCACCAGCAGATCGGTATGGAAGTGCTTAACCGCGTCCGTAAAGACCTGTGTGAAGATCTGGATTTGGCCATTGTCGAATCCTTCCCTTCGAAGATCGAAGGCCGCCAGATGATCATGGTGCTCGCTCCTAAGAAGAAACAGTAGGCTTTCAAGTAACACTAACCGCGCAGCGTTCGCGCTGTGCGGTTAACTGTTCGCCTGTCTGGGTCATGTTATTAACAATGCGAAGTGGATATTTTTAAAATGCCAAAGATTAAAACTGTACGTGGTGCGGCTAAGCGCTTCCGCAAGACCGCTTCTGGCGGCTTCAAGCGTAAACACGCAAACCTGCGTCATATTCTGACCAAAAAATCTACTAAGCGTAAACGTCACCTGCGCCCTAAAGGCATGGTGTCAAAAGGCGATCTGGGTCTGGTAATTGCCTGCCTGCCGTACGCATAAGTAATTTTTTCATTAAATCAGAATATTAAACAGGAGAGCTAAATGGCTCGTGTAAAACGTGGTGTAGTTGCTCGCGCACGTCACAAAAAAATCTTAAAACAAGCTAAAGGCTATTACGGTGCACGTTCACGTGTTTACCGCGTTGCCTTCCAGGCTGTTATCAAAGCTGGTCAGTATGCTTACCGTGACCGTCGTCAACGTAAGCGTCAGTTCCGTCAGCTGTGGATCGCGCGTATCAACGCAGCGGCTCGTCAGAACGGCATGTCTTACAGCCGTTTCATCAATGGTCTGAAAAAAGCAGCCATTGAGATTGACCGTAAGATCCTGGCCGACATCGCGGTATTCGATAAAGTGGCATTCTCTGCACTGGTCGAAAAAGCGAAATCAGCCCTGGCGTAAGTCAGATGGAAAAGGGAGCTTGCTCCCTTTTTTATTGCCTGTAACTTACGCAAAAGATTGACATTTTCGTCGCTGAGCATTTCAATAGACCCCCTGTATCGCATGACAAGGTAACCGCAAGCATGAATGCTGCTATTTTCCGTTTCTTTTTTTACTTTAGCGCCTGACATCCAGGGGCTTTTGCGCATAAGAAAAGAAACGAAAAATCGCGCTAAAAGCCTCCCTCGTGGAGGCTTTTTTGTTTCTGGCGCTAGCATATTGGACCGGCAGGTCCCAACGAGAACTGACCAGCCTGACTGGAAAAAGAGGAAACTATGTCCCAACTCGCAGAACTGGTGGCCAGCGCCACGGCGGCCATCGACGGGGCGACGGATATCGCCGCCCTTGACGCGGTGCGCGTCGAATACCTGGGTAAGAAAGGACATCTGACACTGCAGATGACTACGTTACGCGAGCTGCCAGCCGAAGAGCGCCCGGCAGCGGGTGCGGTAATCAATGAAGCGAAGCAGCAGGTCACCGAGCGTCTGAATGCGCGCAAAGATGCCCTGGAAGCTGCGGTGCTGAATGCCCGTCTGGCTGAAGAGACCATTGATGTCTCTCTGCCTGGTCGTCGCATTGAGAATGGCGGCCTGCATCCGGTAACCCGCACCATGGATCGCATTGAGACCTTCTTTGGTGAGTTAGGCTTTGGCGTCGTAACCGGTCCAGAAATTGAAGATGATTACCATAACTTCGATGCGCTGAATATTCCTGCCCATCACCCGGCCCGTGCCGATCACGACACCTTCTGGTTTGACGCCACGCGCCTGCTGCGTACCCAGACGTCCGGCGTGCAGATCCGTACCATGAAGGCTCAGCAGCCGCCGATTCGCATTATTGCGCCAGGCCGCGTTTACCGTAACGATTACGATCAGACCCATACCCCGATGTTCCATCAGATGGAAGGGCTGATTGTGGATAAAAACATCAGCTTTACCAATCTGAAAGGCACGCTGCACGATTTCCTGAACAACTTCTTCGAAGAAGATCTGCAGATTCGTTTCCGTCCCTCCTATTTCCCGTTTACTGAGCCATCAGCAGAAGTTGACGTCATGGGTAAAAACGGCAAGTGGCTGGAAGTGCTGGGTTGCGGCATGGTTCACCCTAACGTGCTGCGCAATGTCGGCATCGATCCGGAAGTCTACTCCGGTTTCGCCTTTGGTATGGGCATGGAGCGTCTGACCATGTTGCGCTACGGCGTGACCGATCTGCGTGCCTTCTTTGAAAATGATTTACGTTTCCTCAAACAATTTAAGTAAGGGCAGGATATCCAATGAAATTCAGTGAACTCTGGTTACGCGAATGGGTAAAACCAGCCCTGGACAGCGCTGCGCTGTCTGAACAAATCACTATGGCCGGTCTGGAAGTCGACGGCGTTGATCCGGTTGCCGGTGCCTTCCACGGCGTCGTGGTCGGGGAAGTGGTGGAGTGCGGCCAGCACCCGAATGCAGACAAGCTGCGTGTGACCAAAATCAACGTGGGCGGCGATCGCCTGCTGGATATCGTCTGTGGCGCGCCGAACTGCCGTCAGGGACTGAAAGTCGCGGTCGCCACCGTCGGTGCCGTGCTGCCAGGCGATTTCAAAATCAAAGCGGCTAAACTGCGTGGCGAGCCGTCTGAAGGCATGCTCTGCTCTTTCTCCGAGCTGGGGATTTCCGACGACCACAACGGCATCATCGAACTGCCAGCCGATGCGCCGATTGGCACCGACATCCGCGCCTACCTGCAGCTTGATGACAACACCATCGAAATCAGCGTCACGCCTAACCGCGCTGACTGTCTGGGTCTTATCGGTATCGCCCGTGATGTCGCCGTCCTCAACGGTTTGCCACTGAACGTGCCGGAGATGCAGCCGGTCGCTGCGACGCTGAACGACACTTTCCCGATTCAGGTTGACGCGACAGAAGCCTGTCCACGCTATCTGGGCCGTGTAGTAAAAGGGATTAACGTAAAGGCGTCAACGCCATTGTGGATGAAAGAGAAGCTGCGTCGTTGTGGTATTCGTTCTATCGATCCGGTGGTGGATATCACTAACTACGTTCTGCTGGAGCTGGGTCAGCCGATGCACGCCTTCGATCTCGACCGCATCGACGGCGGTATCGTGGTGCGTATGGCGAAAGAAGGCGAAAAGCTGACGCTGCTGGATGGCACTGAAGCCAGCCTGCAGAGTGATACCTTAGTGATCGCCGATCATCAGAAAGCGCTGGCGATGGCTGGTATCTTTGGTGGCGAACATTCGGGCGTGAACGGCGAAACGCAGAATATCCTGTTCGAGTGCGCTTACTTTGATCCGCTCTCTATTACCGGCCGCGCCCGTCGTCATGGTCTGCATACCGACGCGTCACATCGCTACGAGCGTGGTGTTGATCCGGCGCTGCAACATACCGCACTGGAGCGTGCTACCCAGCTGCTGCTGTCAATCTGCGGCGGTGAAGCGGGCCCGATCATCGATCAGACCCATCAGGCAGCCCTGCCTGTGCCAGCGACGATCACGCTGCGTCGTGAAAAGCTGGACCGTCTGATTGGCCACGTGATCGCGGATGAGCAGGTGACTGACATTCTGACGCGTCTCGGCTGTGAAGTGACCGTGGGAGAAGGGCAGTGGCAGGCCGTCGCCCCGAGCTGGCGCTTCGATATGGCGATTGAAGAAGATCTGGTTGAAGAAGTGGCCCGTATTTATGGCTACAACAACATTCCGGATGTGCCGGTACAGGCGGGTCTGGTGATGACTCAGCATCGCGAAGCGAATCTGTCGCTGAAGCGCGCGAAAAACCTGCTGGTGGATAAGGGCTATCAGGAAGCGATTACCTATAGCTTCGTCGATCCGAAAATTCAGCAGCTGCTGCACCCGGGTGAAGAGGCGCTGTTGCTGCCGAGCCCAATCTCCAGCGATATGTCGACCATGCGTCTCTCACTCTGGACCGGCCTGCTCAGCGCGGTAGTCTACAACCAGAACCGTCAGCAGAGCCGCGTGCGCCTGTTTGAGAGCGGCTTACGCTTTGTGCCGGATACCCAGGCAGATTTAGGCATCCGTCAGGATCTTATGCTGGCTGGCGTCATCAGCGGTAACCGCGTTGAAGAGCACTGGGATCTGGCGCGTCAGACAGTTGACTTCTATGATTTGAAAGGCGATTTAGAATCGCTGCTCGATTTAACCGGCAAACTGGATGACATCAGCTTCCGTGCTGAAGCGAATCCGGCGTTGCATCCAGGACAGAGCGCGGCGATTTATTTGCATGATGAACATATCGGATTTATCGGCGTGGTTCATCCTGAGCTGGAACGTAAGCTTGATCTCAATGGCCGCACCTTAGTCTTTGAACTGCTTTGGAATAAGGTCGCAGACCGCGTCCTGCCTGACGCGCGCGAGATTTCTCGCTTCCCGGCGAACCGTCGTGATATTGCCGTTGTGGTGGCTGAAAACGTCCCCGCAGCAGATATCATCGCGGAGTGTAAGAAAGTTGGCGTAAATCAGGTAGTTGGCGTAAACTTGTTTGACGTGTACCGCGGTAAGGGCGTTTCTGAGGGCTACAAGAGCCTCGCAATCAGCCTGATTTTGCAGGATACCAGCCGGACACTCGAAGAAGAGGAGATTGCCGCGACCGTTGGCAAATGCGTTGCGGCATTAAAAGAGCGATTCCAGGCAACCTTGAGGGATTGAACCTATGGCGCTTACAAAAGCTGAGATGTCAGAGTACCTGTTTGAGAAACTCGGGCTGAGCAAACGCGATGCCAAAGAGTTAGTAGAGCTGTTTTTCGAAGAGGTACGTCGCGCTTTGGAGAATGGAGAACAGGTAAAACTGTCTGGGTTTGGTAATTTTGACCTGCGTGACAAAAACCAGCGTCCTGGCAGAAACCCGAAAACGGGTGAAGATATTCCGATTACTGCGCGTCGCGTAGTAACGTTCCGCCCAGGACAGAAGCTGAAAAGCCGCGTAGAGAACGCTACACCCAAAGAGACTGACTGAATTTCAGCGTTTCAAAAAGGCCGCGCAAGCGGCCTTTTTTCATGGTTTCAGTACGCAGTAATCCCGCTTCCCGCGCCCGTTATTCTCCCTGACGGCAAAGAGCAAACCGCCTCATCTGCCTTTCTTTTTTCTGCAATCCCTCTACAATCAAATCTCTGTTTTCTCAGCTAATCCCGCTTATGTCTCTGCTCGACCAGCTCGCGCGCCAGGCCGACCAGCGCGGCCAGAAATGGCTTATTGTGTTAGCACTTATGCTCTCTGCACTGCTCTGTCTCAGCCTGTGTGCCGGTGACAGCTGGATCGCGCCCTCAGACTGGTTCACGGAAAGCGGCAGGCTCTTTGTCTGGCAGTTGCGGCTGCCCCGCAGCCTGGCGGTGGTGCTGGTCGGTGCGTCGCTGGCGGTATGCGGTGTGGTGATGCAGGCGCTGTTTACAAATCCGCTGGCGGAGCCCGGCCTGCTCGGCGTCTCGAATGGTGCCGGTATTGGCCTGGTGCTTGGCGTGCTGCTAGGCAGCGGCTCGCTGTGGAGCCTTGGGCTGGCGGCGATGGCCGGTGCGCTGATTATTACGCTCATCCTGCTTCATTTTGCCCATCGTCAGCTCTCGGTCACCCGACTGTTGCTTACCGGCGTGGCGCTGGGGATTATCTGTAGTGCCATCATGACCTGGGCGGTCTACTTCAGCACCAGCCTCGATCTGCGTCAGTTGATGTACTGGATGATGGGGGGATTCAGCGGGATTGACTGGCGCTATGGCTGGATGATGCTGGCGCTGCTGCCGGTGATGCTGGCCCTGGGGGCGACCGGGCAGATTCTTAATCTGCTGGCGCTGGGCGAGACATCCGCCCGCCAGCTCGGACTGTCTCTCTTCTACTGGCGTAACCTGCTGGTGCTCGCCATGGGCTGGCTGGTCGGCATCAGTGTTGCGATGGCCGGTGCTATTGGCTTTGTCGGACTGGTGATCCCGCATCTGCTGCGTATGAGCGGCATCAGCGATCACCGTTATCTGCTGCCGGCATCGGCGCTGGCTGGCGCCGGTGTATTACTGGCAGCCGATATTGTGGCACGCCTGGCGCTGACGTCGGCGGAATTACCGATAGGCGTCGTGACGGCGACACTGGGCGCGCCGCTGTTTATTATTTTACTGGTGAAATCTTCACGCTAGCTTCGGCTGGCGACTCTGTATCCACAACAGCATCCACAACAGGAAACAGCATGAACATTTATCAAACTGAACTGGTTACGCTCGATGGGGAAAAAACCACGCTGTCACAATGGCAGGGCAAGGTACTGCTGGTGGTCAATGTTGCCTCGAAATGTGGTCTGACGCCGCAATATGAAGAGCTGGAGAACCTGCAGAAAGCCTGGCAGGATCAGGGCTTCAGCGTACTCGGTTTTCCCTGCAACCAGTTTCTGGAGCAGGAGCCGGGCAGCAGTGAGGAGATTAAAACCTTCTGCAGCACCACGTATGGCGTCACGTTCCCGATGTTTGCCAAAACCGAGGTGAATGGCGCAGGCCGTCATCCGCTCTATGCTCAGCTGATTGCGGCCCGACCTGACGCGGTGCGCCCGGAAGGCAGCGGCTTTTACGAGCGTATGGAGAGCAAAGGACGCGCGCCGAAAGAGCAGGGCGACATTCTGTGGAACTTCGAAAAATTCCTTATTGGCCGTGACGGCAGCGTGATCCAGCGTTTTGCACCTGACATGACGCCGGAAGATCCGATCATTCTGGAAACCATTAAGCAGGCGCTGGCAAAATAGATGCTGTTGCGCCTGCAACAGGCCGCCGTCCCCGGACGGCTGCTGCCTCTGACCGGTGAGCTTGCCGCCGCTCAGCTGCTGCACGTGGCAGGCCCGAACGGTGCAGGCAAAAGCACCTTACTCAGTGTGATTGCGGGACTGCAACCCGCCTCCGGCACGGTGCTGCTGGACGAACAGCCGCTGAGTGACTGGAACGGCGCGGCGATGGCCCGGGTTCGCGGCTGGCTGCCTCAGCAGCAGGCACCGCTGAGCCAGATGCCGGTCTGGCACTATTTGCGTCTGCATCTGAAACAGGCGGGGGGGCAGACAGACGATCGCCTCAGCACGCTGCTGAAACGGCTTCAGCTGCAGGATAAGTTATCGCGTTCACTGACCCGGCTCTCCGGTGGTGAATGGCAGCGCGTCAGGCTGGCGGCGGTTTGTGTGCAGATTGATCCCCACATCAATCCACACGGGCGGCTGCTGATCCTTGATGAGCCCATGACCGCGCTGGATATCGCCCAGCAAAAAGCGGTGGACGATCTGATTGCCGACCTGTGCGCGGCGGGCATCAGCGTTATCGCCAGCAGTCACGACCTCAACCACAGCCTGCAACAGGCGGATCGGGTCTGGCTGATGGATAAGGGAGCGTTGATTGCGCAGGGTGAACCGGCTGAGGTTCTGACGCCGCAGCGCCTGACACCGATCTACCAGATTGCTTTCCGGCAGCTTGAACTTGAAGGACGCACGCTGCTGACCGTATTGCCCTGACACTTGCTACCCGGCGGGCTTTACCGCTACATTAAGCCGGTTGCAACTTCTGATAAGGACATTTGGCGATGCGCCTGGGTTTGCTGATTTTAGTTCTGCTGCTGACGGGATGCAGTCATCACGCTCCGCCGATTAATGGCCGTCTTTCCGATTCGATCACCGTGATTGCGGAACTGAACGATCAGCTCGGTAACTGGCGTGGGACGCCTTATCGCTATGGCGGCATGAGTCGTAACGGGGTTGACTGCTCCGGCTTTGTCTATCTGACTTTCCGCGATAAATTTGCGCTGCAACTGCCGCGCACCACCTCAGCTCAAAGCGATATCGGCACCCGAATCAGCAAAGACGAGCTGCTGCCAGGCGATCTGGTCTTCTTCAAAACCGGTCGCGGGGAGAATGGCCTGCATGTGGGCATTTATGACACCGATAATGCTTTTATTCATGCCTCAACCAGCCAGGGCGTCATCCGCTCCTCGCTCGACAATGTCTACTGGCGAAAAGTGTTCTGGCAGGCGCGTCGTATTTAAACGCAGGTCCGGGGAATCAAACTTAAGTCCAATTTTAAATAGAGTTAAAACAGAGAGTAAAAGGTTTATTTTAAATGACAGTTATTGAGCGTGGGTTTTAATAAACATAATAAACGCTTATTTAATTCCACTAATAACCGCTGTTTCATCGCTACTATTTGGCTTAAGGGTGATCGCCTGCTGCCAAACGGCAATGGAAGAGTAAAGAAGTTCGTCTCTTCAATGATTTGGCACTATTGCCTGCGCCTGACCATTACTATACGATATCCCCATCGCCGCATATTCTGGCATTAAAATGAAAATTCATCTTTCGGCCGACTATCAGTCGGAAATCTGGTTTTATCCTGTCTGTGATGTTAATGGGCGACTGACCGCTGTCGAGCTGGTCACGCAGTTTGTGCATGAAAGTGCCCCCATCACCCTGCCGCAGGATCTGTTGCTGCCGCAGCTCGATGAGTCGCAGCAGCTGCGCCTGCTGCAAAGTCAGATTGGATTGCTGGAGCAGAATCGCGGCTTTTTTGAAGCGCATTCCGTGTCAGCATTTATACGTATTGATGAAGGCATGGCCCGGACGCTGCTGGCCAGCGAATTAGTGATGCGCAAAATAAAGCAGTTGCCATTCATTCTGTTGAATATCACTGAAACGTTTCCGCAACTAAAACTGGGGAAAAATAATCCCCTGCTGGCAAGCCTGCATGCTGAGTTTAATTTAGCGATTTCTCATTTCGGCGCGGGTAAGACCCCCTCTAATGCGGTCTACGATAATTTATTCAGCTGCATCTGCCTGGACAAAGAGTTTATTCATTCGCTGGCAAAGCGCGCTTCATTCGTGCCATTTATTCAGAGCATTATCGATAATTTCCGCGCCCATTGTGACCGGCTCATTATTTGTGGCATTGATGACGACGTGCTGCTGGATAAAGTCAGCCAGCTGAGCGGTGCTGAGTTTCAGGGTGCGCTCTTCCCGGTGGTAAAATCTGACGCGCTGCGTTCGCTGATCTGCGCCGACGATCGTGTGCCATCCGCGCAGCATCCCGGCTGATACTTCCTGTTAATCCCCGCTATCAGCGTTACACTAGAGGACTAACCTTAAGTAACGCTGAGCATCGCATGGGAGAAACAATGTCCTCAGGCAAGGCCTCTTTTGACAACACCTGGTTCCGTGAACTTACCGGGTGTTACACCGCGCTGAACCCCACGCCACTTGCAGGCGGACGCCTGCTGTATCATAACGCACCGCTTGCAGCCTCAATGGGGCTGGATAGCGCGCTCTTTGCCGATAAGGGGCATGCCGTCTGGCACGGTGCCGCACTGCTGCCCGGCATGCAGCCGCTGGCGCAGGTCTACAGCGGCCATCAGTTTGGCGTCTGGGCGGGCCAGCTTGGCGACGGGCGCGGCATTCTGCTGGGTGAGCAGCGTCTGGAGGATGGCAGCAAGCTGGACTGGCATCTCAAGGGCGCAGGCCTGACGCCTTATTCCCGCATGGGTGATGGACGTGCCGTGATCCGCTCCAGCGTGCGTGAGTTTCTCGCCTCGGAAGCGCTGCATCATCTGGGCATTCCCACCACGCGTGCGCTGACCCTGTCGATAGGTGATGAACCGGTCTACCGCGAAACAACAGAGCGTGGCGCGATGCTGATGCGCATTTCACCGAGTCATCTGCGTTTCGGTCATTTCGAGCATTTCTTTTACAGCCAGCAGCAGGAGAAAGTGCAGCAACTGGCCGACTACGCCATTCGCCATCACTGGCCGCATCTGGACGCTGAAGCAGACCGCTATCAACAGTGGTTTACCGACATTGTGTTACGCACTGCGCGTCTGATTGCGCTGTGGCAGAGCGTGGGCTTTGCTCATGGAGTGATGAACACGGACAACATGTCGATTCTGGGTCTGACCATCGACTATGGCCCCTTTGGTTTTCTGGATGATTATCAGCCTGACTTCATCTGTAATCACAGCGACTATCAGGGGCGCTACAGCTTTGAAAATCAGCCAATGATCGGCATGTGGAATCTTAACCGGCTGGCACATGCGCTGTCGGGTCTGCTGACCACCGAGCAGTTGCGGACGGCACTGAGCGCCTACGAACCTGAACTGATGCGGGTCTGGGGCGAACGGATGCGGGCGAAACTCGGTCTGCTGACGCAGCAGAGCAGCGATAATGAGATTCTGACCGATCTGCTGGCACTGATGACGCAGGAGCATAGCGATTACACCCTGACGTTCCGCCTGCTCAGTGAGACGCAACAGGCTGACAGCCGTTCACCGCTGCGGGATGAGTTTATCGATCGTGAGGCGTTTGATAGCTGGTATCAGCGCTACCGCAGCCGTCTGATGGATGAGCAGGTCAGCGATGCAGAACGTCAGGCCGTGATGAAGGCGGCCAATCCGGCGGTGATTCTGCGCAACTATCTGGCGCAGCAGGCGATTGAAGAGGCGGAGCGGGGAGAGCAGGGGGCGCTGGCACGTCTGCATCAGGCGTTACAGCAACCCTTTAGCGATCAGACAGCCGCTGAATATCGTCAGCGGCCGCCAGACTGGGGCAAAACCCTGGAAGTGAGCTGCTCCAGCTGATGCAGACTCAGAGGCGGTGAGAAACCGCCTCGGCCAGCAGGGCGAGCACCTTTTCGCTCTCCTGCCAGCCGAGGCAGGGATCGGTAATCGACTTGCCATAGACCAGCGGTTCGCCGCTGACGACTTTCTGATTGCCCTCTTCCAGGAAGCTTTCAATCATCACACCAGCAACGGCCTGCGATCCCGCTTTAATCTGTTCTGCCACCTCTGCCGCGACATCCATCTGACGACGATGCTGCTTCAGGCAGTTACCATGACTGAAGTCGATCACCAGTTGCTGTGGCAGATTAAATGCCGACAGACTTTCGGCTGCGGCGGCGACATCACTGGCATGATAGTTAGGCTGTTTGCCGCCACGCAGGATCACATGACCATGCGGGTTGCCGCTGGTCTGATAGATAGTCATCTGGCCCAGCTTATCGGGCGAAAGGAACATGTGGCTGGCTCGCGCGGCGCGAATCGCATCCACGGCAATCTGTACGTTACCATCGGTGCCGTTTTTAAAGCCGACCGGGCAGGAGAGGGCCGATGCCATTTCGCGGTGGATCTGGCTTTCGGTGGTGCGTGCGCCAATCGCGCCCCAGCTAATCAGATCGGCAATAAACTGGCCGATCACCATATCCAGGAATTCCGTGGCGGTAGGCAGGCCCAGCGCGTTGATATCAATCAGCAGCTGGCGGGCGATGCCTATGCCGCGGTTCACATCGTAGCTCCCATCCAGATCCGGATCGGAGATTAAGCCTTTCCAGCCCACTACGGTGCGCGGCTTTTCAAAGTAGGCGCGCATCACAATCTCCAGCCGATCTTCATAGCGGCGGCGTAACGCGTTCAGACGCTCAGCATATTCCAGTGCCGCTTTCGGGTCGTGCAGCGAGCAGGGGCCAATCACCACCAGCAGGCGGGGATCTTCACCCGTCAGAATACGGGCAATACGTTTACGGGCAGCGGTGACATTGTCGGCAATTGCCGGAGAGACAGGATGCTCGGCCGCCAGGCTGGCCGGGGTAATCAGACTACCAATGCGTGCGGTACGCAGTTCGTCGGTTTTGTTCATGGGTTTCTCGAAAACGGTTCTTCGCAGCGGTGAAATACCGGGAAGTGATGGTGGTCACAATAAACCATTAGTCTGCGAATTCAACCCGGAATTTAATAATGAAATCAAAAGCGACGGCAGCGCCGCTTTACAGTTCAGCGCCAGTTACCCATCAGTACATGCGGCGAGTCAGGCCCATAATGTCGAGAATTTTGGTCGCAATCTCCTCCACGGAGTAGTTGGTGCTGTTGAGATAGCGGATCTGATGAGTGCGAAACAGCGCTTCCACTTCGCCCACCTCCAGCCGGCACTGACGCATCGAGGCGTAACGGGTATTTTCCGCCCGCTCCTGACGTATCGCAGCCAGCCGTTCCGGGTCGATGGTCAGCCCGAACAGTTTATTCTGATGCGCGCGCAGCGCGGGCGGGAGTTTAAGGTTATCCATATCGTCGGCAATGAATGGATAGTTGGCGGCGCGAATACCAAACTGCATTGCCAGATAGAGGCTGGTGGGTGTTTTGCCACAGCGCGAGACGCCTAACAGAATCACCTGCGCATCTTCCAGCCCGCGCAGCGAGATGCCGTCATCATGCGCCAGGGTGTAATCGATGGCCGCGATACGTGCGTCATATTTACCCAGGTTACTGGCATCCAGTCCATGGGTACGGTGTGCCACCGGCGCGGGCGATAACCCCAGCTCCTGCTGAAGCGGGGCGACCAGCGCCTGGACGATATCCTGACAAAAGCCGTCACTCTGTACGATGATGTCGCGCACTTCCGGCGTCACGATGGAGAAAAAGACCAGCGGCCGGACACCGCTCTGCTGATAGAGCGCGTTAATCTGGGCTTTAACCGCCAGCGCCCGCTGAACATTTTCCACAAACGGCAGCGTCAGGCTGGTGATATTGACCGGAAACTGCGACAGCACCGCATGACCCAGCACCTCAGCCGTAATGGCCGTACCATCGGAGATATAAAAAACGCTTCTGTCAGTTGTCATAACGAAATCAGCCTCAGACAAGAGTGAGCATTCAGCATGGGCCATGCGATTAAATAAATCATCTCTGATTTTAATTTCTGGAATGTCTGTCCGGATTATTTGTCTGTCGTTTCATCATGATACTAAAAATGAAAGGGTGGCTCGTTGAGCCAGCATTCTTTTTAATCCGTCGTTAAGCCGCAAGTAGCCACGCAGTTGTTGCGCAACAAAACAGAATGCTTAAGTGGCTGAAAATCTGCCATTTCCTGTGGCATCAATCATTTAGAGAAAAAAGGCGACTTTGCGCAACAGCAAAATAAAGCGCTCACAATTCCGAAACTGTGGCTGAAATTCTGCTTTAACGATTCAACAGATCGTTATTGAGAGGGTGATATGCCAGGCTGAAAACAGATTACTCCCTGTGTCCATTCATTGATAATTGATAAAGGATAAGCTCAATGTCCAGTAAAGGCGAACAGCCACTCGTGCTCTGGTATAACCAGCTTGGCATGCATGATGTTGACCGGGTGGGGGGCAAAAATGCCTCTCTGGGTGAAATGATTACTAATCTGTCGTCGCTGGGCGTTTCCGTGCCCAACGGTTTCGCGACCACATCCTACGCCTTTAACCTGTTCCTCGATCAAAGCGGGCTGAATCAGCGCATTTATGCGCTGCTGGATGAGACCGATATTGATGACGTTGATGCGCTGGCAAAAGCGGGTAAGCAAATTCGTCAGTGGGTCGTGGAGACACCGTTCCTGCCCGAGCTGGAGTCCGCCATTCTGGACGCCTATAAGCAGCTTTCTGCTGATGATGATGCCGCGTCGTTTGCCGTGCGCTCCTCTGCAACCGCAGAAGATATGCCTGATGCCTCTTTTGCCGGCCAGCAGGAAACCTTCCTGAATGTACAGGGCATCGACGCCGTCATGGTGGCGGTAAAGCATGTCTTCGCCTCGCTGTTTAATGACCGCGCTATCTCCTACCGTGTGCATCAGGGCTATGACCATCGTGGCGTTGCGCTCTCTGCGGGAATACAGCGCATGGTGCGTTCAGACCTGGCCGCCTCGGGTGTGATGTTCACCATTGATACCGAGTCCGGCTTTGATCAGGTGGTCTTTATCACCGCTGCACTGGGGCTGGGGGAAATGGTGGTGCAGGGTGCCGTTAACCCGGATGAGTTCTATGTGCACAAGCCAACCCTGGCAGCCGATCGTCCGTCGATTGTGCGCCGCAATATGGGCTCGAAAAAGGTTCGCATGGTCTATGCCGATTCACAGGCGCATGGCGAGCAGGTGCGGATCGAAGATGTGCCTGAGGCCGAACGCGACCGTTTCTGCCTGAGCGATGAGGAAGTGCAGGCGCTGGCGAAGCAGGCGGTGCTGATTGAACAGCATTATCAGCGCCCGATGGATATTGAGTGGGCCAAAGATGGGCACACCGGCAAACTGTTTATTGTTCAGGCGCGCCCTGAAACCGTACGCTCAAATGGTCAGGTAATGGAGCGTTACACGCTGCAGGGGCAGGGCAGCGTCGTCGTGGAAGGTCGTGCTATCGGTCATCGTATTGGCGCAGGCGTGGTGAAGGTCATCCACGATATCAGCGAAATGAATCGCATTGAAAAAGGCGATGTGCTGGTGACCGACATGACCGACCCGGACTGGGAACCGATCATGAAAAAAGCATCAGCGATTGTGACTAACCGTGGCGGACGGACCTGTCATGCTGCGATCATCGCGCGTGAGCTGGGCATTCCGGCAGTGGTGGGCTGTGGTGACGCCACCGACCGGCTGAAAGAGGGGCATAACGTCACGGTCTCATGTGCCGAAGGTGATACCGGCTACGTTTATGATCAACTGCTCGACTTCGACGTCACCAGTTCGCAGGTCGATTCACTGCCTGAACTGCCGCTGAAGATCATGATGAACGTGGGCAACCCCGATCGCGCCTTTGATTTCGCCTGTCTGCCTAACGAAGGCGTGGGTCTGGCGCGGCTGGAATTTATCATTAACCGTATGATCGGCGTCCACCCTAAAGCGCTGCTGGAGTTTGACCAACAGACGCCGGAGCTGCAGCAGCAGATCCGTAAAATGATGAAAGGATTTGATGATCCGGTGGAGTTTTACATCGCTCGCCTGACTGAAGGAATTGCCACGCTTGGCGCCGCTTTTGCGCCGAAACGCGTAATTGTCCGACTTTCTGACTTTAAAACCAATGAATATGCCAACCTGGTGGGTGGAGAACGCTACGAGCCGGAAGAGGAAAACCCGATGCTGGGATTCCGGGGTGCGGGTCGCTATGTCGCTGACAGCTTCCGGGACTGCTTTGCACTGGAGTGCGAAGCGGTGAAACGTGTTCGCAACGAGATGGGCCTGACAAACGTCGAGATTATGGTTCCGTTTGTGCGCACCGTTGAGCAGGCGAAGGCTGTGGTGGAAGAGCTGGGGCGTCAGGGACTGAAGCGCGGCGAGAACGGGCTGAAGATCATTATGATGTGCGAGATCCCGTCAAATGCCCTGCTGGCGGATCAGTTCCTGGAGCACTTCGATGGCTTCTCTATTGGCTCAAACGACATGACTCAGCTGACGCTGGGGCTGGACCGCGACTCTGGCGTCGTCTCCGCGCTGTTTGACGAGCGTAACGAGGCCGTGAAGATGCTGCTTTCAATGGCCATAAGGGCCGCGAAGCAGAAGGGGAAATATGTCGGAATCTGCGGGCAGGGACCGTCAGACCATCAGGATTTCGCCGCATGGCTGATGGAAGAGGGCATCGACAGTCTGTCACTGAACCCGGACACGGTGGTGGAGACCTGGGTGAGTCTGGCGCAGTTAAATAAAACAGCCTGATACGGGTTGTTAGCACTCTTCAGGGCCCGCTATGCGGGCCTTTTCTGTTTATATCTGGTCAGATTCAGGCAAAAAAAAAGCCCATCACAGGGGATGGGCAAAGACTACACACAGCAATTCTTTACTCTACTCAGGGGAATGAGATTGTCTGAAAATCATCAGGTTGATTTCGAACATAGGAAACATGTTATTCATACGGCTGGCTGTCGTCTTTAAGAATCCTCTTATTAGTTTAAAGCCAATAATCTTTTGTGACCTTTACTTCGCCATTTGGCTTAAGAAACAGTGCAGAAAGTAATCTTTTTTGGCCCGAAAAGGTCACTTTCAGGCCAAAGGTGGCTTTTTTCTTAAAAATCGCTAATGGAAAACAGAATTTATCTGATCTGAGAGAAGGGGTGCGGTTAATCATCATTAACCGCACTAATCAATGCTTATGGGGGCTAGCGGCGCAGCGGGTTATTGCATCTCATCATACAGCAGGCGGGGTATCATCGTGATCCGCCAGGGCATCAGCCACGGCCAGTTGGTCACTATCCGGGGCAGGCGCTTCATGAACCCAGACGGAAACCAGACGGTAGGAGACCGCCAGAACCACCGGCCCGATAAACAGACCAATCATCCCGAACGCAAACAGTCCACCAATAACTCCAGAAAGAATCAGGATCATTGGCAGATCGGCACCCATACGGATCAGCATCGGGCGCAGCACGTTATCCATCGTGCCGACCACACAGCTCCAGACCAGCAGCACCGTTCCCCATGTCGTATCTCCGCTCCAGTAGAGGTAGATAATGGCGGGAACCAGCACCAGTAGCGGGCCGAGCTGTACCAGACAGCAGAGGATCATCAGCACCGTCAACAGCGTGGCGTAAGGAATGCCGGAGATCGCCAGACCGATACCGCCCAGCACGCCCTGCACCAGCGCCGTCACCACTACGCCAAGCGCCACGGCACGAATGGACTGCGCCGCCAGCAGTACGGCGGCATCACCGCGCCGTCCCGCCATGCGGAAAGCAAAGTGACGAATGCCCTGGGCAGCCTGTTCGCCACGCCAGTAGAGCAGCACGCTGAACAGTAACATCACGCCCAGATGGATCATAAAGCGTCCGAAATGACCGGCCTGCGCGACGAAAAAACCGGTGGTACGGCCGATATAGGGCTGTATTTTCGCCATGACGCCGGCACCGCCGCTTGCTACCAGTGTGTCATAACTGACATAAAGCTTTTTGCCGACCATCGGTACATCGTTGAGCCATAACAGTCGCGGCATCATATGCCCCTGGGTAACCCAGGCAATCACCGGCGCGCTGTTATCAATCAGGCTGCTGACCAGCAGGGCGATAGGGATAATAAACAGCAGCAGCAGAAGCAGTGTCATCACGATCACCGCCAGGGAACGGCGTCCCCATAACAGTCGCTGGAATTTCAGCATCAATGGCCAGGTGGCAATCACCACCATGCTGGCCCAGGCAAAGCCCAGAATAAACGGCTGCACGACCCATAAACAGGCGACAATCAGCAGCAGAATGAACATCAGGGTGAAGAGTATTTGCGGTAAATCCATATCCCGGTACTGGCTTTTCATCATTGACTCATAACCTCGTCTTAATCCTTCATTTTCAGGCATTCGGATGCCGGTTTTTATCATGATCTATTTGCTGAGGATTAAACAGAGTCGCGGAGAAAGGTTTTTGCCTTTTCTGAAAAAAGGGCAGGCGCAGGAAAAATATGATAAAACGAGAAATCGCTAATCTATAAACGCAAACGTTTACAACACCTTCGGTCAGACAATCATGATCCCACAGATTTCGCAGGCACCGGGCCTCGTTCAACTGGTGCTGACGTTCCTTGAGTCGTTGAAAGAGCAGGGTTTTACCGGTGACATGGCAACCAGCTATGCCGATCGTCTCTCACTCTCCACCGATAACAGCATCTATCAATTGCTGCCCGACGCGGCGCTCTTTCCGCGCTCGACTGCGGATGTTGCGCTGCTCGCCCGCGTGGCCGGAGAAGCGCGCTTTGCCAGTCTGATATTTACCCCGCGCGGCGGCGGTACCGGCACCAACGGTCAGTCGCTGAATCAGGGGATTGTGGTGGATATGTCGCGCTACATGAACCGTATCCTGGAGATCAATACGGATGAGGGGTGGGTGCGGGTTGAAGCGGGGGTGATCAAAGATCAGCTTAACGTCTGGCTGAAGCCATTCGGCTTTTTCTTCTCGCCGGAGTTATCCACCAGTAACCGTGCCACGCTGGGCGGCATGATTAATACCGATGCGTCCGGCCAGGGCTCACTGGTCTATGGCAAAACCTCGGACCATGTGCTGGGCCTGCGCGCCGTGCTGCTGGGCGGCGATATCCTTGATACGCGGCCAATGGCCACCGCGCTGGCTGAAACCCTGGCGCAGACGGCGACGCCCGAAGGCCGGCTCTATCAGCAGGTGCTGACGCGCTGCCGCGAGCATCGTGCGCTGATTCTGGAAAAGTTTCCAAAGCTGAATCGGTTCCTGACCGGATATGACCTGCGCCATGTCTTCAGCGACGATATGCAAACCTTTGACCTGACGCGCCTGCTGTGCGGCGCAGAGGGCACGCTGGCCTTTGTCACGGAAGCGCGGCTTGATATCACGCCGCTGCCTAAAGTGCGCCGACTGGTGAATATCAAATATGACTCCTTTGACTCCGCCCTGCGCAATGCGCCTTTTATGGTGGAAGCGCAGGCGCTCTCGGTAGAGACCGTTGACTCTAAGGTGCTGAACCTGGCGCGTGAAGACATTGTCTGGCACTCGGTGCGCGAATTGATCGCCGATGTACCCGACAAAGAGATGCTGGGTCTGAATATTGTTGAGTTTGCCGGTGACAACGCCGCGCTGATCGATCAGCAGATTGAACAGCTTTGTGGCCGCCTTGACGCACTGATGGCGCAGCAGCAGGGCGGCGTGATTGGCTATCAGTTCTGTAACGACCTGGATGGCATTGAACGCATCTATAACATGCGTAAAAAAGCGGTGGGTCTGTTGGGAAATGCCAAAGGCCGGGCTAAACCGATTCCCTTTGTGGAAGATACCGCGGTCCCACCGGAAAAACTGGCGGACTACATCGTCGAGTTTCGCGCGCTGCTCGACAGCCACGGGCTGAGCTACGGCATGTTTGGTCATGTTGATGCAGGTGTACTGCATGTGCGTCCGGCGCTGGATATGTGCGATCCGCAGCAGGAGATGATGATGAAACAGATCTCCGACGAAGTCGTGGCGCTGACAGCGCGCTACGGCGGTCTGCTGTGGGGTGAACATGGCAAAGGATTTCGAGCCCAGTACAGTCCGGCATTCTTCGGTGAGACGCTGTTTAACGAATTGCGCCGCATCAAAGCGGCCTTTGATCCGCTCAATCGCCTGAATCCGGGCAAGATCTGTACGCCATTTAACAGTAATGATGAAATGATGCAGGTCGATGCGGTGAAGCGCGGAACCTATGATCGTCAGATTCCGTTAACGGTCCGGGATGAATGGCGTGGCGCGATGGAGTGTAACGGCAACGGGTTGTGTTTTAACTTTGATGCCCGCAGCCCGATGTGTCCCTCCATGAAGATCACCCGCAACCGCATTCACTCGCCCAAAGGGCGGGCAACACTGACGCGGGAGTGGCTGCGGCTGCTGGCCGGGCAGGGCGTCGATCCGCTCACCCTGGAAAAGCAGCTGCCCGAAAATCGGCTGTCGCTTCGCACTCTGATTGCCCGTACCCGCAATAGCTGGCACGCCAGCAAAGGGGAGTATGACTTCTCGCACGAGGTGAAAGAGGCGATGTCGGGCTGTCTGGCCTGCAAAGCCTGCTCTACCCAGTGTCCGATTAAAATTGACGTGCCCGCTTTCCGCTCGCGCTTCTTACAGCTCTACCATACCCGTTATCTGCGTCCGGTCAGCGATCACCTGGTGGCTGCAGTGGAGGGCTACGCGCCGCTGATGGCAAAAGCACCGAAAGTGTTTAACTTCTTCCTGCGCCAGCCGTGGCTGAAAGAGATAAGTAAAACCCATATCGGTATGGTCGATCTGCCTCTGCTTTCGGCCCCAAATCTGAAACAGCAGCTCAGTGGTCATCCCGCCATGAACATGACGCTGGAGCAGCTGGAAGGGCTGTCAGCCACTGAACGCGCAAACTCTGTGCTGGTGGTGCAGGATCCCTTTACCAGTTTCTATGAGGCGCAGCTGGTTAACGATTTTGTCAGGCTGATTGAGAAACTGGGCTACCGGCCCGTGCTCCTGCCATTCTCGCCAAATGGCAAAGCGCAACATGTGAAAGGTTTCCTGCAACGTTTCGCCCGCACGGCATCCCGCACCGCCGATTTCCTGAATCGGGTGGCAAAACTGGGGTTGCCCATGGTCGGTGTCGATCCGGCCACGGTGCTCTGCTATCGCGATGAGTATCGTCAGACGCTGGGCGAATCACGCGGCGACTTTAACGTCCTGCTGGTACATGAGTGGTTAGAGCGTGCACTGGCAGAGCGTGACGTGCAGGCCACGGGCGGAGAATCCTGGTATCTGTTTGCACACTGCACCGAGGTGACCGCGCTGCCCTCCACACCGAATCAGTGGCAGGCGATCTTCTCCCGTTTTGGCGCGAAGCTGGAGAACATCAATGTTGGCTGCTGCGGTATGGCAGGCACCTACGGTCACGAAAGTAAGAACCTTGAAAACTCGCTGGGGATCTACGCGCTCTCCTGGCATCCCCAGCTTCAGCGACTGCCACGCCAGCGCTGCCTGGCCACCGGCTATTCGTGCCGCAGTCAGGTCAAGCGTGTAGAGGGCAACGGAATGCGTCATCCGCTTCAGGCATTGTTAGAGCTAATGTAAAAAAATTGTGCGCGACGTCACGCCCTGGCTGGATTAGAATATCCAGCCTGCGTGACGCATAAAGTCACTTTGCAGCGCAGTGGCCTGGTTCCACTCTCCGACCATTGCCAGTTGATGGCAGAGGCGGGTCAGGGACAATCGCGCCAGTTGATAAGCCTGAAGGCGAAACAGGCGATCGCGATCGCTGTTTCCCATCTCCTGCACCAGTCGGTGATGCAGTTTACCCATGGCATGCAGGTAACTCTGGTCGTCACCGTTCAACTGGCAGATTTCTGCCATATCCTGACAGGCATCGTTAAACTGACGTAGCTGATGAATCGTGCAGTCGGCCCGGTCGAGCTTTGCCTGCGCCATATAAAAGTCGACGGTGATATCACGCACCGCAAACTGATATTCGTCGATTTTGTGCTGCAGCCAGGCTGAGACAGAAAGCGTCATAATGCCACCCTGAATGTGAATGATAATAATTATCATATTCAATTGGGCTGTGATTGCAATTGGCGGGCAGAAAAATTTATCGATTTATCCTGCCTGTCGGTATAATCGGAAATAACAATCTGTTTACATCGCAGAAAGGCGTAACCTATCAATAAGCATTTTTATCAAAAATGGTTATTTAAAAAAGAGTGATTTATTAATAGGTTAACACTGGCTTATTTATGCTGACGCGCTCACCACAAGGTGAGCTGAAGAGGCTATGCTTAATAATTAAGCAAATAAAACCGCACAAGATGATTATCCCTGCAAAACAAGAGGTTGAAGTGATTGGTCAGATCACTACCATAGGGGGGATAGCCTGAAAAGGTCCGGACTCAAGAGGTATCAACATGGCATCCGTTAATACAGACTCTTTCTCACCCGACGATTTTGTCTGGAAAGGGCTGACGCTGACTGAAACCGCAGCGCAACAAATTCTCAATCTGGCGGCTCAGGACCCCGATGTCAAGGGTCTGCGGCTCGGCGTAAAACAATCCGGCTGCGCCGGTTTTGGTTACGTCATGGATCTGGTGAAAGAGCCAGTCGAGGATGATTTGCAGTTCTCATTCCATGGCGCAACGCTGTTTGTGCCGCTACAGGCGATGCCATTCGTTGATGGCACCGAACTGGACTACGTTCGTGAAGGCCTGAATCAGATTTTTAAATTCAATAACCCTAAAGCTCAGCACGCCTGCGGGTGCGGTGAGAGCTTTGGCGTCGAGTAAGTGAAATATGTCACGACACAGCGAAACATCTGACGATGTACAAATCTGGGAAGGCAAGCTCAACTACAAAGAGGGCTTCTTTACCCAACTGCAAACCGAAGAATTTGCCAACGGCATCAATGAAGATGTGGTGCGGGCGATCTCGGCCAAGCGTAACGAGCCAGAGTGGATGCTGGAGTTTCGTCTTAAAGCGTTTCGTGCCTGGCTTGAAATGGAAGAGCCACACTGGCTGAAAGCGCACTACGAAAAACTCGACTACCAGGATTACAGCTACTACTCCGCGCCTTCCTGCGGCAACTGTGATGACAGCTGCGCATCAGAACCCGGCGCAATGCAGGCTTCAGGCAGCGCGCCAGCCAGCGATTATCTGACGCAGGAAGTGGAAAACGCCTTTAATCAGCTGGGTGTCCCGGTGCGTGAAGGCCGTGAAGTGGCGGTTGACGCCATTTTTGACTCCGTTTCGGTGGCGACCACCTATCGCGGCAAGCTGGCGGAGCAGGGGATTATCTTCTGTTCCTTTGGCGAAGCGATCCAGGAGCACCCGGAGCTGGTGAAGCAGTATCTCGGCACGGTTGTTCCGGCGAACGATAACTTCTTTGCGGCGCTGAACTCGGCAGTCGCCTCTGACGGCACCTTCGTTTATATCCCGAAAGGGGTGCGTTGCCCGATGGAGTTGTCGACCTATTTCCGCATCAACGCAGCGAAAACCGGTCAGTTCGAACGCACCATCCTGATTGCCGATGAAGACAGCTACGTCAGCTACATCGAAGGCTGTTCAGCGCCAGTGCGTGACACCTATCAGCTGCACGCGGCCGTGGTGGAAGTCATCATCCACAAAAATGCCGAAGTGAAATATTCGACGGTTCAGAACTGGTTCCCAGGCGGCGAAGGTGAGGGGGGTATCCTGAACTTCGTGACCAAGCGCGCGCTGTGTGAAGGCGACCACAGTAAGATGTCCTGGACGCAATCTGAAACCGGCTCTGCTATCACCTGGAAATACCCAAGCTGCATTCTGCGCGGGGACTACTCGGTGGGTGAATTCTACTCAGTGGCACTGACCAGCGGTCGTCAGCAGGCCGATACCGGCACCAAGATGATCCACATTGGTAAAAACACCAGGTCGACCATCATCTCTAAAGGGATTTCGGCCGGTAAAAGTCAGAACACCTATCGCGGGCTGGTGAAAATCATGCCAACCGCGACCAATGCCCGTAACTTTACGCAGTGTGACTCGATGCTGATCGGTCCTGATTGCGGCGCACATACTTTCCCGTATGTGGAGACCCGCAACAATACCGCTCAGCTTGAGCATGAAGCCACGACATCACGTATCGGCGAAGATCAGATGTTCTACTGTCTGCAACGCGGTATCAGTGAAGAAGACGCCATCTCGATGATCGTGAACGGCTTCTGTAAAGACGTATTCTCGGAGTTGCCACTGGAATTTGCTGTGGAAGCCCAGAAATTGTTAGCCATCAGCCTTGAGCACAGTGTGGGCTGATGCCGTCACACGCGTTGCCGGAAGCAATGTGAAGGAATAAGTATGTTAAGCATTAAAGATTTGCAGGTCAGTGTTGAAGATAAAGCCATTCTGCGTGGCCTGAATCTCGAAATTAAACCCGGCGAAGTGCATGCCATCATGGGCCCGAACGGCTCAGGTAAAAGCACCCTGTCAGCGACGCTGGCAGGCCGTGAAGATTATGAAGTAACCGGCGGTTCGGTCAGCTTCAAAGGTAAAGATCTGCTGGAACTGGCCCCTGAAGAGCGCGCCGGTGAAGGCATCTTTATGGCATTCCAGTATCCGGTAGAAATTCCGGGCGTCAGCAACCAGTTCTTTTTACAGACCTCGGTCAATGCGGTACGCAAATATCGTCAGCAGGAAGAGCTGGATCGCTTCGATTTCCAGGACTTCATTGAAGAGAAAATTGAGCTGCTGAAGATGCCGGCAGATCTGCTGACCCGCTCAGTCAACGTTGGCTTCTCCGGCGGTGAGAAGAAGCGTAACGACATCCTGCAGATGGCGGCACTGGAGCCAGAACTCTGCATCCTGGATGAGACCGACTCAGGCCTGGATATCGATGCGCTGAAAATCGTGGCGAATGGCGTAAACAGCCTGCGCGACGAGAAGCGTGCCTTTATCATCGTGACCCACTACCAGCGTATTCTGGATTACATCAAGCCAGACTTCGTTCATGTTCTGTATCAGGGCAAAATCGTGAAATCTGGCGACTTCTCGCTGGTGAAACAGCTGGAGGAGCAAGGTTATGGCTGGCTTACCGACGAAGAGTGATTCTGCGCTGCAACAGTGGCATCACCTGTTTGAGTCGCGTGGCGACGTGCGTTCTCTGCAGGCACAGCAGCACTGGCAGCAACTGATGCGCGTTGGCCTGCCAACCCGCAAGCACGAAAACTGGAAGTATACGCCACTGGACACCTTACTGTCACAGCAGTTTGTACTGCCTGACGCGCCGCAGACCCTGAGCGCTGAACAGGTTGATGCACTGGCGCTGCCGCTGGATGCGATCCGTCTGGTCTATGTTGACGGTCAGTTCCAGCCAGCCTTCAGCAGTCGCGACTGCGAACTGTTTGAGGTTCAGCACAGCGTGGCCGCCGAGCGCCGTCCGCTGCCTGCTGCGGTTCAGCCTGAAGTCTTCCTGCATCTGACAGAGAGTCTGGCAGAAGAGGTGACGACCCTGCGTCTGGCACGCGGTAAATCCGCTGCGCGTCCGGTCTATCTGCTGCACATCACCAGCGGTCAGCAGACGGGTATGAACACGGTTCACTATCGTCATCACCTGCAGCTGGAAGAGAGTGCCGAAGCGGAAGTGATTGAGCACTACGTTTCACTGGATGAGCGTGCCCATTTCACCGGCACGCGCTTTACCTTTGCGGTAGGCGACAATGCCAAACTGACGCACACGAAGCTGGCCTTTGAAAGCAGCGCCAGCTATCACTTTGCGCATAACGATCTGGTCATTGGTAACGATGGCCAGGTCAGCAGCACCAGCTTCCTGCTGGGTGCCGGGCTGTCGCGTCACAACACCAGTACCCAGCTGAACGGCGAAAACACCACGCTGGCGATCAACAGCCTGGTGCTGCCAGTGAAACAGGAAGTGGCGGATACCCGTACTTACCTGGAGCACAACAAGGGCCACTGCGTCAGCCGCCAGATGCATAAAACCATCGTGCGTGACAAAGGCCGTGCGGTGTTTAACGGCCACATTAAAGTGGCACAGCATGCGCTGAAGACAGACGGGCAGATGACCAACAACAACCTGTTGCTGGGCAAGCTCTCAGAAGTCGATACCAAACCGCAGCTGGAAATTTATGCGGATGACGTCAAGTGCAGCCACGGTGCCACCATCGGTCGTATTGATGATGAGCAGATGTTCTACCTGCGTTCGCGCGGTATTGAGCAGGATGCTGCACAGACCATGATTATTCATGCGTTTGCCGCAGAACTGACCGAGACACTGGAAAATGAGGTGATGCGTCAGGCCGTGCTGCAGCGTATCGCGCAACGTTTTCCCGGAGGCGACATATGATGAACTTCGATCTCGAACGCATCAGGGCTGATTTTCCTATCCTGAAGCGTGAGGTCAACGGTCATCCGCTGGCCTATCTTGACAGTGCTGCCAGCGCACAGCGTCCACTCTCGGTGATTAACGCCGAGAGTCATTTCTATCAGCACGGCTATGCGGCCGTGCATCGTGGTATCCATACGCTGAGCCAGCAGGCGACCAGCGACATGGAGAACGTGCGCGATCAGGCTGCCCGTTTTATCAATGCGCAGTCACAGGAAGAGATTGTCTTCGTCAAAGGCACCACCGAAGGCATCAATCTGGTGGCGAACACCTGGGGCAGCAGTAACCTCCAGGCTGGCGATAACCTGATCATCACTGAGATGGAGCATCACGCCAATATTGTTCCATGGCAGATGCTGGCCCAGCGCACCGGCGCAGAAGTGCGTGTCCTGCCATTAAATGACAACGGTGAGCTGGCGCTGGAGCAACTGGCGGGGCTGATCGACAGCCGTACGCGGTTGCTGGCGGTGACGCATGTTTCAAACGTGCTCGGCACGGTTAATCCGGTTAAGGCGATCGTTGCTCAGGCAAAAGCCGCTGGCGTGGTAACGCTGGTGGATGGTGCCCAGGCGGTGATGCATGACAAGGTTGATGTGCAGGATATCGGCTGCGACTTCTACGCCTTCTCCAGCCATAAACTCTATGGACCGAACGGCGTGGGTATTCTCTACGGCCGCAAAGCGCTGCTGGATGAGATGCCACCATGGGAAGGGGGCGGTTCAATGATTGAGCGCGTCATGCTGCCTACCGGCACCACCTGGAACAGTGCGCCGTGGCGCTTTGAAGCGGGTACGCCGAATACCGGCGGTATTATCGGCTTTGGTGCGGCGATGGCCTATGTGCAGGCGCTGGGACTGGATACGATTCATCAGCGCGAGACGGCACTGATGAACTATGCGCTCGATAAACTGGGCACCGTTCCGGATATCCAGATCTACGGTCCGCAGTCACGAGCTGGCGTTATCGCCTTCAATCTCGGTAAACACCACGCCTACGATGTCGGCAGCTTCCTGGATCAATATGGCATTGCCATCCGCACCGGACATCACTGCGCGATGCCGCTGATGCAGCATTACAATGTACCGGCGATGTGCCGTGCCTCCTTCACGTTCTATAACAGTGAAGAGGAAGTGGATCGTCTGGCTGCCGGTTTGACGCGCATTCATCGTCTGCTGGGCGGCTGAACAGTTTTAACGGAGTCACTGATGGCGAATTTGCCTGAAAAAGAGAAACTGGTTCGCAACTTCAACCGTTGCGCTAACTGGGAAGAGAAGTACCTCTACATTATTGAGCTGGGTTCAAAGCTTCCGGAATCTTCTGAAACCTTACACCAGCCGGAGAACGTGATTTCGGGTTGTCAGAGTCAGGTGTGGATCAGAATGACCCCGCAGGCGGATGGTTCCATTGCGTTTGAAGGCGACAGCGATGCCGCTATCGTTAAGGGTTTGATTGCTATCGTATTTAGCCTCTATCAGAACCTGCCGCCCGCCGATATCCTGGCGCTGGATGTGCGCCACTGGTTTGGCGAACTGGCACTGATGCAGCACCTGACGCCCACCCGGTCGCAGGGGCTGGAGGCGATGATTCGGTCTATTCGCCATACCGCTCAGAACCTCAGCTAAGTTACACTCCACAGACGCCATCCGGCGTCTGTTTTTTTATCTGACGAGAAAATTGCATGAAACCTGCTTTACGTTTAGCCGGTGCATTGCTGCTGACCTGCTTTGGGCTCTCTGCACCCGCGTTCGCCACCGAATATCCGCTGCCACCACCTGACAGTCGCCTGATTGGCGAAAACGTCCTGACTCAGGTTCCTGACAATAAACAACCTCTGGAAGCGATTGCGGCGCGCTACCAGGTCGGCCTGCTGAGCATGCTGGAGGCAAATCCCGGTACCGATCCCTGGCTGCCCAAAGCGGGCACCCAGCTGACGGTGCCGCTACAGATGATCCTGCCCGATACGCCGCGCGAAGGGATTGTGGTGAATCTGGCCGAGCTTCGTCTCTATTACTATCCCAAAGGGGAGGATAAGGTCATTGTCTATCCCATCGGCATTGGCCAGCTGGGTGCGGCCACGCCAGTGATGGTGACGCAGATCAGCCAGAAGATCCCTAATCCTACCTGGACGCCCACGGCGAACATCCGCAAACGCTACGCCAAAGAGGGCATTACGCTGCCTGGCGTGGTCCCCGCCGGACCGGATAACCCGATGGGGCAGTTTGCCATGCGTCTGGCGCGCGGCACCGGCCAGTATCTGATCCATGGCACTAATGCGAAATTCGGCATCGGCATGCGCGTCAGTTCAGGCTGCATCCGCCTGCGTTCAGAAGATATCGAAGCGCTGTTTAATTCAGCCCCGAAAGGGACGCGGGTACAGATCATCAATCAGCCGGTGAAGTACGCTGTAGAGCCGGATGGGAAACGCTACGTGGAAGTCCATCAGCCGCTGTCACGCAACGACAAGGACGATCCACAGACCATGCCGATTGCACTCACTGCCGGAGTGAAGCAGTTTATGAAAAGTGAGAAGAGTGATAGTGCGCTGATTAAAGCCAGCTTAGCGCGACGCTCAGGCATGCCTGTGCTGGTCAGCAGTGGGGAGCCGGTGCAGAGTGATACCTTGCCGCCTGCGGGGCTGGAGAGCGCATCTGTGGGAGCTGATAGCCCGGTGACACAGGCTGAGGGCAACGCGGTTCAGCCCTGACCGGATAAGTGCCTGTGAAGGGCACTGAATTCGGAGCAAAAAAAATGGCGCCATAAAGGCGCCATTTTTAAACCAGAACTCTTACTTACGGTAAGAGTGAGCCTGGTTGTCCAGACGCTGGTTAGCGCGTGCTGCGTCATCTTTAGCAGCCTGAACGTCTGAACGCACTGCGTTCACGTCGTTGCTCAGCTGGTCAACTTTAGCGTTCAGAGTCTGAACGTCTGAAGACAGCTGGTCGATTTTAGCGTTGCTTGAGCAACCAGCCAGCATAGTTGAAGCCAGAACTACCGCGCCCAGTACCAGTTTAGTACGATTCATTATTTATACCCTCTAGATTGAGTTAATCTCCATGTAGCGTTACAAGTATTACACAAAGCTTTTTAAGTTGAGAATAAATTTTTGATGAGAAGATGCTTAAATTTGATCGTTCGCTCAAAGAAGCAGCGAATCACAGAATATGATAAAAAAATTTAGCGAAAACAGAGAGATTTAATCGGATTAACCTTAATATTAAGAGTATTTGAATAGTTATTTTCGATTGGAATTTTCTGACATTTGGTTTAAGTAGAAATAAAAAAAAGCGCCCGATAAAGGCGCTTCAAAATAATGGTCAGAGAGAGTTTTACAGAACGTGTACAGAAGCGGTGTTGGTAGTTCCGCTTGGTACTAATGCGCCTGACACCAGCACCACGACATCGCCTTTCTGGCCGTAGCCACTTTCCAGCGCCGCTTCTTTACCCAGACGGTAGAAATCGTCGGTTGAAGCGATCTCAGTCACCAGACGTGTCTCAATCCCTTTGCTCAGGATCAGCTGACGGGCAGTCATCGGATTGGTGGTCAGCGCCAGGATAGTCGCGTTCGGGAAGTATTTACGCACGGCTTTAGCAGATTTACCCCCTTCAGTAGCAACCACAATCAGTGGCGCTTCCAGCTTCTCAGCGGTCTCTACAGCACCACGGCAGACAGCTTCTGTGATACGCATTTTGCGGTTATCACTCTGGCTGTCGATGCGGGACTTCATCACGCGATCGGTACGCTCACAGATGGTCGCCATGATGGTGACCGACTCCAGCGGATAACGGCCTTTAGCGCTCTCACCTGACAGCATCACAGCATCGGTACCGTCAAGAATGGCGTTTGCCACGTCACCGGCTTCTGCGCGGGTAGGGCGCGGGTTCTTGATCATGGAATCGAGCATCTGGGTAGCCGTGATGACCACTTTGCGTGCTTTATTACATTTTTTGATCATCATCTTCTGCGCGAAGATCACTTCTTCAACCGGGATCTCAACACCCAGGTCGCCACGCGCAACCATGATGCCGTCTGACGCTTCGAGGATTTCGTCGAAGTTGTTCAGGCCTTCCTGGTTTTCGATTTTGGAGATGATCTGGATATGCTCGCCGCCGTTCTGTTTCAGGTGCTCGCGAATTTCCAGCACATCTGAACGTTTACGGATGAAAGAGGCGGCGACAAAGTCTACACCCTGCTCACAACCAAAAATCAGGTCGCGCTTATCTTTTTCGGCCAGTGCTGGCAGCTGGATAGAGACGCCTGGCAGGTTAACGCCTTTGTTTTCACCCAGATCGCCATTGTTCAGGACTTTACACACCACGGTATTTTCAGTGACTTCGGTCACTTCCATACCAATCAGGCCATCATCGACCAGCACCGTGTTGCCGATTTTCAGGTCAGCAGTGAAGCCCGGGTAGGTCACCGCAACGCGCTCGCTGTTGCCAATCACGCTCTGGTCTGTCGTAAAGGTAAAGGTCTGACCCGCTTTCAGAGCCGCATCGTTGCCGCCTTCCAGTTTCATGGTGCGGATTTCAGGGCCTTTGGTATCCAGCAGGATAGCGGCCTGACGGCCGGTTTTTTGCATAACGGCACGCATGTTGGTGATGCGTTGACCATGCTCAGCGTAGTCGCCGTGAGAGAAGTTAAGACGCATAACATTCATGCCAGCTTCAAGCAGCTGAGTCAGCATCTCTTCGGATTCGGTTTTCGGGCCGATTGTACAAACGATTTTAGTCTTTTTCATGACGGATTTTCTGTAAGTTGTGATGGATGAATAAGGGCGGAATCCGATGGCAGCGCATCGAAGTGAAATTTCTGATTGAGACTGAAAAGGGCAGTACTGAGTAAGAATAGGTGACGAAGGCCAGGCGTGCAGGGAAGTTGTGCGGTTACGGTTGGTAACCACCACGCTGTTGTTGCGCAAATCATTTGAGTTATCGCAGTAAGCACGTGATCGCTGAAACCTTTCAAGTAAGCAACGCGGGACAGTATAGACGCTAAGTATGCGAAAACCAATCAAAAAGCAGAAGGGGGAAGCGATGCAGATCAATAAAAGTGGAGTTGCGCAAGCTGAAGAAATTCTGAAAGTGGTGCGCTCTAATGGACTCGAACCATCGACCCCCACCATGTCAAGGTGGTGCTCTAACCAACTGAGCTAAGAGCGCATTCTGAATATTGGTGCGTCCGAGTGGACTCGAACCACCGACCCCCACCATGTCAAGGTGGTGCTCTAACCAACTGAGCTACGGACGCACTTGGTGCGCTCTAATGGACTCGAACCATCGACCCCCACCATGTCAAGGTGGTGCTCTAACCAACTGAGCTAAGAGCGCAACATGCTGTCTGGGCGACAGCGGGGACGAATATTAACGGCAGCGTGTGAGGCTGGCAAGGGGAAAATAGTTTTTTCGCCATGACTGCACAGCAACTGTGCTAACCGTCGTTTTTTTCGTCATTGCGGGCCATGAATGACCCGCCTCGAACGTTATCGTGCTGCACGCGTCAGAATAATTTCCGCCGGTGACTGCTGTAACCGTCTGATGCGCCAGAGCATCATCACCGCAGCCGAGGTCAGACCGATAATAAAGCCGCACCAGAAGCCCGCAGGTCCCATGCGCGGCAACAGCCAGTCGGTCAGCGCCAGCAGATAACCGGCGGGCAGCCCCAGCAGCCAGTAAGCGATAAAGGTAATAAAGAAAATTGACCGCGTATCTTTATAGCCGCGCAGGATCCCGCTGCCAATCACCTGTATCGAGTCTGAGAACTGATAAATTGCGGCCAGCAGCATCAGCTGTGCCGCCAGCGTCACCACTTCAGGGTTGTCGTTATAGAGCAGGGCAATCTGATGACGAAATGTCACGGTAAAAATGGCGGTCAGCGCCGCCATGCTGATGCCAACCCCCTGGGCGGTCCAGGCCGCGACCCGTGCCTGCTCGGTGGAGCCCTGACCCAGACGATAACCGACGCGGATGGTGGTCGCGACACCCAGCGACAGCGGCAATACAAACATCAGTGAACTGAAATTGAGCGCAATCTGGTGACCGGCCACGTTAACGATGCCCAGTGGCGAAACCAGCAGGGCGACCACGGCGAACAGCGTGACCTCAAAGAAGAGTGCCAGCGCCACCGGCAATCCCAGCGTCATCAGGCGGCTCAGAATCGGACGGGAAGGGGGTGACCAGCGGCTCTCCATACGGATATCGCGCATGCTACCCATCCGGCGCACCCAGAAGCGCATGCAGATAAACATCACCCAGTAGACCGAGGCGGTCGCCACGCCGCAGCCGACACCGCCCAGGGCAGGCATGCCGAAGTGACCATAGATAAAGACATAGTTGAGCGGGATGTTGAACATCAGGCCTAAAAAGCCCAGCACCATGCCGGGTTTGGTTTTCGACAGCCCCTCGCACTGATTGCGCAGTACCTGGAAGAAGAGGTAGCCAGGCGCGCCGAACAGCAGGGCATGCAAGTAGCCTTCTGCCTTCAGCGCCAGCACTGGATCGATGTCATGCATCGCCCGGATAAGATAACCGGCATGCCACAACAGCACCATAATCAGCAGGGAGACGAAAAAGGCGAGCCAGTATCCCTGGCGGATCTGTTCACCGATGCGTTCGCGGCGGCCAGAACCATTGAGTTGCGCAACGGTGGGCGTCAATGCAAGCAGAAGACCATGACCAAACAGGATGGCCGGTAGCCAGACAGAGGTGCCGACAGCAACGGCGGCCATATCCGTGGCGCTGACTGCGCCGGCCATAATGGTATCCACAAATCCCATTGCGGTTTGAGCCACCTGAGCAAGGATGACCGGAATCGCAAGGGCCAGCAATTGACGCGCTTCTGTTAAATACTTCTGCACGTTAACACCTGACTTATTGAATGAATTAAAAGGGGCAGGAAGCCCGGGGAATTTCGCGAGCTAGTGTAACTGGCGTAACAGAATTCGCCAATCTTTGTCACACAATGCGATTTGCTCCGCTATAAAGCGGCGGTGCGGGCTGAAATCTAACAGCCGACCTGAGCTGTGATAAACTAGCGTAAACTTCGCAGAGGCAAAGACTATGTTTACCGGTATTGTGCAGGGCACCGCAGAAATCGTGTCCATTGAAGAGAAAGAACTGTTTCGCACCCACACTGTCCGCCTGCCGGAAGAGCTCTTACCGGGTCTGGCGCTGGGCGCATCCGTAGCCCATAACGGTTGCTGTTTAACCGTAACAGCAATTGAAGGCGACCGCGTCAGTTTTGATTTAATTAAAGAGACATTGCGGGTGACTAACCTTGGCGATTTACGTCAGGGCGATGTGGTCAATATTGAGCGTGCAGCGAAATTCAGCGATGAAATAGGCGGACATCTGATGTCTGGTCATATTATGACCACCGCTGAAATCTGCAAGATTATCCAGTCAGAACATAACCGCGAGGTCTGGTTTAAAATCCAGGATGCGGCGCAGATGAAATATATTCTGCATAAAGGGTTTGTCGGCATCGACGGTATCAGCCTGACGGTAGGCGATGTGACTAAGACTAAGTTCTGCGTCTATCTGATCCCGGAAACGCTGGAGCGTACCACGCTGGGGGCGAAGACCTTTGGCGATCGGGTGAATATTGAAATCGATCCGCACACGCAGGCAATCGTGGAGACCGTTGAGCGGGTGTTAGCACAGCGCGATGCCGCGGCGGCGATGAGCATGCTGACCGGCCAGTCAACGACAGAGAGTTAATAAAAGGCGCTTAAGCACTGCAGACGGCCCAATCGGTTTTACTCTGTCAGCATTATAAAAGCGCAGGGCGCCGGGTCAGAAGAGGAAAGCGTCCCACGCCATGGACAAAAACGTCAGGAGCGTTTTTGAACAACGCAAAGCGTTGGCCCGGATATTGGCGCACCTCAGGGATGAGGTGCGTAATCGCGTGGGCCGGGCGTGTCAGGAATGACAGGTTTTGCGACTTTCCGATCTGACCCTGTTCCTTGCGCAACGCTTCCTCTTAAAGCAAAACAGGCCACTCTTATAAAGTCTTTGGCCGGGGTAGCGCTTTCTTAATTGCCCGCTTTTTAACCCCTACCGCGCCACCCGTAATCCCCCCTCAATACCGCGACTGAACACGATCTGCCACAGCTGAATATCACGCGCCCGGAAGGCACCGGCACAGGCATTCAGATAATAGGAGAACATCCGCTTAAAGCGTTCGCCATATTTATCGGCCAGCTCTGGCCAGGCCTGCAAAAAGCGTTCATGCCAGGCCATCAGTGTTTTATCGTAGTCTGCGCCGAAGTTGTGCCAGTCTTCCAGAATAAAATGGGGTTCGCTGGCATCGGCCACATGGCGCACCGAAGGCAGGCAGCCGTTGGGGAAGATATATTTATCGATCCAGGGATCGACACTCATATCAGTTTTAATCGCGCCGATGGTGTGAAGCAGGAAAATACCGTCAGGCTTTAAATTACGATCGACCACGTCAAAATAGGTCGCATAATTTTTCGGTCCGACATGTTCAAACATACCCACCGAAACAATACGATCAAACTGCTCATTCAGATCGCGATAATCCTGCAACAGAATCGTGACGTCTAATCCGCTACAGCGCTGCTGCGCCAGTTTCTGTTGTTCGGCGGAAATCGTCACGCCATGCACTTTAACGCCATAATGACGTGCGGCAAATTCCGCGAGTCCGCCCCAGCCACAGCCGATATCCAGCAGTGACATTCCAGGTTCCAGCGCTAATTTACGGCAGATCATATCCAGCTTGGCTTCCTGCGCCGTCGCCAGTGTCGTCGCCTCTTTCCAGTAGCCACAGGAGTATTGCATGTACGGATCGAGCATCAGTGAAAAGAGATCGTTGCCCAGGTCGTAATGCTCTTTACCGACAATCCAAGCCCGTTTTTTTGACTGCAGATTGGTTAAGCGTGCGGCGGCAATGCGCAGCGTATCTTTGAAGTGATGAGGCAGCTGCTGATCGAGTTTATGTTTAAGTACCTGGTGGAAGAAAATATCCAGCCGGTCACACTCCCACCATCCATCCATATAGCTCTCACCGAGCCCAAGAGAGCCCTCCTGCAGAACACGTTTAAAAAAACCAGGATGATTAATATGAATATCCCAGGGACGTGAACCATTAATTTCGATATCCGCTTTTTCCAGCAGTTCATGAACGATGCGATACCAATGGTTTTCTTCGAGGCTCACTTCTTCTGCATAAGATGAACTCATAGATTTTCCACCACCTGTCCAATCTGAACCTGAACAAAGAGTAGCCAATTTATTCAGGCAATGAGAAACGATGCGGATGGCTCCGCAAACCGATTATCTGTGTGATACAGAGGACTGGAACAGCCTGCAGCAGGTCGGGTAAGGTGAGAATAACGCGCGCGAATACCGTCCCGGCAGCAGGGTGCCAATCAGATTATTACGTTATTATATTGTTGATTTATTACAGATTTGTTGACCCGGATGAGTATATGCTCACGCGGGTCAATATTCAATAACTTATTGTTAGGGCGCTAACTAAAAAGTCAGTGTGTCACTGATTATCCTGGCAGGCAGTTTGCGCAGAGGCAACAACAGTTTGTGCGCTTGCGACACGCTGCATGGCGTAACCCAACAGCGCCAGCACAATTGTCACCGTCATCATCAGTGTGGTGGTTAATAGCGGCTGAGTTAAGCCGGCCGACACCGCCAGGCTGGCAGCGAAACAGAGTCCTAACTGCAGTGTATTCTGCAACGCGGCGGCTTTACCGGTAGCGGTCGGGAAGGGCATCAGCGCACTGGACACCACAATCGGATAGATCGCGCCGTTAGCCAGCGCCATACCGCAGAACGGTACCATCAGACTCACCAGCGTGCTGCTGCCAGCAAGCGCAACAGCAAACAGCGCCAGAATGCTCAGGCTGTAGACGGCCAGCAGCCAGGGCAGCAACTGTGCGCCGTTAAAGCGGTTGAGCAGGGTGCGACAGCCGAAGCCGCCAATTAAAAAGGCGAGCGTCTGGGGCACATAACTCAGACCGATATCGGCGGGCGACAGACCCAGATCCGCCAGAATAAAGGGCGATCCGGTCAGCCAGGCAAAGAAGCTGGCGGAGCAGGCGGAATAGATCAGCACGTTGCCGCTGTAGACCCGGGATTTAAGCAGCGTGAAAAAGCCGGGCTGCGCACCTTTTTCTCCCGCTGCCTTGCGCACGGTGGGCAGACGCAGCGTGGTCAGAATCAACGCCACCGCAATCAGGGTCAGCACCAGGAAAATCGAACGCCAGTGGAAGTGGCCGATCAGCCAGGCACCCAGCAGCGGAGCCAGCGCCGGAGAGAGCGCAACCAGCGGCATAATGGTGGCAAAGACTTTGTTAGCGCGCGCTGCAGGATAGCGATCCACCACCAGCGCCTGCCAGCTTACGGCAGCGGCACAGACGCCAATCGCCTGGACAAAACGCAGCGCCAGCATCAGATAGATATCACTCACCCACAGCATGCCTGCGCAGCCGGCGCCAAACATGGCCAGTCCGGACAGCAGCACCGGTTTACGACCGATGCGATCGGAAAGCGGTCCCCAGAAGAGCTGACCCACGGCGAAGCCGCCCAGGAAGAGACTCATACTGGCGCTGATCAGGCCGGGTGAAGTATTAAAGGTTTGCTGCATCGCACCAAAGGCGGGCAGGTACATATCAGTGGCTAAAAAGCCCAGCATGCTCAGCAGGGCAAGGTAGGGCATAAACCCTTTATTCGACAGCATCTGATTCTCATTTTTGCAGGATAAACGCGGCAGAGTGTAAAAGGTGCGTTTGCTGCTGTGAAACGGTAATATTTGCCGATTGCTGTTAAAATTTTTGAAGGCAGATTATGTGGTCAGAATATGCATTAGAGGTGGTTGACGCTGTCGCCCGTGGGGGGAGCTTCAGCGCCGCCGCGCAGGAGTTACATCGGGTGCCCTCTGCCATCAGCTATACGGTGCGTCAGCTGGAAAACTGGCTGGCGGTACCGCTGTTTGAACGGCAGCATCGCGAAGTGGTTCTGACCCCGGCGGGTGAGCATTTTGTCCGGGAAGGGCGCAGCGTCATCAAAAAAATGCTTGCCACCCGGCGACAGTGTCAGCAGCTGGCTAACGGCTGGCGCGGCCAGCTAAGCATAGCCGTTGACCGTATCGCTAAACCTCAGCGCACCCGACAACTGGTCAAAGATTTCTATCGCCACTTTCCCGATATGGAGCTGATTATCAGCTATGAAGTCTTTAACGGCGTCTGGGATGCGCTGGCCGATGGCCGGGTGGAAGTGGCGATTGGTGCCACTCAGGCGATACCGGTGGGCGGACGTTTTGCTTTTCGGGATATGGGCACACTTAACTGGCGCTGCGTGGTTGCGCCCGACCATCCTCTGACACAGGCGAGCCAGATAGATGATGACACGCTGCGGAGCTGGCCCTCCCTGGTGCTGGAAGATACTTCTCGCGCACTGCCGCGTCGTATGACATGGACGCTGGATAACCAGCGCCGGCTGGTGGTGCCGGAGTGGCAAACCGGGCTGGAGTGCGTGCAGGCGGGATTGTGTGTGGCGATGGTGCCCGGTCACCTGGCCAGGCCACTGCTCGACAGCGGCGAGCTGGTAGAACTGACGCTGCCGGTGGCGTTTCCGGACAGTCCATGCTGCGTCAGCTGGGCAGAAGATCGCGCATCACCCGCGACAGGCTGGTTGCTCAGCTATCTGGGTGATGCGCAAACGCTTAATCAGGAGTGGTTAAGCGAGCATTAACGGCGATAGTCGCGGAACGGGCCATCGGCCACGGAACGGCGCTCAATCAGCGTGGGATGGACCTCAATCGTTTGTGACACTTCGCGCTTACTGGTAATGCGGTCCAGCAGCATTTCCAGCGCTTTCTCACCCAGCTGGGCTTTAGGCTGATGCACTGTGGTCAGGGCCGGTGCAAAATAGCGGGCGTTGCGCACATTGTCATAGCCGATCACCGAAATATCCTGGGGGACACGCAAACCCATCTCGTCGGCGGCGCAAATTGCGCCCATCGCCATGATGTCACCGCCACAGAACACCGCCGTCGGACGCTGCTTCTGCGACAGGATCTGCTGCATCGCCTGATAGCCTGACTCCGGCTCAAAGTCACCCTGCACAATCCACTCGGCGCGTGGCTGAATACCCGCTTCTTCCATCGCCTTCAGGAAACCGGCATGACGTCCGCCACCGGTGTTACGCTCCATCTGGCCGGGGATTGCACCAATATCCCGGTGTCCGCGTTCAATCAGATAGCGTCCCGCCAGATAGCCGCCCTGGAAAGCATTATCCAGTACCGTGTCGGTGAAGTCGGCGCGCGACTCGCCCCAGTCCATCACCACCATCGGGATATTGCGGTTCTCTTCCAGCATCTGCAGCAGATCGTCCGGATATTCAGAGCACATCACCAGCAGCCCATCGACGCGTTTCTGCGCCATCATGCTGAGATAGGCGCGCTGTTTTTGCAGATCGTTATGCGCATTACCCAGAATCAGCGTATAGCCTTTGTCAAAACAGTGATTTTCAACCGCCTCGATAATTTCAGCGAAATAGGGCGCTTCGCTGGAGGTGGCAAGCAGGCCCAGCGTCTTGGTGTGGTTCACTTTCAGGCTGCGCGCCACGGCGCTCGGCGAGTAGTGCAGTTCTTTAATCGCCTGCCAGACCGCGTTGCGCGTCTCTTCAGCCACAAAGCGGGTTTTATTGATGACGTGCGAAACGGTGGTCGTTGAGACGCCAGCGCGTTTCGCCACATCTTTAATTGTTGCCATGGAAATCGGACTCCGGTGCTTATCTAACTCTATGATAAGCGTAGTGTTAAACGTTTGCGTCTGCTCAGGGTTTTTTCCGCAAAATGCAGCTTTCCTGGCCAGTAAACAGGCCGCTGGCGGCGTAAAAGCGCCTGAAAACGTGCGCAAACGGAATCAGGGTTGCGCGCGTTGCGCAACAAAGGCGGGATTCTAACAAGGCTGAACGGATAAAACGAGATTTTTACCGGGCCCTGTGGGAAAATGCGATACCCCTACTGATTGTGTGACTAAGGAGCAAGCAATGAGTACCGATCTTAAACTGGCTTTAATGACCACCGCGGGCTGTCTGCTGATGATTGTGGCCTTTAGTTTTACCGCTATTCTGCACTAATAAAAAAGCCGGGATTATCCCGGCTCTCTTCTGGTTGTTCTGCTGCTCAGCGTATGGTTTTAGGCGTCATCACCCGACGGGCACCAATATAGTGGCGCTGCCAGTAATCTTCTCCTAACGCGCTGATCTGAATATCTTTGCCGGTGCGTGGCGACTGGATAAACTTGCCATCACCCAGGTAAACGCCGACATGGTCCGCAGTACCGCGTCCATTGATACGGAAGAAGACCAGATCGCCTTTCTCCAGCGACTCACGCTTGATCGGCGCGGCGTCACGCAGGTGGTACATCTCGTTAGCGGTACGTGGGATCTTAAACTTCACCAGATCTTTATAGGCGTACCAGACCAGGCCGCTGCAATCGAAACCGGTATGGGGAGAGGTGCCGCCCCACTGATAGGGTTTACCCAACTGACCCATCAGCTTGGTCATCGCGGTTTCGCGGGCCTTCTGGTAGCGCTGACGGTGAGATTTGCTCATCTTAATCGTGCCGGTTTCGCTGGTGGTGACCTCAGCGGTTTTCAGCAGGCGCTGATGACCATAACGTTTTTTCTCTTTGTTCTTACTGAGACGGGCGGTTTTTAGCGAGGTCTTTTTAGCAGGCGTCTGTTTTGCGGTGAGTTCGACTTTTTTCAGTTTTTTTGTTTTTAGTTTTTGAACCGGGCTGAGGCGAGTCTTTTTCGTCACCGTTTTGACCGGGCGACGCTTGCGACGCTCATCGTCGCGCGCACTCTTTTTCTCTGCTTTATGCGTACTGACGTTCACCGGCGCGTGAGGCGACGCAGCGGCGATGTTGAAAAACAGTTGCGCAAAGGCCAGCATGAAAAACGTAATGATTAAACGCATAGTCCGTTGATTAGTTAAGTTGTCAGGGCCACTACGCACCGCGACAAAGTTGAGATTAATCTGATCCAGGATCAGCGCCCAGGCCATTCTAGTCCAGTTCTTTTAAAAACTGTAATGCCTTTTAATATTAATCTTTGCAACCCACGCAATTGTGCTGAAAATGAACATTTTCAGCGTCTTATATCAACGAAATTATTACGAATTATTAATCTGTTACCTGCTGTTAATAATCAGGAATTCAGGTGTCCCGGAGCAGGACTTAACAATGATGGCGATTTAATCGGGCAGCGATCAAAATCTCGTTTTCAGTCACGCTGCGAAGTCGCTACAATAAACAAACACGATGTGACGAATTAAGGAAGGCAATTATGAGTACTGTAGAAAAAATTCAGCGCCAGATCGCAGAAAACCCGATCCTGCTGTACATGAAAGGTTCCCCGAAACTGCCAAGCTGCGGTTTCTCTGCACAGGCGGTGCAGGCGCTGTCAGCCTGCGGTGAGCGTTTTGCTTACGTGGATATTCTGCAGAACCCGGACATTCGTGCCGAGATGCCGAAATTCGCTAACTGGCCAACTTTCCCGCAGCTGTGGGTTGATGGCGAGCTGGTCGGTGGATGCGACATCATCGTTGAGATGTTACAGCGTGGTGAACTGCAGACGCTGATCAAAGAGACCGCAGAAAAATTTAAAGAAGCAGAATAAAAAAAGGCCGACATCACGTCGGCCTTTTTCATTGCGGCATCCCTTATGCGGATGTCGTGGCTTCTGCATCGCCTTCCGCGAAGGGCAGCGGCCAGCCGCCTAATCGTTTCCAGCGGTTCACCAGCTCGCAGAACAGCGTTGCCGTCTGCTGAGTATCATAGAGCGCCGAATGCGCCTGCGTGCTGTCAAACTCCATTCCCGCCGCAATACAGGCCTTCGCCAGCACCGTCTGCCCTAAAACCAGCCCGCTCAGGGCCGCGGTGTCAAAGGTGGCAAACGGGTGAAACGGGTTGCGCTTCAGGCTGGCTCGTTCCGCCGCCGCTGACATAAAGTTCAGGTCGAAGGTGGCATTGTGCGCCACCATGATGGCGCGATTGCAGCCGCTGTCTTTAATGCCCTTGCGCACCATTTTGAAAATGGCGTGCAGCGCCTCATATTCACTGACTGCGCCGCGCAGCGGATTGCTGGGATCGATGCCGGTAAAGGCCAGGGCTTCGGGATGCAGCAGCGACCCGACAAAAGGTTCGACGTTGAAATGCAGCGTCTGGTCAATCTGAATCCATCCCTCTTCATCCATTTTCAGCGTGATAGCGGCAATCTCCAGTAACGCATCGGTTTGCGCATTGAAACCCGCGGTTTCAACGTCGATCACCACCGGATAGAAGCCACGGAAACGTTGATTGAGTGCATTAGGGGAATTCGATTCAGACATCAGGATCTCGTTGCAGAAAAAGGGCAGCGCGTATTATGGCAAAAAACGGGGCCGGGTGCAGCAGATGAAGCGCAGAGAAGGGGATTCAGCCCACCCGATCGGGCAGGCTGACAGGCAGGTTTAGTTGCCGAGGCCGTTACCGGCATCTTTGTTTTCGATCAGCTCGATTTTGTAACCATCAGGATCTTCAACAAAGGCAATAATGGTGGAGCCGCCTTTAACCGGGCCAGCTTCACGCGTCACGTTGCCGCCATCTTTGCGGATACGTTCGCAGGCCGCTGCTGCGTCATCAACGCCCAGCGCAATATGACCATAGGCATCACCGAGGTCATACTTATCGACGCCCCAGTTGTAGGTCAGTTCGATCACCGCACCTTCGCTCTCGTCGGTGTAGCCCACAAATGCCAGGGTATATTTGTATTCGGTGTTTTCGCTCTGACGCAACACGCGCATGCCCAGCACACGGGTGTAGAAATCGATTGAACGTTGCAGATCGCCAACGCGCAGCATGGTATGAAGTAAACGCATAACATCCTCTTTTAAATAAAACGCCATCGCCCGATGACCCAGGCGCTAAGTATAGCGATGAAAATCGCCATTGAATAATGGCTGCCGTCATCATCCCGGACGGCAGCCCGAACCGGTTACAGCGTCGGGTAGTCGATATAACCTTCCGCGCCGCCGCCGTAGAAGCTTTCCGGACGCTGTGGATTGAGTGGGGCATCCTGCTGCAGACGCTCAACCAGATCCGGGTTAGCAATGTAATCGCGACCAAACGCAACCGCATCGATCAGACCGCGACCAATCAGGTCATCCGCTTTCTCAACGGTATAGGCACCGGCACCAATGATGGCACCCGGGAAGAGATCACGTACTTTCTGACGGAAAGCGTCGGTATAAGGCTGACCGCCGGCCCAGTCTGGCTCGGAGAGGTGCAGATAGGCGATGTTGCGTTTTGCCAGCTCGCCGATATACCACAGCGCCGCTTCCTCTTCCTCCGGGCCGTTGTCCAGATTCTGGAAGCTGCCGATAGGTGAGACGCGAATACCAATGCGATCGGCTGACCAGTTAGCGATCACCGCATCAACCACTTCCAGCGCAAAGCGACCGCGTTTTTCGATGCTGCCGCCATATTCATCAGTACGCTGGTTTGAGCCAGGAGCCAGGAACTGGTGCATCAGGTAACCGTGCGCCGAGTGCAGCTCAAGCAGGTCAAAGTCCGCTTCACGCGCGTTGGCCGCAGCCTGGCCAAAATCTGCCACGATCTGCTTAATCTCTGGCACTGTCAGCTCACGCGGCGTTGAGGTATCTTCGCGATAGACGCTGCCATCTTCAGCACGCAGTGAGGTACGGGTGCCAGCGGCAATCGCCGATGGCGCAACCGGTGCTTTGCCTTCCGGCTGCACGCTGTTATGTGAGATACGACCGGTGTGCCATAACTGTACTGCGGTGTGACCGCCAGCCTGATGCACGCCTTCGTTAATCGCTTTCCACGCTGCAATCTGTGGCTGAGTATGTAAGCCTGGCGCACCGGCATAGCCTTTCGCCTGGAAAGAGATCTGGGTCGCTTCGGTGATGATCAAACCGGCGCTGGCGCGCTGGCGATAATATTCAGCCATCATCGGGGTAGGGATGTCGCCTGGCTCAATGCTGCGCAGACGGGTCAGCGGTGCCATAAATACGCGGTTTGGGACAGTAATTGCACCGACTTTTAGCGGACGAAACAGCTGGGTACTCGCCATAATAGCTCCTGATTAGTAGACCAGTCGTCTACAAACATGTTTTTTAAAAATCAGCGGCGTTCAAGCCACTGTTCGATGGTACTCAATGCCAGACGCAGTGGCTGCGCCTCGCGGGAAATTTTGCTCTGCAGGCTGGCACCCAGCCACAGCAGCGACAGCAATTCCGCCATCTGCGCGGGGGGCTGCGGCAGGCTCAGCGACTCCTGCTGCTCTGCGGCAATCAGGGTCCGGGCGTAGAGTGCCGTGATCTTTCCGGCACCCTGCTGCAGTGCATCACGCATCGGCTCTGAGAGATCGCACACCTCCGCGGAGACTTTGACGCCCAGACAGCCTACGATGTGGCCCTGCTGAACAAACAGATCAACGGCAGCACGAAAATGGTTAAGCAGACGCTCACGCGGCGTGCCTTCGGTCTGGTTAAGCTGCAACGCCACATCCTGCAGGAAACGCGCAAAATAGCGTTCCAGTAACGCCACGCCAAACGCCTCTTTAGAACGGAAGTAGTAGTAGAAGGAGCCTTTCGGCACCGCCGCCTGCGTCAGCAGTTCGCTGAGGCCCATTCCGGTAAAGCCGCGTTGCAGACAGAGTTGCTCACCTGTCTGGAGCAGGTGTTCGCGGGTTTCGTTGCGTTGTAGCGTCTTATTCATGGCAGTGAGATTAGTAGACCAGTCGGTCTAATGCAACGCAACCCTCTCTATTTGGCACAGAGTGTTCACTCCTGAGTCAAAGAACAGGATAATTCTGACCGGGTGGGGCTTACTTCCTGCGCAACCAGGCTACGCTTTTTACTGGACTGTTTATTCTGTGAATCCGGAGGCGTGGTGGCCGAGCAGCTTGAGTTTTTCCCGGTTCCCAGCCCCTGTCGCGGCATCTGCCAGACGGATGCGCGCGGCTACTGCCTGGGATGTTTACGCAGCCGCGATGAGCGGTTCAACTGGCTGCGCTTCAGCGATGCGCAAAAGCGTGAGGTCATTCGTCTTTGTCAGCAGCGGCGTCAGCGTCTGCAACGGCAACAGAAAGGCGAGGAGCCGCACGCGCCACAACAGCCGGAGTTATTCTGACGACTTTGCGCTTTCCGTTATACTCTCTGACACGCTAATTTCAGCCAACGCGCAACAGGGAGAACGTCATGTTAGAACCGCAAGCCATCGCTTCACAGGGGCCCGATTTTTCACCGCTGGTCATGGGGTACTGGCGTCTGATGGAGTGGGGGATGTCGCCACAGGAACGGGTCGCCTTTATTGAGCACCACGTGAGGCTCGGCATCACTACCGTTGACCATGCGGACATCTACGGTGACTACCAGTGTGAGGCGGCGTTTGGCGAGGCACTGAAACTGGCACCCGGTTTGCGCGACCAGCTACAGATTGTCACCAAGTGCGGCATCGCCACCCGCGCCCAGCCTGAGCATCAGATAGGCCACTACATTACCGACAAACGTCATATCCTGCAGAGTGCTGAAAACTCACTGCGCCATATCCATACCGACCGTCTCGACCTGCTGCTGATCCATCGTCCCGATCCGCTGATGGAGGCTGACGAGGTGGCCGAAGCCTTTATGGCGCTGCATCACAGCGGCAAGGTTCTGCATTTTGGCGTCTCTAACTTCACACCATCACAGTTTTCCCTGCTGCAATCCCGTCTGCCGTTCTCGCTGGTGACAAATCAGCTGGAGATCTCACCGGTGCAGCAAAGTGTGCTGCTGGATGGATCGCTGGATCAGTGTCAGCAGCTGCGTATTCGTCCGATGGCCTGGTCCTGTCTGGGTGGTGGTCGCCTGTTTAACGATCCCCATTTCCAGCCGCTGCGTGACGAACTGGAAGCCGTGCGGCAGGAAACCGGTGCCACCAGCCTTGAGCAGGTGGTCTATGCCTGGATACTGATGCTGCCATCGCGCCCGCTGCCAATCATCGGCTCAGGTAAAACGGCGCGGGTCAGCGAAGCCGCCGGAGCACTGAACTTATCCCTGTCGCGTCAGCAGTGGTTCCGTATTCGCAAGGCGGCGCTGGGATTTGATGTGCCCTGAAGCGTAAAACTGCGTCAATCTCCGGCAAAATAGTGCAACAGCGACCAGACTTATCTTAAACCCTGGTATGCAAATGGAGTCACCATGAAAATGAAAGCAGTTGCCCTATTCGCACTGATCGCCTGCGGCTCAGCACAGGCTGCCAGCGAGCAGGTTACGATCCATCAGGTTACCGCTGAAGGGATTGGGAAATCGCTGGGCACCGTTAAGATTGACGAGACACAGTATGGTCTGCAGTTCACGCCGGATCTGCAGGGGCTTCAGCCGGGCATTCATGGTTTCCATGTCCATGCCAAAGGTAGCTGTGAGCCTGGCGAGTCTGAAGGCAAAGTGGTCGCCGCCGGTGCGGCGGGTGGTCACCTTGATCCGGCCAACAGCGGCAAACATCTGGGGCCTTATGCAGAGGGGCACCTGGGCGACCTGCCCGCGGTCTATGTCGATGACAAAGGCAGCGCCACTTATCCGGTGCTGGCGCCGCGTCTGAAATCGTTAAAAGAGATCAAAGGCAAAGCGCTGATGGTGCACGTCGGCGGTGACAATCATGCCGACCATCCTAAACCGCTGGGCGGTGGCGGGGCACGCTACGCCTGCGGTGTCATCTGAGTTTCCGGGCGGCAGGCGATGGCCGCCCGCTTTTCTCCTGCCTGTTTATGAATTGTTGTACCATCCCTGACATTTCCCCCCTATGATATTGATTCAGGTAAGAAAGCGTGATCGGGAAAGGAGCAGGAAAATGAAATTCAAGGGCGCATTACTGCTGTGTCTGCTGCTGGTGGGATGCGATAAACCCAATGATACGCAACTGGTCACCGAAACCGGACGCGAACTGCAGCGCACCATCGATACCAACCCAATGCGTATCACCTGTGAAAAGATCGCGAAGGGTCGTGAATGGCTGAGCCGCAACATGGTGCGTAAGCTGGAAGCGCAGGGTTGCGATCAGGTCTTTCGCAGCGCCACCGAAACCAATTTCACGGATAGCACTATTTATCGCCGCACCATGACGATGGTGTGCGGTGGAATTCATGGTCAGAGTTTTACCGGTACCGAACTGACACGCCGGTTTATCTTCTCACCCGATGAGAAAGTGCTGGTGATTGAACCGATGACCGAAATGGATAAAACCCGCTTCGAAGGCCATAAAACGCTGCAACAGCTGCAGGATGATTTTAACCGGCAACAGCAGCAATATTGCCAGTGATCACTCCGGCACCGCCTGCTTCAGCTGTGCCAGTGAACAGCGTAACCGCCAGATAATCCCCGCCAGCTCGCTGGCCTCATTGCTTTCCAGTGCCAGTAACGCGGTGATGGTCTCCTCCAGTTCCGTCAGCATCCGATCCAGCGAGCTGTGGCGCACGCCGCGGCTGCTGATAATCTGCTGTAAGTCTTGCAGGCAGTGATCGCGAAACCCCATCAGTGCGGCTGAACCGGCGCGCCATTCACGCAGCTGCCAGACGATATGCGAGCAGTTGAGCAGCACCACGCCCCAGCGCAGTAGCCAGACGCGTGCCTGCTCATCCCGGCTGTGACTGAGCTGGCTGATGCGGTGGTAAATCTGCGATTCGAAGCGGCTCTCGCTGAGCCGGGGCCGCTGCCGCAGCTGATCGAGAAACGCCAGCCGCAGCGCCCGGATATGCCGTCGGCTGCGCCGCGCATCGGAGCTGGGTCGCAGAATCTGGAACGCCAGCCAGGCGAGCAGCACCCCGCAGACTTTGGCGATGTTATCGTTAAAGAAGTCCTGATAATCCCATGTGGGCGGATTAGTCACCGCGATAAACGAACCCATAAAGACGATGAACTGTCCCCACATCCCGGCGCGCTGCTTCTGCTGCAGCTTAAAGAGTTGCAGCGTCACCAGCAGCGGGAACAGAAACAGTAAAAACTGCCACAGCTGACTGATCTGCACCATCAGCCCAAACTTCATCACAAAACTAAACGCAAACAGCCACAGCAGGGTCTTCAGCAGCAGCGTGACGCTGCCGCCAGGTGAGGGTGATGAAGCGTAGAGCACACAGGCAATGGCGGTTAAGGTGAGCGCGGCGGCACCGGAAGACCATTGCGTATTGATCCAGAAGGCGCAGCCCAGCACGATAACGCAGAAGGTACGCAGGGCGCTCCAGCCCGCCTCGGCGCTGTCACTGTCGCGCGCCAGCGCCGGAACCGGCGGTGGCTGAAAGCGGGTGTCGGCATCGGCGCGATCCAGCAGGCGGATCCAGCGCAGCACGTTGAGGTACATCCAGCAGAAGTAGCGCAGCCGCTGACAAAAAGCGCGCTGCCGGTAGTCGCCATCCGCTGCCGGGGTCACGCTGCGCAGGATTTGCGCCAGACGATATTTATCACACGCCGGTTTCGCCAGCTCCACCATCAGTTGTTGCAGCGCCTCAAACAGCGCCTCAGGCGCGTCGGGCCAGTTCAGCAGCATGCGTCGCAGGCTGGAGAGCACGCTGGTGAGTCGCAGCTGCTGGTGCAGCACATAGTTCAGCACGTTGTTCTGTCGGCGAAAGCGGTAGTGGCTCCAGAACGCCTGAATCCGCAGCAGATTCATGGTCAGGATCTGGCTGATGACATTTTCATGCGCGGTCCGGATGGTCTCGCTGGCTGAGGGCTGCAGCAGTAACACCGCATGTTCCAGCAACCGGGCATGCATCTGTTTCAGTGAGGTAATCAGCGTCTCACCATCGGAGGTACTCGGCAGTACCATCATCATCAATCCGGCGCAGAGAATGCCGGAGATCACCTCGCAGACCCGTGCCTGAGCGATGGTCCATAGCGAGGTGATATCGGTGATGTTAACGCTGCTAAAGGCGATGATGGCGGCGGTGTAGCCCGCCAGCGAAAAGGCGTAGGCAACGTTATTCTGGTAGTGATTCGCTATGCCGGTACAGAGCGCCAGCCAGCCGGCAATGGCAAAGGTAAACAGCCACGGCTCATTAAGCGTATGTCCGGCGATCAGCAGCGCGGCGCTGGCCCCCATCAGACTGCCAACAATGCGCCCCAGACTTTTACTGATCGCGCCGCCGACGGTGGGAAAGCTAATCACGGCGGCAGAGGTCATTGCCCAGTAGGGCTCATCCAGATCCAGTCCGTAGGCGATGCTCAGCGCCAGGCACATCGCAATAGCGTTACGCAACGCATAACGCCACTGGCCGGCGTTCGCCTTAATCCAGGGCAGTTGATCCCAGGCCAGCCACTGAAAATTCATGGCTGGATGGTGATGGTGCAGCTGGTTCCCGCCACCAGGTCTGCATCGGCAGGGAGCGGGTTGAGACGAATACGCACCGGCACTCGCTGCGCCAGCCGCACCCAGGGCACGTTAGGTTTGATATCGGGCACCAGGCCGCTGTCGGTCTCAATGCTTTGGTCATAGATGGCGCGGCCAATGCTATCCACCTGACCCTGCAGCCGCATGCCATTGCTGTAGAGCACCACCTGGGCCGCTGCGCCTGGGTGAATATGGCGCAGTTTTGTCTCTTCGAAGTAGCCCATTACGTAGTAAGAGTGGCTGTCGACCAGGGCAAACAGAGGCGAACCCGCGGTGGCATAGTTGCCGGGACGCAGCGTCAGATTGGTGATCCAGCCATCCGCCGGTGCGGTCAGCGTCGTCTGCTGCAGATTCCAGCGCGCCCGTTCCCACTCCGCCTGTGCCGCTTTGGTGCTGGCGGCCGCCGCGCCGGCGCTTAATCGCGCGGCATCAAGGTCCTCTGCGGAGATAATGTTGCGCGGCAGGCTGCTGCGACGGTTAAATTCATGCTGCGCCTTCGCGAGATCCGCCTGCGCTTTGCTGAGCTGGGCGGCGGCATTGTCGAGCGCGATCTGCCACGGCACCGGGTCCAGCGTTAATAGCTGCTGGCCCTGATGCACAAACTGATTGTCTCTGACCTTCAGTTGCGTAATCCGGCCCGATACCTGAGGCGTGATATCCACCAGCTCTGCCCGTACTTTCCCGTCACGGGTCCAGGGCGACTGCATGTAGTAGTTCCAGAGCCAGCCAGCGGCCAGCAGCGCCAGGGCAAACATAATCAGCGTGGAGAAGTATTTTACCGCGTTAAATTTCATATCGATTATCCGTGACCGATGAGCCAGAGTGCGGCGGTAACGCACAGCACAAACAGGGAGAGATCAAACAGGGTGGGATGCCAGACATCGCCGGAGTAGATCCAGCCACGCACCAGAGGGTGGATCAGCAGCCAGAAAAAGAAGCCGAGGATCACCGCTTTGAATATCGGCGGGAAAAACAGTGAGGCGCCCACCACCAGATCGGTCAGCGGATTCGCACCTGAAAAAGCAGGAGTGAGCACGTCATAACATCCTTCGTTAACCCAAACAGCAGAGTGAAAGCGCTGCCACGTTATGGTGGCCTGGTCCGGGATTTGTAATTTGTCCTGTAAACTCGCAGAATAGTGTAAAATCTGGCTTGATAGCTAGCAAGCTAATTATAAGGAGATGAAATGGATACGCCCCTCGGAACGGATTTATCTCGCCTGGTGCGCATCTGGCGCGCGTTGATTGATCAGCGGCTGAAGCCGCTTGAGCTGACTCAGACTCACTGGGTGACGTTGCACAATATTCATCAACTGCCGCCCGAACAGTCCCAGATTCAGTTAGCCAAGGCGATTGGTATTGAACAGCCTTCGCTGGTGCGCACGCTGGATCAGCTGGAAGAGAAAGGATTAATCACCCGTTCGACCTGCGCCAACGATCGTCGTGCCAAGCGCATTAAGCTGACGCAGCAGGCCGAGCCGATTATCGAACAGGTTGAGAGTGTGATTGATGAGACGCGGGATGACATTTTGTCCGGCATCAGTCGGGAAGAGATCAGTCAGATGGTGACGCTGATCGCCCGGCTTGAGAAAAACATTCTCGAACTTCAGCATAAAGAGAAATAAAAAAACCGACGCCCAGGCGTCGGTTTTTTGTTTAGCTTCATTAGCGAGGTGAAACCGTCACCTGGCTGCCGTTGGATGCCATCACAACACGCTGGCCAACAGAGTAACGCGTGGCGGCCTGTTTCTGAACCACCATGATGGTGTTGCCATCATCCTTACGGATTTCCAGCTCAACGCCATCGGTTTTATTGACTGCGCCCTGTACGCCCTGGCCTGCTACGCCACCCAGAACCGCACCACCGGCTGTCGCCAGGCTACGTCCGCTGCCGCCACCAATGGTGTTACCCAGGAAGCCACCCAGCACCGCACCACCGATAGCACCGATGACATTGCTCTCATCGCCGCCCTGGATTTTCACCGGACGTACTGAGACTAAGGTACCGTACGAAACGCTCTGCACCTGCTTAGCTTCACTGGCACTGTAGGTATCACCCGACAGCGTACTGGTATTGCTACAACCTGCCAGCATCACACCGGCCAGAGCGACCACAATTACACGCTTGATCATTTGAAACTCCTTTAGTCGAGAAGGTGCCACGTTTACCGCTGTATCCTGCTCACAGTATAAGACACAAACCTGGCAAATTAATCCCTGTCCGAATAAAACACGGCTGGACGAAGCATAGACTATGCAGGATCAACAATAATTCAATCGTGGACTAAAAATAGTCCCATTACGTTATCAGTCAGCACGATTGGATAAAAAGAATTTAATCATAGAATTAGCGATCATTATTTGTCAGGCTAACCGCAGATGAATTGCACTTCCGGCCGGAAGTAAGGAATGGCTATGAAATCAGGACGCTATATTGGGGTAATGTCAGGCACCAGCCTGGATGGAGTGGATGTGGTGCTGGCTGCCATTGATGAAAATATGGTGGCGCAGCAGGCGAGCTACTGCCATCCGATGCCACCAGAACTGCGTCAGGCGATTCTGGCGATATGTCAGGGACAGTCCCTGACGCTGTCGCAGCTCGGCCAGCTTGATACCCGCCTCGGCCAGCTGTTTGCTGAAGCGGTAGTGACATTAATGAAGCGCGAATCGCTTGACGCCAGCGATATCACGGCGATTGGCTGTCATGGTCAGACCGTCTGGCATGAGCCGCAGAGTGACGCACCCAATACGCTGCAGATTGGCGATCATAATCAGATCGTGGCGGCCACCGGCGTCACCGTGGTAGGGGATTTCCGCCGCCGTGATATGGCGCTGGGCGGGCAGGGCGCGCCGCTGGTGCCTGCCTTTCATCAGGCGCTGCTGATGGATGCCACTGAACGCCGCATGGTGCTGAATATTGGCGGCATCGCCAATCTCTCGCTGCTGATCCCGGGTCAGCCGGTGCGCGGCTTCGATACCGGCCCCGGCAATATGCTGCTGGACGCCTGGATCTGGCGTAATCAGGCTCAGCCGTATGACAAAGATGCGCAGTGGGCGCGCAGCGGGTCGGTGATTCCGGCACTGCTGGAGGCGCTGCTACGTGAGCCCTGGTTTGCGTTGCCGCCGCCGAAAAGCACCGGGCGCGAACATTTCAACCTCAGCTGGCTGGAGCAGCATCTGCGCTATTTCCCGGGTCTGGCTGCGCAGGACGTGCAGGCTACGCTGGTCGAGCTGACCGCCATCACCATCACGCAGCAGGTGTTACTCAATGATGGCTGCGACCGTCTGCTGGTGTGTGGCGGCGGCAGCCGCAATCCGCTGCTGATGGCACGACTGGCAGCGCATCTTCCGGGAACGGAAGTAACGACTACCGATGCGGCGGGTGTCAGTGGTGACGATATGGAGGCGCTGGCGTTTGCCTGGCTGGCTTTCCGCACGCTCTCCGGCCTGCCGGGCAATCTGCCTGCGGTGACGGGCGCACGGGAAAAAAGCGTGATTGGCGCAATCTTTCCGGCGAATTCACTCTACCGACGCTAAGCGGGGAGTCGGGGGCAATCTGCCCCCGCAGGATGACAGGTGGCCGTCAGGCGGCGCCGGAGAGATGCGTCAGGTTGCGAACGCCAGTAATCACCGAGGCAACCATGGTTTCACGTCGGGTAATCACCTCAACCTGATAAAACCGGCTGCGGTAGGCGATGGAATAGATAACGGGATGGTACTTATTACCTTCTCCGTAGCGGGAGTAGTGCGCTTCAAGCGCACGGGTCGCTGCGAGAATATGGGAGGGTTCTTTATCACCGCGGATGATTTGCTTCATTCAGTTCCTCAAATGCTGTCCCTGGAGTCACGTCGCACGCATGGCGCGTAGCGCTGGCCTAAACACTGAACATCTGACTGCTAAACATTTAATCACTGACTGGGTAATGACTGACTCTGCCGCGGGAAGATGACAGAAAGATGATCCCCCGGGGCTGTTAATTATTTAGCAGCCGCCGGGTGATCCAGCAAGGCAGGAAATTGCAAATTCATCCAAATCGCAGAGGCGGTCAGATCAGCTCCGGCCAGGCCACGGCCGCAACGCCATTGAGTACAGGTTTTGAGAACAGAAAGCCCTGAAACTGGGTCACGCCTGCCGCTTCAAGCCACATCCACTCTTCCGGCTGTTCAATGCCCTCGGCGATAACACCGATTTCCAGCGAGGAGCAGCATTTCAGAATGGCATGAATGATCGCCTGCTTCGGCCCACTTTTATGCACATCAGCGATGATGGTTCGGTCGATTTTAATCTTGTCGGGCTGAATGCGCGTCAGCAGCGACAGACCGGCAAAACCGGCACCGAAATCATCCAGCGCCAGGCTGATGCCGGCCGCCTTCAGCTGCCTGATGGCGGCTTCAAAGGCCTCAGGCTGCGAGATAATTTCATTCTCGGTGAATTCAACCATGATCTGCTCTGGCACCAGTCCCTGCGCAGCAATCTCATCCAGCAAAAACGGGACGGCGTCGGGCACTTCCACCAGCGTCATCGGCAGCAGATTGATCGACAGGGTCATGCCCTCAATCCCCAGATGCTTCGCCTGGGCGAAGGCGATCTTTTTCGACCTCAGATCGAGCTGATAGAGCTGCTCACGTGACAGTCGGGCAAAATAGTCGAGCGGCGGTTCACCCTGCGGGCCGCGCAGCAGCGCTTCCAGCGAGACGATTTCGCAGGCGAAGGGGTCGACGATCGGCTGAAAAGCAAAGCTGACCTCATCCGCAGCCACCAGCGATGCGTTGCCTTCACGCTGTTCTGACTCGTCACGGATAAACGTCCAGCCGCTGGCGGCCGGGATCTCAAAATAGTTCTCTTTTTCCCGCGCTTCGACAAAGGTGCGCAGGAACTGCAGTGCGCGATCGGCATAGGTCAGCTGATACTTTGTGGTGCACTTTGCCAGTACCGCCTCCAGTACCGTCTCTTTATCATGCAGCCGCAGATCGAACAGCTCCATACCGACGTGGCCAAAACGGCGTGCCGGGGCGTAATCGCGCAGCAGTTCGACCAGATTATGGTGGCGTGGATCCTGGCAAATCCGGCTGTAAACTGCATTGACCGCCGCCTCCGGACCTTCCAGCAGCTGGAAAAAATGCGTGCCATTGAATAATAAAATTCCGGTGACGCTTGAGGATTTATTGATTTTATTCGCTTTCCGCGCCAAACCATTCAGGATCTCAAGCGGCACATGTTCAGTAATGTGGCTGCGATAGATGATTGTCGACAACATAAAGGTTTCCGGAATTTTTTATTTTTTGTTATGGCACCTTACCAGAAGCTTCTTCCGGGGAAAACGAGGGCCAGTACGTCTTTCTCACTCTGACTCTGTTTTAATCAACCGGCAGCGTGGTATTGCCCGTTCCCAGAGAGCGCTGCATAAAAACGGTATCCAGCCAGCGACCCTGTTTAAAACCTACCGAGCGCAGGATACCTGTCATCTCAAAGCCTGCGGCGCGATGTACGGCAATCGAGCCCTGGTTCTCGCTGTCGCCGACGTTGGCGATCAACTGGCGGAACCCTGCCTGCTCAGCCCAGCGGATTACATGGTTTAACAGGCGCGAACCGGCTCCGCGCTTCTGAAATCCGGGATCGATATAAATTGAGTCCTCCAGCGTATGCCGGTAGGCATGGCGCGGGCGATAAGGCGTCAGATAGCAGAACCCACGTACTTCTCCGTCGCTGACAGCGATAAACCACGGCAGGCCCGCCTGCTGAATCTTCCGCATCCGCTCGCCAATCTCTGCCGCGTCGGGCGGCACTGTCTCAAATGAGCCGGTGCCGTTAAGGACATGCCAGGCGTAGATCTGCTGAATCGCCGTGATGTGGCGTTCATCTGCCTCAAAAATTTCCATTATGCGGTTTTGCCCCGAAAGTCTGCACCTGGTGGAAAAACAACGGTATAGCGGGCGATGTGAGGGCGCAATATAAATATTACGCGCTCATGAAATTTTATGAGTGCGTCGTTCGCCAGGATTATTCCTGGCAGGAAGCAGATAAAAAATCACGTCGGTTTAGTGCCACTACTGAATGGTAATTAAGCCTATTCTGAAAACAGCGTCAGCCGGATGATCCGGGCCGGCGTTAAGGCTATTATCGTCGCGGTTCTGATGAGGTTGATTTATTAACTGGAGGCGCAGCGTGATGCGATTTGTTGATTTTCTGAATAGTAAGCAGGGGCTGCGTGCAGCAAGAAATCACTGCTTTGAATTAAATGGTGTGGTACTGGGCCATTTTACTGCGTTATTCCTGCATGATAACCAGATTATTTTTACCAAAGATGGTAAGCAGTGTGCTGTGCCTTATTATCTGGGTCCCGAAGAAGATTTGCTTCAGCAGAAAATAAATCCACGCATTAAAAATATCCGCGCGATCTGAACGGACGCCGCGATGAGTTTATCGCTTCAGCCATAACACCTGCGTAATATTTCCTCATTCTCCGGGCGATAATATTGGCACTGTCTGGTAAATAGCATCGACGCTATTTCTAACTTCCCTGTTTTCTGCCAACCCATTCGTTTACGCCTGCTTATTTAGCCGACTCGCTGCTGTTCTGCGCGGGTGCAATAAACAGCAACAGCAGGGCGCTGACCGCAAACAGCGTCAATGCCGTACTGGCACCCAAAGAGGCGTAGAGCTGACCAAACAGCAGCGATCCCGCTACCTGGCCCACCGCCAGCATAAAAAACAGGATGCCGACGCCGGTCGCCGGATCTTCAGCAGTGGCGCGTGCGCCCCACACCAGCAGCACGCCCGATAGCGTGACGTAACCTGCGCCACAGCAGGCAACCGCGATCGCTAAACCGGTGGATTCGCCCCGACTCCAGGCCAGCACCAGCAGTGGCACTGCCATCCCGCACAGTGAGAGCCGGTATACACCCTTCAGCCCGATACGGGCAGCGACCGGGCCGGTTGCCGCACCCACGATGCCTGCTCCTCCGGCAATCAGCCAGAGTAAGCGGGCGGTCTCTTCATCCACACCGACATGCTGTCGCAGCAGCGCTGACCCAAAGCTCCACCAGGCTGCACTGACCAGACCCGAAATCAACGCAATACTCATCAGCCGATGCATGGAGCGGCGATACAGCCGCTGGTGCCAGTGACGCACTCTGGTGGGACGACTGGCGGCGTGACCCGATAACACGCGCATCACCGGCAGCACACAGGCCAGCGACAGCAGAGCGAACAGCAGACAGGTGGCACGCCAGCCGCCGGGCAGAACGCTCAGGATGACCACCGTCAGGATAATGCCCGCGCTGGTGCCGGCATTGATCAGGGTATTGATGCGCGGCTGACCTGCAGCAGGAATTCGATCATTGACCGCCGCCGCCAGAGCAGGTGAAGCCAGACCGGCACTCAATCCGGCAATAAAGAGTCCGGCCGCCAGCAGCAGCGTTGATGAGGCACAGGCGAGCAGCAGCAGACCCGCCGTCGCACTGAGTGAGGCCAGCAGCGCCGTCAGCCGGGTGCCATAGCGATCCGCCAGCGCGGCTGCGGTAAGAATGGTGAGGCAATATGCCACAAAGCTGCAGGCTGACAGCATACCCGCCTGCTGCGGGTTGAACGGGATCTCCGCTGAGATAGCGGGCAGCATCAATCCCCATGAGAAGCGCGCCATGCCATAGGTCACGGCGATCAGGCTGAAGCCGGTCAGCGCCAGCGCGATGGGCGATCTCATCCTGTCGCCCTGTTCTGAAGTAACTGACTGACGACCTGCGCCGCCTGTTGAGCAGCGGCGGGACCGGTAATCAGCGCCGTGGTAATGGCACCCTCAAAGAGTATCCAGATAGCATCACTCAGCGACTTATTTTCAGCACCGCGCAGATGCGTCACACAAAGGGTGATATAAGCCCGCATCGTGGCCCGGAAGGCTAGCGCCTGAGCGGCCAGTTCACTGTCCCGCTCGGCATACTCTCCCCAGGCTTTAAGAAAGAAGCAGCCACGGGCACCGTTCGCTGCCGTCCACTCGCCCAGCACCCTGAACAGATGCGCTATCGCATCAGGCTGTTGCGGTGGCAGCAGATCGGCCATAAAGCGCTGCTCGCGCGCGTCGAGTACCGCTGCGGTCAGCGCTTCGCGTGAGGCGAAGTGATGATAGAGCGTGCGGGTAGAGACGCCCGCTTCGCGACAGATATTGTCGGTGCTGGTGGCGTGGAAACCGTGGGTGTAGAAGAGCCGCTCGGCGGCCTGGATGATATCGTTTCTCTTTTTCATGCTTTAAAAGTAAACCGATCGTTTTACTTTTTCAAGCCGGTCGCTGTTAATTACGCCCGCTGGTATTGATAAATCCCTGATGCCAGGGGAGCTGGCGTTCCGCTTAAAGGCACGCTGTGCACCACTTTCACTCTTATTCAGGTTCAGTTTATCAATACTCATAAATACCCCTGCGGGGATGATATTTTTCAGCTTCTGCTCTAATCATATCTGAGTAGCGCGTCACCCCTGGCGCGCAGGTTGATTTTATAAGGTATTGTTTTTAAGGTATTGTTTTGATTTTTGCTTTTTTAATGATGCATTAGCAGTATAAATGTAAGCGGGGCGACAGTGAGGGTGAGGGCGTTACAGCGCGTGGAATGCCTGAAGCGACATAAGCAATGAAAAAGGGCATATTCTCAAAGTCAGCCAGACTCACGCAATAAAGTGGTTTTAGGGATAATTCTCAGTTAGTTTAATAAAGCTTCAGATTACAAAAAAAACCTCTTACGAATTTTGGTTCGTTTTTTAAGATACATACAGCAACTATCAGGATGACTACCATGCTCAAAGCCAGCTACTATTATCTGTGCCCGCGTCCCATGGGTGGATGGATTTTACACAAAGAAGGTTGCGTTAATCTGTCAAAGAACGATAAACGCGTTTTTATTGGTTCGCTTTATACCCGCCAGCAGGCGCTGGCCGTGGCGAAAGTCCATCACGCTAATGCCATACTCTGTAATGCCTGCCTGAGCACTTTTATTTGCCCGACCAGCAGCACGGCAATTAAACCGGCACGCGCGGCAACGCCAACCCGCCATACGCCAAAACATTAATTTGTATGCAGGCAGTTATTGTTCTGCTGTGGCAGAAGGATAATAAAGGGAATTAATGCTGCGGGCCGGTTAGAATAAAAAAAGGCAGCGTAAAGACGCTGCCCTGTTCTTTATTTAAGCCTGTTTAGGCTGGCCATTTGAAGCGGTAATTCCGCCATCGACCGGCAGATTAACGCCGGTAATATAACTGGCTTCATCGCTGGCAATAAAGAGAATGGCACGGGCGATATCATCCGCTTCACCGGCCCGGCGCAGTGGAATACGGTCGTAAAAGCGCTCCAGCAGCGCCTGATCCTGTTTGGCATCTTCGGTCAGATCGGTAAAGGTAAAGCCGGGACAGATTGCATTGACCCGTACGCCATCTGCGCCGTAGTCCATCGCCAGCGCACGGGTGAAGTTGGTAATCGCCCCTTTAGCCGCGTTGTAGATGCTCATGCCCCAGTCGCCGCCTAAACCGGAAACGGAAGAGATGTTAACCACGTTGCCTTTGCTCTTTAACAGGGCAGGCATGAAATAGTGTACGCCGTGGAAAACCCCATCAAGGTCAGTTTTCATCAGGGTTTTCCATGCGTCGAGATCGACTTCATGGATGCGGCCCTGCACGATGACGCCGGCGTTATTTACCAGCACGTCAACACGGCCATACTTCTTCAGCACGGTTTCTGACAGCTGTTTAACCTGTGCGGCTTCTGAGACGTCGCAGGCAGCCACCAGGTGATCGCCTGGCGTCATGTCGGCCAGCGTCTCTTCCAGTTTCTGCGCGGTACGGCCCACCAGCACTACTGATGCACCCTCTTCAGCGAAGCGTTTTGCGCTGGCTTCGCCAATGCCGGATCCGGCACCTGTCACAACCACAACTTTCTGCGTAAATCTGGACATTATGCCTCCTTTTCAGCATCAATTCTCACTGTTAACAACCGGTTAAGCCTGGCAGCGATCGCCAGAAACACAAGCGCAGCGCGAAATGCGCTGCGCCAGATGACTGCTTTTTAACCGGGTGAGCGGCTATGGACGTCTGAACAGGGCGAAGCTGCGTCCTTCCAGTTCGAAATCCTTCTCTTTGGTGATCACCAGACCGCGCTTCGCGGTGTCGCTGGTGGTCAGTTCCAGCACCCAGCCGCCTTCACCAAACTGCGGGATCTGGAACGGTACATTGCCTTCAAACGGATTGAACAGCATCAGGACGTCGTGCCAGATGCCTTCCTCGGTCTGGAGGTCCGGTCGGCCGATATAAACCCCCAGCGTTGATCCCTCATCCCACTGCTCAGCCTGCTGGAAGCCGCCACCGGCGTTAAACCATTTGATATCCATGCCATCACGCCAGTTTTCACGGCGCAGTAACGGCTGCTGAGCACGTAACGTCAGGATCTGGCGGGTGAACTCGCGCAGCGCCTCGGCAGATTCCGGCAGGTTATCCCAGTGTACCCAGGAGATTTCGCTGTCCTGGCAGTAGCCATTGTTGTTGCCCATCTGGCTGCGGCCAAACTCGTCGCCCGCCAGCAGCATTGGCGTACCGTGTGAGAAGATCAGCGTGGCGAGGAAGTTGCGCTTCTGACGCTCGCGCACCGCGTTGATGCCTTCATCATCGGTCGGGCCTTCAACCCCGTAGTTGTAGGAGCGGTTGTCGTTGTGGCCGTCGTTGTTGTCTTCGCCATTCTCCGCGTTATGTTTGTCGTTGTACGACACCAGATCGTTGAGGGTGAAGCCATCGTGCGCGGTGATAAAGTTGACGCTGGCCCATGGACGACGACCGTGCTGATCGTAGAGATCGCCGGAACCCAGCAGGCGGGCGGCAAAGTCTGTGGAGACGTTGTTGCCTTTCCAGTAGTCACGCACCGTATCGCGATACTGATCGTTCCATTCTGCCCAGCCTGGCGGGAAGCTGCCCACCTGATAGCCGCCCGGACCGATATCCCAGGGTTCACCGATCAGCTTTTTCTGCGACAGGACCGGGTCCTGCATGATGGCATCGAAGAAGCCGCCGCGCGGGTCAAAACCATCAGGCTCGCGGCCGAGAATGGTACCCAGATCGAAACGGAAGCCGTCGATATGCATTGATTCTGACCAGTAACGCAGCGAATCGAGCACCATCTGCAGCACACGCGGATGCGAGGTGTTGACGGTATTACCGGTACCGGTGTCGTTGATGTAATAGCGATGCTGGTCTGGCAACGTACGGTAATAGGAGAAGTTATCGATGCCTTTAAACGACAGCGTTGGCCCCAGCTCATTCCCCTCGGCGGTGTGGTTGTAGACCACGTCGAGGATCACCTCAATACCGGCATCATGGAAGGCTCGCACCATGTCACGGAAGCCCTGAATGCCGCGCGGCCCGAAGTAGCGGGTGGCGGGGGCAAAGAAGTTCAGCGTGTTATATCCCCAGAAGTTTTTCAGCCCTTTATCCAGCAGGTGCTGGTCATCCGGGAACCAGTGTACCGGCAGCAGTTCGACCGAGGTAATGCCCAGGCTTTTGATGTAGTCGACGGTCGATTTGTGGCTCATGCCGTCAAAGGTGCCGCGCATTTCAGGTGGCAGGGCGGTGTTGAGCTGCGTGAAGCCCTTAACGTGGGTTTCATAGATAACGGTTTTCGGCCACGGCACATTCGGGCGGTTTTTATCCTGCCAGTCGAATTCGTTGGGATCGATCACCCGGCACTTTGGCGTAAACGGCGCGCTGTCGCGGCTGTCGAAGGTCAGATCTTTATCGTCATGATAGAGATCGTAAGCGAAGTGCGCTTCGTTCCACGCGATGTCACCCGCCAGTTCACGGGCGTAGGGATCGAGCAGCAGCTTGTTCGGGTTAAAGCGATGACCATTTTCCGGGTCATAAGGGCCATAAACGCGATAGCCATAAAGCGCGCCGGGCTGCAGGCCCGGAATATAGCCGTGCCATACTTCATGGGTATATTCCGGCAGCTCCAGACGGGCAATTTCCGTTTTACCGCTGGGATCGTACAGACAGAGTTCAACCCGCTCGGCGTGGGCGCTGAACAGGGCGAAGTTCACGCCCTGACCATCAAAGTTGGCTCCCAGTAAATGGCTGTATCCCGCCGTAATTTCAAAACGCTGACTGTTTGACATTTATGCCTCGTTATTCAATGAACAGATTGACGCGTAATAAAAAAAAGTTCTTTCCGGAATTCACTGTGCCACCAGCACGGCACACCACTGCGATGCCAGCCCGGTAAGCGGCAGCTGGTCGCCCGCAGCCACCGTTTTACCGGTCAGCACATCCTGGTAGCGGCGCTGGCCCAGTGCGGTGGGCAGCGCAATGACCGTGTCAGCCCAGCGTGCAGCGGGCGGCTGGTCGAGATTCTCCGGCAGCGGGTTAAAGACCCGGCGTGACACAACCACTATCACCGCCTGATCCTGTTCGGTACGGGCAAAGGCCAGCACATTATTCTGCTGCTCGCCCTCTGCCGACAGTGCCAGATAGTCACCGTGGCGGAACAGGGCAGGCTGCTGCTGACGCAGCCTCAGCAACTTCACAATCGCCTGCTGATTGACCTGACCGCGCAGCCAGTGCGCCTCGCTGCCGTCGTGCTGTGGCGCGTTAAGCATCGCCGCCAGCGCGTCGAAATCGGGTTCGCGGCGGTTATCGGGATCGACCAGGCTGAAGTCCAGTGCCTCACTGCCCTGATAAATATCGGGTACGCCAGGCGCCGTAAGCTTCACCACAGTCTGGGTCAGACTGTTGACCAGACCGGCACGCATAAAGGGTTGCAGCGACTGGCAGAAGTCATTGAGGAAGGTGCTGTTGGCGGGCGCAAGCAGGTGACGGGCATAGCCCAGCACCGCCTCCTCATAGGCGTCGTTGTTGTTGGCCCAGTCGGTACGCAGCTTGGCTTCACGCAGCGCTTTTTCCACATAGACCACAAAGCGGGCTTCCAGCGCCGCCAAGCCTTCCGCATCCTGCGGCTGCAGGGTGGTTGGCCAGACGCCCGCCAGCGCTTCATACAGCATCCATTCCACGGCCGGTTCGGGTGCCGGACCATCTTTCAGACGTACGACCTGATCGTGGTTCATCTCCCGCCAGCGGTTGACGCATTCCGCCCAGCGTTGCGGCGCTTCGGTAAGGGTATAGAGTCGCGCACGTGCATCTTCACCGCGCTTGGTGTCGTGCGTAGAGGTGCCCGACAGCGCATCGGGCTGATGTTCGCGCCGCGCCTGCATTTCAGCGTGAAACTGATCCAGCGAGAAGTGGCGCGCCAGCGGTTCAGCGCCGACTTCATTCAGCGCCAGCGCCATGTGCTGACGGAAGAAGAGGGTATCTTCCACCGATTTCGCCATCAGCGGTCCGGTCAGCTGCTGGAAGCGGGTGCGGAATTGCGTGGCATCGTCGCGAGCGGAGTCGGCAACCTCTGCGCGCAGAATATGGGTCAGGAAATCAAGCGCCTGACTGTCGGGCGCATGGGCACTGGCTTTGACCTCGCTGACGACCTGTTGCAACAGCGCGGTGTCGGCTGGGGTCAGGCCCTGCGGCGTACCATAGGTGCGATAGACCGGGAAAGCCACCAGCAGTTCACGCAGCGCATTCTTCAGTTCCGCTTCCGGCTGTGGCGTGCCTTCTGCGTCGGCAATCTTCAGTGCCAGCTGCAGTAACCGGTTAAATTCACCGGCAAAATTGCGGTTTGCCATCAGCAGTTTGGCGGCGCGCAGCTCCGCTTTCATATCAACGGTTTTACCGATGACGGCCTGATACGCTTTGCGCAGTCCACTCAGCTGATCGCTGTCGACCAGCATATTGGCGAGCGCGGCCATAAATTCATATCCGGTGGTGCCGGAAACCGGCCATGCATCAGGCAGCTGTTCATTGTCACCCAGGATTTTCTCCACGGTGAGATAGCAGTCGGGACCTGCAGCCTGGCGTAACTGTTCCAGATAGCCGTGCGGATCGGCCAGGCCATCCACGTGGTCGACGCGTAAGCCCTGCACCGCACCGCTGTGAACCAGTTCCAGGATCAGCTGATGTGCGGCATCAAAGACCGCTTTGTCCTCCACGCGCACGCCCACCAGACCGGTCACTTCAAAGAAGCGACGGTAGGAGAGATCGTTGGGCGCATCGCGCCAGGACATCAGCCGCCACGGCTGCTGGTCATGCAGTTCAGCAATCTCCGCCGCGTCGCGGAGGGCGAGTACCGCTTCTTCCCGATCCTGCCAGGTATCAGGTGCCAGCGGATAGAAATTGTCGAAGTAGGCCAGCGCCGGTTTGCCGGTCTGCGGATCGCGCTTCACGCTGATCTCGCCGTTGGCCAGCACCGCCTCAAAGGTGTCACCGAGGAACGGCAGCGTCAGGCGGCGTGACCAGTCGATATCGAAGTAATGCGCATAGCGGCTCTTTTCGCCATGCTCAATGACGTCGCGCCACCACGGGTTCTCCAGCGAGGCGGCCATATGGTTAGGCACGATGTCGAGGATCAGCCCCAGCCCGGCCGCTTTCAGCGCAGCAGCCATGCGATCAAATCCTTCACGGCCGCCAATCGACGGCTCGATCTGGTTAACGTCGGTCACGTCATAGCCGTGGGTCGATTCAGCAGTAGCGCTGAAGATCGGTGACGCGTAAAGATGGCTGATACCCAGCTGTTTCAGGTAGGGCACCAGCGCCGCCGCACGGTCAAACGTCATGCCGTTGCGGAACTGAATGCGGTACGTTGCGGTTGGAATATTCATTCTGCTTCTCTCTTAGCCAGGCGAACCACGATAGCGTTGGGAATCAGTTCGCTGGCGGCCTGCGGCCAGGCAAACAGCGTTTCGCCGGGCAGATCGGGGATCGGCTGTGTGCTGTTGCCGACGTTCAGCGCCAGTGACAGCGTGCCCTGCGGGAAGTCCCAGCGCACCGCGAGGAAACCTTCCGCCGTTTTCACCACCTGACCTGCATCGCCACCGGCGGTCTGCAGCAGCGGCACGATATGTTGCTGACGCAGGGCCAGCAGCTGACGCGTCAGCGCCAGCCACTGCTGACCTTCCGGCGTTTCTGTTCGCTGCCAGTTAAGCTTCGACTGTTCAAAGGTGGTGACATCGTTAGGATCCGGCACGGTTTCGCCGTGACCGGCATGGCCTTCAAACTCTCTGGCGCGACCTTCACGCACCGCTTTGGCCAGATCGCCGTGGAAATCGGTGAAGAACAGGAACGGCCGGGTTTCGCCATACTCTTCACCCATAAACAGCAGCGGAATATGAGGCGAGACCAGTAACATCGCCAGCAGCACCTGGGTGCGCTCTGCGCCGGCCAGGCTGATGAGCCTTTCGCCCTGCGCACGGTTGCCCGTCTGGTCATGGTTCTGGATGAAGTCGACAAAGGCGACCGGCGGCTGGCTGCTGCTTTTCACGCCGCGTGGCTCGCCCGACTGCGGCGAGACTTCGCCCTGATAGACAAAGCCTTCTGCCAGCGCCCGCGCTACCCGCTGTTCCGGCTGGTCGGCGAAATCCTGGTAATAGGCGTGGCTTTCACCGGTTGCCAGCACATGCACGGCGTTGTGGAAGTCATCGTTCCATTCGCCGGTAAACAGCGGAGCGTCCCCGTTTTCGTCACGCGGATGCAGGAAGGTGACGTTACGGCAATCTTCGGTAGTCAGATGAATAGGGCGGTCGGTAATCGTGGCGCGGATGCGCTCAGCAATGTCAATCAGCACATGCTTGTCGCTGGGATCGTCAATCTGATCGATGGCGTCAAAGCGCAGGCCATCCAGATTAAACTCCTGCAGCCAGTAGAGCGGCGCTTCCACGATATAGCGGCGCACCGCATCAACGTCATAGGCGATACCGGCGCCCCACGGCGTCTGGCGCTCTTTGTGGAAGAAGTCTGGTGAGAGCAGCGGCAGATAGTTGCCCTCCGGGCCGAAGTGGTTCAGCACGATATCCAGCACTACCGACAGACCGTGGCCGTGTGCTGCGTCAATAAAGGCTTTAAAATCATCGGGTGTACCGTAGGCGGCATGCGGTGCATAGAGCAGCACGCCATCGTAGCCCCAGCCGCGATTACCGCCGAACTGCGACACCGGCAGCACTTCAATCATGGTAATGCCGGTTTCAGCCAGCGTTGGCAGCTTCTCAATCGCCGCCCGGAAGGTGCCCTCAGGCGTAAAGGTGCCGATGTGCAGTTCATAGACCACCGACTCCTGCCATGGACGACCCTTCCAGCTCGTGTTCTGCCACTGATAAGCGTCAGGATCGATCACCAGCGACGGGCCATTGACCTCTGCTTTCTGAGCGCGGGCGGCGGGATCGGGCACCGCTGTACCATCGGCCAGCACATAATCATATTCGGCATTGGCTGCCACACCAGCGACCTGAGTTTCAAACCAGCCGTCAGCCTGCGGCGTCATCTCAATGTCTTTACCGGAGAGCCGCAGCGTCACGCGTTGCTGACCGGTTGCCCAGAGGCGGAAACGCACCTCGTCGCTGGCAACCCGTTCAGCGCCCCAACTTTTAAAAAAAGATTTGGATTCCATTCAGTTGCCTCATTTAGCCTGGAAATGCGCGATGGTGGCCACCGCACGAAAAGGATGTCGATGACGCAAGCGTCAAAAAATCTTAAAGCTATCAGCGAGACCAGGAGGCCAGGTGGGCTGGCGCGTCTCTTCAGTCAGAAAGCCGGACTGGTATTCAGCGTGGTGTGGCGGAAAACGGGCCGTGAGACCGCTTCCACGCGGCATACAGAGAGTAATCATAGACTAAGATGTTGCAATCGCAGGGCGGCGGGAGGTGGAGAGGCATTAATTTGCGTTAATTGCTGTGAATCTGCATCCGGCGGGGCGAAAGCAGGAACCAGGCGCAGAAAAGCCTGCCGGATGGCGCCGATTCGCTATAAGCTTATGCGCGATGGCGCAGGTCGCTCCGGATGACCTGCGGCGCTGAACACTTCAGAAGGATGTTACGTGAGGAAAAGAGTTCTGTTAGCCGCGTTGTTGTTGCTGGTCTCCGCCTGTTCTAACCGGGTCGGACACAGGCTGGACAGCAGTAATCTGCAGCAAATTCATGCCGGTCAGACCACCAAAGCCCAGCTGATCGCGCTGTTCGGTCAGCCTGACAGTGAAACGCCTTACCCGGACGGGCAGCGGTTGCTGAAGTGGACCTACAGCGAGGCGCGCACCCTGAATACCACCGAAGGGCAGACGCTGACCGTGCAGATGAAAAATGACAAAGTGCTGAACTATGCGCTGAGTAAAAGTTAATGCGCTGAGCAAACGTGAATCACGGCGGCGGCAGATCGCCACCGCGCATTCTGGTTACTGCCCGCCGCTCTGCTGTGCGTCCCGGCTGTCGGGGCGCGGCTGAGCCAGACGGGCAAAATCGGATCCTGCCGGATGCTGATAAATCTGCAGCTCAAAGTGGCGGGCCATCGCGTAGATATACTCAAAAATCGCTGCCTGAGTATTTTCATAATCGGCCCAGAAAATAGAGGAGGTGAAGCAGTAGATCTCCACCGGCAATCCATCCGGTGACGGTTTCAGCGGTCGCACCACGATATACATCTCTTTCTGAATGTCGTCACGCTGCGCCAGCCAGGCGGTCAGGTATTTACGGAACACCATCAGATTGGTGATGCCGTTCTCCATAAACCAGCGGTCGCCCACGGCATTGATATCACGTCCATCCAGCAGCTCAGTGATCGATTCGCCAGCGAGGCGGATCTGGCTCATCGCCTGCAGCATCTCCTGATTCACAAAGGTGATCGACTTCTGATCAAGATAAAAGCTGCGCATGATGCGGCGTGCGCCCGAGGAGAACATCGCCTGCCAGTTGGTGTAGGTCTCGGTCAGGAAGTTCTTGGTCGGGATGCGCGAAATGGTGTTGTCCCAGTTGCGGATGGTGATGGTATGCAGGGCAATATCGATCACTTCACCACTGATATTTCTGTCCGGCATCTCAATCCAGTCGCCCAGTTGCAGCACATCGTTAGAGGAGAGCTGAATATTCGCCACCAGCGACAGCAGCGTATGCTGGAAAATCAGCATCAGCACCGCGGCGACCGCACCCAGCGAGGAGATGATAATCGCCGGTGACTTGTTGGACATAATCGCCAGAATCATGATCGCGGCGATAATATGCACCAGAATTTTGCCGATCTGGATATAGCCTTTGATCGAGTGATTCTTGCGTTTTGATTTGCGCGAATAGGAGTTGTTAACAATCTCCAGCACTTCGTTGAAGAAGATCGACAGATAGACAAAAAACAGGATGCCGCAGATGGTCTGAATCGCCACTTTCAGATTTTCAGGCAGGCCCGGCATAAACTGCAGGAAATTGTAGACCACAATCACCGGCACAAAATTTGACAGCTTCTGAGAGAGGCGGACATCTTTATCCAGCGGCACGCCCTTTTTGTGGCCGCTGAAAAAGACCTTCCTGATCACTTTGACGATGAAAAATTTGCAGATCAGGTGAGTGACCATCCCGGCCATAATCAGCAGCAACAGGCTGAAGCTGATCGAAAGTACCCTGTTTCCCTCAATAAAACTCATCAGACTCTGAATGTAATGCATGATAACCACGTGCAAAAAAGATAAGGGGCGAATTCAACCACAGCACGGGGACGGTTGTTAAGCGCCGAATGCGTTCAGGCTGAGCCGCACCGCTTTTTTTGCGTAACGGCGCGCTGACAGCACCCTCCATCCTGCGGATTGTTACCTTCTCTGGTGCAACACTCAGATAAACGCCGCGCTGGCCGATAACAGCTTTATCTCCTCTGATATGAGCCTGCGGACATGCTTAAAAATCTTAAAATCACTCACGGTATCGCTGCTGTTCTGGTGGTCTTTGTGACGTTACTGACCCTGACCGGATTTCTGTTCTATAACGGCGTCTCAAAAGCCGACAAAAACTTCGTGGCGGCAGAGCAGCTTACGCTGCAGCAGCAGCACCTGAGTGACGCGGTAAAAACCCTGATTAAAACCCGCGTCACCATCAACCGCGTGGCAATCCGTTTCCTGAAAAATCAGCAGGATCCAAAATCACTGGCGGCCATGGCTGCGCTGCTGGAGCAGGCTGAAACGTCAGCCGCTGCCGCCGATGCGGACTTCAAAGCCTGGCAGGCGCTGCCGCGCAAAGAGGGCCAGGGTGAAGCCCAGGCGACGCAGGTGCAGACCGCCTACCAGCAGATGCGTGACACCATGCTGGCCTCGATTACCTTTCTGAAGCAGGGCAACTACGCGGGCTACGGCAACCTTGAAGCACAGGCGGCGCAGGACCAGCTCGACAGTGCCTATGAGGCCTGGCGTGCAGTGAACATCCAGCTGATGAAAGCGTCCTCGGAGCATAACCAGCGTAGCCTGACGGATGCGCTCTGGGCGCTGCTGACTATTGGCCTGATCACCGGCGTGATTGGGGTCGCGGTCTGGATTGGGCTGCAGAAATTGCTGATTGGCCCACTGGGCAGGCTGACCGGCCATATGCGCGCCATTTCGGGCGGCGATCTGACCTCCGATATTCAGCATGAAGGCCGCAATGAGATGGGCCTGCTGATTCAGGAACTGCAACAGATGCGCGATGCGCTGGTGGTGACCATTACCTCGGTCGATGACGCCACCCGCTCTATCTTTATCGGTGCAGCGGAAATCTCTGCGGGCAGCACCGATCTCTCTTCCCGTACCGAACAGCAGGCTGCCGCGCTGGAACAGACCGCAGCCAGTATGGAGCAGCTCACCTCAACGGTGAAACTCAATGCAGACAATGCGCAGCAGGCGACCACGGTAGCGAAAGAGGCTTCAGCCACGGCCCTGCAGGGCGGTGAGACTGTCGCCCGGGTCATCGCCAACATGGATCAGATCAGCGAAAGCTCGAATCAGATCGCCGGTATCATCGCCATTATCGACAGTATTGCCTTCCAGACCAATATTCTGGCGCTGAACGCCGCCGTTGAAGCCGCGCGTGCCGGTGAGCAGGGTCGTGGATTTGCAGTGGTTGCCGGAGAAGTGCGCTCGCTGGCCGGACGCAGCGCCAGCGCCGCGCAGGAGATCCGGGGACTGATCGACCGCTCAGCCGAGCGGATTAAAACCGGTGCCGGTCATGCTTCTCAGGCGGGCGTCGCGATGGAGAGCATCGTGACGTCGGTGAGTCGTGTCACGCAGCTGATCGAAGAGATTGCGGCGTCCTCGACTGAACAGACCCGTGGCATTGAGCAGGTCTGCAAAGCGGTCTCGGAAATGGATGGTGTGACGCAGCAGAACGCCGCGCTGGTGGAGGAGTCCGCGACTGCCGCCGCCTCACTGGAAGAGCAGGCGAGCTACCTGCGCAAAACGGTATCGGTATTCAAAACCGGCACTCTGCAGGCGGCGTTCTCTGCTGCGCCGGTGGCGAAAGCCCTTGCCGTGCCAAAACTTCAGCCTGCCCGCCTGGCGGACAACGATAACTGGCAGACCTTCTGATAAAAAAACCGCCCCGAAGGGCGGTTTTTTTATTTTGTGACGCGGCATGCAGCATCATGCCGCTGACATCAGGCCGGGACGGACTGTGCCTTCTGGCTGCGCGACCAGACGCGGTGCGCTTTCATCGCCTGAGTGAACTCAGACATCAGCGCGCTTTCCGCCGAGTCGCCCTGCACAATACCTTCTTCCTGATCCGCATCTTCCAGACCGAACTGCGCTTTAAAGCGACGCGCTTCGCCCACCAGACCAATCACCTTGAGGTGCTTGTAGGCTTCCAGCAGGAAGTAACGGGCATCGCCGCTCAGCAGCAGGGCATCGATATTGCCATCCGGCACCATCACCGCATCAAAGGTCAGAGAGGGCAGACCGGCGAACGTCGCATCGACCGGCAGCACCGAACCATCATCGGCGCGCACCTGGCCCATATGCGGAGCCAGCAGTTTGGCGTGAACACCCACCGCTTTCAGCGCCTGCAAAATCGCCAGCACATCAGCCGCCTTCACACCATCACTGAGCAGCAGTGCGACCTGGCGACCTTTGATCTCGCCATCCGGAATGGCGTAGAGGCTCAGGCTGTCATCTTTAGTCAGGCCATTCACCGGCGCAGGCGGCTGAATGTTGAGCTGCTCATCCGTCAGAGCGAGTCCCAGGTTATCCGCCACGCCCTGCGCCAGTTTAGTATCGATGCGTGCCAGATGATCCACCACACGCTCACGGATATAAGCACGTGCCACTTTACTCAGTTCAAACGAGTAGGCACCTATGATGTGCTGCTGCTCGACTTCAGTCTGGCTCAGCCAGAACAGGCGCGGCTGCGCATAGTACTCACCAAATGAGGGGCTGCGCTCGCGCACTTTATGGCCCTCAATCCGCTCCTGATAGCTCTCGAAGCCGCCGCCTTCTGCAGCAGGTGGAGTTTCACGCGGCCAGTTATCGTTGATCGAGTTCGGCTCGTAGTTCGCCGGATTGGTGTCGATATCCTGACGATGCATGCCCTGACGCTGGAAGTTATGGTACGGGCAGGTCGGACGGTTGATCGGGATCTCATGGAAGTTCGGTCCGCCCAGACGACTGATCTGCGTATCGGTATAGGAGAACAGACGACCCTGCAGCAGCGGATCGTTGGAGAAATCGAGGCCCGGCACGATATGGCCTGGGTGGAACGCCACCTGCTCGGTTTCAGCAAAGAAGTTGTCCGGGTTACGGTTAAGTACCATCTTGCCGACAATCTCAACCGGCACCAGCGCTTCCGGGATCAGCTTGGTGGCATCCAGAATATCGAAGTCAAATTTGAACTCATCCTCTTCCGGGATCAGCTGCAGGCCCAGTTCATATTCCGGGAAATCACCCGCTTCAATCGCTTCCCACAGATCGCGGCGATGGAAATCGGGATCGCGACCGGTCAGTTTCTGTGACTCGTCCCACAGCAGCGACGCTTTACCGGCCACCGGCTTCCAGTGGAAACGGACAAAGGTCGCTTTACCTTCAGCGTTAATCAGGCGGAAGGTGTGAATACCAAAACCTTCCATGGTGCGATAGCTGCGCGGAATACCCCGGTCAGACATCGCCCAGATAACGTTGTGCATGGTTTCCGGCTGCAGAGAGACGTAATCCCAGAAGGTGTCATGGGCGCTCTGGCCCTGCGGGATTTCGTTATGCGGTTCCGGCTTAACGGCATGCACAAAGTCAGGGAACTTATGCGCATCCTGAATAAAGAACACCGGCGTGTTGTTGCCCACCAGGTCAAAGACACCCTCTTCGGTGTAGAACTTGGCGGCGAAACCGCGAATGTCACGCACGGTATCAGCCGATCCGGCACCGCCCTGAACCGTGGAGAAACGCACGAAAACCGGCGTGGTCTGCTCGGGATCGCTGAGGAACTGCGCTTTGGTCAGATCTTTCAGGGAGCGGTAAGGCTGAAAATAGCCATGTGCGGCTGAGCCACGGGCATGAACAATACGTTCCGGGATACGCTCATGATCAAAGTGCGTGATTTTCTCACGCATAATAAAGTCTTCCAGCAGCGTCGGACCGCGCGAACCGGCACGCAGTGAGTTTTGATCGTTGGCGATGCGTGTGCCCTGGTTGGTGGTGAGGGCGCGGTCGGTGCCGTTTTTGCGGCTGGCTTCAAGCTGGTCAAGTTTGGCGTTGTGCGTCTGAGGCGCTTTCAGGCTGCCTGGGGCGGTGGGCTGCTTGCCTGGCGGAGTCGGTTCGGCTGGGGGCTGATGCGAACCATCTTTTGGTGCCAGTGAACCCAGACCCGGCTCTGAGGATTCCGGACCGGTGGTGGGGGCGCGCTCGCTCAGGGGTTTCTTCTCTGTTTCTTTCGACATTAATTCATGCTCCAGCTGTTATTTTACTTTCGACGACACTAAATATAGAACAACCTGAACAATACTGAGGTTAAATCGGGCATTTAACTGTGACGACTGTGCCTTTTTTGTCCGCCAGAAAAGCGCACTTATCTCTCAATCCGGATTATCGCTTCGCTTATTCATGCCTTGTGCCGTCTGGCTTAACGGCGTTCCAGCCCGCGCCTGCTATACGGAAAGTGAGCTTTCAGAGGATGCAGAATCTGCCGCCGCAGGAGGCGCTCATTGCCTGATGCAGGGCATTAACCGATTAATAAAATTAATGCTGGCGTTTGCTGCTTTTGGTTGAAGTTAGAAATGTTATATCATAACATTTCATTTTGTAACGTTGACCGGGGTATCAGACTTTGATGAATCATGCAGGTAAATGGATTGGGCTACTGGGCGCACTGTTAGTCAGCCAGCCGTCGCTGGCACACGGCACGCATGCACATGGAAAACCGCTGTCAGCCCTGGAGCAGAAAGCGGCAGAAGGGGTTTTTGCTGACAGCGATGTGAAAGATCGTCCGCTCGCTGACTGGGATGGCCTGTGGCAGTCGGTTTATCCGCTGCTGCAAAGCGGGGAGCTGGACCCGGTCTGGCAGAAGAAAGCGCAGCAGGATCACAGCAAAACGGCAGAGGAGTATAAAGCGTATTACCGCAAAGGCTACGCCACCGACGTCGATACCATCGGTATTGAAAATGGCGTGATGGAGTTTCACATCGGCGATCAGGTCAGCGCCTGCCACTACCGGTATGCGGGCCACAAAATCCTGACCTATGCCTCAGGTAAAAAAGGGGTGCGCTACCTGTTTGAATGCCAGGACGCGGGCAGCAAAGCGCCGAAATATGTGCAGTTCAGCGACCACACCATCGGGCCGCGTAAATCTGCCCATTTCCATATCTTTATGGGCAACGATTCTCAGCAAGCCCTGCTGGCGGAGATGGATAACTGGCCGACCTATTATCCTTACCAGATGATGAACTCACAGGTCGTGGAGGAGATGCTGCACCACTGAGTGCCGGGCCGGTGTCAGATGCTCCGCGGATCAGAGCTGTTTCGCAAGGATAGCGACTGGATTCATTTCCCCCGTTTGAGGAAATATAGATCCTTGAGTTAAGTTAACTCATGAGTTAACTTAACTCCAACGGAGGATCTATGTTTGAGATAACGATACACAAGGACGCGCTCACTGAAATTAAGGCAATGCCAGAGATGCTCCGGGCTAAGCTGGCCCGGCAAATAGATAAACTGGCTGCCCGTGGAACTGATTTGAGAGAGCCGGATACCAAACCGTTAGGATCGGGTTTTTTTGAGCTCAGGGCGAAGGCCAATGAGATTGGGCGAGCGGTGTATGTTTACCAGAAAGGCAGACGTATTTTTATCCTGAAAGCTTTTGTGAAAGAGACAAAGAAAACGCCAGCAGCAGTCATGACGGCAGCGGCGCACCGTTTAGAGGAGATGTTAAACGATGAGTAAGAAATCAGTTGCGTGGACGACGGCCCGCAAAGAAATTTTATCTGATCCGGCTGTTCGCGAACATTACGAGGCAGAAGTTCGGGCAGAGCACCTGCGCGAGCAGTTAGCCAAATGGCGGGAAAGCGCCGGAATGACCAGCGCTCAGGTCGCGGAGGCGCTCGGTGTCAGCCCGTCGGCAGTGTCACGCACCGAGCGTCGCGCAGATAAAGCCACAGTTGAAACACTCGCCCGCTATGCCCGTGCCTGTGGCGTTGAAAATCCCCAGATCTCTCTTTGATTGAGAGATGACGGCAGGTGCCAGAACAATGCTGGCCCTGCTATTTATCTTGCCTGCTATCAAGCAAACTTTCTTTCCGGTGCACACGTATCCCCTCCACGGGGTTTATCCCACCCAGGCCGGGCGGCGCGAGGCGGGTATACCCTTAACCACACGCTGATACGAATCCTCAACCAGCTGCTGAATCAAGCCAGGCGAGAGGTCGTCACCGGGATAGGCCGTGATCCAGTGACGTTTATTCATATGATAACCGGCGGTGATCGAGGGATAGATCACCCGGTGCAGCTCCGCCTGCTGCGGCTCGCATTTCAGGGTGATAATCGGCACACCCCGCAGTTCGGTCAGCAGTAAAAACACTTTTCCACACACTTTATAGACCTGATGTTCCGGCCCGAATGGATAGCTGCATTCAGCGGCGGGCAGCCGCTCAGCCGCTTCAATGGCGATGCGCTGGATCTCATGGCCCTGCATAGTGAGTCTCCCTGTAATTATTCAGCCTGAGTCTGCGGCCCGCGACTGGCTGGTCGCCAGGGGCCTGTTACACTTCTGATAAGCATAAATCAGGAGCAGACATGAAATTAGGCTTTGCATGTAAGTATCTCAACAGCGATGGCAAACAGTTTTTCCCGCTTCGCGCCACCACCCGTAAACGGTTTCTGAGTTTATCGCACGATGAACGCAATCAGCTGATCTATGAGATTACCGTCACCAACCTCAACAATCTCTACCTGACGCTTGAGCATCTGGCCACCTTACCTGAGCCACTCAGGATGATGCGTATTGGCAGCGATCTGTTACCGCTCTATACGGTTCCCGAGGCCACGCCACTGTTCACCGAATTTCTGCCTGAACTCTATCCGCTCTTTGCCCGCTGTGGCGAGCTGGCGCGGGCGCATCACATCCGTCTCTCATTCCATCCAGGACAATATACCGTGCTCGCCTCCGATAATCCCGATGTGGTGGTGCGCGCGCTGGAGGATGTGGAGTATCACACGCTCTGCGCCTGTCTGATGGGATATGGCAAGACCTTTCAGGATTTTAAAATCAACATTCATATGAATGGCAAGGCGGGATTCGACGGCTTCAAACGGTCGTTTAATCAGCTCAGCCCGGAAGCGCGGCGGATGCTGACGGTGGAGAATGATGAGATCTCCTGCTCGCTGGATGACGTGCTGCAGGCAGCACCGCTCTGTCCGGTGGTGCTGGATATTCACCATCACTGGGTAAAAGAGAGTGAGTTTATTCAGCCGGATGACGCGCGTGTTGCCAGAGTGATCGATTCGTGGCGCGGCGTGCGGCCGGTGCTGCACTATTCGATTTCGCAGGAGGGGATGATTCCGCAGGAGGGCTGGCCCGATCAGCAGCAGCTGGGCGTGAGCAAAAGCAAGCTGCGGGCGCACTCTGACTACTTCTTTAACCCGACGCTGAATGCATGGGCACTGTCGTTTCAGGATTTCGATATCATGTGCGAAGTGAAAATGAAGAATCTGGCGCGGGAACAACTCTACCAGTGGGGGATAACACAGAAGCTAATAGCTAATCCCCTGGCCGAGGCGACCAGGGAATCGGCGAACGTTAAATAATGGCCACACCGCCCGTCACGGCGATGGTCGCACCTGAAATGTAGCTGGCTTCGTCACTGGCCAGCATCACATAGGTTGGCGCCAGTTCAGCAGGCTGACCGGCACGCTGCAGCGGCACTTCGCTGCCAAAGTTCTTCACCTGTTCAACCGGCATGGTCGACGGGATCAGTGGCGTCCAGATGGGGCCAGGTGCGACCGCATTGGCACGGATACCTTTTTCAGCCAGTAAGGCTGCCAGGCCGCCAGAGAAATTAACGATGGCGGCTTTGGTGGCGGAGTAGGCGAGCAGCTTCGGTTTCGGCTGGTCAGCATTGATCGAGGCCGTATTAATGATCGATCCACCAGCAGGCATATGCCGTGTTGCCGCTTTAGTGATGTAAAACATCGCGTAAAGGTTGGTCTTCATGGTCCGGTCAAACTCTTCGTCGCTGATCTCATCCAGCGATTCGCGCGTCATCTGATACGCCGCGTTGTTCACCAGAATATTAATCTCACCAAAGGCTTCGACGGCTTTATCGACCAGGGCGTTGCAGTGTGACGCCTCAGTAATATCGCCAGGCACCAGAACCGCTTTCTGTCCCGCTTCTTCAACCAGCCGGGCGGTATCCTGCGCATCCTCATGTTCATCAAGATAGGAGATCAGGACATCGGCCCCTTCCCGGGCAAAGGCAATGGCGACAGCCCGGCCAATGCCGGAATCGCCACCGGTAATAATGGCTTTTTTACCCGCCAGACGGCCTGAACCCTGATAACTCTCTTCGCCGTGATCGGGCTGAGGCTGCATAGCCGCGGTAGTGCCAGGCCAGGTCTGCTGCTGCTCTGCAAAAGGGGGTTGTGGACGCTGAGTGGATGACATGACTATTCCTCCGTCAAAAGGTGGGACAAGCCTGTCAGGGCATCAAACCCTGACAGGCGAGTCATTACAGTTTCGGTGGTGTGACGCCGTCAATCTGCTCAGACTGCGCACCAGAACCGGGACGCGCATTGCCGAGCAGCGGCTCATCACCCAGAATCTCTGGCTGCTGTTTCGCGCTGAACTGACCATGGCCATCGTAAGCCGGGCCACTGCTCCAGCGACCTTCCGGCAGCGGTTTATCCAGCGAAGTATTCAGACAGTAGTAAGAGTGCTCCTGCGCCTCATGCTCCTGCGGGAAGCTGTTCGGGATCGGCAGCGACGCGTTCAGTCCGCCCATCTCTTCGATCACCGCCAGCCACTGCTGCTGGTGCATGGTGTCACGGGCGATCAGGAAGGAGAGGAAGTCCTTCATGCCCTTGTCTTCCGTCATGTTGTAGAGGCGGGTCGCCAGTACGCGGCCGGTGGCTTCTGCGGTGACGTTAGCCAGCATATCGGCCGCCACGTTGCCGGACGCATAGATATGACCCATATCAAAAGGCATGCCGTTGGCGTTAACCGGCATTGCTGCCAGACCGGAAGAGAGGATATGGCGCGGGTTCATTCCGCCCAGAATCGCATTAACCACCGGATCTTTCGCTGACGCTTCCTGGTAAGAGAGCGGGGCGCCTTCAAGGTTAAGCGCCACGGCGTAGCCCAGCATTTCGATATGGCTCAGCTCTTCGGTAGCGGTCGAGATCAGCAGATCACGAATCCGCACATCACCGCGCGCGCCCATCGCCTGGAAAAAGTATTGCATCGCTACACGAATCTCACCTTCGACGCCGCCGATGGCCTGCTGGAGCAGCATGGCAAATTCTGGATCGGGTTTCTCTACACGAACCGGGAATTGAAGTTTTGATGAATGATGAAACATGATTATTTTCCTCGTCTGTGTTTGCAGTGGATGCAGAAAAAGCCTGGACACAGATATCGGATAAATAAAGCGAAACGACAGCAATTAACCGGAATTTCAGGTTGAATAAATGGCGAAAACGGTGTTTTCCGGAGCTATATCTGGTCCGGTGGGGCAGGCAATCTTAGCGGTGTGAAGGGGACAAGTGATTCAGAGCAGGAGAAATAAAAAAAGCCCCATAACAGGGGCTGATTCCGGACGGGAAAAGCATCCATGCTAATTCGCGTTCCCTCATAACAGACACAGATTTTTAGCTGTCGCTGGTCGCCGAAGCGCGCTGCAGAACATGTTCAAGCGCCTGACGGTAAATATCCTGCTTAACCACGTCACGCTCACTCTCCAGGCGGTGAATCAGGCCCAGCACAATGTCTTTATCGGAGACATGGGTTTTCGCATGGGCAAGTTCGGCATGGACTGCGGCGATAACCTGTTTTTCAGTGGTCAGCGCTGTGCCAGAGTTCATGAAGTAATCAGAAATCTGAGACTCTGTATTCATCGTTGTTTGCATGTCAGGCCTCATAAGAAATGGGGGGAAGAACGCGTCGATTCAGATCCGGTCACCGGCTGACGCAAAAAAAAATGCATCTGAAGGTGGAAATCCACAACACCTTCAGATGCGGTGCAAAGCACCTTTCGTTACAAGTGATTTAACATCACGAGACAAAGTTATACAAGAATCGCAAAGTTGTACAATGAAATTTGACAAAATTTAACTGGTCGGTGGTGTATATAAAAAGCATGTTTAAAGTGAAAAAAGAGGTTTTCGATGGTTAATTGAATAAATACAGTGAGTTGGTGAGGTTTTCAGAGGGGTGGCGATTTTCAGACCAGCAGGCTGGGGATTGTGCTGACGACACATCAACGCGTTAAAACCGCTTTTTTCCGCAGATTTCAGCCAAAGTTGTACAGGTTTCAACGCTGGAAAAGTGGCGGGTGCGATTGTGCTGCTGCAATCCTGGCCGTCTGACAGGCCATGCCGCATAATTCACTTCCCACGCCTGATGCAGAAGGCTAAGGTTGACCCCTTATTTATCACAAGGAAATGATCATGGTTCACGACTATTTCGCAATTCCGCCTGCGGGCATGACTCAGGAACAACATAAACGTTCGGTCGCCGTGGCTGCTGCTCTGTCAGTGGCAAAGGAGTCCGTCAGCGCCTCCACCTCTGCAACCGGCTCAAAAACCGCCTGGGATCTGCAGGCCGTGGCGAATGAAGTTGCTAATCTGGCCGACGCTATTCAGGATGCGCTGGAGAGTGACAGCGAGGTGTAAACACTAACCGGTATCGTCTGAGGCTTATGCGGAGGCGGTGCAGGACAGGGCGGTGGCAGCGTTCAGGAGCCGATAAAGTCCGGCAATCGGACGCTGCCGGAAAATCCGCTTATTCCATTGCGGGTGGCTCATATTTAATATACTGACGTAGGGCATCATGGATAGCCTGGTTATTGCCCTCTTCCAGACCGCGTTCGGCATACTCTTTCGCCAGCGCCGCCAGTACATCGTCAAACTTCCCTTTGTAATTGAGATTATTCAGCGCAATTTGCTGACCGAGTATCGCTTTTAATACCGTAGTCTCAACCCTTAACTGCGCAACTGCCTCTTCAAGATGTTTGATTCGATCGTCGTCTGCCATAATCCCTCCATGCTTAAAAAAGCAGAATAACCAGCCCGCCCGTAATATTCAAACCTCTCCGAATGCCAGAGAAGCGTTGTCAGATTTTCCTTAAGTAAAAATAATCAGCCGGTGAATTTATAAGATTCTTTACTGTAAGAGGAAATCGACGCTATTCCGGCGATGCGGCTAAAGTAACCCGTTTCTGCTTATTCTGACGGCAATGCGAAAAAACGTTTAAAAAAAAGTGCATTACCATCAACCCTTTCGCTTAAAGATGTTCCATGTCACTTGATTAAAAGGGGGATTAGCTATTACTGTGTTTATATACAGCAATCTGAAAAAGGAGCGAAATTATGGAATTCATTAAACCTGCGGACATTCGTGCCGTTATGCCTTTACCGCTATATATCGAACGTGTGCCGTGCGGGTTTCCATCCCCGGCGCAGGATTATGTCGAACAACGTATTGATCTCAATGCGCTGATGGTCCAGCACCCCAGCGCCACCTATTTTGTCCGGGTCAGCGGCGAGTCAATGATTGAGGCGGGCATCAATGATGGTGACATGCTGGTGGTCGACAGTTCACTCACCGCCTCACACGGCGATATTGTGGTCGCCGCGGTCGAAGGTGAATTCACCGTTAAACGTCTCCAGCTTCATCCCTGTCTGCAACTGATGCCGATGAATACCAAATTTAAACCGATCGCTATCCAGACCGAAGATGCGCTGGAGGTGTTTGGCGTTGTGACCTTTGTTATTAAAGCGACCCACTGACCATGTTCGCGCTGGTCGACGTAAACAGCTTTTACGCGTCGTGTGAGACCGTTTTCCGGCCTGATCTTAAAGGTAAACCGGTAGTAGTGCTGTCGAACAACGACGGCTGCGTGATTGCGCGCAGCGCCGAGGCAAAGAAAGTCGGCATCAAAATGGGCGCGCCCTATTTTAAGATGCGTGAAGAACTAACGCGTCACGCGGTGCAGGTCTTCAGCTCAAATTATGCGCTCTACGCTGACATGAGCCATCGGGTGATGACCATACTGGAAGAGATGGCGCCGTCGGTGGAGATCTACTCGATCGACGAGGCCTTTATGGATCTCACCGGCGTGCAGAACTGTATGGCGCTGGAGACCTTTGGTCATCAGGTCAGAGAACGAATAGGCAAAGAGACCCATCTGACCGTGGGCGTCGGCATTGCACAGACCAAAACGCTGGCCAAGCTGGCGAATTTTGCGGCCAAAAAGTGGAGCAAAACCGGCGGCATTGTCGACCTGTCGAACCCTGAACGACAAAAAAAGCTGCTGGCGCTGATTGATGTGGCGGAAGTCTGGGGCGTGGGTCATCGGATCGGCAAACGGCTCAACGCTATGGGCGTTATGACGGCAAAAGATCTGGCCGGTCAAAGCACCGAGGCCATCCGCAAACAGTTCAGCGTCGTGCTGGAGCGCACTGTCAGAGAGCTGCGTGGCGAATCCTGTCTGGAGTTGGAGTCAGTGACGCCGGTAAAACAGCAAATCATGTGTTCGCGCTCATTTGGCAGCCGTATCTCCGACTACGATCAGATGCGCGAGGCTGTCTGCGCGTATGCCGAGCGCGCGGCGGAGAAGCTGCGCCGTGAGAATCAATATTGTCGTCAGGTAGGGGTATTTGTACGCACCAGTCCGCATGCGACTGACGAACCCTTTTATGGCAATCAGTCGATGGAGCAACTGCTGATTCCGACGCAGGACACACGCGACATCATCAGAGTTGCAATGGCGTGCCTGGATAACATCTGGATTGAGGGACATCGCTATATGAAGGCCGGCATCGTGCTGGGGGATTTTTTCAGCCAGGGCGTGGCTCAGTTTGATCTGTTTGACGAACATCAGCCACGCCGCAATAGCGAAGAGCTGATGAAGCTGATCGACACAGTCAACAAGCTCGGCAGCGGGAAGCTGTGGTTTGCCGGGCAGGGGATCAACAAAGCCTGGTCGATGAAACGCGAGATGCTGTCGCCTGCCTATACCACCCGGATAACCGATCTGCCTGTGGTTGCGCTTAAGTGAAGGCTGACCCGATGTTCCTCTGCTGCTGAAACCGCGGCCTCTGCTAAAAGCTTTTTTTATCACGCGATTAAAGTAGCAGGAAGTTATGCTTTGCCTGACCCGATGAGTAGTTTTTCATCGGGTAATTTAAGCAAATTACCAGGTAAATATAATGGATTTCAGGCAGTTTGAAGCCAGAGTGATGCTCTGGCCCGCAATACATTTCACAGCAATCATAAAATCCCGCCATCATGACGAATATGAGATTTATGCGATCGACGATAACAGCAATATAAAAACCCGACTCTTTCTCTGTTTTGCTGACAATGAAAACCACGCCAGCCTGCTTATTAAGCAATTTACGTTATGGCTGTTAAAAATAAACGCGCTGAAGCGCAGCCAGCAGCGGGAAAAAGACCGCACAGAGACAACATCCTTATCTGAATGAATCGCGTCCGGCTTGCACCGCAGACCAGACGGCGGCTGGTCAGACAGCGGCGAATCATATTAACGCGTCCGGGAAATAACGGGCCGTCTGCGCGTGACGGGCGACGGACGGCCTGGCTTGTTACCCGCGCCTGGGATAGAATCGCCATTGATTTTGACAGCAACACACCTCCCCAGGCCGGTAACAATGACCACGACAGCCACAACGTATAAAAACAAAGAGCGGGGACGCCCCAGAGAGTTCGGGATCGAACAGGCTCTGGATCACGCCATGATCGTTTTCCGGCAAAAAGGGTATCATGCGGCCTCAATGAACGATCTGGGTGAGGCGATGCATCTCTCCGCAGGCAGCATCTATAAGGCGTTTAAAGATAAGCGCTCGCTCTTCCTGCTGGTATTCGAACGCTATCTGTTGCTGAGAAATAGTGAGTTGCACCGTCGTCTGGCACCCTGTGCCAGCGGGCGGGGGAAAATAACCGAGCTATTGCAATTCTACCTGGATTCGGCACGTGCCACAGAAGGGCGTTGCGGCTGTCTGGTCGTCTCCAGCGCGATTGCGCTGCAGACGATGGATCAGCCACTCGCGCAGCGCATTGATGAGGTCGTTCAGCGTAATCAACGCTTCCTGGTCTCGCTGCTGGAGCTGGGACAACAGGATGGATCTATCGATAACACGCTGGACAGCGAGGCGGCAGCCGGTTTAATTCTCTGTATTGCTTTTGGATTGCGGGTGGCAGGTAAGGTCAGCGATGTGACTAACGAAGAAAAGACGCTGGCGCTGGCATTGAAAGTACTGGGGTAACCAGGCAAGGCCGCTCAATCAGTAAACAGACTTCCCGGACATGGGCTTCCAGACAGAGAAATTCTGCACTTTCCTTTCCCCCCATCTGATTATGTGCCAGGCTTTCACGCTTTATCCTGTAGCGAAGAAAATTAAGGCGCGTTTCGTGAAAACCTCAATCTTACTGACACTCGTGGCAGCCATTGGCTGTTCTGTTTTTGCCGCCCGTGGTGGGTTTGAAACCACTACAGCGAAACATCCACAAACGCTGCAGGTGACTGAAAACGGGGAGCCGCTGACGCGCTGACCGTGACGGCAGGTGGGGAGAAGCCGACGAAGGCCGGTTAACGACCAGATGGCCGGCCGATGAGTGCAGAGCAATAGCACTCATCAATCTGCGTGGAAGCCGTTTCAGGCCGACACGGGAGCCGGGTGCAGAGCGTTGCAATTCACGTTCTGGTCACGTTCTGGCCGACATGCACTATTCCACTGCCACGCTGTCCCTGCTTCTCTGGCTGAGAGGCCAGGCGCGTGCCCGGCACCCAAAATAAACAGCAATGACCCGCACATAACTAACGATAATCTTTAAGATTAACCGGCGCCTGTCCGGTCTCGACCAGCCAGTTTAATTCGGCACGGTCGCGCGTTGAGGATTCGATAAAACCTTTGAGCCAGTTCCGCGCATCGGCAATCTGCGTGACCCGCTCATCGTTGCGCTCCTGTTCGGCCATTTCGCTCAACTGGCGAATCAGTGCTACCAGCGTAATCTCCTGTTCGTCAAAAGCCAGATTAATTGCAGCTTCACCAAGAATCATATGACCCGTTGTTTTGTCGTGATAAACCATCTGCACCCTCCTGATTAAGTAGCGATATAAAGAGTCTAGTTAAAGGCGCTCTGGACTAAAAGGTGGGAAACAGCAGGGCGCTATGATTAAAATTTACCGAAAATAAAGTGAACCTTTAATCGAGGCGGTAAACCACTCATATCAAAGCATAAAAACAGGCTGAGGTTTTTTGTGAGAAATAAGATGAGCTATTATGCTGGTTAAAAAAGCTGGGAGTTGCCGGAAATTCAGATAAGGGCGGAACAGCGCATTTCGTTATCAGATTATTATCTGCACCACTATCCGCACGGTTGCCTGCCATATTATGGCCACGCCGTAGCGGATATTTCTGATTTATAAACCACCGGGGAATAAAACCAGGACTGTGCACCACTTCGTGCCAGGCGCAGACAAAAATAAAGCCGCCCATGGGCGGCTTTATTCATTGGGTAACAGCGATCAGATTATTTCTTCGGTACTTCAGAGACCGCTTTAACGTCCGCTTTATTAATCTGCTGCTTCACGCCATTTGCATCGGTATAAGCCAGCAGGCCGGCATCCGATTCAGAAGGCTTGCCATCACTAATAATGGTGCGTCCATCGTTAGTCTGAATCGCATAACTGGTACGGGTGCAGCCGGTTAATACGGTCATACCAATCAATGCGGCGAGAGGTAAAATCAGCGCTTTTTTCATCTTATTCACCTTATATTAGTTGTCGAGTTCACTCATATTACTGATCTCATTACGATTGATCTGCTCAGTTTTTCCTGTCTGAGCATCGCGGTAAGAAACCAGACCAGTATCTGAATCAATCTGCGGTTTGCCATCGGTGACAATCGTGCGGCCATCGGTGGTCTTAATCGACTGGTTTGAGGCACAACCTGCCAGCGTACCTAAAGTGAGAGCCAGCAACGCGACGGCTGACAGGGATTTCATTTTCATTTTCATTTTTTCTGCTCCATGAAGTATATCCGAACGTTTACAGCATAGTCGGCTTTATCAGGTTTGCTGGCCCTGTCGCGTCTCGCTGCCTGTTTTTTAAACAAAACCGGAGTGTGTGGTGCTGATTAGGGGGGATGACGGCGTGAAATAGCATTTATTGCAAATGTACCCAGCCGTTCTGTGCCATTTCAGCAGAGGATGCGCTGTACCGAAATAAGATCGATGCTGATGCGGGAAATAAGCACGGCAGCCAGAGCGGATATTTCCGTAAAAGCCAGAATAGCGGTGCGGAAATAGTCAGCATGTGGGTGAATGTCTGGCGGGATTCACGGGTCCGATACCCTGAAGGCTATCGGACCCGTGGAGAAGGGGATCAGAGGATGGAGTCTTCGCCCGCTTTGGCGGCCGCTTTTTCTGCTTTCATGGCGCTGACCGGGTCTGATGCGCTCAGCCAGCGGTCAAATTTCTGGTAGGTGTCGATAAAGGTTTTAAAGTAGCTGCTGGCGATGGTGGCATTCTCTTTGTGGTTCATAAACGCCACTGCCAGCTTAAATGCATCTTCGTTATCAAATTTCATGTTTGTCTTCCTCGCTTAAGATCTATAGAGCGTAGCCTGAGAACGCGGCCTGTGCATTCAGACAACCGTCTGAAAAGGCGCAATAATTCAGCCTGACTGACAGCATCTGCCAGATTGGCGTGGATTCCCACTTACTTCGCGCCCAATCCTTCTTATAATGCCAGCTTCACTCGTGAAGGAGACCCGCTTATGTTGAAAGGATTAACCGTTGCCGCGGTGCTACTGCTGTCAGGCTGTAGCCTGATGCATAAACAGCCGCCGTCGCCGCAGACCCTGCACTATCGCTGCGGAACCATGCCCCTGACCGTGACGCTGGACGAGGCGCAGCAGCAGGTCAGTTTCATCATGGATGGGCAGCCTCTGACGCTGAAGCAGACGGTATCCGCGTCCGGCGCACGCTACAGCGATAACACCTATGTGTTCTGGTCCAAAGGAAACGGCGCATTTATCGAACGTAACGATAAAATTGTCGTGAATGATTGTGAGCTGCAACCTGCCAGCTGACTTGTTATCTGAATAGGCGAGCATTATGAGCGACAGCGAAACGCTACACACCATTGCCCATCTGCGGCGTGAATATACCCGCGGTGGATTGCGTCGTAAGGATCTGCCGGACGATCCGATCGCGCTATTTGAACAGTGGCTAAGCCAGGCCTGCGAGGCAAAACTGCCCGATCCTACCGCCATGACCGTGGCAACCGTGGATGAGCAGGGCCAGCCATGGCAGCGTATCGTGCTGCTGAAGCACTACGATGCGCAGGGCATGGTGTTTTACACCAACCTCGGCAGCCGTAAGGCGCTGCAGCTGGCGCACAATCCGCGCATCTCTCTGCACTTCCCGTGGCACTATCTGGAGCGTCAGGTGATGGTGCTGGGTGAAGTGGAAAAACTGTCGCCCCTCGAGGTGCTGAAATATTTCCACAGTCGTCCGCGCGACAGTCAGATTGGTGCCTGGGTGTCGAAGCAGTCAAGCCGTATTTCGGCACGCGGTATTCTGGAAGGAAAGTTCCTGGAGCTTAAACAGAAGTTCCAGCAGGGCGAAGTGCCGCTGCCCAGCTTCTGGGGTGGCTACCGGGTGAAATTTCACACGATGGAGTTCTGGCAGGGTGGCGAACATCGTCTGCACGATCGTTTCATCTATCAGCGCGATCACGACGGCTGGAAAATCGACCGTCTGGCACCCTGAATCTGCACGATTCGCCCCTATCAGCGCTGGCACAGAAAGCGTCAGCGCTTTATGCTATAGCCCTGATTTTTTTCGATTCCGCAACTCAGCGGAAAGCTGTGTACCAGCATAGGTGCAGTCTGATCAATTTGGAGTCAGTAATGACCAGCAGTAACCTGATACAACAATTGCAGGAGAGGGGCCTAATCGCCCAGGTGACGGATGAAGACGCGTTAACAGAGAAACTGGCGCAGGGGCCAATTTCGCTCTATTGCGGCTTTGACCCCACTGCTGACAGCTTGCATTTGGGCCATCTGGTACCGCTGCTCTGCCTGAAGCGTTTTCAGGATGCCGGCCACAAGCCGGTGGCGCTGGTCGGTGGTGCAACCGGCCTGATTGGTGACCCGAGCTTCAAAGCCGCAGAGCGTAAACTTAATACCAGTGAAACCGTCAACGAATGGGTTGAAAAGATCCGCCAGCAGGTGGCGCCATTCCTCGACTTCGATTGCGGCAGCAACAGCGCCATCGCCGCCAACAACTACGACTGGTTTGGCGGCATGAACGTGCTGACCTTCCTGCGTGATATCGGCAAGCACTTCTCCGTTAACCAGATGATCAACAAAGAAGCGGTGAAGCAGCGTCTGAACCGTGACGATCAGGGCATCTCCTTTACCGAGTTCTCCTATAATCTGCTGCAGGGCTATGACTTCGCCTGTCTGAACGAGCTGCACGGTGTGTCCCTGCAGATTGGTGGTTCTGATCAGTGGGGCAACATCACCTCCGGTATCGATCTGACCCGTCGTCTGCATCAGAACCAGGTCTTTGGCCTGACCGTTCCGCTGATCACCAAGTCTGACGGCACCAAATTCGGTAAAACCGAAGGCGGCGCAGTCTGGCTGGATGCGAAGAAAACCAGCCCGTACAAGTTCTATCAGTTCTGGATCAACACCGCGGATGCTGACGTCTATCGCTTCCTGAAGTTCTTCACCTTCCTGAGCATGGAAGAGATCAACGCGCTGGAAGAAGAGGACAAAAACAGCGGTACCGCGCCACGTGCGCAGTACGTGCTGGCTGAGCAGGTGACGCGTCTGGTGCATGGCGAAGCCGGTCTGTCGGCGGCGAAACGTATTACTGCCAGCCTCTTCTCCGGATCCGTGAGCGAAATGACCGAAGCCGATTTTGAACAGCTGGCGCAGGATGGTATGCCAACTATCGTGCTGGGCGCTGACGATGATCTGCAGCAGGCGCTGGTGAAAGCAGAGCTGGTGCCGTCCCGTGGCCAGGCGCGCACCATGATCGGCTCCAATGCCGTTTCACTGAACGGTGAAAAGCAGTCCGATGCGGAGTACCGCTTCAGCGACAATGACAAACTGTTTAACCGCTATACGCTGCTGCGTCGCGGCAAGAAACATTACTGCCTGATTAACTGGCAGTAAGATTTCAGGGCCGGTTTCCGGCCCTTTTTTTATGGCAAGGCAGGACAGGGCAAACAAGTGAAAAATATTTTAGCGATTCAGTCGCACGTTGTTTTTGGTCACGCCGGTAACGCGGCGGCTGAGTTTCCGATGCGCCGTATGGGCGCAAACGTCTGGCCGCTGAATACCGTGCAGTTTTCCAACCATACGCAATATGGCCACTGGACCGGCACGGTGATGCCTGCAACGCATTTAACCGACATTGTTAAAGGCATTGCTGACATCGACCGCCTGAAGACCTGTGACGCGGTCCTGAGCGGATATCTGGGCTCGGCAGAGCAGGGCGAGCAGATTCTGCAGATTGTCCGTCAGGTCAAAGCGGCCAACCCGAATGCCTGGTACTTCTGCGATCCGGTCATGGGCCATCCGGAGAAAGGCTGCATCGTGGCGCCGGGTGTGGCGGAGTTTCACTGTAAAATGGCGATGCCTGCCAGCGACATTATCGCTCCGAACCTGCTTGAACTGGAGATGCTGAGCGAGCGCACCGTCACAGACGTCGACGCGGCGGTAGACGCTGCGCGGGCACTGATTGCCCAGGGACCACGCGTGGTGCTGGTGAAGCATCTGGCGCGTGCGGGTCGTCGCAGCGATCGCTTTGAAATGCTGCTGGTGACGGCTGAAGATGCCTGGCACATCAGCCGTCCGCTGGTCGATTTCGGTGTCCGTCAGCCGGTCGGCGTGGGCGATCTCACCAGCGGTCTGCTGCTGGTGAATCTGCTACACGGCAAATCATTGCAGGATGCGCTGGAGCATGTCACCGCAGCGGTATACGAGGTGATGCTGAAAACCCATCAGATGGGCGAATATGAACTGCAGCTGGTGGCGGCACAGGATGCCATCGCCACGCCGACGCAGCACTTCGCGGCAGAAAAACTGTAACGCATCAGGGCCGGATAACCGGCCCTGTTGACTCAGGCTAAGCCTTCCGCTTTAAGCGCCGCCTGCACCGCAGGACGTTCCGCGACACGATCAAACCACGCGCCCAGCGCCGTAAAGCCGGATAAATCCAGTCCCAGCGCTTTTGCCCAGCGCGTCACCACAAACAGATAGGCATCCGCCACGCTGAAATGCAGCCCCATCAGCCACTGTTTGTCGCGCAGTGACTCATCGACATAGCGGAATTTTGCTTCCAGCTGGCTGCGGGTCTGCGCTTTCACCTCATCGGAGTAACCGGGGCGAAACAGTGGCCCAAAGCTTTTATGCAGCTCACTGCCGATGTAGCTGAGCCACTCCACGGTGTGATAACGCGTCAGGCTGCCAACCGGTGCCAGCAGATGGCGATCGGGCTTCAGATCCGCCAGGTACTGAACAATGGCGACGCCTTCCGTCAGCACAGAACCGTCGCTGAGCTGCAGCGCGGGCACCTGGCCTTTAGGATTGATTTGGCGGAAGTCATCGCCCCGTTCAGTGATTTTTGTGGCCAGATCAACACTCACCTGAGTGAAGTCGAGTCCGCATTCACGCATAACAATATGGGGTGAGAGAGAGCAGGCACCCGCTTTGCAAAACAGTTTCATGACCAGGTACTCCTTGTTGCAATGGGATCCTTGCATAGTAAAGAGTCAAAGCGGGATTACCAGTGACAAAGATCAGGGATCTGCGAAGGGCGTTGCGGCAAGCCATAAAAAAAGCCGGGCAGAGCCCGGCTTAGCTGAAGTGCAGCGTGAATTACGCCTGCACGTTATTTTTTTTCGCGTCAGGATCCTGCGCCATGCGGTTCAGCATCGGCGCCGTAATCAGCATCAGCAGGGCGATCACCGCCGTCACGATACCAATCTGCTGGAATACGCGGCTGTAGGTCGCCAGCGAAATCAGTGGATCGGTAACGTTTTCAGGCACGGCCATCAGGTTTGCCACTTTACCGGCAATCACCGCCGCGCCAGCGGTAGTCAGGAACCAGGAACCCATGATAAAGCCCATCAGACGCTGAGGCACCAGCTGTGCCACCATCGCCAGGCCGAGGCCAGAGATCATCAGCTCACCGATACTCTGCAGCGCATAGCTCAGGATCAGCCAGTTAACGGAAACGATACCGGCATCGCTGGCGAACTTCGCACCCACCGGCAGCACCAGGAACGCAGCGGAGCAGAGCACCATACCAAAGGCAAACTTGTGCGGCATCGGCAGTTTATCGCCCAGCTTGTTATAGAGCGCCGCCAGCAGCGGACTGGCCAGCATAATCCAGAACGGGTTCAGCGCCTGGAACTGCTCGGGGGCAAAAGTAATGCCGAGAATGGTGTGCTCAACGTTGCGGATAGCAAAGAAGTTGAGTGACGTTGGCATCTGCATATAAAGCACGAAGAACAGAATCGCTTCGACCATCAGCAGGAAGGCAACAATCATCTTACGACGTGCCGCACCCTGCAGTGCAAAGGCCTCTTTGGCAAATACCAGCACGATACCCAGGGCAATCACCGCCAGCACCAGTCGTGCGATAGACTGGTGATGCAGCATCCAGTTGGCCAGTGCGATCAGTACGACGATGCCGACCAGCGTCATCAGCAGTTTTCCGATCTGCAACGGAGCGAAATCGGGTTTAGAACCGTAATCCTTAACCATGCGTTTGCAGAACAGGAAGTTAAACAGGGTGATGATCAGACCGATAACGCACAGTGAGAAGGCTACGCTATAACCATATTTCGCCGCTAACCACGGTGTCAGCATCATTGAGAAGAGTGAACCGATGTTGATCGACATATAGAACATGGTGAAAGCGCCGTCGAGACGCGGATCATCTTTGTCATAGCAGGTAGAGAGCAGCGAAGAGGGGTTTGCCTTAAACAGGCCGCTACCCACCGCGATGGTCGCCATACCGATGTAGACAATGCTGACGTTATGACCGGAGAACGCCACCAGCGCATAGCCCAGCGCCAGCACCAGGACACCCAGCACGATGACGCGTTTGGTACCCAGCACCTTATCACCGAGCCAGCCACCAATCGCGACCAGACCATACACCAGCGCACTGAATGAAGAGAACAGGGTAATGGAGTCTGATTCAGACAATCCCAGTTGCTTCACCAGGTAAACCGCCATAATGGCCTGCAGGCCATAGAAGCCAAAACGTTCCCATAACTCAATCGAGAAGATTAAGTAGAACGCCTTCGGCTGTTTAAACGCATTGAGACTGACAGCCTCATCAGTGTGTTTGTTTGCAGTTGACACATGTACCTCAGTTTTTTCATACCCTGTTTCGGGACAGGAATTAAGTCCGCGTCATGTGAGTTTTCCATGCGCAAGATTGTTATTAGAAGGGAAAAGCGGCGACTAATTTGGCTGATTACGGGCGGCAGGGCAAGAATTTTCTGACAACCCGCCTGACCCTGGAATGTTGGGTTAAAAAACTTATAGAAAACTGTTAATTGGTTTTTAATTTTGAGTGTAGTGAAAATAGCAGCGCATAAACGCTGGATAAGCGCCTAGCACTGGAGAGTATTAACATTAACTGCTAATGCGCGGTTAACCAGATAAATAGTTTGCTGAATGATAATCAGGCAGCACTAACGGCAGGTTGCTGATTAATTCACAGTCAATCTGCCGAATTATCGGACATTACACGCCTGGCATTGCCGCAAAAACCGTCAAATGATGATCCTGTGCACAAACAGATGATTTATTTCAGAAAGGAAAAAAAGAAACCGGTTGCGTCGTCTCGTCTGACGCGGGAGCTGAGGGGGCTCGCAGGCGCAGGCAAGATAAAAATCAGCTCAGCCTGCCGGTGAAAAGCCGCCCGTGCGTGTTAAAAAACGTATCGCGATAATCCGCTTTCAGCTCGCCCTCGACAGAAAATTAACATTACTGTAACCTCTCAATTTCCCCGAGAAGGATCTGTTTATGTCGTCCCCCCTGCGTTTATCTCTGGTTGGTGACTACCGTGCCGATGCGGTTGCCCATCAGGCTATCCCCCTTGCTATTGAACGTGCTGCCCGCTGGCTGAATATCACCGCTGAAGCGGAGTGGATCGCCACTGACCGACTGGATGAGTCAGAACTGCAACTCAGCGACGCCGTCTGGGTGGTGCCCGGTAGCCCCTATCGAAATGATGCCGGCGTGTTTGACACACTCCGCTGGGTGCGTGAAACCGGAAAGCCTTTTCTTGGCTCCTGCGGTGGATTCCAGTATGCGCTGATCGAGTATGCGCGCAACGTACTGGGCTGGCAGGATGCCAGTCATGCCGAGACGGACACCGAGGGAAGGATGGTGATTGCCCCGCTGAGCTGCTCGCTGGTGGAACAGCGCGGCGCGGTGAGGTTCGGACCCGGGTCACGCATTGCCAGAGCCTATGGCGCGCTGGAGAGTGATGAAGGTTATCACTGTAACTTTGGTGTTAACCCGGAATTCAGTGCAGCGCTGGGCGATAATACGCTGCGCATTACTGCCTGGGACAACGCGGGCGATGTGCGTGGCGTTGAGCTTCCGGATCACCCATTCTATGTCGCGACGCTGTTTCAGTCGGAACGCGCCGCACTGGAGGACAAAGATTCTCCGCTGGTGATTGCCTGGATGCAGGCGGCGCTGGCGCAACGCTAAACGCGATCACTCTGTGACACTGTCACAGAGTGATGCTCATCAGCGCAGCATGGCCGGACGTTTCGCGTTATAGGACCAGTTATCGATCAGAAACTGCATGCCCAGCGCATCGTTTCGGTTTTTGTCCGGTAGGGAGTTGTAGAGCGCATGTGCCGCTTCAACCCGTTCCATATTCAGGGTAATCCCCAGCCCTGGCCCCTCTGGCAGTTCCAGATAGCCATCCCGAATCTGCGGCGCATGCTGCGTCAGCTGCTGCCCATCCTGCCAGATCCAGTGGGTATCAAAGGCGGTCAGGCGATCACCGGGTGCGGCGGCCCCCAGATGCGCCACCATCGCCAGCGACACGTCAAAGTGGTTGTTTGAGTGGCAGCCGGTGGTCAGGCCCCACTCATGGCAGAGCTGCGCCACGGTGTGTGCGTTACGCATCGTCCAGAAGTGTGGGTCGGCCAGGGGAATGTCGATGGCATTGAGCTGCAGCGCATGCTGCAACTGTCGCCAGTCATTGGCGATCATATTCGTGGCAACCGGAATGCCGGTGGCCCGCCTGAATTCTGCCAGCGTTTCCCGGCCGGAATAGCCATGCTCCGCGCCGCAGGGATCTTCCAGATAGGGAATGCGGCCCGCCAGCTGTTTGCCATAATAAATGGCCTCATCCAGCGACCAGCTGGCGTTAGGATCAACCGTTACCCGCGCCTGCGGGAAGCGCGCCAGCAGGGCATTGACCGTCTCCACTTCCACTTCGCCGTGATGGACTCCGCCCTTGAGTTTGAAATCGCGGAAACCATAGCGATCCGCTGCCGCCTCCGCCAGCCGCACCACGCCTTCCGCGTCCATCGCTTTCTCATGACGCAGTTGCAGCCAGGCATCACCACCCGCGTGGCCCGCCTGATAGTTCATGCTGGTCAGGTTACGGTCGGCGATATAGAACAGATAGCCGAGGACCGGCACCCGATCGCGCTGTTTGCCGCTGGCAAGTAACTCGGCAACCGGCAGATTCAGGTGCTGACCCAGCAGATCAAGCAGCGCCGCTTCAATCGCCGCGGTGGCGTTGTAAAACTTCTCCGGGTTCATCTGCGGAATATGAATGTCGTCGGTATGCGCGGTCTGCTGGTGTCGTGCGTCGCTGGCAAACAGCGTGGCGATGGTGGCATTCAGCCGCAGGAGTTCGCTGCCCTCAATCTGCGGACGAAAGCGCTCAAGGAGCGCCAGCGTTGAAGCGTGACAGGGACTTTCGCCGACGCCGGTACGGCCAGCCGAGTCAGTCAGGATCACCAGGATACGGGTAAAGTAGCAGTTGTGTGCGCCGCCAATGTTCAGCAGCATGCTGTCATATCCGGCGACCGGCACTACCCGCATTGTTTTAATGACTGGACTGTCTGACATGTTGATTCTCCATAGGATCAAGGGAAGGCGGGGATGGCTTGCGGCGCAGCAGCAGCCACAGCCCGGTCAGCAGCGAGACGCTGGTCAGGGCATAGAGACCGCCGGTAGTAGAGCCGGTCTTCATCTCCAGATAGCCAAACACTGTCGGTGCGAAGAAGCCGCCAAGGTTGCCAACGGAATTCACCAGCGCAATGCCCGGCGCGACAATCGAGGCGGGCAGCTCTCCCTGTGGCATCGGCCAGAAAAAGGTCGCACTGACTTTAGAGCCGATACAGGCCACGATCATCGCCAGGAAGCCAAACCACGGGGAACCCAGCGTGGCCATAAAGGTGCCGCAGGCCGCGACCAGCATGGCGACACCCAGCGCTTTATCGAGCTTGTCGCGGTGGCGGTCTGAAAAGCGGCTCAGCAGGTTAATGGCAATAATGGCGCACAGCCAGGGCACGGCGGTGAGAATGCCGATGCCAAAACTGCTGAAGCCCTGAATGCGCTGAATAATCTGCGGCAGCCAGAACACCAGCGTATAGCCGGTCATGGTCATAGTGAAAAAGATCGCGCAGAAGAACAGCAGGCTGCGATTACGTAGCAGCGACATTTTGCCTGGCTCGCGGTTAAGCTCGTCACGCTGCGCCTCTTCATTCTGCAGCTGCTGCACCAGCGCCTGTTTCTCCGCGGCACTCAGCCAGCGCGCCTCGCCAGGTCGTGACACCAGCACCCAGGCGGCCAGAATGCCGACCAGCACCGACGCACCGCCTTCGAGAAACATCACCCACTTCCAGCCAGCAATCCCCAGGAAATTGTGCATCATCAGAATCGCGCCGGTGATGGGGCCGGAGAAGAGAAAGGCACCAGCGGTGGCACTCAGCACCATCGCGGTGGCGCGGCCGCGCCAGGCATTGGGCACCCACTGACGGAAATAGAACAGCACGCCAGGAAAGAAGCCTGCTTCCGCTACGCCAAGTAAAAAACGCAGCAGGTAAAACTGGATCGGTGAGGTGACGAAACCGGTCAGGACCACCACCAGTCCCCAGGTAATCATGATGCGCGTCAGCCAGACGCGGGCGCCGAAGCGCTTCATCATCAGGTTGCTCGGCACCTCAAACAGCGCATAGCCGATAAAAAAGAGGCCCGCGCCCAGCCCAAAGGCCGCCGCGCTGATCCCGGCATCGGTTCGCAACTCCGCTTTAATAAAGCCAATATTGGCGCGGTCGATCTGGTTAATAATCAGCATCACCACCAGCATCGGGATGATATGGGTGAAGAACTTTTTGATGGCGGAGGCGATCAGCTCATCGTGCTGCGGGGACAAGGCGCTATCCATCGGTCTTCCTCGTGAGAAACGTAAAGAAGAGCAAAGTGTAGGGCGCTGAAAAGGCCAGCTCTATGGGCATCCGCCCAGGAGCCGATGGGCGTACGGCCTGGACGGTTGTGTTATCAGTATGTTACGGAGTGGCGTGGGCGAAGCGGCAGAGTAAAACTGTGGCAGCGATCAACTTCTCAGGACCAGGGTTCAGGGGAGACCTGAATGCCAGAAGTCGCGCCGACAGTGAAAGATGTAACAGTGCGGGCAGACAGGTTTCAGCCACTGAACTGACGGCGCTGGGCAATCTCTTCAGCACGCAGCAGCAGCGCCTGCAAATCATCCTCGTCAATATCCAGCAGTTCACCGTCCTGCAAAGCCTGATGCAGATCGGCGCGCGTCAGCGGGACCGGCATGGCTACCGGATCGGGTTTAACTTCTTCCGGGGCCAGCGGATGCGGATAGCGACGACCAGCCAGATTATTAAACAGCAGTGCCAGCAGGGCCAGGGTCAGTGAATTGAGCAGGATCGGCGTCAGGACAAAGTGATATCCAAGCTGCTGCACCGAAGGGCCGCCCAGAATAGCGGTCAGCGCAACGGCACCGCCGGGCGGATGCAGACAGCGCAACTGGAACATTAACAGGATCGCCACACAGGCTGCGACGCCGCAGGCAAGGGCAGGATCAGGGATCAGCTGGCTGACGGTAACGCCCGCCAGCGCTGACAGGCTGTTGCCGCCGACGATTGCCCACGGCTGAGCCAGCGGACTGGCGGGCAGACCAAAGAGTAAAACCGCCGAGGCACCGACCGGCGCGACAAACCACAGGTTCAGTTCGCCCAGCACCCAGTGGCTCAGCAGGCTGGTCAGGATCAAGCCGATACCGGCACCCAGTCCGGCGATCACCACATGCTTTTTACTCACTGCCAGCGGATGTGGCCAGAGGCGCGCCAGAAACAGGCGCAGAGGATGGCTTCCGGCAGAAGCGCTTTTGTTCATTACTTTACTCACTGTGTCATAACATTTTCTTATCGTCAGGGGCGGCGATTTTCCATCATCAACATCAATGTAACAACCCGACAAACTGTACCGTTATTCGTACGAGCAGGGAGAGCAGCGAAAAGGGGGATCGGGCAGGAGACGCGTTGGCAGAGGTGATCGCCGGATAATAAAAAACCCGCCGCAGCGGGTCTTTCATCAGTGCAATCACTCGACTTTGTCGGGATACTCACAGAGATCTTCAATCAGGCAGGAGCCACAGCGGGGTTTACGCGCCACGCAGGTGTAGCGACCGTGCAGAATCAACCAGTGATGGCAATCAACCTTATACGCCGCCGGAACCACCTTCAGCAGCTTCTGCTCCACCTCTTCCACATTCTTACCCGGCGCAAATTTCGTCCGGTTGCTGACGCGAAAAATATGGGTATCGACGGCAATCGTCGGCCAGCCAAAGGCGGTGTTGAGCACCACATTGGCGGTTTTACGGCCGACACCGGGCAGGGCTTCCAGTGCCGCACGATCTTCCGGCACTTCGCCGTTGTGCTGCTCAAGCAGAATGCGGCAGGTTTTAATCACATTTTCCGCTTTGCTGTTAAACAGGCCGATGGTTTTAATGTATTCCTTCACGCCATCCACACCCAGCGCCAGCATCGCGGCAGGCGTATTGGCCACCGGATAGAGCTTTGCGGTGGCTTTGTTCACGCTGACATCGGTCGCCTGCGCCGAGAGCAGCACCGCGATCAGCAACTCAAACGGCGTGCTGAAGTTGAGTTCGGTGGTCGGATGCGGATTATTCTGCTGCAGCCGACGGAGAATTTCGGTGCGTTTGGTCTGATTCACACCGGTTTCCCGACAGCGTCCTGAGGCGGCGCGGTTTCGGCCGCCTGAGCACGCAGTGCTGCCCGCTGTTTCATCTTCTGATCGATCAGATATTTACCCGCCAGCATCATGCCCAGACCGATAAAGGCGCCTGGCGGCAGCATCGCCAGCAGCATTGGCGAGTCGAAATGGACCACTTCGATACGCAGCGACTTCGCCCAGGGACCGAGCAGCTGGTCGGCACCGTTAAACAGCGTGCCGCTGCCGATAATTTCGCGCAGCGATCCCAGCACCACCATGGCGCAGGTCGCGCCCATGCCGATGGCGAAGCCATCCAGCGCGGCAAGCGGGATGCTGCTTTTAGAGGCGACGGCTTCAGCACGGCCAACCACGATGCAGTTGGTCACGATCAGCGGGATAAAAATCCCCAGCGACTGATAAAGACCATAGGCATAGGCGTTGATCAGCATCTGTACGCAGCTCACCACCGAGGCGATGATCATCACATAAATCGGGATACGGATTTCCGATGGCACCCAGCGGCGCGAGGCGGAAATAAAACTGTTGGTCAGGGTCAGCACCAGCGTGGTCGCCAGACCTAAACCCAGCGCGTTGGTGGCGGTTGCCGTGACCGCCAGCAGCGGACAGAGGCCCAGCAGCTGCACCAGCGCTGAGTTGTTCTTCCATAATCCACCAACCAGCAGGCTTTTAGCTTCACTCATTTGCGTCTCCACATACCGGTAACGAAGAGAGTCTCTCCGGAAGCGTTTTCATTAACAGCGCGGTGCGTTTGGTCGCATTGACCACCGCGCGTGGGGTAATGGTGGCACCGGTGAACTGATCGAATTCACCGCCATCTTTCTTAACCGCAAAAGCTTTATCCGCCGGACCATGAACCACTTTGCCATTAAAGCTGTTGATCCAGTCAGAGATACGCAGTTCGATCTTATCCCCCAGACCGGGCGTTTCGTGGTGTTCAATCACCCGCACGCCCAATACTTTACCCTGGAAATCGGCACCGACCAGCATCTGTATCGCACCAGAATAGCCGTCAGGTGCAGTCGTCTCCAGCGCAGCCGCGACCGGCTGGCCGCCTTTACGCGCCAGGAAGAGATGATGCGGCGCACTGTTGCCCAGCGCTGCATCCGTGACAACGTAACAGTCCTGCTGGATGTTGTTGTCATAAAGCTCAACAGGCACCACCTGGTCCAGCAGGTTTTTCTGCTGCAACAGTGTCTGATGTTCCACCGTCGGCTTGGTTACCGTATTTACCACTGCCGTGGCGGCGGTAGTGATCGCAGCAAAAATCGCCAGCGTAACCCCGTTTTTGCGAATCGTCTCCAGCATCGCTTAATCCTTCTGATGGCCGTAAACGCGCGGCTGGGTGTAGTAATCGATGAGCGGCACACAGATGTTCGCCAGCAGCACAGCAAACGCTACGCCATCGGGATAACCGCCAAAACTGCGGATCAGCCAGACCAGCAGTCCAATCAGCGCGCCATACACCAGGCGGCCACGGTTGGTGGTTGAAGCGGTCACCGGATCGGTGGCAATGAAGAACGCACCCAGCATGGTGGCACCGGAGAAAAGATGAATCAGCGGGCTGTTCAGCGATTCTGGTGAGAAGAACCAGCCCAGCGTCGCGCAGAAGGCCAGTGACAGCAGCATGGCGGCAGGGACATGCCAGCGGATAGCATTTTTCCAAAGCAGGAACAGGCCGCCGGCCAGATAACCCACGTTAACCCACTGCCAGCCGAGGCCCGCCAGCACACCGCTGTAAATCGGCTGCGCCAGCAGATGTTCAGCACTGTGCCCCGCGCGTAAACCGGTTTTAAACGTATCAAGCGGCGTCGCCTGGCTGATGCCATCAACACCCATCTGTAACTGCTGCATGGTTTCACCCGCCAGCGTGTGGCCCTGGAACACCATGCTCAGGCTGTCCATCAGCCCGGGTTTGATCGCCTGAAGCGTATCGGGCGGCAACCAGCTGGTCATCTGCACCGGGAAGGAGATGAGCAGGACCACATAGCCGACCATCGCCGGGTTAAACGGATTCTGGCCCAGTCCGCCATAGAGCTGCTTCGCAATGACGACAGCAAACAGGGTACCGATCACCACCAGCCACCACGGCGCCAGCGGCGGCAGGCTGATACCGATCAGGACGGCGGTCAGCAGCGCCGAGTTATCTGCCAGCGTGCTGGCAACGGGCGCTTTGCGCAGTCGCAGAATCGCTGCCTCTGTCAGCCAGGCGGTCAGCGTCGCCAGTAAGACCTGTAAAAAGGTGCCGTAGCCAAAGAAATAACACTGTGCAGCAAAACCTGGCACCGCGGCCAGCACCACCAGCAGCATGATATTGCCGGTGCTGCGGCGATTATGGGTGTAAGGAGAACTTGCGATACGAAAAGCCATTTAATCCTCAAGCGTCGTAGACGACTGCGCTTTACGCGCTTTGGCACGGGCGATGGCGGCAGCAATAGCGGCCTTGCGCGCATCATCGGGTTGATTCAGTTCAGGTGCCTGTTCAGGTTCTGCATTGGCGTTGTTTGCCTGCTCCTGGGCCTGCTCCGCTTTATCCACCGCAAAATGCGCGGCGGTGGCCAGTGCTGCGGCATCACGTGAAGCGGCATCCGCCTCACTTTCCGCCTGTGCGGCTTTCTTCGCTTTGGCACGGGCGATAGCGGCCTGAACCGCGGCTTTACGCGGATCGGTCTCAGCGGCGGCATCTGGCGCAGCCTCTGCAGCGCTGTCGCCTGCGGCCTGTGCCTCGGCGTTTTCAGCCTGTGCGGCTTTCTTCGCTTTGGCGCGGGCGATAGCGGCCTGAACCGCGGCTTTACGCGGATCGGTCTCAGCGGCGGCGTCTGTCGCGGCTTCTGCAGTTTTGTCGGTTGCGGCCTGCGGTGCCTCGGCGCCTTCAGCCTGTGCGGCTTTCTTCGCTTTGGCGCGGGCGATGGCGGCCTGAACCGCGGCTTTACGCGGATCGGTCTCAGCGGCAGCCTCTGCAGCGCTGTCGCCTGCGGCCTGTGCCTCGGCGTTTTCAGCCTGTGCGGCTTTCTTCGCTTTGGCGCGGGCGATAGCGGCCTGAACCGCGGCTTTACGCGGATCGGTCTCAGCGGCGGCGTCTGTCGCGGCTTCTGCAGTTTTGTCGGTTGCGGCCTGCGGTGCCTCGGCGCCTTCAGCCTGTGCGGCTTTCTTCGCTTTGGCGCGGGCAATGGCAGCCTGAACCGCGGCTTTACGCGGATCGGTCTCAGCGGCGGCGTCTGGCACGGCTTCTGCAGCGCTGTCGGTTGCGGCCTGCGGTGCCTCGGTGCCTTCAGCCTGAGCGGCTTTCTTCGCTTTGGCGCGGGCAATGGCGGCTTCTACTGCCGATTTACGCGGATCGACACTGGCCTCAGCCTGGTTATCCGCCGCCTCAACCGGCTCTGTTTTCTTCGCTTTCGCCCGGGCAATAGCCGCTTCAACCGCCGCTTTACGCGGATCGACGGTCTGACGCGTCACCGGCTGGGTTTCAGCCTGCGCCTCGGCCTGACGCAGACGCGCCTGCGCATGGCGGGCTTCACGCTGGGCTTCAAGCGTTGCCTCATCCGGTTCGGCCGTCTGGCGGGCTTTCACCCGCGCTTTGGCCGCAGCCAGTTCGCTGGTATCGGTGCGGGCAACGCGTTGCTTCGCCTCTTCATGACGCGCTTCACGAGCCTGCTTTTCACGCTCCAGTCGCGCCTGGCGTGCTTCGAAGCGTGCTTTGGCTTCCAGCGTGCGTTTCGCTTCCAGATCGATGGCGCGCAGTTCCGCTTTTTCCTGACGGTAATATTGCACCAGCGGAATATTGCTCGGGCAGACATAGGCGCAGGCACCACATTCGATGCAGTCATCAATATGGTGAGCGCGCGCTTTATCGTGATCGCCGCCCTGGCTGTACCAGTAAAGCTGCTGCGGCAGCAGTTTGGCCGGACAGGCATCGGCACAGGCTGAACAGCGAATACAGGACTGCTCTTCGTCGTTGTTGCCCATCTCACTGGCAGACGGGGCCAGAATACAGTTGGTGATCTTCACCACCGGCACATCCAGTGATGGCAGGGTAAAGCCCATCAGCGGACCGCCCATGATCACCATCTGACGCGGCGCAGGCGTGAACCCGACCTGGTGTAACAGATGGCTGATCGGGGTGCCGAGACGACTCCAGACGTTACGCGGCTGGGCGATCGCCTCGCCGGTCAGCGTCACAACGCGTTCGGTGATCGGTTCACCATTAATAATGGCCCGCTTAACCGCCCAGGCGGTGCCGACGTTCTGCATCAGCACGCCGATATCGGAGGAACGTCCGCCGTGCGGCACTTCCTTCCCGGTCAGGATTCGGGTCAGCTGCTTGGCACCGCCGGAGGGATATTTGGTCGGGATGACCCGGATGTGCAGATCGCGCTCGCTACCCAGCGCCTGCTTCAGTGCGGCAATGGCTTCAGGCTTGTTATCTTCAATGCCAATCAGCACCTGTTCAGCCTGTAACACCCAGGCGAGAATACGGCTGCCTTCCAGGACTTCGGCAGCGTAGTCCTGCATCAGACGATCGTCAGCGGTGATATAAGGTTCACACTCCGCCGCGTTAATAATCAGGGTTTTAACCCCGCGCAGGCCGCCCTTCAGTTTGGTGGCGGTGGGGAAACCCGCGCCGCCGAGACCGGCAATGCCGGCGTCGTGAATACGCTGCACAATGTCGGCGCGCGGATGCTGCCGGTAGTCAGGCAGCGGATCCAGCGGCATCCAGCGGTCGTCGCCATCTGGCGTCAGGAAAATGCAAAGCTCAGAGAGACCTGAAGGGTGCGCGGTCATATGCTGACCGATATCTTCAATCACGCCGGAGGTGGGCGCGTGGACTGGCAGCATGCGGCCAGTGCCAAATGTCAGAGGCTGACCGCGCAGCACTTTGTCGCCAGGCGCAACGCAGATCTCACCTTCATGTCCGATATGCTGTTTCAGCGGGATAATAAAACGGTGCGGCAACGGCAGTTCGGAGAGCGGCGTGCCGTTGGACTGGGTTTTCATTTCCGGCGGATGAATACCGCCCTGAAAATCCCAGACCTTCTCTTTTTTCAGGAAGTTAAACAGATTAAGCATGAGTTTCTACCGGGATCACCCGTACAGGAATGGTATTTAAATCCCACTTCCAGTTAGCTGGCGTGGTGGCAACCGGACGCATTTCAATACAGTCAGTCGGGCAGGGCGCGACACAGAGATCGCAGCCGGTGCAGACATCGCTCAGCACGGTGTGCATGGCGCGGGTTGCCCCGACAATGGCATCTACCGGACAAGCCTGAATACATTTGGTGCAGCCAATGCAGTTGGCTTCATCAATAAACGCCACGGTGCGCACCGGCTCTTTCGCCGTTTCATCGCCATCAATCGGCTGCGGTTCAACGTTAAGCAGGGCTGCCAGCTTGAGCATGGTCTGCTCACCACCTGGCGCGCATTTATTGATCGCTTCACCATTGTTACCGACCGCATCCGCATAGGGGCGACAGCCCGGATAGCCACACTGACCGCACTGGCTCTGCGGCAGAATGGCATCAATCTGCTCAACAATAGGATCTTCTTCGACTTCAAAGCGGCGCGAGGCGTAACCCAGCAGCGCGCCGAACACCAGGCTCAGCGCACTTAATACGGCAACAGCAATCCAGATCGCGGTCATCAGAATTTCACCAGACCGCTGAAGCCCATAAACGCCAGCGCCATCAGGCCCGCGGTAATCAGGGCGATGGAGTTGCCTTTAAACGGGGCAGGAACATTGGCCAGCACCAGCCGCTCGCGCATACCGGCGAACAGCACCATCACCAGCGAGAAGCCGATAGAGGCACTGAAACCATACAGCGCGGCCTGCATAAAGGTGTGGTTAAGGTTGACGCTCAGCAGAGGTACGCCCAGCACCGCACAGTTGGTGGTGATCAGCGGCAGAAAGATACCCAGCAGACGATAGAGCGACGGGCTGGTTTTACGCACCACCATTTCGGTGAACTGCACCACGACGGCGATCACCAGGATATAGGCCATGGTACGCAGATAGACCAGATCCAGCGGCAGCAGGATCAGATGGTTGACCAGCCATGCGCAGATCGAGGCCAGGGTAATGACGAATGTCGTGGCGAGGCCCATGCCAATCGCCGTTTCCAGTTTTTTGGAAACGCCCATAAAAGGACACAGGCCGAGAAACTTCACTAAGACGAAGTTATTCACCAGCACGGTGCCAACAAAGAGAAGCAGATAATCGGTCATTTTTTCGCCTGGGAGCCAGAAAGCGGCTTATTATCATTGATAGCGCGGCGTATCTCAACACCTGCGCCATCTGCTGAGCGGCAGACCGCACTCAGAATTAAATTCCTGACATAACTCACAGCGTTATGGCGCGATAAAGGTCGTTTTTACCCGTTTTGAGCGTTTGAAGTAGGGCGCAAACACCGCAGCGGCCAGCAGCGACAGCAGTAATGTCTGGAGGGCACGGCTATCGGTAACCGGCGTAAAGGCAAAGGTTTTCAGCGCCAGCAGCACGGTAATCAGCAGCCAGAGCAGGTAGTGACGCGGCAGGCGGCGGGAGCGCTTAAAGAACAGCCAGCTGATCCAGAGACTATAAGCCCAGACCGCCACGGCGGTGAGCAGGGAAATAGCCCAGTAAGAGAAGAGTGTGCTGCCGTGAGAAAACAGCGCCACACGCCATTCCGGATTAAACAGTGGTGTCAGATACATCGCCAGCACCAGAACGGTGGTTAACAGGGTCATTATCAGCCAGGCCAGCGGCAGCAAAAGCCAGCCACCAATACGCGGCGCAGCAACCTGTTCATTCATCGTGGTTATTCCTGTCTCGGGGAGTCGAAGCGCAGCAGAATAACATGTCCAGAGGGGCACGCCCATCCGGACAAGATCAGCGGGATAAACAGCGATAAATCAGCCGGAAATCAGACCACGTAGCGCCACACCGTTTTAGGGACACAGCCGAGATCATATAACCGTCCGCCAGAGACCAGTTCAGCACGTCGGTGATCGGCAGCCCGGTACATATTGATGATTTCCAGATCATTCGTCAGGGAGTAATTAAGATGATCGAAAAGCTTTTCCAGACTGTCTGAATTATTTACTTTGCGGAATTTAAGCAGGTAATCGTGCGCAGTCATCATTGCCATAACAGATAGAAGTAACAAAGGAGTGCTCAGTATAGGGGGCAAGCTTATGCTGTCCAGATCATGCGGCTTAAAAAAGGCGAAAATCAGATAAAAGCACCTTATTAGTCACTAAAACTCCATATCTGGCTTTTTTACTATTGTCTGAGCCAGCAACTCAGCGTCTCTATCTTAAACACCTCACTAACTAATTACGGACAGAGTCGGCATAAAGTGTTTAAAAGCAGAGGTTAAATATTATTTTTTTTCTTATTCAGCGCTGACAATGCATTAGTGGCTTCTTTCTCACCCTTTTAGCCCAAAAAAATTAACCATTCTGCACTTAGTGCCAGAGAAACGTTTCGCCACTGACTCAGGCCAGCAATCTACTGTGCGGACTATCACAAATCCCATTTTTTGTTCATCGCAGGCCGGATAACCCGTTTTGTACGCCTGGCTGTAATCGTTTCCAGTGGCAGTAAGCATAAGCGATTCTGTTTATTACAATTATTTAACGAGCAGATTTTTTCTACTCAGCCGTTTTATCCATAACTCCCTCGTCAGTCAAACCGTGTGACTACACGTAACCCCTTTAAATTGCTCTGTTTTGTGAAGTGTGTCGCCATTATGCACGCTTTTTTAGTCCAGTCTAAGCAGGCTCTCTACCCTAAACAGCAAACGCCTTTCAGAGGATTAAAAACTATGTGGAAACGTTTACTTCTGACCACGCTGGTCAGCGCCGCGTTAACCGGCCCGGTACTCGCTGCAGATATGACGGTCGGCTTCTCGCAGGTAGGTTCGGAATCTGGCTGGCGTTCGGCGGAAACCAACGTAGCGAAAAGCGAAGCCAAAAAACGCGGAATCACCCTGAAAATCGCCGACGGACAGCAGAAACAAGAGAATCAGATCAAGGCGGTACGTTCGTTCATCGCTCAGGGCGTTGATGCCATCTTCATCGCACCGGTGGTGCAGACCGGCTGGGAGCCGGTACTGGAAGAAGCCAAAGATGCCAAAATCCCGGTTTACCTGCTGGACCGCGCCATTGTGGTAAAAGACAAATCGCTGTATCAGGCGGTGGTGACGGCTGACAACGTGCTGGAAGGCAAGCTGATTGGCGACTGGCTGGTGAAAACCGTGGGCGACAAGCAGTGTAACGTGGTGGAACTGCAGGGCACGGTGGGTGCCAGCGTGGCAATCGATCGTAAGAAAGGCTTTGCTGAAGCGATCAGCAACCATCCAAACATTAAAGTGATCCGCTCGCAGTCGGGTGACTTTACCCGCAGTAAGGGTAAAGAGGTGATGGAGAGCTTTATCAAGGCGGAGAACAACGGCAAAAACATCTGCATGGTTTACGCGCATAACGATGATATGGCGATCGGTGCCATTCAGGCGATTAAAGAAGCTGGCCTGAAACCGGGCAAAGATATTCTGACCGGCTCGATTGATGGTGTACCGGATATCTATAAAGCGATGCTGGCGGGTGAGGCTAACGCCAACGTGGAGCTGACGCCAAACATGGCTGGCCCGGCGTTTGATGCGCTGGAAAAATTCAAGAAAGATGGCACGCTGCCGCCAAAAGTGATCAAGACCGAATCTAAGCTGTTCCTGCCTGCCGACGCGCAGAAGGAGCTGGATACCAAAAAAGGCATGGGTTACTGATTCACCGATCAGCCGCAGACCAGCCGCAGACCGCCCTACGGGGCGGTTTTTCATGACGTGAGGCGGAGTGAGCAGAATGACCACGCAAAATGAAACACCGCTGTTATCCATCAGCGGCGTCAGCAAAGGTTTTCCCGGCGTCAAAGCGCTGAATAATGTTTCCTTTGATATCCGTAAAGGGGAGATCATGGCGCTGCTGGGGGAGAACGGTGCCGGCAAATCCACCCTGATTAAAGTGCTGACCGGTGTTTACAGCCGTGATGCAGGGACCATCACCCTGAATGGTGAGCCGATTACGCCGCATAATACGGCGCAGGCGCAGGAGATGGGCATCGGCACCGTTTATCAGGAAGTGAATATGCTGCCGAACATGTCGGTGGCAGATAACCTCTATATTGGCCGCGAACCACGCCGCTTTGGCATGATTGACCGTCGCCGGATGGTGCGGGAGGCCGATGCGCTGATGCGGAACTATGGTTTTTCCCTTGATGTGACACGTCCGCTGGGCCACTACTCGGTGGCGATGCAGCAGATTATCGCCATCTGCCGCGCGGTCGATCTTTCCGCCCAGGTTTTGATCCTGGATGAGCCGACAGCCAGTCTGGATGCCAGCGAGGTTGAGATGCTGTTTACCCTGATGGCGCAGTTAAAAGCCAAAGGGATGAGCCTGATTTTTGTGACGCACTTTCTCGACCAGGTGTACCGCATTACTGACCGGATTACCGTGCTGCGTAACGGGCAGTTTATCGCCACCCGCGATACCGCCACGCTGCCGCAGATTGAGCTGATTAAGCTGATGCTGGGTCGCGAACTGCTGGAGACGGCGCTGCAGCGGCAGGGCAGCACGCTGCGCAGCAATCAGCCGGTGGTGTCGTTTGAAGATTACGGCAGGAAAGGCACCATTGAGCCCTTTAATCTGGAAGTTCGTCCAGGCGAAGTAGTGGGACTGGCGGGGCTGCTGGGTTCGGGCCGCACCGAAACCGCCGAGGTGTTGTTTGGTATTCGTCGTGCCGACCGAGGAACAGCGAAGATCAAAGGCAAGGTGCAGCGCATTACTAATCCGGCGAAAGCCTCGCAGCTGGGCATGGGTTTTTGCCCGGAAGATCGTAAGACTGACGGGATTATCGGCGCGGCCTCGGTTCGTGAAAATATTATTCTGGCGTTGCAGGCGCAGCGCGGCTGGTTACGGCCAATTAAGAAGCGTGAGCAGCAGGCGATTGCCGATCGTTTTATCAAGAGTCTGGGTATTCGTACGCCGCATGCAGAGCAGCCTGTGGAGCTGTTATCGGGCGGCAACCAGCAGAAGGTGCTGCTGTCGCGCTGGCTGGTGACCAAACCGCAGTTTTTAATCCTCGACGAACCGACGCGCGGCATTGATGTGGGCGCGCACGCCGAGATTATCCGTTTAATTGAATCCCTGTGCGCTGATGGTCTGGCGCTGCTGGTGATCTCCTCTGAACTCGAAGAGCTGGTCGGTTATGCCGATCGGGTGTTGATTATGCGCGATCTGAAGCAGGTGGCAGAAATTCCGCTGGAGCAGCTTTCGGTAGCGTCGATCGTCAATGCTATCGCGGACGGAGGGGTAAAACATGCTTGAGTCCCCTATGACATCTGAAAAAACGCCACGTCGTAAGCTGAAACTCCCGCCAGGGATGCCGCAAATCGCCGCGCTGCTGTTGGTGCTGTTGATTGACAGTCTGGTGGCCAATAACTTTTTTGCCGTGCATCTGCAGGATGGGCGTCTGTTCGGCAGTCCGATCGATATTCTTAACCGTGCGGCACCGGTTGCCCTGCTGGCGATCGGGATGACGCTGGTGATCGCCACCGGCGGCATCGATCTTTCCGTGGGTGCGGTGATGGCGATCGCAGGCGCGACGGCTGCGACATTGACCGTAGCCGGACACGGTGTGCCGTTTATTATTCTCTGCACGCTGGGAACCGGTTTAGCCTGTGGCATATGGAATGGCGTGCTGGTGGCGCTGCTGCGTATTCAGCCATTTGTTGCCACGCTGATTCTGATGGTCGCCGGGCGCGGAATCGCTCAGCTGATTACGCAGGGGCAGATTGTGACGTTCGACAGTGACAGTCTTGGCTGGTTTGGTAACGGCTCGCTGTGGATGTTGCCGGTCCCGGTCTGGATCACACTCGTGGTAGCGCTGGCGGTCTGGCTGCTGACGCGCAAAACCGCGCTGGGTCTGTTTATCGAAGCCGTGGGGATTAACCTGCGCGCGGCCCGTAATGCGGGGGTGACAGGCTGGCTGGTGGTAATGTCAACCTACGCCATAAGTGGCGTTTGTGCCGCTGTTGCGGGACTGATCGTCGCGGCGGATATTCGCGGTGCGGATGCTAATAACGCCGGATTATGGCTGGAGCTGGATGCGATTCTCGCCGTGGTGATTGGCGGTGCGTCGCTGATGGGTGGCCGCTTTAATCTGGTGTTGTCGCTGATAGGCGCGCTGATTATTCAGTCGATGAATACCGGGATTTTGCTCTCCGGCTTCCCGCCTGAGCTGAATCAGGTGGTGAAAGCGGTGGTGGTGATGTGCGTGCTGTTGCTGCAGTCACCACGGTTTATTGCGATGTTGAAACGGAGACGCCCGACATGATTAAACGTCATCTTCCGCTGATGATCACCTTGCTGGTGTTTGTGGCGGGTTACCTGTTTTGTCTGAGTCAGTTTCCGGGCTTTGCCTCCACCCGGGTAATCTGCAATATCCTGACCGATAATGCTTTCCTTGGGATTATCGCCGTCGGCATGACCTTCGTGATTTTATCGGGCGGTATCGATCTGTCGGTGGGTGCGGTGATCGCCTTTACCGGCGTGTTTCTTGCCCGGGCGATCGGTGATTTTCATATCGATCCGTTGCTGGCATTTGCGCTGATTCTGTCGCTGGGCGCGCTGTTCGGGGCCATGATGGGCTGGCTGATCGATGCGCTGAAGATTCCGGCATTTATCATTACGCTGGCGGGGATGTTTTTCCTGCGCGGATGCAGTTATCTGGTGTCGGAGAACTCAATTCCTATCGATCATCCGTTCTACAGCATGCTTTCCAGTCTGGCGTGGAAAGTGCCGGGCGGTGGGCGTCTCAGCCTGCTGGCGGTGATTATGCTGGTGGTGGTGTCTGGCGGGATTATTCTGGCGCACCGCACGCGCTTTGGTAACCGGGTTTACGCCATCGGTGGCAATATGACATCCGCCCAGCTGATGGGCGTTTCGACCCGTGCGACCACCATTAAGATTTATATGCTTTCCACCACGCTGGCGACGCTGGCCGGGATCGTGTTCTCGATTTATACCTCGGCAGGTTATGCGCTGGCAGGGCTGGGTGTGGAGCTGGATGCGATCGCGTCAGTGGTGATTGGCGGCACGCTGCTGTCGGGTGGTGTCGGTACAGTTTTGGGCACGCTGTTCGGTGTGTTGATTCAGGGGCTGATTCAGACCTGGATTAACTTCGACGGTACGCTGAGTTCCTGGTGGACCAAGATCGCCATCGGAATTCTGCTGTTTGCGTTTATCGCCCTGCAGCGGTTACTGACGGTCATCTGGGATCGTCAGCAGAACGCGCCCGTTAAGCGATTACCTTCCTGAGTTCTTCAGTACTCCGATCAATGGCGGCTCGCAGGAGCCGCCTTTTACTGCGCAAGGCGCAGCACCATGACCGTGACCTCTTCACCCGCGATTTGCCGCTGTTCCACCGCCTGCCATCCTGAACGCTGATAGTACGCCTGTTGATCGGGTGTATAGAGCCACAGTTCACCCATCTGCTGTTGTCTGGCTCGCGCAATCGCCTGCTGTATTAACGCTTTTGCCACGCCCTGACCCCGGAATGCCTTGTCCGTCACCACCTCACCAATCCAGAATTCTCGTGCCGGAATGTCATCCAGTTCATAGCGAATGACGCTACAGGTCGCGACCACCGTTTCGCCATCCGGTGTGGCAATAAGAGTAAATTCTGCCGAAGGTTTCTGATTGCGCTGTTTTAAACGCTCAAGGATGGCAGGCGGGTGAGACCATGCAGGAAGATGTGACCATTCAGTGTGCAACAGTTGTGCGGTTTGTCCGGCGAAGCCGGGATGTTGGTTTAGCTCGGCAATGTGCATGGCGCTGGCGACCTTTGTTTTGTCAGGCTACAAGCAATACAGGCTGGTGGGGGAAAGTGCAAGTTCATGAAAGGGTTAAGTTATAGCAAAGACTTAGGTTCTCTTTTGTATGACAGTAAAAACAATCGCTATTGGATTTAGGTGCAAGGTCAGGAAAGGTATGCCTGATCGCAAAGGATTCCCGCATCCATGCGGATCGGCCGCGCCATCCCTGGCGCGGACGCTTTGCTCTTCAGGCATATCTTTCCTTCCCGGTTGGGCTGATGCATCGCTTTAAGAAGCAGGACAGTGGATATTTCTATTGATGGTGGATTAATAGAAATTGCTGTTGGCTGATGAGAAAGGTCAGGAAAGGTATGCCTGATCGCAAAGGATTCCCGCATCCATGCGGATCGGCCGCGCCTTCCCTGGCGCGGACGCTTTGCTCTTCAGGCATACCATTCCTTCCCGGTTGGGCTAATGCATCGCTTTAAGAAGCAGGACAGTGGATATTTCTATTGATGGTGGATTAATACAAATTGCTGTTGGCTGATGAGAGAGGTCAGGAAAGGTATGCCTGAACGCAAAGGATTCCCGCATCCATGCGGATCGGCCGCGTCATCCCTGGCGCGGACGCTTTGCTCTTCAGGCATATCTTTCCTTCCCGGTTGGGCTGATGCATCGCTTTAAGAAGCAGGACAGTGGATATTTCTATTGATGGTGGATTAATTCAAATTGCTGTTGGCTGATGAGAAAGGTCAGGAAAGATATGCCTGATCGCAAAGGATTCCCGCATCCATGCGGATCGGCCGCGCCATCCCTGGCGCGGACGCTTTGCTTTTCAGGCATACCATTCCTTCCCGATTAGGCTTGATCATTGCTTTTAAAAACATGCGAGAAAGTATTAATAAGGGGTAGATAACGAGCAGTGAATTAAGGTGTTCGCCGCATGGGATTTTCAATTCCCGACTGAATAGCACAGTATTTATCAAAAACTGATGCCGCATAATCCTGCGTCGGCCGTTTCATTAACTTACTTAAGAGCGCTGTTAATTAAAAAATTGAACAGCGCCCTTTAGTTATTAACGTTTCAAACGGTAATACGCTTCGTTCCAGCGCAGTGCGTCTTTAAACGCAGGTAAACGCGTGTGCTCATCAATCACCAGCACTTCGATATCGTTCATCTCACCGTACAGATACATATCATCCAGCGTCAGCGCCTGGCTGAACACCGTATGGTGCGCGCCGCCGCCCAGAATCCACGCTTCGGATGCCGTTGCCAGTGACGGCTGGGCTTTCCACAGTGCGCGCGCAACCGGCAACTTCGGCAGCGGTTTCGGCTGTTCGATAGCATCCACCACGTTAACCAGCAGACGGAAACGATCACCCATATCAATTACGCTGGCGTTAATCGCGCGACCCGCTGGCGTTGAGAAAATCATGCGCGCCGGATCGGCTTTATCACCAATGCCCAGGAACTGCACATCGATCAATGGCTTCTCTTCAATGGCAATCGACGGGCAGACCTCCAGCATATGCGAGCCGAGGACCAGATCGTTACCGGGTGAGAAGTGATAGGTGTAATCCTCCATAAAGGAGGTGCCACCTTTGCGATCGCCTGCCAGCACTTTGAAAATGCGCAGCAGCGCAGCGGTCTTCCAGTCACCTTCACCTGCGAAGCCATAACCCTGACCCATCAGACGCTGAACCGCCAGGCCTGGCAATTGCGTCATGCCATGCAGCGTCTGGAAGTTGGTGGTGAAAGCGTGGCAGCCTTCTGCTTCCAGGAAACGTTTCAGACCCAGCTCAATGCGTGCGGCATCCAGCACGTTCTGACGCTTTTCGCCGCCGGAAGCGGCAACATCGGTAAAGCGATACAGGCTTTCATATTCGTCGACCAGCGCATTCACGTCGCCATCGCTGACGCCATTGATCACCTCAACCAGATCGCCGACGCCCCAGCCATTCACCGAATAACCGAACTGAATCTGCGCGGCGACTTTATCGCCTTCGGTCACGGCCACTTCACGCATGTTGTCGCCGAAACGCGCGACTTTCAGCTGCTGACTGGCCTGTTTGGTCAGTGCTGCACGCATCCAGTTGCCGAGGCGCTGCTGGCTGGCGCTATCCTGCCAGTGACCGGTCACCACGCTGTGCTGCAGGCCCATACGTGCGCCGATGAAACCGAACTCGCGGCCGCCGTGTGCGGTCTGGTTCAGGTTCATAAAGTCCATGTCCATGCTGTCCCACGGAATCTCCGCATTGAACTGGGTATGGAATTGCAGCAACGGCTTATTCAGCACGCTCAGGCCACCGATCCACATTTTGGCCGGGGAGAAGGTGTGCAGCCAGGTAATGATACCGACGCACTCCTTGTCATAATTGGCATCGCGACACAGAGCCAGCGCTTCATCCGGTGACTTAACCAGCGGTTTCAGCTCCAGACGCAGCGGTAAACCGGCCTGATTTAAACCCTCGACCACCTGACGTGCATTCTGTTCAACCTGGCGTAACGTCTCCGCCCCGTAGAGGTGCTGCGTGCCGATGACAAACCACACGCTGTAGCTGTTTGACTGTTCCATAAAACCACTCCTTTACTTTGAGCCTACCTCAATAGGCTATTTTATTTGTCAGTCTGAACCTGGGCAGTGCTCACACAGGCTGCTTTAGCAACCTGAACGCCCGTCAGGGCGGCCCTGAAAGGGCGAGCGTAGCGAGTCATCCTCACGTACTCCGTGTACTACGGATTGTTCCGCGCTGTCCGTGTCCAGACTGCCTGCAACATTACGCCTGCTGAGATAGGCTCTTAGCGGAAGCGGGGCGTGCGGCGTATTGCGGTTCAGCCGCCACGCACCATTGTTGATAGCGTTGATAAAGTTGTTGATAGCGGGCGACGCGCGCCGGATCGGGCTGCAGCGTCACGGCAATCGGGCTGGCCATCACCTGCTGGGCGTCGGGAACGCTGGCGTGCACACCGGCGGCGACGGCGGCGAAAATGGCCGCACCCAGCGCACAGCACTCGTCAGAGGCGACGATATCCAGTGGGCGATTCATCACATCGCAGCAGGCCTGCATAATTGCCGGGGATTTCCGCGCGATGCCGCCCAGGGTCAGAATGCTCTCGACCGGGATCTGCTGCTGTTCGAAGCACTCCATAATTGCGCGTGCGCCAAATGCGGTGGCGGCGACCAGACCACCAAACAGCGCGGGGGCATCGGTGCCCAGATTGAGGTCGGTAATTACCCCTTTCAGCCGCTGATTGGCATTTGGCGTACGGCGACCGTTAAACCAGTCCAGCACCACCGGCAGATGGTCGAGCTGCGGGTTTGCGGCCCAGGCCTCGGTCAGATCTTTAATCAGACTCTTTTGCATCTCAGCCAGCTGAGGCTTCAGCTCCGGATGCTGCTGCGCCGCCAGCTGCAGCGGCCAGCCCAGTAAACGGCTGAACCAGGCGTAGATATCACCAAAGGCAGACTGACCCGCCTCCAGCCCGATAGCGCCTGGCATTACGCTGCCATCGACCTGACCACAGATGCCTTTGATGTCGCGATCGCCGACCTTTTCAGTGTCAGCAATCAGGATGTCGCAGGTTGAGGTGCCGATCACTTTCACCAGGGTATAGGGTTTGGCACCGCCACCGACCGCGCCCATATGGCAGTCAAATGCGCCACCCGAAAGCGTCACGGTTTGCGTCAGGCCAAGACGCTGCGCCCATTCAGGGCTAAGCGTGCCGACAGGCAGATCAGCGGTCCAGGTATCGGTAAACAGGGGAGAGTCGAGCTGTTGCGTTAACAGCGGGTCCAGCGCATTGAGAAAATCGACATCGGGCAGGCCGTTCCAGTCGCCGTGCCACAGCGCCTTGTGCCCGGCCGCACAGCGCCCCCGACGCAATTTGTCAGGTGCAGTGGTGCCGCTTAACAAGGCTGGCACCCAGTCGCACAGTTCGACCCAGGAGACAGCGGCGTCACGCACGGCCGCATCTTCACGCGACACGTGCAGAATCTTCGCCCAGAACCACTCAGAGGAGTAAATCCCGCCAATATAGCGGCTGTAATCCTGGAAGCGGCCGCTGTGGCACAGCTGATTGATCTCTTCCGCTTCTTCTATAGCGGTGTGATCTTTCCACAACACAAACATCGCGTTGGGGTTGTCGGCGAACTCCGGACGCAGCGCCAGCACGTTGCCGTCGCGGTCAATAGGGGCAGGGGTCGAACCGGTGCTGTCAACACCAATGCCGACCACGGCGTTGCGCTGATCTTCACTCAGTGCATTCAGCACGCCGAGCAGTGCCTGCTCCATGGCGTCGATGTAATCCTGTGGATGGTGACGAAAACGGTTAGTGTGCGGATCGCTGTATAAGCCCTGTTGCCAGCGCGGATAGCTGAACACCGCACTCTGCAGCTCTTTGCCGCTATGACAATCCACGGCCAGCGCACGCACCGAATCACTACCAAAGTCCAGCCCAAGGGTGATGGCTCCAGCACGCATCGGAATCTCCTGTAGTTAGTTAACTCCTGTATCCTGGGTTCGGCGCGCGAAATCAGTTAGTCATCGCTGGCTGACAATATGCACTTTTCTGTCATCGGCAGTGATTTTGTGATCCATTGCAAAAGTTAAGGTCCGGTTAAATTTGCTGAATATATGGATCATTTTGTCGTGATTTTAAGATGTGATACCGCTCTACATTTTTCTTCGCTAATACCGCTAAAACTAGCCCAGCGTCTGGACAGTCTGTCAGCACATGCCAGTCTAACGCACTGATTTATGGCTGTACCCACAAAACAAAATAAACTGGTAGCGTTTACACCGATTCGTTATTAGCAGCGAAAAATAACCTGGTACCGGAGAGCATCATGCATAAATTCACTAAAGCGTTCGCGGCCATCGGTCTGGCAGCGGTTATGTCACAATCCGCTATCGCCGAGACCATGAAGCTGGGATTCTTAGTCAAGCAACCAGAGGAACCCTGGTTCCAGACAGAATGGAAATTCGCCGACAAAGCGGGCAAAGATCTTGGCTTTGATGTCATTAAAATTGCCGTGCCGGATGGTGAAAAAACCCTGAATGCCATCGACAGCCTGGCGGCTAACGGCGCGAAAGGTTTTGTTATCTGTACGCCCGATCCGAAACTCGGCTCTGCCATCATGGCAAAAGCGCGTGGCTACGGTCTGAAAGTCATCGCGGTCGATGACCAGTTCGTCACCGCCAAAGGCAAACCAATGGATACCGTGCCGCTGGTGATGATGGCTGCGACCAAAATTGGTGAGCGTCAGGGTCAGGAACTCTATAAAGAGATGCAGAAACGCGGCTGGGATGTGAAAACCACCGGCGTGATGGCGATTACCGCTAACGAACTCGACACCGCTCGTCGTCGTACCGGCGGCTCCATGGACGCCATCAAAGCCGCTGGCTTCCCGGCAGCGCAGATCTACCAGGTCCCGACCAAATCTAACGACATCCCTGGCGCATTTGACGCCGGTAACTCTCTGCTGGTTCAGCATCCTGAAGTCAAACACTGGCTGATTGTGGGTATGAACGACAACACCGTGCTGGGCGGCGTGCGCGCGACCGAAGGTCAGGGCTTTAAAGCGGCTGACGTCATCGGTATCGGCATCAACGGCGTGGATGCCATCAGTGAACTGTCGAAAGAGAAAGCGACCGGCTTCTACGGATCGCTGCTGCCAAGCCCGGATATCCACGGCTACAAAAGCAGCCAGATGCTCTACAACTGGGTCAGCAAAGGTGAAGAGCCACCGAAATTCACCGAAGTTACCGATGTGGTGCTGATCACCCGTGACAACTTCAAAACTGAACTGGCGAAAAAAGGACTGATGTAACCCTGAGCCTGCCAGGCAGTTTGTCGCCTGGCATCCTTAATAGCCAATTTCGCGCCGCCCGCCATAACCGGCCGGTGGCGCGAAAGAGTGAGGAAAAACATGAACACTGATTCAGCATTTCTGTCGTTTCATGGCATCAGTAAAACCTTCCCTGGCGTCAAAGCGTTGCAGGATATCTCCTTCGACTGCCGTGGCGGTGAAGTCCATGCTCTGATGGGCGAGAACGGCGCAGGCAAATCGACGCTGTTAAAAATACTCAGCGGCAGTTATCAGCCGAGCGGCGGTGAGATTCGTATTAAAGGCCAGCCGATGAGCTTTCAGCGCACCACCGATGCGCTGGACGCGGGCGTCGCCATTATTTACCAGGAACTGCATCTGGTGCCGGAAATGAGCGTGGCAGAGAACATCTATCTCGGTCAGATCCCGCACAAACATGGGCTGGTCAACCGTAAGCTGATGCGTTTTGAGGCGGGCCTGCAACTGAAAAATCTCGGCATGGATATCGATCCCGATATGCCGCTGAAATACCTGTCGCTGGGGCAGTGGCAGATGGTGGAGATTGCCAAAGCGCTGGCGCGTAACGCGCGTATTATCGCCTTTGATGAGCCAACCAGCTCACTTTCAGCGCGTGAAATCGACAACCTGTTCCGCGTCATCCGTCAGCTCCGTGAGGAGGGCCGGGTGGTGCTCTACGTTTCACACCGCATGGAGGAGATCTTCGCCCTCAGCGATGCCATCACCGTCTTTAAAGATGGCCGCTACGTGCGGACGTTTACCGATATGGCTAACACCCATCACGACGATCTGGTGCAGGCGATGGTGGGACGAAACCTTGGTGATATCTATGGCTATTCACCGCGTGCCAAAGGCGCGGTGCGGCTGGAGCTGGACAAGGTCGAAGCGAAGGGCGTGCGGACGCCGATTTCGCTGAAAGTCCATGCCGGTGAAATCGTCGGCCTGTTTGGCCTGGTCGGTGCCGGTCGCAGTGAACTGCTGAAAGGGCTGTTTGGCGGCACGCGTCTGCGCGGCGGTCAGGTGATTCTGGACGGCAAACCGCTGCCGCTGCGGGAGCCGATCGATGCCATCCGTGCGGGCATCATGCTCTGCCCGGAAGATCGCAAAGCCGAGGGCATTATTCCGGTGCATTCGGTGCGCGACAACATCAACATCAGCGCCCGTCGTCATAACCTTACTGCGGGCTGCCTGATTAAAAACGGCTGGGAAAATAAAAATGCCGACAGCCATATCCGCTCGCTAAACATCAAAACGCCCAGCGCCGATCAGCTGATCATGAACCTTTCCGGCGGCAACCAGCAGAAGGCGATTCTGGGACGCTGGCTGTCAGAGGATATGAAGGTGATCCTGCTGGATGAGCCAACGCGCGGTATCGATGTCGGTGCCAAACATGAAATCTATAACCTGATTTATCAGCTGGCGAACCGGGGCATTGCGGTGCTGTTCGCCTCCAGCGATTTACCGGAAGTGATGGGCCTGGCCGATCGCATCGTGGTGATGCGCGAAGGTGCCATTGCCGGTGAACTGCTACACGACGACGCCACGGAACAGCAGACGCTGAGCCTGGCGATGCCCAAAACCACTCAAGCGGCCGCCGTGGCCTGACAGGAGATCATCATGGCTTCATCCACGACCTCAAATACGCCGCAGCCCGCTTCACGCGGCGGCCTGCAGTTAGGTCGCATCTGGGACAACTTCGGCATGCTGGTGGTATTTGCACTGCTGTTTATTGTCTGTGCGATCTTTGTGCCGAACTTCGGCTCGTTTATCAATATGAAAGGCTTAGGGCTGGCAATGTCGATGTCCGGCATGGTCGCCTGCGGCATGCTGTTCTGTCTGGCTTCCGGTGATTTTGACCTGTCGGTCGCTTCCGTCATCGCCTGTGCGGGTGTGGTTACCGCCGTGGTGATTAACATGACCGAAAGCCTGTGGATTGGCGTGGGTGCCGGCCTGGTTCTCGGTATGATCACCGGCTTTATCAACGGCTTTGTCATTGCCCGCCTCAAGATCAATGCGCTGATCACCACGCTGGCGACCATGCAGATTGTCCGCGGCCTGGCCTATATCTTCTCTGACGGTAAAGCGGTCGGTATCGAAGATGAGCGTTTCTTCGAACTGGGCTTTGCCAACTGGCTTGGCGTGCCCGCTCCCATCTGGCTGACTCTGGCCACCATGCTGATCTTCGGTTTCCTGCTCAACAAAACCACCTTTGGCCGTAACACCCTGGCAATTGGCGGCAATGAAGAAGCCGCACGTCTGGCCGGTGTGCCGGTGGTGCGCACCCGCATCATCATCTTTATCCTCTCCGGTCTGGTTTCAGCGGCGGCGGGCATCATTCTGGCGTCACGTATGACCAGCGGCCAGCCAATGACCTCCATCGGCTATGAGCTGGTGGTGATTTCTGCCTGCGTGCTGGGTGGCGTTTCGCTGAAGGGCGGCATCGGTAAAATCTCCTATGTGGTGGCAGGGGTGCTGATCCTCGGCACGGTAGAGAATGCGATGAATTTATTGAATATCTCGCCATTCTCACAGTATGTGGTACGCGGTCTGATACTGTTAGCTGCGGTGATTTTTGACCGTTACAAACAGAAAAAAGCCTGATTGAGCGAGCCGTTGGTCCGCAGAGGCAGAAGCCTCTGCGGGCTATCCGAACAATAACAGACTGAGTGAGGACGCTATGTATCACCGCGAATTACCGGCCGAGCAGCAAAACCCCTTGTTGCCGGGCTATTCATTCAATGCCTGGCTGGTGGCGGGGCTGACGCCGATCACCGCCGATGGTCCGCTCGATTTCTTTATCGATCGCCCGCACGGCATGAAAGGTTACATTCTGAATCTCACTATCAAAGGTAAAGGGCGGGTATTTGACGGCGAGCGGGCATTTGACTGCGAACCTGGCGAAATGCTGCTGTTTCAGCCGAAAACGGCTCACTATTATGGTCGCGCGCCGGACAGCCCGCAGTGGTTTCACCGCTGGGTCTATTTCCGTCCGCGCGCCTACTGGCACGACTGGCTACGCTGGCAGGATGAGCAGGAGGGCGTGGGACGACTGCTGCTGCCTGAATCGCTGCGTGGCGAATTTGATCGCCTGTTTGCCAGTATCGAACAGACCCACAATTCGGGCCGTCGGTTTGCGGAAGAGCTGGCGATGAACCTGCTGGAACGGCTGCTGCTGCGCGCCGTTGAAGAAGATCCTCGTAGCCATCAGTTAATTCGCGATCCGCGCGTGATTGAAGCCTGCCAGTACGTCACCAACCATCTCGCCAGCGAGGTTAAGATTGAAGAGGTGGCGCGCCACGTCTGTCTGTCGCCGTCGCGGCTGGCGCACCTGTTCCGCGAGCAGATGGGTGTGAACCTGCTGCGCTGGCGTGAAGATCAGCGTGTAATCCGCGCGAAACTGCTGCTGCAGACCACCCAGGAACCGATCGCCTCGGTAGGACGTGAAGTGGGCTATGACGATCAGCTCTACTTCTCGCGGGTGTTCCGCAAGCGGGTCGGCGTCAGTCCCAGCGACTTCCGCCGCCGTAATCAGGATGCGCACGACAGCCTGGCCGCTCAGACCGCCTGGCCGCTGGCGCGAAGTGCTATCTCTTAGTTTTTTCGGGGAATTCCGGCTTGTCGTCATTTGGTTAATAGTCTTAAATCAATCAGGTTATCAACTAAGAGCCTGGTCAATCAGGCTCTGAGAGGAATCCAAATGAGCGATAAATTACGTGTTGGTCTGATCGGCTACGGTTTTGCCAGTAAAACGTTTCACGCCCCGCTGATTGCGGGGACGCCAGACGTCGAACTGGCAGCCATTTCCAGTAGCGACGCCAGCAAAGTCCACGCCGACTGGCCTGCCGTTAAGGTGGTGGCCGACCCTCAGGCGCTGCTGGACGACCCGACGCTGCAACTGATTGTTATTCCTACCCCGAACGACACGCACTTCCCGCTGGCAAAAGCAGCGCTGAACGCCGGTAAACATGTGGTGGTCGATAAGCCGTTCACCGTGACGTTGTCACAGGCGCGCGAACTGGATGCGCTGGCGAAAGCCAAAGGGCTGCTGCTGTCGGTGTTCCACAACCGCCGCTGGGACAGTGATTTCCTGACGCTGAAATCGCTGATTGAGGCCGGTACGCTGGGTGAAGTTCGCTACTTCGAATCGCACTTTGACCGCTTCCGTCTGGAAGTGCGTAATCGCTGGCGTGAAATGAAAGGCGCAGGCAGCGGAATCTGGTATGACCTGGGGCCGCATCTGCTGGACCAGGCGCTGCAGCTGTTTGGCCCGCCGGTCGCTATCACGGTTGATCTGGCCGAGATGCGTCCGGGCGCGCAGACCACCGACTACTTCCACGCGACGCTGACTTATCCGCAGCGCCGTGTCGTGCTGCACGCCAGCATGCTGGTAGCGGCAGAATCTGCCCGTTATACCGTCCACGGCACGCGCGGCAGTTACGTCAAATATGGTCTTGATCCGCAGGAAGATCGCCTGAAGTCAGGTGACTTCCCGCCGCAGGAAGACTGGGGCTATGACATGCGTGATGGCACTCTGACGCTGGTTGACGGAGATTCCCTGACCGAAACGACCCAGCTGACCCAGCCAGGCAACTATCCCGCTTACTATGCAGGCATCCGCGATGCGATTGCCGGACGTGGTAACAATCCGGTGACAGCGGAAGAGGCGATTCATGTGATGGAGCTGATCGAGTTAGGTCTGCAATCCGCCGAGAAACGCCAGACGATGTCGCTGAAGCGCGTTTAATGGGTCAGTGCTTAACGAAATAAGTAAAAAAGCGAAACGGGCCGGATATCCGGCCCGTTTTTTGTCGCTACGCTTCAGGATTACTGCACCCGTGCGCGAAGAGCCGCTTTCTCTGCTTCGCTAAGGAACGCAATCGTCAGACCATTTTCCTGCGCCTGACGGATCTGCGCCGCGCTCAGACCGGCAGCCGGAGCGGCGTGATGATACTCATGCGCCAGTTCAATGCCCTGAACCGCCGGATCATCCGTGTTAATCGTCGCCAGAATGCCATGCTCCAGGAAGGTCTTCAGCGGATGCTGCGCCAGTGATGGCACGGTGCTGGTCTGGATATTGGAGGTCAGGCAGGATTCAATACCAATACGGTGCTCCGCCAGGAAATCCATCAGCGCGCGATCTTCAATCGCTTTCACGCCGTGACCGATACGTTCTGCACCCAGCTCCCGAATCGCCTGCCAGATGCTCTCGGGTCCGGCCGCTTCGCCCGCATGGACGGTCACGCGGAAACCGGCATCGCGCGCCTGGGTAAAGTGGCTCAGGAACTCGCTGCCCGGGAAGCCCAGCTCATCACCCGCCAGATCGACCGCGGTGATGTGATCGCGATGGGCAAGCAAACCTTCCAGTTCGCCGAGGCAGGCATCTTCGCCAAAGGTACGGCTCATAATACCGATCAGACGCACGTCGATATCGTGCTGCTGACGGCCTGCGCGCACGCCCTCAATTACCGCTTCAACCACACCGGCAATCGGCAGGTTGTGGGTCATCGCCATATAACCAGGGGAAAAACGCAGTTCAGCATAGTGAATACCCGCGCGGGCGGCATCTTCGACATTCTCCTGCGCGATCCGGCGGCAGGCATCCAGATCACCCAGCACTTTTACACCCCAGTCGAGCTTCTGCAGGAAGCTCACCAGGTCCGGTTCATTCTGGCCGACCTGCACATGCGGACGCAGCGTCTCCAGCGTGGAAGCAGGCAGGGCGAGGTTAAACTGGCGACCTAAATCGAGAATGGTTTGTGCACGGATGTTGCCATCAAGGTGGCGGTGAATATCAGTCAGAGGAATTTTAGAATCGATCATGGCGCACTCGCTCAGTTGTCGGTGAAGTGCAGAGCATTATAAAAATATCTTGCGCAACAGCGCCAGCTATTTGCGCAACAGCCGCGCCGGATGCTGCTTAATTACGCATAACCGGCGAGCAATGGTTGCCTCGCCGGTTAAGGTCAGCCCTGCAACTGATGGATCGCCGCAATCAGGCGTGAAACGCCCTCATCAACTTTGCTGCGCGGACAGCCAACGTTAAGACGCAAAAACCCTTTGCCTGCATCACCGTAGATCGATCCGGGCATAATTGCGACCCGTTGCTGGATCAGCGCTTGTTGCAGGGCCTCTTCTGGAATGCCCAGCGGATTGATATCGAGCCAGGCGAGATAGGTCGCCTCGGGAATGTGCCAGTCAAGTGCGGGAAACTCAGCGTTAAGCCGATTGGCAACCAGTGTGAAATTATCATAAAGATAGCTGCGCAGGGCATCCAGCCAGGGTGCGCCCTGACGGTAAGCCGCAACGTGTGCCGTGACGGCCAGCACGGCCGGAGAAGAAAGGCCGTCAGCATTTTTCAGCGCCTGAAACCAGGCGGCTCTGTCCGCCGCATCCGGGATGATTCCCCACGCACCGGTCAGGCCTGGCACGTTGAAGCTTTTCGACGCCGAGGTAAACAGCGCCCAGTCACTGGGCGCCACGCTGGCCCACGGAGTATGGGGCTGATTACCCACTATCATATCCATATGAATTTCATCGCTGATCACCCGCACGCCGTGACGATCGCAGAGCGCCGCCATCTGGTGCAGCTCAGCTGCTGTCCACACTTTGCCGGTGGGGTTGTGCGGGCTGCAGAGCAACAGGATTTTGCAGCGCGGGCGCGCCAGGCGCGTCTCCAGCGCGGCCATATCACATCGCCAGCTACCATTATCTCGCTGCAGCGGCATCTCCAGCACCTGTCGCTGATTGCCGCGTACCGTTTTATAAAAAGCATCGTAGGCGGGGGTGTGGAGCACCACTTCATCATCCGGGCTGCTCCAGCGGCGCAGCATCTGCGCCACCATATAGATCACCGAGGGTCCATAAACCAGCGTGTCAGCATCGGGCTGGTAGCCGAAACGGCTGGACATCCAGTGGCAGCAGGCGGAAAGAAAATCGTCATGCTGCCAGCGACTGTAACCCAACACGCCGTGTGCTACGCGCTGTGCCAGCGCCTGCTGAACCGCTGGCGCAGTTCTTAAGTCCATATCCGAAATGGTAAACGGCAGCAGATCGGGGACGCCAAAGCGGTCAGCCACGAAATCCCACTGGGTCGACCAGCTGCCGCGGCGATCGATGACTTCGTCAAAGTTAAACATTATCGGCTCCGGCACTTCAGGCAGGGACATTCATCAGGTGTGACAGTTCATCTTTCACCGACTGCACCTGTGGACCAATAACCACCTGCAGGCTGGTCTGATTAAGATGGACCACACCTATCGCGCCGTTGGCTTTCAGCGCCGCATCATCCACTTTACTCATATCCGCCAGGGTCAGACGCAGACGCGTCAGACAATTATCCAGCGAGGTAATATTCTCCACGCCGCCAAGTGCCGCCAGAATAGCCGGTGAGTTATAGCCAGATTTACCTTTACCGGCATTGCTGACCTGCTGCGCAACCGCACTGGCACTTTCCACTTCGCGTCCCGGTGTTTTGATATTGAAGTGCAGAATGGCGAATCGGAAAATCAGGTAGTAACCAACAAACCATATCGCTGCAACAACGGGTACCCAGTACCATTTGGTCGACAGCCCGTGCAGCACACCAAACACCACAAAGTCGATGATATTGCCGTCTGTATTGCCGATAGTGACGCCCAGTATCGCCATGATGCTGAAGCCAACGCCGGTCAGCAGGGCGTGGATCAGATAGAGGAACGGGGCGACAAACAGAAACAGGAATTCGATAGGTTCGGTGGTGCCGCCAACCACGCAGGCCACCACGCCAGAGATCAACAGACCTTTGATCTTATGGCGATTCTCCGGGCGGGCGCAGTGATAGATGGCCAGGGCGGCACCTGGCAGGCCACCGAGGAAGGCAGGCATTTTACCCTGTGACAGAAAGCGGGTCGCGCTTTCAGCAAAACCGTGGGTTTCCGGGCAGGCGAGCTGCGCCTGGAAAATGGTTAAGGCACCGCTTACGCTCTTGCCACACACATCCAGTGTGCCGCCTGCATCGGTAAAGCGCATGATGGCGACCAGAATATGCTGCAGGCCAAACGGCAGCAGCAGACGTTCGCCGGTACCAAAGATCATCGGGCCAAAATCACCCGCGCTGTTAATCATCCAACCTAATCCGGTGATACCCCGCGCGAAAAAAGGCCAGATTAGCGGGACGACCAGTCCCAGTAAGCCAATCACCAGCGTGGTGATAATTGGCACAAACCGGGTGCCGCCAAAGAAAGCCAGCGCATCGGGCAGTCGGATGTTATGAAAGCGCTCATGCAGCCAGAACACCACAATACCCACAATGACCGCACCCAGAATGCCGGTATCGATCGACGGGATCCCCAGGATCGGCTGAACGTTGTTAGCTTTCAGCACGGCGGCATCGGTGGTTGGCAGAATGCCGTGGATATTGAGCCAGAAGTTGATGCTGAGGTTTAGCACGGCATACCCCACAAAGCCGGCAAACGCTGCCACGCCCTTGTTCTCGCGCGCCATACCCAGCGGAATCGCAATGGCGAACATCACCGGCAGATAGCTAAAGGCGAACGATCCGAGTTTGGCCATCCAGAGAAACAGATATTGCAGCCAGGGCTGATCCAGCACAGGTAACAGGGTCAGGACATCACGACTGCTCAGCGAACTGCCAATCCCGAGCATGATGCCGCAGAAGGAAAGCAGGGCAACCGGCAGCATAAAGGTTTTCCCCAGACTCTGGAAAAATTCCCAGACGGACATTTTTTGGTGAGAGGGTGACATGAACGCTCCTGGATAAACGGACCACTGAGTGAAGTGGCGGGATGATAAAACGTTTTACCTGGATCTTATGCGCGCTGAATCACACTCTTCAGGTCATGGACGATATAATTCTGACGTCATAAGGTGTAACGTTTTACCTTGTTTTCTAATGCTGTAGTTCAGTTGAGTAATCTGATGAGTAAAATCACCATCAATGATGTTGCGGCGGCGGCGGGCGTGTCGGTGACCACGGTATCGCTGGTGTTATCCGGCAAAGGACGGATCTCTGCGGCCACCATGGCGCGCGTGAACGAGGCCATTGAGCAACTCGGTTTCGTGCGTAACCGTTCGGCAACCATGCTGCGCGGGGGTGAGAGTGGCGTGATTGGCTTGATCGTCCGCGATCTCAGCCAGCCATTTTATGCCGAAATGACGGCAGGTCTGAGTGAGGCGCTGGAGAAGCAGGGCAAATTGCTGTTCCTGACGCAGAGCGGCGCCCAGGGACAGCATCTGCATCGCTGCTTTGAGTCACTGGTCGCTCAGGGAGTGGATGGCGTGGTGCTGGGAGGCGGTGCCGATAAGGCCAGCCAGATCGTGACGCGGGCCAGAGAGGTGAATATGGCCTTAGTCTGTGCCGCGCGCGCCAGTAGCCTGGAGGAGGTAGACGCTATCCGCCCCGATAATGCTCAGGCTGCGCGTCTGGCCACAGAATACCTGATTCGTCAGGGGCATCAGCGCATTGCCTGGCTGGGCGGTCATAGCGCATCACTGACCCGGGCAGAACGTCTTGGCGGCTATTGCGCCACCCTGCTGCAATATGGGCTGCCGTTCCGGCCTGAATGGATTATTGAATGCGGTAACACGCAAAAAGAGGCGGCTGATGCGGCGGTACAGCTGTTTCAGCACCATCCGCGGCTGACTGCCGTGCTGGCCTATAACGCCACTACCGCGCTGGGATGCTATTTTGGGCTGTTGCGCACCGGGCGAACATTCGCCCGGGGTGCAGTCGACAGCTATTACGATCAGCAGCTGGCTCTGATGGGCTTTGGCGATGAACCGCAGGCGGAACTGACCGATCCGCCGCTGACGTTTGTCACCAGTTCAGCCCGGGAGATTGGCCGTGTGGCAGCTGAGCGTATCCTGCAACGGATAGCGCAACCGGATGCCGCCCGGCAGAACGTGATTATGCCGCCGCAGCTGGTTATTCGCGGCTCGGCATAAAAAAGGCGACCCGGAGGTCGCCTTTGAAGGAAGAGTAGAGAATTACTGCGGCATCCCTTCGCTGGTCGGCATACCCAGCATATAGCGGGAGAGGAACTGCTCCAGCGTCATTTTGTCGCCGTTCATGTTCACCTGACCGTTGGTATACTGCAGGCTGGTGACGATATTGTTATCCTGCTGCTGGGTCAGGCGGAACATCTGACCCATCGCCGCCAGTCCTTTCACCTGCTGATCTGCCAGCTTCTGTGCGTCATCGGCCTGATATCCTTCAGCCAGTCCCACTTTATGCATGGTTTCGGTCGCCATTGGCATATTGATGACCAGCTTGCTGTCCAGGCTCTTCAGTACCCGATCAACCATGGCGCTGAGTGTCTGGGCTTCGCCGGTCACCGCAGAGGGATCGTTGAAATTTGCGTTCAGGTTAAAGGTACTTTCACCTTTATCATTTTTCCAGCTCAGCGGGGCGATACTGATCGCAGGTGAGCCCTTCAGCAGCATCGGCAGATTGCTCATCAGAATCTGATGCACACCCGCCTGGTAGCGGATAGGATCTTCCGCGACGCCAGGCTGGCTCAGCAGTTCCTGCATCTGCGCGTTGTAACGATCGGAGAAGGCTTTTACCGCCTGCGCATCAAACTGTGACAGTTTCATCTTCAGCGCTGCCTGACCAAAATCCTGCTTCTGCAGCTGAATGCCTTCAACTTTGTAGTCGATATTGCCGCCAATCTTACCGGCGCTGTTATCGAAAGAGGAGGTGCCTTTCATTTTGTGCAGCGTCAGGGCGTCCTGACCATTGATGCTGGCGTTGACCTTCTCAATATCCACTGACTGGTCACCAATACGCACGCCTTCCGGGCTGAGATGGGTGTTACCGCTCAGCTTCAGACCATTAATGGTGAACAGCACCGGCTGGCCCATCTCATTTTTACTGGTCAGCGCGAGGCTATCAACGTCACTGTCCAGCGACACTTTGTCGCCTTTGTTATCCGCGCTGACGTTGAAGGTGCCCCCATTGGTGGCAAGACGCTCGCCGCTTTGCGCATTCTGATAATCAACCGGCAGAACGCGCAGCGCCGTATCGGTGGCACCGCTGTAGCCGATACGGGTATCGGCGTTAATCAGCGACTTGTTGCCGGTCAGCTCAAACAGCTTTTTCACCGCATCGGTGTTAGCCAGTTCGGTATGAACCGACGCCATGCTCGGGATCAGATTGAAATGCTTAAGCTGAGCAAACGGGAAAGGGCCATGATCGATGGTTTCGTTCAGGATGATGCTCTGGCCTGGTTTCAGCAGGGGATTATCTTCCGTCTGCGAGTTGGCCTGAATCACCAGATTCACTTTGCTGCTGAACACGCCGCGCTGATAGTCCTGATAGCTGATCTTCAGTCGGCTGTTAGGGGCATAAGCATTCAGCTGGGCATTGGCGTTCTGCACCAGCTCATCCCTGTGGCTTTCAATCTGCTTGCCGGTGAACCATGCCGCGCCAGTCCAGACTACGCCCAGTGCGATGATGACACCTACGGCAACATTGGTCTTTTTCATTGCTGATTCGTCCTTATCCTTGAGTCCGCTTATGCCGCAGGTTTACCCCAGCGACTGAAGAAAAACGCCCGCAGGCGTTTAAAAGCTAATAGGTTGAAATAATAGCAGTTAACAGGCACTCCGTCAGCCGCTTCACCCTAAGTCGTTAAATACCCGCGCCAGTCGGCCCGTGCCTGCGACCGTTACGGGGGATTCGCTGGCGGCAATGAAGCAGGATTCACCTGGTTTCAGCGTTACCTGCTGCTCGCCTTTGGCGATCACCGTCTGGCCTTCAATGCAGAACAGCACTGCGGCGCTCTGCTGCGCCAGCGGCTGTGGCTCTGCGTTCAGGGTATGAATGGCAAAGGCAAAATCCTCCACCGGAATCGGGAAGCGCAGCGCGTTGCCCTGTTGCTCCGGCTCAGTCAGCAGGGTGCTGGCAGGCTTCTCTTCAAACTTCAGGTTCGCCATCAGCTCGGCGATATCGATATATTTCGGGGTTAAACCGGCCCGCAACACGTTATCAGAGTTTGCCATCACCTCCAGCGCCACGCCTTTCAGATAAGCGTGCGGGGTCTCCGCGTAGAGGAACATCGCCTCGCCCGGTTGCAGCGTGATTACGTTCAGCAGCAACGGCGAAAACAGGCCGCTGTCGTCAGGATACTCTGCCGCAATCATGCGAATGGTCTGCCACGGCTCACCCTGTTGTGCATCAACCGCGGATTTCAGGATGCCCAGCGCCAGCGATTTCGCCTCACCCTCCAGTGACAGCAGGGTAGAGAAGAGCGCGGCCAGCGTATCCTGATCGGGATGCTGCAGAAAATGGGCTATCTGTGGATGTGCGCCCGCAACCGGCTCCAGCAGTGAGACCATCTCCGTCAGGGTGCGAAAGCCATTCATCGCCTGGAAGGGCGTCAGCGCGTAGACCAGCTCCGGCTTGTGGTTGGCATCTTTATAATTACGCTCAGAAGCCGTCAGCGGAATACCCGCCGCATTCTCACGGGCAAAGCCCACTTCGGCCGCGCGTTTGCTGGGATGGACCTGAATCGACAGCGGCTGATCGGCAGACAACACTTTGAACAGGAAGGGCAGTTCACCAAAACGCTGTGCCACCGCTTCGCCCAGCATGGCGGCAGGCGCGGCATCAATCACGTCACGCAGCGAACGCTCGCTGCCCTGGTCAATCACGGTGGAGGGGCTTTTCGGATGTGCGCCCATCCAGAGTTCCGCCATCGGCAGTCCCTGTGGATTGGCGATTCCGTAAAGCTCAGTCAACGCAGTTTTGCTGCCCCATGCGTAGTTTTGCAGCGTATTGTTCATTTTTTGCATTGTATAACCCTTTATCACGGGAAATTATTGCCAGTATTAAAGCAGAAACTGCCGGTAAAAATACATCTCCAGCGCAAAAGGACGCTAAGCTCTGATAATGTTAAATTATTGTGTATTACTATCCTGACCGCCCGGCAGTCGATCGTAATGACGTACCGGGCGGTCATTCTTTTAAAAACCAGATGAAGGAGACGTATTCATGGCAGCCAATCGCATAGAGAAAGATTCAATGGGCCCCATCGACGTACCGGCAGACAAACTGTGGGGCGCGCAGACACAGCGCTCACTGGAACACTTCCGCATCTCAACCGAAAAAATGCCGACCGCGCTGGTGCATGCGCTGGCACTGACCAAGCGCGCCGCGGCCAGCGTTAACCGCGATCTGGGACTGCTGCCCGCTGACCGCGCCGAGGCGATTGTCAGCGCGGCCGATGAGGTGCTGGCTGACAAGCATGCGGATGAATTCCCGCTGGCGATCTGGCAGACCGGTTCCGGGACCCAGACCAATATGAACATGAATGAAGTGCTGGCGAACCGCGCCAGTGAAATCCTCGGCGGCGAGCGTGGTATGGCGCGGCTGGTTCATCCCAATGATGATGTGAACAAGAGCCAGAGTTCCAACGATGTCTTCCCGACGGCGATGCACGTTGCCGCCGTTATCGCCTTGCGCGAACAGCTGATCCCTCAGATTCAGGTACTGAAAAAGACATTGAGCCAGAAGTCCGACGCCTTTAAAGATATCGTCAAGATTGGCCGTACTCACCTGCAGGATGCCACGCCGCTGACCCTGGGCCAGGAGATTTCCGGCTGGGTGGCGATGCTGGAGCATAACCTGAAGCATATTGAGCAGAGCATTCCGCACGTGGCGGAACTGGCGCTGGGCGGCACGGCAGTAGGCACCGGCCTGAACACCCATCCGGAATATGCGGTGCGCGTGGCGAAGGCGCTGGCCGATCTCACGCAGCAGCCGTTTGTCACTGCGCCAAACAAGTTTGAGGCGCTGGCAACCTGTGATGCGCTGGTGCATGCGCATGGCGCGCTGAAAGGGCTGGCCGCCTCGCTGATGAAAATCGCGAACGACGTGCGCTGGCTCTCTTCCGGCCCGCGTTGCGGCATCGGCGAAATCGCCATCCCGGAAAATGAACCAGGCAGCTCCATCATGCCGGGTAAAGTTAACCCGACCCAGTGCGAAGCAATGACCATGCTCTGCTGTCAGGTGATGGGTAACGATGTGGCGATCAATATGGGCGGCGCATCCGGTAACTTTGAGCTTAACGTGTTCCGTCCGATGGTAATCCATAACTTCCTGCAATCGATTCGCCTGCTGGCGGATGGCATGGACAGCTTTAATCATCACTGCGCGGTCGGTATTGAGCCGGTGCGTGAGCGCATCGATCAACTGCTTAACGAATCGCTGATGCTGGTGACGGCGCTGAATACCCATATTGGCTATGACAAAGCGGCAGAAATTGCCAAGAAGGCGCACAAAGAGGGGCTGACGCTGAAAGGCTCGGCGCTGAAGCTGGGTTATCTTACCGAAGAGGAGTTTGATGCCTGGGTTCGTCCGGAAGAGATGGTCGGCAGCATGAAGTCGTAGGGTTTGCGTGAATCAGAGGCCAGCAAATGCTGGCCTTTTTTATTTATATCGGACAATCGACCCACAGATGCAGTCTGGGGATTAAAAGATTCAGCGGTTCTGCAGCAGGTTTATAACGATGGTTAATATTATCGGCATCGTAGTTAAGCAATTCACCCAGAACCGGAACCTGGCTGCGATCGCGACAGATAACCAGAATCGGTGAAGGACAGGCCAGCTGAGTCTGTTTTTGTTCATCCGCGCGCCAGACGCGTGCAACCGGCTGAACTTTCACCGGGCGCTTGATTTTCAATCGTGCCGAGGCGGGCAGGGCGCGCACGCTTGCCAGCTCCTCCTGCACTTTCTCCGCCCACTGTTCACGTGACCACGGCGCTTTTGCACGTCCCGACTTCAGGCTTTTTTCCAGCTGGGCGATCACCTCTTCACGCTTGAGATTCTTGATAATGTGCTTGTTGGCCCAGCCGAAACGCAGGCTATCCGGTGCGCTCAGCAGGGTGATAGTGCGATAGGCATTCAGGGTGATCAGTCCGCGCAAATGCTGGTGGACGAACTCAAAACGCGCTTCACTCGGCAGGCCTGAGTCCACCGTAATCAGCTGCTCCAGCCGTGCTTTCAGCTGATTGATGACGTCGACCAGTGCGCCGATCTCCGCCTCCTGCTGCGCGTCGCATTCGATACAGAGTGCGCCAGGCAAGCGCACGGCAGCCTTGGTGCTCAGCTGTTCTGACTGATGCTGCATAAACAGGCGGCAGTAGTGGTCAAGCGCCATCTTTAACGCGCTCTCCCCGAGATGCTGCTCGACAGCAATCCGGGTGATCGCTTCATGTTCGCGGCCTTTAACCACCGGCGGCAGGCTGAAGACGCGGGCGATCAGCAGAGGCTGCGCTTCAATCTGCTGACGCAATTCACCCAGCGCCAGTTCCAGGTCATTTACACATTGATGCATATCAGCCACTAAGTCGTAGCGCGTCATGTTGTGCCTCCATAGTTACAACGTCCACAATGTGGCAGAAGCCTGACGAGGATGCAAGCGCCATATAGTTACAACATACTGAAAGAGTTGTACTCACAATCGTGCGGCCTGCATAGCTATCCAGTCAAAAGGGCATCACGCATTTTGGCTTATCACAGAACATGTTATAAAAACGGTTCGCCTGCTAACCAGGAGATTGCCTGTGAATCAGAACAACAAACCCGGCATCGCCGCCATTATTACCCTGGGCTGGGTGCAGATCCTGTCATGGGGCGGGTCGTTCTACCTGATGGCGGTGATGGCGAATCCGATTGCGGCTGAGACAGGCTGGTCACAGCAGTGGATTTATGGCGCGCTCTCGACCGGGATTCTGGTATCGGGCCTGCTGTCACCGCTGGCAGGCAGGATTATCGCCCGCACCGGTGGCCGCCTGTTGCTGGCACTGAGTGGCATGGTGATGGCGGTAGGGCTGGTGATCATGGCTTATAGCCACTCTCTGCCGCTGTTTCTGTTTGCCTGGGTAATTATTGGCATCGGTATGGCGATGGGCCTTTATGACGCACTGTTTGCCACGCTCGGCACCTGCTATGGCGGTCAGGCGCGTGTAGCGATCACCGGTATCACCCTGATATCTGGCTTCTGCACCACGCTGGTCTGGCCGGGAACGGCGTTGTTAATCCACGGATTCGGCTGGCGAAACGCGTCGCTGATAATTGCGGCACTGATGGTCGTCTGCGTGCTGCCCGCCTATCTGTTTGCCTTACCCGACAGTCATGCTAAGCGGCCGGTGAAACGACTGAGTCCGCAGCCTGGCACGGCGGAGATTGCGCCTGCGCTGTTCTGGCTACTGTGTGCCATCTTTACCCTGGCGTCCGTGATCATGACGGCTATTTCCGTGCAGCTTATCGCTTTGTTGCAGGCGAGTGGTCATACGCTGACCTCGTCGCTGGCGATCAGCGCCGTACTTGGCCCGTGTCAGGTGGGATCCCGACTCGTCGATATCGCCTTTAAACGCAGTCATCCCATCCGCACCACCTTTTTTTCCGTCGGGCTGGTGGCACTGGGCTTGCTGTTGCTGGCACTGTTTCCGCAGATGGCGTTGCTGAGCATGGTGTTGTATGGCGCAGGAAATGGCTTACGTGCCATCGTGCGGGGAACTTTACCGCTGGCGATGGTCAAACCAGAGTCCTATGCGATTGTGGTGGGTAAAATGGCCCGCCCGGCGTTGATGGGGCAGGCACTGACGCCGCTGATAGGTGGATATGTGTTTGAAAAGATGGGAGCATCGGCGACGCTGTGGTTGCTTTGCGCCCTGGCAATCTTTAACGTGGTACTGGTTATGGCGCTGAAGCAGCGATTACCGGCGACAGCGGCCACCACGGCATAACGGAACGGTTCTCCTTGCTCCGCAGGAAGAGGGCCGTTAGCAGGCTAAGCACCTTGTGCTATCGGGCCTCAGCCTTTGGTGAATACGTGCCTTGTCACCGCCGGTTTGCTTCAAAAAAGCAACAGTGTTTGTTATATTTATTGCTCATTGATTGTTCACTTATGCGGCAATAAAACAATAAGATGCACCGCAACTCAGGATAAAGAAATGCTTGATTACCGCTTCCCGACAGCTTTGCAAATGGTTCTGAGCGTAGCGATGGCGGAGCAAATGGGAAAACGCTCTACCAGCGCGATTCTGGCCTACGGGCTGGAAGCGAATCCCAGTTTCATACGAAAATTAATGGTCCCGCTGACCCGTGACGGCATTATCGTCTCCACGCTGGGCCGTACCGGTTCGATTCATCTGGGCCGTCCTGCTGCGGAAATTACCCTGCGGGATATCTATGTCTCCGTGATCGAAGACAAAAAAATCTGGGCCGCGCGTCCTGACGTCGCGCCGCGCTGTCTGGTCAGTGCCAACCTCTGCTGGTACTTCAAGTCGATAGCCGATGAAGCCGAGCAGGCGTCGCTGGATGTGCTGGCAAAACGCACCGTGGCAGACGCACTGAACGAACTGAAGAAACGCGACACCAGCAACTGCACCGCCGTGCCGGAACCTGAACCCGAAGAGATTGATGATCTCTGCAAAAAAAGCCGCTGATTAGCGGCTTTTTTTATGCCTGCTGGTCACTAACTTCCTGCCTTAAATCTGCCATAAGCCAATAACTCACTTTCCTGGGGTCGGTTATCACGCTGAATCTGATAAACATTTGAAAATTCAGCATCCATCACAACATTAATGTTGTATTGATTATCACCAATGTTATTCTTGCTGTTATACACAGCGAGGGAACGCGATGAAGTACAGTGAATTCAGACGCTGGCTCATTCAGCAGGGCGCTATTTTGACTAAGCACCGCAGTGGAAGCAGCCATTTCAAGGTCTTCCTGGGCGACAGGCAATCCATTTTTCCGGATCACGGAGCAAAAGAAATGCCTGAAGGTACGCGCAGAAAAATTTTAAAAGATCTGGGCCTGTGAGCCCGATCAGAGAGGTAACTCTATGTTTAATTATGCCGTCAGATTAACTCATGACGCCAAAACCGATACCTATGAGGTCTCGTGTCGTGATTTGCCGTTACTGCATTCCGTCGGTGACACCGTTGAGGAAGCACTTGCAGAAGCCGAAGATGGACTGGTGACGGCAATCTCTCTCGAGATGGATACGCGTCGTCCGATTCCGGTTGCCAGTAAACCGCTGGAAGGAGAGTACATTGTCTCTGTGCCTGTACTGGTGGCAATGAAAGCGGCACTTTACAACGCAATGATTGAAACCGGCACCCGTAAAGTCGATCTGGCACGTCAGCTGGGCGTGAATGGCCCACAGGTTGATCGACTACTGGATGTAGAGCACTCATCGAAAGTCGAAAATGTGGAGCTGGCGCTGGCTCAGCTGGGACGCAAAGCCCGGATTGAAATTCGTACCTGATCATCTGCCCGCAAGCAGAACGCTGGAGGTCAAAGATGAGTAATAATTCAGATCTGGCTAATGTCGCCGGGCAACCCGCCATGATCAATGAAACCTCGCTGAATGCGTTTATCATTGAAACGTTGAATGAAAGATTGAAGCGGCGCTAACCTGCAAGGTGGGGTCTGCTGGAATCAGTGAATCACAGGCAAAAAAAGGGGCGATCATATGGTCGCCCCTTTTAACTTTTACGGTTTACGCCGTCACGGACGATGCACTACCTGACCGGCGCGTCACCAGCTTGCGCAGTGCGACGTAGAACACCGGCGTCAGGAACAGGCCGAACAGCGTCACGCCGAGCATGCCGGAGAAGACCGTAATACCGGTAACGCCACGGACCTCTGCACCCGCGCCTTCACCCAGAATCAACGGTATTGTACCGGCGATAAAGGCGATGGAGGTCATTACAATCGGACGCAGACGCAGGCGACACGCTTCCAGCGCCGCTTCCACAATCCCTTTGCCCTGAATCTCCAGCTCTCGCGCAAACTCGACGATCAGAATCGCGTTCTTACAGGCCAGCCCCATCAGCACCACCAGTCCGACCTGCACGAAGACGTTGTTGTCACCGCCAGTCAGCCAGACGCCAAACAGCGCAGAGAGCATGGTCATCGGCACAATCAGGATCACTGCCAGCGGCAGCGTCCAGCTCTCATACAGCGCGGCCAGCACCAGGAACGCCAGCAACACGGCCATCGGGAAGACAATCAGCGCGGTATTGCCCTGCGTTGACTGCTGATAACTCAGATCGGTCCACTCGATGTTCATGCCGTTTGGCAATAGCTGACCGGACATCGCTTCGAGCTGACTCATCGCCTGCGCCGAGGAGAGCACGCGTGGGTCGGCATCACCAATCAAATCCGCCGCCGGATAGCCGTTATAGCGGATCACCGGGTCGGGACCGTAGGTGGTGGTAATGTTGACCATGCTGCCAATCGGCACCATCTCACCGCGATCGTTTCGGGTACGCAGGTTAGCGATATCTTCGATGCTGTCGCGGAAATCCCCGTCAGCCTGCGCCATCACCCGCCAGGTGCGGCCAAAGCGGTTAAAGTCATTCACATACGACGAGCCGAGATAGGTCTGGAGCGTGCTGAACAGCGCGGTCAGCGATACTCCCTGCGCTTTGGCTTTATCCCGGTCTACCTTCACATCAAGCTGCGGAACGTTGGCCTGATAAGAGGAGATGGGGAAGTGCATCCCTGGCGTCTGCATGATGCTGCCTGACAGCGTATTAATCGCCGTCTGCAGTGCGCCATAACCCAGACCCGCGCGGTCCTGCACATAGAGCGAATAGCCCGAGCCCTGGCCCAGCCCCAGAATCGGCGGGGGCATAATCGAGAAGCCAAAGCCCTGCTGGATTTGAGCGATCTTCGCATTGATCTCAGCGTTGATCTCCGCCGCCGTATGTTTGCGCTCATTAAACGGCTTCAGGCCGAAGAACACCGTGCCGCTGTTCGGGGTATTGGTGAACTGCAATGCATTCAGGCCAGGGAACGCTACCGCATAGGCGACGCCTTCGGTCTGCATACCGATTTCGCTCATCTTACGAATCACAGCATCCGTGCGCGCCAGAGAGGAACCTTCCGGCATCTTCACGCCACCAATCAGGTAGAGCTTATCCTGCGTCGGAATAAATCCACCTGGAACGGTGTGGAACATAAATCCGGCACCCGCCAGCAGCAGAATATAGACGCCAAACACGGCGCCACGGCGACGCAGCGTACGGCCCACCAGCGATTCATAACCATGGGCACTGCGCTGGAAGAAGCGGTTAAACGGCCGGAATAGCCAGCCACACAGCGCATCAATGATCCGCGTCAGCCGGTCTTTCGGCGCGTGATGATCTTTCAGCAGCATCGCCGCCAGCGCAGGCGAGAGTGTCAGCGAGTTAATAGCAGAGATCACTGTAGAGATGGCGATGGTAGTGGCGAACTGCTTGTAGAACTGCCCGGTGACGCCAGAGAGAAACGCCATCGGCACAAACACCGCGCACAGCACCAGCGCAATGGCGATGATCGGCCCGGAGACCTCACGCATCGCCTGATGCGCAGCGGCGCGCGGCGACAGCCCCATCTCAATGTTACGTTCGACGTTCTCCACCACCACAATGGCGTCATCCACCACGATACCAATCGCCAGCACCAGCCCGAACAGGCTCAGCGTATTCAGCGAGAAGCCAAGCAGATAGAGCACGCTAAAGGTACCGACTATCGAAACCGGCACCGCCAGCAGGGGAATGATGGAGGCGCGCCAGGTCTGCAGGAACAGAATCACCACCAGCACGACCAGAATGACCGCTTCCAGCAGGGTCTGCACCACGGCTTTAATCGAGTCGCGGACAAATACCGTCGGATCGTAAGGCGCGGCCCATTTCACGTCATTGGGGAAGCGGGTCGCCAGCTCATCCATTTTGGCGCGAACCGCATTGGAGAGGTCGATGGCGTTGGCGCCAGGCGCCTGGAAGATGCCGATACCGACCGCATCTTTGTTATTCAGCTGCGAGCGCAGGGCATAGCTTCCCGAGCCCATCTCAATCCGCGCCACGTCACGCAGCCGCACCAGCGAACCATCTTCCGAGGTTTTCAGGATGATATCGCCAAACTGCTGCTCGCTCTCCAGTCGTCCCTGGGTGTTGATTGACAGCAGAAAATCGCTCTGTTTTTTCAGCGGCTCGGCACCCAGCTGACCGGCAGAGACCTGCACGTTCTGCTCCTGCATCGCCGTCACTACGTCAGAGGCGGTCAGACCACGCGCCGCCACTTTATTAGGATCAAGCCAGACGCGCATCGCATACTCGCCTGCGCCGAAAATCTGAATCTGACCGACACCCGGCAGCCGGGCGAGCTCATCTTTCACCTTGAGGGTGGCGTAGTTACGCAGGTAGAGCGAATCGTAGGTATTGTTCGGTGAGAACATGTGGACGACCAGCGTCAGGGTCGGCGACATCTTCTGGGTGGTGATCCCCAGCCGACGAACATCTTCCGGCAGACGGGCTTCCGCCTGCGCTACGCGGTTCTGCACCTGTACCTGCGCCTGATCAGGATCGGTGCCTGGACGGAAGGTGACGGTGGTCACCAGCACGCCGTCAGAACCGGCTACTGACTTCATGTACATCATGTTTTCGACGCCGTTGATTGCCTCTTCCAGTGGCGTCGCCACGGAATCCGCAATCACTTTCGGGTTAGCGCCTGGATACTCGGCGCGCACCTGCACGCTGGGTGGCACCACGTCGGGATATTCACTGACTGGCAGCAGCGGGATGGCAATCACCCCGGTCACAAAAATCAGGATCGACAGCACCGCAGCAAAAATGGGCCGGTCGATAAAAAAGCGGGAAAAGTCCATAGCGGCCTCGGGTTATTGAGCGGCTGCCGCACGCATGGCGACCGGCTGAGCAGTGACCGGCATGCCGGGCATAAATACTTTTTGCAGACCGGCGATGATGACCTTGTCGCCGGATTGCAGACCCGATTTAACGATGCGCAAACCATCCACCATCGCGCCAGGCTGGATATCGCGCCGCTGCGCTTTACCTTCGCCATCCACCACGTAGACATATTTGCGATCCTGGTCGGTCAATACCGCTTTATCATCGATCAGCACCGCCTCGAACTGCGCGCTGCCGGGCAGACGCACGCGGGCAAACAGGCCAGGCGTAAACTGACGCTGTTGATTGTCGAGCAGGGCGCGCATACGAATGGTGCCGGTGCTGGCGGTCAGCTGGTTATCCAGAAAGTCAATTTTGCCCTGGTGCGGGAAACCCTGTTCGCCGACCAGCGCAATCTCAACCGGCAGCGCATGGCGCTGCTGGCCCTGACGCGCCATCGCCTGATAGTTCAGGAAGGTGTTCTCATCGACATCGAAATAGACATACATCTGCTGCTGCGACACCAGCGTGGTTAACACACTGGCGCTGTCGCCGGCGGTCACCAGGTTACCGGCGGTGATCATCGCCCGGCTGGCGCGACCATCAATCGGCGCGGTAACGCGGGTAAAGTCGAGGTTCAGCTGCGCCATATCGACCGCGGCCTCTGCGGCCAGCACATCCGCCTGCGCCTGGCTGGCGGCAGAACGACGCTGCTCCCACGCTTCGCGGGAAATCGCCTGCGTGCCGATCAGCTTCTCGCTGCGGCCCGATTCGCTGCGGGCCAGACTCGCCTGACTGCGCGCCCGGGCCAGTTCCGCTTTGGCCTGCTCCAGCGCCGCGCGGTAACTCCGGTCATCAATGGTAAACAGTACCTGACCTTTTCTAACCTCATCGCCTTCACGATAGTTAACGGCATCAATGTAGCCAGAGACGCGCGGACGCAACTGCACGCTCTGCACCGCTTCAACCCGGCCATTGAAATTATCCCACTGACTGACCGGTTTGATCAGCACGGGTGCGGCACTCACTTCAGGCGGCGGGGGAGCGGCGTTTTGCGCCACACCTTTATCGCAGCCGCTCAGTTGCGTGATGAGCAGTACCATCCCTAAGAGGGTTAAACCCTGACGAACCCGGTTCGTAATCATTGTTGTTATTCCGCGATAGATATAAACAGGCGGCCTGCAGGCCAATATTTGCAACTTTTAAGATTGCAATTAATCGCGGTGAGTGTAGGCTTGCGTGGCTGGCAACTGCAAGAATAACAGATACACTTTATGTGCGGTTTAGGGCAGGGCGATGAAAGCCTGAACAACTTAGCTAAAACCCCACAAATAGTGCGGCATTTAATGTACTAATAAAACTTGCATTAAATGGCATAGTCAGCCACCCTTAAGTGTAACTGCAACTGATACTAATACTTTTCGCCACGGCGACAGGAGAGACTGGAATGATGAGTGATGCTTTTATTCACGATTTAATCGACTGGATTGATAACAACATCGAAGCACGTCTGGATCTGGATACCGTTTCAGAGCGCGCGGGCTACTCCAAATGGCACCTGCAGCGCATGTTTAAAGAGCATACCGGTTATCCACTGGGTGAATACATCCGGGTTAAGAAGCTGAAGAAATCAGCCGACCGCCTGACCAGCACTGATGAACCGATTCTCAATGTGGCTATCTCGTTAGGTTTCGACTCCCAGCAATCCTTTAACCGCAGCTTCAAACGCCAGTATGGCGTCGCGCCGGGTGCATGGCGTCGGCACAGCGGGGATTCACACGCAGCATAACCTCGCCAGGGCCAGCTTGTCTGGCCCGCGCTTTTCTCTGCTCGCAAAACTGGTATCATCTGCGTCCTGTCGTCACGGATGCCATCATGTCAAAAAAACTCTGGATTGGACTTTTTCTCGTCCTCGCGGCCTGTTTCTACGGCCTTAAACCCTATCTGAATTCCGTTTCAGCCCCTGCCCAGGCGGATATCGCCACCCTGACTGACGCCCATACCGTGGCGCGCTGGGTGCTGCAGCATCAGCAACTGCCGGACTACTACCTCACCAAAAACGACGCGCGCAAGCGTGGCTGGAATCCGGCCAAAGGCAACCTGTGTGACGTGTTGCCAGGCAGAGCCATTGGCGGCGATCGCTTTACGAACCGTGAAAAGCGTCTGCCCGCGCGTGCGGGCCGTCAGTGGTATGAAGCGGATGTGAATTATCGCTGCGGGCATCGCGACGCCGATCGCCTGGTTTACTCCTCTGACGGGCTGGTGTTTCTCTCCACCGATCACTACCGCAGTTTCAGGCAGGTGCCCTGATCATGCTTAATCTGACCTTTGACCTGCGTCAGCTCACCACGCGCGCGGCGTTTTATCAGCAGTTTGCTGAGCAGAGCGGCTGTCCGCAGACCTTCGGACATAATCTGGATGCGTTATGGGACTGGCTGACGGGCGGGATGGCGCTGCCTGCGACAATGTGGTTGCAGCACTATGCCGCGCATCAGGCCGATTTAGCGCCGGTGCTGGCGCTGCTGGAAGAGGCGGCGCAGTCGCTGGAGGGCGAACTGCGCCTGATCATTGATTAAGCGCGTAGCGGCTTGAGCAGCGCAACCAGCGCTTCGCGTGCTGCCAGCGGCAGATCGCCGCCGCCAGTGTAACCATTGTTCTCAATGATGACCTGGTTCAGCCCCACCAGCCAGTCGTAGATATAGTAGGCCGTGTGGTTGGCCGGGGCGGCAGAGAGTCTGGTCAGACGCTGACCGGAACTGAAGCTGACGCTGGGAGCCGGAGGCCGCGAGAAAATCACCTGACCCCGGTTAACGCGGCTGGCAGGGCGTTCATTTTCAGGACGCTGTAAAAAGCCGAGCCAGGCCACAAAATCCCCCAGCACCGTCATTGCCCGCGTCACCTGACGATCCGCGCGTGATTCATGGCTGACGCTCTGCGTATCGGGCTCATGCAGCGCCTGCTGCAGCTTTTGCGTGATATCGGTGCGGAATCCGGCCGTGATCAGCTCTTCAACCAGCCACTCCATCGTTGGCTTATCCACGTTCAGCAACGCCAGCAGGCTGCGGTTTTCCGGCAGCTGACGCAGATGATCCAGCCACAGCAGCAGCACCTGACGCGGATAGTGCTGCGCGCTCTGCAGACTCTGACGCGGCTGAACCGGCGCTTCAGCCGGGCTCTCACTGAACAGGTCAAATTCAAACCCGATGCCAAACTGATTTTCCGGGGCCTGAATACTGGCCGGTTTGCTGCCTTGTAAGGCGGACTGATTGAGCCACAGCTGACGCAGCGCCTCACGCGGCGGCTGCAGGCGTTCCAGCAGCTCGCCATGCAGGCCGGTCCGATGCTGTAAACACTTCAGTAGCGTATCGGCGATATTCTGTTTGCGTGCCGCCTGTTCCGGGCTGGCACCCGCTTCGGTCCAGGGCAATAAACGCCGCTCCACCACAGTGTGCTGAATCTGCGCCAGCTGAGCCAGCAGCATGTCGCGGCGGGCTTCCGGCTGCATCTCATCCTGCAACCAGCTCGCCATGCGGTCGACGCCCGCGCGATCCAGTGCCAGCATCGATCCCCAGTGCTGACCGGGCTGTCCCATCTGACGCTGCACCGCTTCATCCACATTGACCTGCTGATGGCGGGCATCGAAAGGGGTAATCGCCCAGATCAGGCGCGGTTTCTCTGCAGATTCCTGTGCGGGCTGCTGACGCAGCCATTCGCGCAGCGTTTCGCTGGCGAGGTCGGCATCCTGACGCTGGCTGGCTGCGGTACAGACCAGCAGCAGATCAATTGCCTGACGCGCGGCGTAAAAACCGGGCAGCAGGGCACGTTTCTGTTCCAGCAGTTGGGCACGCAGCGGATCCTGCTGCTGCAGGCGCTGACGATCTTCCTGGGTTGCCGCGTCACCGGACTGGCCTGGCGCGGGCAGTTCCAGCATATCGGCATCATCATAGAGCGCGGTTCGCGGTGTGGAACTCAGCGGGACCAGCACTTCCAGCGTCAGCAGCGCCAGTAATCCCAGCGGCACGTTCTGCGCCTTACCGATGCGGTTACCATTCAGCGGGCAGACTTCCACCAGCTGCTGCTGATCCTGCTCATTGGCTGGCACAATCAGCTGCTCGGCCGGCAGCAGTGATGTGTCGGTCAGCAGGCTCAGTGGAGCAAGCACCCGGCTGCTGTTACGCAGCTGGTGACGCAGATGCAGCAGGGTGCGCAGCATCTCATTCAGTTCAGGCTGACCAGGCCACAGCAGTGAAAAAAGCTGTACCCGGTCGTCAACGCTGAGCCAGGGCGCCAGCTCAACCGCCTGCGGCCAGAAATGACGATCAAGCCGCGCATCGTGGTGCGCACGACGACGGCACCAGGACCAGAGTGTTACCAGCGCATCGCCTTCCAGACCCGCCAGCGGCGTGGCGAGACGATGACGCTGCAGGCGCTGCAGTGCGCTGTCGATCTGTGCGGTGTCGGGTGTTGTCGCGCCGGCACAGGCGACCATCAGCCGTACGATCTCCGCTTCACTCAGCAGCGTCAGTTCAACCGGCCACTCGTTTGAGAGCGGCTCGCGCTGATGGCTGAAACGGGTGGCGGTAGCAAAATCGAGGTTGCCGGGATTGATATGCTGAAACCAGTTCAGCAGTTTATCGCCCATGCGGGTCACTAACTGGCCCTGTGCGTCGGCCACCATTTCGTTCAGCAGCCAGGCTTTACCCGCCTGCGACTGGCCAAACAGCGCCAGCGTCACCGGACGCGCCACCTGTTGCGCCAGCGCCTGAGTCTGCACGCGCGCCTGGCGCAGTTGCAGCGTCAGGGTTTCTGCTTCCAGCGCCAGACGCGGCGACTGCTCACGGCTGCTCTCAATCCAGGCCAGACTGTTATTCAGGGCGTCCTGCAACAGGCCAAGACGTTTTGCCAGCGTTTGCGGCTGACGGGGTTTCAGGGCTTTCATCGTTTACACACGCTCCCGCTGTCAATCCAGTATTGCGCATTGGCATTGCCGGTCGCCGACAGGGTATTCAGCTTAAGACTCAACTGCTCCAGCGGCACGCGGGTGCCATCATCCAGACGGGCATCGCTCAGCACCAGACTTTCCGGGCCGGACGCGTCGGGTCCGGCTTTTACCGCCAGCCGGATGCGCAGCACGCTCTCACCGGCCACTTTACGCGCCAGGGTGGCGTCGTTCAGCGTCAGGCTATAGAGCGGCGAGGCGGGCCAGCGATCGTTATCAAGCTGGCGGAAGCCGAGACAGACGTTGCCGCGAATACGGAAACTGCGCTTTTTATCCAGCACATAGCCGGGATCGTCGAGGTCAATTTCGCTGTAGCAGAGGTTCTCGTCCGTCAGCGCCTGGTTTTCGTCGAGCATGCCAAGATAGCGAATCGTCGAGTAGGGTTCAAAATCGCCTGCGCGGAACCAGAAGCTGCTGAGGCGTAGATCCAGCGCCAGCAGGCAGAGCATCGCGCCGACCGCCGCGGTCGATTTCGGGTTGTCGATGCGGCCATGTTTGTTAAACGGATACCAGTCGCTGGTGTGATAGCCTTCCAGCGACAGTATACGGCTGCCCGGCAGCGGTTGCAGATGACGCACCAGCGCCTGAATGCCCGGGAAGCGCGACGGGCGACCGGTCAGCAGCAGCACGTCACACTGATAGAGCGACACCACTTCACACATTGAACGCAGCGCCGGGATAATCGCCATCCGGTGCTGCATAAATTCACCGTGCAGCTGTGACAGGCTCACCACCAGCGGTACCTGCAGCAGGTCAAAGCGGCTGTTACCGCCCAGCTCGCGCTGAATCTCGCCGTTGACGAAGGCCAGTACCGCTTCGCCCGGCGGCTGATCGACCAGCTCGCCAAACAGTGCGTTGATCTCCGCGTGGCTCTCCAGCGGATCCCAGTTTTCGTAGCGTTCCAGTACCGCCTGCGCCAGCGGAATAAACAGTTGTAAGGTGATCTGCTGACGCAGCGTGGCCTGACCGTCCATGCGGCTGTCGTGACCAAACAGCTTGTTCATCAGCGGTTCCGCCAGCGTCAGGCCCGCTTTCTGCAGATGCTGCTGCAGCGCCGGTAAAATCCACAGCTGAATCACATCCAGCAGGATATCGTCGCCCGCGACTTTAAAGCCTTCGCGGAACAGCAGTCGCGGCGTGATTTTGACGTTGTTGCCCTGACCATCATCCAGACGATACTGGGTGATGGCGAGGTCAGTAGTGCCGCCGCCGATATCAATCGAGGCGATGCGCAGGCTCTTGCCTGGCAGTTCGTCAGCATCGCGCGGGCGATCCGGACGGGCCATGCTGCTGAAAAAGTCTTCGGCGCGACCGGCAAAGTTGACCTGGGTTTCATTAAACAGCCAGACCATCTGACCACAGGTCGCTTCATCCCACTCCATCTGCACATCCGGCAGCGGTTTCGGGTTCTGACGTGGCAGTGCTGGTGAAAGGTCATCTTCGTCAGCCAGCCAGCCTTCCGCTTTCCAGACCAGCGCCAGCGCTTCCTGCATCCGGCGGCGGAAAATTTCACGCTCCGGCTTCGGCATCGCTGACGGCAGCGTCAGGATCACATGGCGCAGCTGACGTGGCGCGTGGCTCTGTGGCATCCGCTGACGCTGTGCCGCGCTGTTCATCTGCATCAGCGCCTGAGCCAGCAGCTCACACAGCATAAAGGTCATCAGCGAACTGCGGCTGTAGTGCGGAGAAAAGACCGGCAGACGATCGTCGGGTGCCAGCGTCGAGAGCGGCTGGCCTTCGTCGTTGAGCAGGGTGGTAAAGGGCGCGGCATAGGCCAGCGGTTCAGTCTGTTCGCCGGGCGTGTTAAAACGCCAGCCTGGCTGATAGCGCGCCTCATCCCACAGATAACGACGCGGGCTGGAGAGGCCGGTGCTGCCTTCCAGTCCCACACGCTGCAGTGCCAGACGGCTCGCTTCACGGCCGACGCGGGTCAGAGAAGGCCACATAAAGGCCTGCTCACGACCGCTCTCCAGCGAGAAGTTCGCTTTGCCAAAACGGGTCTCGGCAAACTCCAGACGGCTGTCAAACAGCTCGTTGTAAACCTGATGCGGCTGCGACAGATCACGCAGCTGCAGCTCATAGGTCTGCTTCAGGCCGTTGCTCTCTTCAGGGTGATCTTCCACCAGAATGCCGCAGGTATGGGAGTTACCGACATCCAGAATGATATCGACGTTGACCGCCGGGGTCTGCAGCGTGGCAGCCTGAATATGGATCTCGCTGAGGTCGAGCTGTTCGCCCAGCAGTTCCAGCAGATTGAGGTAGTGCGCCTGATACTCAAACTCGCGCAGCGCCTGATTAATCGCCTGTTCGCGGCGATCGGAGACGCGGTCGGTAAAGGATTCGCGCAGCCAGCCGTCAACCCAGGTCAGGTCAAGAAAATCACCCAGCTCGTAGTTGTGCCAGGCGAGCGCAAAGGTCACACCGTTCTGTGCATCAGCCGGGCTGAGGCCGAGCTGTTCACCGCCATCCTGTTCCGCTACGCAGCGGGTATCAAAGGCCAGGCTGACGCGATGGGTATTGCCCGCTGCATCGGGCGCGGGCAGCGCAACCAGACGCATCCGCGCCCAGTTTTCAGGACCGCCGATAAAACGACGTCCGCTGGCACAGCGCAGCATCGGCAGCGGCAGCCAGCAGGCTGACAGCAGAGAGAGCGAGTCCGCCAGCGCGATATCAGACTCCGGGCGCACCACTTCCGCAGCGCCGCCATCTTCCGGATAGAGCAGGAACTTACCGCTGTTGCCATCGACGTTCAGGCGCAGCAGCGGGCCGTTGGCGGTCTGGCGCACAAACTGGCGGCGCGCCGGGGTATCTGAGAGTTGCAGGCCGAAATCCAGAAACTGCACGCCGCTGTTTTCAATCAGCGAAATTTTTTGTTTGTCATCGATCAGGGGAGCCAGCATCGTTATTTACTCTCACGCTTAATCGTCATCGGGAAGACCCGGTCATCAGCATACTGCGCTTCACACACTGCGGCGCCGATACTCGCATGGCAGACCAGCAGTGGCATACGGTAGCGCGAATTGTTCTGGCACTTCGCCGTGTAGCGGCTCTCAATCACCAGGTTACCGGCGCTGGTCATGGCCGCGCTGACATCCGCTTTACAGGTAGTATTGCCCTGGGCGATCTGCACGCTGCCTTTGCCGTTTTTAAACTGGAAGCGCATTACCGGAGGCTTACCGGTTGGCGTCGGCATCTGGTCGATAGTGACACGCCAGCGGCCATCAATCACCCGTACCTGGCCATCGCGCACCGCATCCGGCGTCACGATCAGGTCATCGGGTTTGGCCGGAACCGGCGCCGTCACCGTTGTGGCAAGGGTAGCAGATGAGGTTGCCGGTGCGGTATCGGTGGTGGTGTTGGCCGGTTTCTGCGGCTGCGATTCGGGGAGTTTTTCCGGTGCTGCCCGCTCTGCAGGTGGTGTGACAGACGGTGTCGCCGCAACCGGTGCCGGAGTCGCAGCCGGGGCCGGAGTGGATACCGTCGCCGGGGCTGACGCTGGCTTCGCAGTGGCAACCGGTGTTTTTACGGGTTCTGAACGATGCAGCAACACGGCCACCGTCACGGCGGCAGCAATCGCCACCGGCGGTAACAGATACCAGACGCGGAAACGGCGGCGAGCCGCTACAGGCGTCGCCGGCTGAGCTTCAACGGGTGCCGCAACCGGCAGCGGTTCAGCCACAGGTTCAGGTTCAGGTTCGGGCTCAGCGATCATCACTGGTTCAGCGATGACCGGCGCGGCAGGCAGCTCAGGCAGCGGTTCAACCAGCGCCACCGGCAGGTTCTCTTCCAGCGTGTCACGCAGGCAGGCCAGTGCGTCATCGCGACTGCGCGCCTGGGCATCGACAAAGCCCCAGAAGGTGATGACCGGTTTGCCATCAACCAAGTAAACATACTGCTGGTCGGGGAATTGCAGGGTTTTGCTCAGCAGCGCACCAAACAGCCGCATCGATGGATTCTCTGCCGCGCGCGCGCGCGTACTGAGATCCTGCATATCCTGCTGACAGGCGGTGAGCTGTTGCAGCGCCGCGCGACGTTCATGATCGCTGGCACCCAGCCAGGATTTTACCCGGCCGCTAAAAGGGGCATACCAGTCGAGGCGATCGCCCCGTTCATTGGCCTGAGGAATGGCCAGGCAATCTGCCAGTGCGCTCTGACGGCGCAGGCGCAGGGTTTCACGAATTTGCAATGCTGAGGCGTAGACCGGCTGGCCATTTTCACCTAACGCCAGAACTGCATCTAAATTACCGCTGCGCAGAAAAGTTTTTGCCACCTGTTGGGCCCTTATCGGTCGTTGTCTGAGGCAGAAAATCGCGTGTTATCGACGATTAGGTTGATTTTACGCGGGGCAATGACAAATCAAACGGCAGAAAAAGGGGGTAAATCCACTGTTTTTTTCACCGGCTGACGGAAAAACCACCGCTATTTCAGAGAGTATGACGCAATCAGCCGGATTTGCGCACCAGCAACAGGTGGGCGATGACGCCACCCGCCAGTCCCCAGAAGGCCGGACCAATGCCCAGCAGCGAAACGCCGGATGCGGTGATCAGAAAGGTGATCAGCGCGCTGTCGCGTTCGGCAGGCAGATCCAGTGCGCGGTGGAGGCTGCCACCCAGCGTGGCAAGGAGAGCCAGACCCGCCAGCGCCTCAATCAGCACCACAGGCAGGGCACTGAACAGCACGGCGATCAGCGCACCGGACGCGCCCGCCAGCAGATAGAAGATCCCCGCCAGCGCCGCCGCACGCCAGCGTTGCTGAGGATTTGGGTCGACCTCATCGCTCATGCAGATGGCCGCCGTAATCGCCGCCACGCAGACCGAAAAACCCCCTAATGGCGACAGCAGCAGCGCAATTAATCCGGTCCAGCTCATCAGTGAAGAGACGGGTGGACGGTAGCCGTGCGCCTGCAGCGTGGCGATGCCGGGGGCGTTCTGTGACGCCATCGTCACCAGGAAATAGGGCACGCCGATCCCCAGCAGCGTGGTGAGCGTAAAGTGCGGCATCACGACTTCCGGCATTGCCAGCCTAATCGGCTGAGGCGGAAAGTGGATGGCGTGCTGTGCCAGCGCGACGGCAACACCCACCAGCAGCGTGACCAGAATTGCATAGCGGGCCAGCCAGCGGCGGGCCAGCAGCCAGGCCAGGCACATGCTGCCGCACAGTACAAAGTTACTTTGCAAATCGGCAAAGGTCTGCAGCCCGAAGCGCAGCAGAATACCTGCCAGCATCGCCGCTGCCAGCGAGGCAGGAATGTAGTTCATCAGCCGGGCAAACAGGCCGGTGACGCCGCACAATACGATCAGCAGGTTGGCGAAAACAAAGACGCCTACCGCCTCATTCAGCGAAATGCCGTGAAAACTGGTCGCCAGCAGCGCGGCGCCGGGCGTTGACCAGGCAGCCAGCACCGGCATGCGGTAGCGCAGTGACAGGCTCAGCGAAGCGATCCCCTGCGCAATGCCCAGCACCGACAGCCAGCCGCCAATCTGCGCGGGCGTGGCGCCCGCCGCCTGAAACATCTGATAGATAATCGCGCCACTGCTGCTGTAGCCCACCAGCACAGCCACGAAGCCGGAGACCAGCATCGGCAGGGTAAAACGGGGAGGTTCCGCTCTCGTCATGGTCAGACTCTTTATGAGGTTGTGCGTTATAGCGCACATGGTCGCATGATGCGCTATAACGCACAAGTGTTACACTATTGCCATAACGTCACTCACCAGGATGACGAGAAAGCAGGAGAAAAAATGGCGGATTTTCAGCAACACCTGAGCAGCGCGCTCAGACAGTTGCGGCAGGCCAATGGCTGGAGCCTGACGCTGACGGCGGAGCGAACCGGCGTCAGTAAAGCGATGCTGGGCCAGATTGAGCGCGGCGAATCGAGTCCCACTGTGGCGACGCTGTGGAAGATTGCCACCGGTTTCAACGTTCCGTTTTCCTTTTTTATCGACGGCAGCGTACTGCCTTCAGGCGCCGCGCCTGGATTCAGTCAGCCCAATGCCGACATGTCGGTACGGTCGCTGCTGCCTTACGATCCGCAACTGCGTTTTGATCTGCTGGCGGTGGAGCTGGCAGCGGGCGCGCAGAGTCATTCTTCGCCCCATGAAGCGGGCTGTGTGGAGCAGGTGGTGATCATCGAGGGCGAACTATTGCTGGGCGTCGGGGATCTCTGGCGACGTCTGCTCGCCGGGGAGGCGTTCCAGTTCAGGGCCGATGTGCTGCACAGCTACCGTAACCCGCTCAGCACGCCGCTGCGCTTCCACAGTCTGATCCACTATCTGCAGCGCCCGGACGTTACAAATTGATACCTGAGCAAACTACACAGTTTACCTTCGTATCTTTATACTTTCGCTTATCGATGGAGACGGGTAATGAGCGATCTGACTGAATCCGCTGCAATGCTGCGCATGCTGGTGGGCAAGCTGGGCCGCCGGTTGCGCGAGTCAGCACCGCCTGGCGAATTAACCTGGTCGCAGGTCGCGGTGCTGGGTCATCTGGTTCGCGATGGGGCGATGACGGTAACGCAACTGGCGGCGGCCGAGGGCGTACGCACCCAGTCAATGGGCGCGACCGTCGCCGGGTTACTGGCGGCGGAACTGGTGACGGGCGAGCCGGATCCCCATGATGGCCGTAAAACCCGCTATCTTCCCACGACGTCCAGCCTGGCGGTGATTACGTCGAGTCGCGCGATGCGCGATGACTGGCTGGTCCGGACGCTGGAAGCGCGACTGAGTCCGGCAGAACAGCAGCAACTGACCGACGTTCTCCCTCTGCTGCAACGACTCACTGACTATTAAATCTGAGGATTCAACATGGCTGTAACCACACTGGATGCAAAAACTGCGCTGATTGTTATCGACCTGCAACATGGCATTGTGGCGCTGCCGCTGGTTCATGAACCGCAGCCGGTGATCGAACGCTGTGCCGGACTGGCTGAGGCGTTTCGCGCGCACGATCTGCCGGTTGTGCTGGTTAACGTGGCTGGTGGGGCGCCGGGCCGCAATGAGCAGGCACGTCACAGCGGCGAATTGCCCGCCGACTGGGCCACGCTGGTTCCGGCGATGACCCCACAGCAGAATGACCTTACGGTCACCAAGAAAACCTGGGGTGCGTTTCACGCCACGGCGTTGCACGATGAGCTGCAAAAGCGCGGCATTACTCAGGTAGTGATTTGCGGTATCGCGACCAGTATCGGCGTGGAATCCACCGCACGACAGGCGTATGAGCTGGGTTACAACGTCACGCTGGCGACCGATGCGATGACCGATCTCAACCTCGATACGCACAACAATAGCGTGAACCTGATCTTCCCACGCCTGGGTGAAACCGGCAGCTGTGAGGATATTAAGGCGCAGCTGAATTCGCGCGCCTGATTGGCGTGTGACGTTAAGCGTCGGGCCACCGCGACGGTGGCCCGAATTGTTTTAGCGGAAGGCGTAACCCAGCGTTAAACCGACGCTGTAATTGCGGCCCGGCGCGGATTCGAAATAGCGACCATTACTCTCATTCACAATCACTGAACCCACATAGTGCCGATCAAACAGGTTATCGACCCGGCCAAACAGATCCAGCGTCCAGTTCTCAACCAGCCACTTATAGCCACTGTTTACTGCTGCCACTGTGTAGGACGGGGTGTTCACGCTATTCTGATCTTCAGCGGCGATCTGGCTCAGATAACGCACCTCACTGCCTGCATAAAAGCCCTGTTCCGGCAGGTAACCGAGTCCGGCGTAAGCCATGTTACGGGCAATGCCAGGAATGCGGTTGCCGTCACAGCTGTCGCTGCCGCAAGCGTTAGTGCGATAGCGCGCATCCAGCAGGGTGTAGGCCATCTTCAGCCGCCAGTCCCAGGCAAACTGCTGGTCCAGGCTTAACTCCAGACCGCGACGGCGGGTCTGACCGGCATTTTTATAGGTAGTGCGTCCGCCACTGCTGGCATCCGCCACAATCTCATCCTGGGTATCGGTCTGGAACAGCGCCGCGCTGATCAGGCCGTTGCCGATGCGTTTCTTGCTTCCAATCTCCAGCGTATCGCTGGTGGCCGGTTTCAGCCCCAGATTCAGACCGGTCGCGCCATCCGAGCGGTAAGAGAGCTCATTAATGGTCGGGGTTTCAAAGCCGCGACCGGCGGAGATCCACGCGTTCCAGCCTGGGTCAAAGGCATACTTCAGTGCCGCAGCGGGCAGCCATTTGTGATAGCGCGCATCACCGCTGTCGTCGCCGTTACCGGGCTGAATATAGAAGTCATTAGAGTCAAAGTTAACGGTGCTGAACCGCACACCCGCATCCAGCGACAGCTTATCGGTCAGTTGCCAGGCGGTCTGCAGATAGGGATCGAGCGTCCACATCAGGTTGCGCTCGTTGCGGCGCAGATTGCCCTGTTCGCCCAGCTGTGTCACCCCGTTGCTGACCGTGAAGTTTTCATAGCCCTTGCGGCGCTCGGTCATGGTTTCGTAGTCGAGTCCGCCGGTCAGCGCCACCGGAATAGACAGCAGCGTGTCGCGATGGGTCCAGCGGGTATCGACGCCCTGATAGTGGCGGGTCAGGGCGATCACGCCACCGGGATGAGACGGGTTGCGCTGCACGGCTGCGGGGATCGACTGGAACTGGGTAGTTTCGCGCATGCCCGCATAGAGCATCACGCTGAGGTCGTCATTTTCACTCATCTGGCGCTGATAACGCAGGCCGCCCTGAGTCTGATCGACAGTCTTACGGGTGTTATAAAGCGGGACGTTGCTGACCACCTGACGTGGATTGTCACGCCACTGCGCCTCGGTTAAGCCGCCGGGATCCTGCGCGTCAATGTGAACGCTGTTAAATAGCAGCGTCAGGGTGCTGACATCATCAATACGCACGCCCAGTCGGGCGTTGCCAAGGTTTTTCTGCGCAGCGCTGTGATCACGATAGCCGTGAGTGGTGAAGCGTGAGGCGGAGACGGTGTAGTTAACATCTCCGGCATGGCTGCCGTCACCGGTCGCGCCGCTGGCTTTGACGCTATTGCGCCAGCTGCCGTAACTGCCATACCAGCTGCTGGCTTCAAGCGTGGTCGGCTGTTGTCCTTGTTGGGTAGTGACATTGATTACGCCACCCGAAGCGTTGCCATACAGCGCAGAGAACGGGCCGCGCAGTACCTCAACATGATCAATCGAGCCGATATCGATATTGGAGGTCTGCGCCTGACCATCCGGCATGGTGGCCGGGATGCCATCCACATAGATGCGCAGCCCGCGTACGCCGTAGGTTGAGCGGGAGCCAAAGCCACGCATCGACAGCTGCAGGTCCTGTGCGTAATTTTGCCTCTTATGTTTAGAGTTCTGGCGGTCTCGAATCTAATGTTCATCTAAAAACAGTAACGATCATCAATCACCAATTATGTTCATATGCATTTGATTTTAAATATAATATTTTCTCATTTAATTGCACTTGCCATCACTTCTGTACACCTATAAACATCTGTGTACAATGCCATATAAGTACAAATTGAGTCATGATATTTGATGGTGAGTACATAATGGCTATTAGCGATACGAAACTGCGCGGGTTACATGGCAAGCCTTACAGCGGTCCAGCGGAAATAACCGATGCTGACGGATTAGGGATAAGGATAACCCCTAAAGGGATAGTCAGCTTTCAATACCGGTACAGAATAAATGGCAGCCAACACAGACTTGGGATAGGCCGTTACCCCGCGGTATCTCTACGTGATGCTCGTATAAAAGTCGGTGAGTATAAATCTCTCATTGCTGAAGGGATCGATCCTAAGCATCAACTTCTTGTTAAAAAGAAGAAGCCTACCGTACATGAATGCATCAAGTATTGGTATGACAACTATGTGCTTCAGTCACTGAGAAAAAGCACCGCTGAAGTGTACGAGCGCATAGTGCTTAATGAGATGGAAAAGTATTTTGCGGATATACCAATAGAGCACATCCCGGTCAGTGCCTGGGTAGACTTTTTCACGGAGCAAGAACAGGCTAATCCATTAAAAGCCCGTAAGCTATTGGTACATTTGCGCGGAGCAATAGCTTGGTGCTCACGAAGACAGTTTATTGAAGACTCATCGCTTTTGAGATTGAATCCCAAAGAATTTGGCAGGAACCCTAAAACCGGCGACACGGTTCTTACCTATCGGCAGTTGGCAAAGATATGGGTTGAGAACGAAAAATCTACCGCAACGTTTTCGAGCAAAATGCTCATCAAGTCCCTCATTTTGTATGGATCACGCAATAGCGAATTGAGAGAGTCACGAAAGGAGGATTTTGATTTTGAAGAGGGTATCTGGACATTGCCATCAGACCGTAGCAAAACAAATAAAATCATCAGGAGGCCGATCTTCAAACAAATCGAGCCACTACTTAAACAGTCAATCGATAATGGCAATGGCCTACTGTTTCACGGTGCTTTCGAAAGGAACATTCCGCTGAGCATCGGTTCTTCAACCAGGTATGTCAGATTGCTACGCGATCAGCTTAACTTTGGTGATTTTACCGCTCATGACTTTCGCAGAACGATGGCTACTCGTTTGGCAGAGGAAGGGATTGCGCCCCATGTCATTGAGAAAATGCTGGGGCATGATCTTGGAGGCGTGCTTGCAGTGTATAACAAGCACGACTGGTTAGCGGAACAGAAGGTTGCTTATGAGCTCTACGCTGACAAGATTTTCGAGCAGATCAAGCTGATCTCTGATTAACGCCGCCGTTTAAAATCCACTGCTCTACCTCAGCCAGTAAGTATTTTTTTGGGCGATTTCTTACTGGCTTGGGGAAGGAATGATTCAGCACATAAGTCCTCATTGTTGTTCGTGAGGTAACACCAATTTTTTGCATCGCTTCGCTTTCAAAGATCATTTCAATATTAGCCATTCTTTTTCTCCACACATTCCCGCTGCATCAGGATACTTGATAAATATTATTCAGGATTGAAACCCGTCAAGCGTTTGATTTTTTGTTTGGCATAACCTTTAGCCAGCTCTTTAACAACATCAGATAAAGTAGATAAGCTTGCATCTGAGAAGTTATTTTTTACCGTATTCCAAACTTCTTTTTGACGTAAATCTGAGATGAAGTCGTGTCCTTTAGCTGTTAATCGAAGTGAACTTTCTACATGCATTGTGAAGGAGCCTACATTAACTGGTCTGTAGAACTCCCAACCAGGCTCTCCGTTCAGTCTGGAAATGAACTCTTTATCTCCTAATAGGCGCATATGAAACTTGAATTCAGGGCTTTTTGTGTCTATTCCTGCCTTTAAGAGATCGTTCTCAGAAGTATCCGATCCTTCCGTATCTTCAAATGCAATCAATAAGTCTTTTAAGTACTGCTGGTCAATTTTCATAACTTCCTCCGTGACATGTCACAGCATTTATATCACCAACTTGAGCGAGTACCAGCCCTTTGTAACCCAGCATTTAGACTCACCCTGGCAAGGGCATGACTGCACCGGCAGCTGGTCTTTGCATTTCCCGCACTGCTGGTGGGCCAGCGCCTCAAGTTGCTGCGCCAGCTCAGCGGAGTCTTTCCGGATTAAGAGCGCGATATATTCGTTCAGCTCATACGGTTCACGACCGGGGCGGCGTGCGGCGCAGTTCTGCGCCAGCATCTCCAGTTCCTGACTATCCAGAGCCAGCTCCAGCTTTTTACCTCCGGCAGCGGCCTGCCTGGCACGCTGCGATGCTTTGCGTTCGGCGGGGGATTTAGCCACCTTTACCTCCCGGCAATTCCGCAGCCTTCTTTGCCGCTTCACGGGTATCCCACTCCACAGCGTGAGCAATTTGCCTGGCAGACGAAACGGCGCGCTCAATCAATGCATCACACTCAAGCACAATGCGGCGTAAGTCAGGGTTTCTTTCCAGTATGGCCGCTCTCTCTATCTGCCAATCGTTACAAACCTCAAGCAGCATCTTGCTCACTGTTCGCCTCCAGGCGCTGCTGCCAGCATTGCGTCGTAAGCATCACCCAGACGAGACAGGCCATACATGAACTGATCGCCAGCAGCAATCATCTCCTCTGTCGGCTCTACTGGTACCAACTTCCATCCCTCCGGTATCTCGCGACCCTTACGCAGCGCCAACAACTCCTTTGCCATGACAATGACAGCCTCGACCGAAACATGGCTCGCAAAATCAACGCTTGTTGTCACAGACTCAAGATAGAGGTTGCTGGGATATTTTTTGTCGCTCATTTCGCCTCCTCAATGTTGCGCAGGATGGCGGCGCGGCAGGCACTGAATCCACAACGGAATGTGTCTTGGTAGTCTTCATTAATGAAAAGCTGCCTCCAAGCTTCGCGCGTCAATTCATCCGGAACCAAATCAGCCAGGTCAGCGGCGGGCGCGGGACGGGTGAATACGGCAACAGGCGGCTCATTGGTTACTCGCAGTCTCGGGTGGCGAGTAGAGAATTTTTTAGCACCCGTACCCGTTATCACAACGTAACCATACGGCTTCTGCTTCTCCAGCTCTGCCAGCTGCGCCTGAAGCACATCACGCTCTGCTGTTGCCCTTCGCGCGTGCTCTTCCCATGCGTGAGCGCCCAAGAGATTTTTCTCTCCTTCCACCTCTGCTGCTTCTGCGCGCTGCTGCCAGTCATCCGGCTGCGCGGTCAGGGCGGCGAGTGCGATTTGAAAGACTCGCATTTCAGTTTCAAGAATTTTTCGCATTTCTCTACCGGGACGATGATTACGCAAAATCATCTCAGTAAGCTCAATGCGGCATCTGCATCTAGAAATCAGCGCCTGTTTCTGCTCTTCTGTCATGATGGCTCTCCTGCGCGGATAACTGGCTCAGCCTGGCGGAATCTTGATGGTGCCCAGTCGCACACCTCATCTGTAGGGATGTGTCCAAACATCATTGTGCAGCGGCGGCAATGAACGCAGTCACTACATGCCTTTCCTTCAGGCAGATTCATTTTGTCACTGTCATTTTTACGGCGTCGCATTGGCTCACGAGTATCCATCACTCACCCTCCACCTGATAACCGGCTGCGCGGATGACTTGGAAATCACTATTGGAAATTAATAACGGCGCTCCCTCTTCATCATAAATCACACTGTTTAACCAATCTGACCATGCAATCTGACATTTCATCCGCTGGCTTTTGCTGATGTCGGTAAATCGGATATAAACCCAATCACAGGGAGCTGAGTCCGGCTGCGCGGTCAGAGCGGACAGTGCGATTTGCGCAATCTGCTGGGCTTCTACGGCAGGAAGCATGACGTTTGCATAGTCGCCATATTTCTCACGCCATTCTGATATTTTTCCGCAACGCTCAATCAGCGCCTGCTTCTGCTCTTCGGTCATGATGGCTCTCCTGCGCGGTTGGAGCGGCAAACCAAAGCCCAAAAATTCATATCGCAAATTAGTGCTACGCGCATTTCCGCCGTGAAGCGACAACCGAGCTTATTTGACTTGCCTACTGACCGCCGACGCTTGCGTCTTACCTTGCGCGCATGGGCTGCATTTACCGCTTCCTGGCGTTGTCTGGTGGCATAAACACCTTTCGCGGGTATTTTCCGGGCCTGTTTTTGATAAGCGCTTAACAGGTCATGCACGTCTGATGATTTAGCCATCACTCACCATCCTTACCGGCGCGCAGCCAAATACAAACCGCACCGTCTTCAGTGTCATGGATGGAGCCAACGAACCAGCCTTCACCTTCAGGGCTTTCAGGTTGCCAGGTAGAGTTATTGCAACCATCTACAGTAGGGTCGATCATGTCTTCATCAAGGTACTCAACCTTCCACTGCAAATCATGCTCGGACATCCACTGATCAAACTCAGCGGTAGGGATAAATTCACGACCATCACAGAACGCCAGATAATCTGGATGAGACCAATAGCCATATTGGTTGCGTTTAACTTCTAAGGGCTTAATGCTCATTGAATCTTCTCCTTAACCCATGCATTCCAGATACAGCCCGCTGGCAATCAGACGAGCACGGCGTGCAGCTGCTTCACGATGGCGCTTGATAGCCTCTTCAGAACGGTTGTTGCTGTAGTTGATAATCATTGGCTTACATGGCGGTGGAGCAACACGGCGCGGATTTCTGACTAGGTTGTAAGTGCGGTCAATTGATCCGCCACCGAGACAGACCTGATTGGATGCCTCAACCTGAAGAGTTTCACCACCGCGGCGCATGATGTGAAGAACCAAACGGTTGAACTCACTGAGAGTCATACCGAGTTTCTGCGCCAGCTCCCGACCCGTTGCCGGGCCTTTTGATAACTGCCAGGCCAGCTTTTCACTGAAACCGGAATTTGGGCCATTGCTGCGGCGAAATTGGGCGACCTTTCTCATGACACCACCTTCAGCGTTACCGTACGTGAGCGAAGTAAATCCATTTCCATTTGGGAAATGATGTTGATCGCTTGTGAAATGCCGGGCAGCTGTTGATTACCCACAGTTGACACCGCCAGGCGCGCTTCACCGAGTGCTTCACCGCGCAGTGTTCGAATCCACTGATCGCAGGCTGGCGTAGCAAGTGCTGCATTCAGGTCATCAATCAGTGTCAGGTCTGCGCCTGCAGCCTGTAGGGCTGAAATAGTGTCAGGAAGCACGCTGTTGATACGCAGCACTTCTGAAGCCATCAGATTGGCACGAACGGTGGCAACGTCGAGACGCGACGACAGCTCAGTCACCATCTTTGCCATTTCGATCAGAGGAGTATCCATCCCGATGTTCTTAGCGAACTGGTGGCCGGCAGCGACGACTTCTTTATTCGATTTGAAATGATGCATGTCATCGCCCTCAGTGAATGGTGATGTTGATGGTTTTATTAAGCCGCTCAGCTTCACGCTGCGCCTTAGTGGGATTACTGATTACCGAGCCATCAGGCATGATCCAGCCGTTCAGGATATGGCTGTAGGGCAGGGTGATAATGCCTACGGTTATATGGTCGTTCGGCTTTTCCATGAAAGTCTCCACACACGATTTTTGGTTGCATGAATCCCTTGCCAGTGATGGCAATAAAAAACTTTTGGGATTCGTTTAAGTTGGCTGGTGGGTTACTGCAATAACCCACAGCCCGATTACTCCACACACTTGAAAGGTTGCTGCGGTGCCGGGTGCCTCCCGGTGCTCTGGTCAGACTGACAAACACCAGAGCGGAAACTCTTAGACTGTGTGCAATCTTTGTCAGTCTTCCGCGCGCGCTGGCCGCATTCACCACAACGGCTGAGAGCATTAATCGGTTCAGGGAGGTCTTCTGGAGTTTCCTTCGCCACTGAGAAATGCTCTCACCGTTATGAAAAAGGGCGGTTAAACAAACCCTCATGAGTAACCGCCAACAAAGCAATTCAGTACTTTTAAAACGCTGGTCCGCGAACCACGTCTTCAGCATCACACTGCACACTCACCACACCGGCATCACCACAACAGACAACATCAGCATCTGGGAAGAGCCTCAAAAAGGTAATCAGGTCCCGGAGCGTTGTGTTCGACATGTTCTTAATCACTTTCACAGCACCGTCCTCACACCACTGCAAAACGCTTAGCGAATCATCCCGGTCTTCTTACGCCTCGGGCGGCTACTTCGTAGGCATCCTGCCTTTTCGCTATTGATGGGTTAAATATACACATAATGTGATTTGATAGTCAATCACAAAACGTGTAGTGAAAGCTCAAAACACAATATGTGCATGATTTTTCGTGTGATAAATAATATTTCGTGATATTTGAGTGGGTTATGATGATGTCATGTGGCTGTCTAACGCCTTTATAGTGGGGGTATCATGAGCAAGCAATCAGATAAGCTATATGATGAGATGTGCAGGGTTGTTGGTGACGTGGTATTCACGCTCCACGATTATGGGGTTGAGTCGAAGCAGATAGTGATAACAGATGCACTCAGAACGGCGCTGGCATCAAAGAACCCTGCCAGGTCTGAGTTAATGACTAAAGCAATGGAAGCTGCGGCCACAGACTGGATAGATAGGTATAAAAAACCCGGCGCAATGGCCGGGATAAATTTCATTTGGAATAATTCATTCTTGATGAGTTTAAAAGTCTGCAACTATTCTTCAGTACTAAGTGGGACTGGGTTTTGAGTGAAATCAACATGAGGTAGCGGTATGTTTCCATATCCAGACATCATTACTAAATTTTCAATGAAAACTTTCATATAAGGATAAGTTAGGTTAGGAACCGTAGCTCTAGCAAGCATAGTTTTTGGTAAATCATTCGTAACACTTTCATCAGATTGAAAGTCAAAAACATAATCTAGATCAATTTTATACCTTTCAGGTACATTAACCTTGATTCTATATTTAACTCTGAATAATTTGTCACTATGATTATTCATGTAAAATTCATTGCTAAAATCAAGTTGAGCGTCATGTTCTTTATTTTCTTTTCTCTTTGTCTTTTTACTACTTTCTTTTGTGCTTTCTATTTCAGTAATAGTTAAGCTAGTTACTCTGGATGTAAGGATATTAAAGCTCATATTTATCACACTTTAGAAACGTTTAATTTCAATGTAATCCGTAGCTTAGGCTTCGAATCTGAAAATTAGGCATCCTTTTTTCATTGGTACTAGGAGCCACAAGTGTTACGCGTTCACTTGAATATGTAGACTCACTGAACCCATTGGTTTTAGAAAATCCTACTTCAAGGTGAACCGCATCTTCACATACTCTTCCAATAGCTAACGCAAAAGATTCTGTATTTAAAGGGAGTGGTTCCCACTCAACGTTCGAAACATCTTGGATGAGGATGTCAACAGGAATTCCTAATCCAGTGTGAATGCTTTTAATCATAGTAAGGCTTAGAGGTCTGCGATAATTCAGAACCTCCGATACCTTTGATGGAGAACCAAGATATTTACGCATATCAGCTTGGGTTAATCCCATTTGGTCCATCCTGAATTTTATTGCTTCTATAGGATCGGGCTTTTCTACAGGAAAGTTGTTTTCCTCATAGTGGCCGATTAACAAACTTAAAAGCTCAAACTCATCAAAATCTGGAGTCCCTTCTTTCAGGTCAGTATCAGCTAATTCGAGCAATCTGTTCATGGCATGATCATAGCTTTTTTTATCTTTAATAATCCGCCAGTTATCCATAATCACAGTCTCCAACGATCGTACTCCGCATGTGTACCAATTTTTTCTATGACAACTACACCTGCAACGTAGATTACCTGAACAACTAAGCGATAATCGTTGCCTTTGATGTCAAATATCACTCTATTTTTTGGCCTAAAATCTACATGATTGTACTTATCTCTAATATCTTGGGGAGTTTTCCAAGTTGAGCGACAAACTTCGTCATGCCACGCTTCAAGTGGGCCCTTAGCCTGATTATGCTTCCTAATGAACTTATGAAGCTCCTCCAATCCTCTGACCTTCATAGCAACTTTTGGTTCCCCTTTTGGGAAGTATAAACGGTTTTCCCTAAAAGGGAATTTTTAGTTTTTAGTGGAAAAAAATTGGTAATGATTAAAATTTGAATAAAAACAATAAGTTAATAATATGTGATGTTGCATTATTTCAGAGAGAACTTACGTTATAGAGGGAGTTCACCCAAATGTCTCTTCCGGCCACTGAGCCTTAACAACTTTACCTATGATGCGGCAGCTGTGGTCACAGTCCAGAATTCTGTAGGCTGGATTAAGCGGCACAAGGTAGCTCACACCTGCATCTTTCTCATACTTTTTGAAAGTCACTTCAGAGTCTGTGTTAGCAGATGCAACACAGAAATCGCCAGTCTCGACCGGTTCTGCCGGGTCTATGAGGATCAGCATGCCTTCCGGGAAACTTGGCCGAACGCCCTGCGGCGCGGTCATTGAGTGACCTTTAACTTCAAGCCAGAAAGCTTTATCGCTGGCCTTCTTCGTTGTAGGGACCCATGCCTTAGCGTCTCTGGAGGTAAAGCTACCCACCTCAGAAAAATCACCAGCCTGGACATAAGTGAAAAGGGGGTATTCATACTGCTTAAAGACTGTATCAGCATCTTCTCCAAACAATATCTGGGCTGGAGATATGCCTAAAGCAGACCCTAATAGGATGGCATCGTCAGAACTGACCTTCCTCGTTCCAGATTCATAATTCCCCAAACGTGACGGAGCTGCCCAGCCACATAGTCTGGCAAGCTGCGCTTGGCTCAATCCCTTGCTTTCTCTTAGGGCTTTAATCCTTTCCCCTATCAACTCATGCATTGTTTTCATCCTATCAAATTTAACACGTAGCGTGATTGCTGTATCTACACGTTTTGTCATTGACTCTTAATCACGAATTGTGTGTAATTGCTTTGTGATTAACTTTTGGAGAAGCCAATGAACACTATCGCTGAGCAAAGAAAGAAGCTCGGTATTTCCCAGTCGGTTTTGGCTGATGTTATTGGCTGGGGCCAATCGCGAGTAGCCAATTACGAGCTAAGCATCCGTAAGCCAGGTCTTGATGAGTGCAGAATGATTGTTTTAGGACTCAACAAGCTTGGAGCCAATTGCTCTCTGGATGATGTATTCCCGCCCGGCAGAGTGAAGAGGTAACAGACTTTAAAAGTTCCATTTTCACATAGTAACCACAGACAAGAGGGCTTAACCGTGGATCAGAAGCACTGGCAAGTAGAAAAGCAACCAGCCTGGCTGGTGGCAGCAATTAAAAAGACCATCTCAAGTCTTCCGGGTGGGTATGCAGAAGCTGCCGAATGGCTGGGCGTTACAGAGGATGCTCTGTTCAACCGCCTGCGCACTAATGGTGATCAGATTTTCCCAATGGGTTGGGCGATGGTCCTGCAACAGGCAAGCGGCACCAAGCACATCGCTAATGCGGTGTCCCGTCAGTCAAACAGCGTCAACGTTCCGCTGGTGGATATTGAGGATGTTGATAACGCAGATATCAATCAGCGACTGATGGAGTCAGTTGAGTGGATTGGCAAGCACTCTGCCTATATTCGCAAAGCAACAGCTGACGGCCTAATTGATGCGGCGGAGCGTGAGCAGATTGAAGAGAACAGCTATCAGGTTATGGCTAAGTGGCAGGAGCATCTGACGCTGCTGTACCGCGTGTTTTGCCCCCCAGAAAAGGTGAACGCCGCAGGATTGCAGCCCGCGGCGTTCGATGCGACTAAATCAACGTGTGTGGAGAACTAATCGCGTGATCAATTTAACCAGATTACCAGGGTTACCGCAATTCCGTTGCCTCCCTTCAGCTGGTGGCCGCTTCAGCAGTGAGCCGCTGCGGTATGTGCTTAATGTACCAGGCGGCGCAGAGGAAGTTAACCACAGCTTTGTTGACTGGGCTGTGGGCGATGCTAACCAGCGAATGAAGGCGACCAAATGCGAGAGCTTGACCGAATCTTCCGCGATAAGCGCGGCGTCCCTGTACGGGTCATACGCTGGGAGCCAGAGAACGACAGGGTTATCTACCTGCGTGCCAACTATGAACATGGCGAGTGTTTCAGCTCTCTTAAACGGTTCAAGCATTATTTCAGGGAGGTCGAAGTAATTCATGAGCCTACTTCTGAAAGTTAAACCATTGGTGATAAGCCCTGAGCTTGCGCAGCGCATTGGTCTTAATGAGGCGATTGTGCTGCAGCAGATTTGCTATTGGCTGGAAGACACCACATCCGGCGTCGAGCATGACGGAAAACGCTGGGTTTATAACACCATCGAAGATTGGACTAATCAGTTCCCATTCTGGTCATCGGACACCGTAAAACGCGCACTTACATCACTCAAAAAACGCAACTTAATTTTTGTCGAGCAACTTAAAAAAGCACAGCATGATCGGACTAATTATTACGCAATTAACCACGCAAACCCTTTGCTGGCCGATGAGGGCAAATTGCCCTCATCGAAGGATGCAAGTTGCACTCATCGAACAGGGCAATCTGCACCAATCGATAAGGGCATTTTAACCCCATCGATGGGGGCAAATTGCCCTCGTCTTACAGAGAATACAACAGAGAATACTACAGAGATTACAACAACCCCTTCTTGTCAGGTTGTGGGGCAACCCGACCATGCCCCTGATGCAAATCAGGCTGCTTTTAGCGTGCTGGAGCACCTGAACCGCGCAGCAGGCATGCGCTTTCAGAAATCAAAATCCTCACTGGCACCAATTCGCGGTCGCCTGGCTGAAGATTTCACTGCTGATGAACTGATCCTCACTGTGGATTATTCAATCGCGAAGTGGGCTGAAGACCCAAAAATGTGTGAGTACGTCCGACCGGAAACAATTTTCCGTCCGGGTAAGTTCCCCGGCTATTTGAGTTCAGCGCAGAAATGGGATAAAGCGGGGCGGCCTAAGTGCATCAACGGTAAGTGGCAGCGTGATGTGATGGCTATCTCATCAATGGACTATGAAATTCCTAACGGTTTTCGCGGCGCATAAGGGGATAGAGCGATGATTAACCACGAATCAAAAATTCTTGAACTGATTATCCGCAATGGCCCGCTGAAGGTGCGCGAACTCTGCAAGCTTACCGGCCTGCATGAGACCTCAGTGAAGCGCTTTATCAAACCGCTTTTTACCAGAGGGACTCTCAAGCGTGCCAGCGACTGGAGTTATTCGATCAACACCGCTCCGGTGCCAGAAGAGAGCGAAAAGCATCGCCAGCTGGCGATGCAGGCTACCGAACTGGAAGCTAAAGGGTTCTGGCTGCGTGCTGCACAGGTCTGGCGTGAAGCGATGCTGGTGGCCCGGTTCGATGCATCCCGCAATGTAGCCAAAGAGAACTGCGACCGCTGTGCCGCTAGAGGCTCACTTAACTGTGGCAGCTATGGCGGGCTTGATACAGGCCGTGTTGGCGAAAGCTTCCTGAGTGAGGATCGCCAATGAAAGCGCACCTGAAGAGGCACTACCAACGCAATGAGATTTTCTACCAGGCCATCCGCACCGCAGCGGTGATGATTGCCGCCCTGATTATTGTCCTGACATGGGAGCTGACCACAGCATGAGCACATTAGCGCGCATTTACGACGACAAGAAAAATAGCGATACCGATATCACCACCCGTAAAACCTACCTGCTGGGCGTTGATGAGCTGTATGTCGAAACTAATTACAACATTCGTGATATCGATCAGACTCATGTCGAGGAGTTCCGCGACGCCTTTATCGCTGGTGAACATGTGCCTCCGCTGGCTGTTAAGGTCACCGAGAAGGGCATTAAGATCATCGATGGCCATCACCGCTATTACGGTGCGAAGCTAGCTCAGGAAGCGGGCTATACGCTGCGCCTTGAGTGCAAAGACTTCGTGGGGAGTGAGGCAGACAGTGTGGCATTCATGGTCACCAGTAGTCAGGGCCGAGCCCTATTGCCGCTGGAACGTGCAGCCGCCTATCAGCGCCTCGTTAATCAGGGCTTAGAGCCAGCTGAGATCGCCGCCAAGGTGAAACGTTCGATCACCGACGTTGAACAGCACCTGCAGTTGCTGACGGTTGGAGAACCTCTGATTGAGATGGTGAAGTCTGGCGAAGTGGCCGCAACCACAGCAGTAGCCCTGCAGCGCGAACATGGCGTTAAAGCCTCATCCGTTGCGCAGGAGCAGATGCAGAAGGCGAAAGCGGCAGGGAAGAAGAAGCTGACTAAGACCGATGCTATGCCGCAGTTCAGTGCTGCCCAGGCACGTAAGCTTGCAGAACTGATTGCTAAACATTCTCAGACAGAGCAGAGCGATGAAGGCGCACGCATTACGCTGACGTTTGAAACTGACCTGCAGGCCGCTGAGCTGATGGATATTATCCTGATCGCCAAAGAGCACTACGGCGTGACTCAATCAGTAAGCAAACAACCGGCAGCAGTTAAGGCAGAGGACGGTGATGACCTGCCATTGCTGAAGCACGAAATCCTTGAGCAAAGCGGTGTTGAAGCGTGGGCGTGCGTTATTGCCGCGTTCAAAATGAAAGCTGAGTACACCTACAGCGAATCAAAGTACGCGCATACTTGGGCAGCGGACTCTGTTGAGAACCCTACCTGTGTGACAGTTCCGGCAGAGACCATTGCTAAAGCGGTGCGCCTCATCAAAGAGCATCATGACGATCTTGAACTGAAGCTGTGGGTGTCAGAGCAGTACGATGATCCAGAGCTGGCAAAAGAACAGTTGCAGCGTTTTTCTGCGGTGCTGATTGACGTTCGCCAGGACAGGCCGTGCACAGTTCAGGAGTTTATCGCGCTGGTGGAGCAGACTAACCGTGATTGCTGGTTGAATATCCGCATGTTGCGTCAGGCAGTTCGTGAAGTTGTCAGTCAGATGACAATTCCGGGTATTGGGGAGACTGCATGAAGTTAACTCTCCCGTTCCCGCCAAGCGTTAACACGTACTGGCGTAACACCAGAAAGGGAGTATTGTTCAGCGCCTTCGGGCGCTGTTGCGCATCAAATATTATGAGGCGATTATTAGCACGGTAACAGCACTCATAATCCAACTTTGCAAAGCTTAAGCAGAAAAAGGATGCTCACAATGAACCACTTGCGAACATCGTTAATCTCCAAAGTTCGGGACATAAGCGTCAACGTAACTTTCTTTTTTTCATTATAGCCTTAAAGGCCATATCAGCATCAGCATCATTCAAACTGTCATAATTTTCTAACAACATTTGAACAGATTTACTGAAATCGTCAGTAATACCAACCTCAGTCCCCAGTTCTTCTACAAATTCAGATGTACCAGAAAACGCTTCGCTAAATCTAATTAAATTGCACATTTCGAAAGTTTCACCACCTTTCTCCGTAATTACCTCGTGGCAAGACCTCCCATTCTTGTCTTGAGTGAGGTTAATATGTATGTGATAAGGATCAAAGTGTGGGTGTATTATTTTGTATGCTCCCTTATTGTTAGGGTATGGTGATGTATTTGCTACTGGAGAAGATAGAGGATTTTTATTAGATTTATGCGTATTACAGTCTTTGCACGTGACCGCAAGATTTTCCGGGGTATAGAGATATGCTGGATGTGTTGATTTTGGAATAATATGGTCGATATCCCACTGTCCGCCATGGAACTCTTCTCGTAATCTTCCACAATAAGGGCAGGTAAAATTTTGCTCATTGCGATAGTAATCCCTAACCTCTTTTCGGAAAGCTTTTCGAACTGAGCATGTACCATCCCAATGCGTGGCTTTTTCATCGAATGTGTCTACATGTGCCTGAGCTGTAGCGCTATACACGATAGGTTTAGTAATCATCAGACGCCCTCAATCTTTTGAAGCTCATAATCTGCTTGAATAAAAATTGCACAGGATCGCCATCGGGCACTCTGTTTTTTTCAATTAGAACACCGATTTGGTTAATAAATTCGTCGTCATTATGTGTTGGCTCTATTTTTTTTGATATTTTTGATAGTATTAGTAGTAGCTTTCTTATAATGAAGTCGTTTTTATATCCAGGGCTTTTAAACACACCTGTTAATTGTTTGTCAGCGGATTGCTCTCTGTAAATTCTCAAAGGTTGCAGTTCATAAAATCTATCGCCGAAATATTTATTATCCTTTCTTATTGTTATTGACTCTATATTATTTTTATTTGCAAGAGACAGCACGCACCCATTGTCAAATTGCATGCCAGAAATGATTTGAGGTGAGTGAGTCGCGATAAAAATGTGCGCCCCAAGTCTGTCTGGGCATAAAAGAGAGATGAAGCGCATAAAATTAAGTTGCCATTCTGGATGCAAACTATTTTCTGGCTCATCAATACAAATCATGCAATTATTCTCAGAGAAGCTACTTAAAACAATTGCATGTCCGAATAAGGTTCTTTGCCCGGAACTTAGTGACAGCATGCTGACTTCTTTATTGGAATCACTATGCATCACCTGAAGATCAGAAACATAAAACACATCTAATATAAATAGATGCTTAATTATTTCCATTTTACCAAAGTCATATAGTAAGGATTTTCCTTCCGTGTATATTATCCCTTCAGAAATGGAGAAGTAAACATCACCAAGATCCCCTGCAGAAATTTTTTCAGCTTGTATCATTAATAGGATGTCATAGAGCTCATTTGGGTTATGTTCTTTTTTAATATCTCTCCAAACAAATTCAATCGACTCATCCAGAGTGTTGTTCCGGTTGTCTAAAGCGGAATCTAGAAAGGCGTTTTCTTTTCTGCGGTATACAATGCCTTTATCGGACAGAATCATCTTTCCATTAATAAGACTGCTTAAGATAGCCAGGATATACTGTAAATTATTTGTGGATATGGCACATTTAAGGTGAAGTTGAGATTGCAGTCCAAACATTGCAAAGGCTTCATTGACTCTTTCATTTCTAAGTAAATCTATAGATTTATTTTGGCTCAATGTATTTTTAACGCATTGAGTAACTACATCAGCTATTCCTTTTTTGGGGTTGTCGCTCACTTCTGGATGGATATAAAACATTGACCTCATGGCTGATTTCTTAACATAAGATCTCCTTTTTAAGTAAAGATTTGATGTGAATTTATCAAATCTTGAATTGCATAGGGCAATTATTTTGCTAGGGCTTCTTTCGGATAAAAATTCAAGTGAGATAGCTGGTTCAAGATAATCATCTTTTTTATTATCAAATAAGAAAAAATTTATAGCTTTACTTAATAAGCTTGACTTCCCGCTTGCATTGTCGCCAGTAAGGATTGTGTAGTAATTATGGTATGAATCTTCATTAAAGTCATAGACACTTACTTTATCACGACTTTCGTTCATGATTGAACTTATTCTAAACATAGAAATCCTTAATTTTATTTTTCATTAATGGTGTATCAAGCTAACTATATGACTTTCAAAGTTTAGTTTTGCATAAGGATAAAGGTAGCGAAAATCGCTGTCGAGTAACTTATCCTTTTCATGATGATGATCCTAATTCTTAGGCCTAGGTTGGCAGCTAAAAAGTCAACTTTCGCATAATAGTAGGGTATAGCAAAGGTTACAATCCGCTCGACTATGGTTTCAGTGAAATCAACCTAAATAATGTTTATAGTTAGAATACCTGAAGCATGTTGCAGATGCCTTAGGCAAAGGTTGGTCCCGTTCATTTGCAGATGATGGGGCGGGGCCAGTTAAAAACAGTGTGTGGAGAAGAAAGCATGAATCAGCTTTTAGTGATTGATGGGGTTTCCGTTCGTCAGGACAACTCCGGCCTTTATTGCCTTAATGATCTTCATCGTGCCGCAGGCGGCGAACGCAGACATGAGCCTTCCTTGTGGCGTAACCTTCAACAGACCAACGAACTCGTTCAGCTTCTGAGCGATACAGGAATCCCTGTATCGGTTATTAAGGGTGGCATGAACCAGGGTACGTTCGTATGCAAAGAGCTGGTCTACTCATATGCGATGTGGATCAGCGCCGAATTCAGTTTAAAAGTAATCCGCACGTACGATTCTCTGGCATCAAAGCCCCCCGTAGTTTCAATGCCAGAAGAAGTGCAGGCCAGCATCATCCTGCTTGAATCAGCCTCCCGAATGCTGAACTTTTCAAATTCCTCAAAGCTTGGCGCATATCAGAAGATTCAACAGCATTACGGTATCCCCAACATGATGCCTGCGTATGCTATTGATGCACCTATTGACGCACAAGACGGGTCAAGCCGTCCCACGCTCTCACTGAGTGCACTTCTTAAGGCCAAGAGTATTCGAATGAATGCGAGCCAGCCCTATCGTCAGCTTGAGAAGCTGGGGATCGTTGAACATAAAAGTAGAGCCAGCCGGTCAGGCACCGATGGTGTGAAGCTATTTTGGTCACTGACGGCTAAAGGCTGCATGTACGGTAAAAACATCACCAGCCCGGCTAATCCGCGTGAAACCCAGCCTCATTTCTTCGAATCAAAATTTGCCGAGCTTCTCCGCCTGCTCGACACCGTGCATTGAGGTGACTGTGAGAGCATTACTTACGCCAGAGGTAGCACCTCGCACTGGGATTGTATTGCTGAAGCCAGGACCAGACCTGTTGAAGCTGTTTAAGGGCAGGGTGGTGATCAGCACACCGACAATGGATATGGAAGACCTGCCATCAGGGCGGCTGAATGACGGCACGCAGCCGTTACTTGATGAGCCCTCACTGATTCCCTTCTTCAGTCACGAGCGCGTGATAAAGGCCGCTGGTGGACCGAATGCGCTGGCATCTTTCGTCCAGTCCTTCGGCTGCTGTCAGTGGGAGAAGCTGGACGTATGGCATCACCATGAATTCACAGTGTCAGAAATCGAAAACGGCCTGGTGTCTCTTTGCTATAGCCACGATAATGAATTCAGGGAAAACGGCGTACTCGGTAGCCTGGAGAATATCGCCAAAGGTAACACCGCACTCTGGATAATCAGGGCGGCATGCAGCCAGATGGCGCTAAACGGTGACCATCAACTGACCCTGCCGGAACTGTGCTGGTGGGCAACCCTGAATGATGTGATTGACCTGATACCAGAGGCACCGGCCCGGCGCGTTCTGCGTATGCCGAAAGAGACTATCCAGAGCGGTGAGCTGAAAGAAGCCCGTATTGTTCCAGCGCGACCAGCTCGCGAGGTGATTCAGGATGCTGCTCAGTTGGTCAAAAAGATAATCGACCTGCGCACCGACCCGGAATCACCAGAATCTTTCATGAAGCGCCCCAAGCGTAAGCGCTGGGAAAGTGAGAAATACACACGATGGGTAAAGTCGCAGACTTGCGCATGTTGCGGCATACAGGCTGACGATCCTCATCATATCATTGGACACGGACAGGGGGGAATGGGAACGAAGGCGCATGATTTATTTGTGATACCGCTATGCAGAGCGCATCACGATGAGCTGCACCGGGATATGAAAGCTTTTGAAGCAAAATATGGCAGCCAGGTTGAGTTGCTATTCAGGTTCCTTGATTTCGCGATTGCAGTCGGCGTGATTGGGACAGACAAAAAATAAAGTGTGTGGAGAGGATTAAATATGCGTGACATGTCACAGGTATTAGAGCGCTGGGCCGGATGGGCTAAGTCAGACAGCAGCGGTGTTGATTACTCAGCAATCGCAGCGGGGTTTAAAGGGCTGCTGCCGCAGGATTCAAAGTTAACGCTTACCTGCAGCGATGGAGACGGGTTGATTATTGAAGGTTGCCTGTCCCGGCTTAAAGCCAAGCGCCCTGATGAGCACGCGATCATTGTGCTGCATTACTTTTTCAATATCTCAAAGCGCACCCTTGCGAAGCAGGCCAAGCGCGATGAAAAGATAGTGAGAATTGAAATCCAGATGGCTGAGGGGTTCATTGAAGGCTGCCTGGCAATGCTGGATGTGCGGCTGGATATGGACGACGAACTGACGCCGAAAAAAATATTGAAAAAACCTCTCACGCGGTCCGCATTTTCCTTAGTAATCTGATAAGGTTGATTACCAAGCAGTGCAGCTTATCTGCTAAAAGTCAGTTCCAAATGTGGATGTCAAAGCGCCTCGGGCCTTACCAGCCCGGAGGCGTTTTTTATTTTTAAATATCCCCTAAAGGGGATAGCGATATATCTATCCCTTGCAGGGGATAAGAAATTCACCCTGTTGCCGACGGGCAAGGCACTTACCGCTTTTGCGTCAGGGTTATTTTTCATAAATATCGGCCTCCGGTAAACAAAAATGTTGACCAAGTAAGCATAAATGTTTACTATAGCTTCATGTTCAACAGACAGGAGGAGTAGTGAAGCAAAGCGAGTTCAGGCGGTGGCTTGAATCTCAGGGAGTCGAAGTTTCAAACGGTACTAACCATCTGAAGCTGAGATACAACGGGAAGCGAAGTGTAATGCCGAGGCATCCCGGCGCTGAGTTAAAAGAACCACTGCGAAAGGCCATAATGAAGCAGTTAGGCCTGAAATAATTAACCAGCCCTTCGGGGCTGGTTCTCGCAGAGTTTCACTAAGACGATATGCGATACCCGATTAATCTTGAGCCGTGCGACGGCGGATATGTGGTTTCGTTCCCGGATATACCGGAGGCGCTTACTCAGGGCTATACGCGTGAGGAGGCGTTAGAGATGGGGCTGGATGCGCTGGTTACTTCATTTGATTTCTACTTTGAAGATAACCAGCCTGTTCCGGCACCTGGACCGGTGACAGGGGATTTTGTAGAGGTTCCGGCGAGTGTGTCGGCGAAGGTGCTACTGCTGAATGCTTTCCTTGCTTCCGGCTTAACTCAGGTTGAGCTGGCTTCACGTATGGGAGTTAAAAAGCAGGAGGTAACGCGCATCTTCGATCTGCACCACTCGACCAAAATAGATACTGTTCAGAAGGCGCTCTCAGCGCTGGGTAAGCGACTTGAATTAGTCGCTGCCTGACAGGCATCAAATAATAAATTCAAAGGCTCACTTCGGTGGGCCTTTTTCGTTTTTGCGCACGCCAATCAGTCTCCACACACACTTTTGACGCCGTGGTGCTGCGCAACTCCTTTAACGACAGTCAGCCGCCATCATCCCGGTGGCGGGAATTAGAGCATGCCTCCAGAAAAAGACCCGGGCTTTTGGGCCACAGTGCTGCTGTGGCTGTATGCCCACAAAACAGAATGGGGATATGCCGGGGTAGCAGGCATGTTTTCACTATTACGCAGTGCCTATGCAAAAAGCCCGTGGAGTAAGCGGGTTCTCGACGCTGTCTCCTGCAGCGCGCTGGCGTTCTTCGCAGCGCCCACCCTGCAGGTAGTCGGCGCTCTATTCAACTGGAACATTCCTGACGCAGCCGCACAGGTCTTCGCGGTTTACATCGGGTATGTAGGCAATGACTACATCAGCGCCAGACTGCGCGGGTGGATAGACAGAAAATCAGGGGAACCTAATGACGGGCAGCAATAATTCACGCGGCATACGCAATAACAATCCTGGCAATATCCGCTGGGGCGATGAGTGGAAAGGTCTGGTACCTGAAGCCCAGCGCACTGATAAATCATTCTGTCAGTTCAAAGCGCCAGAATTTGGCATCCGGGCGATGATCATCATTCTTCGCAATTACCAGAGCAAATACGGCCTGAAAACTATTACCGGCATCATCAAGCGCTGGGCACCGCCGAACGAGAATGACACTCAGGCATACATCCGCAGCGTGGCGATGGCGACAGGGACTGATGCTGATAAGCCCATCGACCTGACAGACAGCCGCAAACTTTTTCCTCTTTTGCAGGCAATCATCAAGCACGAGAACGGCAAGCAGCCTTACGAATATGATTTGTTTATTCGGGCGCTCGATCTCGTCTGACAGCAGGAGGCCGCATGGCCGTTTTCCAGTTCATCAAAAACTATTCACATATTTTTGTCATTGCACTTATCTGCCTGGCGCTATGGATGCTGAATGCCCGCAGCTCACAGCTTGAGGCAACCAACCAGCGGCTGGAGAAGTTAGCCAACAGCAAAGACGATCAGATTAACGATCTGCGCTCCAAGAACGATGGTTTAGCAGCCAGCGTTAATGACCTCGTTACCGCGGTTAAGCAGCAGAACGATGTGATGAGACAGGTCGCAGAACAACGCGCCGTAACAGCCCAGCAGAATCGGAAACTACAGAATGAAATTAAGCGTTACCTTGCTGCGGACAAGTGTGCTGTTGCTCCTGTTCCCCCTGATGCTGCTGACAGGCTGCGTGACGCAGCAAAAGCCGCTGGTGGAGTACCGGACAGTAAAGCAGCCACAGCTAAGCCTTCCAGCTGAGCTGATCAGCCAGCTTGATGTTCCCACTGTGCCAGAGCCTTTGACGTTCGGTGGCAGCGTGGTGTTGAATGCAGAGCTTTATGAAACACTAGGGCGCTGTAATATTGATCGTGCAGCAATTCGTAAGATGCAGGCCCGGTTACATTAACGCCTTTTTATTTTGGAAAAAGTTCTTCATCCGAATTGAACCAGTCTTTTGTATCAGTGGTATAGTTCTCTTATTTGAGGGAGAGCTATCGTGGATAAAGAGACATTGGATTTAATTCAATCCATACCAAAAGATGTCTGGCTTCAGCTTTACAGTGATGCGCCTAAGCCCATGCTTCGGCAGTTTGGTAAGCTTGGTGAAGACTTGGCGAAAACTTTGAGGCTAATCACTTTTCCAGTTCAGTGTACTGCCTTTATACAAGATAGAATTGATAAGGGCTTTAAAAACGCATTAGAAAAAATTCCCGAGGAAAGAAGAGTAGCCCCACCGGAAGGGTTAGCTTTAGATATTGCGGATCGGCTAAAGCATCACGGTAGCGAGACATTAATTGGTAAACTCTATGTAGAGTTGCTGTCAGCTTCCATGGATCAAGAAAGGAACAATCAAGCTCATCCAGCCTTTCTGCCAATAATCGGACAGCTCTCATCAGACGAGGCATTATTTCTTCTTCGCCTTTCTGAAAATAAACCCTCAATCTACGTAAGAAAGCTTGGTTCATGGGATCAAGTTACAAAAAATGACAGAGAAACATTAATCGAAGGCAAAGTTTTTCCTTTTTATGGAGTTGAAAGATCGCTTATTGATGTGGCGCTTCAGCCAGAGCAATTTTTTTATCCAGAAAACTTTTACATTTACATTGAACATCTCAATGAACTTGGATTACTGGAGTATACGAATGAAGCCACATCAGAGGACTGGGCAAGGTGGTCAGGATTGGAAGTGCCTGGGTATGATATGTGGTGCATTCAGCTGACTAAGTTTGGTCAGCTTTTCTTTGAATGTTGTACAGATGCTTTGACCGAGCTTGATGCATAAATTCAGGTTTTAAAAAGCCGCCTAAGGGCGGCTTTTTTATTGGGGTGAATATGGAAGTTATTATAGATGGCATGCGCTACGCACCGGTCATTGTGCGGCCATCGAATATTGGTATCGCCATCAGCACCCATAACCGCCATGACGTCATATCCCGCGCACTGGATCATCAACTGAAGTTTTTGCCAGCCGGTGCGCTGGTGATTGTTATTGATGATGGCTCAGCAAAACCAGTGACAACGCCTGAAGGTGTCCGGGTTATTCGGCATGACGTCTCACGCGGTATCGTGGCCGCTAAGAATGCCAGCCTTGAGGCACTGATTGATGCCGGGTGTGAGCATCTGTTCCTGTGGGACGATGATGCATGGCCCACCGCTGGTGGCTGGGAAAAATCCTACATCGAATCGCCTGAGCCCCATCTGGCTTACCAATTTCAGGACTTTGCCACAGGGCAGAAGCTTAACGACATTGCGGTTCTCTACAGGGATGACCGGCACATAGCCTACACCGGCCAGCGCGGCGTGATGCTCTATTACCACCGTAGCGCGATTGAGAAGGTTGGAGGATTCGATCCCATCTACCAGCGCGGCATGTATGAGCACTCTGATTTGGCGCTGCGCATCCACAACGCAGGGTTAACCAGCTGGGCGTTCGCTGATGTCGTCGGTTCTGAAAAACTTATTTACTCACTTGATGAGCACCAGGCAGTTGAGCGCTCAGTGCCTAAACCTGACCGTGAAGCACAGGTTAAGCGCAATGTGACCATTCACAATGAGCGGCGCAACAGCGGCTATACCGGCTACGCCGAATACCGGCAGCAGCGCAATGTGGTGATTACTACACTCCTGACCAGCCAGCCTGACCCGCAGCGCAGCACCAAAATGAAAGCATCGCCTGACCTGCTGGCTACGTGGGCCGCTTCGGTAAAAGGTGGTGACGCGGTGGTGCTGGCCGATGAGCTGACTACCGCACCTGCAAGGGCTTCGCTGGTAGCCGTCCCTGATGTGAAAATGAACGTCTATTTCCGGCGCTGGCTGCATATCTGGCAGCACCTTCGCGATCACCCTGAATATCACTTCGTCTGGTGTACCGATGGCACTGATGTTGAGATGCTGCGAGAACCATGGGAAGAAATGGAACCCGGCAAAGTCTACGCAGGTTCTGAACCAAAAACCTATGCCGATCCATGGGCTAAGCAATCACACCCCGAATCAACCTATCAGGCGTTCATTAATGCGCACCGTAATGAGGTGATGCTTAACGCTGGCCTGCTCGGTGGTACACGAAATGATGTGATGGCAATCGCGCATGGCATCCTACGACTGTATTACCACATCGAATCGCTGCGCTTTTGGGGGCAGGAATTATCGGCCTCTGCCATTGGTGACATGATGGCGTTCGGCATCGTCGCACACCGCTACAGCGACAGGCTGATCACCGGTCCCAGTGTACATACAGTATTTAAGTCAGATGGCATTGGTAAGGAGTTTGCCTGGTGGAAACACAAATAAAGTTTGTGGTGGTCGGTCACCATTCACGCAGGCACCAAGCCGAACAGCTGGCAGACTTGCTTAACGCACACCTTCTAATAGATGAGGGTCAGCATGGCGCGAACTGGAATCATCGGCGCGCTATCGAGTGGGCCTGTCAGCAGGATTGCCGGGTAGTGATACTCGAAGATGATGCACTGCCGGTGCCTGGCTTCGCGCAGAAGGTGGCTGAGTGGCTGTCGCGCTTCCCTGATGACCTGCTGAGCTTTTACCTCGGTACCGGCAGGCCGCCTCAGTATCAGCTTGAGATAGCGACAAAGCTGATTGATACAGACCGGCATCAGGCAGAACACATCACTATCAACCGACTCATTCATGGCGTCTGCTACAGCGTCCCAATGCAGAGGTTACAGCAGGTGATGTCACGCTGGAATCATCGATCACCTGCTGATTATGCAGTCGGTGATGCATATGGTGGACCGATAGTTTATCCGTGTTTCTCGCTGGTGGATCACATGGATAGCAATACTGTTGAGACACACCCTGACAACACACCGCGTACAGAGCGCCGCAGAGCATGGCGGCTGGACTTAAAGGAGCATCATGGCACGACTCGCAACGCTTAAGCCCCGGCTCTCAGTTGACCGAACGCAACGCGTGAGGACTGCAACCGTAGCTGAGACGCGCATCACTGGCTGGAAGCTGCAGGCTCGTCGTAAGCGACTATGGTCTGCCAATCCATGCTGCGCGATGTGTGGCCGCCTGACTGAGTATCCTAACGGCTTCGAGCTGGACCATAAGGTTGCTCTGCATCAGGGTGGTGAAGACACTGATTCCAACTGTCAAATCCTTTGCTGTGGTGCTGATGGGTGCCACCGCAAGAAGACCAATGACGACATGAAAGGCAATTGATAAAAATTATCATTAAGCCTGGCTAATGGTTGCATTTGAAATCATCTCAATGTGAATGATATTGGTTATCATCTGAGGGTGGGGGGGTAGTCCGAAAGCTTCAGGACAACTCTTTACGAAACCTCGCCCCCTCTCATGCACAGAAAATATCCCCTTTTGGAGGGTGTAAACATGTTAACAGCCCAGAAGCGAAAATTCGCGCTGGCGCTGATTTCCGGTATGTCGAAAAAAGATGCGGCTATAAAGGCTGGGTATTCCGCAAACTCCGCACGCTCCAAGGGTTCGCAGCTTGCTAAAGACCCGGAAGTCATCGCTTTTATGAGCCGCAAAAAGAATGAAAAAGTTGAAGTTGACGACGTGCCAACGCATGGAAAAAAAGTTAATACCCCAGCGATAAACACGCCACTGAATCCTGATCCCGAGCCAGTGCCGGAAATTGTCCGGGCGGCTGGTGAGTATGATGACCCGCTTGAGTTTCTGAAGTCGGTTATGAATGACCGTGCTGAGGATATTGATACCCGCAAAGATGCCGCAAAGGCGATGCTCCCCTACCTACATAGCAAAAAAGGTGAGGGCGGCAAGAAGGATGCGAAGCAGGCTGCTGCTAAGGCGGTTGCCAGCAAGTTCATGGGCATGGCTCCGCCACAGCTGATTGTGAATAACGGGAGATAAAGATGCCTGAGTGGTCCACCGCATGCGCTGACTGGGCCAGCAGGCTCATTAACCGTGAGTCAATAATTCCGCCGCCTATTTTCAGAGATTCTGGTGAGCACGCACTGTCTATCTTTAAAGAACTCAGGGTAACTGACCTGCCTGGAAAGCCGACATTTGGCGAGTGTTCAGAACAGTGGGTGTTTGATTTTGTGCTGGCAATATTCGGCGGCTATGACCAGCAAACCGGCAATCAGATGATCCGGGAGTATGGTCTTCTCATCAGCAAGAAGAACACGAAATCAACTATTGCTGCCGGGATTATGCTGACCGCGCTGATTATCTGCTGGCGTGCTGATGAAGAGCATCTGATTCTGGCACCGACAAAAGAGGTTGCCGACAACTGCTTTAAACCCGCTGCCAGCATGGTCCGTGAAGATGAAGAGCTCTCAGCACTTTTTCACGTTCAGGATCACATTCGCACCATTACCCATCGGGTTAATCGTAACAGCCTGAAGGTCGTGGCTGCTGACAGCGATACGGTGTCGGGCAAAAAGGCCGGTCGAATTCTGGTGGAGGAATTGTGGCTGTTTGGCAAAAATGCCAAAGCGGATGCGATGTTTATTGAGGCGCTGGGCGGGCAGGTGTCGCGTAATGAAGGCTGGGTGATTTACCTGACCACGCAGAGCGATGAGCCGCCTGCAGGTGTCTTCAAAAAGAAACTGGATTACTGGCGTAACGTCCGTGACGGGATCATCAAGGATGGCAAAACGCTCGGCATCCTTTATGAGTTCCCGCCTGAAATGGTGGAAAATGAAGGTTTCCGCAACCCGGATAATTTTTATATCACCAACCCGAACATGGGCCGCTCTGTCAGTAAAGAGTGGCTTGATGATGAGTATCTTAAGCGGTCGCAGGAAGATGAAGGCAGCCTGAGAAAGTTTCTCGCCAAACATCTGAACGTTGAAATCGGCATGAATCTCCGTAACGACCGCTGGGCCGGTGCGGAGTTCTGGGAAACGCAGTCTGATCCGTCTGTGACATTCAAACAGATTTTAACCCGGTGCGAAGTTATCACTGTCGGCATCGACGGGGGCGGGCTGGATGACCTTCTGGGGCTTTCTGTGGCTGGTCGCGATAAGAAAACCCGCGACTGGCTCACTTGGTCTCATGCCTGGTGCCATGAAAAGATGCTGGAGCGCCGCAAAAGCGAAGAAAGCAAACTGCGTGACTTTGAAAAGCAGGGCGATCTTACCATCGTGAAAAGAGTTGGTGATGATGCGGATGAAGTTGCGATGTATGTATCGCAGATTTACGAAGCAGGCCTGCTGGATAAGGTAGGTATGGACCCGGCAGGGATCGGGGTGCTGTTGGATACGCTGATTGATGCAGGAATACCGCAGGATTCAGTTGTGGGTGTCAGTCAGGGCTGGCGGCTGGGCGGCGCATGTAAGACTACTGAGCGCAAACTGGCAGAGGGTGCTTTGAAGCATGCACCTCAGCCCCTGATGAACTGGTGCGTTGGTAACGCCAAAGTTGTCATCAGCGGCAATGCACCACTGGTAACCAAGGGTGCCAGCGGCGTCGGTAAAATCGACCCGCTGATGGCTCTCTTTAATGCCATATATCTGATGGCGCTGAATCCGGCTGCTACCAAAAAAGAATACAGCGTGTTTTTCATTTAGAAATTCCGCTTTCAACGACCCGCTCCGGCGGGTTTTTTCGTTTCTGGAGAAAGGGAAATGAAGAATCAGCACGCCGTCAGCCTTCTGAAGGTAAAGGCGGTCAATGAGGATACGCGGGAAATCACCGGCATCGCGACAACGCCGTCACCGGATCGGTATGGCGACATTGTGATGCCCGAGGGCGCAAAGTTTCAGTTACCCATCCCGCTGCTCTGGCAGCATGACCATCAGTCTCCCATCGGCCAGGTGACCAGCGCCAAGGTTACCGCTGAGGGTATCGAAATCAAAGCCACACTGGCGCAGGCAGATGCACCCAGTCAGCTCGCGGCACGACTTGAAGAAGCATGGCAGAGCATCCGGCTTGGCCTTGTAAAAGGATTGTCGATCGGCTTCCGGCCTATTGAATACGCCTACATCGACGAAGGCGGCATCCGGTTCACGAAGTGGGAGTGGTACGAACTCTCTGTCGTAACGGTGCCGGCCAATGCCGAAGGCACGATCCAGACCGTTAAATCCATCGATGAGAAGCTGCGGGCCGCGTCAGGCGTAGTGCAGAACGACTCGAAAAAAATAAAACCCGCTGGCGCTACAGCAGTTAAAAATTCTCAGACTAAAGGAACCAAGATGAACATTGCCGAGATGATTAAAACTTTCGAAACCAAGCGCGCTACGCTCGATGCTGAGCGTCAAAATGTTATGTCAAAAGCCTTCGATGAAGGCCGCACGCTTGATGCGGAAGAAGAAGATAAGTATGACGAAGTTAGTACGGAAATTAAATCCGTTGATGCGCACCTGGCTCGCCTTCGTGACATGGAATCGACTAAAGCCGCGACCGCTCAACCAGTTCAGAAAGCAGCAGGTGGTACGGTGGTAAACACTGTTGATAACCGCGCTCCTGCTGTGATCCATGTTGAGAAGCCGCTGGAAAAAGGGATCGCTTTTGCGCGTTTCGCCAAGTCACTGGCCGCTGCAAATGGCAGCCGTACCGAAGCGCTGGAGATCGCAAAGCGTCAGTATCCGCGAGATGCCAAGCTTCACCACGTTCTGAAAGCTGCTGTAGGTGCAGGTACCACAACTGATCCGCAGTGGGCTGGCAGCCTGGTGGAGTATCAGGAGTACGCTCAGGACTTCGTCGAATTCCTGCGGCCACAGACCATTATCGGCCGCTTTGGTCAGGGGGATATTCCTGCACTGCGTCAGGTTCCATTCAACATCCGCATTCCGGCTCAGACTTCTGGCGGCTCTGCGAACTGGGTTGGTCAGGGTAAAGCTAAGCCCCTGACTAAATTCGATTTTGAATCAATCACCTTTGGCTTCTCCAAAGTCGCTGCCATTGCTGTGCTGACTGATGAGCTGATCCGCTTCTCTAATCATGCCGCTGATGCACTGGTGCGCAACAGCCTGGCTGAAGCGGTAATCGCCCGACTGGATGCTGACTTTGTCAATCCGGCAAAAGCAGAAGTCGCTAATGTGTCTCCGGCCTCTATCACCAATGGCGCGCAGCAAATTCCAAGTGCAGGCAACCCTGACATCGACAGCACTAACGCATTTCAGGTGTTTATCGATGCGGGTCTGCAACCGACCGGTGGCGTATGGCTGATGTCAAGCACTACAGCGCTGGCGCTGTCAAAACGTAAAAATGCGCTGGGCCAGAGAGAGTATCCGGACATGACCATGTTTGGCGGTACTTTCGAAGGTCTGCCAGCCATCGTCTCTCAGTATGTAGGTAATCTTCTGGTGCTGGTTAACGCGCCGGATATCTACCTGGCAGATGATGGTGGCGTTGCGGTTGATATGTCCCGTGAGGCATCTCTTGAAATGGAGAGCGAACCTACCGGCGACAGCATCACGCCGAATCCGACTGAAATGGTTTCCATGTTCCAGACCAACAGCGTGGCAATCCGCGCCGAACGCTGGATCAACTGGAAGCGTCGCCGTACTGCGGCGGTGGCGGTGATTACCGGTGTTAATTACAGCGCTAACGCTGGCAGCTAAGGAGATGCGGGGAGAAATCCCCGCTCTTTTCTCTATGAAACAGGTTCGTTATCTCAAAAACACCCACGATGCACATGCGGGTGAAAAACGCTTTCTGCGTGACGATCACGCTGAGGTTCTCCGCTTAACCGGCCATGTTGAATTTATCGATATTGTCGTGAAAAAGGCAAAGAGCCAGAAAAAGAATTAACGCTCAGGAGAAGCAGCCAATGTTCGGTTTCCGCAAAAAACCAAAGGAAGAAAAGGCGCTTCAGGCTGCTAATGGTGGCTGGTGGCGAAGGATTTTTGAGTCATTTTCCGGCGCATGGCAGCGAAATATAGAAGTAGACAGTACAACAGTGCTGGCTTACCACGCGGTCTTCACCTGCATTTCTCTAATTGCCGCAGATATCGCGAAAATGCCGATATTGCTTAAAAAGAAACTGAGCAGCGGTATCTGGTCGGATCACAGCGATGCGAAGATTTCCCCGTTGCTGAGAAAGCCAAACAGCTTTCAGACACGCATGCAGTTCTTCGAGTGCTGGATGAATTCAAAGCTTTCTGATGGCAACACCTATGTGCTGAAGTTGCGTGATGTCAGCGGGAACGTTAAGCAACTGCGCGTGCTGGACCCAAACAAAGTTACGCCTTACGTGACCGATGATGGAGAAATTTTCTATCAGGTCAGGCCGGATAATATTCACGGGCTGGAGCAGCAGGTAATGGTGCCGGCACGGGAAATTATTCACGATCGGTTCAACTGCTTTTTCCATCCTCTTTGCGGACTGTCACCCATTTATGCCTGTGGGCTGACAGCAATGCAGGGCGATGCGATCCTGACAAACTCCGCAAATCATTTTAAAAACGGCGGAAAACCCGGAGGCGTTATTAAAGTTCCGGGGGCGGTCGATGCAGATAAAGCACGGGAAATAAAACAGAACTGGGACGAGGGTTATTCCGGCGAAAATGCCGGAAGAACAGCATTGCTGGCTGATAATGCATCATTTGAAGTTATTGCTATGACAGCCGTAGATGCTCAGATGGTGGAGCAGTTAAAACTGACTGCTGAAATCATCTGCTCAACATTCCACGTCCCGATTTATAAGGTCAACACGGCATCAACACCGTCCTATAACAATATTGAAGCTCTCGACCAGGGGTATTACTCGCAGTGTCTCCAGACACACATTGAAGGTATTGAACTTCTTCTGGATGAGGCATTAGAACTGGACGCGCAGACCGGGGTGGAATTCGACCTGAATACACTGATCCGCATGGACACTGAAGGGCGTTACAAAACCTACAGCGAAGGCATCGGTGCTGGTTTCCTCACCCCCAATCAGGCACGCAAAAGCGAAAATATGCCGCCTGTTGAAGGTGGCGATACACCATATCTGCAGCAGCAGAACTTTGCGCTGTCAGCTTTAGCCAGAAGGGACGCCAGTGACGATCCGTTTGGCACTCAATCCAAATCTGAAGCGGCCACCACGCCGACACCACCTGTTGACGATGAAAGGAGCAAAGCTCTTACTGAGCATGAGCATTTCATGGTCAAGGCAATGCTGAAAGGACTGCTTACCCATGAATGAACGTGACATGTCACTGCTTAAGGCTGTCAGCGAAGCAGTAAAAGAGCAGCTGTTTGCAGTGCAAAAACGCTATGAAACCGCGCTGACGGAACAGGCAGAAGAAATTAACAGGCTTAAATCTCAGGTCGAAGAGTATCAACAGTCAGTACCGGATGAACAGGCTATTGCCGATTTAGTACTGGCGAAGATTTATGTTCCTGCCGCGCCGGCGCTGCCGGATATCGCGCAGATGGTGAAAGATGAGGTGGCTGAGATTCCGGTGCCGGAATCGCCAGTTCTGCCTGATATTGACGGCATGATACAACGGGCCGTTTCTGCCATTGTGGTGCCGCAACCCGAGCCGCTGCCGGATATCATGCAGATGGTGAAAGATGCGGTGGCTGAGATTCCGGTGCCGGAATCGCCAGTTCTGCCTGATATTGACGGCATGATACAACGGGCCGTTTCTGCCATTGAAATGCCGCAACCCGAGCCGCTGCCGGATATCGCGCAGATGGTGAAAGATGTGGTGGCTAAAATACCTAAGCCGGAAGATGGTGAGCCTGGCGAAGATGGAAAAGACGCGCTTCAGATTGAAATTATGCCGCATATCGATGCTGAGAAATCATACCCGCGTGGCACCTATGCTATTCATCATGGCGGCCTGTGGCGATCATTCCAGAAAACAACGGGTATGAATGGCTGGGAGTGCCTGGTGGACGGTATCAGCGACATTGATATCACTCAGGCCGAAGAGCGTCAATTCACTGTCACCGCGGTGAAATCAAGCGGTGAGAAAACAGAGAAAAAGTTCAGCGTGCCAGTAATGATCTACCGCGACATTTTCAAAGAGGGTGAGAAGTATTACCCGGGTGACAGCGTTACTTGGGGTGGATCGGTCTGGTACTGCCATCAGGAAACAGGCGATAAGCCTGGTGAAGATGGATCAAAAGGCTGGAAATTAGCTGTTAAGCGCGGTCGTGATGCGAGGGCTAAGTAATGCTGGAATTTGTGACGCTCAGCGAAGCCAAAGAGCATCTTCGTATTGACACGGATGATGGTGATTCAGACCTGCAGTTAAAAATTTACTCTGCGAGTGCGGCCGTACTGGATTACATACAGGGGAGCCGTGACAAAGTTGTCGGCGAAGATGGCAAAATCATTGATGCCGCACCTGAACTTCAGCGCGTAAAACAGGCAACCCTGATTCTGGTTGGCATTATGGATCGCGTTCGTGGCGGAGAGGAAGAAAGTCAGTATCGGCAGGGCCATTTACCTTTCTCTGTGACAAGTCTGATTTACTCTCTTCGCTCACCAACTATTTGCTGAGGTGCTTATGAGTGGCTTAAAAGCCGGTGAGCTTAATCAACGCATCAAGGTTCAACGTACTGAGTCAGAGCGCGGGCCGCTGGGTGAAGTGTTACCGGGGCAAGTTGTAATCAGCTCGCCATTTATATGGGCTAAAGCTGAAAACATATCAAACCGCAAAATACGCAGTATGGATCAGCAGCAGATTGTGGAGACATGGCAATTCACCATCCGGCCACGCAGCGATGTTCAGACGGACTGGAAAATAAGCTGGGGGAATGAGATTTACACAATCAGGGCTGTTGACCGCAGCAGTCGGGATCGTGCTGTCATCACAGCTGAAAGGGATGTGCGTCATGATTGAATCAGGCATCTATAAATCCCTTCAGTCACTTTCCGAACTGGACGTCTATCCACTTCTGATTCCTGACACTGAGCAACAAGGGATTACTTATCAGCGTATTTCCGATCCCGAGATTGAAAGCGGTCTTGTCAGAACATCGCTGGTGGCGGGTCGATTCCAGATTTCCTTTGTGAAAGTCTCTGACTACTCGGGCCTGCTGGCGCTAGATGCCCAACTCTGGCAGATGTGGAAGGGCATCCGGCATGGTGATATTGGCGGCTATCCGGTTCAGTACGTTGAACGCGGTTCGCTACAACAGGATAAATCCACGCTGCCCAACAACGCAGTGCAGTACCGCCTGACCAGAGATTTTATTATCTACTTCAGTGAGGTCTGAGCATGCTGAGAATGGAAGTTACAGGTCTTGATGAGCTTGAGCGCCAGCTGATTGCCCTGGGCGAAAAAGCCGGGACAAAGGTTCTGCGCGAGGCTGGCCGGGCTGCGCTTGAAATCGTGGAACAGGATATGAAAGAGCATGCGGGTTATGACGAGTCAGCGAAAGGGCCGCACATGCGTGACTCCATCAAAATCCGTTCAACAACCCGGACTAAAGGTAACGCCGTCGTCGTGCTGCGGGTCGGTCCGAGTAAGCAGCATTACATCAAGGCACTGGCTCAGGAGTTCGGTACGGTTAAGCAGATTCCTGATCCCTTCATTCGCCCGGCGCTGGATTACAACAAATCCCGCGTTCTCCGAATCCTCGCGGTAGAAATACGGGACCGCATTCAAAACAACGGGTAGCAGCCGCTACCAACTTCAAAGAGAGAGAAAGTCATGGCTGATAAAACTTCGCCAGAATACGCGATGCTGCCTGCAGGAACCGTAGTGAAATGGGGGCCATCCGGTGCCGCTGTCTCAGCGATGAAGCCGCTGATTAACTGTAAGGCGCTGGGTGCTACCGGCCAGACCGGCAGCTTCGTGGACTGCACCACGCTGATTGATAAGAGCAAACAGTTTATTTCTGACCTGCCGGAAGGCCCGGAGAAATCGCTGGGCTTTATCGATGATCCTGCCAATGCCGATTTTGCCGACTTCCTGAATGCCGCGCAAAATCGCCAGACGGTCCAGTTCTACGTTGAACTGCCCAACGGGCGCACAGCCAACATGGTGTTGGCGCTGTCCGGCTGGCAGATGAATGAAATCACCGCGCCAGCAAGTGAGGTGATTCAGATTACCGTTCAGGGTAAACAGAACAACATCGAGTGGGGCGTAGTCGCAGGCTCCTGATTTCCATCAGCCACGCCGCCTGAATGGCGGCATTTACCACTTTACGGGATCGAATAATGTCCGAGAAAAAATTCAGTGCGGCCACGTTAAAAGCAGTTCTGCTGCAGCCTAAGTCTACCGCCATCAAAACAGAACTGCTGGGCGCTCAGGTGTACATTCGCCGCCGCACCGCCGGTGAGCTCATCCGCTACGAGGAAGAGATGGATGCGGCGCAGGCGACCGGCAATGTGCGTGCAATTTCAGAAATGAGCGTCCAGCTGGTTCTCGACAGCCTGGTTAATCCTGATGGTTCAGCCATTAAGCCTGAACTGCTTCCGACTGCAGCAGAGCTGCTGGACGCTCACGATAACCCGGCGCTGATGGCCGCTATTGAACGCGTCAAAACGCATGCCATTGGTAAACTGGACGCCGCCGAAAAAAACTGACCGGCTCGTCGTGGCTGCAGCTGATCTTCTGGCTTGCTGACAGGTGGGGTGAGCCTGACCCGTCAGTCATAGCCGCATTACCCTGCGATACGCTGAACCACTGGCGAGCTTACTTTCTTCAGCAAGGCATCCTGACCCACTCCGAACCACAATCCGCAAACACCGCAAACGACACCAGGCAGATCACGCCCACGCACAGCGTGGATCAGCAGTGTGACGCCGTAATGAGGGCGTTAATGTAATGGCTGACGTAGCATCGCTGGCGGTAGGGTTACATCTCAACGCCGCAAATTTTAAAAGCCAGCTCGTCGGTGCCTATGGCGATGCCGGTAAACAGTCCCGTCAGTTCAACAGACAGGCGCAGGACGATGCAAAAAAAACGGAAGAGGCTTACGGGCGCGTAAATTCTGCCGTTCGCGGACTGGCCGGGCGGATTGCCGGCCTGGCTGGCGTAGGACTGTCACTGGGTACCATTATCCAGACTTCGCGGCAGTATTCTCAGGCGCTGTCTGACCTGTCATCCATTACCGGCGCAACCGGTAATAAGCTGCGCGATCTGGATGCAGCGGCTCAGCAGATGGGGCGCACTACCGAGTACAGCGCCAGCCAGGCTGTTGAGGCGCTGAAACTGATGGCGTCAGCGAAACCGGAGCTGCTTGATACGGCTGATGGTTTGCAAAAAGCGACTAATAGCGCACTGCTGCTGGCTCAGGCGGGTGGCAGCACGCTGCCGGATGCCACCAGAACGCTGGCGCTGTCACTGAATCAGTTCGGTGCCGGTGCTGAGCAGGCCGACCGTTATATAAACGTCCTGGCAGCCGGTGCAAAATTTGGCGCGTCCGAAATTAACGACACCGCCGCCGCGATTAAAAATGGTGGCGTGGCTGCCGCACAGGCCGGTATCGGCTTTGAAACGCTGAATGCCGCCATTCAGGTGCTGGCATCGCGTGAAATCAAAGGAGGTGAAGCAGGTACTGCGCTGCGCAACATTATCCTCAGCCTTGAAAAAGGCACAGATAAAACCCTCAAGCCGTCCGTTGTAGGGCTCAGTAAGGCGCTGGAAAATCTGGCTGGCAAAAACCTGTCAACCGCGCAGGCCGTAAAACTGTTTGGTGTTGAGAACATCAACGCCGCATCGATCCTGACGGGCAATCGCGGCAAAATTGATGAGCTGACCAAATCCCTCACCGGCACGCAGACGGCGCATGAACAGGCAGCGGTAAGGGTGAACAACCTGAACGGCGACCTGATGGGGCTCACCAGCGCCTTTGAAGGGCTGATCATCAAAGTAGGTCAGTCTGGCAGCGGACCTCTGCGCTCCGGCATCCAGGCGATTTCTGAAAGCATCAACACGCTTTCCGATAATTTTAATGCCGTTGCCTCTGTCGCGCTTTACACGCTTATTCCCGTTCTCTCTACAAAGCTCACCGCGGGGCTGAGGGAAAACATCTCAGGCTGGGCGGCGAACGAAGCCGCAGTGCGGAAAAATGCTCTGCAGCAGGCCGAAACGGCTAAGCAGACTATTGCCGCTGCACAGGCCACGCGCCAGCAGGCACAGGAAGAGGCCCGCTATCTGGGTACGCGCACAGCGGCAAACGCCGCAGCGGGTATCAATGTTGGCTATCAGAAAGAGCAGGTCGCGCTGAGCCGCACTATCCGTGAGTCCAGAATTGCGGAAACAGCAGCAACGGAGAGACTGGCGGCGGCCAATGCACAGATGTCTGTCACGGCCCGCGCCGCCTCTGTTGCATCCGGGCTGGCGCGTGGCGCGCTGTCGCTCATCGGCGGTCCGGTTGGTGCGGCGATGCTTGCCGGTTCCGCGCTGCTTTATTTCCATGAGCAGGCAAAACAGGCGCGTCAGTCTGCACTCGATCTCAAAGGTGCTGTGGTTGAAACTACTGCCGCACTGATGCAGCTTTCGGACAAGCAGCTTTCCGTGAAGCAGCTCGACCTGCAGGACCAGTATGAAAATCAGGTCACGCAGAGAAACCAGCTGATTAAGGAAATTCAGGACGCTGACAGCCGTATGGACAGCCTGAAGGGGTTTGATCCCTTCGGTCAGCTTGCCGGTGTTGAGAAAGGGAAGACCCGCGCAGAAGCCGACCTTGAGTCCGTAAACGTCGGTCTGAAAACGCTTAAAGACAATATGGAGAACGTCGACAAAGCGCGGTTCCTGGTGAAAACGGGCATTGCTGATTCTGCTAAAAACCTCAAAAGCGATGTGCAGGCTGCAACAGCTGCAGCAGCTGAGGCCGGTAAAGTCGCATCGCCGTGGGGCGGAGAGGACCCGGCTAAGGCTGACAAGAAAGGCGCTCAGACGCTGAAGCAGTTTACTGCGCTGCGTAACGAGATTGAGCAGGCGCACGCCTCAAGCCTGGAAAAAATCAACCTTCAGGAAAAGGTATCGCAGGAAAAAATTCTGAAGGATGCCAAAGCTGCTGGTGTGAGTCAGGCGGAGGTGCAGCGCGTACTGACCCTGAATGCGGCTAATTATCAGCGCCAGCGTCAGGAACTGGCCGAGCAGTACTCACCGGCTAAAGCCATTATCCGTCAGGAGTCCGAAGCCAGCCGCAACCTGAAAGAGCTGTATGACGCCCGCCTGGTCACTGAGCAGGAGTACCAGTCAGCCCGCATTACGCTGGCAAACGATTCTGCTCAGAAGATGATTCAGGCGCAGGCCAGCCAGGCTGCCGCGCCAAAGCTCAACATAGCCGGAGAAGTTGATCCGGTTGCGCAGCTTCAGAATCAGCTGGTGCAGCAGCAGAGCCTTTATACCGCTTACTATGAAGATAGCAGGCTGAATAAGGATCAGTATGAAGCGCTGATGCAGAAGTCATCACGCGATTCGGCAGACGCTCAGTATCAGGCTGCGCTCAATCTGTATGCCGGGCAGAGCACACTGAATAAAGGGATCGTGAGCCTGGCGGAAACGGCGGCGGAGAGAACGACTAACTCCCTGACCGGTTTGCTTACCGGCACGCAGTCTTTCCGGGAAAGCATTTCAAATCTGTTTGCCTCGCTGGCGCAGAGCGTTATCAAAAGTCTGATTGAAATGACTGCGCAGGCACTGCTGACTAAAACAGTGCTGTCATCCTTCATGAGCTTTGGGGGTGCAGCGGTCGGCGCAGTCGGCACCGGTGCAGCCGCATCGGCTGGCAGTACCGGCGCGATGGGAATGAGTACCAGCTTTCAGGCATACGATGGCGGCGGTTTTACCGGGGCTGGTGGCAAATATGACCCGGCTGGCGTGGTTCACAAGGGTGAGTTCGTCTTTACTAAAGAGGCCACCGAGCGTATTGGCGTTGAAAATCTTTACGGGATGATGCGCGGATACGCCAGCGGCGGGCTGGTCGATACCCCCACGGAGCGACCTGCAGCGCTGCCCGGCAGTGGCCGCGCGGGTGGCAATACCATTATTCAGGTAGATGCCCCGGTAACAATCATGCAGGAAAGCGGGGCCGGTGACGCATCTGCTACGGGCACCTCGGCGGCAGCCTCACAGCTCAAATCCATTGTTCAACAGACGATAACGGACAGGCTGAAGAAGGAAATTTCACCGGGCGGCATTCTTTATAGCGGTCGGAGCTGATTATGGCGACAGATACATTTACCTGGGCGACGCGCATTCAGGCGAGCGAACAGCTCAGCGTTTCCACCATTCAGGCGCAGTACGGCGATGGTTACAAACAGGTTGCCGGGAAAGGGATCAACGATGCTGCTGAAAGCTGGTCGCTGAGCTGTAACGGTCAGGTGCCCGTTATGGCGTCTGTCCGGGCGTTCCTGAAAACCCACGTCACCACCTCATTCTGGTGGACAAATCCATGGGGCGAAAAAAAACTGTATAGGGTGAAAGCAGATTCGATTAATCCGAAGTTTATCAACGGCGGATTTGCCGAGATCAGCTTTACCTTCGAACAGGCTTTCGCACCGTGACATGTCACGACAGCAACAGGGCGCTTATGCGCCCTTTTTTATTGGGTGAAAAATGAGTTTTAACCAAGACATTCAGGCGCTGGAGCCGGGGAGTCTGGTCCAGCTGATTGAGATTGACGGTACAGCCTTCGGGCTTGATACCGTGCTGCGCTTTCATGCGTATAACCTGCCGACCGAAGGCTGGAAGTCTTTTGCAGCGGAAAACCTGCCATCAATCATCTGGCAGGGCAACGAGTACGATCCGCACCCGTATGAGTTGACCGGCATGGAGATGAGCAGTACGGGTTCACAGCCGACGCCAAAGCTTTCAGTCGGCAACGTAGGCAACTATGTCACGGCGCTCTGCCTGCAGTTTGACGACATGGTTAAGGCGAAGGTCCGTATTCATACCACGCTGGCAAAGTATCTTGATGCGGCAAACTGGACGGCAGGCAACCCCAACGCCAATCCGCAGGAAGAGCGGGTACAGCTGTTTTATGTGAATGCGAAAACGTCCGAGACACGCGCGCAGGTGGATTTTGAACTCTGCTCTCCCTTTGACATTCAGAGTCTGCAGCTGCCTTCACGTCAGATTACGCCGGTATGCACCTGGTGCATGCGTGGCTGGTATCGCACCGGCACCGGGTGTGATTACGCGGGCAACCGGTACTTTGCGAAAGATGGCACGCCCACGAATGACCCATCTAAAGATGTTTGTGGTGGGCGAATGGCAGACTGCAAAGCACGCTTTGGCGACGATCAGCCACTGCCTTTTGGCGGGTTCCCGGCTGCAAACCTTCAGGGCAAATAACCATGCGCAAAAAAAATCTTGAGGCAATCCGTGAGCACGTTGCCGCCGAATACCCGAAAGAAGCGTGCGGTCTGGTCATCCAGTCTGGCCGGACGCAGAACTACATCCCCTGCAGGAATATCGCTGAATCGCCGACTGAGCATTTCACGCTGTCGCCGGAGGATAAGCGGGCAGCGGAAGCGCAGGGTGACATTCTGATGGTCATCCATTCTCACCCGGACGTGCCGCAGCTTATCCCGTCAGAACGTGACCGGGTTCAGTGCGACTTTTCCGGCGTGGAGTGGGGGATCATCTCCTGGCCCGATGGTGACTTCTGCACCATCAGCCCGCGCATTGATCGCGACTACACAGGTCGCCCCTGGCTGATTGGCGGTAATGACTGCTGGACACTCATCATGGACTACTACCAGCGTGAGCACGGCATCACCCTGAAAAACTGGTCTGTTGATTATGAGTGGTGGGTGGACGGCAAAGAAAACCTGTATGACGACAACTGGCAGTCAGAGGGGTTTGTGGAGATTGAACCTGATGAAATGCGTGAAGGTGACATGATCATGATGCGCATCAGCGCCCCGGTAACGAACCACGCCGCAATCTATCTGGGCAACAATATCATTCTTCATCATAACGCCGGGAGCCTGTCTACGCGGGTGCCTTATGGCGAATACTGGCGTAACCGTACCGTGCGCATCGTGCGCCGAAAGGAGCTTATGGATGCTTAAAACCATGCGACTCAAAGGCCGGATGGCAAAAATGTTTGGTCAGGTTCACCAGTTTCACGTCGCTGATTTGCCGGAGCTGCTGCGTGCGATGTGCTCCCAGGTGCCAGGGTTCAAAAAGTATGTGTCGAATGCGCATCTTAACGGTGTTCGCTTTGCCTTTTTCAGCGGCAAAGACAACATTGGCCTGCAGGAATTTGATATGTCTTCAGCCGCGACTGAGTTTGAAATGGAGCCGGTTCTGGAGGGTTCGAAGCGGGGCGGCACGCTGCAGATCATCATCGGAGCCGTTGCGATTGTGGCCGCGTTCTTCACAGCTGGTGCGTCACTGGCTGCATACGGTGCGGCTATCGGCACCACGACCGCAGTTGGCCTGGCTACTACAGCACTGACCAGTATTGGTATCAGCATGCTGCTCGGCGGTGTCGTACAGATGCTGACGCCGCAACCCAAGCTCAACGTGGGTGCGTCATCCAGTACGGACAATAAGCCGAACTATGCGTTTGGTGCGCCTGTGAATACGGTTGCGATGGGCTATCCGGTGCCAGTGCTTTACGGCAAGCGTGAAATTGGCGGCGCGATAATCAGCGCCGGCAGCTTTACCAGTGATCAACAATAAACTCAGTTAAACCAGTCGGCCATTTTTACCTGAGCTTGCTCTTTAACATTGTCGTCAATGTACATAGACACGGCAGCAAGCGCACCAGCAAGCACGCCCAAATCATCTGAATAACCAACTACAGGTAATGCGTCAGGTACTGCGTCGATAGGTAAAACGAAATATGCAAGAGCAGCGTAGATTGTTGTTTTTGCCCAAATTGGCGTATCAGGTCTTTGTGCTGCGTAGTAGAGCCAAAGGGCTTTTTCAATTACTCCGCTGCCAGCCTTTTTCGCATGCTTTACGATTTTTGACCAAAAACCACCATCATTAAAATCGTTAGCTGTAGTGAACTTATTTTCCATGTTTCCTCCTGAATTTAGTCGCAATTTAATATCGGCATTTTTTCAGGCGACTTTATTTCTTTGTGGATTTATATCGCTATGCAAAAGCTTATCAATGACTCGTTATCAGGCAGTAAAGGTGGCGGGGGTGGCAGCGCTCATACTCCGGTTGAACAGCCAGACGATTTGCTGTCTATCGCCAAATTAAAAATGCTGCTGGCTATCTCAGAGGGTGAGATTCAGGGGGATTTAACCGCTCAGCAGATTTACCTGAACGACACCCAACTGGCGAACGAAGACGGCACCTACAACTTCACCGGCGTATTGTGGGACTGGCGTAAAGGTACGCAGGACCAGACCTATATTCAGGGTATGCCTGAAGTCGATAATGAGCTTTCGGTTGGTGTTACAGTAACGCAGGCCATCGCCTGGACCCGCCAGTTTTCCAATCTGACGCTGGATGCCGTTCGCATTAAGCTGAGTCTGCCGGTGCAGTATCAGTACAAAGACAACGGCGACATGGTTGGTACCGTGACGCAGTATGCCATTGATCTCTCAACTGACGGCGGTTCATGGGTCACGGTGATGGACGGAAGGTTTGACGGTAAAACCACGTCTGAATATCAGCGCGATCATCGCATCGACTTACCTAAAGCCACTTCCGGCTGGTCAGTCAGGGTGCGTCGCATTACCGCTGATTCCTCTTCCTCAAAGCTGATTAACGCTTTCAAAGTTTTTTCGTTCGCAGAGGTCATCGACAGCAAACTGCGCTACCCCAATACCGCGCTGCTGTATATCGAGGTTGATGCCAGTCAGTTCAGCGGTCAGGCACCAAAAGTAACCTGCAAGCCAAAAGGGCGGCTGGTTCGCGTTCCGACAACCTATGACCCTGTTTCACGCACTTATGCCGGAACATGGCAGGGTGATTTCAAATACGCCTATACAGATAACCCGGCATGGATTTTCTATGATCTGGTGCTGGATAAAATCTTTGGTATGGGGACGCGTGTCGATGCCACCATGATCGACAAGTGGGAACTCTACAGCATCGCACAGTACTGCGATCAGATGGTTCCTGACGGTGCTGGCGGCACTGAGCCGCGCTTTACCTGTAACGTTTTCATCCAGAGCCAGCAGGATGCTTATACGGTCCTGAAAGACATTGCGGCGATATTCCGTGGTATCACGTTCTGGGGCAACAGCCAGATTTTCGTCAATGCTGACGTGCCGCAGGTTGACTCTGACGGCAACATAGACGTTGATTTTGTTTACCACGCCGCGAACGTCATTGATGGTCTGTTCACCTATGCGGGGGGCAGCTATAAAAATCGATATTCATCGTGCCAGGTAAGCTGGTCCGATCCGATTAATCACTACTCCGACACTGTCGAGGGTGTTTACGATTCTGAGCTGGTGCAGCGATATGATGTGCGAGAGATGAGCCTCACGGCCATCGGCTGCACGTCACAGAGCGAAGCGCATCGACGCGGGCGCTGGGCTATTCTCTCCAATGCCAAAGATGGCACTGTTTCATTTGGCGTCGGCCTGGATGGTTATATTCCGATCCCCGCTGAAATCATCGGTGTGGCTGACCCGTTCAGGTCGGGCAAGCAGAATGGCGGTCGCATCAGTTCTATCAACGGCCTGCGCGTTACTCTTGACCGTCCTGTTGATTACGCAGCCGGTGATCGGCTGGTGGTGAACCTGCCGGACGGTACCGCGCAGACCCGGACGATTGGCAGTATCAGCACTGATAAAAAAACGGTCAGCGTTAACACCTCATTCCGTATCACGCCGGTGGCGGGTGCGGTATGGGCTATCGACAGCAATAATCTGGCAATTCAGTATTTCCGTGTGACCTCCGTGGCCGGGAATGATGACGGTACGTTTACCATTACCGGCGTGCAACACGACCCGAATAAGTACCGCTACATTGACGATGGCGTGCGCATTGAGCCAGCCCCAATTACGGTTACGCCAATCAGCGTTCTGAAAGCGCCGGCCAACATCAACATCAGTGAAGTCAGCTTTGTTGAGCAGGGCCTTTCTGTGTCCTCGATGCAGGTCACATGGGATCGTGTTGAGGGTGCAATCAGCTACGTGGGTCAGTGGCGAAAAGACAAAGGCGACTGGATTAACGTCGCAGTCACCAGCGCGCAGGGTTTCAGCATTCAGGGCATTTATACCGGCGTCTATGATGTGCGGGTGCGCGGAGTTAACGCGGCAGAAGTTTCTTCTCCATGGGGCTATGCTGACTCAACTTCGCTGAACGGTAAAGCAGGTAAGCCAGGCACGCCCGTTAACCTGAAAGCAACGGATAACGTGGTGTGGGCGATTGATGTGACGTGGGCCTTTCCGGATGGATCAGGCGACACCTCTTACACTGAACTTCAGGTGGCCACAACGCCGGACGGACAGAATCCACAGTTTCTTGCCTATGTTCCTTATCCCGGCGTCAGCTACCAGCACGGCCCTATGCCCGCAGGTGTTCGCCGCTGGTACCGCGCCCGGCTGGTGGACCGTATCGGCAACACTGGCGACTGGACGTCGTATGTTGAGGGCGCAAGCAGCGTAGATGCAACCGCGTTACTGGGCGACATTACCGAACAGGTTCTTAAAACCGATGCCGGTAAGCAACTCATAGCCAAAGTTGATACCAACATCGATGCCATGCTGCAGAACGCGCTCAACCTCGACGCAACCGTTGATCATCAGATGGCTGAGTCGGGCAAAAACCGTGCTGATATCCTGACGGTCAAACAAACAATCGCGACAAACGATCAGGCTTATGCGCAGAAGTTTGAACAGGTACAGGCCACAGTTGACCAGAACACTGCCGCAGTTCAGCAGACATCTACCGCGCTGGCCGATACCAACGGCAAGCTGTCAGCACAGTATTCTGTAAAAGTGGCCGTAGACAGTAACGGGCGTCAGTACGCTGCAGGGATGGGTATTGGTGTTGAAAGCAGCCCTGCTGGTATGCAGACGCAGGTGCTGTTCCTCGCTGATCGGTTTGCTGTGATGTCACAGGTTGGAGCGACCCCGAAAACTTTCTTTGCCATTCAGAACGGCCAGACAATTATCAATCAGGCGTTCATCGGTGAAGCAACAATTACCAGCGCGATGATCGCTGCATACATACAGTCAACTAACTATGTACCAAATGCTGCTGGCTGGCGACTCGGTAAAGACGGGACCTTTGAGCGGAATGCAGCAAACGGTTCCGGAAGAGTTATCGATACTGGCACGTTGCGGCAGGTATATGACGCAAATGGCACATTACGGATCAGAGACGGTCTTTGGTAAGGAGGTGATATGGCAGGGGGGCTTCAATGCTGGGACGCAACTGGAAAGCTGATCGTCGATATTGGAGACTATAACACTCGGTACCTCGGAAGAACGACAGTGACTATGGCGGCGAATACCAATCAGGTAGCTGGCTCATTCGGGGGGCTGACGACATCAGGATCATTTGTAGTTGTCGTTTCGGCTTCAAGTTCTGTTTATTTCACACCCTCTAACTTTGCTGCTCGTGCATACGATGGTGGCTATCGAATCTTTAAACTTTCAGCATATACCGCTGCCGTTACCTTAACTTTGGACATGTACGCATTCATATGAGTGGATATCAGGTATGGAACTCGGCGGGGGCCCTTGTAATCGATTCAGATTTTAAGGGAACCTATTATCAGGACGCGGTTAATTATGCAGGCATCACCGATATCGGTTACTACGATATCTCATGCCAATTGGGAAACTCAACTGACATGGGGCACGTAAGCGCCAGCGTTCCACTTGATGATAGCCTGCGATGGTTTAAACCAAATAATAACGCGAAAATGTTTTTCACCGGCCCAGACTGGATGACTGCCAATGCTGGTTCAATGGCGCGCACACGGAGCGACATGCCTGTAGAAAGCGGCTACAGAGATGTATTCAACTCAGCGGGACAGCTTGTCTGGTCTGCAGTGATGGCAGCAAAAATACCACGCATACTGGGATTCTTTGATGTGCCAGCAAACTTTGACTTAGATAACACGGTTTACTCCCAATACATAGGGACCAATACCTGGTTTCTTATTAGTTCTATTCCTGGTGGAAACATTTCTGATGATGGATCTGTAACTGGCTTTTCAGGTCCTTTCTTCAGATTTATTAATGGGACTTTGCAGTGCCAATGGGTGAACAAGAATCAGCAGTCATGGGCCAGTACGCTAAAGCCATACGGAATGCGTATCCCATACGGAATACTTTCAAATCTAAGTTAAAATATTGATCTACACGATCATTTTTCTGACTTGATTTTACTTAAATATAGCGGTGATATGCTTCCAATTATGGAGGCAATTATGCGTAAATTTCTAACGGCTTTGCTCATTGTTTTTTCAATAGTCGTACATGCAGACAATAAAATTACTTATCCTGAAAGGGCCGAAATCCTTCGGGTCGGTGGTGAGATTAATGTGGTCTATGACATATCCCGTGAAGGTAAAACGGAAAATATCAGGATCATAAGCGTTAATCCTAAATATTTTTTTGACCGTGATGTTAAAAGACAAATAGCAACATGGAATTACCCTAAAAATAACCCGCGAAAAGATGTTGCCTTGAGGGTCGTTTTTAAAGTGAATTGACGCAATCTAAGTCATGAGAACCCGGCCATTGTGCCGGGTTTTTTTATTGTCAGGAGACCTATATGCCAGCGGGCACTATCGCATTAACTAATAATTCCACAACTATTACTGGTACAGGTACCAATTTCTCAACAGAGTTGAATGTTAACGATTTCCTGGTAGCAATTGTTGGCGGCGTGACTTATACGCTGGGCGTACAGTCAGTAAATTCGGCTACAAGCCTCACGCTGATCACTGCTTACAATGGACCCACAGCAACAGGTGTAGCGTGGACAGCCGTGCCTAACGCAGCGCTGGTAGGCATAACAGCTCAGGTTGCAGCTGATGTTGCTAAGGCAATTCGTGGGCTTAATCTCGACAAAGCTAACTGGCAGCAGGTATACAGTGCATCGGGAAATATTACTGTTACTCTCCCGGATGGCAGCCAGTATAACGGACCATCATGGAACGCCGTCGCTACTTCCGTCACCGGGAAAATGGATAAAAGCCAGAACCTGGCAGACCTTTCTGATAAAGCTGAGGCTAGAAAAATCCTAGGCGTAGCTTATGGAACTAAAGAGGGCACCGTAGCCCAAGGCAATGACTCCCGGTTAACCAGCGTAGATGGCAAATCTGGGGGACTCATTTCCGGAAGCGTGACCATTAACATTGGGTCTTTTTTCTGTGGTTATGGTGCCGATTTTGGATTTAATAAAACAGCGGCCGGAGCGGTTGTTGGATCAGGTACAACGCGAAATCTCTTTGCACGATGCAACAACAATGCCTCTCAACGCTGGGAGATGGACTGTTTCGATAATGGCTCGGATATTCAGGCGCGGCTGGTAGCATTCAACGGCGGCGATTTTAATGCCTTTTATGCAGGCGTCACTGGCTGTGGTGACTCTAAAAGAGGTGCATTTGCATATGTAAGCTCGGATAGAGCACTTAAAGAAAATATTCAGGACAGCGATAAAGCCGGAGCATGGGACAGGTTAAGCAAAATCAAAACCCGAGACTTTAACTGGAAATCAGATGGCAGAGCGGATCGGGGATTTATCGCACAGGAACTGGCTAAAGTAGATAATAAATACGCTTATACGCCAGCCGGGTCGCCGATAATGGGCGTTTCTGACAGAGCCATTATGGCAGATATTCTGGATGTGCTCGTGGATGCGAAAACAGCAATCCAGAAACGCGATGACTTAATCAGTGAACTGCAAAAGCGTATGAAAGCTATTGATGGCCTGGATGCGTAAAAAACCCCGGCGACGGGGAAGTTTTTTAAATCGCGCCGATCTGTGCAGGCTGCGGGTATGATTTGAGATTAGTCACTTACCATAGCAATCGCCAACCAAAAAAACCTTTTGCCTCAAGCCCTTTACAAATCTGTGTACCCGCGCGCCTTGATCAAATCTACCGATCGATATTACTGTTTATCCATACAGTATTTGTCAGAGGAGGATTAATTATGCCGCGTGACTATGAAATCAAACATGCATTTATGAACGCTATGAGGCGAGAGCCGGGTCAAGGCGTTATTGTAACTACTCAGGAGTTTGTCCGTCAGCTGGAGCTGCTTAACTGGCACTTCAGCCTGCGTGAGGCTAACCAGTGGATAAAGGTCAACACGGTAACGTTTCGCGACGCCTCGACTCAGGAGGGTGAAGCGAAAACTTACAAGCAGTTCAACCCGAACGGGGGAATCTGAAAGTGGGCTTTCCATCACCGGCAAATGATTACGTTGAAGGCCGCATAGACCTGAACAAACTGCTGATGCCTCACCCTGCCCACATGCTGATGATTGAGACACCGGGCGGATTCGCTATTGTGGACAGAACGGTTCAAGGAAAAGTTGGCGACCAGATTGCATTTCAGCTTAGAGATTATTGTCAGCTGGGTAAACTGTTCAGGACAGGGATTATAACGCAGGACGGTGAGAAGATCGACGGAGAGGGCATGGAAGGGATTATCGTGCTGGGGAAGGTCACGGCCGAGATCATTGCTGTGTATGAGTGCTGTAGGCCGACCATCTAAAAAATGCCCGCACATTTGCGGGCATCTCCATTAACGGTTAGAAATGTACAAAGTCACTTCCAGACCTAAGCGCATATCAATAAATGCTGGCTTCTTCCACATAGCAATTCCCTCCTAAAAGTAAAATACCACCCAATTATACTTCAAAAAATCAAAGCTAAATTGAGTACATAAATGAGTACAATATTTTTCATGACTCATTCTGCGATATCCTAATAAATATAAAGATAACATAGAATTAGCCATGATTTTTAAAGGTGAAGTACATAGCTCTGTCTGTTCTGGATCTGCAGACCCGGCACGCTGCTGAGGTTTTCCGACAGGTTAACGCGCGGTGCTGCCTTTCGCATATCGTCGCCACTGACCACGCTCAGGGCTGCAGGCGTATCGAGTTCGTTAAGGCCCATTTCCGGCGGTGCCGCCGTGACGACCAGGGTATTGTCATTATCCGCCGCCGCCAGCAGCGGCAGCGGCAAAATGGCAGGCAACATCAACAGCGTCGCCTGGCGCAGAGAGATTATTTTCATTATATGTGGCCTGAAAAAAGAGAGGATATGAACCAGGTGGAACAATTTCCGCATATGGTAAGGGTTTGATGCGCTGGGGTACATCGTTTCGGGCTGGATTTTTTCTCTGTTTACCGCCAGGCTGGAATCCATCTTTTGCAGTGATCAGACGTCCGATTCACCCGGATGCAGACAAAAAACTCACGGGAGTCAGCATGAAACAACCTGAAGTGGCGGTTCTGGGATTAGGCGCAATGGGGCACGCATTTGCCGCCAACCTGCTGAAAAAAGGCTTTCACGTTCATGGCTGGAACCGCACCCGCGCGCGCGGCGAAGATCTGCTGGATGCGGGTTTGCAGCTGGCTGACTCGCCAGCTGAGGCGGTGCGTAAAGCAGATGTCGTGATCGCCATGCTGTCTGATGGCGACACCACTGAGCAGGTGCTGCATCAGGTCAAAGAGGCGTTTAAGCAGGGCGCGACGCTCTGCCAGATGGGCACCATCGGCGTAGAAAAAACCGACGCGCTAATCGCCTTTTTCGCAGAAAAACGCCCCGATTTGTTACTGATCGACGCGCCGGTCTCCGGCACCAAAGCACCAGCAGAGAATGCGCAGATTCTGGTGCTGGCCAGCGGCGATCAGAGCCGGGCGCAGGCGGCAGAAGCGGTATTTGCTGCCATTAGTAAAGGTACCCAGTGGCTGGGTGAGGCGGGAAAAAGCACCCGGATGAAGCTGGTCATCAACAGCTGGCTGATTGGCATGATGCAAAGCCTGGCGGAGAGTACCCGGCTGGCAGAGCAGTTCGGCTTTTCCACCGACGATCTCTGGCAGGTGCTGGAGGGCGGTCCGCTGGCCGCACCCTATGCAAAAATGAAGCTCGGGATGATCGCCAGCGACGACTTCACGCCGCAGATGCATCTGGTCTGGGCGCTGAAAGATGCCCGCCTGGCGCTGGATGCCGCAGAGACGCCGCTGCCGGCGCTGGAGAATATCGCCCAGCTCTGGCAGCAGGCGGTGGAGGCCGGACACGGTGAAGAGGATCTGGCGGTGATCTACCGCTACCTGAAGGCGCAATGAGTCAGCAGCATTTTGACTTCAGCACGCGTCCGCTGGTGCCGCTGGCGCACGATTACCTGCACGGTGCCAGCGAACCCTGGCACCAGCACGCCTGTGCCCAGCTGATCCACACCCTGAGCGGCGTGGTACGGGTGGAGACGGAGTATGGCAGCTGGATTGTGCCGCCGAGTCGCGGCGTCTGGCTGCCCGCATTTACCCGTCATGCGCTGCAGATTACCGGCAGTGTGGCGGCGCGCACGCTGTTTATCGATCCGCTGGCGCGCGCCGATCTGCCCGCCAGTTGTCAGGTGGTGCAAATCTCACCGCTGCTGCGCGAACTGATTGTCACGGCGCTGAGCCTGCCAGAGCGTTACGCCGCAGGCAGTCGGGCCGAGCGGGTGATGGAGTTGATTCTGGATGAAATCCGCGGCATGGACGTGCTGCCCTTTGCGCTGCCGACGCCCGACAGCCCCCGTTTACAGGCGCTGTGCGAGCTGATTCAGCAGACGCCCGGTGAGAGCTGGACGCTGCTGCGGGCCAGTGCCCACCTGAATGTCTCGGGCCGCACTCTGGCCCGCCATTTTATGCGCGAAACCGGCCTGCAGTTCAGCGACTGGGTGCGGCGCGCCCGACTGGCTATCGCCCTGACGCGACTGGCTCAGGGCGACTCCGTGCTGCGGGTGGCGCTGGAACTGGGCTATGAAAGCCCCAGCGCGTTTAGTGCGATGTTTCGTCGTCTGCTGGGCGTCTCTCCGACTGACTATTTTCCGCCTGCAGAAACTGGCCTGCCGCGCTGAGCAGCGCCTGCAGGGCGGCGCGGGCGGTGTCATTGTCGATACTTACTCCCCAGGCTCGCGCGCCACGGGCATCCACGCAGCTGATATAGGCCACCGAGCGGCTGTCACTGCGTCGTCCCAGCGTATGCTCGTGATAGTCCTCAATGGTCAGATGCAGATCAAACGCGCTGCGCAGGGCATTGACCGCCGCCGACAGCCAGCCGTTGCCGCTGCCGGTCAGCGTCAGCGATTGCGTCTGATACACCACGCTGGCGCTAATCTGCGTCTGCCCGCTGCTGTTACTCTGGCTGTCAGCCCGCTGTAAGGCCACCGCGGGCTGCGTGACGCCATACTGGCGGCAGAAGAGCTGCCACAGCGCGTAGTGCGTCATCTCTCCGCCGTGCCGGTCAGTCTCCTGCTGAACACAGCGGCTGAAATCCTGCTGCAGCGCTCGCGGCATTTGTAACCCGTGATTCTGCTCCAGCAGCCAGGCGGCCCCGCTTTTTCCCGACTGGCTGTTAACGCGGATCACCGCCTCATAGCTGCAGCCAATGTCGGCCGGGTCCAATGGCAGGTAGGGCATCTGCCACTCTGTTTCCTGCTGTTCGGCGCGGATGGCGAACCCTTTTTTAATCGCATCCTGATGAGAACCAGAGAAGGCGGTGAAGACCAGCTCGCCCGCATAGGGATGGCGCGGATGAACCGGCAGCTGGTTGCAGCGGGTTACCACTTCAATCACCTCATGCATCTGGCTGAAATCGAGCTGGGGCGAAACGCCCTGGGTATAGAGATTCAGCGCCAGCGTCACCAGATCCACATTGCCGGTGCGTTCACCGTTACCAAACAGACAGCCCTCGACCCGGTCAGCGCCCGCCAGCAGCGCCAGTTCTGCGCAGGCAACGCCGGTGCCGCGATCGTTGTGCGGATGCACGCTGATGCAGACGGCATCACGGCGGCTGAAGTGACGGCAGAAAAACTCAATCTGATCGGCATAAACGTTGGGTGTGTTCACCTCCACCGTGGCGGGAAGGTTAATGATCATCGGGCGCTGCGCGTCCGGTTGCCAGACATCGGCTACCGCCTCGCAGATCTCCAGCACAAACTCCGGCTCGGTAAAGCAGAAGGTCTCTGGCGAATATTCAAAGGTCCATTGAGTTTCCGGCTGGGCCTCGCATTCGGCGCGGATCTGCCGTGCACCAGCGGTGGCCAGCGCCACGATTTCCGCTTTGCTCTGTTTAAATACCCGCTCGCGAAACAGCGGCGCGGTGGCGTTATAGAGATGTACGATGGCGCGTGGCACACCCTGCAGCGCCACAAACGTGCGGGCAATCAGGTCCTCACGCGCCTGAGTCAGCACCTGTAACGTCACATCCTCCGGGATACGCTGCTGCTCAATCAGGTCACGGACGAAATCGAAATCCGTCTGCGACGCAGAGGGAAAGGCGACCTCGATCTCCCGGAACCCGCAGCGCAGCAGCAGATCCCAGAAGGCCATTTTGCGTTCCCGATCCATCGGTTCTGCCAGCGCCTGATTGCCGTCACGCAAATCGGTGGAGAGCCAGCGCGGCGCCTGGGTCAGCTGGCGTGAGGGCCACTGGCGATCGGGCAGGGTGATCAGCGGGGAGGGACGATATTTATCAGCGGGTCGGGTCAGCATAGGAGTCTCCTGTGGTTTTTTTACCAGTCTGCCGACACGCCTCCGGGTCCGCGCGCGCAGGGCTGACAACCTGACGCGCAAAAGTGACAATACCCAGCATGACCTGCATGACCTGCGTGGCCCTGCGTGCGCTCTGGTTTGGTGAATCCGCCGGGCAGGGTTAGCATGGTCGCCTGTTTATTTGGGTGGACTCATATGCTGATTTTTGACGGTCACAACGATCTGTTGCTTAACCTCTGGCTGCATCATCGTGATGCGCCCGCGCAGGCGTTTTATCAGGGGATTGAACGGGGCCACCTCGATTTTCCGCGCATTCAGCAGGGCGGGCTCGGCGGCGGGCTGTTTGCAATCTTTGTGCCTCCGCAGGAGTACATTGCCCGCACCGTTCCGGCACGTGCCGACGAGCCGTTTCAACCGCTTCAGATCATGTGGCAACAGCTTGAGATCCTGCAGCAGCTGGCTGATGCGTCAGGCGGGCGGGCGCGACTCTGCCGCAGCCATGACGAGATCGTCGCCTGCCGCGCCGCAGGCGTACTGGCGATGGTGGCACACATCGAAGGTGCTGATGCGCTGGATGAGGAGGGCGAGCAACTGCACGCCTTCTGGCAGGCGGGGGTGCGCAGCATCGGGCCATTCTGGAATCTGGCCAGCCGCTTTGGTGAAGGCGTCAGCGGCACCTTTCCTGGCTCGCCCGACACCGGGCCAGGCCTGACCCGCGCCGGAGAGAGGCTGATTCAGCAGGCGAGTGACCTGAAGATGATGATTGACGTGTCGCATATGAATGCAAAAGCCTTTTGGGACACCGCCCGGCTCTCCAGCGCGCCGCTGGTCGCCAGCCACTCCAACGCGCATGCTCTCTGTCCGCAGCCGCGTAATCTGACGGATGACCAGCTGGTGGCAATCCGCGACAGCGGCGGTCTGGTCGGCATTAATTTCGGCAACGCTTTTCTGCGCGCCGACGGTAAACGCGACGCTGACACGCCATTAACAGAAATTGTTAAGCATTGTGATCACTTGTTGAAGATAATGGGCAGCGACCATGTAGCCTTTGGCTCTGATTTCGACGGGATTACTCCTCCTGCAGCGCTGGGCGATGTCAGCGGATTGCCGCGATTGCTCGCCGCTTTTCAGGAAGCGGGCTATGATCAGACACTGACAGAGAAACTGGCATGGGGAAACTGGCAGCGGGTTTTACATCTGACCGGGCTGTGATAACAATTTCCTGATGTTCCGGGCTTGATCCTGACGCGCCATTGGCGCAACATCTGCCTGGAAATTGTGACGGCGGTCTCATTCAATGCCGGTCACACTGATTTCAGGCAGCTCATTTACTGTTAACCAAGAGGAAGTAACTCATGTGGAAAAAACCAACTTTCGTTGATATGCGTCTCGGTCTGGAAGTGACTCTCTACATCTCCAACCGTTAATCGTTCTGCCCGCCCTCTGAGCGGGCATTTTTTTTCAACTTCTGGTTTTCCTCTATGTTTATCAAAATCCTCGGTTCAGCCGCGGGCGGCGGGTTTCCGCAGTGGAACTGTAACTGCGCCAACTGCCACGGCGTGCGTAACGGCACGATCCAGGCCCAGGCACGCACGCAATCGTCGATTATCCTCAGCGATAACGGCGAAGATTGGGTGTTATGCAACGCTTCACCCGACATCAGCCAGCAGATCCTGCATACGCCAGAACTGACCCGCAAAGGGGTGTTACGCGGCACGGCGATCGGCGCGATTATCCTTACCGACAGCCAGATCGATCACACCACCGGGCTGCTGAGCCTGCGTGAGGGCTGTCCGCATCAGGTGTGGTGCACGCCGGAAGTGCATGGTGACCTCAGCACCGGCTTCCCGATATTTCCTATGCTCACCCACTGGAATGGAGGCTTACAGCACCGTCCCATTGCGCCACTGACGCCGTTCAGCGTCGATGTCTGTGATGATCTTCAGTTCACCGCGATTCCGATTATCAGTAATGCACCGCCTTACTCGCCGTATCGCGACCGGCCGCTGCCGGGCCATAACGTGGCGCTGTTTATTGAAAACCGCGCGAATGGCCAGACGCTGCTCTACGCGCCAGGCCTGGGCGAGCCGGATGCGGTGATCCTGCCGTGGCTGCAAAAAGCGGATTGCCTGCTGATTGATGGCACCGTCTGGCAGGATGATGAGCTGCTGACCACCGGCGTGGGACACAACACCGGCAAGGCGATGGGCCATCTGGCGCTGGCGGAAGAGCAGGGGCTGATGGCGCTGCTGGCATCGCTGCCGGCAAAACGCAAAATTCTGATCCACATTAACAACACCAATCCGATCCTTAACGAGCAATCACCGCAGCGTCAGTTTCTGACGGAGCAGGGAATAGAGGTGAGCTGGGACGGAATGGCGATCCACCTTCAGGGCTAAAACATGCAGATCACTGACACGCTGTCGCCGCAGGCTTTTGAACAGGCCCTGCGCGACAAAGGCGCTTACTACCATATCCATCACCCGTATCACATCGCGATGCATAACGGTCAGGCCACGCGCGAGCAGATTCAGGGCTGGGTGGCGAATCGCTTCTATTACCAGACCACCATTCCGCTGAAAGATGCGGCGATCATGGCCAACTGCCCCGATCCGGCTACCCGCCGTAAATGGGTGCAGCGCATCCTCGACCACGACGGCAGCAACGGCGAAGAGGGCGGCATTGAGGCCTGGCTGCGGCTGGGCGAGGCGGTCGGGCTGACGCGCGAAGAACTACTTTCAGAGCAGCATGTGCTACCAGGCGTGCGGTTTGCGGTGGATGCGTATATTAACTTTGCCCGCCGCGCCAACTGGCAGGAGGCAGCCTGCAGCTCACTCACCGAGCTGTTCGCCCCGCAGATCCACCAGTCACGGCTCGACAGCTGGCCGCAGCACTATCCGTGGATCAAAGAAGAGGGCTATTTCTACTTCCGCAGTCGTCTGGGTCAGGCGAACCGCGATGTGGAACATGGCCTGGCGCTGGCGCTGGAATATTTCACCACCGCTGAGACGCAGAACCGCATGCTGGAAATTTTGCAGTTTAAGCTCGATATTTTATGGAGCATGCTGGACGCCATGACCATGGCATACGAGCTGAAACGTCCGCCTTATCACACCGTGACTGATAAAGCGGCGTGGCACACCACCCGACTGGTATAACAGATGAATGAAAACTCGATTGCCGCGTTTCGTCGCGGCTACCGTATGCAGTGGGAAGCCGCCCAGGATACTCATGTGGTGCTCTATCCCGAAGGCATGGCGAAGCTGAACGAAACCGCCGCCGCCATCCTTGAACTGGTGGATGGCAAGCAGGATATCGCCGCGATTATCGCAACGCTGGATAGCCGTTTTCCGGAAGCGGGCGGCGTGGGTGCAGACGTTTTAGAGTTCCTGCAATCAGCCTATGAACAGAAGTGGATACAGTTCCGTGACCCCGCATAAACCTGACGTGAATCCGCCGCTCTGGCTGCTGGCCGAGCTGACCTATCGCTGTCCGCTGCAGTGTCCCTACTGCTCCAACCCGCTGGATTTCGCCCAGCAGGAGAAGGAGCTGACCACCGAGCAGTGGATTGAGGTGTTTCGTCAGGCGCGGGCGATGGGCAGCGTGCAGCTCGGATTCTCCGGCGGCGAGCCGCTGGTCCGTAAAGATCTGCCGGAGCTCATCAAAGCGGCGCGCGACCTCGGCTTCTACACCAACCTGATCACCTCGGGCATCGGCCTGACGGAGAAGAAGCTGGATGCGTTCAGCGAGGCGGGTCTGGATCATATCCAGATCAGCTTCCAGGCGAGTGACGAAACCCTGAATGCGGCGCTGGCCGGTTCGAAAAAAGCGTTTCAGCAGAAGCTGGAGATGGCGAAAGCGGTGAAAGCCCACGGCTATCCGATGGTGCTGAACTTTGTACTGCATCGCCATAACATCGACCAGATCGACAGGATCATCGATCTCTGCATTGAGCTGGAAGCGGATGACGTGGAACTGGCGACCTGTCAGTTCTACGGCTGGGCGCAGCTTAACCGTGAAGGCCTGCTGCCCACCCGCGAGCAGATCGCCCGCGCAGAGGCGGTGGTGAAAACCTACCGCGAGCGGATGAGCACCACCGGCAATCTGACCAACCTGCTGTTTGTGACGCCAGACTACTACGAAGAGCGCCCTAAGCCCTGCATGGGTGGCTGGGGCGCCATCTTCCTCAGCGTTACGCCAGAGGGCACCGCGCTGCCGTGCCACAGTGCGCGTCAGCTCCCGATAGAATTTCCCTCAGTGCTGACGCAAAGTCTGGACGATATCTGGTATAACTCATTCGGCTTCAACCGTTATCGCGGTTTTGACTGGATGCCAGAGCCATGCCGCTCCTGTGATGAGAAAGAGAAAGATTTTGGCGGCTGTCGCTGTCAGGCTTACATGCTGACCGGCAATGCCGACAACACCGATCCGGTCTGCAGCAAATCACCGCATCACGGCAAAATCCTTGACGCCCGGCGTGAGGCGGATTGCAGCGACATTAAAATTGGTCAGCTGCAGTTCCGTAACCGCAGCAACTCACAACTGATCTATAAAACACGGAACCTCTGATGAAAACGCGTTGCCTGGAGATAAACGGTCTGACGGTTGAACTGGTGCATCAGCCCGATGCCAGCCAGGCCGCCGCCCTGATTCAGGTGGGCGCGGGGAGTCACGACGAACCCGATCGCTGGCCCGGACTGGCGCATCTGCTGGAACATCTGCTGTTCACCGGCAGCACCGGCTGGCCTGATGAGGGCCGGTTGATGAGCTGGATTCAGACGCAGGGTGGCAGGGTTAACGCCACCACGCTGGCCCGGCGCAGCGCGTTCTTTTTTGAGGTCACGCCGTCGCTGCTGGCTGACGGGCTGGCGCGGCTGCAGGATATGGTCTGCCATCCGCTGCTTGATAATCAGGCAATCGGTCAGGAAGTGGCGGTGATTGATGCGGAATATCAGCTATTGCAGCGTCATCAGCCGTCACGCATTGAAGCGGCACTGCTGCACGCCGCCGCGTCACCTGCGGAATTCCACCGGTTCCATATTGGCAGCCGGGCGAGTTTTGGCGATGAGCTCTCTGCACTGCAGCGGGCGTTGCGCCAGTTCCACCAGCGCTACTACTTCGCCAGCAATATGCGGCTCTGGCTGCAGGGGCCACACTCACTGGATGAGCTGGAACAGCTGGCGCGTAACGTTGCTGCCGCGCTGCCCTCCGGTCAGTGGCGACAGGATCTGCCACCGCCGCAGCTGACCAGCGATACCTGCTGGCAGCTGGCAGAGACCGCACCTGGGGCGCTATGGCGCAGCTGGATACTGGATAACAGTGACGGTGTCACGTTATGGCGTGAATTTCTGCTGGATGAAGCACCCGGATCGCTGCTGGCTACTCTTCGTGAGCAGGGGCTGGCGGAGTCGCTGGAGCTGAAGTGGATCTATCAGGCGGGAGGCGCGCTCTGGCTGGCGCTGGGCGTTGAAACGCATCAACCCGAAACCGTTAATGTCTTGATCGACCGTTATCTGGATGCACTGCGCCAGACGAATGAGCCACAACATCAACACTACCACCAGCTGGCGCAGCAGCGATTCGTGACACTGTCACCAATGGAGCAGTTACGCCAGCGCGCAATCGGCTTTGCACCAGATGAAGCCGTGCCTGCGTTACAGCCGCTGCTGGCGCGTCTCACCGACGCGCCGGGCACGCTGCTGTTCTGCACGTCGCACCCGGCTGAGGAAACCCTTCAGACGCAGGGATTCAGCCTTGCGCTGACCGCCTGGCAGCCAGCCCCGTCTGAGGCGCTACCAGCGGCGCATTTCACATTCTATCCGTTCGAGACCGCCTTAACGTCTGAGCCGCTGCCCGCACAGGCGGTGGCATTGCCGCATCATCAGCCTGATGACCTGCAGGCGACGCTGATCCTGCGACCAGAGTTCTGGTCAACGTTCAGCGAAGCGGCAGGCGAAGCGCTGGGGCGGCGGTTACGTCCGCTGTTTGCCGCGTTGCGTCATCAGGGCGGCAACGGCAGCTGGCAGGAAGTGGAGGGCGTGTGGCAACTGACGCTACAACTGACGCCGGATGAGGCGGTGGCTGACCGGGCGCTGAGCCAGATTGTCGCCGCACTGACGCTGCCGGTTGAGGCGGCGCAGCCTTCTTCGGGGGAAAGCATCGCGATTCGTGCACTGTTGCGGCAGTTGCCCTGGCAGCTGGCCGCCACCATTACGCCACATTGCTGGCGGGCGGCGCTGAAAGGCGGCAACGCGGCACTGCATTCACTGATTGCCCGGCGGCTGAGCGCACTGTCGCTACCGGTTAATCCTGACACGCCGCCAAAGCGCATGACGACACAAACCGGTATGACGCGCCTGCCACACAGCAGCGCGGACAATGCTCTGCTGCTGTTTATCCCGCTGCATCGACCTGAACAGCTGGCGGCGCTACGCGCGCTGGCGCTGATCTACGAGCCGCGCTTTTTCCAGCGCTATCGCGTTGAGCAGCCTATCGGTTATGTGGTGAGCAGCCGCTATATGCGCTGTGCCGATGAAGATGGGGTACTGTTTGCGCTGCAGTCGCCCGATTACAGCGCGCTGTCACTGCTGCGCTACTGCCGCAACTTCCTGCGGTCACTGAACGAGACGCTGGCGGGTTACGATCTGGCGGCACTGAAAGCGCGTCTTCTGAGCCGGGAAGTGGATCAGCCACTGGCGTGCTTACGCGCAGACAATGGCCTGGCAGAACCGGATGCGGCGCAGATTGAGGCGCTGACACTTGCGGATCTGCAACAGCTTCACCGCACGCTGATTCAGGATCGCCGCCGCTGGCGGGTGCTGTTCACCGGCGGTGAAAATGTGTAGCGCCCGGTATAAAGTTGCTGAATTTATTTGAAAATTACCGACAAATCTCTTCACTGTCTATTCCGGGCGAACTGGACCACACTCAATTCACATTGTCCGCATAAGGAATTGACCGTGAAAAACTTCAAACGTATTGCACTGCCCCTGTTAGCCGCTGCCACCCTCTACGCCCCGTTGTCTCAGGCTGAGGCGATGCACTACCAGCTGAATCCTGAGCATACGTCGGTGATTGTTGCCTGGAACCACTTCGGCTTCTCAAACCCAACCGCTGATATCCCTGATGCAACCGGTAACCTGGTGTTTGATAAAGATCATCCAGAGGCATCACGCGTTGACGTGACCCTGCCAGTCAGCAAAATCGACAGCCACGTGGCTGCGCTGACCAAAGAATTCAAAGGCGCTGAGTACTTCGACACCGCTAAATATCCGACTGCGACCTTCCACAGCACCAAAGTGGTGGCGAAGGGCGACAACAAATTTGATGTTGAAGGCAACCTGACCCTGAAAGGGATCACCAAGCCAGTTACGCTGCACGCGACGCTGAACAAGCAGGGCGAGCATCCGATGGTGAAAAAGCAGGCGATTGGTTTTGATGCCACCGGCACCATCAAGCGTTCTGACTTCAAGCTGGACAAATATGTCCCAGCGGTAAGCGACGAGGTCACTCTGACTCTGTCTACTGAAGCCTACGCGAAGTAAGCTTTTTGGGGCGTAGCGGCTTGCAGCTATGCCCCTTATTCGTTTTTTCTGCGCCTTCTTCCCCTCTGAAATCTATTCTGCCCGCCTGTTTATCTGCCATAAAATAATCCGGATATCTCCTCATCAATTATCTTCTGAACGCTTTATCTGGCCCGGAACCGGGAAAAATGAGGCGAAAGTCACAAATTTGCAACAGCACGGAATAAGCCACTCTGTGCCGCTGTGTGGCGAAATAAAATTCAGATGCCTTCTGAGCTAACTCATTGATCTATATCGTTTCACTCTAATCGGCCTTCCCGCAAATAGTGTGATTTTGATCTCAAAAACCGCCGTTCAGACACCCCTGTCAATAACTCCGCCCAAAAAATACCGCTCGTAACTGTGATCTCCTCTGCAAATAGCAACCCCACGAACCGGAAGAATGGCCCTCAGCAGATTAAGACAGCGAGGTGAGGGAAATGCGAATTGGAATGGTGATCAGTGGCGGTGATGTAACCGGCATTAATAATTTTGTCTTCCAGTTAGGGCGTATGACGCAGGCGGAGATCGTGATATTTGATGGTGGCATTCCCGGCCTGCTGACAAATAACCATCGTGATATCAGCCAGCGTGATCTGCTCGACTTTTCAATTGCCTCAATTCCGGTTATGCAATCGGGACGCACGCAAAAGAAACTGGTGCGCAGCGAATATGAATGTATTGCCCGCCAGCTGAAAAACGCCCGTATTGACGTATTAATTATGGCGGGCGGAGACGGGTCGCTGCAATTTCTCCATACCCTGTCGGAGTCTGGCGTTAATTGTTTCGGCGTCGGCATGACTATCGATAATGATGTCTTCGGCAGTGATTACACCCTGGGTTTTTCCACCGCCTGCGAGCAGGTATTAAAAGAGGTCGCGAAACTGCGGAATACCGGGCGCGCCTTACCTGGCCGGGTATTTATGCTGGAGTTACTCGGCGGCTACTGCGGCGAATTAACCCTGCAGTCGGCGATTAAATCCAATGCGGACATTGCGCTGATCCCGGAGTGCCAGATTCCTTTGCCACAGCTGGCGCAGCGCATCACCCAGCGACTGGCAGAACAGAACAGCGTGATCATTCTCTGTTCAGAAGGCTACACCCGCGAATATTCGCCCGGTTTTCAGGGGGCTATCGACACCTTAATCAAACAGCTTGAGCCGCTTATTGGCGTACGCGTCCGTAAAACTATCCTCGGTTACGGGCTGCGGAATGGTGATCCCACCTGCGAAGAGATTTATCAGGGCACCATTATGGCCAGTGAAGTGGTGCGTTGTATTCAGTCAGGCATGCGGAATAAAGCGGTCATTATTAACGGCAGCAATAAACCGATTCCGATTGATTTAATAAGCATGCAAAAACGCCTGGTCGATATTGACGGGCACCATTACAAACTCGCTAAACAACTCAATATATTGTGAGGAGAAAACCATGCTGAAAATATTATGTGTCTGTGGTTGTGGCTTAGGATCCAGTTTTGCGATTGAGATGAGCGCAAAAGCGGTTTTAAAAAAACTGGAGATTGAGGCCGATATCGATCACACCACCATTTCAGAAGCGAATGCCTTTAAGTCGGACATGATTCTGACGCAAAAAGCCTTTGCCGATGTGTTAAATGCCGACGCCAGTCCGGAACAGATTAAGCGGGTCATTATTCTTAACCGGCTCACCGATAAAGCGGAAATAGAGCAGAAGATCCTGGCCTTTTTAAAAGAACGCAACGTAAAGGTCGCCGCCCATGAATAGTGTGATCGACTTCCTGGTAAAAGATCTGCTGGGGCAGGCGTCTATTCTGATCGCCTTTATTGCCCTGATTGGTCTGCTGCTGCAAAAGAAATCTGCAGGCAAGGTGGTGGAAGGCACCTTTAAAACCCTGCTCGGTTTTTTAATTATGATGGCGGGTATCAATATTATTGTGGGAACCCTGACGTTCCTCAATACCATTTTTACCCACGGCTTTGGCATGCGCGGCTATATCACCGATGTTGCCGCCATTGCCGGGCTGGCTAACCGTGAGCTGGGGTCTGAAGTGGCACTGACGCTGCTGGTGATCTTTATCGTCAATATCATCATCGCGCGACTGACGCCCTTTAAGTACATCTTCCTCACCGGCCAGGCCCTGCTGTGGATGGCGACGATTGGCGCGGTGATTGGCTATAAAGCGGGGCTGACCGGTCTGCCGCTGATCCTGACCGGCGGTATCTTTGGCGGGATCATGGCCGTGGTGATGCCTGCGCTGGCGCAGCCGGTGGTACGGCGTATTACCGATTCGGACGACGTTGCCCTGGGTCACTTCTGCACCATTGGTTATCTGGTCACTGCGGCGGTCGCCAAAGTGGTCGGCAAAGGATCGCGATCCACTGAAGATCTTAAGCTGCCCGATAACTTCAAGTTTCTGCAGGATACCTATCTGTCGATGGCGCTGGTGATGGTGCCGATGTACCTGATCCCCGCCGTGGCGGCCGGTCCGGCGTTTATCGCCCAGTACAGCAACGGCATGAACTACCTGATGTACGCCTTTATGCAGTCGATTCAGTTCGTGGCCGGAGTCTTTGTGCTCTACAGCGGCGTTCGTCTATTGCTGAACGAGCTGGTGCCTGCCTTCCGCGGTATCGCCATGCGTGTCGTGCCGGATGCCAAACCGGCGCTGGACTGCCCGGTGATGTTTCCCTATGCCCCGAACGCGGTGATTGTTGGCTTTCTCGCCACCACGCTCGGCTCAATTGTCGGCATGCTCGTCTTCCCGATGTTTGGTCTGGCGATGATCCTGCCTGGCCTGCTGACCAACTTCTTTGCCGGTGGCACCGCCGGGGTATTTGGTAATGCCATGGGCGGACGGCGCGGCGCGATGATCGGCGGCTTCGTCCACGGCCTCTTTATCACCATTCTGCCCGCCATCCTGGTGCCGATGCTGGAGAGCTATGGCTTCACCGGTGTGACCTTCAGTGACTCAGACGTTATCAGTACCGGCCTGGTGCTGGGCCACGCCTTCCAGAATAACTGGCTGTTCGTCGCTCTGTTTATTGCCTTTGTTACCGCGCTTGCCTGGTTTGTTAATGGCAAATCCACAAAACCTCAAGAGGAAAAAATCCATGAAACTTTATAACTTCGCCGATCTGTTACAGCTGGCTAAACAGCGCGACTTTAAAGCGGTGGGTTCTTTTAATCTTCACTGCCTGGAGATGCTGCCCGCCTATTTTAAAGCGGCAGAGAAAACCAATAGTCCGTTAATGATTCAGATCTCCACCGGCACGGCAAAATATCTCGGCCATAAATTACTGGTCGATGCCATTAAATCGCTGTCAGAGAGTATGAATGTCCCGACCTGTCTGCATCTCGATCACTGTTCCGATTTAGCGGCGATTCAGACCGCGATTGATGCCGGATTCAGTTCCGTGATGTATGACGGTTCCCATCTGTCAATTGAGGAGAATATTGCCAATACCCGCCGGGTGATTGATATGGCGCGCCCGCACAATGTTTCGGTAGAAGCCGAACTGGGTGCGATTGGCGGCTCGGAAGATGGTAAATGTGTGGAGATGGAGGCGATTGCGTTTACGCCGGTGGAAGATGCGCGCCGCTTTGTCGAAGAGACCGGCGTCGATATGCTGGCGATCTCCATCGGCACCGTGCATGGGCTTTACACCGGTAAAGCGCATATTCAGCATCAGCGGCTGGCAGATATCACGGCGGCAACCCACACGCCACTGGTGCTGCACGGCGGCACCGGCGTCAGCGATGAAGATATGCGGCTGGCGGTCAGCAGCGGTATTGAGAAGGTCAATGTCGGCACCGAAATGAATGTTCAGTGGGTGGCGCAGTGCAAATCGACCTTTGAAAAAGGCAAGGTCAATGACAGCGTGCGTAATTTCCTGGTGCCGGCCAATGATGCGGTAACCAGTGTGCTGGTAGAGAAGATGCAATTATTCCGGTAATCGCCCGTTTCGCCATCACCGGCTTATTGCGTCAAACCTTTTATAATTACCTATTAATCTGAGCCACCCCGACATGCTACGGGGCAGGAGAGCCTATGTTTGGATTCTTAAAAAAGTCTCCGGCTGTGGAACAACCCAGCGAGCAGCAGCAGGATCATCTGGCGGAATTAAGTCGCGAGAAAATAACGCAACTGGAGCAGCAGCTGGCTATTAATCCGCGTGATGGCGAAACGCAAAAACAATTAATGCTGGAATATAACCGGGCATTAAGCTTATTTGCGAAAAGCCGTCGCTATCGCAATGAAATTGATGCGCTGTTTGTCAAAATCGATGAATTACGCAATGTGGTTCGCCAGTCGATTTAAGGAGAGCTGATGACGATTAAGCAGTTATTGCAAGAGGCAAACGCCATTCAGATTGGTATCGACGCCACGGACTGGCGTCAGGTTATCGCGCTGGCTGCCGAACCCCTGGTCAGTGGCGGCTATCTCGATGCTTCTTATCCTGATGCGGTCATTGCCAATACGCTGGCCCATGGCGCTTACTACGTGTTTGAAGAGGGGATCGCCATTCCCCATGCGCGACCGGACGCGGGGGTGATCCGCGACTGTTTCAGTATGATTCTGTTGAATGAGCCGATCTCGTTTGAGGGCAGTGACAAAGCGGACATTGTGATTATGTTTGGTGCGCGTGACAGCAATGCCCATATCGAAGAGGGGATCCGCGCGATTGTGTCGCTGCTGGAAGATGAGGAAACGCTGGTCCGGTTACGTCAGGCCAGCAGTGTCGCGGAGGTCATCGATATCTTATGACGCAAAACATCCCCCCCAAACGCGTGGTGCTGGTTAACGGTATTCCGGCATCGGGTAAAAGCACCCTGACGCGCGTGCTGTCACAACACTTTAGCTGGCCGGTGCTGACGCTCGACAGCCTGAAAGAGCCGTTTATGCACGCTTTTGCGCCGGTCGATCGCCAGCGTAACCGGCAACTGGGCTGCGCGGCCTATCAGGCGATCTGGAACATCGTCGCGCAGGCTCCCGCCAGTCAGATCTGGCTGATCGACGCCTGGTTTGGGTTCCAGCCCCGTACGCTGCTGGAGCAGGGACTGAAACAGGCGGGCGTCGAAGAGGTGCTGGAGCTGTGGCTGAAGATTGAGCCGGAGGTGGCGGTGGCGCGCTATCAGGCGCGGCTGTCGCAGCGGCTGCCAGGCCATCCAGGGGCTGAGTATCTGCCGGAACTGCGCCAGCTGGCACAACAGGCCACTCCGATGGCGCTGGGCCAGGTGTATGAGGTTGATGCCTGCGTTCAGGATCACGCTGCCGTCATTCACTGGCTGCAGCAGCAACTGACCAGAACCCGCTACACTTCAGTTCATCATCAGAGGAGTGAGGAGTTGCAGGATGTCGTCGCCCCCTTATCTGCAAACCGGTGAAAGCGCCGTGCTCTACGACGGTGTCTGTAAGCTGTGCAACGGCTGGGTTCAGTTCCTGCTGCGTCACCATCTGGCGCGGCAGGTCCGTTTTGCCTCAGTGCAGAGCGAGCAGGGCAAAGCGCTGCTGCGCTGGGCCGGACTGCCGGAAGAGAACATCAGCACCATTGTCTACATTGCCGATAACCAGCACTGGCTGCGGGCACAAGCAGTGTTCCGCGTGATGCAGCACCTGCCGGCCCCGTGGCGCGGGCTGGCGGTGCTGCGCCACTTTCCCGACGCGATCAGTAATTTTGCCTATGACCGCATCGCGTTAAACCGCTATAAGCTGTTTGGGCGTTACAGCGCCCAGCACGCTATCCAACCCGATTATCCTGGTCGATTTCTGCATGAGGTGGAGCAGACGGTCACGGAAGGGTAAATACCGTCCGGCAACGGCTGTCGTCGCTCTGCCATTCCTCCGCGATATCACTTAATGGACGCGACCGGAAAGGAATGGTAAAACCGTGCGGTCCGGCGGCCTGCAGCATTTCCCCTATTGAGGCGATCAGTTCACGGTCTGGCACACTGCCCAGCCCGCTTCCCATCAGTGTTAGCCCGGATGAGCGCAGCAGCTTACTGTGCAGGGAAATCTCCTGCCCGCTCAGCGAACCAATCTGCACAAAGCGCACGATTTTTTCGCCACCCCGAACCGCCGCAGTCATGATCGCCAGTGCGCTCTCACCCCACAGATAATCCAGTACTACATCAACGCCCTCTGCCATCAGGGCGGGGAGTTCGGTGGGCAGCGCATCCAGCGTCAGAGTGATATCAGCACCCTCATTGTGCAACTGCTGCAGCGTTTCTCTGTTACGGCCGGTGGCAATGATTTTGCCTGCACCCAGCGCGCGGGCAATGCGGATCGCCAGGCGACCCGAAGTGCCGGTCGCGCCATTGATCAGCACGGTCTCGCCGGGGCGAAGTGCGGCCCGACGGGTCAGCGCTGTCCAGGAGGACATGCCCGGATTCGCGAGAGCTGCTGCCAGCACCGGATCAAGGCCAGAAGGCAGTGGGATGATGTGTTCTCTACTGACCACCGTCCGCTCGGCCATACTGCCCGAGGCGGAGTCAAAAGCCAGAAAGTAGACAGCCTCGCCGTTGTCGAGGTAGCCCGTTCCGTCAATGCCCGGAATAAACGGGAATTGCGAAACGGCGCTGTAGTGGTTGCCCGCCGCCCGGGCTTTCGCCAGCTGGCTGAGTGCTGCGGCTCTGACGGTGATCCGCTGCTGATGCTCACCGGCCTGGGGTTCCGGTCTGTCACCGTAGTGAGGTTTTGCGCCTGCCTGATCGATTATCGCTGCTTTCATGGTTGGTCTGCCTTCTGTCTGGGAGTTATTAGGTGTAAAGTACACACATTATTCCTGCCTCAGGATGGCGTCAATGAAAAGTGTGCAAAATACACATAAATACGATGCGCTGCATAATTGTCTGCTGACGATTGCAGGCGCGCTTAACCGCCCCCAGCGCGATATGGCGATGATTAAAGCGGCGGGTATTGAACTGGATCGGGCGCTGTTTCCGCTGCTGGTTCAGGTCAGCCGGTTCGGGCCGATCGGCGTAGGCGAACTGGCCGATCGGGTGGGGCGTGACTACAGCACGGTCAGCCGTCAGGTGGCGAAACTGGAGGAAACCGGGCTGGTCGTGCGGCAGAAAAATCAGCAGGACAAAAGGATTAACGAGGCAGCCATTACCGCAGATGGCCGGGCGATGACCGATAAAATCGATGCGCAGCGCGTGCAGGTCTATCAGCGCGTTTTCCGGCACTGGCCGGACAGCGATCGCGAGGCGCTGGAGCAACTGCTCAGCAGATTTGTTACCGATTTTACCCTCACGGAAGGTGACGAAAATGATGACAAGCATGATGCGGTTTAAGGGAAGAGGGATTTATGCCGGTTAATTTCGATCTAAACGATCTCTACGCGTTTCGCGCGCTGGTGGAGTTTGGCAATTTTCGCCTGGCGGCAGAATCGATCTGCCTCTCACAGTCGGCGCTGAGCCGCAGGATAGATAAGCTGGAAACCTCGCTGGGGATCAAACTGTTTATGCGTACCACGCGCCGCGTCACGCTGACCCTGAAGGGGCATGCGTTTGCTCAGCGCTCGGATAAGTTGCTGGCTGATTTTGAAGAGGTCATGGCCGATCTCAGTGAGGTGAGCTTAGCACGCACCGGCCTGATTACCGTGGCCTGCGTGCCGTCAGCCGCCTACTATTTTATGCCCAACATTATCCGGCTGTTTCAGGCGCGCTATCCCCGCGTACGAGTCAAACTGATCGACAGCAGTGCGGCTAACGTTTATGACGCGGTGATTGGCGGTCAGGCCGACTTTGGCATCAGTTTTTCCAGCCGCTCGCAGCCGGATGTGCATTTCCAGCCGCTTATGGATGATCCCTACGTGGCGGCCTGTCGGCGTGACCATCCTGTAGCTGGCAAAAAGAGTCTGAGCTGGCAGGCGTTTTATCAGTATGAATGGGTCGGGCTGGATAAAACCTCCGGCAATCGCAACCTGCTGGATCAGGCGTTGCAGGCGATCATGCCGGAGAAACCCTTTATCTGTGAAACCCGGCACGTCACCACCATGCTGGGGATGGTTGAGGCGGGGCTGGGCATTGCTGCCGTCCCCGCCATGTCGATGCCTGGCTACGATCACGCCCTGCTGATGGCGGTTCCATTGACCGATCCGCAGGTGAAACGCACCGTGGGTCTGCTACGTAAAAATGGCCGGTCGCTGTCGCATATTGCGGGCGAACTGGAGAACCTGATTATTGAACAGTATCAGCGTCTCTGACCGGTTTAGACGCTTTCACGGTGTGCAGTCCGCTGGCGTGCACCGCCTGTTGTGCCTCAGAGGAGGCGAGCCAGCGCAGCAGCTTAGCCGCCTCATCCGGCTGCGCTGACTTGCGCACCACGGCACCGGCGAAGCGGGTGGTGTATTGCAGCTTGTCCGGCAGTTCGCCAATAAAAGTAACGCCCGGCACCGGCAGCAGCTCACTGACCTGCTGAAAGCCGATAGCGTATTTACCGGCCGCGACCTCTGAGGCCACCGGGATGCGCTCAACCTTCACCGCTTTCCCCTTAACCTGATCTTCAATGCCCAGGCGGCTGAACAGCTGGCTGCTGACATACTTACCGCTGGCGCTGTCAGAGTAGGCGATGGAGCTGGCGTTCAGCAGAGCAGTTCGCAGCGCGCTTTCGCTGCCAATCTTAACCGGCATGGCACCCTGTTTGATCACCGCGCCGATGCGGGAGTCTGCCAGCTCAACCCGTGTACCCGGCAGCGTCTCGCCCTGCTTTTGCAGATCGCTTAGCGCATCGCCGACCATAATCACTACATCGGCCGGTTCACCGCGCGCCAGTCGTGCCGGAATGGCCTGCGGGGTTTTGCCCATAGACGGACCGGCGACGGTGTTGATAGTGATCCCTTCACGCTGGGCGAAGCGGGGCGAGAGCGTATCCCACGCTGCTTTAAACCCGCCGGAGATCATCACCGTCAGCTCTTTTGCCTGCGCAGTGGCGCTGCCCGCCACGCTGAACAGCAGAGCAGCGTACAGCGACATCGTTTTCAGTTTCATTTTACGTTCCTCAGCTAACGGTTTCATGGGCAGGTGATACGGCACTGCGTGTACGACGATAGAGATAAAGTGTTGCCCCCAGGGCGCAGACTGCTGCAAAACTCATCCAGTAGCCTGGCGAGGCTTTATCGCCGGTCATCTCAATCAGGCCGGTTGACATCACCGGCGTAAACCCGCCAAACAGCGCAGTTGCCAGGCTATAGGCCAGCGAGAAGCCCGCCACGCGCACTTCCGCTGGCATGATTTCGGTCAGCGCCGGGATCATCGCGCCGTTGTAGAGACCATAAATCATTGAAAGCCACAGCAGCACGCCCAGCATCATCGAGAAGCCCGGTGCGGCGGCCAGCATGCTCAGAGCCGGATAGGTGGTGACGATCGCCAGCAGGGTCATGGCGACCAGCACAGGCTTACGGCCAAAGCGGTCGGAGATCGCGCCGCCAATCGGCAGCCAGATAAAGTTCGACACCGCCACCAGCAACGTCACCAGCAGGCTGTCAGAGGCGCTGAGCAGCAGCACTTTCTTGCCAAAGGTCGGCGCGTAAACCGTAATAAGGTAAAACGCAGTCGTGGTCATTGCTACCATCAGCATCCCGGCAATCACCATCTGCCAGTTGGCGAGCAGGATGCGGAACACCTGCTTCACATCGGGATGGCTGCGACGGTTGTTGAACTCCTGGGTCTCTTCCAGCTTGCGACGCAGCACGAAAATAAACGGCACAATCAGGCAGCCAAACAGGAACGGAATGCGCCAGCCCCATTCACGAATGGCGCTCTCTTCCAGCACCGCGTTGAGGATAAAGCCCATCGCCGCCGCCACCATAATCGCGACCTGCTGACTGCCTGACTGCCAGCTGGTGTAGAAGCCCTTGCGGCCTGGTGTGGCAATCTCTGCGAGATAGACCGACACGCCGCCCAGCTCTGCACCGGCGGAGAAGCCCTGCAGCAGCCGACCGATCAGCACCAGCAGCGGCGCCCACAGGCCAATACTCTGGTAAGAGGGGATCAGCACGATCATAAAGGTGCCTGCTGCCATGATGGAGAGCGTGACGATCAGCCCTTTACGACGGCCAACCTTATCGATGTACGCCCCCAGCACTACCGCGCCAATCGGGCGCATCAGGAACCCTGCGCCAAACACGGCAAAGGTCATCATCAGTGAGGCGAACTCACTGCTGGCCGGGAAAAAGGTATGGGCGATATAGGTGGCATAGAAACCGAACAGGAAGAAGTCGAACTGTTCGAGAAAGTTGCCTGAGGTAACACGGAATATTGCGCCAATCCTGGCGCGGTGAGTCATGGGTGAGGTTGTCTGCATCAGTAACTCCAGTAAGGTTTGACGCTTTTTGCCGCGCCTGTCACTGAAGAGTGGATCAGCGCCCGGCGCTAAATAAGTGCAAAAAGGGCATCGATTAATGTGCCAGCCGCATGATTGCCAGGCGTTATCACTTAAAATTATTTTGATTCAATGGGTTAAGTGGCGGGGTGGTTTTTTTGTGCCTGTTAGTGGGTTTGAGATGAGTTTGCGGAAATGTGACAGATTTCATAAGCGTGTTGCAGGCGAATAGGGGGAATCTGGCTTGTCTGAGGCCATCAGCGCAGAGTCTGGCGGCAAAAAAAAGGTTCAGAACGCAGGCAGCAAGGCGTCAGGGAAAGGTTATACCAAAAATCTGATGTAAATGTCGGACGCCCGCTACGGTAAACACCACTTCACGGTAGCCAGGCTGCCGGGTTAGCCAGCCCTGCGTTTCAAAGGCACTCAGCAGCGCTGCACCCGCGTAGCCGCCGAGATGGAACCGGCGCTCACTCCAGTCGAGACAGCCACAGCAGGCTCTGCGGCGTCCGGGCTGCGACAGATCAATCTGCAACGCCGCAAACTGCTGCTGTCCATATAAGGTGACAGCGCTGCCTTCCGGTGTGATCCAGCCCTGTTGCGCCATTACGGCATAGATCTGCACCGCAATATCACCGGCCAGATGGTCGTAACAGGTGCGGGCGGTGCGAAGCGATGTTGGGGTGGTGCTCGCCGGCGCGGCAATCCGTCGCCACGATACGCCCATCATGTTCTCAATCAGCGCAGCGATATCACTGCCGGTCAGTCGGTAATAACGGTGACGCCCCTGCGCCACGCAGACGATCAAGCCGCTGTTGATCAACCGGTTCAGATGGGCGCTGGCGGTTGAGGGCGCCACGTCGGTGACGGCACTAAGTTCGGTGGCGGTCCAGGCGCGTCCATCCATCAGCGCGGACAGCATCTTAACCCGTGACGCATCGGCCATTGCGGCGGCGACGCCCACAATCGCATTCTCAAGTGCTTCGCTATCGTCAGGTGCGTTATGCGGTTGTGGAGTTGCCATCAGATTACAGTGCCCATTCTGTGGTCAGCCCGGCGGCTGATCGATTGTTATCGGTGATCAGGATCAGCTGGTTAGCGTGATCGCTGTATTGCACCAGGATGTTGATTCCGGCATCGGCAAGGCGTGCAGTGATTGCCCCCAGCTCGCCGGGACGCTGTTGCGGTAACCTGCGAATAAGCGGGACGTTAACTGCCTCGACGGCGATACCTTCTGCTTCAAGCACGGCCCGCGCCCGTTCGCCTTCCTCAACCAGAAAATGAGCGTGGCTCTGTTCACCAAAGGAGAATAGGCCGCCGCCTTCCAGGCCAATCCCATGAAGGCCCAGCAGCGTGGTGAGCCGGGAAAGTGTGCCTGGACTATTTTGCAGGATGACATGAATATCGAACATGTTAATTTACTCCCTGTTGTGAGGCATATTCTCTGATCAGCGTGACGATGCGAAGACGGTAACCGGCAAAAAGGGTCTCGCGGCCTTCACGCTGTGCGGCCTGGTGACAAAGGTTGCGCTTCCAGGCCAGCACCGATTCTTCATCGCGCCACCAGGAGAGCGAGAGAGTTTTTTTCTCATCGGTCAGGCTTTGAAAGCGCTCAAGAGAGATAAACCCGCTGTTTTGCATCAGCAGCGGTTTAAGGTCGGCAGCCAGTTGCAGATAACGCATCTGGTGTTCGGGTCGGGCTTCGGCTTCAAATAGTACGGCAATCATCGCTATCCTCCTTTGGGTGATAGCGCAAAAATAGCGGGCGGGGCGGGTTGATGCTTCGGCCGGTAACGAAATATGGCTGCAGGGGCGACCTCCAGCCGGTGCAATCTTGTAATGGAGCAGATGATATGTTCAGCGGACTCAGTGCGTTCCCCCTTACTCCCTTTGCGGCAGGCAAGCCCGATGAGGCGGCTTTTTTGCGGCTGCTGCGCAGGCTGACTGATGCAAAAGTCGATTCCCTTGGCGTGCTGGGGTCCACCGGCAGCTACGCCTATCTCACCCGCGCGCAGCGCAGGCGTATCGCAGAACTGGCGGTGGAACATGCAGAGTCGATTCCGGTGATGATCTGCATAGGTGCGGTGGGCACTGACGAGGTGCTGGCGCTGGCGGAGGACGCGCAACAGGCGGGCGCGGCCGCCTTACTGCTGCCGCCGCTGGGTTATCAGACGTTGAATGAAGATGAGGTGTTCACGCTTTTCGAGACCGTAACGCGACACGCCTCGGTGCCAGTCTGTATCTATGACAATCCCGGCACCACCCATTTTACGTTTTCCGATGCGCTGCTGAGCCGGATCGCCGCACTTTCCGGTGTCGGGTCAGTGAAAATTCCTGGGGTACCGGCGGAGCAATCTGCGGCTAACGATCGCCTCGCTCAGCTGCGCGGCACGCTGCCAGATTCCGTATCGATTGGCGTCAGTGGCGATGCTTCTGCCGCCAACGGGCTGATTGCGGGCTGTGATGGCTGGTATTCGGTGTGCGGTGGGCTCTTTCCGCGCGTTGCAAAAGCGATGACCGAAGCGGCGGCCGCAGGCGACCATCAGAGCGTCAGGACGCAGTCCGATCGCCTGCAGCCATTATGGGCGCTGTTCCGCCAGCATGGCGGCAGTTTCCGGGTGATCAGCGCCGCGGCGGGGCTGCTGGGACTGACCGAACGCGACTGCCTGCCGCGCCCGCTGCAGCCGCTCTCCGCGGCGCACTGCCAGCAGATTGCTGACGTGCTCGTGGCACTCGACCTCTCTTAAGATCCCGCGCCAGAAGGCATTAACCGTGGCGCACCAGGTTAAAGCCTTCTTCCTCCTGCGGCGCTTCGAAATAGCGGGTAATCAGCGCGAACTGCTCGTCCGTTGCGGCAAAGGCGTGTTCGCCGCCCTGATTTCGGGCGTGCAGGCGCGATTTACACAGCGCATCCGGTACGTCCAGATAATGCAGGCGATGGTCGGCAGAGGATGCCTTAATCACCGACATCATCCAGTCGCGATTCGCCCGGGTGTTGGCAGGAAAATCGAGCACCACCGACACCCCTGCGTTAAGCAGCGCGACCAGATGAGGCGTCATCGCCTTTCTGAGTTTTGCCGCATAGCGCACGTAATCGGCCACCGACTGCATCTCGTCCTTATAGAGCGCGGCGAGCCACTGATCCTCGCTGATCACCACGCAACCGGGGGCGGCACTCAGCTTCGCCGCCAGCGTCGATTTCCCGGAGGCAATTTTTCCACACAGCAGATGCAGCGTGGCGGGGGCAAAAGTCATGGTCATATCACTCCTGTGTCAGCCTGATAGTGAACCGCGCGCATTACGCGAAGGGAAAGTAAAGCAGGTCTCGCCGAAGCGGGATTCAGGCTAACAAAACAGGGGAGAGATAAGCAATGAGAGGCATAAAGTTGCTGGTGAGTAAAACCCGGATTTACCGCGCGTAACAGCCTTTGCTGCTGCGGGTGTTACTGCATTCAGCAAAAACCGCGGCTTTCGCTGGGCATGTTGACACGCCTGAACGGGGAAGTGCGGTCAGGCGTTGAGTGCAATATCAGATACGCTTTCAGAAAGGGGTGAATCGGCGCTGAACAGCTGGCAACTGACTTCATTTTTGTGCCATCAGCAACGTCAGCAGTTCGCGGCAGCATGCCTCTTCTTCTGCACTGTCTGCGGATGCCAGGTGGCGCAGCAGTTCCATACAGCTTTTTTCCTTGCCCGCTTCCAGTAACTCTTCGATCAGAAAGTTGAGTTTGTCCTGTTCAGACACCGCAAAGGATGAACTAAACTCATTTTTGACCGGGCCACTGTGATTCACCGGCAACGTGAGGGTGTTTTGCATTGGCATAATATTGTCCTGTTTCGGGTTAAAAAATGTTCGGCGATTGCTATTAAACTTATACAACGATCCGGAATTTGTACAGAAATCTGCCCGATTGATTTTCAGGACGAAGCTAAGCGCAGCGCGGTTGCGGCGTAAATGTCAGCTAATCATTAAGTTAGCGGGAGCAGGAATTTCAGAAAATTTTGCGGGCCTGAAGCCGGATGCGGAGGCGGGAAAAACCAGGTCAGTCCTGCGTCAGGTCAGCAGGCGGCCCACCGGGCCACCTGCTTTATTTAGCGGACAGGAAATCTTCGCGCTGCGGTGTAAACGTATCCAGTAATGTGCCCGCCTCAAGACAGACACAGCCATGAACCACATTGGGCGCTTTGTAGAGCGTATCTCCTGCGCCCACCTCACGCGTTTCACCATTGATGGTGAAGGCAAAACGTCCGCTCAGCACATAGGTCAGCTGCTCGTGGGGATGGTGATGCAGCGGGCCGACAGCCTCTTTCTCAAAAATCACTTCTACCGCCATCATGGTGCCGCCGTACGCCAGCACGCGGCGGGTCACGCCATTGCCCAGATCTTCCAGTGGTCGCTCTTTATGGTAGATAAACATCGCAATCCTCCTGCGGTTGCCCCTGCTGCGGTGACCGTTTTGTGATGGATCTCACAGCACTCGGGTGAATTAGTTCATGCACTTTAGTGGTTTTTCACTAAAATGAAACGGTGTTTCAATTAATTTATAAGGGTAGATCATGAAAATCGCGTTAATGATGGAAAACAGCCAGGCCGCTAAAAACGTTACCGTGCTGAAAGAACTGGAAGGCGTCGCACAGCCACTGGGCCATCAGGTCTTCAACGTCGGTATGAGCGATGAGCAGGATCACCACCTGACCTATATTCATCTCGGCATTCAGGCCAGCGTGTTGCTCAACAGCCAGGCCGTGGATTTCGTGGTCGCGGGCTGCGGCACCGGGCAGGGCGCGCTGATGTCGCTTAACATTCATCCGGGCGTTGTCTGCGGCTACTGTATCGATCCGGCTGATGCCTACCTGTTTGCGCAGATCAACAACGGTAATGCCTTATCTCTGCCGTTCGCCAAAGGCTTTGGCTGGGGCGCTGAACTTAACCTGCGCTTTATCTTTGAAAAAGCCTTCACCGGCGAGAAGGGCAATGGCTATCCGCCAGAGCGTAAAGAGCCGCAGGTGCGTAATGCCGGTCTGCTGAATCAGGTCAAAGCTGCCGTGATCAAAGAGAACTACCTCGACACGCTGCGCGCCATCGACCCTGAACTGGTGCGTACTGCCGTTAGTGGCCCACGCTTCCAGCAGTGTCTGTTTGAGCATGGCAAAAATCAGGAAATCGTCGCTTTTGTGCGTCAGCTGACCCACTAACGCATCCGGGGTCATAAGGCCGGTCTGACCGGCCTTTTTTTATTCTCTCTTTCCCGACATCAGCTGAACGTCAGCTCTGCTGCGCCAGCGCCGGATTGTAATGGCGACTCGCCTCCACCAGCATCCGGGTGTAGGGCATCGCGGCGCGGTCGGCCACCAGCGTCGGCACATCCAGCGTCTCCAGCACCTTGCCCTGTTGCATAACCGCCACGCGATGGCAGAGGTGCGCCACCACGCCGAGATCGTGTGTCACCATCAGATAGGTCAGGTTCTCCTGCTGCTGCAGATCGCTGAGCAGATTGAGGATCTCCGCCTGCACCGAAACATCCAGCGCGGAGGTCGGCTCATCCAGCAGCAGTACGCGCGGCTCTAAAATCAGCGCCCGGGCAATCGCCACGCGCTGACGCTGACCACCGGAAAGCTGGTGCGGATAACGCGTCTGCCAGGCACGATTCAGCCCGACCTTATCCAGCATTGCCACGACGCGCTGCTGGCGCTGCCCGATACCCTGAATCTGTAATGGCTCTTCAAGAATAGCGCCCAGTGTGTGACGCGGATGCAGCGAGCCATAAGGGTCCTGAAACACCATCTGCACCTGACGGCAGCGCGCCCGATCGATGCGGTGCGCCAGCGGCTGGCCATCAATGGTCAGCTCTCCCTGCCAGTGATTAAACAGGCCCGCCAGACACTTCAGCACCGTGGTTTTGCCCGAGCCCGACTCACCGACCAGTCCGAAGATTTCACCCTGTTTAACCTGCAGGCTGACGTCGAACAGCACCTGATTACGGCGACCCTCTTCACCGAAACTCAGGTTGAGATTTTTTACCTCAATCATCGTAACTCCTTAGTCAGTTAGCCAGCTGGCGTGACGTTGTAACACCGGCAGACGGGTGCGCCGCCGATCAAGGTCGGGCAGTGCTGCCAGCAGTCCCTGGGTGTAGGGATGCTGCGCGCGGTCAAGTTCGCTGGCGGCCAGCGACTCCACCACGCGCCCGGCATACATCACCAGCACCCGATCGCAGAAGCTGCGTACCAGATTGATATCGTGACTGATAAAAATCAGTCCCAGACCGCGCGCTTTCACCAGATCATCCAGCAGCGCCAGCACCTGCAGGCGAACCGAGACATCCAGCGCAGAGGTGGGCTCATCGGCAATCACCAGTTCCGGCTCGGTGATCAGCATCATGGCGATCATCACGCGCTGCCCCTGGCCGCCGGAAATCTCATGGGGATAGAGCTGATATACCCGTTCAGGATCGCGGATCTGCACCTCCTCCAGCATCGCCAGCGCCCGCTGACGTGCCGCCGATTTCTGGCCGCGATGGTGACTGCGCCAGGCTTCGGCAATCTGTTCGCCAACCCGGATCACCGGATTCAGCGAATATTTCGGGTCCTGCATAATCATCGAGATGCGTTTGCCACGAATGGCGCGCATCTCTGCCGGGCTGGCGTGCAGCAGGTCGATATCGCCAAACTGCATCCGGCTCGCCTCAATGCGCGCCTTAGCCGGATGCAGCTGCAGCAGGGCGCGACCCACGGTCGATTTACCGGAGCCGGACTCACCGACAATCGCCAGCTTCTCCTGACCGAGCTGAAAGGAGACGCCACGCACCGCCGGGGTTATCTGGCGTCCGTTAACAAAGTTCACGTGCAAATCGCGCACGTCGAGCAACGGCGAGGCGTTACTCACTGCGGGGATCGAGCAGGTCACGTAGGCCATCTCCTAAAAAGTTAAATGCCAGGCTGTTAATCAGGATCGCCAGACCGGGAACGGTCACCACCCACCAGCACTCCAGCATGTAGGTGCGGCCACTGGCGATCATCGCGCCCCATTCCGGATCCGGCGGCTGCGCGCCCAGCCCAAGAAACCCCAGCCCGGCGGCGGTGAGGATAATGCCCGCCATATTCATGGTGATGCGGATAATTACCGACGGCAGGCAGAGCGGAATAATGTGCTTCCAGAGCACCCGCAACGGCGACGCGCCCTGTAAGCGCACCGCCGAGATAAAGTCCGCCTGACGCAGCGACAGCGTTTCAGCGCGGGCCAGACGGGCTATGGGTGGCCAGGCAGTGAGCGTAATCGCGATCACCACATGCTCCAGACCCGGCCCCAGCGCGGCAACAAAGGCCAGCGCCAGTACCAGGCTCGGGAAGGAGATAAAGATATCGGTGACGCGCATCAGCACGCCGTCGACTTTGCCGCCAAAATAACCGGCGGTGACGCCCAGCAGCAGGCCCAGCGGCCCGACGGTGACCGATACCAGCAGCACGATGTAGAGCGTGATGCGTGCGCCCCACACCAGGCGACTGAAGATATCCCGGCCAAACTCGTCGGTGCCGAACCAGTGGGCCGCGCCGGGAGGCGTCAGCGCATTGTTCAGATCCTGAACCAGCGGGTGATACGGCGCGATCCAGGGCGCAAACAGCGCCACGATGCAGAGCACCAGCACAATGCCGCCACCAATCGCGGTCAGGGGATTACAGGCCATGCGCCAGAGGAAATAGCCGCAGCGGGCAGCAAAACGCTGACAGCGCACCAGCCGCTCACGGGAATGACTCACAGACGCAGCGTCAAAAGAGATCGTCATACTTTGGTCCTCGGATCGAACACCTGATAGAGCAGGTCGGAGATCAGGTTAAGCAGCACAAAAATCAGGCCCACCACCAGCACACAGCCCATCACCGCATTCATATCGCCCAGCATCAGACTGCCGGTGAGGTAGGAGCCAAAGCCGGGCCAGGAGAAGACGGTTTCAATCAGCACCGCGCCCTCCAGCAGCGAGCCATAGGCCAGCGCCACCACGGTCAGCAGCTGCACCAGGATATTGCGGAAGGCGTGCTGCCAGATCACCTGCCATTCAGTCAGGCCTTTGACCCGCGCGGTCAGAATGAACTCCTGCGACAGCTGCGCGAGCATAAAGCTGCGCGTCATGCGGCTGATATAGGCCATGGAGTGAAAGCCAAGCAGCGAGGCGGGCAGCACCAGATGATTCAGCGCATTCCAGAACACCTGACTGTTGCCCGCCAGCAGGGCGTCAATCAGCATAAAGCCGGTGCGACGTGGCACGATGCCATCCAGGCTGAAGTCCACCCGACCTGCGCCGCCGACCCAGCCGAGATGGGCATAGAACAGCAGCAGGCCAATCATGCCGACCCAGAAGATTGGGGTGGAGTAACCGGCCAGGCTGAGCATCCGCACCACATAGTCGATGACGCTGTTGCGACGCGCCGCCGCCAGCACCCCCAGCGGCACGCCCAGTCCTGCGCCAATCACAATCGCCAGCGTGGCCAGCTCTACGGTTGCCGGAAAGACGCGCACAATGTCATGCACCACCGGCTGACCGGTGAGCAGCGCATGGCCGAGATCGCCATGCAGCAGCGCGTTAAGGTAGATGCCAAACTGCACCCACAGCGGTTTATCAAAGCCGAGCTGGTGATAAACCTGCTGATAGGTGGCCTGATCGGCGTCGGGGCCGACAATCGCCAGCACCGGATCCAGCGGCATCACCCGGCCAATAAAAAAGGTCAGTAGCAGCAGGCCGAACAGGGTAATCACTACCTGCACCGCGCGATGGCTGATGCGGCGGCACTGAGTTCGGGTCAGGGTCAGGATCATAGGGTGCCTCCCGCTTTGGCTTCAGGGGTTTTCCAGACATCGCGGAGGAAGGTGGTCGCTGAGGGATGCGGCTGATAAGCCTGCACCCGGTTGCTGACCACCACGGAGTCGAGCATTTGTGAAATCGGCATCAGTGCAGGCAGCAGCTGGTCATAGCGCTGCTGGATGGCGTAATAGGCCTGCTGCTGGCGGGTTTTGTCGCGCTCCACCAGCGCCTGATCGATCATGCTGTTGAGCTGCGCGTCGTAGAAACCGGTGCGCCAGCCCTGGAAGTTGGTCAGCCGGGCGCTGTCAGCATTATTCGGGTTATAGACCAGCGCGCGCAGGCTGGAGTGGGGATGCGGCTCTACGCCGCTGCCGCCGCGCCCGACCAGCAGACTGAACTGGCGATCGCGCATCGCGCCATAAATCTGGTTACCGGTGCCGGTGATGATTTTTGCGCGGATTCCGCCCTGGAGCAGCGTCGACTGCACGGCGATGGCGATGTTCAGAAATGGCTGATCGGCCAGCACCCGCAGCGTGGTGTCGAAGCCGTCCGGATAACCCGCTTCAGCCAGCAGTGCGCGGGCGCGCGGCACATCGAGCCGGTAACCGGGATCGGGCAGCGTGGCGGGCATGCCAGCCTGAATCGGGCGCTGATGCAGCTCGCCATAGCCGGTCATCAGGCTTTTATTGATGCCCTGATAATCGACCAGGTAGCGTACCGCCTCCCGCACTTTGATATTGTCGAAGTGCGGATCTTTCATGCTCATCGCCAGGTAGTAGATCGTTCCTTTTCTTACCGCATCAATGGTGAGGTCGGGGTCGTGCCGCAGGGCGCGCACGTCGGGGATCGCCATGTTACTGGCGATATCCAGATCGCCTTTCTCCATCATCAGCCGCAGGGTCTGCGACTCCTGCAAATGGCGGAACACCACCCGTGACATCTTCGCCTCGCCGCGCCAGTAATCAGCCGCACGACTCATGCGCAGCACATCTTTTGCCTGCCATACATCCAGCCGGAACGGGCCGGAGCCCGCTTCATGGGTGGTGAGCCAGCGGTTGCCCCAGTCGCCATCCACCTCATGCTGCTGCACAGTTTTGCTGTCCAGCACCACCATGCTGCCCAGCGCCGCCAGCGAGTAGATCACCAGTTGCGGATCGTTAGGCTTCGGCAGGGTGATCACCAGTGTGTGGTCGTCGGGCGCGGTAATCATCTGGTCAACGTTGTCGCGGCTGAAGCCGTACGATTTCCACACCGACGCCTGCGCCAGGTTCAGATGCAGCACCCGCCGCATCGACCAGACTGCATCGGCGCTGGTCAGCGGATTGCCGGAGTGAAACCTGACGTTGTCGCGCAGGTGAAAAGTCAGGGTGCGGTTATCCGGACTGACTGACCAGCGTTCCGCCAGCGCCGGGCGCACCTCGGTGAGTTGCTGCGGGTTCAGCTCGACCAGTCCGTCATAGAGATTCACGACAATGCCGACCACCTCGTTGCCGGTCATAGCGGCCGGATCCAGGGTGAGCAGGTTATTCATATTCATGCCGACGATAAGCTGGTCATCCGGGGTCTTTGCCTGGATTGACGCGCTGCCCGTCAGCACCAGCAGCGTGATCAGCCACGCGCCACATCGTTGTGTCAGGGTCATAGGTAAAGTCCAGCAGGTCAGAGGTTTTCCCGTTTACGACTCTGCCTGCTGCTGGCCACCGGGATGGCAGGCAGCAGGCGGGCGACGGGGTTATTATTGTTTGCCGTACTTCGGTAGTGCGATTTACCAGCGGTTCAGCGTGTGCGTCTCAATCCAGCTGAAGTTAATATCCTCACCCAGCCCGCTGCGGGTGGGCAGGGTGACAAATCCCTGATCGTCCATCGGGTCGATCAGGCTGTTGAGGTAGGCGGGCGGTGTTTCATAATCCAGGAAGGGATGCAGCAGGCCGCGCTCATACCAGCGGCAGTTACGGATCGCCCCGACCACCGCCAGGCTGGCCGCACCGTTGCCGTGCACTTCGCAATCCATGCCAAAGGCTTCAGCCAGATTCGCCACTTTCAGGGTGGGCGAGATGCCGCCTACGCCGTTGGCACCGGCTCGCAGAATGTCGCAGGCTCCGGCACGCACCCAGTCGGCGCGGCTGTGATGTTTACCGCCCAGGCTCTCCGGACCAAGCACGTCGATAGAGAGGTTTTCGGCCAGCCAGGCGTAAGAGGCCATGCTCTCTTCCTCCATCGGCTCCTCGAACCAGGCGAAATTAAGCTTTTCCAGCGCCTTGCCGATGGTCAGCGCGTCACTGCGGCTGTACCAGTGGTAGCCATCCAGCATCAGCGCGATATCGGGGCCCACCGCTTCACGCACCGCCGCGCAGGCTTTGATATCCATCGCCGGGCTGGGGGCGAAGGAGACCGGCGGCATCCAGGTGTGCAGCTTGATCGCCTGATACCCGCGTGCCACCAGCTTTTCCGCGAACTGCGCATACTCATCCGGTGTTGATAATCCACCGCTCAGCTCGTCACCACACATGGTGCTGCCGTAAGCCGGGATCTTCTCGCGATAGCCGCCCAGCAGTTTGTGGACAGGCTGTTTCAGCTTCCGTCCAATCAGATCCCACAATGCCTGCTCCACAGCGGAAAGCGCCCGCTCGGTGAGCTGATGGGCGCTGCCGCGCTGCCAGTGCACCAGATCCTGCCAAAGACGCTCCCGGTCAAAGGCGTTCTGACCGATCAGCACTTTGCGGAAAAAGGCATTAACCACATGGGATCGCACCACTTCCGGCGGCGCAAAGGCGTAACCACAGTCGCCTTCCTCGCTGGTCAGGGTCAGTAGCGCCATCTGCGCATCATTTTCCGGGCCAGGGTGGGAGTGCCCGGCGCTGTCGGCGCAACGCTGGGTGGGATAGGTAAAAAGGGTGACATCAATGGCGCTGATCTTCACGGTTAAGCTCCTGTGGCAGTCTGTCCTGATGAATTATTAAAACGCTGTTTCATTTTCAATCTAGCCTTCACAATTCATTAACGCATTAGCCAAAACGATACGATTAATGGCTAATATGTGTGCAACTGCCCAGGGTGTTGTGAACATATTCACGAAAGCTGACCGTTTTGTGAGCAGCGACACGCTGCGCTTTTTCCTCTTAAGGGATCTCTTTGAGCGAAACTCCGCCAGTTAACCCCGCCGCAAAAAACATTTAACCGGATGACTTCCCCTGACCACTGTTTTAGGTGATAGTAACGCCGCTTTACATTAATAATTCTCATTATCATTTGTGCGGGTTTTTACAATGAAAAAATGGTTTTTAGCGCTGGGGCTGCTCACGCTGGCAGGGACGGCTTCGGCCAAATTGATTACCGATGTCGCAGGCCGTCAGGTCGAGGTGCCGCAGGAGGCAAAACGCATCATTCTGGGTGAGGGCCGTCAGATGTATCTGCTGGCGGCATTTGATACTGATGCCCCATTTAAACGGGTGATTGGCTGGCGTGACGACTTCCCGAAAGCGGACTGGGACGGTTATCAGGCTTACGAAAAACGCTATCCGGAAATTAAAAAATTACCGACCTTTGGCGGGGCGAAAGATGGCACTTTCAACGTCGAGCAGGCGTTAACCCTGAAGCCCGATCTGGTGCTGATGAATCTGGAATCCAAAGCCGCCACCGATGAAGGCAAGCTGATTGAAAAACTGCAGGCAGTAGGCGTGCCGGTGGTGTTTATCGATTTCCGCGAAGCGCCGATAGTGAATGCGGAGAAAAGTATCCGCATCATGGGCGAACTGGTGAACAAACCGGCGCGTGCCCAGGAAATTATCACCTTCCGCCAGCAGCAGATTGACCTTGTCACCTCGCGTCTGAAGAACTTTACCGGCTACCGCCCGAAAGTGATGATTGACCGTGCAGGCGGCTACAGCGACGAGTGCTGCATGTCGTTTGGCAATGAAAACTTTGGTCAGATGGTCGAGATCGCGGGCGGTCGTAACATCGCTAAAGATCTGATCCCTGGCACCTTCGGCACCGTTAACCCGGAACAGATTATCGCCAGCCAGCCGGATGTGGTGGTAGTGACCGGCGCTAACTGGAAGAATTACAATACCGTGGGCAAATGGGTCGGCGTCGGTCCGGGTGCCAATGTCACCGAGGCTACCGCGCGTCTTAAGGGGCTGATGATGCGCGATGCTTTTAAAACCCTGCCGGTGGCGCACAACGGCAATGTCCACGCCATCTGGCATCAGTTCTACGACAGCCCTTACCAGTTTGTGGCTATCCAGGCGCTGGCGAAATGGCTGCATCCCGATCTGTTTGCCGATCTGGATCCGGACGCCACCTTCCGCACGTTCCACGAGAAGTTCCTGCCGCTGCCTTATCAGCCAGGATACTGGGTCACTTTACCCGCTGATAAACCCTGACTGACCGGCGATGACAGGGACGTCATCCGCCTGATTTGCAATTCCTCCCGAATAAACCCTCTGTTTCTCTTCAGATTTACTAATCTTTTACAGGCGCGGAGTCAGTTGCTCTGAGCAGCGCGACGTCTGACGCGGTCCGCATTCACGTTAAAAATGGAGAGAAACATGCGCAATACCCTGGGAAGATCGGCCTTTGCCGTGACGCTGTACGCTCTGCTGGAGCCGGTGCCGCTGGGCTTTTTTGTCGCGGCCTGGCTGTTCGATATTCTCTATAGCCAGACCTTTGTGCTGTTCTGGACGGATGCCGCAGGCTGGCTGATTGCGCTGGGACTGATACTGGCGATTGTGCCGCGACTCATCGCGCTGGTTTATCTGTTCCGCGGCAGTGACAGTGCGGAAAAGAGTCATTTCTGGCTCTGGCTGGTGGCGATTGTGATCGCTATCGTCAATGCGTTTATTCACAGCCGTGATGCCGCCGCTGTCATCCCGCTGGGCGTGACGCTTTCGACGCTGGTGGTAGCGCTGCTGCTGCTGGCGAATGTGCAACTTGCGTTACGTCAGCGTAGCGCTTAAGGAGGAGCCACCATGAAGATACCGCATAAAACGTTGCTCGCGCTTACCCTGACAGCACTGCTGGCAGGCTGTGATGATGGTGCGCTTGTCGATCCGCAGAAGCAGATCGGACCGAATCCTGAACTGCCGCAGGCACAGAACTTCTTTATGCCGCCGATGCAGGTGCCGGAAGGCACGCCGTGGAAAGCGGGCGAAATGCCAAAAGTGGCTGACGGGCTGAAAATCGAAAAGATCGCTGACAATCTGCAGCATCCGCGTCAGGTTTATGTGCTGCCGAATAACGATGTGCTGGTGGCGGAATCCAACGGCCCGGCCAAACCCACCACCCGGCCTAAACAGCTGATTATGGGCATTGTGCAGAAAGCGTCAGGTAAGGGCGGCGCTGGCGGCAACCGGATTACGCTGCTGCGCAACGTCAATGGCAAATGGGAGCAGCACCGCTTTATTGAGAATCTGCACTCGCCGTTTGGTATGCAGCTGATTGGCAATACCCTTTACGTCGCGAATGCTGACAGCCTGGTGAAGTTCCCCTATCGCGAAGGGGAGACGGAGATCCGCACCGCGCCTGAAGAGGTGACGGAACTGCCGGGCGGGCCGATTAACCACCACTGGACCAAAGCGCTGTTGGCCAGCCCCGATGGCAGCAAGCTCTATGTGGGTGTCGGCTCCAACAGTAACGTCACCGAGAACGGCATTGGCGCAGAGTATCGCCGCGCCGCGGTGCTGGAAGTGGACGCGGCCAGCGGTGCCAGCCGGATCTACGCCAGCGGATTGCGCAATCCGACCGGCTTACAGTGGGAACCGCAGAGCGGAAAACTGTGGGCCATCGTCAATGAACGTGATGAAATCGGCTCCGATCTGGTGCCAGACTACATGACCTCAGTGCAGGACAAAGGCTTCTATGGCTGGCCCTACAGCTACTTTGGTCAGCATGTGGATACCCGTGCCGAACCGCAGCGTCCCGATCTGGTTGAGAAAGCGATTAAGCCTGATTATGCCCTGAGTTCGCATGTCGCTCCGCTGGGGCTGCTGTTCTACGGTGCAGATAACATGCCGCAATACCAGGGCGGTGCGTTTATCAGTGAACATGGCAGCTGGAACCGTACGCCGCTGAATGGCTACAAAGTGGTGTGGGTGAAATTTGAAAACGGCAAGCCAGTGGGTCAGCCGCAGACGGTGGTCTCGGGCTTCCTGACGGACGACGAAAAGCAGGTGCGTGGATTACCGGTCGGTCTGGCCAGCGACAAACAGGGCGGTGTCCTGATTGCTGACGATGCGGGTAATACCGTGTGGCGAATCAGCGCCGCGAAGTAAGCATTGCGCTGCTTTTTTAAGCAGAAAGCAGGCATAAAAAAAGGATTTGGCATTTCGCCAAATCCTTTATTTTTTGTTCGCTACCCGGCTGGTAACCGCGCTGCGAACGAGGTGCTCAGCACTCTCCACAAACAAGATTGTAAAATGTGCGGCTAAGGATTTCAAGTTTCGCCAAAATGCTGTATGTTTATACAGGTGTTGAGTGTTGAGCATCGCCTCATTGTCGACTGGCCGCTCCCAGGGGCACGGTTTTAAAATCCCGGCAGGCATCAGGTGGTGCTGGCCTGTGGCTTTAACCATGAGTGCCGCTCAGCTCTCTCCACAAAGATGTGCTTAGGCGCCCGGCGGGTAGAGTCAAAGCCCTGGTTGCCGAACAGCGCGCTCCTGTAAAAGGAGAAGGAAAGTGATGGAACTGACTAAGCTGATTCTGGATCTTATCCGGATCATCTTGCAGATCATCGTTGCCCTTATGCAACTGACCGGTCACGCAGGTTAACCGGAACTTGAAACAAGGCGGAGCTAACCACTCCGCCTTTTTTCTTTGTCAATTCTCTGTCATCGGAGGCGGGTAAGGTGGTGCGGCAAAGCACGCCGCCGGGGCGCTGTTTATCCAGACCGGGAGTTTTATGTCCATTGCCGCCGTTATGCCCGCCCGATTAGCGCACACCTGGATTGATGAGAGTGTGAAGATGCGCGAAACCACTGTGGGTCAGCAGTGTGAGATCCTGGCGCACAGCACGCTGGAATATAGCGAGCTGGGTGACTTCTCCTATGTCGGTGAACACTGCTGCCTGGCCGATACCCAGGTGGGGCGCTTCTGCGCCATTGCTAATCAGGTACGCATTGGCGCGCCGAATCATCCCATGGACCGCGCCTCCCAGCATCGCTTTACCTACTGCCCGGAGTATTACCACCCCGACGCCCGACGCGATCAGGGGTTCTTTTCCGCCCGTCGCGCCGATCGGGTGATAATCGGTCACGATGTGTGGATAGGTCACGGCGTAATTGTGCTGCCTGGCGTCACCATTGGTGATGGTGCGGTGCTGGCTGCGGGTGCAGTCGTGACGAAAAACGTCGCGCCCTACAGCGTCGTGGGCGGTGTTCCGGCCAGGCCACTGCGGGTGCGCTTTACACCGGCTATCGCCGCACGTCTCCAGCGCATTGCCTGGTGGAACTGGCCGCTGGAGAAACTGCTGGCGAATCTGCCCGATTTTCAGCACGGTGACATCGAAGCGTTCTGCCAGCGGCACGGTGCATAACCCCACGGCGCCGTCAGCCGGTTTGTACGCCGAAATAGCGCACAACCCGCTGGCCATAGAGCCCGACGGCCAGTCCGGCGACGATCAGCAGCAGCGCGGCGATTTTCTGAGGTGAAACCGTTTCGCCAAATATCGCCACTGAACCCAGGATGCCGAACACCGGTACCAGCAGCGACAGTGGCGCGACCGTTGAAACCGGATAGTGTTTCAGCAGCCAGTTCCACACCCAGTAGCCCAGCAGGGTATTGGGATAGACCTGAAACAGTATCGACAACACCGCCTTCACATCCAGCTGGGTGAAGAGTGCGTGATAGCCCGCGCTGCCATTGACCAGCCCGTCCAGCAGGAAGAGCGGAATGGGTGCAAAGGCGCTCGACCAGACCAGAAAAGCAAAAACCTGCCGGGTGCCCGCTTTTTTATTGATGATATTCGCAATACTCCATGCGACCGCGCCTGCCAGCACCAGCAGCATGCCGGAAAACGTCACCGAGCCATCGGTAATGAAAAAAATGCTCAGCAGACCGGCGCAGGCCAGCGCACACCCGGCGATCTGATAGCGGTTAAGACGCTCTTTAAATACCCAGCCACCGAGCAGCAGCGTGAAGAAGGCGCTGAACTGCAGCAGCAGCGAGGCAATGCCCGCCGACAGTCCGGTTTTAATTCCCAGATTTACCAGACCCCACAGGCCAATCCCGAAGACCAGGCCATAGCTGATCAGGTAGCGCCACGGCACGTCCGGTTTCTTAATAAAGAACAACGCTGGCAGGGCGCAGAGCGTAAAGCGGATACCTGCCAGGATAAACGGGTCGACCGCCTGCAGGCCGAGCTTAATAACTGAAAAGTTAACCCCCCAGATGGCGGTGATCATGACGGCGAGCAGCAGATGCGTTAATTTCATGAGTGACGAACTCCGGACCAGCAGAGAAAGGCAGAGGCACTGACCGCTGCACCGGCATAGCAGACAGCCTGCCATCCCCAGTGCGTATAAAGTTGAGTGGCGGCGATGGCCCCCAGCGCACTGCCCAGCGAGTAAAAGCACATATAGGCGCCCACCAGACGACTTGCCGCCTCGGGTCGGGCGGCCACGATCAGGCTCTGATTAATCACATGTACCGTCTGGACGGCGAAATCGAGCAGGATCACCCCGAAAATCAGCAACAGCAACGAGGTGTGAAGCGCGGCTATCGGCAGCCAGGAGAAGGTCAGCAACGCCAGGGCTAAGCCAGTGGCACGCTGCCCCAGGCCCAGGTCAGCCCATGCGCCTGCTCTGGAGGCCGCCAGCGCACCGGCAATTCCGGCCAGGCCGAACATCCCGGTCTGGGTGTGTGACAGTGACAGGGCGGTAAGTGGCAGTACCATCGAAGACCAGAGCATACTGAAGGCTGCAAAAATCAGCAGCGCCAGGATCCCGCGTCTGCGCAGCTGCGGTTCCGTGAGGAAGAGACGGAAAACGGACAGTAAGAGGTGAGGATAAGATGTGCGCCGCGTCTGACCTGCTGTGGCGGGCAGCACTTTCGCCAGGATGAGCGAGATCAGGAGTAACAGGCAGGCAGCCGTCAGATAGACCGCCCGCCAGCCCGCCAGGTCAGCAATCATCCCGGAAATAAACCGCGCCAGCAGGATGCCGATCACGATGCCGCTGGTCACGCTGCCCACCACCTGTCCGCGCTGTTCTGGTGACGCCAGCATGGCGGCCCACGCCACCATTAACTGCGTGACCACCGCCATTAATCCCACCAGCAGCATTGCGCAGAGCAGCGTCATCAGGTCTGGCGCAACCGCAGCAGTGATTAACGCCAGCACGGAAAACAGCAACTGGGTAATAACCAGTTTTTTGCGGTTCACGCAGTCGCCCAGCGGCACCAGAAAGATCAGCCCGAGGGCGTAGCCGCTCTGCGTGGCCGTTACCACTGTGCCAATGGTGCCGGTGGAAACCTGCAGGCTGGCGGCGATCGACTCCAGCAGTGGCTGTGCCGAGTAAACATTGGCGACCGCCAGCGCAGAGGTGAGTGAGAACAAAAAGATCATCCGGGACGAGAGCACCGGGATCGCGGCTGGAGGCGAATCGGCTTCAGGATCACGCATCTTGCCAATCGTACAGGTCATGTTGCTTTCCTTTCTGGTTTTTTTTTGAAACTGGATTGGCGATATCTTTAACCGGGCTGGTTTTTTTTTGCAACTTCTTTTCGGAGTGGCTAAACTGCCATCATGAGACAGGCAGCGTGAGAGAAGAGCATGGCTAAGCAGGAATCCCTGAGAACCAGCGAGTGTCCGGTCGCCAGAACCCTGGAGTCGATAGGTGAGCGCTGGTGCATGATGATCGTGCGTGAAGCCTTTGATGACGTCCGCAGATTCAGTGACTTCCAGCGGAATTTGGGGCTGGCGAAAAATATCCTGGCGTCACGCCTGAAGCAGCTGGTGGTGATAGGGGTGTTTGAGATTGCGCCGGCCTCCGACGGCAGCGCCTACAGCGAATATGTCCTGACCGAAAGAGGCCGTTCGCTGTTTCCGGTTGTGGTCGCGATGCGCCAGTGGGGCGAGCGTTACCTGTTTGAGAAGGGCGATACCCACTCCGTGCTGCTGGATAATGCGGAAGGAAAGCCGCTGCCACGCCTGGAGGTTATCTCTTCACAGGGGCAAAAACTGGAACCGGCCGACTGTCATCGTCAGCGGGTAGTGGCTGACGGGTAACCGTCAGGGTATTTTCTCCTCTGCACACTCTGAGACTGACAGGCCTGACATCGCACGCGTTACCCGATCATCGCTGTCGCCTGTAGCGGTGATCGAACAAAATGCCTTACTCCCGTTTTACGCCCCGCCGTAAGGGCGTTATCCCCGGAAACAGGTCCCCGCGCTCCCTCATCCTTTCCTGCCCCATCATGACAGGCCTGTCGATATCATCACATTTTCCAATGACCGGTTGCCTTGTAACTTCCCGATGCGCATGACAATATCGCTGCTTGTATAGACATGTACACTCAACTCTGGATTGGGCAAATCACGCTTTCAGTCAACACGTCTCTCACTGTTCCAGCGAGGAATCTATGTCGGTCAAATCATCTGTATCAGATTATTCAGGCTCAGAGAAACAGGGCCTGTCAGAAACCCGCTCCATTGATTACATCCCGTTGGGTGAACGTCATGGTCATCCCTTTAACCAGTTCACGCTCTGGTTTGGTGGCAATCTGCAAATCACGGCTATTGTCACGGGTGCGCTGGCCGTGGTGCTGGGTGGAGACGTCGTGTGGTCTCTTATCGGCTTACTGGTGGGGCAGATTCTGGGTGCAGCGATCATGTCTTTGCATGCGATCCAGGGTCCGCGCCTGGGTTTACCGCAGATGATCACCAGCCGTATGCAGTTTGGCGTGTTTGGTGCTGTTATTCCTCTGGTGCTGGTGTGCATTATGTATGTGGGATTTTCAGCCAGCGGGACAGTATTAGCCGGGCAGGCGCTGGCTAAACTTATCCATGTCAGTCATTCAACCGGGATGATCCTGTTCAGCACCCTCATCGTGATCATTGCGGTGCTGGGCTATCGCGTGATTCATCAACTGGGCAAGCTGGCGAGCGTCATTGGCGTTTTAGCCTTTGCTTATCTGTTTATCACGCTGTTCTCTGCGCATGACTTATCAGCCGTGTGGCAGAATCAGCACTTTACCCTGGCAAATTTCCTGCTGGCGGTCTCCCTGTCTTCATCCTGGCAAATTGCCTTCTGTCCTTATGTCTCTGACTATTCACGCTATCTGCCAGCTGATGTCTCTGCGAAGAAACTCTTCAGTTCAGTCTTTTTTGGCACCGTACTTGGCACGCAGGCGTCAATGACGCTGGGGGTGATTGTCGCTGCCATTGCCGGAAGTGCGTTTGCAGGCAATGAGGTCGGTTACATCGTGAGCATGGGTAGCACGGCGACCATGGCCATGGTGATTTATTTCGCCATTTGCTTTGGAAAAATCACGTTTACCACGCTGAACGCCTACGGCAGTTTTATGTCACTGACCACCATTGTCTCTGGCTTCCGGCAGAAAACCACGCTGAGTCGGGGTGGGCGCATTCTGTTTGTGGTGCTTATGGTTACGCTGGCCTGCGTCATTGCTCTGCTCAGTGAACCGGCCTTTCTGAAATCCTTCACCCACTTCCTGCTGTTTCTGCTGGCTTTCTTTGTGCCGTGGAGCGCGATCAGCCTGACCGATTTCTATCTGATCACCAGGGGCAGGGTTGATGTCCCGGCACTGTCGCAGCCGGACGGGCGCTATGGACGCTGGAACCTGGCCGGTATTACCGTCTATTTTCTGGGCGTGCTGGTGCAACTGCCGTTTATCGATAATCCGCTGCACCATGGATCGCTAACCTGGATTTTTGCCGGTAATGATGTCTCGTGGATCATCGGCTGGTTTGCGACGGCACTGTTATGGCTGATCGCCAGCCGCTGGGATCGTCGGGGCATCCCCGAACAGTCAATTTATCCCGCCCAATAACAAGGTCAGGCCGCCTGAGCGGCTGCCTTTCAGGGAGTGTCACTCTTCGCGGGTGTGTGATCACCCGCGTGTCAGGAAATCCTCTTTTAAGATCAGGCGGCAGAAACGTCCGCTGCGCCGGTCTGCGCCTCTGCCACCAGCGGCTTCTCCGGTTGCAGCAGTGTCATTGCCAGCATACTGCCAAAGGCGATCAGCGCGGTGACGGTAAACATCGCGTTGTAGCCGTAATATTCCGCCAGCCAGCCGCAGAGCATCGGAGAGATAATCGCTGCCAGATTGGCTATCGCCAGCGTCATGCCACTGTAGGTGCCCACCGACGCTTTAGGGGTGACATCAATCACCACCGACCAGTAGACATTGTTTACCAGTGCATTCAGCGCATTGCCCAGGGTCATCAGTGCAATAATCCCCGCAGCCGACTGCACATAGGGGATCTCCATAAAGCAGCAGGCGGTGCCGCACAGCGTGACGGCGGCAAACAGATTGCGCGCCAGACGCAGATTACGGAAGCGAGCCAGCAGGGCATCGGCAATGCGACCGCCCAGCAGCACCGTGATACAGGCGCCGCTCCACGGGATCATCGCGACGTACCACAGTGAGTGCAGATCGTAATGGAAATTATCCTGCAGATATTTCGGCATCCAGGTCACCAGGGTAAAGGTGATGTAGAGGAATGAGAAGTAGCCCAGCGCGTTGCAGACCAGGGTGCGGCTGGTAAAGAAGCGCCACCAGGGCAGTGGTACGCTGTCGCCCGCGCTGCGGCGCTGACCGGTCTGGATAAGCTGACGTTCTGCGGCATTGGTATGTGGACTTTTCTCCGGGCTGTCGCTGAAGGTGCGGGCAAACAGCGCCATCGCCAGCAGGGAGAAAACACCGAGCAGGATAAACATCATGCGCCAGTCATGGGTCAGCAGCAGCAGGCCAACCGCAATCGGGGCGGTCAGCAGCGCGCCAACCTGGGTCGAGAGCAGGCCGATGCCCAGCGCAAAGCCGCGCTCATTATCGGGTGCCCAGTGAGCAATCGCCTTGTTCATCAGCGCATAGGCCGGGCCTTCGGAAAAACCAAACATAATACGAAGGGCAGCAAAGCCCATAATGGCGGATCCGCCAAACAGCGCCATGCCCAGTTCCCCCGCCCAGGCGGTGGCGATCTCCAGCAGCGACCAGAGTACGCCTGCCAGCAGCCAGATCTTTTTCGTGCCGATACGGTCGGCAAGAAAGCCGCCACACAGCGAACCAAACAGATAGCCAAAGCCAAAGTAGCCCAGCACTGCACCGAGCTGGACTTTGCTGAAGTGATACTCCGCCGCAATGGCGTTGGCCGCAAACGACAGGGCGCCGCGATCGATATAGTTGATCAGGGCGATCAGGAACAGCAGTGAAAATATGGTGTAACGGTAACGGCTGGTTGTCATCTCACTTCTCCTGAATAAATGTCTCAGGAGAGCATAAGCAAAATTGATGCCGGAAAGGGCATTTATCCGGCAAACAGCGGACAAGCACAGAATTCGGGCCCCTGAGCCCGCCCCGAATAGGCTTAACTGATCCCGCTAATAATTCGCCTGCGCTTCAATGCGGTGCAGCCGCTGCCTGTCGGTGGTGAGGCTCAGGCGGCGTTATGATGGTTGGGGCTGACGTGTGGCAGCGGGATAACCACGGCTTGCGTGACTGCTTCTGTATCAGCCGTCCCGACCTGGGGTATTTCGCCCACGTGTTGTAAAATCTGCTGCTGATAAGTCGCATCTGCCACCGTAGTCTGTTCACTCAGCAGTACGCCAGCCTCATTGACGTTTTTTCCGTCCACTTTTATTTTGCTGGTGGCACTGGCCAGCATCCACTCATATTCAATGTCGACGTGGCCGCTATCAATACAGCGGATACCGTGCTGACTTAAATCATATGCCAGCACGGTTGCGGTCGGCCCTAATGAAATCAAGACCAGGTCAAAGTTGACGGCATTCTTTAAAACGGTATCAAACAGACGATCATAGACGGAAAAGGCATTACGGTTCAGCGTCGTAATACGTTTCACTTCGCTGGCTCCCTCCAGTAAATCATTGCCTAATCCCAGGCGCGTTCCACTGCCTTCCACAATTAATACCCGGCGGCCCTGATAGAGCTGTTTAAACTTATCAAATATCGTCCGGGATAATTGCTTGCCTTTATAATCGTGATAGGGACGGGTCACCGAGGTATTTCCATACTGGTATTGTTTATTCAGCAGACCCTCATAATATTTAAAATAAAATGATTTATGGAAGAACCAGAACAGGGCCGACCCGCCCCGCATATTACGGGTGGTACGAAAGGCATCCGGCAGACAGATCAGACAGTTCGGGTTGGCTCCTGAATCCTGCTGCAGCAAGGCTTTGAGCCGTGCAGAGAGATTCGGGTCAAATGGCTGAAAACCGATATTTTTATACCAGGTCATTTCCAGTTCATCGTCGCCATAACGGGCCAGAGATAATTGTGGGTTACGTAATAACAGATCGACAGTCTCTTCTATCGACATGACGGAATAACGCTTTACCCGTGCCTGCGCGGCAGGATAGCGAATGGCAGCATTAAGAAACTTAAAAGGGAAACGAAACTTGCGATAAATAGCATGAAGTGCGGTCATAGTTAACCTGCCTGGTTTATTGCTGCCAGAAAAATCCCGCCTGCTGGCCGGATAAACGAATATAAGAGAGCTGATATATATCACAGATAAAATAAGCGTCATGCTACGGAATATCTGAAATCGTTTTCATCGGCAAAATCCCTTTGTTCATTAATCTATTTCCTGAGTGTTATTTTTCAGGAAAATAATAAAAAACGCGTTCAGGCTGGCACAATTAAATCATTTGAACAGCAGCGACACCGCACCAGCGTTGATGAAGCCGCCAATAATAACAGCAGGGCAGTAACATTCCCGATTTCAGCAATAAGAGTTATTTCAGAGCAGAGTTAATAAACCATTATGATTATTTGACTCTGAAAAACTTTCGTCGGGCACACTTTAGCTGGCGTTACAGAAGGGCGGCTTGTCTGTTAATTAATCGCCTTTGAACAAAAGGTGCGGTCGTTAGCAGCCTATGGTTAATTTTTTGTGATGGATATCCCGTAATCAGCCCTTCAGAAAGTAAAAAAAGCGGCCTGACCGCATTAACAGGTGACATTTATAATAAATATTTCTAATGATTAACGCTTATACACGTTTTTACATATTTCGTGCGTAAGTTAAAATCTCGTTGAATTTATGTTTCCAGCTTAACCTTTCAATTGCCGCTAATGACCCGAGGATGGATCATGATCAATAAAATAACCAGTATAATCATGGTGATATTTGCTATCGCCCTGATTTACATGGGAGGACAACTCCTGCTTGCAGGAGGCAGCGCGTTCTATGCGCTGATGGGCGTGGGCGTTCTGCTCAGCGCGATTCTGCTGTTGATGAACAAACGCAGTGCACTGACGCTTTATGCGTTGCTGATGTGGATCACTCTGTTCTGGACTATCTGGGAAGTGGGCTTCGACAAATGGCAGTGGATCCCGCGCGGCGACCTGTTTGGCGTGCTGGGTCTCTGGCTGGCGCTGCCGTGGGTGGTGCGTCCGCTCTATCAGGGGCAGCGTCGTTTCCATCCTTTCCTCGGGGGTTCCGTCGTCCTGATGGTGCTGCTGGTCATCGGTCTCTGCTTCTACGATCCGCTGCCGCAGCAGGGCGCCATTAATACGCCGCGCAACGCCTCTGCGACCGGCGGTGCCGCTGAAGAGTGGAGCGCCTATGGCGGAACCACAGATGGCCAGCGCTTCTCGGCGCTGAAGCAGATCACTAAAGATAACGTGAAAGATCTTGAAGTGGCCTGGACCTATCACACCGGCGACCTGCGTCAGGGTGATGATGCGACCGAATACACCTTTGAAGCGACACCGCTGAAAGCCAACGGCATGCTCTACTTCTGTACGCCGCACAACGAAGTCCATGCTCTTGACCCGGAAACCGGTGCGGTGAAGTGGAAAACGACGCCGGATAAAAACCGCTCTTATCTGCAGCAGCACCAGACCTGTCGTGGCGTGAGCTACTTCGATGCCGGTCAGCAGGCGCAGGCGCAGACGGGCGCATCGCCGGCCATCTGCCGCAAGCGTATCTTCAATGCCACCACCGATGCCCGCCTGCTGGCGCTGGATGCCGATACCGGTAAAGCCTGTGCTGACTTTGGTGACAACGGTGTGGTGAATCTGCGCGCCAACATGGGCGAGGTGCGTCCGCACGCGCTGATGCAGACTGCCGCGCCACTGGTGGCGGGCAACCTGGTGATTGTCGGCGGTTCGGTGATGGATAACGGCTTCAACAGCGGTAACCCATCAGGTGTGATCCGTGCCTATGATGCCGTCAGCGGTCGTCTGGTGTGGAACTTCGATCCGGCTAACCCGGATAACACCGCACCGGTCGCTGAAGGGGCAACCTATCCGCAGGATACCCCGGTCGCCTGGGCCACCCTGAGCGCCGATCTGAAAAACGGCCTGGTCTATGTGCCGTTTGGTAACGCCTCGCCGGATGAAGTGGGACTTGAACGCGATCCCGCCAGCAACACTGAAAAATTCCGTGATGCGCTGGTGGCACTGGATCTGAAAACCGGTGCGTTCAAATGGCGCTATCAGAGTTCAAACCATGACCTCTGGGATCGTGATAACCCGTCACAGCCGTCGCTGGTGGACATCAACTATCAGGGCAAACCGCAACCGGCGGTGATCCTGCCGACCAAAACCGGCAACCTGTTTGTGCTGAACCGCCTGACCGGCGAACCGGTTTATCCGGTAGAGCAGGTTAAGGTCTCCACGGATGGCATTAAAGGCGAGCAGTATGCGGCGACCCAGCCAGTCTCCAGCCTGAACTTCATTCCGCAGCCGCTGACTGAGAAGTCAATGTGGGGCATTACGCCGTTTGACCAGATGGCCTGCCGCACCACGTTCCGTGAGTTGCGCTATGACGGTAACCCGTGGACGCCACCAACGGAGAAAGGCTCGCTGATCTTCCCGGGCAACATCGGGGTGTTTAACTGGGGTTCAGTAGCGGTTGATCCACAGCGTCAGATGCTGATTGCGGCACCGGTACGCCTGGCTTACAAATACAACCTCATCAGACGCACGCCGGAAACCGAAACCCAGCGTACCTTCACCAAAGATGGTACGCCGTACTGGAATGAGAACTTCCACGGTGACTACGCTATCCACATCCAGCAGATGGCGTCGGGTCTGGGTATTCCCTGCATCGCGCCACCGTGGGGACGGATGGTCGGTGTGGATCTGACCACCGGCAAAACCGAATGGCTGCGTCGCGTCGGCACCACCAAAAACCTCAAGACCAGCTTCCTGCCTGGCCGCTTCCCGCTCGGTTTCCCGATGGGCATGGTGGCGCACGGCGGACCGCTGCTGACGGCGGGTGATCTGGTGTTCCACGGTGCAACGGCAGATAACTTCTTCCGTGCTTACGACAGCACCACCGGCGAACTGCTGTGGCAGACTGAACTGAGTGCCGGAGCGCAGGCCACGCCATCCACCTTTATGGGCAAAGATGGCAAGCAGTATGTGGTGATTGCCGCGGGCGGCCACGGCTCGCTCGGCACCACGGCGGGCGACAGCGTTGTCGCTTTCCGTCTGAAGTGATTTTTTAAAAAACCGACCCGCTGAGCGCCGCCCTGGCGCTCAGCTTTTTTCACACCTCTACCTGCCAGATCTCACACCCGGCTTAGCGCGACAACCTGTTGTATTTCATCTCAATTCTTTCATCTCCGCATTCACATCATCTGATAACGCATCGAAACCATTTCGTGACAGCGCTCCCGCTTTAACGATTTCTCCTGCCTGACAGACTTGCGCATTAAGCCGCGAGGCGTAGATTAATATATGACTTCACAATTAATCGTGAATACGAAAAGTACTTCACAATACGCACTCTGAAGGATTGATGCTCATGTCGGAACTGAAATTTGCTACCCGTCTTAACTCTTTCGCCTCGGGGGCGCACCTCTACTGGCCCGATCAGCAGGGCAAGCCCTCTGTGCTGCAGATGGTTGCCCGTGCAGGCAAGGTCAAAGGCTTAACGCATCTCGACCTCAACTTTCCGCAACATCTCACCAGCGATATTCCCACACTGCGCCAGGCGATCAGTGATGCGGGTCTGGCCGTTAACGGTATGCAGATGCGCTGGGACGCGCCGCAGTTCAAAATCGGCGCGTTTACCCATCCCGACGCGAAAGTGCGTCGCGAAGCGATTGAGCTGACCAAGCGCGGCATTGACGCGGGTCGGGAATTTGGTTCACGGCTGATGACGCTGTGGATGGGGCAGGACGGTTTCGATTACTGCTTCCAGGCGGACTATAAGAAGATCTGGGAGGATGCGGTCAGCGCCGTGCGTGAAGTGGCGGAGTATGCACCGGACGTTGACGTCAGCATCGAATATAAACCCAATGAGCCACGCGCCTACAGCATCTTTCCCAACGCCACCACCTGTCTGCTGGCCGTGGAAGAGGCGGGCTGCGCCAACCTGGGGATCACACTGGATTTTGCTCATGTACTGTTTGCCAATGAGATCCCGGCTTACGCCGCCGCTATGGTGGCGCGCCGCTCACGGCTGCTGGGGCTGGACCTTAACGACGGCTGGGGCAAGCGTGATGACGGCCTGATGGTCGGCTCAGTTAACCCACGCGCCACGCTGGAGTTTCTCTGGCAGATGCAGCGTGATGGCTACCGTGGTGCCTACTACTTCGATACCTTCCCGGATGCCAGCGGTCTTGACCCGATCCGTGAGGCAGAAAGCAATATTGCGACCGTGACTCGTCTGCTGAGGCTTTGTGACCAGCTGCACGACAACGCGGCGTTACTGGCGGCCATCGGGCGTCAGGATGCGGTGGCCTCTCAGCAGATCGTCAATGACATCATGCTGGCCCGCTGACAGCCGATTAATCATAAAAACATCACACCTCTACCCAACACCCTGAGAATAAAAAATGAAAAAACGCCTGCTTGCTCTTATCGCCTCCTCACTGCTCTGCAGCACGATTTATGCGGCAGAACTGGCACCGCTGCAATCCGATACTGAACCGGATCGCACCGACTGGACCCAGCTCGACACCAAATATGGCGCACTGCCAAAAGTCGATAAGTCGCTGAAGATTGGCGGGGTATCGAAAACCCTGACCAATGAGTACTGGCGCTCACTCGGCCAGGGCTACCAGAACGCGGCTAAAAAGTATGGTTTCACTGTCGCTTATCAGGCGGCGGCCAATGAAGACGATCAGCTCGGTCAGCTCTCCATTGCGGAAACCCTGATCTCGCAGGGCTTTAACGGCCTGCTGGTTTCGCCGCAGACCGATATCAACCTGGAGCCTGCACTGGAGAGTGCCAACAGTAAAAATATCCCGGTGGTGAACGTTAATGATGCGGTAATGCCGAATGCGCGCTACTACGTCGGCAACGTCCAGAAAGACAATGGCGTGCGGGTGGCGAAATGGTTTATTCAGCACCATCCGCAGGGCGGCAAAGTGGCGGTGATTGAAGGGCAGCCAGGGGTTTATGCCGCCGGACAGCGCACCCGTGGCTTTAAAGAGACGCTGGACAGCGCCGGGAAGTTCACCATCGTGGCCAGCGTGCCCGCTAACTGGAGTCGCGAGCAGGCCTTTAACGCCGCATCGACCATTCTGCAGCAGCATCCTGATTTAATCGGCTTCTACGCTAACAACGACACCATGGCGCTGGGCGTGGTGGAGGCGGTACGCGCGCAGAACAAAGCGTCACAGGTGGCCATCTTTGGCACTGACGGTATTTCCGATGCCTACGCCTCGATTAAGCGCGGCGAGCTGACCGGCACGGTCGACAGTTTCCCGGTGCTGACCGGTGAAGTGGCGATGGACGTCATTATCCGGCTGATCAATGGACAGAAACTGTCGCGCGTTGTCTCGACACCCCAGGCGCTGATCACCAAAGAGAATGTCGAAGCGTTCTCAACCAAAGACAACAACCGGTTGCGTCAGCTGCTGGCTCAACAATAAGTCAGCGGGAGCGGGTATGGAACAGTTTCGCTTAATGATGCGTGGCATCAGCAAAAGTTACGGTAACGCCGCCGCGCTGCAGGATGTCGATTTCTCAGTGCGGCCCGGCGAGGTGCACGCGCTGATTGGGGAAAATGGCGCGGGTAAGTCGACGCTGCTGAATATCCTCTCCGGCGTTCGCGGCGCGGACAGCGGAGAGATCAGCGTCAATGGAAACCGGGTGCAGATCCGCAGTCCGCTCAGCGCCCGTCAGGCCGGGATCGCGATGATCCACCAGGAGTTACAGCATGTGCCTGAGCTTTCCGTGGCGCAGAACATGTTTCTGGGTCGCCCGCTGACCCGCGCCGGGGGCTGGTGGGTGGATAAAAAGGCCCAGCTGGCGCGGGCCACCCTGATTCTGAAGACGCTGGATCCCACTATCGATCCCGATACGCCGATCAGGAACCTCAAGGTATCGCAGCAGCAGATCGTTGAGATTGCCCGGGCGCTGCTGGATGACGCCAAAATCATTGCCATGGATGAACCGACCTCCAGCCTGACGCCACGCGAATTTGACCGGCTGGCGGAGCTGATTGGCGATCTGAAGTCGACCGGCGTCTCGCTGATCTATGTCTCGCACAAGATGAATGAGATTTTCCGGGTGTGCGACCGCGCCACCATTATGCGTGACGGAAAGCAGGTTGGGGTGGTCAACATCAGTGATGAGGATGAGGAGAGCATCGTCGCCAAAATGGTCGGACGGAAGATCGACAAGCTTGACCATCAGGCGTTTGTCACCGATCGCGAAGTGCTGCGGGTAGAGGATCTGACGCGTGGCAATGAGGTGGTGGCGGCAAACTTCAGCGTTCGTGCGGGCGAAGTGCTGGGCATTGCCGGGCTGGTCGGCGCGGGGCGCACCGAACTGCTGAAGCTGATTGCCGGTATCGACAGGCGCACCCGTGGCACGGTGAGCGTCAACGGTGCCGCGGTGAAGAACCACAACGTGCGTGCGGCGATCAAGGCGGGCATTGGCCTGGTACCTGAAGACCGCAAAAAAGAGGGCATTATCAAAGAGCGGGCGGTGAAGATGAATATGGCGCTGCCGTCGATGCACCGCTTCACGTCGGCGGGGCTGATGAACCAGGCCCGGCTGGACCGCGAGGCGCTGAGGGTCATGGGCGACCTGAAACTGCGCCCGCTCGACATTGAGAAAACCATCGGCACGCTGAGCGGCGGCAATCAGCAAAAAGTGATCATCGGCCGCTGGGTTGCGGCGGATACCAATGTGTTTCTGTTTGATGAGCCGACGCGCGGTATCGATATTGGTGCCAAGTCTGAAATCTATCACCTGATTGAAAAACTGGCCCAGGCGGGCAAAGCCATTGTGGTGGTGTCGTCAGAAATGACCGAGATCATGCGCATCTCCGATCGGGTGCTGGTGATGCGCGAGGGCCGGATAACCAAAGAGTTAACCGGCAGCGCGATCACCGAAGAGAACATTGCCCGTTATGCCATCAAAGATATCGACCAGACCGCCTGACCGCTTACCTGACACTATTTAAGGTTATAACTATGACAACTCAGACATCTACCGGGCCGGGTACCCGACCTGCGCTGCGGCTTAAATTTAATCTGCGTGATGCCGGTACCTTAATTGGCTTACTGATTATCGTGGTGACATTTTCGTTTCTGTCGCCGGTCTTTTTCACCCTGCCTAATCTGCTGAATATTCTGCAGCAGTCCTCAATCAACGCCCTGATCGCACTGGGCATGACGCTGGTGATTATCTCCGGCGGGATTGACCTCTCGGTCGGCCCCACGGCGGCGCTCTCTGCGGTGCTGGGTGCAACCCTGATGGCATCGGGCGTGCCGGTGCCGCTGGCGATCCTCGCGACGCTGGGTGTGGGCGCGATGTGCGGGCTGTTCAGCGGCACGCTGATCGCCTATGCCGGGCTGCAGCCGTTTATTGTGACGCTGGGCGGCCTGTCGCTGTTCCGGGCGATAGCGCTGATCTACACCGGCGGCAATCCCATCTTTGGTATTCCGCTGGAATTTCGCAGCCTGATCAACAGTACGCTTTTCGGTATCCCCACGCCGATTGTGATTGTGGCGGTGATTGCGCTGCTGCTGTGGACGGTGATGAATAAGACCCCGCTGGGGGAATATATTCTGGCGATTGGCGGCAATGAAGAGGCGGCGCGGGTCGCAGGTGTGCCGGTTAAGCGCACCAAGGTCACGGTCTATATCTTCTCCGGCCTGCTTGCCTCACTGGCCTCGCTGATTCTGATTGGTCGTCTGGGGGCTGCCGAACCGACCATCGGCAACCTGTGGGAACTGGATGCGATTGCGGCGGCGGCCATTGGCGGTGCGTCGTTAATGGGCGGCAAGGGCAGTATCTTCGGGACGCTGATCGGCGTGGTTATCCTCGGTGCGTTACGTAATGGCTTGACCTTACTGAACATTCAGGCCTTTTACCAATTGCTCGCTACCGGCCTTATTATTATCATAGCGATGTTGATTGACCGGGCGACCCGAGGCAAGTAATGAAGCAAGATCCGCGAGCCATTGGCGCTCAGATTCGTATGCGTTTGCCCCAGCTGACGCCGTTAGAACGTCGGGTAGCTGAGGCGATAATTGCCCGAACCGACATTACCGAGCAATCCTCATTAAAGGAGATTGCGCGGGAGAATAATGTCTCTGAAGCGATGATCGTTAAGATTACCAAAAAACTTAACTTCACCGGCTTCAGGCATTTCAGAAGTGGCCTGATCTATTACAACCAGTCTGAAGTGGCAGGGCTGCATGCGGAAATTGAGCCGGATGATTCGTCGGAGCAGTTGCTGGCCAAAGTTTTCAGAACCTCTATCCAGGCGATTGAAGAGACCTTATCGATTCTGGATGTTTCTGAATTCAATCGTGCGGCGGACATTATCTTTAAAGCGCGTCATATCGATCTCTACGCCGTGGGCGGTTCTGCCGCCGTGGCGCGGGACCTGTCACACAAGATGCTGAAGATTGGCATTAAGTCGACTGCCTATGACGATGCCCACATCATGCTGATGTCAGCCGCCGTGTTATCTGATGACGATGTGGTTATCGCCATCAGCCATTCGGGTGCTACGCGCGCGGTGAACGATCCGGTCAGACTGGCGGGGAGGAATGGCGCGAAAGTTATCGCCATTACCAACTACGCCGAATCCCCGATCGCGAAGAGTGCGCATGTGGTCCTCAATTCAACCTCTCAGGGATCGCATCTGCTGGGTGAAAACGCCGCGTCACGCATCGCCCAGCTCAATATTCTGGATGCGCTGTTTGTCGCTATCGCCAAGAAAGATCTGAAGCGGGCGGAGAAGAACCTGATGAAAACCCAGCATGCGGTTCAGGATCTGCGGGAATTCTAGCTATGAGCAAAATTGCAGTCACCGGCAGTCTTCACTACGACATTATGCTGGATGCACACCATCGCCCGGAAAAAGGCGAAACGGTGATGGGCAGCGCCTGTCACTATAAGTTTGGTGGCAAGGGGGGGAATCAGGCCGTCGCAGCGGCACGCGCGGGTGCCGCAGTGCGCTTCGCCGGTTCAGTGGGGCGCGATCAGCAGGGGCAATTCCTGCTGGATCATCTGCAGCAGGCCGGGGTCGATTGCACCGCCGTCAGCATCATTGATGCGCTTCCCTCCGGGATGAGCGTGGCGATTACCGATGCCGAAGGAGATTACGGTGCGGTGGTGGTCTCCAATGCCAATCAGCAGATCCCGCTGGAGACCTTTGAGCAGCCCGGCTTCTGGCAGGGGGTGTCGCTGCTGGTGCTGCAAAATGAAGTCCCGGAAGCGGTGAACCTCTGTGCGGCCCAGGCGGCACAGCAGCGGGGGATTACGGTCTGCGTCAATGCCGCGCCCGCCCGGCCGTTGTCAGCCGCGTTTGAAAACTGTATTGATCTGCTGGTGGTGAACGCCATTGAAGCGCGCGATATGTGCGGGATTAGCGTGCAGGATCTGACGTCGGCGCGCTCAGCGGCAGAATCGCTGGCCAGCCGGTTTGCCAGAGTGGTGGTTACCGCTGGGGAACATGGTGTGGCTTACAGCGAGGCGGGAGAGACGCATACACTGGCGGCGCAGAAGGTGACACTGGTAAGCACCCACGGTGCCGGGGATTGTTTTGTCGGCGTGTTGTGTCAGAGCCTGAGTAGCGGGGCAACGCTGGCAGAAGCGGTGAGTGCGGCAAATCGTGCAGCTGCCGAACACGTTTCCCGGCAGCCGCACTGATTAATGGCGTGCCACGTCAGTGACGCGGCACGCTAACGTCATCAGGCGCCGACGTTCACCACGGTTTTACCAAAGTTTTTGCCATTCAGCATATCGATAAACGCCTGTGGCGCGTTCTCTAATCCTTCAATCATGTGCTCGCGATAGTGGATTTTTTTGTTCTCCACCAGCGGACGCATCGCCTCCAGGAACTCAGGGTAACGGTCACCATAATCCTGGAAGATGATAAAGCCCTGCATACGGATACGGCGTTTCAGAATGCCCGCCATGATCAGAGAGGTTCTGTCCGGGCCTTGCGGCAGCTCACGCTGGCTGTAAGCCGAGACCAGACCACAGACCGGCACGCGCGCAGCGGTGTTCAGCAGCGGGAATACGGCATCAAACACTTTGCCGCCGACGTTTTCGAAGTAGATATCGATGCCATCCGGGCAGGCGTTTTTCAGCTGCTCTTCAAAGTCGGCGCTGTGGTGATCGAGGCAGGCATCAAAGCCCAGCGTATCGACCGCGTAACGGCATTTCTCTTCACCGCCCGCCACACCAACGACACGGCAGCCTTTCTGTTTACCCAGCTGGCCGACCGTTGCGCCCACCGGACCGGTTGCGGCGGCAACGACCAGGGTTTCACCCGCTTTTGGCTGACCAATATCCATCAGACCCATATAGGCGGTAAAGCCTGGCATACCGAGAATACCCAGCGCCCATGAGGGATGAGGCAGATCGTTGCCCAGCTTCGCAATCTCTTTGCCATCGGAGACGGCATATTCCTGCCAGCCGCTCTGCGCCAGCACCCAGTCACCGGTCTTAAAATCACTGTTTTTCGATTCGGCGACCTGACAGACGGTGCCGCCCACCATCGGCTGATCCAGCTCTGCCGGCGCGGCGTAGGATTTACCCTCGTCCATCCGCCCACGCATGTAGGGGTCAAGCGAGAGATAGATGGTTTTCAGCAGTACTTCACCCTCTTTGATTTCCGGGACGGGCTGCGCCACATGGCGGAAATTCTCTTTGGTCGGCTCACCGTGTGGGCGTGAAGCCAGTAACCAGGCATGGTTCTGGGTTGCTTGTTCAGTCATATTGTCATCCTTTTATAGCCGGGCAATGCTCAGGGCATCACCATATGAATACCGGGAAAGTGTAGATGACAGCGGTGGGAATGCGTTTAGCGCTGTGAGCGGTAAACTGATTTACCGATAACAGGGCATAGGGTGCTAACCACGGGGACACAGCGGATGCAGGACCATTGGCGTCATGGATTCAGTCTGATGGCTGTTCACATCCGCTTGCAAAAAACGGGCAGGCGAGTCAACAGCAGTGCGGCATGACACGCATCCTGGTCAGAGGGAGGCGACTATCATTACGCTTCACCACAAGACTTACAGGGCCAGGGCATATTTTGCGATTGCCGAAACAGAGAAGCTAAAACGCTTCTAGACCGGGTTTTACAGCATCCGCCCCGTGATGTAATGTATGAAGTGAATACCGCCATAGGCGAAGGAGGAAGAGGTTATGTACTCAAAACACGATATTTCAACCCTGAAAAAAATGACAGTTGCAGAGCGTAAAACGGAAGCAATGCGTCAGCTCAAAGAATCTTTTGATCTTGCGGAGCGCTCAGGCACAGTGCGTTCACGCGAAGCAAAGGCTGGTTGACTGTCAGCTTCCTCCAAAACCCGCTAAGGCGGGTTTTTTTATGCCTTCAATTTATGGGCATGGGAAGTTGCTGCGCATCCGGCGTCATAGGAAGCTCTGAAGATTGTGATAAATATCAGTGAACTCTACAGGGAGAGAACCATGATTATCCAGCATCTGCGTATTGCCCGACCGGTGACAGACCTGACGCAAAGCAGTCAGAACTATTGCCACGGGCTGGGGTTGCAAGAAATCGGTGAGTTTACTGATCATCAGGGGTTCAGTGGCGTGATGCTGGGCGCTGAAGGGGTGGGCTGGCATCTCGAATTCACGCTCTGTCACACGCATCCCGTCCGGCCATCGCCGACAGATGAGGACCTGCTGGTGCTCTACATTCCGCAACGGCCTGACTGGCTGGCCCGATGTGCCTGTATGGATGAGGCAGGATTTATGCGGGTTCCTGCATTGAATCCTTACTGGGATCAACGGGGCGTGACATTTATCGACAGGGATGGTTATCGTGTTGTTATCCAGCATGCAGCCTGGCAATCCGCAATCTGACCTGTACCGGAGTTCACCCTGAACATTCTTTGCTTTCACACCGCGGCCAGTAATATCGCGATATTTGATGATGCCGCCAGCGCACTGGCGCGTGACAATCCGCCGCTGAATCATCTGGTGATGCCTGCGCTGCTGGCAGAAGCGGAATGCAGCGGCGGGATGACGACTGCGTTACGCCGCCGTATTGCCCAAATGATTGAAACGCTGCTGCCGCAGTTTGATGCGGTACTGATCACCTGCTCGACGCTGGGGCCGGTTGCCGGTGATTTCAGCGCACAGGATCGGGTTATGCGCACCGACGGGATGTTGGCGGAGGCGCTGCAGCGTCAGGCAGGGCGCACAGTCGCGCTCTGTGCGGCAGAATCAACGCTGGCGGCGACGCGGGCACTTTTCTGTCAGCCCGGCAGCCAGGTGGAGGTCGCGCTGGTGGAGGGAGCGTGGACGGCGTTTAAAGCGGGGGAGACAACACGCTATTTTGCATTGATTGCAGCAGCAGCAGAGCAGGCTTATCAGCAGGGAGCCGTTGCGGTGGCCCTGGCGCAAAGCTCAATGACGCCCGTAGCACAGCAGTTTCCTGACACACAGCGACCATTGACCGGTCCGCATCTTGCGCTGCAGGCCTGCTACGAACTCAGATGACCGTCACACCTTGCTGGCTCAGCGCCTGTCGCAGCGCCTCGTCCGGCTGCGTTTCCACGACCAGCGTGCTGGCCAGCGACAGGTCGCCTATGGCAAATGCCGAGCCGGAGTTAAGCTTTTCCGCTGACGCCAGCACCACGGTTTCCGCTGCGCGTCCTGCCAGCGCACGCTTGACCGTCGCCTCTTCGAAATTACCGGTGGTCAAGCCTGCCGCCGGATGCACGCCGGTGACGCCCATAAAAAAGAGATCGGCATTGATGCGGTTGATCGACTCCAGCATCGCTGCGCCCACCGTCACCACTGAATGTTTATAGAGCTGCCCGCCAATCAGTATGATCTCCACGAGTGGATGATCGGCTAACGCCAGCGCCACGCTGGGACTGTGCGTGACCGCGGTAAAGCTCAGCGTGGCGGGTAACCGTCGCACCAGTTCCGCGCTGGTTGTCCCGCCATCAATCAGTACGATCTGCCCCGGCTGAATCAGCGAAACGGCTTTTTGCGCGATAACCTGTTTGGAAGCAGTCTGCACGCTTTTGCGCGTTTCAAAGGTGGCCAGCGCAGCGGAAACCGGCAGCGCGCCGCCATGTACCCGCTGCAATAATCCTTCTGCCGCCAGTTCACGCAGGTCGCGGCGGATAGAGTCTTCGGAGAGGCCAAATCGCTGGCTGAGGTCCCGCGACTGCACCTGTTTTTCCTGGGCGAGCAGGGCAAGAATCGTCTGTTTTCGCTGGCTGGATAGCATAACTGGCCTTTGCATGCTTTTTCTTGAATTTGCACGATTATGCATGATAGCGTGATGGCTGTCTACCTATCCTGGAGAGCATCATGCAGCAGAACCATCCCCGCGTGCGCATCATCAATGAGCAGTTGCTGTCAGACAACTGGTATACCCTGAAGAAATATACGTTCTCACTGCTGCGCCGTGACGGTCGCTGGCAGGAGCAGAGCCGTGAAGCCTATGACCGCGGTAACGGCGCAGTGATCCTGCTCTACAACCGTGACAAACGTACGGTGGTACTGACCCGTCAGTTTCGCTTTCCGATTTTCCTTAACGGGCATGATGGCTTTCTGATTGAAGCGGCCGCCGGTCTGCTGGATAACGCCTCGCCGGAAGCGCGTATTGTTGCCGAAGCCGAAGAGGAAACCGGTTTTCGCGTCAGCCATGTCCAGAAGGTGTTTGAAGCCTTTATGAGCCCCGGTTCGGTTACTGAAAAACTCTACTTTTTTATTGCCGAGTATGGCGATCAGCAGCGTAGCGGTGAAGGCGGCGGAATAGCGGAAGAGGGTGAGGATATTGAGGTGCTTGAGATCGGTTTCGACCAGGCGCTACAGGCGATTGACCAGGGTGAGATTGTGGATGCCAAGACCATCATGCTGCTGCAGCATCTGCGGCTGAAAGGCATTTTATAAGAGAACGGGCAGACCGTTGTTAATGCGGTCTGCCCGTTAAAGCTTACTGCTCCTGCGTCAGAATGCCTTTTACATCGTGCGGTTCAGAACGCAGATACTGTGGCGGAACCTGGACTTTACCATCCAGCGCAGCGGCTGCGTGCCACGGCCAGCGCGGATCGTAGAGAATACCGCGCGCCAGCGCCACCAGGTCAGCTTCACCCTGTTGCAGCAGATCTTCTGCCTGCTGCGGCTCAGTAATTAAGCCGACCGCAATCACCGGAATCGACACCTGCTCACGAATATCGCGGGCGAACGGCACCTGATAATTAGGTCCGACGCTGATTTTCTGGTCTTCCGACAAACCACCACTTGAGACATGAATATAAGCACTGTTCAGCGCTTCCAGCTCACGCGAGAAGGCGATTGACTGATTGATCTCCCAGCCGCCTTCAACCCAGTCAGTGGCAGAAATGCGCACGCCTACCGGCACGGAAGCGGGTACGGCATCGCGAACGGCTTTGAAGACTTCCAGTGGGAAGCGCATACGGTTTTCCAGCGAGCCGCCATATTCATCACTGCGCTGATTCGACAGCGGCGACAGGAACTGATGCAGCAGGTAGCCGTGTGCGGCATGCACTTCGATGAGCTGAATTCCCAGACGCACCGCTCGCAGGGCGCTGTCGACAAAGGCCTGTTTTACCCGCGCCAGATCGTCAGTGTTCATGGCAACCGGTTTCACTTCATCCGCGCTGTAGCTCAGTGCGGACGGAGCCACGGTTTGCCAGCCGCCGGCTTCAGGCGCAATCTGCTTACCGCCTTCCCAGGGTACGGCACACGACGCTTTGCGTCCCGCATGGCCCAGCTGAATACCAACCGGAATAGAGGAGTAGCGGCGGACATCTTCCAGAACCGTTTTCAGCGCAGCTTCATTATCATCATTCCACAAACCGAGATCGCCTGGGGAGATGCGACCAATATCCTCTACGGCGGTGGCTTCAATAATCATCAGACCTGCGCCGGAAAAGGCCAGCTGGCCAAGATGGATACGGTGCCAGGCGGTCGCATTGCCCGCCTCAGCGGAGTACTGGCACATCGGCGCAATCACAATGCGGTTATCCAGCGTAAGTTCGCCCAGCGAGACAGTGGAAAAAAGTTGGCTCATGTTATCTCCATGGTTTTTATGACTGACGTGACAGGCAATAACTATAGCGGGGGATTTGCCAGGCGGGTGTTTCTTCAACGTGACATTTTATGACGGCGTGCCGGATTCAGGTTACAGATCAACACAGCCTGATGTCTCAGGCAGGCATTGATACGTTAACGGTTCAGCCTGGCGCGCTTTGCTGCTCACGCCCGGCGAACCGGGATTTTACGTAACGGGTAAGGACAATCACCAGGGTCTGATTTTCAGCTACAGGGTGAGTCTCAGACCTGTGCCATTCCGCCATCAACAAACAATTCTGCCGCATTGATAAAGCTGGCGGCATCCGAGGCGAGAAACGCAACGGTGCGGGCAACCTCCTGCGGTTCACCCAGGCGGCCAAGCGGTATCTGTGCTGCCAGCGCATCAAACAGGCCCTGACGCTGATCTTCACTGACCAGATCACCCAGCCCAGGCGTACGGACAGGGCCGGGGCTCACGACATTGACCCGGATTCCGCGATCTTTCAGATCCAGCGCCCACGAACGGGCAAAATTGCGCACTGCCGCTTTACTGGCGCTGTAGACGCTAAAAGCCGCAGTACCCTGCGCTCCGGCAGTCGATCCGGTCAGAATTACCGATGCGCCATCAACCAGCAGAGGCAGGGCTTTCTGGACGGTAAACAGCACGCCGCGTACGTTAGTGCCAAAGATACGGTCAAAATGCTCTTCAGTAATCGCCCCCAGCGGCAGCATGTCGCCGCCCCCGGCGTTGGCAAAGAGAATATCGAGGCGTCCCGCCTGCGCTGCAATTCGCGAGTAAACCTCATCGAGATCGTGCAGTTGTGAGGCGTCTGCGCGGATGCCGCTGACGGTTCCGCCGATTTCAGCGACGGCGGCATCCAGCTCCGCCTGACGACGGCCGGTTATAAAAACCTGTGCGCCCTGTGCCGCCAGCTCCCGGGCGGTAGCCAGGCCAATTCCGCTTGTTCCGCCCGTAACCAGTGCAATTTTTCCTGCGAGTGATGCTTTCATAAGTTCTTCTCCGGATAGTCTCTTAGACAGTTTGGGTTATTCCCGGTCAGCGGGGCTGCCGGACTGATTGCTACTGTAAGAGAGGAGGATTGGCGGATAAATCCGCTAAAATGAAAATGACTATCCACACGGGTGGATAATAGGGAGATAGAATGGATCAGCTGCTGGCGATAAAAGCCTTTTCACGGGTGGTGGAAAGCGGCAGTTTTACCCGGGCGGCGGACTCGCTGAATATGCCGAAGGCGACGCTGAGTAAGCTGGTTCAGGAGCTGGAGGCGCATCTTTCCGTCAGGCTACTGCAGCGCACCACCCGACGCGTGACCGTCACCGCAGAAGGGCGTGAATACTATGAGAAAGCGCTGCGCATCCTGCACGATCTCGAGGATATTGATGCCTGTTTCAATTCACTGCGCAGTAAGCCGCGTGGGCAGTTACGCATCGATGTCGGCGGATCTACCGCCAGGGACGTTCTGATTCCGCTGCTGCCTGATTTCTTTGCCCGCTATCCTGATATTACGCTGGATCTGGGCGTATCCGATCGCCCGGTCAATCTTATCAGTGACAACGTTGATTGTGTGATCCGCGGCGGTCCGCTGGTCGATTCCTCACTGATTGCCCGCCTGATAGGGCACGCTACGCTCATTACCTGCGCGACACCCGCCTACCTTAAAGCGTTTGGCGTGCCCGCCTATCCTGATGAACTGCGCAACGGACACCGGCTGGTGAGTTATCTCTCGCCGCAAACCGGCAAGCCATTTCCGCTTCGGTTCGAACGTCAGGGAGAGAAAATTGAGATCACCAGTGCGCATCGCATTGGCGTCAATGAAAGCAACGCGCATCTGGTCGCGGGACTGGCAGGGCTTGGGATCATTCAGACATTTAATTATTCGCTGTCGTCGATTCTGCGGCAGGGAGAAATGGTTGAGATCCTGCACGACTGGCGTCCGGCGGGTTTTCCGTTTCATCTGGTTTATCCGCAAAACCGGCACGTGACGCAACGGCTACGGGTATTTATCGACTGGCTGGTGGAGTGCTTTCCGGCGCGGGTAGCGGGAGAGGGGAGATCCGGCACCTGAGTGCCGGATCGGGATCAGTTGCCGCGATAGGTAGAGTAACCAAACGGGCTCAGCAGCAACGGGATATGGTAGTGCTCACCGCTGGCTTCCATGTTGAACTCAACCGGGATCTCCGGGAAGAAGGTTTTCTGGTTGTTCTTTTTATAGAAGTCACCGGTTTTAAACACCACGCGGTAGCTACCCGCACTGGCTGTTTTGTCCTGCGGGAACAGGGCGCTGATGCGACCATTGTTATCGGTGACGCCTGATGCCAGTTTCACCCAGTTATCCTGCTGCTTCTGATCCAGTTCAACTTCGATGCCTGCCGTTGGCTGGCCAGTTTGCAGGTTAAGAACGTGCACGCTCAGTGGGTTTTTAGCGGTAGCAGGCTGAGCAGCGATAGCGGATGCGCCAGAGGTCATCAGTAATGTTGCGATCAAGGCATATGAAGTTTTCATCAATGTTTCCTTTATTGATTGTCTGAAGTCGGGTGACAGTGCAGAGAGAGTAATGCGCCTGAGGGCAAAGAGATATTTAGCCGCAGGAAATGTGAAATTTCTGAGAAAGAAGGAAAATGTCTTTAGTTACATCATACAAAGTTTCTGCTTAATCATAGTCCAGCACCTGTGCAGTCATAGCTAATCAGGGAACAGAGGCACCAGATGAAATCCTCTCTGAATTCAGCAATAAAACAAAGCCTGGCCCCTGGCGGGCAACGTAGCGATAGCAATCCTCTGATCTATCCACAGAATCGTCTCGTCAGTTATCAACTACCGGACATGTATCGACTCGTGGGCGGGCTGCTTTCCGTCGCGAATGACGTGAGAATGTGAATCCGGCACGTCTGGTCAGCGAGCCGGATACGTACAAAGGTCTGACCGAGACAGGGTGTATAACCGAACGGACTCAGCAGCGGCAGCGGGATAGGGTAGCGAGCACCGTTGGCGTCCATGCTGAACTTAACCAGAAAAAAACTCTATGCTTTTAACTTTTTTCAGGTGCTCAGGCGCAGTGCTTAATTGCTGAAAATCGATACAGATAGCAGCAAAGTAGTCTGTTAATGACGAAAATAGTCAGAGAGGGTAAAAGCTTGAGATAAATAGTGTGCTATTTAGTAGTTTACAATCCAGGTTCGCCGTGTCATTGTCCTGCCAACCAGATAGCACACTACTTAATAGCAAGTTAATTGGAACCCTGTGATGAAAATGAAACTGATCGCCAGTGCATTATTGTTAGCCAGCCAGATGAGTACCGCGTTTGCTGCACCCACTGAAAACAGTCCGCAACCGACCGCAGGCGTGGCCGCTTTCCTGAAGGCGCTCAACAGCGGGAGTGGTAAACCGATTGAGCAACTCTCCGTCAAAGATGCCCGAGCGGTGTTGACGGGGGCGCAGAAGGGCGCAGAACTGCCGCCGGCACAGATTTCACAGAAGATCATTACCGTACAGGGCAAGCCTCTGACGCTGACCATCGTTAAGCCCGAGCACGCCAGCAGCACCTTGCCGGTGTTTATGTTCTTCCACGGCGGTGGCTGGGTGCTGGGTGATTTTCCGACCCATGAGCGACTGGTACGTGACATGGTGAATGCATCCGGCGCTGCTGCGGTATTTGTCAATTATCAACCATCGCCAGAAGCCCATTTCCCGGTGGCAATTACTCAGGCTTATGAAGCCACTAAATGGGTCGCCGAACATGGCGCTGAAATTGGCGTTGACGGAAAACGTCTGGCGCTGGTTGGTAATAGCGTTGGCGGTAACATGGTGGCGGCGGTTGCCTTGCAGGCGAAGCAGTTTAAAACGCCGGCCATCCGTTATGATGTGATGCTGTGGCCGGTTACCGATGCGCGTTTCGACACCGCGTCGTATGATCAATTTGCTGACGGACATTTCCTGACGAAGAACATGATGAAGTGGTTCTGGGATAACTATACCGTTTCGGAAAAAGATCGTAATAACATCCTGGCATCACCGTTGCGTGCCACCACTGAACAGCTGAAAGGGCTGCCGCCAACGCTGATTCAGACTGCAGAGCTGGATGTGTTACGTGATGAAGGTGAAGCGTTCGGTCGTAAGCTGGATGCTGCAGGCGTGCCGGTTACCGTAACGCGCTACAATGGCATGATTCATGATTACGGTTTGCTGAACGCGTTAAGTCAGGAACCCACGGTCAGAACAGCTATTAATCAGGCGGGTGAAGAGTTGCGTTCGCATCTCAAATAACTGACCGGTCATGAAACCAACCCCGGACCTAATCGTCGTCTGGGGTTCTTATCGGTCAGTAAGTTTGAAGGAATCAGTTCTAAGACGCAGGGCAGTGCGATTGCCGGAACACCAGGAAAGAACGGAGCAGTATCCAGCCGATAAGTGCGCTGTTAATATCTAATTTAACATAATATACATTATGCGCATATTGATTATGATTGGGAGCGTGATGCTCTATTGTATGGTCTGCTCACCATTTTGGGCTGATCCTGACTGTTTTACTCTTTACAGCAAAATCTGTCAGAAACGATCACAATGTCTGCCTGACCTTGTTACTGTCGCTTATTCTGTTCCGAAACTGAAATAATGTGATGCTACGTTATTCAGCATGGCTTTCCCTGCGGGACATCTTCTTCAGCGACTCTACACGCTATCCTCTCATCAACAAACCTGATATCGGAGATTTGCAGCCGGACGATGCAATGACGACTTCGCCCTTTGCGGCTGGCTGGATGCACTGCTGCGCATTCTGACCGTTTCTCTGCTCAGGTGCTTTGCACAACTTAAGCAGTGACGTCGCTACGTGAAAATTAGCGCATTCATCAGGGCTGTCGGCCACAAAAATGCTGTAGAGGCGTCTATGCATCACCGCTTTATGTTCATCCTCGTTGTCTGCCGTGCGTACCACTAAATTGTCGTAAACGCGTCCACGTGTAACTACGCTTTCTTCACTCTGTTCCTTGCCAGGTTAATCCTGTAATGAGCAAGAAAGCCTGAGTCAGCTTTCTGCTGGCTGTCTGGTCAGCCGGACTCGTACCGGCTATTCGCATTGCGATTGCAAGGCAGTCAACGCAGCGCAGTGATGCTTTTGCCCTGAGCATTGAAAATAAGAGTCAGTAACATCCGGTCGTTTTCAGCACTATCAGCGACACGCAAAATGAGGTGTAACGTCCCTGCTCTGTCCTGTCATCCAATAACTATCTTGTATAATCTGACAAAAAAGCAGAACGTAAATTTCGCACAGCAAGAATGATTCTTCGTATACAAAATCTGAATGATAACGCCCGGGAAAGAAATAAATATAGATCTCTTTTCTTTTAATGACACTGACCAAAATAGTGATGTTTCCATGCACTAAATAACTGATTTAGATCAATATTTATAGCAAGTGCGTCAATTAACATCTTTGTTACCAGGAGTATTCTTAATAAAATGGGATGTGAACTATAAATATCGTCGCTAATTTTTTTATAAAAGCCATTTAAAATGCAGATCGTTTCAATGAAGTAAGGGAGAAAGCAATAATAGAGTCAGTAAAAAATCATTTATCAATGCCATCATAGTGGCCGCTATATACAAAATTGATCACTGAACAAAATTCGCTCATATTTAGCATTGAGTGCGGAATTTTTATTGATCAAAGTGGCGTTATTTGCGAAATATTCCTAACGGACGTAAAAAAATCCTGGTCTCTCAGCACTGCTGAGGGCGTCGTCGCCCTTTTTGTCCCGAATTTTCAACAAATATTACTCCCGCCCGTGGAGGTGACCCCTTAAGAAAAATCCGAATGAAGAAAATAGCGGATAATTTTCATCGCCTTGAAACGCGGAGATTTTTATCGATAAAATAATCACAACTCTCGCAACAACGCCAAAATATTATGATAAAGATAACCAGAGAGGAAATTCGCTGCGCCAGTTGTAAATATGGCTGTGATCTCACCCATCGCGCATCAGACATTTATAACAGATGTCCGTTGCAAAAAATTACCACCTGGCCTGGAGGGAATCATTTTTTCTCTTCATCCATACTCAGCATGGTCGCTGGAAAATATGAGAGCCTCTTTTGCAGAGGATGTGTATTCGTTGACTTCTCCAGGGAAAATGTCAGGTATTTTACCAATAGCAACTGGATTGAGTATTTGAAACATACGGGATTAATGCTGATTATCGTCAGTGATCGCCATATGGAGCCGCTTGCGGCGTACTGGCAAAAAGAGGACCTGCGTATACAAACTGTGATTTATGCCGATTTGTCCCTGGATGAGATAAACAGACAAATCCAGGGCTGTTATTTCGGTTTAAAAGGCGAGGTCAGGAAAAAAGTGAATGCACTTAAACAGGATGAAGTTCGGTTCCTTGATCTGGCGATGAACGGACTGTCACTACCGATTATTGCCAGAGAAATGGGAGTTGAAGTCAAGCGTGTTTATAACATCAAAGATGCCATTCGCCGGAAAATGGGCATCAGCCTCAATCAGTTATTTTCCGCATAATTATGATAAAGGAGTATTAAATGAACACCAAATTCAGAACGCTTAATCTTGCTGTGTTAATCAGTGCCGGGCTGGTGTCAGCCAGCGTGTTTGCAGCTTCAGATAACACCATCAACTTTCAGGGAGAAGTGACCACTGAAACCTGTTCTGTTTCCGTAAATGGCAACAATGCGTCCCCTGTCGTGCTGCTGCCAACGGTCAGTACTTCGGACCTTGCTGCCTCTGGTGCAACTGCGGGTGATACCACCTTCACCGTGGGCGTTAGCGGCTGCGCCGGGGACAGTACCTCGGTCACCAAAATCTCGACGGTGTTTGTGGGGAATAACGTTAGCGCTGCCGGTAATTTATCTAACACCGGAACCGCAAAAAATGTTGAGGTACAAATCCTCGATCCGAAAGATGCGGTGGTTAATCTGACCAGTGGTTATACCGGCAGCGGTGATCTGACACTGCAGACCGGTGAAACTTCTGGCTCTGCCACTTACTCTGCCCGTTATTACGCATCCGGCACGCCAACGGCGGGTACCGTTACCGCATCACTGCAATATGCCGTGACTTACCAGTAATATTTTTCGTGCGTATCTGGATAGCCAGATACGCACGCCACGCTTGAGATATCCGACATGTATTCGCGCATTATGCTGTTCCCATTAAAAATGGTAATACTGATTTTTTTGATGACGTTTATTTCGGATAACGTCCAGGCAAGCGTCACTATTCTTGGCAGCCGAATTATTTATCCGGGTAATGCTCTCTCCGTCGATGTTCAGTTAAAGAACAACGATAATATTCCTTATGTCATTCAGGCCTGGCTTGATAATGGCAATATGGATTCGCAACCTGGCGATAAGAGTGACGTGCCTTTTATTATCACGCCACCGCTGTTTCGGATCCAGCCTCTGACCGGCCAGGTTTTAAGAATCCGATTCATACCTAATATCTCATTACCACAGGATCGCGAGACGATTTACTGGTTCAACTCCCTGCAGGTCCCCCCTGGTAATATTCAGGCGGAATCAGGCCGTAACAGTATTGTTTTAATGTTACGTAACCGCATGAAACTCTTTTATCGTCCTAAAGCGATTGGTCAGCCGGTTAATGTTTTCGACGGTGTAAAAGTAACGATGCAAAAAGAGGGGGTTGAAATCAACAACACTCAACCCTGGTATCTCTCACTTACAGAAGTTGTAATAAAAACAGCAGGCAAAAAAACAGCCTGCGAAGCCGAAATGATTGCGCCCTTTGCCAAAAAAATAGTCAGGTGTAAACCGGCAACGCACTCTTTATCAGCTAATAGCGTGATTTCTCTTTCAGCAATGAATGACCAGGGAGCTAAAGTCAGTGAAGACTATCCGATTGCAGGCAGGTAATATCCGCATCTTTTTTTTGCCTCTCTGTGCATCATTTACTTTTTCACCGTATGGACACGCTGATGAATACTACTTCGATCCTTCGCTGTTTAAAGGTTCCGCCTTTGGCCAGAATATTGATCAGTTTAACCATCAGACTATCGCCCCCGGCAACTATTATGTCGATATCTATGTTAACAATAAGCTGGTTAAAAGCGGCGTCACCCTGAACTTTCTGTCAGCTGAGAAAGGTCAGCCGATAGAACCTTGTCTCCCGCTGACGGTGGCTGAATCATTAAGCCTTAAGTCACTGAATAAATCCTCAGCCAGCGAGGGCTGTCAGCCCTTGCGTCACTGGTCATCAGCGGCCCGCTGGCAATTTGATCAGGCTTCACTGCGGCTGCAGTTCACCATTCCGGATGCGGAGTTAATTCATCTGCCCAGGGGAAATATTCCCGTCGCCGAATGGGATAAAGGGATCTCCGCCCTTTTCATCCGGCATAACACCAATTATAGCTGGACGGAAAATAGCGCTTCCGGTTACAGATACCAGTATCTCTGGAGTGGCATCACGGCGGGCACTAATATTGATAACTGGCAGCTGCGCCATCAGGGCAATCTGCGGTTTATCGACAATAACGTTACCGGCAGCGACGTTCGCTACACAACGGTCAGAACCTGGCTTCAGCGCCCCATTGAACCGCTGAACAGTCTGCTGACACTGGGCGACAGCTATACAGAAAGTTCGCAGTTTGGCAGCCTTTCTTATAATGGCATTAAGCTCACTACCGATGAAAGGATGCGTCCGCAAAGCCGGCGTGGTTATGCGCCCGAAATTCGCGGTGTGGCCTCCTCCAGTGCCCGGGTTATCGTCAGACAACTGAATCGCGTTATTTATGAGACCAGCGTGGCGCCTGGTCCCTTCATGATCAACGATTTGTACAATACCCGTAGCCAGGGCGATCTCGATGTTGAGATTATTGAAGCCAATGGCAAAACGTCCTCGTTTACCGTTCCTTATGCCTCTGTGCCTGATTCGGTCAGGCCGGGAAACTGGCATTACTCGGTTGCACTGGGTCGGGTACGGCAATTCTACTCAGTTAATAACACCTTCTTTGAAGGGCTGTTGCAGCGCGGTATCAGTAACCGACTGACCGCTACGGCAGGATCGCGGCTGGCTCAGGACTATCAGGCCTGGCTGCTTGGCGGTGTCTGGACTTCGGCAGCGGGCGCAGTGGGATTAAACACCACCTTTTCTGATGCAAAGGTCGCACAGAACAGAAATGCCTCGGGATGGCGCGCCGAGCTGAGCTACAGCAAAACCTTTGCTACCGGCACCAACCTGGTCCTGGCCGCCTATCGTTACTCAACCAGCGGTTATCGCGACCTGCAGGATGTGCTGGGCGTTCGGCGCCAGCAGGACAATGGCATCAGTTACTATTCAGATACGCTGCATCAGCGTAATAATTTTTCTGTGACCCTGAGTCAGTCAATGGCCGATTATGGCTTAATCAGCCTGAGCGGCAGCACGGCGGATTACTATAATAACCGGTCACGTATTACTCAGCTTCAGTTAGGTTACAGCAACAGCTGGAATAACATCAGTTACAGTCTCAACGTTGCCCGTCAGCGTACTACCTGGAATTATGATCGTTTCGGGCTGAACCTGGACGATGGTGATAACGCATACCGCGAGAAATATACCGAAAATACCGTTTCACTGAATGTCTCGGTTCCGCTGAACTGGGGCAATCACACTACCTCTGTGGCCTATAACTACAACCAGTCTAAAGAAACGCGCAATTCGACGCTCTCACTGACCGGTTCATCTGGCGAGAACAATCAGCGATCCTGGTCCCTGTATGGCGGAACCGAAAATACGCAAAGTAACAGCGGCCACAGTGTCTCGTTCGGCGGAAATATTCAGCAGAATACGCGCGCAGGCGCGGTCAGAGCGAATTATGGTCAGGGGGATAATTATCGCCAGGCTGGATTAGGGCTTTCTGGTACGTTGCTGATTCATCGCGGCGGCGTCACCGCCGGACCTTATACCAGCGACACTTTTGCGCTTATCCATGCGGATGGTGCCCAGGGCGCCAGCGTACGCAATGGTCAGGGTGCCGTCATTGATCATTTTGGTTACGCTATCCTGCCGTCGCTGACGCCATATCAGGCCAACACCGTCAGCCTTGATACACGCTATATGAATGCTGATGCCGAATTAAGCGGCGGAAGCCAGCGCGTTGTGCCCTATGCCGGTTCCGTTACCCGAATTAATTTTGCCACGCTGCAGGGTAAGGCCGTCTTAATCGCGCTCAAAAATGAAGATCATGAAATCCCGCCAATGGGCACCGAGGTCCGTGATGCTGATAATACCGTGATAGGTATTGTGGGCCAGGGTGGTCAATTATATGCACGTGTACCGCATGACTCTGGAACCTTAAAGGTAAACTGGGAATATAAGGGCAATAAAACATGTTTTGTTAATTATCAAATAACCGGTCGCGTGAATGAGAATATTGTTCGCCTGGATGCTGTCTGCCATAAGGGTTAATCGTGTGAGAATCGAAAAATATTTCCTGTATATCTTATTATTGCTGTTCAATGTGCCCGCCTGGGCTAATTGCAGTGTTGTTACCGCCACATCCTCGTTGTCTCAAAGCGCGATTGCAGCAGGCTATACCGCCGCCTACTGGACCGGCGCTTGCGACACCTGCTCAGGGAATGTGGGCCTGCCATCTGTGATCAGCATCAATAGCGGAAAGACCTTCCAGCCCTCTGGCACACTGCTGGCCAGCTCGGTAGGCAGCTTTCTGTCATCGGCCAGCAATGTTTCCTACTCAGCTAACCAGATTCTTTACCGCTGCGCCGTGGCAGATGCAGACAGTTTGTATGAGATGTATGCCACCAATGGCGACAGCCCCTATGCCGGTCAATATATTACCTCTGAAGTGGACGGCGCCTATTATGATGTCGCTGCAAATGTTGCCGTCAGGCTAACTAACCTGACAACCGGCGAATATTACAGTCGCTACTGGAAAGCCCGACAGCTGACAGCCAGTGACTGGTATTCTGATGGCACCTATATTTATATTCCGGCCAGTGCTTTCAGCAATGTGCTGTATGAAATGTTTAAAATAGACTCTACGCGCTATTACGCCAGCAACAGCAATCGCTATGTGGACAACTGGACACAACCTCGCGGATATATTGCTTTTAAAGGACCCGGGCTGGATACCAATAATCTGAAAGTGGGCCAGGATAGTCTTTCTTACTGGTATGGTTTTTACCGTAACTGGCCCGCTGCCTGGAGCACCTTCTCAAATGTCACCTATGTGCGTGGCGCGCTATGCGAAGTCCAGGATTATCCTTCGGTGGTGCTGCTGCCTACCGTAAGCGTGAATACCCTTGCCGCGGGCGGGAAAAGTCAGGCTCCTTTTACTATCACTATCCAGTGCGAGTCCGGTGCCATCTCCGGCACCAGTACATCGACGATCACGTCAGCAAATGTCGCTATGGGCTTTCTCGTTAACCAGTCAAATGCGGTAACGCAGGCAAGAAATCTGGGGCTGACTACAGCTGGCGGCGGGTTAACCTGGCTGCTGGATACCCACTATGGTAGCAGCGCTGCCGCCTCCGGCGTCGGTATAAAAATTTATGACAGTCATAATATGGCGCTCAATTTACTGCCTGACAGAACAGTGACGGGCACGGGCAACAGCCGTGGCTGGTATGCCTATAAAGATTTAACGTCGCAAATCTCCTCAGGAGGCGCTGATATTTACAGTGGTGATTTCACCGCCTCTCTTGAAGCGCTCAGCGGGCAAACTATTACAGCAGGAACAGTCAATGCGCAGTTACAGGTTGTGGTCAGTTTTCAGTAACGTCGTTGTGTTATCTGGCGTCCTGCTCTCATTCAGCGTCTGGGCGGTGGTCAATGTGGATAAAACCCGGATCGTTTTCAATCAATCGGATCTGAGCCAGTCTGTTAACGTCGTCAACAGCGGCGGAAACGAAACGTATTTGCAAATCTGGACAGATGACGGTGACCTGACTCTCTCACCCGACGCCAGCATCACGCCCGTCATAGTCATACCGCCGGTGGTAAAAATGTATCCGGGAGAAATGCGATCGTTGCGTCTGGTACTCACTTCACGTCAGGCGCTGCCCGCGGACAAAGAGAGCCTCTACTGGTTAAATATTTATCAGATCCCTGCGCTGAAAAAAGAGCTTAACGCGGCTGAACGTAAAGTGGTGTTACCGCTGCGAATCCGGCTAAAAATCTTTATACGGCCTGAGGGACTAAACGCCCCGCTGACCACCGATCCGGAAAAGCTCCGTTTCGCGGTAAAGGGAAATAAAATCGCCATAACCAACCCTACTCCCTGGTTCATGAGCATGAATGTCTATTCTGAAGGTCAGCAATCAATAAAAAATCTCACTCTTGCCCCACAATCTGATGCTTACATTGACAGTCACACTCCGCCGAAACCCGGTGAGTCAGTGAGTTATGCGGTGATCAATGACCAGGGGATTCCGGTTAACTACACGACAACCTTGAAGTAACCGGACGGGAGTGCCCTCTGCCGACAGGCAGAGTGCACATAAATCCGACCTTTTGCGGCAGTCCAGGGCGTCGCTACATGAATTCTGCGCATCTGATGGGGCTGGGCAGTACGCAGAATTTACCTACGCATGGCGTTTTGAGAGGCTCAAGAGGCAGTTCCGCAAGACAATCCATTTTAGCCGCGCTAGAGTTGCTGGCTTCCACTGTTTCAACGACGAGAAAAAATGAAGCGCTTATTTGTCTATGGCACGCTCTGTCCGGGCCGCGAGAATGCCCATATCCTGGAAAATATTGGCGGAGAATGGCTGGCCGGTTCGGTGAACGGTACCTTCTATCAGCGCGGCTGGGGCGCAGCGGCTGATTTTCCGGGCATCGTTCTGGATGAGCATGGGCCCGACGTGCCGGGTTATCTGTTTCTCTCCGACCAGCTGGACGCCCACTGGCCGATGCTGGATGCGTTTGAAGATGGCTACGATCGCGTCGAAGTTTGTGTTTCTGCCGAAGATAATCGGCAATACAGTGCGTGGATTTATCAGCTTCAGCCGCAGGAAAGCCGCTGAGTTATTACCGCTGAACTTTTCCTGCATCAACCCTGCTTTTCTGCAGTGAGATGCGCGCGCCCTGCTCTTATTGTCTGCTGACCCTACTTTCCTGTCAGACAATATATACGGGCACGTTGCCTGATTCTCAATTTAATTAAGATCTAATGTATGATGTAACTAAAATGAGATCGTCCGCTCTGGTCCCGCTTTACGCTATCTTAAATCCACCAGCCAGCCTTGTTATATCGGGTTAATCTGGCCAGCGCTGATGTGGAAACAGTGATACCCGAATATTAAACAGATGGATTAAGGGCGCAATAGCCACACTCTCCTCTCGGGCGATCGGCTCCAGTCTTAGCAGCAACAGATCCAGCTCTTCCAGCAGATCCTGATGTGGCGCTAACTGCAGCGACTTCATCTTGCGCTTCAGGTATAGCGCCAGCTCGTGAAACATCTGACCACTATCAATCTGATGACTCTCCAGCACCTCACGATAACGTGCGTAGAAGTCATAACAGTTGGCGCCCAGCCAGGTTTCAGTAATCAGATACCCCCCCACCACGATATCCGGCACCGGATCGAGCCTTTTACGCGGCAGAATGATATTCACCCGGTCGAGCATCCGCGCAATAAATTGCTGCCGTGACAATAGCGTGGCGGAATTGCGCTCCACCATTTTAATAAACCCTAACAGATCGCGCAGTCCCCGTTGCACCGCTCTTCTGGCTATCCATGACGGCCGTTTGTTGCGGATCAACGCCGTCAGCACCACCGCAAACATAATCCCCACCATCGAGGAGATGGCCGCATTCAGCGTGACGATCAGATTCGGGACATAGTGATGGCTTAAGCCGATAAAACCCGGGATCTGGATGGCGACACTCAGCCCTACCAGATTGGTCGCCGGATTGGCAATAACCAGGCTCAGCAGCATCAGACCGGGCAGCAGTATGATCATCAGCGCCTGTAAGGTATTGGCCTGCGGGATCAGAAAAGCGATGTAGAACAGGCTGACCACCAGCGCAATCATCACCCCTTTCACGAACAGCTTCATCGGCGTTACCGGGGAATCGACACCAGCAAAAAATGAACTGATGATCGCCGCCATTAGAGGTGCATTCGCCCCATCGGCCCAGCCGCTGCCGATCCAGAACAAGCTGGAGAGGAAGGTCGCCATAAATGCCGTCAGCGCGGACAGCCGTAACAGTCCCTTGTCGATATGCCGGTGTTCCCGGATATTGCGGATCGCCGCCCCATCCCCGTGGCTGTAGAGATCCCCTGCGCGCGCACTGACATTCTCATAAGCATCGGCAATGCGCACAAAGTTAGCCAGCCGCTCCAGCAGACCAATCAGCAGCAGGCTCTCTTCGGTTGCCAGCAGCCCGGCCCGCCATTCGTGCTCCAGGGTTGCCTGACTGGCAGCAATCGCTTCACGCAGTCCGGCAATATCGTTAATCCGATCGTGATGCAGCCACAACAGGAACTGCTGAAACACGTCGGTGACGCACGGCGGAAAACGAATATTCAGTTCGGCCAGCACACCCAGCCGTGATTCAATCGCCGTCAGTGTCGGCAGCAGATAAGTCAGATGCTGATACTGTACGCTGACCAGACGGATGACATTACGCGCCGCTTCGCCCTCATAGACGCAGTGGGTCAGCAGCGTTTCAACATTCAACGGATAACCCGCCATCTGAATCAGGATATCTTCGCGCTCCAGCGATTTGTTCTTTGCCATTCCGCTGATCAGTTCATCACAGAGTTTGCGCGCGTTCTGAAACCAGAGATTAACGCTCTGCCCCAGCAGATGATGCATCGAAACCGGAAACACCAGCCGGTGAACCAGCGTGCTGCAAAGGATGCCCAGCGTAATCTCCTCAATACGTGAAACTACGGTGTTGATGATTGCCAACGGTGACTCAACGTCTGGAAATCCCATAATCGCTGCGCTGTAGCCAGCCAGCATAAAGATATAGCTCTTCGGCGTGCGGTCATGCAGAGAGAGCCAGAGGCAAACCGTTACCCACAGCGATACGCACAGGCTGAACAACACTGGCGACTGCACCGTTTCGGGGTAGATCAGCAGAATAAAGATGCCGCCCAGCAGCGTGCCCAGCAGGCGAAACAGCGATTTCGAGACGGTCGATGCTGCATAGAGTTGCGAGGTGACAAACACCGTGGTGAGCGCCCAGGCGGGTTTTTCGAAGTTAAGAACGAGCGCCACAGAGAGTGCGATAAACGCGGCAAAGGAGGTTTTGCAGGCAAACAAAACCGCGTTTTTGGTAAACCATTTCATCGAATGAGAGCAACCAGGAACTTTCTGAGGCGCGTATCCTGACAGATGCGCCTGCGTTTTACTCTCAGTTAAATTTTACAAATTATTACCGGCCGCATCAGGCCGGTTAAGCCCCTGCTGGCGCACCAGTGCACGGCGCTTATCCAGTAAAAAAGGGCGCAGATAGCCTACCGTGTTCGAGAGCAAAATCACCTCTTCGGCAAGCTCAATCTTCAGCACGTCTGTCAGGTACGCTTTGCGCTGAGTCATTCGCTGCCAGAGATCGGGAAAACGACGCGCCAGCTCATCACGCAATGCCGCGTCCGCCAGTGCGACCGTATCCTCGATACTGCAGCCGCCATAACCCGGCACCGACGGGATAATATCGATCTGCAGCAGCATACCGCTTTTCAGGGTCACGGCTGAATCGGGATAGATGGGCGAGCTTAACCACTCTTCGTCAGCCACCAGATGCCCCGGATTAAGATGCCAGCCATACTTCGCTTTCGGCAGAACCGTTTCGATAAGCGAATAGAGTTCGCCGCCGGTGATCCCGATCCGCAGCTGCTCCAGCCAACTGACCACCGCGTGATAATAGGGGATCGCCAGCCGGGTCAGCCAGCCGGAGACGTTACACTGTAACTCAGAAGCTTTACTGACCACGTAAGCCGAGCGGCTGGTCAGCCCGCCTTTGTAGCCGGTGGTAAGAGAAAGCTTGTCGCCTGTCGCAATCCGTTTATCAGACGGATAGAGCCGGGCCTGGGCGAAACGATCGCCGGTCGCGGCAATCGTCACCACCGTGTTTGGCTGCCCTTCTGCGTTCAGACGTGCGCCTAACGCCTTCTCTGTGACGCCCGGCGCTACGCTATCCAGCGCAGCCAGCATCGCGGTTGAAGCAAGATTGGCCCCCGCCTCATAAAACGCCACTTCATCGGCGCCGTTAACGCAGCGTGCACCGTTGTCAGGCGAGATAAACAATCCGGTGGCGTTTACCAGTTGTGCATCGCCTCCCGCTGCCTGCGCCGCCGCGGCATAGATGAACTGCGGCAGATCAAACATCCCTTGCTCCCTGCCGGTAAATAACTTCCAGCCCACCAGCCCGGTGCGTTCGCCTGCTACAATCCCTGCCTCTGCTAACAGCTGATCCAGGGGCTGCTCCCCGCGCATAGGCTGGTTGGGCAGAGAAAAGACCGCCGCATGCAGACAGCGTCCCGGATTGCGGGCAAACGGCACCAGCTTGAGGTTCTCATTACCCATGATATAGGTGAGCTCGCCCTGCTGAGTCACCACCAGCAGCGCCTCCTCGAAGCGCGGAATGAATCCCGCCAGATATTCAAAATTGCTGCCGTGCTCTTTGTCGGCATAGATAATCAGTTGCACAATCTGCTGCTGTTCCATCCGCTCAATAATGGCGGCCAGACGGCGATGCAGTGTTTCATCAGACATCACAGGGCTGGCAGCACCGGGAAATGCCGGCGGTGACGGGATTGTTTCCAGGGCATAGCGATTGGCATCCATAACGCACTCCAGTGGCCAGATTGACGCGGTTTGATTTCCGTTACCAGGGTAAACCTGAGGTTTAACCTGTAGGGTGCCACAATCACACAACTTACTCGTTGCGTGTTATCAAAAGAGGGACATCCCCCTGTAACAGAAACAAAGAAGCCCGCGCTAAGCGGGCTCTCTGTGTTATTTGATGGGCACGCCTGCATTCTCCAGCGCTTCAGCCTTTTCGGGATACAACTCCGACGTTCCGGCATTCATAATCACCGCTCCACAGCGGATGCAGTGATCGCCCTTCACATCTGGCACAACGTCCTCCGGATTACCCGTATTAAGACTGACGTCGCGCGTGGCGTACACAAACGCCTCTCCTTCACATCCCGGACACTTCATACCATGACTCTCCTGTTAAGCCTGTCAGATAAGCATAGCCGACAGGCTTTTAGCCATACACAGGAGGAGAGGTTTTTCAGGATATTGCCAGCTCATAAGCGCCATCACTCTTTGTGCCGCAGCCGCTCCAGCATAATGAGTGAATGACTGAAGATGGCGTCGGCGATGTGCTGCGGGAAATCGGGCGGCAAGGCATCGCGCACCGAGACCACTGCCTGGGGAAAGGCCTTAATAAAGAAGTCGAAGATCTGCTGCAAACTGTCACGATCAAAACTGACGCTTTTTGCCGTGGCGATAAAATGGCGTGGGAAGATTTTGTCGATCTCTGTCTTCTTCCCCTTAGTGGCACGCAGACCCATCGCCAGTTTCAGTGCTCGCTTGTTCAGACCGGTGCCGCCCAGTACCGGGTAAGCGGAGATCACATCATAAAAGGGAGTCAGTCGATAACTGCCGCCGCGCTCAATAAACAGTGAGAAGTTCTTGGCGTGACCGTCGGTTGCGCCAATCAGCCACTGAAAAACCTGGAACATCATAAAGCGATAGCGATCTTCGATGGCGTTGCTCGATCCCATCAGTATCTGCATGATCTCCGCAATGCCCGGCCCGCCATCCGACTCATATTTGGTTGAAGATGGCAGTCCCAGCGCCTGACAGAAATCCTCCTGAGGCAGGCGAATCAACCGGGTTTTATCGCGTGACCAGCGGCGGTCAAAACGTTCTACCGCCAGGGCGCGCATCTGTCCGGCACGGATAATCGTTGCCTGCGGCACGTCGATACCGAGTGCACGTGCCAGCGCCAGACAGAGATACTCATTCTCCACGCTTTCACGCATATCCAGCGTCGCGGCCGGCTGTTTAATCTCTCCGATCGGCAGCTTAATGATGTGCGAGGTGGGCGTGGCACCGGCAGGAATGCTCCAGCCTTCATCGGTCAGCAGCAGTGCGGTTTTCTCCTGCGCCCCCGCGACCGAGATACGGAAATCGGTCTCTTCACGCAGCATCCCCAGCGGGATATCTGACTGATAGGCCGACAGCACGCTTTCCAGCCGGGTTTCATCCAGCACTTCATAGCGGGCCTGCAGTGCGGGCAGTGGCATATCGGGCGGCAGCAGCATTGTTGCCCCGACGCTGTCACGTCCCACTTCCTGCAACAGATCAAACGGCTGACGGGATTTAATCTGGTAACGCGCCACGATTCTGTCGCGAATCAATGGGCTATCCGGCAGCAGATTATCGAAGAAGTTAATCACGGCGTGTGAGGTGATCGCCTTAACCTGCAACGGCATCGAAAGTGACAGCGGCCTGGAGAGCGGATTACTCAGCCAGCCGGTATCATACTGAAACTCATGAGCGCCGTTTCGCTGCCGGGTGAGTACGCCTACCCGCTCGCCGTTCATCCACGCAATCAGCCTTTGCATTACCACTCATCCTCATCATGCAGCTGAGGCGCACTGGCCTCCTCTTTCTCCTGAACTTCCAGACTCAGCTCCAGCGACTGTAACAGCTTAAACAGCGTTGCCAGCGAGGTACTGTCAGGGGCATTTTCAAAGTGAGAGATGGTGGCCTGTTTCAGGCCGACCTTTTTCGCCAGTTCACTCTGGGTCCAGCCATTGCGCTGACGAATGAGCTTTAGCCGGTTTGCCAGCTGTAGCGGGCTGTATATCATGGGGTGGCTCCTTCTGGATCACAGGCTGTAAGCATAGCGCAGGGGCATTATCCCCGACAGGGTATAAAGCAGCCTTTACCCCCTGGAGAGGATAATAATTACTTTATACCCCATAGCGGATAATCGCACAATTATCCTTTGAAAGGGATAAACAGGAACCACGATTAAAAGAGGACGAGGATGAGCACATTTACCCTTACCCATGAGGCCAACGACGACGATCGGGAAGAGTTGCTGGCAGGACTGGGGGCTTACAACCGGCAATTTATCAGCCGCGATAACTGGGGACCGCTGTCGGTTTCTCACAGGGACGAACAGGGAACGTTGCGCGGGGGAGTGATCGCCGCACGCAAAGGAAACTGGCTCTGTATCGATTATCTCTGGGTGGACGAAACGCTCCGTGGCAGTGGTCTGGGCAGCGCACTGCTGGAAGCCGCAGAGCAGGAGGCGGGAAAGATGGGATGTCTCTATGCGCTGGTGGATACCTTTAGTTTTCAGGCCCTGCCGTTTTATCAGAAACAGGGTTATCAGCCGCAGATGTCCCTGCCCGATTTTCCGCAAACCGGTATGCAGCGTCACTATCTGACCAAAACGCTACGGCCAAAGGCATCACGCTGACCGCAGTGCCATCAGCGTGACAGGGTCACATAATTACAAACCAGCAATGCGCCGCAGATCTGCTTCTGCTCCCGGTGCCACGGCCAGGACCTGCGCGCCTTTAGTGATGCGATTGCCTTCGGTGTTAAACGGGTGGTACCAGCCGCCCGCCTCTTTCACCAGGCAGTAACCCGCCAGGCAATCCCAGGCGTGCATATAGGGTTCGTAGTAACCCACGACCCGACCGGCGGCGACCCAGGCAAGCATCAGTGCGCCGGAACCAATGCGGATAAAGTTACCGCCTGCTGACAGCAGTGCTGCCACAATCTCGCCTACCTGCTGCGGGCTGACATAACTGTTGGCACCAAACCCGGTAACGTGGTTTTGCAGCGTGCGTGTGGGATCGACCTGCAGACGATGACCGTTGAGCGTCGCGCCCTGCCCCAGTGCCGCCACGTAGCACTCCTGATAGGTCGGCGCGAAAATCACCCCGATGACCGGCACATCGCCGCGCAGTACCGCGACGGAAACACACCAGCTCGGCATCCCATTGAGAAACGGGCTGGTGCCATCGATTGGATCAACCACCCAGGTGTAGTCAGACTCTCCCGCCTGCAGTCCCGACTCCTCACCCAGAAAGCCATCATCGGGAAACGCATCCCGTATACGGCTGGCAATCAGCTGCTCCACTTCACGGTCGGCGATTGATACCACATCCTGCAAATCGTACTTGGTCTCCACCACCAGCGTCTCGCGACGGTTGAAGTAAGATAACGCCGTCGCGCCACCTTCACGGGCAACGGCTTCCGCTAAAGCCAGACGCGCCATTATTTCATCATGCGATTCCATGCGAACTCCTTGAGTTAGTCAGATTAACGGGCAATCAGGGCAAGGCCCTGCGGCTTAAAGTTGACGCCAACTGTGGTGGCGAGCGGCAGACGCTGTTCCATCTGCGGATCGATAATGAACAGCGCGCCCAGTTCGGTGGCGACTTCATATTCGATATGGTCACCCAGCCAGGTGCTGTGAATGACCTCCCCCTGCAGCGCCCCCTGACCGTCGCCGGACAACGTAATAAACTGCGGTCGCACCGCCAGCTGAGCACTGCCGGTTTTTGCACCGGCACCTCGTACCCGGAAGCGCTGATTACCCAGGCGGACCAGCGCGTCATCCGCATCCGCCTCTTCCACTTCACAGGGCAGAATATTCGCCTCCCCCATAAAGTCCGCGATAAAGACCGAATTGGGTGAATGGTAAAGCGTCTCCGGCTCACCCTGCTGGGCAATATCCCCCTCTTTCATGACAATAATCTTATCGGAGACCGCCAGCGCCTCCTCCTGGTCATGGGTCACATAAACCGCCGTAAACCCGAGCCGCTGCTGCAGATCGCGGATGTCGGTGCGCACCCGACGGCGCAGACGCTCATCAAGGTTCGACAGCGGCTCATCGAGTAGCAGCACCTGCGGTTCCAGCACCAGCGCGCGGGCGACCGCAATACGCTGCTGCTGTCCGCCAGAGAGCTCCGACGGCAGCCGCTGCCCCTGACTCTCCAGACCCACCAGCTTCAGCCCCTCGCGCGCTCTGTCCTGCGCCTCGCGTTTGTTCATGCCCGAGGAGAGCAGCCCGTAGAGAATATTGTCGATGGCGTTCATATGGGGAAACAGCGCGTAGGACTGAAACACCATCGCCACGTCGCGCTCGTTGGCGGGCAGATGGGTGACATCTTTGCCGCCAATCAGAATCCGCCCTGCGGTGGGATGCTCCAGCCCGGCCAGCAGTCGCAGCGTAGTGGTCTTGCCGCAGCCGGACGGCCCGAGCAGCGTCACCAGCGTACCCGGCTCTACGGTGAGCGACAGATCCGGCACGGCAGTAAAACCGGCAAAACGCTTTGCGACATGTTCAAACACCACCGATCCGGCGTTAATGGTCGTCATACGGCTCTCTCCTGAGTCAGAGTGGATGCAGAGGGTGCGGCAATAATCACCGCCGGTTGGGTTGCACGACGCAGGCGACGTTCGCCCACCAGCAACTGGAAGAGGCCAATGATCAGCAGCATCACCACGATCAATACCGAGGAGTAGGCAATCGCCACGCCATACTCACCGTTCTCCACCAGCCCGACAATGTACGAGGTCGCCATGTTGTACTGGGCGCTGACCATGAAAATCACCGCACTGATAGAGGTAATGGCCCGCACAAAGGCGTAAACCAGCGCGGCGCTGATGGCCGGTTTCAGCAGCGGCAGCACCACTTTGCGCAGGGTACGGAAACTGTTTGCGCCCAGCGTCAGTGAAGCTTCATCCAGGCTTTTATCCAGCTGGCTCATCGCCGCAATACCGCCACGCACGCCCACCGGCATATTACGGAAGACAAAGCAGGCGATCAGGATCATCGCGGTACCGGTGATCTCCAGCGGCGGCAGGTTATACGCCATCACATAGCTCACACCAATCACCGTGCCGGGAATGGCAAAGCTCAGCATCAGCATGAATTCAAAGGTCTGACGACCGACAAACTTCTGTCGCACAATCAGCCAGGCGGTCAGCAGTCCGACAATGGCCGTGAGGGGCGCGGCGATCAGGGCGATCTCCAGCGTGGTCCAGAAAGAGCTCCAGGCAACGCCGCTCCAGACCAGTTGCCCCTGATTAACGCTGACGCTAAAGGCGCGAATGTAGTGATCCAGCGTCAGGTCGTTATTCAGCCCCCAGGACTGCACAAAGCCGCCAATCATGATCATGCCGTAGATCACCAGGGTGAACAGACCCCAGGGTATTACCATGCCATAGACGCTGTAGCGCACCGGACGCGGCAGCATCACATGACGGCCGCCATCGCCTTTGCCGGTGACAGTGGCGAAGCTTTTGCCGGAGAGCCAGACGCGCTGCACCAGAAAAGCGGCCAGGGTGAAGCCCAGCAGGATCATCGCCAGCACCGCCGCGCGACTCGGGTCGTTCTGTGCGCCAACCACGGAGAAGAAGATCTCCGTCGACAGCACGCCGTGACTCCCGCCCAGCACCATCGGGTTACCGAAATCGGCCATGCTTTCGATAAAGCTGATTAAGAAGGCGTTGGCCAGCCCCGGCGCCATCAGCGGCAGCGAGATGCGGGAGAAAGTGCGCCAGCGGCTGGCACGCAGGGTCTGTGACGCCTCTTCCAGTGACGGACTGACGCCCTCGACCACCCCAATCAGCACCAGAAAGGCGATGGGGGTAAAGGAGAGCACCTGGGCAATCCAGATGCCGGTCATGCCATAGAGCCAGCGGCCCGGCTCGATGCCGAACAGCGTCGCCAGCGATTCGGTGACCACGCCGGAGCGGCCAAACAGCAGGATCAGCGCCAGACCGATGACAAACGGCGGCGTGATAATCGGCAGAATGGTCAGCATCCGCAGCGCTTTTTTACACGGCAGCGAGGTGCGCGTCGCCGCCAGTGCAAACGCCAGTCCCAGCAGCGTAGCGCCACTGGCCGTCATCAGCGCCAGTCCCAGCGTGCGCCAGGCGGTGCCGCAGGTGCCACCGGTAAAACAGCCGAGGCTCCAGATGGCGGGATCCTGCATATTGGCAATCAGTCCGTCAGGTTTAAAACTGCCATCAATATCCTGCACCGAGGCGACAAACAGGCTCAGCACCGGATAGAGCACAAAGGTCGTGACCAGCGCCACCAGCAGCACAATCGACGCCACCACAAAGGCATCGCCTTTCAGCACGCCGCGCTCCGCCAGGGCAAAGGCGAAAATCAGCAAAAATATGGTCAGCAGCAGCAGCGCGCCCGCGCCCATCGCCGGTTGCCCCTGCGCCAGCGGGCCGGTGAGGTTCTCCAGCCATAACCAGTTCCAGCCACTGAAACCGATGGCATGCCCTTCCAGCACCAGAAACAGAATGCCGCAGGTGCTGAACAGCAGCAGCAGCGTGCTGCGGGTGCGGCCCGGGGGCAGAAAGGCGCTGCCAGCACAGAGCAGCCACAGCGCCACGGCGATGCCCAGCCAGCTGTGTAACGCGAGCTGCCCCAGCGCAGGCGCATTGTTCTCATCACCCCATAAGCTGAACAGCCAGTCACCCGAGAAGAATCCCTGCTCCAGGCTATACCAGGGCAGCAGCGTCAGCGCGATGGCGCCCGCCAGCAGCGCGCCGGTTAAGCGACGATTGTGCGCATTCATAAATCACCTCGATCAGGAAGCGGACATCAGGCTTACGCCACCGCGGTCTGGCACAGACCCGGCTCAGGTGGCCGGGGCGCACCACCGTTATTGTGCGCTGGCACCAATCTCTTTATCCCAGCGGCCCAGCAGCGCTTTTCGTTTTGCTGAGTCGCCATAGGTTTTAAAGTCATAATCGATCAGCCTGATGTTCTCGAAGCGCGGTGCATATTCAGAGATCTCCGCCTTGCGGTTAGAGGGCAGCTGGAACGATTTCGCCTCTTTCATATGCGACTGTGCTTCAGCGCTGAGCGCCCAGTCATACCAGGCTTTGGCATTGGCCAGGTTTCGTGCCCCTTTGATGATCGACATCGAACCAATCTCATAGCCGGTACCTTCACAGGGCGCGACGGGCTTAATCGGGAAGCCATCCACTTCCATCGCGACGGCATCATGCATAAAGACAATGCCGATAGTGGTTTCACCGCGCGCGGCGGCTTTGACCGGAGCAGAGCCGGACTTGGTATATTGCGAGATGTTGGCGTTGAGCTTCTTCAGGTAGTCAAAGGCTTTGTCTTCGCCCATGATCTGCACCAGCGTCGCCAGGGTGTTATAGGCCGTGCCGGAAGAGTTGGGATTGGCGATCTGAATCTCGCCTTTAAAGCCAGGGTCGAGTAAATCCGCCCAGCAGGCAGGCACTTTCTGCTTTTTCTCCGCCAGCAGTCTGGTGTTATAGCCCCAGCCCAGCGCACCGGCATAAACGCCCACGGTGCGATAACCGGAGATCTCCGCCACTTTTTGTGACCAGGGCTGCTGCTGATCGAGCAGTGGCGATTTATAGGCCTGGGTCAGCCCCTCTTCGGCGGCCTGCATATGCGGATCGCCGGTACCGGCCCACCAGATATCGGTACGGGGATTGCGTGCCTCGCTGCGGATACGGGCATAGGCTTCACCGGCAGAGAGCCGCACCATGCTGAGTTTGATATCGGGATGGGAGTGGCTGAACAGCGTGGTCATCTGTTCGCACACCACCACGTCGGCTGAGCAGATCATATTAAGATTGCCCGCCGCCGAGGCAGCAAATGGCATCATAGGGCAGACGATTACAGCAGCGAGCAGAGAGGAATAACGCATGGTGTTCTCCTGGGCTGGATGACGCAGGCGCGCCAGCTTTTGCACATGTGTGCAAACGTGTGTGCAGATTAGTACGGCGGCCCTGCTGCAGTGTCAATTCAGTTGTTAAGCAATTGTCAGTCGCTGTCACAAATTTGAAACCTTTCGCCCATCTGTATTTTTTGCACAGGCTTGCAACTTCAGGCAAACTCAGTGCAGACAATGTCAGGCGAGGAGAGAACATGCAGCAGCTTAAGGCGGTGGTGAGTGCACAGGATGTGGCTGACCGGGCGGGCGTCTCCCGCTCAGCGGTCTCCCGCACCTTTACACCGGGAGCCAGCGTGTCAGATGCTACCCGTCAGCGGGTGATGAAAGCGGCGGAGGAACTGGGCTATCACGTCAATCATCTGGCGCGCGGCCTGGTGCGCAACCGCAGCGGCATCGTCTGCTTAATTGCCTCCGAGGTTGACACGCCCTACCGTGCCAGCCTGGTGCGCTGGATGACCCAGTATCTGCAGGAAGCGGGAAAAGTGGCGATGCTGATTAACACTGACCGATCCGATGCGCGCGTTTCCGCCGCGCTGCAGCAGGCGATTAATTTTCGCGCCGACGCATCGATTATTCTCTCCGGCATGCCGGACAGCGGTATCACCCGGCTCTGCTACAAACATGGTCAGCATCTGGTGCTGATTAACCGCGACGAATCCCTGCCCGGCACGCTCAGTATCAACCTCGACTCCCGCCCCGCCGCAGAAATGGCGGTTAACGCGTTTGTGCGGGCGGGATGCAGCCGCATCGCCTTTGTGAATTCGCTGGCGGGAACGCCGAGTCTGCTGAAGCGCGAAGCGGATTTTCTGGCCGCCGCGCAGAAAGTGGGCGTCACGGTCCAGGTGGAGCGGTTCGGCACCACCTCTTACGAAAGCGGCCAGATTCTGGCCCAGCGTCTGCTGACGCGTAAAGTTCGCCCTGATGCGGTGTACTGTGCCACCGACCTGCTCGCCTGCGGCTTTATGGATGAGGCGCGTCACCGCTTTGCTCTGCGTATTCCGGACGATCTCTGCATCATCGGACACGATAATATCGCGCAGTCGGGCTGGGCCTCTTACAACCTCACGACCTTTGCACAGCCGGTGGAGCAATTCGCCCGCGATGCCATTGCCTGGCTGGTGGAGACGGAAGCGCAACCGGAGACGCTGATGCCAAAAAATGAACAGCAGCAGGAGCGGAGAATATATCCGGTAGATGTGGTCTGGCGCGGTTCGGTACGCGGCGGTTAACCGCCCTTTTTTATTTTCTTCCGCTATGTAATTACGCCCTGAAATAATCCACAACCGATCTTACGCTTCGCTTTAAATATCCCGCCCCTGCACTGAAAAATAATCGGACGCTACTGCACAGTGTTCCGATTTTCTGTCTACGCTTTATCTGCATTATTAAGTTCTTCTGGTTTTAACTGCTCAATGAATCAGCAGTCAGATGTGACAAATATCACATTTGTGCCAGGCTTAATGTCTCAGATAACTCTGTTCAAGGAGCATACAATGGCTACACCAACTAACAAGACGCTCGATCTGGATCAATTTCCTAAACCTCCTTTTGAGGACCAGCCACAACAGGCGCCAGGCCTGGCCAGCAAAATGATCCCGGTTCCCGACCACGGTGAAACCAGCTATCGCGGCACGGGCCGACTGACCGGCCGCAAGGCGCTGATCACCGGCGGTGACTCCGGTATTGGCCGCGCGGTGGCTATCGCTTATGCACGTGAAGGCGCAGATGTGGTGATTAACTACCTGCCGGAAGAACAGCCCGACGCCGATGAAGTGATTAAATTAATCGAAGCGGAAGGCCGTAAAGTTTTTGCTATTCCGGGCGACATTCGTTCTGAAGAATTCTGTCAGCAGCTGGTTAAAGAGGCAGCCGATAAATTAGGTGGCCTGGATATTCTGGTTAATAACGCCGGTCGTCAGCAATTTAATGAGTCCATCCGTACCCTGAGTACGGAAGATTTTGATGCGACGTTTAAAACCAACGTTTATGCGATGTTCTGGATCACCAAAGCGGCGCTGGAATATCTGCCACGCGGTGCGTCCATTATTAATACCTCGTCCGTACAGGCGTTTAAACCCAGCGATATTCTGCTCGACTATGCGCAGACCAAAGCGGCCATCGTCGCCTTTACCAAATCCCTGGCGAAGCAGCTGGGTGGTGACGGTATCCGGGTCAACGCCGTTGCACCAGGGCCGTACTGGACCGTGCTGCAGTCCAGCGGCGGACAGCCGATGGAGAAAGTGAAGCAGTTTGGTGCCGATACACCGATGGGCCGTCCGGGCCAGCCGGTTGAGATCGCCCCGCTCTACGTTACCCTGGCCTCAACCGAGAGCAGTTACTCCTCCGGGCAGGTCTGGTGTTCTGATGGCGGCACCGGTACGCTGTAATCTCACTCAGGTGGCCGCATAACGCGGCCATTTTTTTGTCCCGCTTTTGCCCCGCTTAAGAAACCTCGCCACCGTGATATAAGGAAGCAGATTATGGAAAACCCGATCTTTCATTCGCCGGTCAGAAAAGAGGGCTTTGCGGGCCTGGGTGATTATGCCGCCATTGGTGAAGGCCGTTCTGTTGCGCTGATTGCGCCGGACGGTTCCATTGACTGGTGGTGCGCGCCCAATCTCGACGCAAAGCCCTTGTTTGATCGCCTGCTTGATGCCGGACTTGGTGGTTACTTCCAGATTGTCCCGCGTGCGCCTTATCAGGTCTCACGCCGCTACCGCGATAACAGCAACGTGCTGGAGACCCGCTTCGAAACCCGTGACGGCACCGTGCTGCTGACCGAATCGATTAACAGCACGCTGGCGGGCCGTCTGCCCTGGTGCGAACTGGCTCGCCGCATAGAGGGTGTCAGCGGTGAAGTGGAATTAGCGATCACCCTGCGCTTCGGCACCGCCGCTGAAACCCGTTCACCGTGGGTGGCCGATAATGAGAAAGGCAAGGTGTTTCACATCGCGGAGATCATGGCGATGTTGCGCACCAGCGAAGATATTCAGATCACAGAGCTGGATGACGAGCAGGTCTGCGCTACGCTGCGTACCTATGCCGGTTCCCGCTCGCTCTGCGCGCTGCTGGTGACCGAGAAAGAGCCACTGGCGGTGCCGCCGCTGGAGGCTATCGATCAGCGGATTGAAACCAGCCACACCGGCTGGACCAGCTGGGTGGAGAGCCTGAGTTATGAGGGCCGCTACCCGACGCTGGTGAAGCGCTCAGCCCTGTCGCTGAAGTTTCTCTGGTACTCCCCGACCGGCGCACTGGCTGCTGCTGCTACCACCTCCCTGCCGGAGGGGATCGGCGGCGAAAAAAATTATGATTACCGCTACGCCTGGGTGCGCGACGCCTGCCTGATTATTAAAGCCTTCGTCTATCTCGGGGCGCTGGAAGATTGTAAGGCGGCCTTTTCCTGGCTGTCGCAGACCATCATGCGCCATGGCGTCAGGCTGCGCGCCTGCTATGCCCTGAATGGTGATGAGGTCCCCGCTGAACGTTATCCGCCGCTGAGCGGCTATCAGAACTCTCAGCCGGTGCGGGTCGGCAATAATGCCCGCGACCAGCTGCAGCTCAGTATGTATGGCGACATGCTGGTGACAGCCCAGCATTTTATCGAGGCGGGACACGTGCTGGATATCACCACCTCGCGCATGCTGGGCGAGCTGGCGAACTGCTGCGCCGATCACTGGCGGCAGAAGGATTGCGGCATCTGGGAGCTGCCGGAGCTGCAACACTACACCCACTCCAAAATGGCCTGCTGGATGGCGCTGGATCGGGCGGTGGCGCTGGCAGAAAGCCAGCATATCGAATCGACCTGGCTGGGACGCTGGCAGCGGGAACGTGACCGTATCCGCGACTGGATTGAGTCGCACTGCTGGTCAGAGCAACAGCAGGCTTATCTCTTTTACGCCGGCAGTGACGATCGCCTCGACGCGTCGCTGGCGCTGGTTCACAGCTACGGCAACGCGGTCAATCCGCAGCGGATGCTCTCGACCTACCGTGCTATCCGGCAAAAACTGGGTGACGGCAGCGCCATGCTCTATCGCTACAGCGGGGTAAGAGAAGAAGAGAGTACCTTTCTCGCCTGCGCCTTCTGGCTGGTGGAAGCCTGGGCAGAGATGGGTGAGGCGGATGAGGCAGAACAGGCGATGCAGGAGATCCTGGCTACACTGAACGGCCACGGTAATGTCGATATCTTCAATGAGATGTATGACGTCCGCAGCCAGAGCTGGCGCGGCAATATGCCACAGGGGCTGAGTCATCTGGCGCTGATCTGCGCGGCGCAGGCGCTATCGGAATCGCAGGCGCCTGCGTGATGTGAGATGTTGCGGTGAGAAAAGTGGCGAATCCGGCGCCCTATTGCAGCCTGAAACGCGGATCGAAGAAAAATGGCTCTACCACCACCTTACTGATGATGCCAGCCGCTGCCGGATGACGGGGATTGAACAGTGCATTCCACTCACCGGTCAGCGTGCTCGGCACCTTCAGCACCAGGCCGTTATCCGGGCTGGCAAGCCAGTCGTCACCAATTTGCCGCGTGGACGATGGCGCAGGATCGGCCTGCCAGTCATCGGGGAGTGCCACCAGCGAGAGCTCGGTAATCAGCGATTCAGGGACGCTAATCGACAGCATTGAGTAGTCGTGTGACAGATCCTGAATGGTGAGATGAACCAGCGCCTCAAGTACACAGAGCGCCCGGCTTGATCCCATATAGACACAGACCGTTCCCACGGAATTCCAGCGCCCCCCGTAAGTGCGGGCACCAAAACCATCAAAGGCGCTCATCGCATACTCACTCTTCACCAGGCGAAAGAAACGTACTGCCATCAGGTAATCACGCCATGCTCAAGCTGGCCAATCAGGTTAATCACCGCTTCTGCACCCGCCACCGTGGTGGTCATCTCCGCCGGTTTCTTACCGCCCAGCGCTTTGGCGGGCGTTTCCAGCCACTGCACCAGACGCTGCCTGTCGTCGCGGAACAGTTTGCTGGCAGCAGAGAGGACGCGGATCAGCATGTAGATCCGTCCGCTCTGATCGGGCGAAAAGGTCTGCTGCGGATCTTTAACTTTGCGGTTGTAGGTGGTGCGATCAATGCCCGCCAGACGGCACAGCCAGCCCTCGTCAAAAGTAGACAACGACGCCGTGCGTTTCAGCACGCCGCTGCTGAACCCTACCGCAATACGCTGGTGCGCATCAGGCAGTGTTTCCGGCAGATTCAGAGCATGCAGCAGCGAATTGTCGCGACGATGCTGAGCGGGTGTGTAGATGGCGATAGACATAGCAGCCTCCTGTTCATTTGATTTTTATTTTAGCGCAAATGAACAGGCGGTGCCAGCTTTACCCCGTCGCTTAGCAAGCGTGATGCCTGTTACTCAGGCTTCTCCTGCTGTAACGCCTGCAGAATCTGCCACGCCGCCTTTATACGCAGCGGATTAGGGTAATTCTTGTTGGCGAGTATCACGACGCCGCTGTTCCTCTCAGGAATAAAGGCGATATAGGCACCAAATCCATTGGTTGCACCGGTTTTATGCACCCAGCTGGCGCTCTGCGACGGCCCGACCGGATTGAGCAGCGTTGCCGGGCGGGGTTGCAGCGCAACACCATTATCGCTGTCGCCCATCAGCGTGTCGGCAGTCACCGGCCAGTCGTAGATCTCCCAGCCCAGTCCCTGAAACAGAGTGCCGACTTTGAAGTAGCGCGCCTGCGCGGTGCGAATGGCATTACGCAGCACGGCATTCCCCGAAGAGAGACGGTTAGGATCCACATTTGCCTGCATAAAGGTGAGCATGTCACGCGCGGTGGATTTAACGCCGTAGGCTTCTGCATCCAGCATGCCGGGTGAGACCCGTACCGGCTGGCCATTTTTATAGCCCCAGGCGTAGTCCAGCATCATCGAGGGCGGCACGGTGATATAGGTGCGCGTCAGACGCAGTGGCTGAAACACATTTCGCGCCATCGCCTGCTCATAATCCCCTTTCACCATCAGCGAACCAAACAGACCGATGCTGGCGTTAGAGTACTGCCGGAGCGTGCCGGGCGCTGCCTCTGGCTGCCATTCCTGATAGAAACGCAGCAGCGAAGCCTGATCGGTGACGTCATCCGGCAACTGTAAAGGCAGGCCGCCCGCGGTATAGGTCGCCAGATGCAGCATCCGCACCGGACGCCACTGCTCACCGGTCAGCTGCGGCCAGTACTTCTGCACCGGATCGTTAAGGCGTATTTCGCCGTTGCGGATCATGACGCCAGCCAGGGTGCCGGTAAAGGTTTTGCTCACGGAGCCCAGCTCAAACAGCGTGTTTTCCGTGACCCGGCGGCGTGATTCGAGATCGGCCACGCCGAAGTTCACAAACTGCGCCCGGCCTTTGTAAAGCACCGCCACCGACATGCCGGGGATCTCCTGCTGCTCCATCAGCGGTTCGATCGCGGCTTTAACCAGAGAAGTAACCTGCTGTGAAGAGAGATCGGCGGCGACACAGCTGGCAGAAAGAGAGAATAACGCGAGATAAAACAAAGACTTTTTCATTGGCAACTAAGGGATTCTTCACTGAATTAAATTATTTACACTGGTCGGCACAGGCCTGCACGCACATCTGAGCCTGAGAACTGCAGCCACCGTTGTCCCGGGTGTTGCAGTGCGATTGTTCTGTGTAGCAGTTGGTCTGACAGGCGGAGACATCGCAGCGGGCAGCGACGGGCGTCAGCTGTGCCAGGGGCGCGCGGGCCGGAAAAAGCGGTGCGGGCTGAGCGAAGGCGCTGCTGCCCAGTAATCCGGACAGCAGCAGGCTGATGATCATTTTCATAAGAGTTCTCCAGAGGGACGCTGCACTAAGTATGGCCAGTCTGGCGCGCCCCGTCAGAGAAATCTAATCAAATTGAGACCACAGGGGGATGTTGAGTGACATTAATCACGCCACGGCTGTAGATATCGTTGAGCCGGGCAATGTAACGCTGGGTGTCATGCTGATCTTTGATGCGCAGAATCGCCGCCTCACCTTTCTCCTGCAGCATCTCAGGACGGTCGATAATAGCGAGCAGTATCGATTTCAGCCCCTCCACCAGCGACTGGCGTAGCTGCGTTTTCTGCTCTGGCGAGGTAATACTGTATTCACGGTCAGCGTTCAGCGGACTCGCAATCACCCAGCCTGCACTGGCGGGATTAATCTCTGGCAATGCGCGCACGTTGCTGGTGATTACCGGGCAGCCGTTAGCCTGCATCTCCAGCACTGAGAAACCGTACGTCTCCTGCCAGGTTGGTAGCAGTCCGGCATCGCTCTGGCGGAACAGCTGCATCAGGGCGCCGTTATCCATCTGTGAATGATGCGTGAAGCAGCGATAGCGTTTGATGCGGTTCTCAATGCCACTATAGAACGTCTCATCATCCTGGAACTGGCGGTGCGCCACGTTACGACGCTTGGCGAGATCGCCAATCAGCTGCACATCCAGCTGGGACTCTTCCAGTTTGCGCTCTTCAATCAGCTCACTGATCGCCAGCACGACTTCAGCCCCGCCTTTGCGGTAGAACTCGTTACCGGCAAAGGTCAGTTTCAGAATACCGGGCTGACGCGGCGTTTTCTGCTGGATAAACAGCTTCTGCGGCGGATGCAGCACCAGGGTTTTACGGCGGATTTGCTGGGCAATATCAGGCCTGAACAGTTTCATCTGAATGTTCAGGGTGGCATCTGAGATGGCAATCAACCCCAGGCAGTTATCTTTTAACAGATAAGGAATGAGGCGTTTCAGCTCGGGGTTGTCCTGCTTGGCGACGCCCGCCACCGGCAGCACACGCGGCAGCTCCGTTTCAAATGACGCGACCCACTTCTGAGGGGTTATCGCCACTTCATTGAACAGATGCAGGATGTCAGCCCGCGATGCCCCTGAAAAAGGCACAGGCTGAAAGACAAAGGTTTTATTTTTTTTGAGCAATCGGGTTCGTAGCGGGTTAATAAAGTAGAACAGATTGCTCTTTTTCAGATTGATATATTCGTTATCCGGATTAACTAAGATATTACGCTGCTCCGGATACTGGTTATTCGTGATTCCAATTTTCATGTTCGCCTTCCAGAGTCCTTGTGTCCGGAGTGATCTATATCACGTGATCGTGACTGGCGGGTCTGAGCAATATCCTAAAAGCCCGTAATGACGCGGCCTGAACGCTTTTGCTAATGATTGCGCACGGTGCTAAAACAGACACAATTGTGTCTGGTTATGAATTTGCATTTTTTATTAACAGGTGTGTTTAACTGTGTCAGGCTAACCCCTTATTGAATATAACGATTATTTTCCGGGAAATATTCGCGCCAGTTGTTATGTAAATGTTTAATTAATTGTCAGGAATATTAGCGAAGCGGATGAGGATTTTAGTTAATAACTTTTAAAGTAATAAGAATGACCATGCTGAAAAGTGCCCGGCGCGTTCCACTGGCTGATGATTAACACAGACACAGACGGGCGATAATGAAACAAATGATGCAGTACGGTTATAGCCGCACCCTTTTTGCACGCCTGTTTGCCACAATTCAGTGCAACTGCTTAAGAGGCAAGCGGGTGCCATGCGCCTCCTATCATTAATTAAGCATATGATTTACATCATTATTTAAAGGAGGCGCTCTACAACCCCCTCTCTGGTACAAAAGTTGCAGGAAGTGACCTATGCAGACAGGAGAGCATTATGAAAGCAATCGTGATTGGTGGCGGTATAGGCGGTATGAGTAGTGCCATTGCGCTGGAGAAATCCGGAATTGACGTTGAGGTCTTTGAAGCCGTAAAGGAGATGAAGCCCGTCGGCGCGGCGATTTCCATCTGGCCCAACGGTGTTAAATGCCTGAATGCGCTGGGCATGAAAACCGCGCTGCGTGAGCTGGGCGGGAACATGGCCTATATGGCCTATCACGATGGCACCACCGGCGCACCCCTGACCCGCTTCAGTATGGCGCCGCTGGTGCAGCAGGTTGGCGAATATCCCTGTCCGGTGGCGCGGGCAGAACTGCAGGCGATGCTGATTGATACCTTCGGGCGTGAACGGGTGCAGTTTGGTAAGCGGGTGATCCAGGTCGAGCAGACCGGCAGTGGCGTGATTGCCACCTTTTCCGACAACACTCAGGCCACCGGCGATTTCCTGATTGCCGCCGATGGCACCCATTCGGTGATCCGCGAGTATGTGCTGGAGCAGAAGCTGGAACGACGTTACGCCGGTTACGTTAACTGGAATGGCCTGGTCACCATTGATGAGAAGATTGCGCCCGCCGATCAGTGGACCACCTTTGTCGGTGACGGCAAGCGGGTGTCGCTGATGCCGGTCAGCGGCAATCGATTCTACTTCTTCTTTGATGTGCCGCTGCCGAAGGGACTGCCGCAGGATCGCAGTACGGTGAAAGCGGACTTAACCGGCTATTTTCAGGGCTGGGCGGAGCCGGTACAGCAGCTGATCGCGGCAATCAATCCTGACACCACCAATCGGGTTGAGATTCACGACATCGAACCTTTCAGCCGCTTTGTTAAAGGACGTGTGGCCCTGCTGGGCGATGCTGCCCACAGCACCACGCCCGATATCGGCCAGGGCGGCTGCGCGGCGATGGAGGATGCCGTGGTACTGGCCTCGACGCTGGCCTCTCATTCACTGGGTATTGAAGATGCACTGCTGCGCTATCAGGCGCGACGGGTTGAACGGGTAAAAGATCTGGTGCTGAAAGCGCGCAAACGCTGTGACGTCACCCATGCGCGCGATCCGGCGATCACGGCAGAATGGTATGACTCTCTGAAAAGCGAAACCGGTGAACGGGTGCTGGCCGGAATGTGCGAAACCATTGAAGGTGGCCCGCTGGGTTAACACGAATAAAACCGGGCTGTCAGCGCGACCAGCGCGTGACAGCCCGTTCTGCTATGACTCCGCCAGACCGCGATTTTTCAGCATGGGCTCCAGCTGCGGAGGCCCGCCCCGCCAGCTTTCATACAGTGTTTTAAGATCGCTGCTGTTCCCCCGGGACAGAATTTTCTGCCGGAAGAGGTCGCCGTTCTCGCGCGTCAGTCCGCCCTGTTCCGCAAACCACTGATAGCCATCGTCGGCGAGCATCTGCGTCCAGATATAGGCGTAATAACCTGCAGCATAGCCACCGCCCCAGATGTGCTGGAAATAGCTGGAGCGATAGCGCGGCGGCACCGCCGTCAGCGCCAGATTATCGCTCTGTAACGCCTGCTGCTCGAATCCCTCCACGCTTTGCGGCGCGGAATCACGGTTAAGGCTGTGCCAGTGCAGATCCAGCAGCGCGGCAGCCAGCAGCTCGCTCATCTCGTAGCCTTTGTTGAACGTGGCGGCCCGGACGATTTTTTCATGCAGCTCAGCGGGCATCAGCGCCTGAGTCTGATAGTGGCGAGCGTAGTTGCGGAACACCGCTGGCTCGCTGGACCAGTGCTCGTTGATCTGCGAAGGAAACTCAACGAAATCGCGCGGGGTTTCCGTTCCCGACAGGCTCGGATAGCGCTGGCTGGCAAACAGACCGTGCAGCGTGTGGCCGAACTCGTGAAACATCGTGATGACGTCGTCCCAGCTCAGCAGCGCCGGTTCACCGGCTGGCGGTTTGGTGTAGTTACAGACGTTGTAGATCACCGGTTTGCTGTCGAGCAGCGTGGACTGGTTGACGAAGTTGCTCATCCAGGCGCCGCCGCCTTTGCTGTCGCGCTTAAAGAAGTCGGTGTAAAACAGCGCCAGCGGGGTCTCATCGGCGTCAAAAATCTCATAGACCTGGACGTCGGGATGGTAAACCGGCAGATCCTGTCGCGGCGTGAAACGGATGCCATAGAGCTGCGTCGCCGCCCAGAACACGCCATTCTGCAGCACCGAATTCAGTTCAAAGTAGGGCTTAATCTGGCTCTCATCCAGATCGTAACGGGCGCGCCGCACCTGTTCGGCATAAAAACGCCAGTCCCAGGCCTGCAGGGTAAAATCGCCCTGCTGCTGGTCGATGGTCTGCTGGATAGCCGCCGCTTCACGCTCCGCACGACCGCGCGCGGCAGGCACGATGTTATGCATAAACGCCAGCGCCGCCTTAGGCGTTTTGGCCATCTGATCCTGTAACTTCCACTCGGCATAGCTGGCAAATCCCAGCAGCCGCGCCTGCTCGGCCCTGACCTGCGCCAGACGTAATACCAGCTCGCGGGTGTCGTTCTCATCGCCTTTTTCAGTGCGCGTCACGCCCGCCTTAAACAGCGCTTCACGGGTTGCGCGATCGGCCAGGCTCTGTAGTGCGGGTTGCTGGGTGGTGTTTTGCAGCACCAGCAGCCAGTGCTTTTCCAGTCCGCGTGCCTGCGCTTCCGCCTGCGCCACCGCCAGATCGGCCGGTGAGAGTCCCGCCAGCTTCTGCAGATCATCGACGACCAGCCCGCCCGCTTTAGTGGCGGCCAGCAATTTGTTGGTGAAGCGGGTACCGAGGCGGGCCGCTTCCTGATTCAGTGTCTTGAGCTGCTGTTTCTGCGCTTCCGGCAGATTAGCCCCCGCCAGTTGAAAGCGCTGCCAGATCACCTCGACCAGCCGTTTTGATTCGGCATCCAGTTTAGCGCGCTGCAGATAAACCGCATCGAGCCGCGAAAACAGCGGGCGATTAAGCATGATGTCATCGTTGAGCGCGGTGAGCTGAGGCGCAATCTCCTCATCCACCTGCTGCAGATACGGGCTGGTATGCGCCGAGGTCATGGCACTGAACACCAGATTCACCCGGTTGAGCAGCTGTCCGCTCCTCTCCAGCGCCTCATAAGTGTTGAAAAAGCTGGGCGCGTCGCTGTTCAGTGCGATCGCCTCGATCTCCTGACGCTTCTCCTCAATGCCCGCCTGCAGCGCGGGCAGGAAATCCTGCTCCTCAATCTGGTCAAAAGGAGGAGTCTGGTAAGGCAGTGTGCTGACGCTAAAGAAGGGATTCTGACGGGCGTTCATGGTTCGCTCCTGGTGGGCATCGCAAAGTCTTATCCTGACAGGTTGCCGCGAAAGCGACAACTCAGGCGACGTGCTGCTGATAAACGCTGATGATTTCACCGGCAATCGCCACCGCAATCTCGGCGGGCAGCTTGCCTTTGACGTCCGGCAGGCCAATCGGACAGCGCAGGCGCGCCAGCGGTTCGTTCGCCACACCCTTGCCCGCCAGCCTGTAGCGGAAACGCTGGTTTTTCGTTTCAGAACCGATCACCCCGGCATAGCGGAAATCGCCGCGCTTCAGCACCGCCTCGCACAGTTCGAAGTCGAGGGGATGATGATGGGTCATGATGATGAAGTAGCTGCCTGCGGGTGCCTGTGCTACGCAGTCGAGCGGATCGTCCGGCTGCAGCGTCACCACGCCAGCCGGAACGTGGCTGAACTGCGCCGGGCGACTGTCGATCCAGTTTATGTGACAGGGTAACGTTGACAGCAGATTGACCAGCGCCTGTCCCACATGGCCTGCGCCAAAAAGGTAGATCTCCGGCTGCGCCTGCAGCAGCGGCTCAAACAGCAGCGTGGTTTTGCCGCCGCAGCACTGTCCGAGCCGCGCGCCAAGGCTGAAATCCTCGGTGTGTGGCGCAGTCGCCCCGCTCTGCAGCATCGCCCTAGCCTGGGCGATGCACTCAAACTCAAGATGACCGCCACCGATGGTGAGATAACTCTCCTGCTGCGTCACCACCATTTTGCTGCCGCTGTCGCGCGGCACCGAACCGTGCTCACTGAGCACGGTGATTAATACGCAGCTCTGACGTTTTTCACGCAGCTGATGCAGCACGCCAATCCAGTCATGATAAATCATCAACCCCTCCCGTCAGGCGCTGCACGCCCCAGAAGATGCGCTCCGGCGTCGCGGGCGCGTCCAGCAGCGGGTGCTGCCGGTAATCGGAGACGCTGGCGACCGCATCCTGCAGGGCACACCAGGCGGCGATGCCCAGCATAAACGGCGGTTCACCTACGGCCTTGGAGTGGAACACCGTGTCTTTAGGGTTTTTACGGTTCTCCACCAGTGTGACCCGCAGGTCCGCCGGAACGTCGCTGATGGCGGGAATTTTGTAGCTCGCCGGGCCATCGGTCAGCAGCTGGCCTTTATTACTCCACACCAGCTCTTCGCAGGTAAGCCAGCCGACGCCCTGAATAAAGCCTCCTTCAACCTGGCCGATGTCGATGGCCGGATTCAGCGAGGCGCCGACGTCATGCAGAATGTCGGCGCGCAGCAGGCGGGATTCGCCGGTCAGAGTATCAATCACCACTTCACAGCAGGCTGCACCGTAAGCGTAGTAATAGAATGGCGTCCCGCGACCCGCGACCCGGTCGTAATGAATCCCCGGCACGCGGTAGTAGCCGGTGGCGGAGAGCGGCACCTGATTCAGCCACGCCAGCTTCGCCACCTCGGCGAAGGTGTAATGTTTATCTCCGGCGCGCACCACTCCGTTGCGGAAGCTCACCGCCGCCGCGTCGCACTGGTGTAGCTCGCAGAGCATGGCGGTCATACGGTCGCGCAGGATCTCAGCACCATTCTGCGCCGCTTTGCCATTGAGGTCAGCCCCGCTGGAGGCCGCGGTTGGCGAGGTGTTGGGCACTTTGCCGGTGTCGGTGGCGGTGATCTGAATTTTATCGATCTCAATCTGCAGCACTTCGGCGACAATCTGAATCACCTTGGTGTTCAGGCCCTGGCCCATCTCGGTGCCGCCGTGGTTAAGCTGCACCGTGCCGTCGGTGTAGATCAGAATCAGCGCCCCCGCCTGATTGAGAAAGCTGGAGGTAAAGGAGATGCCGAATTTTACCGGCGTCAGCGCCAGACCGCGTTTCAGCAGCGGACTGCGGGCATTAAACGCCTTAATCTCCGCGCGGCGAGCCTGATAGTCGCTGCTCTGCTCCAGCTGTTCGGTAATCTCATCCAGCAGATTATCCTCTACCTGCTGGTGGTAATGGGTGATGTTGCGATCCTGCTTGCCATAGTAGTTACGCTTGCGCAGCGCCAGCGGATCCAGCCCGCGCTCACGGGCGATATGATCCATGATCTGTTCAATCGCCACCATGCCCTGCGGCCCGCCAAAACCCCGATAGGCGGTGTTCGAGGCGGTGTTAGTACGGCAGCGATAGCCGGTTACCCGTGCATCCCCGAGGTAATAGGCGTTATCGGCGTGGAACATGGCACGATCGACAATCGATCCGCTAAGATCCAGCGAATAACCGCAGTTTCCGGCCAGATCGATTTTGATGCCGCACAGACGCCCATCCTCTTCAACGCCCGCTTCGTAGCGCACAAAGAACGGATGGCGTTTGCCGGTGACGCGCATATCGTCGCGACGTGAAAGCCGCATCTTCGCCGCCCGGCCGGTCTGGCGCGCCACGATGGCGCAGAGACAGGCGACACCGGCCGCCTGCGTCTCTTTACCACCAAAGCCACCGCCCATCCGGCGCATATCTATCGTCACCTGATTCAGGCTGATGCCCATCACTTCCGCCACCAGTTTCTGCACTTCGGTGGGGTTCTGGGTTGAAGAGAAAACCTGCAACTGCTGATCTTCACCGGGAATGACCATTGCCGTCTGGGTTTCCAGATAGAAATGCTCCTGGCCGCCAATGTGAAACGCCCCACTGACCCGATGCGGCGCACGCGCCAGGGCCGCTTCCACATCACCGCGCTGGTGAATGTGAGGTTCCTGCACAAAGCTGCCCTGAGCCAGCGCCTGTTCCACATCCAGCAGCGGTTCCAGCACCTCATATTCAATTACCGCAGCGGCCGCGCCAAGGCGGGCAGCCTCGGGGGAATCCGCCGCCACCGCGATCACGATCTGTCCCAGATACTCCACTTTGTCATGGGCCAGCAGCGGGTCGCCCGGCTCCAGCGGCCCGACATCATTGATGCCCGGCACATCCTGCCAGGTCAGGACGCTGACGACGCCGGGAATGGCATAACAGGGCTGCACATCAATATGCAGGATGCGCGCATGAGCATACTCACTCAGGCGCGGACAGAGATGCAGCAGACCCGGCAGCTCTGGCTTGTCATCGATAAAACGCGCCTCGCCAGAGACATGTTTTTCCGCGCTTTCATGGCGGTTACTGCGACCAACGCCGCTCTGTAAATCAGCGGCATACTGCGCCTTAATGACCTCTTCGTTGAGTTCAGGACGGTTATGAGACATAGCGGGCCACCTCAATACAGGTTATTTCGCCGTTGTGGCGATGCCAGTAGCGGCGCAGCAGGTTGCGTGCGACCTGCAGACGATAGTCACTGCTGGCGCGGAAATCGGAGAGCGGCTGGAAATCCTCTGCCAGCGCCGCGGCTGCGCGTGACACTGTCACGGAATTCAGCGGCTGACCGATGAATGCCTGTTCACAGTGACGGGCACGCTGCGGTGTTGCCGCCATGCCGCCAAAGGCGATGCGGGCACTGCTGACTACGCCCTGTTCAATCTGCAGATTAAAAGCGGCGAACACGGCGGAGATATCATCGTCCAGCCGTTTGGACACTTTCCAGGCCACAAAATCAGGTGACACCGTCACTTTATCGATGCGAATGGCGCGAATAAACTCCCCTTTTTCGAGCCGGGTCTGGCGATAGCCGGTAAAGAACTGATCCAGCGGCAGGCTGCGCTGCTGCTCACCGCGCTGTAACAACAGGCTGGCGTTCAGGGCCAGCAGCACCGGCGAGGCGTCGCCAATGGGGGAAGCGTTGCCGATGTTGCCGCCTAATGTGCCCTGCAGACGGATTTGCAGCGAGGCAAAGCGTTGCAGCATCTCGCTGACGCCGGGAATGCGGCTGGCAAGAAATTCGCTGACCTGCTGCAGCGAAGCTCCTGCGCCCAGCAGGTAGTGGTCATCAAATTCGCTGCAGACTTTGAGCGCGGCAACCTGCTCCAGCGCAATCAGCAACGGTATTCTTTTATGCTGCTGGGTAATCTGCAGGCTGAGATCGGTGCCACCGGCAATCAGCCTCGCCTCGGGATGTGCCAGATAGATCGCCGCCAGCTGAGCCGGAGTTTTGGGCAGGAAGCAACGGCGTCCCTCACCCCCTAATTCCTGCATCTCCGGGGTTGCCAGCGCCTCAAGCCGCTGCACGGTTGCGGCGGCACCTTGATCGAACTGATCTGTCACCGGCTGCGAGCAGAGCTGTTCGGCGGCGGCCATAATCGGCCGGTAACCGGTACAGCGGCAGAGGTTGCCCGCCAGCGCAGTTTCCGCCTGATGGCGATCCCAGCCCGAAGCGGTTTTTTGCAGGCTGAACAGCGACATCACAAAGCCTGGCGTGCAGAATCCGCATTGCGAACCGTGGCAGTCGACCATCGCCTGCTGCGCCGGATGCAGTGCGCGGCCGTGACGCAGATCCTCAACCGTAATCAGCTGCTTGCCCTGTAACGCGGAGACCAGCGTCAGGCAGCTGTTGACCGTTTCATACTGCATTGTTCCCCCTACGGCTTTGCCCAGAGTCACGCTGCAGGCGCCACAGTCGCCAGATGCACAGCCCTCTTTGGTGCCAGGGCGTTGCTGACGGGTGCGCAGGTAGTTGAGTACCGTGAGGTTGGGGTCGAGCGCGTCCTCGCTGACCAGCTGGTTATTTAACAGAAACTGGATCATGCGGCTTGCTCCTGTGCGTCGCGCTGCCAGACCGGACGACCGGCTACCCAGGTCTGGGCAATATTGCGGTCGTCGCCGAGCGTCATTAATACAAACAGTTTTTCCCAGATATCTTTGCTGTTGCCGATGCGCAGTTGCTGCAGGGCAGAAACCGCCGGGTCCAGCACCACAAAGTCCGCTTCTTTACCGATGTTGAAATTTCCGATGGCGTGGTCGAGATCCAGCGCGCGCGCCCCGCCCAGCGTGGCGTGATAAAAGGCTTCGGCCGCGCTGAGCCGGTAGTGCTGCAGCTGGCCCACCTTGTAGGCTTCGCCCAGGGTCTGCAGCATATTAAAGGTGGTGCCCGCCCCGACATCGGTGCCGATCCCCACTTTTACCCCCTGCTGCCAGCTGCGTTTCAGGTTAAACAGGCCGCTGCCGAGAAACAGGTTTGAGGTGGGACAGAAAGCAATGGATGAATCGGTATCGTGCAGACACTGCCATTCGTTCTCTTCCAGATGCAGACAGTGAGCAAAGACGCTGCGGCGGCCGGTCAGCTGGTGATGATGATAAACATCCAGATAGCCTTCACGCTCCGGGAACAGTTCTTTGACCCAGGCGACCTCCTGCGGGTTTTCGCTGAGATGGGTATGCAGCCAGGTATCCGGGAACTCCTGACGCAGCTGCTGCACTTTTTCCAGCAGCTGTGGGGATGAGGTCGGCGCAAAGCGCGGCGTCAGGGCGTAGCTCAGGCGTCCGCGCTGGTGCCAGCGCTCAATCAGCGCCCGGGTCTGCTGGTAGCTCTGTTCAGGGGTTTCGGTCAGGTTGTCAGGCGCATTACGATCCATCATCACTTTCCCGGCAATCAGCCGCATGTTCAGCGCTTCGGCGGCGCTGAACAGCGCCTCCACCGATTGCGGATGGACGGTGCCAAACACCAGCGCGCTGGTGGTGCCGTTGGAAAGCAGCTGATGCAGGAAGAAGGCGGACATCCGCGCAGCATGATCGGGACAGTGATACTGCGCTTCAACCGGGAAGGTGTAGTGATTCAGCCACTCCAGCAGCTGTTCGCCAAATGCGCCAATCATCTCTGTCTGCGGATAGTGAATGTGGGTATCGACAAAGCCCGGCACGATCAGTCTGCCGCGCAGGTCGATGACCGGATGCCCCGCCAGCATCGCCTCGCTATTCTCCCAGCTATCCAGCCCCACTACGCATCCATCACGCAGCAGCAGCACCGCATCCTCAAGATAGCGGGCCTGGCCAGCCAGGTCGTCGGGACGATCCACCACGCCGGTAAAGTCAAAGAAGCTGGCGCGTATCGCCGTGTCGGTTGCTGAAAGCATGGGTAGTCCTTTCTGAAAGCGCGATGTTATATCTGCAGATGATTATCTGAATAATCCTGTGCAACCTGCGTGCCAGAATTGAAATAGAATAAATTCTTTAAATATCAGTTAAATAAGCTAAAAAAGTGAAGTTGCGCAACAAATAAGGACTGAGATGGCTTAGCAACCGTTTGCGGAACGGATGCAAACGGTTGCTACTCAATATTGCGCGCCCTGAACATTTTGAGTATGGCGGGTTACCCGCAAACCTGCCCTTTAACGGTGCAATCTGCCCTGAAAAGGCGCAGCTGGCTACCCGTTAAAATCCGTTTACAGGTCAGGCAGTTTTTCCACGCGCAGAAGCGGAAATGAAATGCTATGGTGAAGCCATCGACTCTGAAAATGGCATAAGGAACAGTGAGATGATTATTTTTGTCACCGGTGCGACCGCCGGTTTTGGTCAAAGCATCACCCGTCGCTTTATTGAGAATGGTCATAAAGTGATTGCCACTGGACGACGGGCTGAACGTTTAAAAGCGCTGAAGGATGAACTGGGCGAGAATATTTATACGGTACAGCTCGATGTGCGTAACCGTGCCGCCATTGAAGAGGCGGTGGCGCAGTTACCGGCGGAATGGCGCAATATCGACGTGCTGGTCAACAACGCCGGTCTGGCGCTGGGCGTCGAACCGGCGCACAAGGCCAACGTCGAAGACTGGGAAAACATGATTGACACCAATACCAAAGGCCTGGTCTATATGACCCGCGCCCTGCTGCCACAGATGGTGGAGCGTGATGTCGGTCATATCATTAATATCGGATCGATTGCCGGCAGCTGGCCCTATGCCGGCGGCAACGTCTACGGCGCCACCAAAGCCTTTGTGCGCCAGTTCAGCCTGAATCTGCGAACCGATTTACACGGCACCGCGCTGCGCGTGACCGACATTGAACCGGGTCTGGTCGGCGGCACAGAGTTTTCCAACGTGCGCTTTAAGGGCGATGATGACAAGGCGGGTCAGGTCTACGAAGGGGCTACCGCCTTAACGCCGGAAGATGTGACAGAAGCCGTATACTGGGTGGCCACACTGCCTAAACATGTCAACATCAATAGCCTTGAGATGATGCCGGTCAGCCAGACGCTGGCGGGGCTGAAAGTGCATAAACCTTAACTCCCTGCAGCGCCAGCCCTCACGGCTGGCGTTACCCGCGTCCCCAGCCCATCACGATAATCAGCATGCCGCTGAATGCGATCAGAGCCCCGCTCCAGTCCCACACACTTAGCTTCACGCCATCCACCACCCGCAACCAGAGCAGCGCGGTAAGCACATAGACGCCACCGTAGGCGGCATAAACCCGTCCGCTGGCCGCGGGATGCAGCGTCAGCAGCCAGACAAACAGCGCCAGACTTGCTGCCGCAGGGAGTAGCAACCAGGCTGACCCGCCTTTTTTCAGCCATAACCACGGCAGAAAGCAGCCGGTAATCTCCGCCAGCGCGGTAATAAAAAACAGCAAGGCGGTTTTAATCAGCATCCTTACCTCTCCTTAACGTAAACAAACGACTCACTGCTGGTGAGCAAAGAAACGGCGATGATATACTAAGAGCCAGGCCCATCAGGCTGTTTTATTTGTCCGTCTGAACCCGGGCAGTGCTCATCCTCCTCACGTACACCCTGTACGCGCCGGTTGTCATGCGCTGTCTGTGTCCAGACTGTCTGCCTCAATGACCCCTGATGAGCCAGGCTCTAAGCATGCCCGCTGCAACCGCTGTCGTGGATGGCGATGTTTGCGTTAACTAAAGGATAGTGTGATGAAAAAAATGATCCCTGCCGTGCTGATGGTTCTCCTCTCCACTGCGGCATTCACTGCCACTGCGAATACTAATCGTCTGATTATCGAAGATGGCAGTTCCGCGCTGAGCAATGAAGCAGCGCGCCAGGATAAAGAGCAATGGAATGACACGCGCATGCTGCGCAACAAAGTGAACACCCGCGTCGAAAAAGAGTTTGATAAAACCGATCGTGCGTTTGATACCCGCGACAAGTGCGAGCAGAGCCTCAATCTCAACGCATACTGGGAGCCCAACACCCTGCGTTGTCTGGATCGCCGTTCCGGTCGCCCGGTAGCGCCGTAAATTTGAGCTATAGTAATGACGACGACTAACATAAGGAAGACGTGATGAAGCTACAGAGGGTTTTGTTAAGCGCGGCGTTATTTGCTCTGCCGCTAATGGCGCAGGCATCCTGTGAATCGGTAAAAACCGAAATCAGCCAGAAAATTATTCAGAACGGTGTGCCTGAGTCGGGTTTTAGTCTCGACATCGTCGCCAACGATCAGGTTGATCAGGCGGGTGGCCAGGTCGTCGGACATTGTGAGAACGACACACAAAAAATTGTTTATAAGCGCTCAGGCAGTGACAACGAAGCCAGCGTACCTGCCAGTGCCGGCAGTTCGCAGGACTCATCTGCCCAGTAGTTCTGTTCAAATCAGGGCGACATCCTGTCGCCCTGCCTGTTAGTCCGCCTGTTCCGGCCGCTGACGCGGCATCATCCATGCCACACCCACCGCAAACAACGCAATCACCAGTGCCACCACGAACACCCAGTGCAGTGAGGCGGCAATCGACCCTACCATCTGCTGCAGGGTTTCCGGCTGTAACTGCTGACGGCTGGGTTCGGACATAATCTTCTGCACCGGATCCTCGACCTGCGGCAAACGCCACTGCAGATTGAGATTCAGCACCGCGCCCATGATCGCCGTCCCTACCGCCGACCCGATCATCCGGCTGAACATAATTGAAGCGGTACAGATGCCGCGAATCTGGTAATCCGCCTGGTTTTGTACTGAAACCAGGAACGTGGTGCTGGTCATTCCCATGCCGGTACCGATCAGAAACGCCGTAAAGCCCGCCTGATAGAGTGAGCTTGCAGGCTGTAAAAACAGCAGCAAGGCACTGCCGGTCACCAGCAACAGCGCCCCGAGCTGGGCGGTGAAGCGGTAGGAGGTGTGCAGCATCAGTCTGCCGCTGAGGGTGCTGGCCAGCGGCCAGCCAATCGACATCATCGCCAGCACACTGCCCGCCTGTAACGGTGAACCGCCGCTGATCCCCTGAATCCAGGTGGGCAAAAAGGCGCTGATGCCCATCATGGCCGCCCCGATGATGAGATTGCCCGCATTGCCCGCCACGATAAGCCGGCTGCGCCAGATTATCAGCGGAAACAGCGGTGCCGCTGAATGCAGCTCGTGGCGTCTGAGCTGCCAGCCAGCGAACAGTGAGAAGAGCAGAAACGGCACCAGCCAGACGCCCAGCTGTTCCGCCTGCAACAGCGCAATCAGCAAGGCCGTCACGCAGAGCATCAGCCAGCCGCTGCCCGCCAGGTTCAGCGGCTGCGATTTCTCCTCCTTCTGGTGCGACGGTAGCCAGCGCCACAGCATCAGCATGCTGATCAGGCCGATGGGCAGATTGACCCAGAAAATCACCGACCAGCTAAAGTGCTGTACCAGCCACGCGCCGGTCAGCGGCCCCACTATCGCCGCTACACCCCAGACGCTGGAGAGCCAGCCCTGCACGCTGGCGCGTTCGCGCGGCGAATAGATATCCGCCACGATGGTGGAGCTGAGCGGCATGATCGCCCCCGCTCCCAGGCCCTGAAACGCCCGGAACAGGATCAGCCAGGTCATGGTATGGGCAAAGCCACACAGCACCGACCCCACCAGGAAAATCGACGTGCCGACAAAAAACATCGTTTTGCGACCCACCATATCCGCCAGCCGCCCATAGAGCGGCACGCTGACCGCCTGGGTCAGCAGATAGATCGAGAAGACCCAGCCAAACTGCGAAAAACCGCCGAGGTCAGCAATGATGGTGGGCATCGCGGTGGCCACAATAGTGACTTCAATGGCCGCCATAAACATCGCCAGCATGCAGGCGATTAAGATCCAGTGGCGATGTCCGGTCCGGAGTTGTGCGCTTTCAGTCATAGGGTTCCTTTTTTAATCTGCAAGGCTAGCTGAAAAACAGACAATGCAGTTTCCCGCGCGTGCGCATTTTCTGCGCCCTCTGTGACAGTGTCACCAGAAGTCGATGAAAATTTTTTATTGTCGCATTAGCCCAGCGGCTACGCGGCTTTAACACCATTTTAACCTGTTTCTATCTCTCTGATTTGTGGCTTAAAAGCTGGCTTGTGCAATAAAGGGCTGCTATAGCATTACACCATCTTATTCAGTATTCACTGAAAAAGAGTGGGTAAACAGTCATTTTATCTACATTTTATCGCAGTTTCGGTATTGGGCGCGGCGGCATTTTTTGCCGTACCTGTCGGGCTGTTTATGGTTGTTATAACAATTGAGATCGTAATCAGGGAGATTCTCCTATGCAAAATGCTTCACTGGCCCGACGCGCCGGTCTGGCACTGCTTGCAGTGGTCGCGGTGATCGCGGTGCTGATCTGGGGCCTTGGCTGGGATCAGCTGGTCGCACGTAAAGTCGATCTGCTTTATCTCGGGCAACAACACCTCTTCTTAGTCTTCTGGTCAATGCTGTTCGCTTTGCTGGTCGGTATCCCCAGTGGCATCCTGCTAAGTCGCCCGTTTGCACGTCGCTGGGCAGAGTACGTGATGCAGATTTTCAATGTCGGTAACACCCTGCCACCGCTGGCGGTACTGGCTCTGGCGATGGTTATTATCGGGATTGGCGACCGTCCGGCGCTGATTGCGCTGTTTCTGGCTTCGCTGCTGCCTATCGTCCGCAACACTTTCTCTGGTCTGAGCGCAGTTCCCCCGTCGCTGATTGAGGCGGCCAACGGCATCGGCATGACCAAATGGCAGCGTCTGCGTCAGGTAGAGCTGCCGAATGCCTTGCCGGTCATCCTCTCTGGCGTGCGCATCGCCACCGCCATCAATGTCGGCACCGCCCCACTGGCGTTCCTGATTGGCGCCAGCAGCTTTGGCGAGCTGATCTTCCCGGGCATCTATCTGAATGACTTTCCGACGCTGATACTCGGCGCTGTCGCCACTGCACTGGTGGCACTGGTACTGGATATGATGCTGGCCGCGCTGGGCCGCTTTCTGAGTCCGCACGCTGCGGCCTGACCACAAGGAGCTTTGCAATGCTAACGCGTTGGATTAAGAAAAGCGTTGTCGCGCTGACCGCGACACTGCTGTTAAGCCAGACGGCACAGGCTGCTGCACCGCTGGTGATGGCGACCAAAAGTTTTACCGAGCAGCATATCCTGTCAGCAATGACGGTGCTCTGGCTGCAGAAAAAAGGCTTCGAGGTGGTGCCTAAACGCAATATCGCCACCACCATTGGCCGTAATGCGCTGCTGAATAAGCAGATTGATATGGTCTGGGAATATACCGGCACCTCGCTGATCATCTTTAACCATATCAACCAGCCGATGTCTTCACAGCAGGCATATGAGACGGTGAAAAAGCTGGATGCCAGACTGGGGCTGGTCTGGCTTAACCCGGCACCAATGAACAACACCTATGCCTTTGCCATGACCCGTGAACGGGCCGAAAAAGAGGGCATCAGCACCATGTCGCAGCTGGTTGCGAAGATTGAGCAGGTGCGTAAAACCGATCCGGATCATAACTGGCGACTGGGTCTGGACCTGGAGTTCTCGGGTCGTTCAGACGGCATGAAGCCGCTGCAGAAAACCTACAACCTGACGCTGGATCGCCCGCAGATCCGCCAGATGGACCCGGGTCTGGTCTATAACGCGATTCGCGACGGATTCGTGGATGCCGGTCTGATCTACACCACCGATGGCCGGGTTAAGGGCTTCAACATGAAAGTACTGGAGGATGATAAGCACTTCTTCCCAAGCTACAACGTGACGCCGGTTGTGCGTCAGGATGTGCTGGCGAGTCATCCGGGGCTGGATACCGCGCTTAATCAGCTTTCTGCGCAGATCACCGATGAGGCGATAACGGAGCTGAACAAGCGGGTCGATATCGATCATCAGTCACCGGAAACCGTGGCGCGTGATTTCCTTAAATCCAAAAACATGCTGTAAGGAGGCACTGTGGATACCCTTCACTACATCATGGATAACTGGAGCACCCTGCTCACCCTGAGCTGGCAGCACAGCTGGCTGGTGCTGGTCGCGGTCGGACTGGCAATTGTGATTGGCGTGCCGCTTGGCATTCTGATCGTGCGTGTAAGATGGCTGGCAACGCCGATTCTCGGTATCGCCACCGTGGTGCTGACTATTCCCACCATTGCGCTTTTTGGTCTGATGATCCCGCTGTTTTCACTCATCGGTCAGGGCATTGGCGCGCTGCCGGCGATTACCGCCGTGTTCCTCTACTCGCTGCTGCCGATTGTTCGCAACACCCACACCGCGCTGGAGAATCTGCCGGACGGCCTGCGTGAGGCGGGTCGTGGTATCGGCATGACATTCTGGCAGCGCCTGCGCTGGGTTGAAATCCCGATGGCGCTGCCGGTGATCTTCGGTGGCATCCGTACCGCCGTGGTGATGAACGTTGGCGTCATGGCGATTGCTGCCGTGATTGGCGCGGGCGGTCTGGGCCAGCTGCTGCTGGATGGTATTAGCGGCAGTGATATTCGTATGTTGATTGCCGGGGCATTGATGATCTGTCTGCTGGCTATTTTTCTTGACTGGCTGCTGCACCGTTTGCAGCAGGCGCTGACTCCAAAGGGGATTCGATAATGATTACGCTGGAAAACCTGACGAAAACCTTTACCCAGAAAAACGGCACGACCAATAAAGCCGTCGATAACGTCAGCCTGCACGTGCCAGCCGGTGAGATGTGCGTGCTGCTGGGACCCTCGGGCTGCGGGAAAACCACCACACTGAAGATGATTAACCGCCTGATTCCCGCCACCAGTGGCCGGATCCTGATTAATGGCGAAGATACCAGTACGCAGGACACCACCACCCTGCGCCGAAACATTGGCTATGTTATCCAGCAGATTGGTCTGTTCCCCAACATGACCATCGAAGAGAACATTACCGTCGTGCCACGCATGCTGGGCTGGAACAAAAAGCAGTGCCACGAGCGTGCTACCGAGCTGATGAGCATGGTTGCGCTGGATCCCACCAAATTCCTGCATCGCTATCCGCGTGAGATGTCAGGCGGTCAGCAGCAGCGTATCGGGGTGATTCGTGCCCTGGCGGCGGATCCACCGGTGCTGCTGATGGATGAGCCGTTTGGCGCCGTTGACCCGATTAACCGCGAAGTGATCCAGAACGAGTTTCTCGACATGCAGCGTCAGCTGAAAAAAACCGTGATGCTGGTGAGCCACGATATTGACGAGGCACTGAAGCTCGGCGATCGCATTGCGGTATTTGGTCAGGGTAAAATCGTGCAGTGCGCCAGCCCGGATGAACTGCTGGCGACCCCTGCCAATGAGTTCGTCGGCTCGTTTGTGGGTCAGGACCGTACGCTTAAGCGCCTGTTACTGGTGCAGGCGGGCGATGTGACTGACCAGCAGCCGACCATCACCGTCCGCCGCTCTACTCCGCTGGAAGAAGCCTTTGGCACCATGGATGAGAACGATATGCGGTCGATTACCGTGGTCGATGAGGATGGCAAACCGCTGGGCTTCGTGAAGCGTCGCGAGGCGCGTAACGTCAGTGGCCGCTGTGAAGAGCGACTGCACACCTTTAAGGTCACCGGTAAAGCGGAAGAGAACCTGCGCGTGGTGCTGTCAAAACTCTATGAGCACAACACGGTCTGGATGCCGATTGTCGATGAAGAGGGTCGCTACAGCGGTGAGATTTCGCAGGATTATATTGCGGATTACCTCAGTTCTGGTCGTACCCGCCGTCGTCTGAATCCATAATTTCGTCACCTAAATGGGTCTTACCGGCCCATTAAAACAGCAGATATAAGCAGATATACCCAAGCCTGGGTAAATCAGACAGCAACAAACAAGCTTAACGCGCAGGGAACCGGGTCAGAGGAGGAAAGCGTCCCGCGCCAGGACGGCGCGGGCCGAGCGTGCCACGGATGGCGGCTTTTGCGACTTTCCGATCTGACCCTGTTCCCTTCGCAGACTCCATCTTAAAGCCAGTTAAGTCACGGCCTGTCCTGTCTGTCAATTCAGGTAGTAGCTCAGGGAGCATACGCCTGTAGCAAAGACGCAAAAGATGCCATCCATGGCATGCTCAGCGCGGCCCATCCCTGGTCCGCGATGCTTTGATACAGGCATATGCTCCCATCGCTTTGGATTTTTGAGCCGTATGTGAGAGATACATCGGCTCTTCTGCTTTTTAGCTCTCCGTCAGCGTTTCCGCCTCCACCTCTTCCACCACAGGCGCCTCGTCTGGCAGCACCATATTCAGCACAATCGCCAGAATGCCGCCGGTCGTCACAGCATGACCAAACAGACTGTTAATCAGCGGCGGGAACTGCTTCAGCACATCCGGCACCGCCTCCACACCCAGACCAATACCAAAAGCGATCGCCACAATCAGCATCTCGCGGCGACCCAGCGGCGTCTGGGTCATCACCCGGATGCCCGCGGCAACCACGCTGCCAAACATCACGATTGTCGCCCCGCCCAGCACCGGCGGCGGAATCTGCTGCAGCAGGGAGCCAATAAAGGGAAAGAGCCCCAGCAGCGCCAGCATGATTCCCAGCAGCATACCGACGTAACGGCTGGCGACGCCGGTCATCTGGATAACGCCATTGTTCTGCGCAAACGTGGTGTTGGGAAAGGCGGAGAAGACCGCTGCCAGCACACAGCTCAGGCCGTCGGCGACAATGCCACCCTGCAACCGCTGCTGAAAAGGTTTGCCGGTGATCGGCTGCTGTGAAATCAGGCAGTTAGCGGTAAGGTCACCGACGGCTTCAATTACCGCGATCACTGACACCAGCGCGATCGGCAGGAAAATGGTCCAGTCAAAGGCAAAACCAAACCGGAAGAACGCGGGCAGCACCAGCCAGTTGCTCTCCGGCGCAACATTAAGTTGCAGATGACCGGTCAAGGCCGCGGCAACGCATCCCACCGCTATTCCGGCCACCACCGCCACCAGCCGAGCCCAGCGATTTCGCGAGCGGTTCAGCGCCACGATCACCAGCAACGTCAGCGCCCCCAGCGCCAGATTTCCCGGCGATCCAAAATCTGTGGCGTTGTGCCCGCCCGCCCAGTCGGTAATGCTGACTTTTATCAGGCTGATGCCAATCAGGGTGATCACCGTGCCGGTCACCACCGGCGTCAGCACTTTGCGCAGCGAGCCAACGCAGCGGCTGATCAGAATCGGAATCAACGCCGCCACCAGGTTACAGCCAAACAGCATCGCCATAATCTCTTCCGGCGAACCACCGCGCCCTTTCACCATCAGACCACCCGAGAGGATCACCCCCAGAAACGCGAAGCTGGTGCCCTGCAGACAGATCATGCCCGCCCCGATGCCATAAAAGCGTCTGGCCTGCATAAACGTGCCTAAGCCGGAAACGAACAATGACATGCTGATCAGATAAGGAATATAGGCCTGCAACCCCAGAACGGAGCCAATAATCAGCGGCGGCGTGATGATTCCCACCACGCTGGCAAGCAGATGTTGCAGTGCGGCAAAAAACGCCGGGGCGGGGCCAATGCGGGCTTCAAGCCCATATAACAAACCTTTCTCGTGCGAGTGCGACATGATGGGGCTCCAGCTCAGTGTGATAAGCGGAGTTAATGCATTTTCTGCGCCATGACGCCACGATTTCGCGATATCCGAGCCAGGTCTTTCAATTCTAAATGGAAATAGTTAAAGACAGCCGCCAACAAGCCTGAAACTTTAGGCTCATTGCCGACTCAGATGACTTAGTTTGTTTCATAATCAGGCGATCTTTGCACTCACAGCGTGCAGATTGTTCTGCTCCAGCAGAGAAATATCGATGTAAGGCGTCAAATCACGCTGTTCTGCACGCGGCAGATAAGGCAGCTCGCCCAGCAGCGGCGCACTAATTTTTTCACGCAGAATCTCAATAATATCGCTGTACTGCGCCAGTCCCGGATTGATGCGATTGGCCACCCAGCCCACCAGTGGCAGTCCATCCTGCGCTATCGCTTCTGCTGTTAACAGGGCGTGACTGATACAGCCCGACTGGATACCGACCACCAGCACCACCGGCAGCTGCTGCTCAACGACCCAGCAGGAGAGCGGACGTCCATCGTTCATCAGGCTGCGCCAGCCGCCGGTGCCCTCCACGACCACGCGATCGGCCTGCTGCGTCAGGCTGCTTAAGCCCTGTGTCAGCAATGCGTAATCAATGATCTGGCTCGGATGGGTGCAGATCTCCTCTTCCTGAAAGGCCAGCGGATTGATCGCCTGATAGGGTAAATCGATAGATGAAGCGCTTTGCAGAACCTGTGCATCTTTGTTACGCAGGCCGTCAGCGGTTTTGACCGCGCAGCGCGCGACGGGCTTGTACCCGACGGCACTGAGCCTGGCCTGGATAAAACTTTGTAACAGGGCGCGTGACACCACCGTTTTGCCCACTGCGGTGTCAGTGCCGGTAACAAATAGTCTATTCACTCAACTTCTCCTCTCGAACCGTTGCGGTTAATCGGTGATTAACCTTGCTGCGAACCGGCATTTTAAGGAATGGAGGATGAGAACAGATTGCGTTAGCGCAAGATTAGGCCCGCTTAACCTTGCAACAGTTTCACTAACAGGTGCCCGTTATAGAGCGCGTCTTTGATCAGGGCTGCGCCGCCTAACGTTCCCGGCTCGCTAAATTCGGTAGGTGCCAGCTGGATACTCGCGCTGTAGGCCGGGAGTGATTGCTGCAGAATGGTGTTGCTCACGGCCGGAAACAGCACATCCGCGGCGGCATTCAGGGGGGAACCGATAAGAATATGTTGAGGATTGAAGATGTTGACCATCATCGCCAGAATCCGGCCAACATGATGACCCACGCTGGCGATGGTGTCGCGCGCCAGACGGTCGCCAGACTGCGCCGCCGCGCACAGCGACTCCAGCGTCAGCGGCTGATTATTGAGCAGGCTGTCGGGCTGGGCCGGCAGACGCTGCGCCGCCAGCGCCAGCAGACTGCCGGTGCTGGCTACGGTCTCCAGACAGCCATGATTACCGCAGTAGCACTGCTGACCATACGGGTCGATCTGGGTATGCCCGATCTCGACCAGCGCCCTGCCACTTTTATGCAACAGCTGACCGCCACTGATCACCCCGGCTCCCACGGTTTCATCAATCACAATCTGAATCACATCCTGCGCCCCACGTGAGGCACCAAACAGCGACTCCGCCAGCGTCCAGGCTGAAATATCGTGCTGCACAAACACCGGTAAGCCGGTTCGTGCCGCCAGCGCATCGCCCAGCGGCATATCGCGCACCTCATAACCCGGTAGCCGATGCACCACACCTGACGCGGCGTTGATCAGCCCTGGCAATGTAATGGCAATGGCCGTAAGGCGTTCCAGCTTCTTCTGATGACGAATAAAGAAGGCATCAACCTGTTCAATCAGCGCGGTAAGTAACGGCTGAGCAGACTCATCAGGCAGCGGCAGGCTCTCTTCCACCAGTTCCTTGCTGCTGAGATCGCGCAGCGTAAACGTCATGGCGCCGCGATGCAGGCGAATAGCCAGATAGTGCCAGGCGTCGGTATCCAGTATCAGGCCTATCGCCGGACGACCACGACTGCCGGGATCCTGAAACTCGGTCTCCTGCACTAAATGTGCGTCCAGCATTTCACGCACAATTTTGGTAATGCTGGCCGGAGCAAGCTGGGCACGGCGGGAAAGTTCGATACGCGAAATGGGACCATAACGGTCAATTAATCGATATACGACACCTGCATTAGTCTGCTTGATCTGGTCAATGTGGCCAGGTTGACTGTCCGGATTCACAACCCTGCTCCCGGTTATTTTCGCGCTTCTAAATAAACATGCGCCATGGTGAGCCAGATCCGGCGACAGCGTCAAATATTTGATTAGAAATGTGATTTATCGCACAGATTGATGCGGTGTTGCCCGCGCATCAGTGCCGGTTTCGCCGCAGCAACGCCATCATGTTTTCCATCTGCGCATTTATTTCGCGTCCGGCTGACCAGACCAGCCACAGCTCTGAAATGGCATCCTCTTCCGTTAATGGCAACCAGACCAGATCGGCCAGCCGCGCCCGACGAAATGAGGCAGGCAGAATGGAGACGCCTAACCCGGTTGCCACCAGCCCAAGGATGGTCATCGCCTCACCCACTTCCTGAGTAATAAAGGGCTTTATATGGTAGCGGTGCAGCAGCGCCAGAATATCGCTGTAGAGCGCGGTTCCGCCCTGAGGGTCAAAGAATACAAAGGGTTCCACCGCCAGGGCAGTGACAGAGATTTTATCGGCGTCAGCCAACGGATGCGCCTTATGCACCACGGCATAAAGCGGCTCACTCAGCAGCAGCTGATGACGCAGATCGGCGGGCAGCGGCGTGTTGCGCATCACGCCAAGATCGAGCCGTCCATCATGAAGCGGTGCGAGCTGCTGGCGGGTATTAATCTCCTGCATCTGAATATGTACCTGCGGCCAGCGCTGACGAAACCGGAATAGCGCGTCAGAGACCACGGCGGTAAACGGGGCCGAGGAGGTAAAGCCAATCCGCAGCTCCCCCTCTTCACCACGATGCAGCCGGGCGGCGCGATCGGCCGCCTGCTCGACCTGCAACAGAATCGCGCGGGCGTCACTAAGCAGTTGCTGTCCGGCAGCGGTAAGCTGCACGCTGCGGTTAGTGCGATTGAACAGCCTTGCGCCCGTTTCTGTTTCCAGCTGAATAATCTGCTGGCTGAGCGGCGGCTGAGAAATGTTCAGTCGCTGGGCCGCCCGCCCGAAATGTAATTCTTCCGCCACCGCAACAAAGTAGCGCAGATGACGCAGTTCGATATTCATATCTTAAACGTCTCATTTGAGATTATTAATATATTAGACATCATAATGCCGCTTTCCTAAGCTGACGACAGGTTTTCTAAATTTGAGGAAGATGTGTGAGTCGCTCAACACATGCTGTCACAGTGGATGAGAATGCGGTCTCTGCGCCGCCAGAGTCAGTTGCCGCTTCAGGTCATATCCGCCGGGATTCGCCACAGTTTATGCGCGTGACGCTGGCGCTTTTCTCCGCCGGGCTGGCGACCTTTGCCCTACTCTACTGTGTGCAGCCGATTCTGCCGGTGCTGTCACAGCAGTTTGGTATCTCTCCGGCAACCAGCAGCCTGTCACTCTCCATCTCGACCGGCCTGATGGCGCTGGGCCTGCTGGTCACCGGGCCGCTCTCTGATGCTATCGGTCGTAAATCGGTGATGGTCACAGCCCTGATGCTGGCCGCCATCTGCACGCTGGTCTCGGCCACCATGACCAGCTGGCACGGCATTCTGATTATGCGGGCGCTGATGGGGTTGTCGCTGAGTGGCGTGGCGGCGGTCGGCATGACCTACCTCAGCGAGGAGATGGATGCACGGGTCGTCGCCTTTTCCATGGGGTTATATATCAGCGGTAACTCGATAGGCGGGATGAGCGGTCGACTGCTGAGCGGCGTGCTGACTGACCTCTTCTCATGGCGACTCGCCGTGGCGGTAATCGGCTGTTTTTCGCTGGCCTCGGCGCTGATGTTCTGGAAGATTCTGCCTGCGTCGCGCCATTTCCGGCCCATTACGCTGCGTCCGCGTAATCTGCTGATTAACTTCCGGCTGCACTGGCGCGATCCGGGCCTTCCCTGGCTGTTTGCCGAAGGATTCCTGCTGATGGGAGCCTTTGTCACCCTGTTTAACTATATTGGCTATCGTTTACTGGATGCGCCCTGGCATCTCAGCCAGGCTGTGGTCGGGCTGTTATCAGTGGTCTACCTCACCGGCTCATGGAGTTCGCCTAAGGCGGGCGCGCTGACCAACCGGTTGGGTCGGGGTCCTGTGATGCTGGGTGCTACCGCCATCATGCTGCTGGGTTTGCTGATTACCGCCTTCAACTCCCTCTGGCTGATCCTGCCTGGGATGATGCTGTTCACCGCCGGTTTTTTTGCCGCCCACGCGGTCGCCAGCGGCTGGATTGGCCCCCGGGCGCGCCGGGCACGAGGCCAGGCCTCTTCGCTCTATCTGTTCAGCTACTACGTGGGTTCCAGCGTCGCGGGTACGCTGGGTGGCGTGTTCTGGCATAACTTTGGCTGGAGCGGGATTACGCTGTTTATCAGCGTGCTGCTGATCCTGGCGTTACTGGTTGCCTGGCGTCTGCACAGTAAAAAACTCTGAGAACGTCTTCTCATGCCAGGCCTGGCTTCTCCTGCGGGCCTGGCGGTTTATCACAATAAACGCGCTATTCAGAGCCACAGCAAACAAAATGCAGGTTTCCCGCTATAATCGTTTTTATTGTAATAATTCATCTGCTTTGCCTTTTAACACGGCAACAAGGAACGCCTGTGGCTCTCTACTACTACGTCAATAAACAATCAGGATATAACAATAATCATGTGGTTCATGCCGCAGGCTGCCCCCATCTTCCCGACATCGATAACCGTATGTTTCTGGGCAGTTTTTACCATGTGAATGCCGCCATCCTGCAGGCTAAAAAATATTATGCTGGCGCAATCGGCTGTGAAAATTGTTGTCCTCTCAAAAATGTTGACCAGCAGGCCACCCAGCTCAGCGTGGCCCTGAAGCACACCCCGGCTTCGCGTTAATCTGATCCACCTGGTAAGGGGGGAAAAATTTTTCCCGCTGCGCTAATTTGTTAAGAATTACCGCTGTTTTCCGTTATGTTAATCTTCCTGATTCTCTTTAATGGAATGCACAATGCGGGATAAGTTTGCGCGCGCTCAGATAGCCCTTCACTGGCTCACCTTTTTACTGGTGGTGACGGCCTACGCCACCATTGAACTGCGCGGTTTTGCACAGCGCGGATCCTGGCAGGGTTATGCCATGATCATTACCCATTTCAGCGCCGGCGCGACCATCCTGGTATTGATGCTTGCCCGCCTCTTTTTACGCACCCGGCATCGCACACCGCCCATTACTCCCGCTCCGCCGCGCTGGCAAACCGGGCTGGCACATCTGACTCATACCCTGCTCTATGCCCTGTTTATCACTCTGCCGATTCTCGGCCTGACATCGCGTTATCTTAAAGGTCGGGAATGGTGGCTGTTTGGCATCAGCATGCCGGTCGCGCCTGAACCTGACTTTGATATGGCGGATATGCTGATTGGCTGGCATGAAACCCTGGCACCGCTGGGTTACTGGCTGATCGGACTGCATGCTGCTGCCGCACTGTTCCATCACTATCTGCTTAAAGACAATACTCTGCTGCGAATGATGCCCGCCCGGCGTCGCGGTCAATAACCTCAGGCTATCGCCCTGTGATGGGGCGATAAAAAAATTTCAGCATTAAAAGGCGTTTATAAGGTTTCTCTTCCCGCTTTATTCACTACAATGGTCAGTAATTTGTGACGCAGGTCACTTTCGCTGGATGTTTCTGCCGCATCCGATTCGCTGTACTGACTGACTTGACTCCTCATGCAACCAACTACTGTTTCACGTAAAACTGCCTGGCTACGCGTGGTATTGCTGGCCATCGCCGCCTTTGTATTTAATACCACCGAATTTGTGCCGGTTGGCCTGTTATCTGACATCGCTGCTGACTTTTCAATGCAGACGGCTGACGTCGGGATCATGCTGACCATCTATGCCTGGGTGGTTGCACTGCTCTCACTGCCGCTGATGCTGCTGACCCGCAATATTGAGCGACGACTGCTGCTGGGTGTGCTGTTCCTGATCTTTATCGTCAGCCACGTTCTTTCTACCGTTGCCTGGGATTTCCGGTCGCTGATGGTGTCACGCGTGGGTATCGCCCTGTCTCACGCGGTGTTCTGGTCGATCACCGCCTCGCTGGCGATTCGCGTCGCTCCGGCCGGTAAGAAAACTCAGGCGCTAAGTATGCTGGCAACCGGTACCGCGCTGGCGATGGTGCTGGGCGTGCCGATTGGCCGCGTGGTGGGTCAGTATCTTGGCTGGCGTACGACCTTCGGCGCGATTGGCCTTTCGGCACTGGTGCTGATGATTATGCTGGTGCGCATCCTGCCGCGTCTGCCGAGTGAACATACCGGCTCGCTGAGCAGTGTGCCGATGCTGTTTCGCCGTCCGGCGCTGGTCAGCATGTATCTGCTGGTGACGCTGGTCGTTACCGCGCATTACACCGCTTACAGCTATATCGAGCCCTTTATGCAAACCGTGGCCCATTCCAGTGGCAACTTCACCACCCTGCTACTGCTGCTGTTTGGCTCTGCGGGCATTGTGGGTAGCGTACTGTTCAGCACACTCGGTAATAAGTTTCCCTCCGGACTGCTGATTGCGGCCATCGCGCTGATCACCCTGTGCATGGGCCTGCTGATTTTTGCTGCCGTTCGCCCTGCGGCTATCTCAACGCTGTGCGTTGTCTGGGGAATGGCGATGATGATGATCGGACTGGGTATGCAGGTGCGGGTGCTGTCGCTGGCACCGGATGCCACGGATGTGGCGATGTCGCTGATGTCCGGTATCTACAATATCGGTATCGGCGCGGGTGCGCTGCTGGGTAATCAGGTCAGCCTGCATCTGAGCATGGCGGAAGTTGGCAATGTCGGCGGGATGATTGGCCTGGTGGCGTTACTCTGGTGTGTTTATATCTTCCGTCGTTATCCACAGTTACGCAGTAACGGATAATAAAAAAGGCTTCAGATAAGCGGGTTATCTGAAGCCTGTTCAGGGTTATTTACCGATCACTTTATCTATAAAGAACGGCTGTGCCATGCAGGTTGTTGCTGCCAGAGGTCGAAGTGATGCGGAAAGACTTTGCCCCTGCATCGCTGGCCTTTTCTGACAGTTGCTGCTCCAGCGAGAGCAGATTAGTACTGCCCGTTGCGCTGATGACACCGATTTTTTGCTGATCCAGCGGTGTGCTGCTGACCTGCTGGGCCGCTACGCTGGCAAATGACAGACCGCTTAGCACAGCCGCCACGACCATCATATTGATACTTTTCATAACGAACCCCTTCTCACTTATTCTGTTGAAAAACCAAAATTACTGATAAATCACAGCCGTGCCGTGCAGTTTGTTCTGGCCGCTGGTTGAGGTGATGCGGAACGATTTCGCACCCGCTTCATCCGCTTTAGCACTCAGCTGCGCTTCAACAGAAGACAGATTGGTGCCGCCCAGTACAGAGATGGTGCCAACTGGCTGCTGATTAACAGGTTCGCTGGTCACCAGGTCAGCGGCAGATGCGCCAAAAGTCAGAGTAGTCAGTGCCAGTGCTGCCAGGGTGATTTTGATGTTTTTCATAATAATCTCTCTATTCAATATTGAAATTCGGTTGGTCTGAATGGGTTGTCACTATTTAATTAATGACCGTTAAACAAATGATAGACCCCGATACGGTTTGTCGTCAACATTTATTTAATGAGCGTTATTTTATTCGCGGAGTGGCGTGATTATGGGCTTCAGCCTCTTTTCTGACTTAACCTAAGGGGCTGTAATAATGCGCTGGCGCACAAAATGGCAACCCCTGCCGGCGACATCCACGCCAGGCCTTGCACATTTTTATAATGATCGGTAATTTAATAGGGTGTTTTACTGTCAGTGAGGGTGTATGAGTCAGGTTCAGGATTGCGATGTAAAGAAATGCCGCGGCCGACCAAAAGTGTTCGATCGCGAAGCAGCGCTCGATAAAGCTCTGACCCTGTTCTGGACGCACGGTTACGAGGGAACTTCTCTGGCCGATCTGGTGGCCGCAACCGGCGCGAAAGCGCCAACCCTCTACGCCGAGTTTGTTAATAAAGAGGGACTGTTTCGCGCGGCGATGGAGCGCTACGTGGAGAAGTTCAGTGCATGGCGTGAAGCGGCATTGGGCGATGACCAGTTACCGGTGGATCGGGCTATTGAAGCCTATTTCCGCGCCACCGCGGCCTGTTTTACCGAACGCGACTCTCCCGGCGGCTGTTTCTTTATCTGCACCTCAACCGCCCTGTCGGCGGCTTCAGCAGAGATTGCCACCATGCTGCAACAGCAGCATCAGTCGCAGGAGCATGTGTTAAAAGATTTTCTGCTGGCGCGTCAGCAGCGTGGTGAACTGAGTGCGTCAGTAAACATTTCCGCGCTGTCACGTTATCTGAGTTGTATGCTGCAGGGCATGTCGGTGCGGGCGCGTGAAGGCGTTGAGCGTGACGATCTGGAGAGCATTATTGATACGCTGATGGCGATGTGGCCGACACTCACCGGCCTGTGTCAGGCTAAGCGTTAAAAATATCAGGGCGGCGATGCCGCCCTTTTCATCTTTTATTCCCGATTTTATTCCAGAAAGAAAACCGGTTTTAACGGCTCACTGATCGGGCTGTTATCTGCATTAGACGGCATCAGATCTTTCATTGATGCCCACCAGCGCTGACAGACCTCCGTTTCCGCCACCGCGTTCCAGCGCTCCTCAGATTCAATCTCAACACTGGCGAACAGCAGATGCCGCTCGGCGTCCAGCCAGATGGCATAGTTATGCGCGCCGTGCGCTTTCAGGGTTTCGGCCAGTTCTGGCCAGATCGGTGAGTGCCGACGCTCATACTCTGCATGGCAATAAGGATTCACCTGCATCACAAAGGCTTTACGCAGCATTAGCAGGCCCTGCATCCAGCGCCGGTTGCCACGGCTTCACACCAAAGCGCTCACCCAATGCAACCAGCTGTTCTGTGGTGATACTCTGACGAATACCGCCCATCGACAGCACTTTGACGATCACTTCTGACGATTTCTCCGCCGTATCAATCAGACCAAAAGTCTCATCGAGTGTCGGGCCCGTGCCAAAGACACCGTGGAATGGCCACATCACAAGGGTATGTGACTGCATCTGTCCGGCGGTCGCGGTGCCGATTTCATCGGTGCCGGGTACCATCCAGGGTAAAACACCCACACCGTCCGGGAACACCACCAGACATTCGGTACTCCCTTCCCACAGCAGGCGGGTAAAGCGGGCGGAATCCATCTCAACTACATAGCTTAAGGCCATAAAGTTGGTAGCGTGACAGTGCATGATCACCCGGTCTGCACCCTTGCTGACCGCTTTACGCACCGCGTGAGACTGAAAGTGTGACGCCAGCTCGGAGGTGGGCAAACCGCCATTCGACAGGCCCCAGTGAATTTTATAAGAGAGCCCTTTGTCATCGACCTGCAGCAGTGCCAGACAATCCGCCGGATCAAGCTGGACATTACGCATGAATTTTCCTGACCCGGTCACCAGAAACCAGTCGTTCGCCAGCGCCGGCGCGGGTTGTGTCAGCTCAATACAGCGCGGTTGCAGGCAGAAATCAGCGGCAAAAGGTTTAACCTCCTCTTCCAGCAGACGCAGGCTGACGTTGCCGCCATTACGTTCGTCCCAGCCCTTCAGCCACATATCGCTGGTTGCTTTGACCATTCCCTTAACAAACCCGGAAGAAAGAATGCTTTGCATAGTGAAATCCTTAACGTTGGCTCAAAATCTGTTGTTCATAATGGCGGACGTCGCCTAACCAGCTGGCATCAGCCGGGACGTCATGGCGCAGGCACCAGGCTTCCCATACCGCCTGCCACGGCAATGATTTTTGCTCTTCCAGCAGCGTCAGCCGCGCGGTGTAATCACCCTCGTTCTCGGCCTGGCGCAGACGATCGGTTGGCTCCAGCAGGGCACGCAGCAGCGCTTTTTTGGTGTTACGGGTGCCGATAACCCAGGCGGCAATCCGGTTGATAGAGGCGTCGAAGAAATCGAGTCCGATATGCACTTTGTCGAACAGTTGATGGCGGACGATCTCGCTGGCGATCGCCTGAGTTTCATCATCCAGCAGCACCACATGGTCGCTGTCCCAGCGCACCGGGCGGCTGACGTGCAGCAGCAGACGCGGCACATAGAGCATCGCGGCAGAAATTTTGTCGGAGATCACTTCGGTGGGATGAAAATGTCCCGCATCCAGGCATAGTGCCGTCTGGCGGCTGGCGGCGTAACCAAGATAAAACTCATTGGAGCCCACGGTGTAGCTCTCTGCGCCAATGCCAAACAGCTTGCTCTCAACCGCGTCGATATGGTGCTGCGGATTCAGTTTTTCTGAGATGACCTCATCCAGTGCGCTCATCAGACGCTGACGCGGGGCCAGTCGATCCACGGTAATATCTTTCATGCCGTCCGGCACCCAGATATTCATCACTGACGGCGTGCCAAGCTGCTCACCAAACGAAGCGGAGATGCGGCGACTCGCTTTGCAGTGATCGATCCAGAACTGACGCACGGTTTTATCACTGTGTGACAGCGTAAAACCGTCGGCACTCATCGGATGCGAGAAGCAGCTGGGGTTAAAATCCAGTCCTAAGTTGTGCTCTTTCGCCCAGGCAACCCAGTTGGCGAAATGGGCAGGTTCAATGGCATCCCGATCGACTGGCTTGTCACTTTCCAGATAGATAGCGTGCAGGTTCAGACGTTTTGCGCCTGGGATCAGAGACATCGCCTTGTCGATATCGCTGCGTAATTCACTGGCATTGCGTGCCCGCCCCGGATAGTTGCCGGTCGCCTGGATGCCGCCAGTCAATGCGCCCTGTGGGTTCTCAAAGCCCCGGACATCGTCCCCCTGCCAGCAGTGCATCGAGACAGGAATGCCGTCCAGCTGGCGAATGGCCTGTTCAACATCAACTCCATTGTCAGCGTAGCGTTGTTTAGCCAGTTCAAAAGCCTGTTCAATCTGCTTAGTCATAAGCGGGTTCCTTAGCGGGTTGACTCAGCGTCGCGAAGCGTGCCTGACTGGCACTGAAGACGCTGTGAGTTTGCGGTTCGAATTTTTCCAGTGGGAAGTTGTTGATGACACTGCAGCGGAAATCAGCCACATCGATCAGTTCGCCAAGTGCAATCAGCTGGCAACCAACGTTACCCAGCGTGGAGGCTTCAACCGGACCTGCCAGCACCGGAATCTGGCAGGCATCGGCACAGAGCTGGTTAAGAAAACGGTTCTGACTGCCGCCCCCTACCACGTGAAGCTGGCTGAAAGGTTTGCCTCGCAGCTCTTCCAGCTCCTGGATCACCTCGCGATAGAGCAGTGCCAGGCTGTCAAATATGCAGCGGGCCAGCGCGGCGGCAGATTGTGGTACCGGCATTCCCTGCTCTGCGCAGGCGTTCTGAATCTCGTTAACCATGCTGTCGGGATTGATGAAGCGCGCATCGTTGGGACTAATCAGTGAAACACAGGCGGGCTGCCGTGCCGTCTGATCAATCAGTGCGCTGAGATCGTCAATCTGAAGTTCGCCGCAGATGCGCTGCAACAGCCATAAGCCCATGATATTTTTCAGTACGCGGTAGCCTTCTGCGCCGCCCTCATTGGTGATATTGGCGCGTAACGCGCCATCGCAGGCATAAGGCTGCAAACTTTCAAAGCCCATCAGCGACCAGGTTCCGGAACTGAGATAGGCCGCATCGTCCTGCATCAGCGGCGTTGCCAGAACCGCGCTGGCGGTGTCGTGGGTGGCGACAGCAATAACCGGGACCGGGACACCTGCGCTATTGACCCAGTGGCCGACGGTGTTGCCCGGTGCCTGCGGCTGGCCGAACCATTCAGGAGCAACGCCCGCCCAGGCGAGCAGATCACGATCCCATTCGCCGCTGTGAATATTGAGCATTTGCGTAGTGGTGGCGTTGGTGTATTCCCAGTTGAGATTACCGGTCAGGCGATAATGCAGATAGTCCGGCATCATCAGCGCATGCGCCACGCGGGCCTGCCAGTCGGGCTGCTGCTGATGCAGGGCGCGCATCTGATAGAGCGTATTGAATGGCAGAAACTGAATGCCGGTTCGGGCGTAGATGGCACTGCGGCTCAGTTCGTGCTGCGCCTGCTCCATCAGGCCGTGGGTGCGCGCATCGCGGTAGCTGACCGCCTCACCCACCGGCTCGCCCTCTGCATCCAGCAGCACCATATCAACGCCCCAGGTGTCGATACCGATACTGTCTGGCACAATCTTCTCTTCGTCTAACTGAGCCAGCCCGGCGCGTATCTCCTGCTCAAGCATCGTCAGATCCCAGCAGTCATAACCGGCACGACGCTGGCGCTTATTTTTAAAGCGCCGGACCTCACGAAGCGCGAGCTGGCGCTGCGCAGCATCCCAGCTTGCGAGCATGACCCGCCCGCTGGATGCCCCGAGATCAATAGCAACAATGTTTCTCCTGGTCATGGCGACTTTTCCCTGTGATTGAGTGGTCACAGAGTAAAAACCTGGCCGGTTAAAGACCTTCCCCGGAGTGCCAGCGGCTGATAAGCCCTGGCAGACTTGCAAAGAACTTCGTGAGAGAGATCACAGAGGCGAAAGGCGGGAGGATGTGACCCCTGCCGCAAATCTGTTAACTGCTAAGGATTTCTTGAAAAATCAGCATGATTCCTGCTGAGTCAGGCTGAAAATTCAAGGTAAGGTTAGAGCGTGCTGATTAGACTGCGTTACGGTTTTGTTAAGCAGCGAGAGATGACCATGACCATATTGCACAGTGCGGATTTTTTCCCCGAAGGCGATTACGCCATTGCGATTGAACCCCGCATACCCCAGGCCGCCTTCCCGGAGCATCATCATGATTTCCATGAAATTGTGCTGGTTGAGCAAGGCTCTGGCATTCATGTGTTTAATGGTCAGCCACAAACGCTGTGCGCCGGTTGCGTCTGCTTTGTGCGCGATCACGATCGTCATCTTTATGAGCAGACCGACAACCTTTGTCTGACCAACGTGCTTTATCGCAGCCCCGGCGCGTTTCGCTTTCTCTCCGGGTTACAGGCTTTACTGCCCTGCGATCAGGACGGGCAATATGCTTCCCACTGGCGCATCAATCAAAAGGTGATGACGCAGGCGCTGAGTGTGGCGGCGCAGATGCAGCCGGATGATACCTGGTCGATGGAAAAACAGGCGCGTCAGGAACAGCTCTTTTTACAGTTGCTGGTGCTGTTGCGTGAGGCGTGCATTGACGGACAGAGTCAGGATCAGGAGGCGCGGCTGCATCGTCTGCTCGACTGGCTGGGTGAGCATTACAGTGATGAGATTATCTGGGATGAACTGGCTGACCGCTTCTCCCTGTCGCTGCGTACCCTGCATCGGCAAATGAAACAGCAAACCGGTAGCACGCCGCAGCGCTACCTGAACCGTGTGCGGCTGTTGCAGGCCCGTCATCTGCTGCGTCACAGTGATATGCGAATTACCGACATCGCCTTCCAGTGTGGATTTGGGGACAGCAACCATTTCTCAACCCTGTTCAGGCGCGAATTTGGCTGCGCACCGCGAGCGGAGCGCCAGCAGATGATGTAAAGGAGCCAATCATGGCGTTGATACTCAGTCGGGATGACTATTTTCCCGCCACTACTCTACCGGTGGCGGTCGCCGAAAGGATGCCACAACCCTCTTTCCCGCCGCATCGACACGAGTTCAGTGAAATCGTGATTGTCTGGCGCGGCAATGGCTTGCACGTCCTCAACGATCGCCCCTGGCTGATTACCTGTGGCGACGTTTTTTATATCCGCGATAGTGACTGCCACAGCTACGACAGCGTTAACGATCTGGTGCTGGATAACATCCTCTACTGTCGTGACCGCTTTGGTCTTGCTCTTGACTGGAATCAGCTGCTGCCGCAACAGGGCCCGGATGCGCCAGGCGGCTGGCGGCTGACCACGCGAGGGATGGCGCTGGCCCGGGGAGTGATCAGCCAGCTGGAGCGTGAAAGCCGCAAAAGCGACCCCCTTTCAGTTCAGCTCTCGGAGGCGCTGTTTTTACAGCTGGCGCTGATTCTGCGCCGCCACGGCTACGCGGCCGACCGCCCCTGGGCGTTGCCGGAGGGGGAACAGCTCGATCTGCTGATGTCAGCGTTACAGGGTGCGATTGCCCGCCCCTTTGATCTCGCGGAGTTTTGTCAGCTGAACCAGCTCAGCGAACGGGCGCTGAGGCAGCTTTTCCGTCAGCAGACCGGGATGACTATCGGTCATTACCTGCGTCAGCTGCAGCTCTGTCAGGCAAAATATCTGCTGCGCACCCAGGATTGTCTGATTAGCGAGGTTGCCGCCCGCTGCGGCTTTGATGACAGTAACTATTTTTCGGTGGTCTTCACCCGTGACACCGGTTTACCTCCCAGCGCCTGGCGACAGCAATTTATCGCGCCACGCCAGGCGCTGAAAAGTGCCACGTCTTAATAAAACGGGCCTTCATTGAACGCTGTCGAGCAATTTACTGCACAAAAGCAGCAATAAATCAGCTAAAAGGCGCAGGGAACACGCTCAGAAGAGGAAAGCGTCCCGCACCATGGACAAAAACGCCGGGAGCGTTTTTGAACAACGCAACGCGTTGGCCCGGCTACGGGCGCATTTCAGGGATGAGGTGCGTAATCGTGCGGGCCGGGCATGCCATGGATGGCGGCTTTTGCGTCTTTCCGATCTGACCGTGTTCCCTGAGCGGGCACGATCTGACCGCCATTCTGCTAACGCTAAGGGCCTGCATAGCAGGCCCGTTCTGTATTAAAACAGCGTCTCTGTATTCGCGATCAGGCCGCCATGCCAAGTCCCACAATATTAGCGGCAATGATAATCACCACACAGCCGATTGATAACACGCTGACCGGGCGGCGTCCCGCAGACTTCCACTCCTTCATCAGCAGCCCCACCAGACCACCACACAGGACGTATAGACTCATGTGCAGCATCCAGCTGACATAGTCATACTGCGCCGGGATTCTGGCATGGCCCCAGGCATAGAAGAAGAACTGCAGATACCACATGGTGCCGCCGAGCACCGCAAAAGCGGTATTGGTAATCAGCAGCGACTTCCCGACCGAGAAGTCTTTACGCACCGACAGCTCTGGCCGGGTGGCCAGCCGCCAGAAACAGAAGGCCAGATTAACCAGAGCCCCGCCGCCCATAATGATCACGTAGCTGGGCAGAGCTACATACAGCGGATCGATGCCAAGATTAGCGGCGGCCTGATGCATGGGCTTAGCCGCATCCATGGCAAAGGACATACCCGCCGAGAAGATGCCGCACATCACCGCCAGCACCAGTCCTTTTCTGAGATTAAACTCTTCTGCGTTAATCCCCAGCGCCCGCTCTTTTAACAGCCCGGCACGCGACACAATCCCGACGCCAATCAGTGCCACCAGTACGCCCAGCAGGGTTAACCGGCCACCCGCCGACGCGAAGAGCTCACCAAAGCGCCCCTGCAGAAGCGGTGTCATCAGCGTGCCGACCACCAGGGTAATGCCAATCGCGATACCGATCCCCATCGACATGCCGAGATAACGCATGGTCAGGCCGTAGTTGATATTGCCTATGCCCCACATCGCGCCAAACAGAAATACCGGTGTCAGCTGGGACAGCGAGAAGCTGCTGTAATAGGCCATAAAATCTGGCAGTAAAATGGCACTTACCGCCCACGGCAGGATCAGCCACGACATCAGGCCACCGATCGACCACATGGTTTCCCATGACCATCTTTTCACCTGTTTAAAAGGCGCGTAGAAACACGCGGCGCTGGCAGCTCCGACAAAATGCCAGAAGATACCCGCAATAATGGCACTGTTCATTGTTATTCCCCGGTTAGGTTGAGGCCTGTCGGAAACCTGTCTGCTTCCGCTCAGCAGGCAGTCTACGTTCAGCAGGAATTCCTCAGCCTTTGGATAAATGCCGGAAGCCACAGTGAAGTGGCAATATTTACCCGTTGTGCCCATCAGGGATCACAATTTCACCGTTGTCAGAAAACCGGACGATTAGTTAAGTAAGTAACTTATTATTCAATGTTTTTTTCATTTTTGCTGTGTGGCGCAGCACAATTCTGATCTGACTGCCATTCACAAGGGAAGGTTGGCAAATGTGCAAAGAAGCCTTTCATTAACGCGGGCAAGGTCGTATAAACTGGGGAAAATTGATCGGATCAGGGAATGGGATGACGACAAAGTGGTTAACGCTGTTTCTTTCGCAGTCAGTCAGCCAGGTCATGCTGGATGATCTGCGCGCGATATTACCTGCAGATGCGATAAAGGTGTTTGTGAATGGCCTGGATGAAACCCACTATGCCACCCTTGAGTGTGTGCAGGCGGATCAGCATTGCGCCCTGATCGCCTCAGCGATAGTGGTCTGGCGTCAGCTCGGACATGTTCACCATATTCTCTATAAAAAAGGTGAGGTGTTGCGGGAGGAAAATGATGCAACGCAGTTCCAGCTGTTCACTCTGCTGAAAACCCACCGCGCCGTATTGCAGATCTCATGATAAGATCGCAGCCCCTGAAATCGCTGTTTGCAGCAGGTAAATTATGAGAATTGGAATTCTGTTTCCGATCGCCATCATTGTGGCGGGCGTGGGCTTTCTGGCGTGGTTTATTGGCAGTGGCCTGGCGATGCCAGGCTCCTGAAGGTCAGCGCAACTGACTGTCTTTACTGCCCCGACGGTTATATAAACTGCTGGTCTGCTGCTGCTTGTCGATTTTTTCCTGACACGCCACACAATAGTGCACGCCTTTAAGCGCCTGACGACGCGCTTCGGGAATCGGCTCGCCGCAGAGCTCGCATTCGGTGGCGCTTTCGCCCTGTCCAATCGACTGTCTTACCCGCTCAATGCCGTCATTGACGGTGCTATCGATCTGTTCCTGTACTGCGCCTTCTGACGCCCATCCATTTGCCATGATTTAACCCCTTTATTACCACTTCACTCCTTTAAATCTACAACATATTGACGTTTTTGCCGCAGAACTCACCGATATCTGTGATTGGCTGCCAGCCGCTCCTGGCAGCTGGCAATCAGCTAAAGGTAGACCTGAGCAATCTGTTTCACCCTGCTATCACATTACTGCAACGTATCGATAGCGGAGAGCTAAGCGAATGACAACACATCATCAACATTTCATTAATGGCGAATTTGTAGCCCACCAGGGTGACCGGTGGATTGAAGTGATCAATCCGTCCACGGAGGCGTTGCTGTCCCGTATTCCCCAGGGCAGTCGTCAGGATGCCAGCCTTGCCATCAGCGCCGCAGAAGTGGCTCAGCCTGGATGGGAAGCGCTGCCTGCAGTAGAGCGCGGCGTCTGGCTGCACAAAATTGCCACCGCCATCCGCCAGCGTGAGCCTGAACTGACGGCAACCATTGTGGCTGAGGGTGGAAAAACCCAGGGGCTGGCGAAGACCGAAGTGATGTTCACCGCCGACTACCTCGATTACATGGCGGAGTGGGCGCGGCGCTATGAAGGTGAGATCATCAACAGTGACCGCCCCAACGAAAATATCTTCCTGTTTAAAAAAGCGATCGGCGTCACTACCGGAATACTGCCGTGGAATTTCCCCTTCTTCCTCATTGCCCGCAAAGCGGCACCGGCCCTGATCACCGGAAACACCATCGTGATCAAACCCAGTGAGCTGACACCGAATAATGCGGCACTTTTTGCCGACATCATACAAAAGCTGGGTCTGCCTGCTGGCGTCATTAACTTTGTTTATGGTCTGGGACCGGAAGTGGGACAGGAGCTGGCGGCAAATCCTAAGGTCGGTCTGGTGAGTCTGACCGGAAGCGTCGGTGCGGGCATTGCCACCATGGAAGCCGCGGCTAAAAATGTCACCAAAGTGTCGCTGGAACTGGGTGGCAAAGCCCCCGCCATCGTGATGGATGATGCCGACCTCGAGCTGGCTGTGCGGGCGGTCGTCAGCTCGCGGATCATTAACAGCGGCCAGGTCTGCAATTGCGTAGAGCGGCTCTATGTGCAGGAAGGCATTTACGATCGTTTTATCAGCGCACTGACCGCCGCGTTTCAGCAGGTGACATTTGGCGACCCGGCCGAACGCAGCGATATCGATATGGGTCCGCTGATTAATGCCGCAGCACGGGATCGGGTGGAGCAGAAGGTGGCAGAGGCCGTCGCCGCAGGGGCGAAAGTGGTTCTGGGCGGCAAGCGCGCCGGAGACAGAGGCTTCTTTTTCCAGCCCACCTTGCTGACTGAGGTGCGCCAGGAGATGGCGATTATGCAGGAGGAGATTTTTGGCCCGGTTCTGCCGGTGATGAGTTTTAAAACGCTTGACGAGGCGATTACGCTGGCCAACGACTGCGAGTATGGGCTGACCTCTTCGATTTATACGCAGAATCTGAATACCACCATGACCGCGCTGCGAAAGCTGAAGTTCGGCGAAACCTATGTTAACCGTGAAAACTTCGAAGCGATGCAGGGATTTCATGCCGGGTGGCGTAAATCGGGTGTCGGCGGTGCCGATGGAAAACATGGTCTGGAGGAGTATCTACAGACCCATGTTGCCTATTTACAGTTCAGTTAATCACTGGCTCGATCTTACCTCCTCCCGTACCTGACGTTGTCAGTACCAGAGTGGGCCAGTAATTGGCCCACTCTTTTATGCCACCCGCTTACTGCAGCGCAGCAGCGCGATGCCACTCAGCACCGCCACAGCCATCAGGTAGTATCCAGGCGCCAGACTGCTGCCGGTGGCGGCAATCAGCATGCTGCAAATCAGCGGTGCAAACCCGCCAAATACCGTCACGGCCACGTTGTAGCTGATCGCCATGCCGCTGGCGCGCGTGGTCGCCGGGAAGAGATCGGCCATCACCGACGGCACCGTGGAGAAATAGACCGACTTGAGTAGCGCCATCCACGCCACCAGCAGGATCAGCGTGGTGGGCGTAGTGTGATCGACCATCCATTTGAAGGCGGGATAGATGGTGACCATCAGCAGCAGCAGCGATCCCCACATCAGCGGCAATCGGCCAATCCGCTCCGCCCACAATCCCATTATGGGCGTCACCACCGTCAGGATAATCCCTGCGACCAGCGTGGCGGTGAAGGCCACTGACCCCGGCAGATGCAGCGTTTTGGTGGCGTAGGTCGGAATGTAATTGAGCATGTAGTTGACCGCAGTCGAGATCACCATCACCCCAATCGCCAGGGTGATCAGCGCTTTCTGCCGCCCGAACAGCGTTTTCAGCGGTGCGGCTTCCTTCTCCTGCGTCGCAAAGCTGGCGGGCTCCTGCACGTGACGGCGAATGTAGATCCCCAGCGGCCCAATCAGTAAGCCGAAGGCAAACGGGATACGCCAGCCCCACGCCTGAATCTCGCTTTCGCTCAGCCAGTGTGTCAGCCCGAGGCCGAACGCCGATGCCATCAGAGTACTGGCGCCCTGTGTGGCGAACTGCCAGCTGGCGATAAAGGCTTTGCGCTCGGGAAAGTGCTCTACCAGGAAAGCGGTCGAACTGCCAAATTCGCCTCCGGCAGAGAAGCCCTGAATCAGGCGCGCCAGGATAATCAGCAGCGGCGCCGCCAGACCAATAGTGGCGTAACCCGGCATAAAGGTAATGATTGCCCCGCCCAGCATCATCAGATTGATTGAGAGCAGCAGCGCTTTTTTACGGCCATGACGGTCGGCATAGTTGCCCAGCACGATGGCACCCAGCGGACGGATCAGGAACGAGATGCCGAAGCTGCCGAAGGTCAGCAGCAGCGACACCGACGGATCGCTGACCGGAAAGAAGACGTGCGCGATGTAGCTGGCGAAGAAGCCATACACCGCGATGTCGAACCACTCCAGCGCGTTACCAATGCAGGTAGCGAACAGCGTTTTGTGCAGGCTCGGTTTCACCTGCGGAGTACTCTGTGCGATGCTGCTCATTGTTCACCTCTCCGCCACTGATGGTGGCGCGACATCAGTTGTTTGCCCTCTTCACCCAGTTGCCAGAAAAGGCGGGTCATGATCGCCAGCCCTTCACGTGCAACAGAGGTGAGCATGTGTTCGTTAACGCCGTGCTGGCCGCAGGCCGGATAGGAATGGGGCACCCACAGCGTCGGGAGGCCGAGGATATCGGCAAATACCTCATTGGGCAGTGAACCGCCGAGATTGGGCAACAGCGCCGGTTTTTTACCGCTGCTGCGGGCCAGCGTGTCCAGCGCCCAGGCCACCAGCGGATCCTGCGGATCGAGCCGCGTTGCAGGTGAACCGCGCATAAACTCCACGCTGACGTTATCGAAGCCGTGCTGATGCAGGTGACTTTCGACATGCCGGACCAGATTTTCCCAGTCGGTGCCGACCACAAATCGCAGCTGACACACTGCCGTGGCGCTGCCGGGGATGGCGTTCATCGGGCGCGCCGGGTTACCGGTTTCAAACGCCAGCACCTCCAGCGTGTTCCAGCCATAAAGACGCTCCGCAGGCGTCAGACCCGGCTCGCCCCAGCTGTCGGCCAGCGCCGGATCGCCCGGTATTCCGCCCACCTCAATATCACTGAGGATGGCGCGCACCGCATCGGTCAGGGAGTCCGGTTTCAGCGCGGCGACCTGCAAAACACCCTTTGCATTCACCAGGCAGGCGAGCGCATTCGCCAGCTGGGTGCCGGGATTACTCAGCAGTCCGCCCCAGTTGCCGGAGTGATAGGCGTTGTCGCGCGCCCTGATAGTCAGACGAAAGTTCGCCGCGCCACGCGAACCCAGGAACAGTGTCGGCCGCACCGCGTTCAGTCGCGGGCCATCAGAGGCGATAAAGAGGTCGGCCTGTAACAGCGCCCGCTGCTGCTGACAAATCTCCGCCAGCCCCGGTGAACTGATCTCTTCACCCATTTCAAACAAAATTTTGCAGTTGAAGCCCAGTGCGCCACCGCGTGCCTGCCACACCTGCTCCAGCGCCGCGAGATTGATGCAGTGCTGGCCTTTGTTGTCCGCACTGCCGCGCCCATACAGGCGGTCATCTTCAGCCGTGAGTTGCCACGGTGATAAACCGTCGCGCCAGTTCTCATCGTCGCCGAACACCACATCGCCGTGGCCATAGCAGAGCAGCGTCGGTCTGGAGGGATCTTCAATGAGCGTGGCGATCAGAAACGGCGGGCTGCCGGGCTGCGGATTCTCAAACGGGTGCAGCGTAAAGCCCATCGCCGCCAGCTGCGGGCCGATCTCCTGCTGCAGATAGTTCTCAAGCTCCACCTGCCTGCTGGCGTGCTGGCTTTCGGTCACACAGGAAATTCGTCGTGCCAGCAGCTGCTGAAACTCGCCACTGTCGAAATAGTGCATCGCCTGGTCAACGGTCTGTTGCTCTGTCATGTTTGCCCTGTCTGTTCTTTTTATCGTGCTTTATCTTTGACAAACTTCTCTCTTTGCCACAATTATTAATTTATCGAGTGAGCCTTGCTTTTAAAGCAAGCCACGCCTGCCCTTTTATGATGCGTTTTGCCGGAGTGACCATGTTAAGCAGTGAGATCCGCTATTTCCTGGCGGTCGTACAGTGCGGATCGCTCAGCGCCGCCAGCGAGCAGCTCTTTGTGGCGGTGTCGGCGATTAGTCGCCAGATCCAGCGCCTGGAAACGCAGGTGGGTGTGCCGCTGTTTGAGCGGCATGCACGCGGCATGGTATTGAACGAAGCCGGTGAAATATTCGCGCATCATGTGCGCAAGAGTCAGCTCGATATGGAATATGCGCTTGCGGAGATTAAGGGGCTGAAAGCAATACGGCGCAGCCTGATCCGCATCGCCTGTACCGACGGAATGGCGTTCAGTCTGCTCCCGGGTCTGCTGGCGGAGTTCCGTCAGGCCAACCCCGGCGTGCTGTTTGCGCTTAACGTGACGCACTCTCAGGGCGTGGCGGCATGCGTCAGAGCTGGTGAATGCGATGTTGCGCTGCAGTTCAGTCTGCAACCGGAGCGCAGCGTTGAGGTGCTCGGCTCGTGGCCGGCGCCGGTGTTGCTGGCGATGCATCAGTCACATCCGCTGGCGTCGCGTCAGGTGACGCTGGCCGATCTGCATGGCTGGCCGCTGGCGTTGCCAGGTCAGCATACTACCGTGCGGCAGTTGTTTGACCTCTCCTGTCAGATGAACGACTGCGTGGTCGAGCCGGTGCTGACCTGCGACTATTTCGCTACGCTCTACCACTTTTTGCTGCATACCCCGCAGGCAGTAACCATTTGCAGTGCGTTTACCCTGTTATTTGAGCGCGACACGCAAAATCTGGTGTTGCGTTCGATGGGGGTGGATCAGCTGAGTCAGCGTACGTTGCAGCTTCAGACGGTGTCCGGCCGCCAGCGGAATGCGGCGCTGACGCTGTTTCTGCATTTTTTGCAGCAGCGGCTAACGGAGATGGATCAGCAGGTGAGGATGGGATGAGGGGTACAGGGTTGTGGTTTAACCAGCTCGGTACCAGATTGCCATATGATTCAGGTTGATAAGGGAATATGGGTTAACGTCCTGGCTGCTTCCGTGAGAGGGTGTTGGCTAAGGAACACGGGTTACGTCTGCACCGATTCGCTGTGAGAGGGTGCCGGCGAAGGAAACACGACCCGATCGGAAAGTCGCAACAGTCGCCATCCATGGCATGCCCGGCCCACGCGATTACGCACCTCATCCCTGAGGTGCGCCCGTAGCCGGGCCAACGCGTTGCGTTGTTCAAAAACGCTCCCGGCGTTTTTATCCGGGCGGCGGGACGCTTTCCTCCTCTGCTCGTGTTCCCTTCGCGTTGAGCTTTATCATTGCGGTCATATAAACCCTGACTTTAGTGCATAAACTTAGCCCCACTCGGAAGTGGGGCTCTGGTTTTAGCGGCAATCACTTACTGCTTAATATCAACCTGATAGAAGATGTGTTTGCCGAACGGATCGACCTGATAGCCGCTGACTGATTTGCGCACCGGCTCAAAGATGGTGGAGTGCGCAATCATCACCGCAGGCATCTGGTCATGCATCATCTGCTGTGCCTGCAGATAGAGCGCGGTGCGTTTGCCCTGATCCGGCTCGGCGCGGGCTTCGGTGATTAACTTCTCGAACGGCTGATAGCACCATTTTGAGGAGTTGGAACCGCCCTGTGCAGAGGTACAGCTGTAAAGCGGGCCAAAGAAGTTGTCCGGATCGCCGGTGGCGGTGGTCCAGCCCATCAGCGCCGCCTGATGCTCGCCGCTGCGCACGCGTTTCAGGTATTCGCCCCACTCATAGCTGACGATATTGGCTTTGATGCCCACTTTAGCCCAGTCCGACTGAATCATCTCCGCCATGCGGCGCGCATTCGGGTTGTAAGGCCGCTGAACCGGCATCGCCCAGAGCGCAATTTCGGTACCCGGTTTCACACCCGCCTGTTGCAGCAGGGCTTTGGCCTTCTCTGGATCGTAGTCGTAATCTCTCAGATCTTTGTCGGCGCTCCAGACGCCCGGTGGCAGGATATTTTTCGCAACCGTGCCGGTGCCTTTAAAAATCGCCTCGATTATTGCCGGTTTGTTGATCGCCATCGCCAGCGCCTGACGCACTTTAACGTTATCGGTTGGCGCTTTAGTGGTGTTAAACGCCAGGAAGCCGGTATTCAGACCCGCCTTTTGTTCCAGGGTGATATCCGGGTTAGCGCGCATCTTTTCAAGATCGGCGGGATTAGGGAATGGCATTACCTGACATTCGTTCTTCTCCAGCTTGGCGTAGCGCACGGAGGCATCCGGCGTGATGCTGAACACCAGCCGATCGAGCTTCGCCTTGCCCTGCCAGTAGTCCGGGAACGCTTTGTAGAGAATGCGGGAATCTTTCTGATACTGCACCAGCTCAAACGGGCCGGTGCCGATCGGGTTCATATCGACCTTCTCCGGCGTCCCCGCTTTCAGCATCGCGTCTGCATATTCCGCCGAGTGGATCGAGGCGAAATACCAGGCGAGATCGGCAAGGAACGGCGCTTCCGGATGGGACAGCGTAAAACGTACGGTGTGGTCATCGACCCGGTCGATACTTTTAATCAGCGTGGAGAGCTCCAGGCTTTCGAAGTTGGAATAGGTGCCGCCAGAGACATTGTGGTAGGGATTTTTCGGGTCCATCTGGCGCATAAACGAGAAGATCACATCGTCGGCGTTGAAGTCGCGGCTGGGTTTGAAGGCTTTATTGCTCTGAAACTTCACGTTCTTGCGCAGATAGAAGGTGTAAACCGTGCCATCCGGGCTGATTTCCCAGCGTTCCGCCAGGCTGGGCACCAGATTGGTGGTGCCGGGCGTAAAGTCCACCAGCCGGTTAAAGACCGGCACCGCACTGGCGTCAACGCTGGTCCCGGAGGTATAGAGCTGCGGGTTAAAGTTCTCTGGCGATCCCTCAGAACAGAAGACCAGCGTTTTGGCGTTAACGCTGCCAGCCAGCGCTATCCCAGCCGTAACAAGCGCTAAGGTGGCTATCTTGATTTTCATTATTATCCTCGCTTTGTATTGACTTCCGGTGATCACAATATCTAAATGAATCATTCAGATGCTTCATTGATAGCACGATTCGGCACCATAACGAACCCCGCCGGTGGCTGACTAATAAGGAATAGTGATGACAGACAAACTTGAGTCGCAGCTCACAGAACGTTTTTTCCGTTACCTCGCCATCAGCAGTCAGAGCGATGCCAAATCCACCACCCTGCCCAGCACGCCGAGCCAGCACGCCATGGCGGAACTGCTGGCGGATGAGCTGCGCGCGTCAGGGCTGGATGAGGTGGTGGTTGATGAACATGCCACGGTGACGGCGGTGAAACGCGGCAACCGGCCTGACGCGCCGCGCATCGGGTTTATTACGCATATCGATACCGTTGATGTCGGTTTGTCGCCCGATATCCACCCGCAGATCCTCACCTGGCAGGGCGAAGATCTCTGTCTGAATGCAGAGCAGGATATCTGGCTGCGCCGCGATGAACATCCGGAGATCGCGCCCTACGTCGGTCAGCAGGTGATCTTCAGCGACGGCACCAGCGTGCTGGGCGCGGACAACAAAGCGGCGGTCACCGTGGTGATGACGCTGATGCAGAACCTTAACGGCGACCACGGCGACATCGTGGTGGCCTTTGTGCCGGACGAAGAGATTGGGCTGCGCGGCGCGAAAGCGCTGGATCTGGAAACGCGCTTTAATGTTGATTTCGCCTGGACCATCGACTGCTGCGAACTGGGCGAAGTGGTCTATGAAAACTTCAATGCTGCCGCTGCAGAAATTGTGTTTACCGGCGTACCGGCCCATCCGATGTCGGGCAAAGGGGTGCTGGTCAATCCGCTGCTGATGGCCCATGACTACATCAGCCTGTTTGATCGGCAGCAGACCCCGGAGCACACCGAAGGCCGTGAAGGCTATATCTGGTTCAATGAGATTCAGGCCAACGCCAGCAAGGCGACGCTTAAGGCCTCAATCCGTGATTTTGATCTGACCAGCTTTGCGGCACGTAAGCAGCAGTTGCAGCAGGCAGCAGAGGATCTGGCAGCGCGTTACCCCACCGGCAAGGTGAGCGTGGGTATCAGCGATACTTACAGCAATATCAGCAATGCCCTGGGTGAAGATCGTCGGGCGATTGACCTGATCTTCAGTGCCTTTGCCGCGCTGGAGATTGAGCCGAAGGTGATTCCGATGCGTGGTGGTACAGACGGTGCCGCGCTGTCAGCCAAAGGTCTGCTGACGCCGAACTTCTTTACCGGCGCGCACAACTTCCATTCACGCTTCGAATTTCTGCCGGTAACGTCGTTTGTGAAGTCCTATCAGGTGGCGGAAAAACTCTGTTATCTGGCGGCGGAATAAGCGGAGGAATCGGGCGCAGAACGCGCCCGATTGCGATTATGGCTTCGCGCTGACATCAATGCCTGGGAAATATTTTTCAGCCAGCTTTTTGATGGTGCCATCGCCCTGCACTTTAGCAATCGCCGCATCCAGTGACTGCTTAAGCTGCGCATCATCTTTGCGCAGGCCGTAGCCGATGCCTGAACCAAGAATCGCGTCATCTTCGACTGGCTTGCCAACAAAACCAAAGCCTTTGCCCTGCGGTTTATCGAGGAAGCCAGACTGACCGGCAGCGGACATCACCAGTGTGCCATCCAGGCGGCCCGCGACCATGTCGTTGTAAACCTGGTTTTGATCCTGATACGAGGTCACAGTCACACCCTGCGGCTCCCAGTGCTTCTTGGCATAGGTTTCCTGGATGGATCCCTGTAACACACCGATGTTCTTGCCCTTCAGACCTTCGGCGGTCGGTGCCAGATTTTCACCGGTCTTCGCCACTAACATGGTCGGAATACGGTAGATCGGCTGCGTAAACGCAATGCTTCTGGCGCGCGCTTCGGTGATGTTCATCGCCGAGTTAATGGCGTCGAACTTTTTCGCCTGTAGTGCCGGGATCAGCGCATCAAAGCTGCTCTCAACCCAGTGGCAGCTGAAGTTGCCCGCCTTACAGATGGCATTGCCCAGCTCGATATCAAAGCCTTCCAGTTCCCCTTTAGCATTGCGGCTTTCAAAAGGCGGATATTGTGACTCCACGCCGTAGCGTAAATCCTGTGCCAGTGCCTGTACCGATGTCATCATGCCCAGAGCGAGAAAAAGCGCGTTCAGTTTCTTCATTATGTCATTTACCCCGAAAAGTCCTGGTTACCTGTTCCCCGAGCTGCCTCACGCGGTGGCGTGATTCAGCGAGAAAAAGCACATAGCGCAGCCGCGCCAGCCTCAAGTGTCGCCTCGTCTTTAGCAAAAGAGAGCCGAATCAGTTTGTTATCTGTGCCATCCATATAAAACGCCGACAGCGGTATGGTCGCCACACCGTGATCGACGATAAGACGTTTTACCATTTCACTGTCCGGTTCGTCACTGAAATGTCCATAGCTGGCGAGCATAAAGAACGAACCCGCACTCGGCAGCAGCCGGAACGGGGAGTTCTGCATCAGGGCGATCAGCCGGTCGCGCTTCTGCTGATAGAAGGCGCTGAGCGACAGATAGTTCTCTGGCGTCTGCAGGTAGTGTGCGAAACCGACCTGCATCGGCGTATCGGCGGCGTACATCATAAACTGATGCACTTTCACCAGCTCAGTCATCAGCTCTGCCGGTGCCAGACAGTAGCCTACCCGCCAGCCGGTGACGTGGAAGGTTTTGCCAAACGAAGAGACAATGACGCTGCGGGCTGCCAGCTCCGGATGCGTCGCCATCCCACAATGCGGTCGCCCATCAAACAGAATATGCTCGTAAACCTCATCGGAGAGCACCACGATATCGGTGTTGCGGATTAAGGCTGCCAGCTGATTCAGGTCGTCGGGGGTCAGCACCTGCGCGCTGGGGTTATGCGGCGTATTAATAATGATCATCCGGGTGCGCGGCGTGATTGCTGCCCGCAACTGATCCCAGTCGATAGCAAATGACGGCACCTGCAACTTCAGGCCAATCGGTTTACCGCCCTGCAACCGCACCACCGGCGCGTAGCTGTCAAACGCCGGTTCAAAGAAGATCACCTCATCGCCCTGATGAACCAGCGCGGTAATCGCCATATAGAGCCCCTGGCTGGCGCTGCCGGTGATCAGCACTTCACTGGCGGCATCATATTGTTGTCCATAGAGCGCCTGCACTTTGCTGGCAAGCGCGTCGCGTAAGGCGGGCAAGCCCATCATGGCGGCATACTGATTATGTCCTTCCTGCATCGCGCGGCTGACTGAGTCGACCAGCGCCGGATCACAGGGGAAATTGGGCGCGCCCTGCGACAGGTTAATCGCCTGATGCTGCGCCGAAAGCTGGCCAATCACGCTGAAAATAGTGGTGCCGACGTCCGGCAATTTTGAGTGGATAGCGACAGGCGTTTTCAGGGACATACTCTCTCCGTCAGGGGCTTAACCGCTCAGATGCGGTAAATAGCTATTCAACGGGCTGCGACTTGAGTCGGAAAGCGAAATGTCGTCATAATAGCCATGACAAAAATGCATAGCTGAGGTTCACCGTGTCACGCTTATCGCTGCCGCTTAATGCCATTCACGCCTTTCTGGTGACCGCCCGACATCTCAATCTGACCCACGCTGCCCGCGAACTTTGCCTGACGCAGGGCGCCGTCAGTCGTAAGATTGCCGCCCTGGAGCAGTGGCTGGGCGTGACGCTGTTTGACCGCCACGCGCGCGGTCTGCGCCTGACCCCTCAGGGCGCGGCGCTGCTGCCCGACTTACAGCAGGGTTTTGAGCTGATGGTTCAGGCCAGCGAGAAGGTCCGCCGTAGTCAGGTCAGCATTCGCCTGAAAGCGCCAACCTGTGCGATGCGCTGGCTGGTGCCCCGGCTGATGGCGCTGGAGCATCAGCGACCTGAACTGCATGTAGCTCTGACCACCACGCTGGATCATGCCGCGCAGCTTGAGAACTTCGATGTGGCGATTGTCTATGGTAAGCCGCACCCTGACGGAATTTGCCTGTTCAGTGAGTCGCTGACGCCAGTGATGGCAGCCGATCAACCCCGCCCGGACTCCCCGGCGGCACTGGCCACAATGACCTTTTTGCATCCGACGGCAGATACGCGTGACTGGCAGTGCTGGCTGCAGGCGCAGCAGGTGACACTGAACATGAAGCGGAACCAGCATTTTGCCACCATGGACTTAGCGATCAGTGCAGCGATTCAGGGGTTTGGTGTGGCGATGGCCGACAGCAATCTGGTGGAGAGTGATATAGCCAGCGGCAGGCTGATTAAGCCGTTCGCTGGCGAGGCAAAAACCGGTGCGGTTTACAGTTTACTGCAACGGTCCGCGCAGGATGCGCCACCGTTCCTGGCGGAGCTGGTGGCGTGGCTGTGCAGGGATCAGAAGGTGACCCAGTCGCCGTTATCCGCCGGTTTAGCCTGAGGCGCATTCAGCACGGTTGCTTTCGGCGCGGCAGGTTTATTCGTGATGACCGGTGCGGTCTGGCGGTTGCTGGAGAGACGGAACTTCGACACAGAGGCCTGCAGCGCTTCTGTCTGCAATGCCAGTGCGCTCGCCGCGGCCGAGACCTCTTCAACCAGTGAGGCGTTCTGCTGGGTCACACTATCCATTTCGGTTACCGCGGCACCCACCTGAGAGATGCCTTTGCTCTGCTCTTCCGAGGCGGAGGCAATCTGTTTCATGATCGCATCAACATCCTGCACCGATTTCAGAATATTATTCATGGTGCCGCCGGTGGTGCTGACCAGCTCGGCGCCTTTACCTACACGCTGAACCGAATCTTCAATCAGCGTCGCAATCTCTTTGGCGGCATTGGCGCTGCGCTGTGCAAGGTTACGCACTTCAGAGGCAACGACCGCAAAACCCCGACCCTGTTCGCCAGCACGTGCCGCTTCGACGGCGGCGTTCAGCGCCAGAATATTGGTCTGGAAAGCGATACCGTTGATCACGTTAGTGATTTCAGCGATTTTCTTCGAACTGCCTGAGATGCCATCCATAGTGCTGACGACTTCACTGACCAGCTGACCGCCACGTTGTGCCGTGGTGGTGGCGGTTTCTGCCAGCAGGCTGGCCTGGCGGGCATTATCGGCGTTGAATTTTACCGTTGCCGTCAACTGCTCCATGCTGGCCGCAGTCTGTTCGAGCGCAGCGGCCTGCTCTTCGGTACGTGAAGAGAGGTCGTTGTTACCGGCAGAAATCTCTGCGGCACCGCGCGAGATATTCTCAGTGCCGCTGCGAATGGCGCTGACCGCTTCACGCAGGCTATCCTGCATGGCGCTCAGCAGCGGCACCAGTTTACCGACGCAGTTGCGTCCGAAATCGGATACCGGCTGACTCAGATCGCCCGTGGCAATGACCGCGAAGTGGGTACGGATACTTTCCAGCGGACGGACCAGCATCGCCACCAGATAGCGGTCGGTAAACAGCAGAATAAACAGGCCGATAATTACCGTGATGGTAATAATCGTTTTGGTCATCGCGGTGAGGTGATCCACTTCAACCCGGGTTGCATCCAGCTTTTCAGCTGCGCCCTGGCTGAATTTCTCTGCGCTGATGCCAAAGGCACGACTGAGTGGCGGCGTGACGTTATTTGCCTGCTGACGATAAGCATCAGGCGAGGCCTGACGGGCCAGCTGCAATTGTGGAGTAACGCCCGCATCCAGCAGCTTTTGCCAGCTCTGAATCACCCCATCCACGACATCCGGGTTCATCGGGCCGGGTGCCAGTTGTTTAAAGCGCGCCAGTTGCTGGGTCATGCTGTCCAGCGCCTGCTGCACCGGAGCATAAGCCTCATCGCTCAGGGTCTGACCTGCGGCTTTGCTTTCCATCACGCGGGATAAGCGCGTGATGACACGAAAATATTGATCGTTGCCTTTGCTCAGCACCGTCATTTGCTCAACCAGATGACGGTCCACATCATTCCCTTCGCTGAGCGCGCCAAGAGAGTGAATGCTATACAGCCCGACGCCGCTCCACAGTAAACAAAACAGTCCCAGAATAGAGAGCATCACTGCGCGAATGGTAAAATTTTTGAGCATTCCCATACCAAAATCCTATACACGTTGACCCGCAAGCGTCGGGCATAGGAGGTTTATCGGCATGCGATTGTGAAGATGTAACTGTTTTGTTACCTAATATTTTACAGCGTCCCTAAGGCAAATTTCACTTTATAGCCCTTTTATTCAGCAGGTTAACCTTTAAAAAGCAGATTAATTCCATTCGCGCAATTTGATGGTTAGCAGGCTAACCATGAGCCGCCGCTTAAAGCCTGACCATACGACTCATTAAGAGACGGAAAAGCCGCATACGGGCGCGCATAAAGTTCCGCTTCAGAACCAGCCCGCTCTTCCGATCATCACCGAGTGACATTGTCACGTCAGAGCCTGGGTGCCAGGCTGGCCACACGACTTCCCCCTCCAGCTGATGCTTGTATTCCGTAGCATCACGGGCAAAGGTAAACCAGTACTCGCTGACCCGTGCCGCAAACGCCCGATCGGCCTCACTGAAGGGTCGTTCTTCGTTGGGATCCGGCATCTGACTCAGCGTGTTCAGCACATAAGGCACTTCGTTGCCGTGCCAGGTGCCGTGCGGATAGAGGTCACGGGCATGTTCAGAGACATAATCAAACCAGTAGCGCCAGCCTGGCATTCCGGCATTGTGCTGCGCCCGCATCACCAGCCACGGCACCAGGCTGAAGGCCATATCGCGCGCCACGGCACGTCCCAGCCGCTGATCGTCATGAATGTCATACATCCATTTAAGCGTCCGGTAAGTGAGACGATTTTTATCGCGTAACTGATGCAGCACCGCGGTGGCATCCACGCCAAAATATTCCAGCACGCTGGCTTCATCGCTGTTGCTGCCCGCCATCAGCGGCAGACGGTGCTGTTTTGCAGCCATAAAGGTTTTCAGCATCGGTTCAGGCAGGACAGCATCACCCGCAATCGGCACCGGCGGGATCGCCAGCGGCCCTTCCAGCGACCAGAAGGCATCGGCAGGCAGTGCGCGCAGGTCATCAGCGCTGGCATCGGGCGGCAGACCGAAATGGCGGGCCACCGCCATACCCTGCTGACGCGCTTTTTTCAGCGGCGTGTCAGGCAGGCTGTAGGCGCTCTGCACGATCCCTTTATGAAACAGCCCTTCGGCCAGCGGCGAACAGCAAAGTGACAGTACGCTGCGTGCGCCTGAGGATTCACCGAAAAGTGTCACATTGCGGCGGTCGCCGCCAAAGGCAGGGATGTTGCGCTGCACCCACTGCAGTGCGGCAATCTGATCCAGCAGGCCAAAATTGTTCACCGTGCTGGCAACAGGATATTCAGCATCCAGGGCCGGATGAGAGAAGAAACCGAGATGGCCTAGCCGGTAGTTGAGCGTCACCACCACCGCGCCGCGTGAAGCCATCGGCTTGCCGTTGTAAGGTGCCAGCCCGCCAGCACCAATGGTGTAGCCACCACCGTGCAGCCATACCATTACCGGCAGGGGTTTCACGGGCGCGACATCGGGCGTCCAGACATTAAGGTAGAGGCAATCTTCGCTGAACTCACCCGGATCGCCACCGCCCACGGCCTGGCAGTAAGTGCGATTTTGCCAGCCGGAAGCCCCAAACGCGGTGGCGTCGCGCACCTGCTGCCAGGGCGTAACCGGCTGAGGCGGACGCCAGCGCAGTGCGCCAAGCGGTGCCGCCGCATAAGGTATGCCTTTGAATACGAAAAGGTCATCGTCCATGCATCCACGCAACTCCCCCTCAGCAGTCATGATCCTCAGACCTGTTTCGTTTTTCATTCCTGTTTCCCTGTTCAAACGTCCCTCCATTATTTGCAGGCCCGCCAGCATTGTCCAGGTACGGAAGGGATTTGCAGAATATGCCGAAGCGTGAGGGGCAGGCGTGAACATGCTCATCAACAGGTTCAGAGAGTCAGTTAGGGTTATGATTCAACGTTGTTTATCTTTTCGCAATTGGTCAATGACGCTGCCAGCGCCGGAGTGGCGCGTCGTTGCTCTATTATCACGTGCGGTTGTGCGGCTGTTAATCAGTCAGTCTGCTAATAGATTAAGATACTCACGCGGGTAAACCTGCGCTGAGCGGTAAAGCGTTGTTTTTCCCCAGTCCTGTCAGCATATTACCCGCGTTGCCCCACTTCAGGTCCACTGGCCTTAGCAGGGCGAGTGCGGAGAAAGCGTTGCGGGCAACGCGCCTGTTGCCTGCAGAGGCGTCAGTCTGGCCGTAAGCCACACTGTGCCAGCGAGCGCTGCTGGCGCTCTTCGTATAGCGCCATCTCATCCAGCACGACAGCGCCCAGCGCGGCTTCAAATGCCTGGCGGCTCGCCTGTCCCGCCGAACGAACCTGCGCCCGATCGCCGAGGTTGGACTGGAAAATGCCCGCCGCGCTGACGGGCAGAAAATCTTCGTAGATGATAGGGTCTGCCAGCACACGACCTTCTTCGATGAGGGTCTCCAGCGATTCACCCTGAGCCGGCGGCGTCGCGATGCCCTTTTCACTCAGGCGAAAATGGAACCAGGCCAGCTCCTGCTGGCGCAGCGTGGTTTCGTCGTCGGGGAAGTCACGGAAAATCGCCGCCAGATGTTGCTGATGCTGCTGATTATCCTGACCGCTGCCCGCCTCGCTGAGCAGTCGATCGTAGAGCGCACGGCCCTGGGGCGTCAGCGCCACGCCGCGCTGCTCAATTTCACCGAAGCGTGCAGTATGGGTTCCCTGATGCCCATCCTGAAAGATTATCGGCTCTTCCAGCGCTTTAAAGCTGGTCTGACGTAACAGGATCGGCACCTGACGACGCGGCGGTCCCTCGATCAGGGTTTTCGGATCGATACCGCGCGACGGCATCAGTTGCTGTACGCGGTCAATATCCAGCGTGCGCGGCGTGAGATGGTTGATGTGGCAGCCGGGAAAGCAGACCACGTCAGCGATCAGCCGATGCTGCTGGTTCAGCGCCTGATAGGTCTGACTGTCCACGCTGCTATGGGCATGCCAGCGGAAGGTTTCCAGTGCTTCGGTAACAAACTCAGTGGCCTGCTCGTCGGTTAATCCGCCCTGCTGCTGATGCAGTTCCAGAAGCGCCCGGCAACGGGGGGTGAAAATGTCGCGCGCGGCAAGAATCTCCGCCGCCTTTTCACGCAGCGCGCGGTCGTCGATCAGTTCAGGGCGTAACAGCGAGGTAAAGACCCGAAAGGGATTGCGCCGCAGCGCCGCATCGGTGATCGGCCGGAACGCCGTGGAGTGCACCGGCACACCAGCCTGAGAGAGATCGTAATAGCCAACCGGGTGCATTCCCATCACCGCAAACAGCTGCCGCAGTGTGGCTAATTCGTCTGCCGTGCCCACACGGATCGCACCGTGACGCTCCAGGTTGAGTCGGTCGATCTCATCGGCTGCGGTGAGACGATCTTTCAGCGCGATATCCGCTTCCAGCGCGCGGTCGTTGACGGTCGCCACCAGTTGCATCAGCGTGCCATATTGTGGCACTTCCTGCTGATACATAGCTGACATCGCCTGAGAGAAACGGGTGCGGATGAGATCCGCACTGAGAAAGTTGTCCATCTTATCCACCTGACACCGTTAGCGTTGCTGCTAATGTAATGCAACACGCTGGCCTCAGCGGAAAAAATCACGAATCTGTGATCGGCTTAAAGCCGTAGCGGTTTTTTAACAGCAGCATCAGGGTGGTGATCACAGCCGGTATTGCCAGCAGCAGAAAGATTACGCTGAAAGACCATCCAAGAGACATCATCTCTGCGCCAACGAAGGCGCTTAAAATCGCGCCGATGCGGCCCACTCCATGCATCCAGCTGGAACCGGTAGCGCGGGCGTGGGTAGGATAATAGCTGGCGGATAAGGCATTCATACCAGTATTGGCCCCGTTGAAACAGAAGCCACTGCAAAAGGCGATCGCACTCATCATACCCACTTCCGCGGGTGAAAAGCCCAGTGCCACAATAAACAGCCCGCCGCAGCCGTAGATCGCCGCCAGGGCCAGGTTAGCGTTGAAGCGATCCATCATCCAGCCCGCAAACAGGGAGCCCAGCGTCCCGCCCGCCTGATACATCGCGGTGATAATCGCCGCTTCGGTCACTGACATGCCCAGGGTGTTGACCAGCGACGGCAGCCAGCTGCCAATCAGGTAAACCATGAACAGCCCCATAAAGTAGCCGCCCCACAGCATAGTGCTGCCAAACAGATAGCGGCGTGAAAGTACGGTGCCTATCGCGCCGCTCACCGGCACGGTGGCCTCAGGCGCGTGAAACGCACAGTCGGGCGCGGTTTTGCCCGGCATCATCCGGTCGAGGATGGCGTGAATGCGGGCAGCCGGTGCGCCACGGCTGATAAGAAATCGCACCGACTCCGGCAGGCCGCGGATCAGTAATGGCAACACCAGCAGCGGCAGAATGCCGCCCAGCAGCAGCACGGAGTGCCAGTCATAGCGCGGTAGCAGCCAGGAGGCAGCAAATCCCCCGCTGGCGGCACCAAAGGTAAAGCCGCAGAACACCACCGTGATGATAAAAGCCCGCCGCCGCTCAGGTGCATATTCCGCCACCAGCGTGCCGACGTTGGGCATCGCCGCACCCAGTCCCAGCCCGGTCAGGAAACGGAACAGCATCATCTGCTCAATGTTTTGTGACAGCGCCGTTGCCAGCGTCCAGAGACCGAAAAAGAAGACGCTGAGGATAATCATCATGCGACGGCCATAGCGGTCAGCCAGCGGCCCTGCCACCATGGCACCCAGCGCCAGCCCGATTAACGCTGCGCTGATGACGACCCCGAGCTGATGATTACTCACCCCCCACGCGGCTTTCAGTGTCGGCGCAATAAATCCCATGATCGCAATGTCCATGCCATCGAGTGCCACCACGATAAAACAGAGCGCAATGAGCCGCTTTTGCCAGTGGCTCAGCCCCTGCTGGTTGATAAGCTGGCGGACATCTACCGCCTCGACGCTGGTCAATGAACACTCCTCTGGAGTAACGAAATCTGACATCAGTTTAAGTAAAAAAAACGGCGCTAATGATAGCCGATCGTTAACCTTAAGCGGTCAGATTTTTATATGATATTGAGAATTATTCAACTTTAAGCCGTTAAGTTATTGATATACCGTAGTCAGAGGATGGCGTTTTTCAGAGGCATACCCGGCTGAGCGCTTTTTAATCAGAGAGTTAAAGGGTAGCGCGGTCATTTCAAATCGTTTGTTAAAATAAATTTGCAGCAAAGTTAACAGAATTCATTTTAAACAGTTGCCTGAAGCCGGTCATTCTCATTAAGTTTAGGATATGGAAAAAAATATCCTTTTCAATCAGCGCATTCGCTTGCGCCATCTACATACCTTTGTTGCGGTTGCGCAGCAAGGCACACTGGGCCGGGCGGCAGAGACGCTTAGCCTCAGCCAGCCTGCCCTCTCCAAGACCCTGAATGAGCTGGAGGAGCTGACTGGCGTTCGTCTGTTTGAACGTGGCCGGCTGGGCGCGCAGCTGACCACCATGGGAGAGCAGTTTTTGACCCATGCGGTACGGGTACTCGACGCGCTGAACCATGCCGGACAGAGTTTTAATGAGCAGCCGGGCGATGCGCCGGTGATTATCCGGCTGGGGGCATTGACCACTGCTGCGATGGGGATGCTGCCACGCATCCTGGATCGTTTTCATCAATTGCAGCCCAACACCACCATTCAGGTGGCGACACTTCACAATAATGTGTTGCTGGCAGGCTTGCGCGGCGGTGAATTCGATATCGGCATTGGCCGGATGGCGGACAGCGCCATGATGACCGGGCTGACCTATGAATTGCTGTTTCTGGAATCGCTCAAGCTGGTGGTCAGGCCGGAACACCCGCTTTTAAGTGACAACGTCACGCTTTCGCGTGCGATGCAGTGGCCGGTGGTGATATCGCCCGAGGGCACGGCTCCGCGCCGGATTGCACAGCAGATGCTGGATGAACAGGGCTGCACCCTTCCGCCTCACTGCATTGAGACCTCTTCGACTTCACTGGCACGCCAGCTGGCTCTTCGCTACGACTACATCTGGTTCGTCCCTTCCGGGGCGATTAAAGAGGATCTGAGCCACAACGCTGTTTGTGCGCTGCCGATCGCCTCTTCCGGGCCGGGCGAACCGGTGGGCATCATTACCCGCACCGGCGCAGAACTGAGCCTGAGTGCTGAAGTGCTGATGTCCACCATCCGTAAGTTTCACAGTTAGCGGCTGCGTTTCGCATGCCGCTCGCGGTTTTCAAGCCGGGCTTTATCGGTTTTGCGCAATCCGACATAAAGCGCCCCGGCCCCGCCATGCCGGGTCTGGGCCACGCAAAAGGTCTGTACGTCATCAAACTGCTTTAGCCAGCGCGCCAGATAGCTGCGCACAATGTTGGCATGCGATTCATCATCACGACCTTTGCCGTGGATGATCAGCAGATTGCGCAATCCCTGTTTGTGCGCCTGCATCATAAAGTTAAAGAGCGCCTGACGACAGGTTTCAACCGGTTGCCGCAACAGGTTGAGGCTGGCATCCAGCTGATACTCTCCTCTGCGCAGTTTATCCAGAATACCCTGCTGAATGCCGTCGGCTTTGTATTCCAGCGGGGTATTGAGTGGAACGATCTCCAGATCGCCCCGGGTCAGGAAATTTTCCTCCTCCGATTCACCTGGCGGTTTTCGTGGCGCCTTCGTTGAGGGTGCTTTAAGCCATAAGGTTGTGGTGGTGTCTTTTAACGGCGTGACATCGCCCATGGCATCCCGAAAGAGATCATTATCATCAAGGTTCATGGTTTTCTCACACCTGGTTAAAATTGATGGAATGTGCAAATCACGCTTTACCCGTTAGCGTAGCAAAAGCTGGAATCACCGGCCCACCCCACTTTTTCGAAAGTCACTGCCAGTGCAGAAGCGTGTGACAGATCACATAAGCGGAAAGTTTTCTTGACAGTCGGCCCTGTCGGGATTCTGAGAAGCCCGTCACATCAGCGTTTGTCGTTGTGTGCTTAGTCCATAATATTTGTAAGTGTAAAACTGCTCGGATGAGTTCCCTTCAGCACAAAAAATGTTAAAATTGACCCCAGTCAATAATCGTCGAGCAAACCATTATGATCCCTGAAAAACGCAGCATTCGTCGTATTCAGTCGGGCGGTTGTGCCATTCACTGCCAGGATTGCAGCATCAGTCAGCTCTGCATCCCCTTTACGCTAAATGAACATGAGCTGGATCAGCTCGACAATATCATTGAGCGTAAAAAACCCATTCAGAAAGGGCAAACGCTTTTCAAAGCAGGCGATGAACTCAAGTCTCTGTATGCGATTCGCTCCGGCACCATTAAAAGCTACACCATCACTGAACAGGGTGATGAGCAGATCACCGGTTTCCATCTGGCGGGCGATTTAGTCGGCTTTGACGCGATTATGGGCTCCAGCCATCCCAGCTTTGCTCAGGCGCTGGAAACGGCAATGGTGTGTGAGATCCCTTTTGAAACGCTTGATGATTTGTCGGGCAAAATGCCGGCCCTGCGTCAGCAGATGATGCGTCTGATGAGCGGTGAAATCAAAGGCGATCAGGACATGATCCTGCTGCTGTCAAAGAAAAATGCTGAAGAGCGCCTGGCGGCGTTTATCTGGAATCTTTCCCGTCGCTTTGGCCAGCGCGGCTTTTCACAGCGCGAATTCCGCCTCACCATGACGCGTGGCGATATCGGTAATTACCTGGGCCTGACGGTTGAAACCATCAGCCGCCTGCTGGGGCGTTTTCAGAAGTCCGGTATGCTGGCGGTGAAAGGCAAGTACATCACGATTGAAAACCACGCCCTGCTGGAAGAGCTCGCCGGTCAGAGCCACCAGGCCGCCTGATCCTCAGCCGGATCAATAAATCTTATTTTGTTGATCCGGCAGTAACTTTTTCACTTCTTCCGCTGTGCAACATAGGCTATCTTTATTCCAGTCGCTCTGGTTTAAGGAGAACGCCTCATGTCCCAGTACCAAAATGTTCTGGTCGCCATTGATGCCCAGCAAGACGATCAGCCCGCGCTGCGACGTGCGGTCTATCTGAATCAACGTCTTGGCGGAAGAATTAAAGCCTTCCTGCCTATCTATGACTTCTCATATGAGATGACCACCCTGCTTTCGCCGGATGAGCGCGCGTCGATGCGCCAGGGCGTGATCAGCCAGCGTACCGAATGGATCCGCGAGCAGGCCCGCGCTTACCTTGATGCCGGTGTCGAAATTGACATCAAAGTGATCTGGCACAACCGTCCCTACGAAGCCATTATTCAGGAAGTGCTCGCCCATCAGCATGACCTGGTGCTGAAGATGGCGCATCAGCACGATCGCCTTGAGTCAGTGATTTTCACTCCAACCGACTGGCACCTGCTGCGTAAATGCCCGTGTCCGGTGTGGATGGTTAAAGATCAGCCGTGGCCGGAAGGCGGTAAAGCGATTGTCGCGGTCAATCTTGCCAGCGAAGAGCCGCATCACGATGGCCTGAATCAGAAGCTGATTCGTGAAACGGTGATCCTGGCGGAAAAGGTGAATCAGACCGAAGTGCATCTGGTCGGCGCCTACCCGATTACCCCTATCAATATTGCTATCGAACTGCCCGATTTTGATCCCAGCGTCTACAACGACGCGATCCGTGGTCAGCATCTGGTGGCAATGAAAGCGCTACGGCAGAAGTTCTCGATTGGTGAAGAGTTCACCCATGTGGCTAAGGGCCTGCCGGAAGAGGTCATCCCCGATCTGGCGGCACATCTGGGAGCCGGTGTGGTGGTGCTGGGCACGATTGGACGCACCGGCCTGTCGGCGGCATTCCTCGGTAATACGGCGGAACAGGTGATTGATCATCTGCGTTGCGATCTGCTGGCGCTTAAGCCGGACGATTTCAAATCGCCGATTGACCTGGATGATGAAGAGGATGAGGAGGATTAATCCTCCTCAGAAACAGAGAGGGCGGCTGATTAGCCGCCCTTTTTTATTACAGCGCTTTAAGAATCGCTTCCACGCTGGCTTTGGCATCGCCAAACAGCATCTGGCTATTCTCTTTGAAGAACAGCGGATTCTGCACCCCGGCATAGCCGGTGTTCATTGAGCGTTTGAACACTATCACGTTGTGCGCCTTCCACACTTCCAGCACCGGCATGCCCGCAATCGGACTGCGGGGATCATCCTGCGCCGCCGGGTTGACCGTGTCGTTAGCGCCAATGACCAGCACCGTGTCGGTGTCACTGAAATCGTCGTTGATCTCATCCATCTCCAGCACCACGTCATAAGGCACTTTCGCCTCTGCCAGCAGCACGTTCATGTGACCCGGCAGACGCCCCGCCACCGGATGGATACCGAAGCGCACTTTGATGCCAAGCGCACGCAGTCGGGCAGTCATTTCCGCGACCGGATACTGCGCCTGCGCTACCGCCATGCCGTAGCCTGGGGTGATAATCACCGAGCTGGAAGCCTTGAGCATCTCAGCGGTCTCTTCAGCCGTAATCTCCCGATGCTCGCCCGCTTCCTGACTTTCATCGCCACTGCTGGCTTCAGTACCAAAGCCGCCCGCGATCACGCTGATAAACGAACGGTTCATCGCTTTGCACATGATGTAGGAGAGGATCGCACCGGATGACCCCACCAGCGCACCGGTCACAATCAGCAGATCGTTGCTCAACATGAAACCAGCAGCGGCGGCGGCCCAGCCTGAATAGGAGTTAAGCATCGACACCACGACCGGCATATCCGCGCCGCCGATCGACGCGACGAGATGCCAGCCAAACGCCAGCGCAATGACCGTCATCAGCAAGAGTGCAAACACCTGCACAGCCGTGCTGCTGGTGTTAACAAACCACAGCAGCAGCAGGAACGAAACCACCAGCGCCAGCAGATTCAGCTTGTGACGATGCGGTAACGCTAACGGCCGTGAAGAGATTTTGCCGCACAGTTTGCCAAACGCCACCAGCGAGCCGGTGAAGGTGACGGCACCGATAAAGATACCGATAAACACTTCGCTGAGATGGATATTCTCCATCACCGCTGGCAGGCCAGGCGCATGGTCGATATAGCTGTTGATGCCCACCAGCACTGCGGCCAGGCCAACAAAGCTGTGCAGAATCGCCACCAGCTCTGGCATTTCCGTCATTTCGACTTTCTTCGCCAGACGAATGCCGATAGCGCCGCCGATGACCATCGCCAGCAGGATCCAGACCACATTACCGCTGTCCGGGCCAAATATGGTGGCAATCAGCGCAATCGCCATACCGCTGATACCGAAAATATTACCCCGCTTAGAGGTCTCATGACGCGAAAGACCAGCAAGGCTACAGATGAACAGAATCGCAGCCACAATATAGGCTGCAGTGACTAATCCGCCAGACATGTGTTACCCCTTACGAAACATTTTCAGCATGCGCTGGGTGACGGTGAAGCCACCAAAGATATTGATGCTGGCAATCAGCACGGCAATAAAGGAGATAAAGGTGACCCAGCCACCGTGGCCCATCTGCAAGACCGCACCGATAACAATGATGCCGGAAATGGCATTGGTTACGGACATCAGCGGTGTATGCAGCGCATGACTGACGTTCCAGACCACGTAATACCCCACCACGCAGGCGAGCGCGAACACGGTAAAATGGGAGAGGAAGTCGGCCGGTGCCACGTTTGCCAGGCAGCCAAACAGCACAATAGCCAGGGCGATCAGCAGATATTTACGCCACGGTGAAACGGGCTTCGCCTCAATCTTTTCTGACGGCTTCGCGGCGGCAGCGGCAGCCTGTGGTGCGGCGGAGACCTGAATCGGCGGGGCTGGCCAGGTCACTTCGCCATCGCGTACCACGGTGACGCCACGCACCACCACATCTTCGAAATCGACCTGGATTTCGCCATTTTTCTCTTTACACAGCAGCTTGATCAGATTGACCAGATTGGTGCCGTAGAGCTGGGAGGATTGTGTCGCCAGACGGCTGGGCAGATCGGTGTAACCGATGATTTTCACGCCATTCGGCGTGACGGTAACCTGGTCAGCGACGGTCAGCGCGCAGTTGCCGCCGGTCTGCGCCGCCAGATCAACAATGACGCTGCCCGGCTTCATGCTGGCGACCATCTCTTCGGTGATCAGTTTCGGAGCCGGTTTGCCTGGGATCAGCGCCGTGGTGACAATGATGTCCACGTCTCTGGCCTGACTGGCAAACAGCGCCATCTCAGCTTTGATGAAAGCCTCGGACATGACCTTGGCATAGCCGTCGCCGCTGCCCGCTTCCTCTTCAAAGTCGAGCTCGAGGAATTCGGCGCCCATACTCTGCACCTGCTCTTTGACTTCGGGACGGGTATCAAACGCCCGGACAATCGCGCCCAGGCTGCCCGCTGCGCCAATCGCGGCCAGCCCGGCAACACCGGCCCCAATCACCATCACTTTTGCCGGTGGCACTTTACCGGCTGCGGTGATCTGACCGGTAAAGAAGCGACCAAATTCATGGGCGGCTTCGACAATGGCGCGATAACCGGCAATGTTCGCCATAGAGCTCAGGGCATCCAGCGACTGCGCCCGTGAAATACGCGGCACTGAATCCATTGCCATTACCGTGACCTGACGTGCGGCCAGTTTTGACAGCAGTTCGGGATTCTGTGCGGGCCAGATAAAACTGACCAGCGTGCTGCCCGCACGCGTAAGCGCAATCTCTTCGTCATCCGGCGCATTCACCTTCAGCACGATATCGGACTGCCAGACCTGCTCTCTGTCGCTGAGTGTGGCACCGGCTGCGATATAGCTTTCATCATCGAAGCTGGCGCGTTTACCGGCGTCATGCTCAAGGGTGACGCTGAAACCCAGCTTGATGAGTTGTTCCACGGTCTTAGGCGTGGCGGCCACGCGCGACTCGTTTGGCAACCTTTCCTTGGGTATTCCAATTAACATAGTGTTTCCTTTCATCGGTTAAAGGATGATGGCCCGAACCTGCACCACGAGAGCGCGACTGAAACGCGATTTCAGCCGCTTTTGGACGAAACGCAGGTATTTCAAAGTGTTTATAACCTACTGAAAATGTGACGAGCGATCTACAGCGACCACGCAGAGTGATGACATTCACCCAATTATGCAGTGTTCTGTTAAGAAACCTGCGTTATCCCACTGCAAAATAGTCTCACAGGCAGATAATCTGCCAGAGATAATTGTACCAGGACGAATTAATCAACAACAAAAACCTTTATTTAACAATGCATTAACTATTTTATCGCTAATAGTTACCGCTTTTAGTGGTAACTGTCACTAAAATTGGCCATAACTACGTTTGATGACAAACAAATGAAAAAATCATGGTTGAATAACGCGATCTGACACAAAAAATCGCTGCGACAGTCTGTTTATAACATGCAATAATCAGCGGCTATTCTGTTATACATCAAGAGTCCAGCACGTTTTCGTACTCATTTTTGCGTAAGGCGAAGGATTATTTTTATGAAGCTGAAGAACACTATTCTGGCGACCACTCTGTTGTCCCTGCTGGCAGCCAACGCATTCGCTGCGCAGGAACTTACGCCAGAAAAAGCGGCCGCGTTGAAGCCATTCGAACGTATTAATATCACCGGCCGTTTCAACGCAATTGGCGACGCTGCCGATGCGGTATCAAAACGTGCAGATCAGATGGGCGCGGCCTCTTATTACATCCAGGCGATCAACGACAGCAACGGTAACAGCGGTAACTGGCGCGTTACGGCTGACCTCTATAAAGCCGATGCCCCGGCAGCCACAGAGTCAACGACTTACCGTCGTTTCAACGGCGTAAACGAACTGCCAAAAGCAGAAGCGTATAAACTCGAACCCTTCGATACCGTTTCGGTCAGCGGCTTCTTTGCCAGCCAGCCGGATGTAAACGACGCAATTTCGAAAGCCGCAAAACAGAAAGGCGCAGCCTCCTTCTTTATCGTTCGCCAGATCGATGCCAACAGCGGCGGCAATCAGTATGTCACCGCCTATGTCTATAAAGCGGATGCTAAAGAGCGCGCGGTGCAGACACCAAATGCGATTCCTGCCGATTCAGAAGCGGGTAAAGCCGCACTGGCAACCGGTGGCGCTGCGGCGGCTAACGTAGAGATTCCAGGCGTGGCCTCGTCTGAAACGCCAAGCAACAAAGTGGGCCGTTTCTTCGAAACCCAAAGCTCTACCGGCAAGCGCTATACCGTTAATCTGCCAAACGGCAAATCGGTGCAGGAAGTGAATGCCATTACTGCTGCTCAGATGCAGCCGTTCGATACCGTAACCTTCACCGGTCACTTCGGTACGCCAACTGAGATTTCAGAAGAAGTGGCGAAGCGTGCGGCGGACAAAGGTGCCAAGTTCTACCACGTTACCCGCCAGTGGCAGAACCAGAGTGGCGGTAACCTGACCGTCACGGCTGACCTGTTTAAGTAATCCTCCTCAGGGCGGCGCCTGCCGCCCTGCTGTTTGCATAATTCCTGCGCTGTTTTGCATAGTCACGCATTGCCATCCCCTGCCACACTCCGTAAAATCCTCCGCCTGTTTTACCGGATATTGTCCCTGTATTGTGCCTTTGGTGTGACATAACCCAGCGACAGAATCCGATTTACCCAGCCATATATGCTAGCGGGAAGGTTGTTTTGGAGAAAAAATTAGGTCTCGGTGCGCTGACGGCGCTGGTGCTCAGCTCTATGCTGGGCGCAGGCGTGTTCAGTCTGCCGCAAAATATGGCTGCAGTGGCCGGTCCGGCGGCGCTGCTGCTGGGCTGGCTGATTACCGGCGTCGGCATCATCTTTCTGTCGCTGGCGATGCTGCTGCTGACCCGCCTTAAACCCGAGCTGGATGGCGGCATCTTTACCTATGCCCGTGCCGGTTTCGGCGAGCTGATGGGCTTCTGCTCCGCGTGGGGCTACTGGCTGTGCGCCGTGATCGCCAACGTCTCCTATCTGGTGATTGTCTTCTCTGCCCTGAGCTTCTTCACCGATACGCCGGACCGGATTATCTTTGGCGATGGCAACACCTGGCAGGCGATGCTGGGTGCATCCGTGCTGCTGTGGCTGGTTCACTGGCTGGTGCTGCGCGGCGTGCAGACCGCTGCCAGCATTAATCTGATGGCGACGCTCGGCAAGCTGGTGCCGCTGCTGCTGTTTATTGTGCTGGCGGTGATGGCGTTCAACTATGATCGCTTCCGCTTTGATTTTTCCGGCGTCACGCTAGGGCAACCGCTATGGGAGCAGGTCAAACAGACCATGCTGATTACCCTGTGGGTCTTTATCGGCGTCGAGGGGGCGGTGGTGGTCTCTGCACGCGCGCGCCAGAAAAAGGATGTGGGCCGGGCTACACTATTCGCCGTGCTGGCAGCGTTGCTGGTCTATCTGCTGGTGACACTGCTGTCGCTTGGCGTGGTTCCACGTGCTGAACTGGCTCAGATGCGTAACCCCTCCATGGCGGGATTGATGACCCGACTGATGGGCAACTGGGGCGATGCGGTGATTGCGGTGGGTCTGGTTATCTCGGTGTGCGGTGCCTATCTGAGCTGGACGATTATGGCCGCTGAAGTGCCCCTGATTGCTGCGCAACAGGGTGCATTTCCACGCAGTATCGCCCGACAAAACCGCCATAACGCGCCAGCCGCCTCACTGTGGCTGACCAACGGCAGTATTCAGCTCTGCCTGATCCTGATTGCCCTGACTGGTGCGAATTACAACAACCTGCTGACCATCGCCTCTGAGATGATTCTGGTGCCCTATCTGCTGGTGGGGTTATATCTGATCAAAGTAGTACGCGGACAGCATAAACCGCTGGCGATGGCGACCGGTATCGGTGCCAGCCTGTATGGCATCTGGCTGCTTTACGCCTCGGGGCCATTGCACCTGATGATGTCTGTGGTGCTCTATACACCGGGCCTGCTGCTGTTTCTGTTTGCACGACGCGGTGGCCGCGCAGAGTTTGCGCTGACTTCGCTGGAGCGGATTGCAATGGGATTGCTGATTGCCGCGACGCTGCCCGCCGTGTGGCAGTTGACGACTTAGCGCCTGGCCCGGCAGGCGTAATGGTTGCAGGCAGTGCGAACCCGGCCAGCGCGGAGCAACCAGGCGTACAGATAGTACGTGAGGATGGTGAGCACTGCCCAGGTTCAGAGCCTGATGGGAGAGGTTCTCAGTGTGACTGCACAGGTATTGAGACACACAGCAGGTCATCCTGCTGTGTCAGATTCAGCGGCCTGGAATATTCATGATGGATCGCGTCCAGCTGCTCCGCCGAAAGCGGATAAGGAAGCTGAATATCGAAGCGACTAATCTGCTGTTGTTCCGCAAGGGTAATCAGGCGTGCGATATTAATTTCGTCGCTGACCTGAGTAGAAATGATTTGTAATGCTAATTCTTTTAACGGGTCGTCACTGCCCTGTAAGCGGTGTGCCGATTTACGTGTCACCATGCCAAATATCGGCATCACACCATAAATAGCATCGACGAAGCTCCAGCGCTTTTTGCAGGAAGCGGAGAGAAAGTCACTGTAATTGAAGCAGATGCGGTCGGGGTATATGGCTGATGCCAGCTCTTTATCAGACACACTAACGCTCCTCATGATAATCATCAATATCCCAAACCTGGCGCAAAAAGGCCGCGCTAATGATTGCACATTTTGCCGGTTATATACCAGCAAGCCACGGATATTTCGTGCGGTAACGTAGAGCTCAGGACCAGGAAAAGATATGCTTCCGTCCATCCCTGTCTCTGCTTTGTGAACTATGAACAAAATTGTTTATGTAGAAGATGAACCCGAAGTGGGCTCACTGATTGCGGCCTATCTGGGTCGTCATGATATTGAGGTGATTGTCGAGATGCGCGGCGACCGTGCTGAAGCGGTCATTGCCGAACAGCAGCCCGATCTGGTGATGCTGGATATCATGTTGCCAGGCAAAGATGGCATGACTATCTGCCGTGACCTGCGGGCCAACTGGCAGGGGCCGATCGTGCTGCTCACCTCACTGGACAGCGACATGAACCATATTCTGGCCCTGGAGATGGGGGCGCAGGATTACATTCTGAAAACCACGCCGCCGGCGGTACTGCTGGCCCGCCTGCGCCTTCATCTGCGTCAGTCGCAGCAGGGACAGCCGGACGATGCGCCCAGCGCACCCGCCGCCAACCGTATGCTGCGTTTTGGCTCGCTGACCATCGATGCGCTGAACCGCCAGGTCACGCTGTTTGACGAGCAGATCGCCCTTTCCACCGCGGATTTCGATCTGCTGTGGGTACTCGCCAGCCATGCGGGCCAGACGCTTAACCGTGATGCGCTGCTGAAAACGTTGCGCGGGGTCAGCTATGACGGCCTTGACCGCAGCATCGACGTGGCTATCTCCCGGTTGCGCAAAAAGCTGCACGACAGCGCCACCGAGCCGTTCCGCATTAAAACCATTCGTAACAAAGGTTATCTGTTTGCGCCCCAGGCCTGGGATACCCGCGGACTATGAGAAAGCTTTTTATTCAGTTTTATCTGCTGCTGTTTGTCTGCTTTCTGGTGATGGCGCTGCTGGTGGGGCTGGTCTACAAGTTCACCGCTGAGCGTGCGGGCCGCCAGTCGATGAATGACCTGATGGCCAGTTCGCTCTACCTGATTCGCAGCGAACTGCGCGAGATCCCGCCACGCGACTGGAATAAAACCATCAAGAGTCTCGATCTCGGCCTGTCGTTCGATCTGCACATCGAGCCGATGAATAAATATCAGCTTGATGAAGGCAACATGCGTCGGTTACGCGCCGGAGAGATCGTGGCGCTCGACGATCAATACACCTTTTTGCAGCACATTCCGCGCAGCCACTACGTATTGTCAGTCGGGCCGATTCCCTATCTCTTCTATCTGCATCAGATGCGACTGCTGGATATTGCCCTGCTGGTGTTTATAGGGATGTCACTGGCGCTGCCGGTGTTTATCTGGCTGCGCCCCCACTGGCAGGAGATGCAGCGACTGGAAAAAGCGGCTCAGCGCTTTGGCCGTGGCGAGCTGGACGTGCGCACCCATTTCGACAGCACCTCCAGCCTTTTCCGGCTCGGCATCGCCTTTAACCAGATGGCCGAGAACATCAATACGCTGGTTGCCAGTAAGAAGCAGCTAATAGACGGTATTGCGCATGAGCTGCGCACACCGCTGGTGCGCCTGCGTTACCGGCTGGAGATGAGCGACAACCTCACGGATGGCGAACGGGTGGCGCTGAATCGCGACATCGGCCAGCTCGAAAGCCTGATTGAGGAGCTGCTGACCTATGCGCGTCTTGACCGGCCGCGCGTCGATCTCAATCTGAAAACACTGGATTTGGCCAACTGGCTGCGCGAGCGGCTTGACGATTTCCGCACCATTAATCCCGACGTGCGGCTCGACCTTGAGCTGCCGCAGCGTGAAAACATCGGCATTTCTGATACCCGCCTGATGGAGCGGGTACTGGATAACCTGGTGAACAATGCGCTGCGTTATGCGCAACAGCGGCTGCGCGTCAGTTTGTGGTTCGACGGTCCGATAGGATGTCTGCAGGTGGAAGATGACGGTCCCGGCATTCCGCCTGAAGAGCGTGAGCGGGTTTTTGAACCCTTTGTCCGGCTGGACCCCAGCCGCGATCGCGCTACAGGCGGCTGCGGACTGGGACTTGCGATTGTGCACTCTATTGCCCAGGCGCTGAGCGGCAATGTGACCATTGAGTCCAGTCCACTGGGCGGCGCCAGCGTTCGCTTTTGCTGGCCGGTTGATCTAACCTTGCGGGAAATTCCGCTGCGTTAAAAACCACAAGGAGTCTTACGTGACCTCAGCGTATCAACAACTTACCAAGACGTTCCAGCGCCTTTCCCGTTTCAGCCACGTCACGGCCATCGCCGGATGTGACATGCAAACCACCATGCCGCCAGGCGGCAGTCAGGCGCGTGGTGAAGCGCTGGCCGAAATGAGCGTGTTGCAGCACCAGATCCTCACTGCCCCTCAGGTTGGTGAGTGGCTCAGGGCCGCAGAGCAGCAGTCACTCAACGATGTTGAGCGGGCCAATCTCAACGAGATGCAGCGCGCTTACCAGCAGGCCACCCTGCTGCCTGATGATTTTGTTGAAGCCAAATCAATCGCCGGCTCGGTATGTGAACATGCATGGCGCACTCAGCGTCCCGCCAACGACTGGCAGGGCTTCGCCGCCAATCTCAAAGAGGTGGTGCGTCTGAGCCGCGAAGAGGCCCAGCGCCGCGCCGACGCCACTGGCTGCTCGCGTTACGATGCGCTGCTGGATCTTTATGAGCCGGGGATGACCCGCGCCCGGCTGGATGAAACCTTTGGCGAACTGAAAACCTGGCTGCCCGATCTGTTACAGCAGGTCGTGGAAAAACAGGCGCAGCAGACTGTTGTCACGCCGCAGGGGCCGTTCGCCCTGCCTGCTCAGCGTCAGCTCGGCCTGAGCATCATGGAAACGCTGGGTTTCGACTTTAACCATGGCCGTCTGGATATCAGTGCGCATCCCTTCTGCGGTGGCGTGCCGGAAGATGTGCGCATTACCACCCGTTACAACGAGAATGAGTTTCTCAGCGCCCTGATGGGCGTGATCCACGAAACCGGCCACGCCCGCTATGAGCAAAATCTGCCGCAGCAGTGGCGCGGGCAGCCGGTGGCGCTGGCGCGCTCCACCGCTATCCACGAATCACAAAGCCTGTTTATGGAGATGCAGCTTGGTCGCAGCCGCGAATTCCTGCAGCGCATTCTGCCGCAGGTGATCGCCACCTTTGGCGATCAGCCTGCCCTGCAGGCGGATAATTTTGTGCGCCTGACCCAGCAGGTTAAGCCTGGCCTGATCCGGGTTGACGCCGATGAGCTCAGCTATCCGGCGCATGTCATTCTGCGTTATGAAATCGAGCAGGCGCTGATTGAAGGCGAGATTGAGGTTGAGGATATCCCGGCGCTGTGGGATGAGAAAATGATGCAGTCGCTGGGTCTGGATACCCGGGGTAACTACCGCGATGGCTGTATGCAGGATATCCACTGGACCGACGGCGCCTTTGGCTACTTCCCGACCTATACGCTGGGCGCGATGTACGCCGCACAGCTGTTCCGCTCGGTACATCTTGCGATTCCTCAGCTCAGCGAGCTGATTCAGCACGGTGAGCTGCAGCCGGTATTCGACTGGCTGCAACAGAACATCTGGCAGCACGGCAGCCGTTTCTCTACCGATCAGCTGCTGATCAACGCCACCGGCGAAGCGCTGAATCCGGCTTTCTTCCGCCAGCACCTTGAACAACGTTACCTGAATAGCTAAGCTCTCGGGCGGTCAGCTGACCGCCCTTTCCCGCCTTTGTACAATCGGTTACACGCCGATACCAAACACCCACGGACACCGTTCATTGATATCCCTATATTCTCTTCACCGGCCCCGCAGTGGGCTACACATGAAAAATAGTCTTCGAGGGATTTGCAATGAAAAAATTATTTGCACTGGTTGTCGCCGCTGCTATGGGTATGTCTTCTGTTGCTTTCGCTGCTGACACCACAGCTGCTCCAGCAGCTGCGCCAGCCGCAACAACCACTACTACCGCTGCAGCACCGGCTAAAACCGTTCACAAAACTGCGCACAAGAAACACCATAAAGCGGCTCAGAAAGCGCAGGCTGCTAAGAAACACCACAAAAAAGCTGTGAAAAAAGATACCGCGCAGAAAGCGCAGGCTGCTAAAAAAGTTCACCATAAAAAAGTAGCTAAACCTGCTGCACAGAAAGCCCAGGCCGCTAAAAAAGTTCACCACAAAAAAGTCACTAAACCAGCTGCTCAGAAAGCCCAGGCCGCTAAAAAAGTTCACCACAAAAAAGCCACTCAGCCAGCCGCTCAGAAAGCCCAGGCTGCTAAAAAAGTTCACCACAAAAAAGTAGCTAAACCAGCTGCACAGAAAGCTCAGGCTGCTAAAAAAGTTCACCACAAAAAAGTTGTGAAACCAGCAGCTAAAAACTAAGGTCGCCTTCAGCGCACGGCCACGAGATGATGATTAAAAACACCCGGTTCTGCCGGGTGTTTCTTTACTGGAGTGGATGATATGGTGCGTCGCTATCGCTTCGAAATTATTCTGCTGGTGATGATCCTGTGTGGCATTGTTGCAGCAAGCTTTTTTGTTTAACCGCTGTAGCGTACTGATTAACCAATAAAACTCCCTTTTTCAACGCTCACCGACTATAGTTACCGTACTTACGTAATAACAATAACGTTAATTTTTTCTCGCCATTGAGATTTCTATGCGCCTGGCTACCCTGTTAATGGTTGGACTCTTCAGCTTTGCCACCACGGTTCATGCCGATGATGACGATGACTCGCCTACTCCTGCTGAAATTAAGATGCTGTTTTTCGGTAAGGATCATCGCCAGGCAATCACCGATATTACCGCTGCCCCCTGGGATGCCATTGGTCAGCTGGAAACCGAAAGCGGCAACCTCTGTACTGCCACACTCATCTCTCCGCATCTGGCGCTGACCGCCGGACACTGTCTGCTTGCCCCGCCGGGTAATTTCGATAAGCCGGTTGCGCTGCGATTTATGGCCAGCGATAAAGGCTGGCGCTACGAGCTTCATGATATTGATGCGCGGGTTGAACCCTCGCTGGCGTCAAAGTTAAAAGCGGATGGTGAAGGCTGGATCGTGCCGAGCAGTGCAGCACCCTATGATTACGGCATCGTGATTTTACGCAATCCGCCCTCAGCGATTACGCCTATCCCGCTGTTCGATGGCTCACGCAGCGATCTCACTGCGGCGCTGAAGCTGACCGGACGCAAAGTGACGCAGGCAGGCTATCCGGCTGATCATCTGGACACGCTTTACTCTCACAGCGATTGCCTGATCACCGGCTGGGCGCAGCGCGCCGTGTTGTCGCATCAGTGTGACACCCTGCCAGGTGACAGCGGTTCGCCACTGCTGCTCAACAGCGATAAAGGCTGGCAGTTAATCGCGGTACAAAGCTCAGCACCGGCAGCGAAAGATCGCTATCTGGCTGATAACCGCGCGATTTCGGTCACTTCGTTTAAAGATAAGCTGGAATCCCTCGCGCAGTAGTCCGCACTCTCACTCGCCATCATCGGATGCGCGCCGGTTACGGCGCGCATCCCTGCGTTTAACCCGCTATCTGCTCCATCATCTGCAGAATACGCTTATCTGAGATGGGATAAGGCGTACCCAGCTGCTGAGCAAAGTAACTGATACGCAGCTCTTCGATCATCCAGCGGATGCTCTGCACCTCTTCATCATCCTGACGCTGCGGCGGCAACTTGTTGCGCCACGCCTGATAAGCCTGCTCCACTGCCTGCACTTTTAACATCCGCGCACGATCGCTGTGCGGATCGGCAGGCAGTTTTTCCAGTCGGCGCTCAATCCCATGCAGATAACGCAGCGTATCGGCCAGTCGCTGCCAGCCGTTGCCGGTGACAAAGCCGCGATAAACCAGGCCACTTAACTGCGCTTTGATGTCAGATAACGCCAGCGCCATGGTCATATCGACCCGGCCCTTCAGACGCTTATTAATGTTGAAGACTGCCGTCAGGATCTGCTCGACCTGCTTCGCGATGGTCACCACGGTTTCATTGAGTTCGCCGCGCACTTTGTCACGCAACTGCTCAAACGAGGTTTGATCCCAGGCCGGACCGCCCGCTTCCCCCATCAGCTTGTCGATGCCACAGGCGATGCAGTCGTCAATCAGCTCCAGCACTTTGCCATAAGGGTTAAAGTAGAGTCCGAGCTTGGCTTTGTTCGGCAACTTCTCGTGCAGATACTTAACCGGTGACGGCACATTCAGCAGCAGCAGGCGACGCTGACCGCGCCACATCATTTTTTGCTGCTCCTGCTCGCTGTCAAACAGGCGAATGGCGACGCTCTCTTTCTCGTCCACCAGCGCAGGCCAGGCTTTAACCTGGTAGCTGCCGCGCTTCTGTTCATAACTGCGTGGCAGATCGCCAAAACTCCAGATATGCAGCCCGCTCTGCTCCAGCCCGTCATCCGCCACTTTCGACAGCGTTTCCTGCACTTTGTCTTTCAGCTGTGCCTTAAGCGCCGTAAGATCTTTGCCTTCCAGCAGTTTACGGTTGTGCTCGTCGACTACCCGGAACGTCATTTTCAGATGATCGGGCACCTGTTCCCACTGCCAGCTTTCCCGCTCCAGCGTGACGCCGGTCATGCGGCGAAATTCCCGCGCCAGCGCATCAGGCAGCGGCATCTCCATCGCTTTCACTCTTCCTAAGAACGCTTCGGCGTAATTGGGCGCAGGCACCAGGTTACGGCGCAGCGGCTTTGGCAGCGACTTAATCAGTGCGATGATCAGTTCACGGCGTACACCGGGGATCTGCCACTCAAAACCGCTATCCTCTACCTGGTTCAGCAGCGGCAGCGGAATATGTACCGTCACGCCATCCGCATCTGCGCCAGGCTCAAACTGATAACTCAGCTTAAGTTTGAGGTTGCCCTGATGCCAGAAGTTGGGGTAGTCGAGCTGACTGACTTTATCCGCACCCTCTTTGATCAGCATCTGCTTGTCGAAATTCAGCAGTTCTGCGTTTTCGCGACTGGCCAGTTTCCACCAGCTGTCGAAATGCTTCGCTGAGACCACCTCTTTGCCAATGCGCTGGTCATAAAAAGCAAACAGCGTTTCGTCATCGACCAGAATGTCGCGACGACGGGATTTGTGTTCCAGATCTTCCACTTCGCTGCGCAGCTTCTGGTTTGCGCGGAAGAAGGCGTGTCGGGTCTGCCAGTCGCCCTCCACCAGCGCGTGACGAATAAACAGTTCACGGCTCAGGGTGGGATCGATGCTGCCATAGTTAACTTTACGGGCGGCGACAATCGGCAGGCCATAGAGCGTGACTTTTTCGGTGGCCATCACCGCGCCCTGCGATTTCTCCCAGTGCGGTTCACTGTAGCTGCGCTTGATCAGATGCTGTGCCAGCGGCTCAATCCACTCCGGTTCAATACGGCCCGCCGTGCGGCCCCACAGGCGGCTGGTCTCGACCAGTTCCGCCACCATGGTCCACTTCGGCGGCTTTTTAAACAGCCCGGAGCCAGGGAAGATCGCGAAGCGGGTATTGCGCGCGCCGGTATACTCCTGCTTATCGGTGTCTTTCTGCCCGATATGCGACAGCAGACCGCTTAACAGCGCGCAGTGGACGGGCTGCAGCTCAGCCGGTTCACTGTTAACCGGAATGCCCAGTTCACGCACCACCTGCCGCAGCTGGGTGTAGATATCCTGCCATTCCCGCACGCGCAGATAGTTAAGGAAATCGCTTTTGCACTGGCGGCGGAAAACATTACCGGACAGCGCTTTCTGCTGCTCCGCCAGGTAGTTCCAGAGGTTCACATAGGCGAGGAAGTCGGAGTCTTTATCGGCAAAGCGCCGGTGCTTCTCGTCGGACGCCTGCTTTTTATCTGCCGGACGCTCACGCGGGTCCTGAATCGACAGGCCAGCGGTGATAATCATCACTTCGCGCACGCAGCCAAATTTCTGCGCTTCCAGCACCATCCGCGCCAGGCGGGGATCCACCGGCAGCTGCGCCAGCTGACGCCCGGAACCGGTAAGCTTGTAGTGACCGGTCTCTTCGTTCAGGGTCAGCGCGCCCAGCTCTTCCAGCAGGCGGACGCCATCCTGGATATTGCGCTTATCGGGCGCTTCCACAAACGGGAAGGCGGCGATATCGCCGAGGCCCAGCGAGGTCATCTGCAGGATGACTGACGCCAGGTTAGTGCGCAGGATTTCAGGATCGGTAAAGGCCGGACGACTCAGGAAGTCATCTTCCGCGTAAAGGCGGATACAGATACCGTCTGAAACGCGGCCGCAACGCCCTTTACGCTGGTTGGCAGACGCCTGTGATATCGGTTCAATCGGCAGGCGCTGCACTTTGGTACGGAAACTGTAACGACTGATACGCGCCGTACCGGGATCGATCACATATTTAATCCCAGGCACCGTCAGCGAGGTTTCCGCGACGTTGGTCGCCAGCACGATACGACGGCCACTGTGCGACTGAAACACCCGGTTCTGTTCGGCGTTCGACAGCCGTGCATAGAGCGGCAGCACTTCGGTGTGTGGCAGATCGCGTTTGTTCAGCGCGTCGGCGGTATCACGTATTTCACGCTCACCACTCATGAAGATCAGGATATCGCCCCGACTTTCCCGGCCCAGCTCATCTACGGCATCAAAAATCGCCTGCAGCTGGTCACGATCGCCATCATCCGCCTCTTCAACCACCGGCCGATAGCGCACTTCAACCGGATAGGTCCGGCCTGAGACTTCAATCACCGGCGCATTATTGAAATGACGCGAGAAACGCTGTGGATCGATGGTGGCGGAAGTGATAATCACTTTCAGATCGGGGCGACGCGGCAGCAGCTCACGCAGATAACCGAGCAGGAAATCGATATTCAGGCTGCGTTCGTGCGCTTCATCAATAATGATGGTGTCATATTGCATCAGCAGACGATCCTGCTGGATCTCCGCCAGCAGAATCCCGTCGGTCATCAGTTTAATCTGCGTCAGGTCGCTGACCTGGTCGTTAAACCGTACTTTATAGCCGACGCAGCCGCCCAGCGAAGTGCTGAGCTCATCGGCAATGCGATTCGCCACGGTACGTGCGGCCAGACGGCGCGGCTGCGTATGACCAATCAGACCCGTCACACCACGCCCCAGCGCCAGACAGATTTTCGGCAGCTGCGTGGTTTTACCCGAGCCGGTTTCACCGGCGACAATCACTACCTGGTGATCGCGAATCGCCTCAGCAATATCCTGCTGCTTCTGACTGACCGGCAGATTGTCCGTGAAGGTAATGGCTGGCGTGGCCGCACGGCGCTGGGCCACGCGCTGCTCGGCAGCGATAAAGTCCTGCTCAAGCTCGCTGGCAATGCCCTGCTGTGCCTCGGGATTTTTAGCTTTTCTGGCACCCTGTAAACGGCGCTGTAACCGCTGGCGATCGCGCAGCATTACACCCTCGAGGCGTGACCAGAGCGCTGCCAGTGGGGAAGTATCGGGAGATGACATAATAGTGACGTACCTTACTCAGACGGTGTCGCTGCCTGAAGCAGCGCCCTGCAAGCCGGGATAACCAGCTGATTCAATAAAAATAATTGCGCGCATCATAGCACATTCTGAACTGTTCCGGCGGCTGGCCCTGGTTACGCTCATTCAATAAATTCGAACATGGGTCTCGAAATATTGCGCTTTCACCGCGCCATCGATAACCGTAGAGTGTAAACCATTGAGCGGAAAGTCTTCCGCGTAACAGACAGGAAACCACCATGAGCAAAGTTTTAGTTCTGAAATCAAGCATTCTTGCAGGCTACTCACAATCAAGCCAGCTCGCTGACTTCTACATCGAACAGGCAAAGGCCCAGGGTAAAGAGGTTACCGTACGTGACCTGGCGGCTAACCCGATCCCGGTACTGGATGGCGAGTTAGTGGGTGCAATGCGTCCCTCTGATACCCCGCTGTCACCTCGTCAGCAGGAGGCTCTGGACCTGTCTGATGAACTGATTGCAGAACTGCAGGCTCATGATGAAGTGGTGATTGCCGCGCCAATGTACAACTTCAACATCCCGACGCAACTGAAAAACTATTTCGACCTGATTGCCCGTGCTGGCGTGACGTTCCGCTACACCGAAGCAGGCCCGGAAGGTCTGGTTAAAGGCAAAACGGCAGTCGTTATCTCCAGCCGTGGCGGCATTCATAAAGATACCCCTACTGACCTGCTGACCCCTTACGTCAAGCTGTTCCTGGGCTTCATCGGCATCACTGACGTTGAGTTCGTGTTTGCTGAAGGCATCGCTTACGGTCCGGAAGTGGCCAGCAAAGCGACCGCTGAAGCGAAAGACGCTATCAAGCAGATCGTGACGGCATAAGTCTCACTCATCTCAGGATGACGCTTTAAAAGACCGGGCCATGCGCCCGGTTTTTTTTCGCCGGTTACTGACTGCTTTCTGCCGCTTTTCTCAGCCACTGACCGTTAATGCCGCGCACATATTCCCCCGCTGCCGCACGGCTCACCAGCTTCTGTCCGGCAATACTGGCGACATCGGCCGTGGAGAGATTATTCTGTTCTGCCAGTCGCTGATACTCCTGCTGACGTCCGGCATTAATACGCTGCACCAGTGCCAGCGTTTCACTATCCTGCGCACGTGCCGCCAGATAGCCGGAGAGCGTTTCACCTGCCCGCCCCGATTGACGCGCCTGATCCAGCGTCAGTGCCCAGGCAGGCTGCGCCATCGTCAGGGCGAGGAACAGCACCGCGCTTATGCGTTTCATCGTTGCTCTCCTCAGAACAGACCGCTCTGGTTTTTCAATAGCGCTTCCACGTCTTTATCGACTTTGATGTGGATCTCATGTTCGATTTTCACGTTCATGTTGATGGTGATGGGATCTTTAGGTGCCGTGACTTCAATGCGCGGCACGCAGCCGATGCTCAGCAGTCCGGCCGCCAGAACCAGTAGTGCCCTCAGGCTCATGGTGAAGTGTCCTTGTTGGATGGCAAATTCGCATGTTGCTCTAACCAGGATTGCAAATTATCGCCAAAGCGCAGGCTGCGCCAGAGCTGAAACAGGTTTTCCTGATGATGATAGTTGAGATTAACCGTCTGACGACGGTTACTGAACTGGCTGACGCCCTGCACCTGCGCCTCCATGGTGAGGTCGCCAAGATTATCCAGATTGATCGTGGCCCAGCTGCGGGAGACTTCCATATAGCGTAACCAGTCCAGCGCGGCGCCCGTCGCCACGTTATTGCGGGTAATCGCATCCGCCATATCTTTATCCAGCCGGAAGGTCAGCGGACTGCTGTTGGCAATCCACCCTTTCTCCACCAGCCAGTGTGGATTATTGAGCCACAGCGGCAGTTCACCGTTGACCTTGCCCGACATGGCAAACTGTTTAGGTTTCAGCGCCGTCACCAGCTCGCTGAGGCTGATATTGCGCAGCGACACCCGGGCTGGCTCATGCTGCGGCATGCGCAAAGCGGGCAGCGTAATTTGTCCGCCCAGCAGATCAAGGCTGACATCCTGCAACGTCAGCGGCGCCTGTTCGGACCACGGCCAGTTACCCTGCAGGTCAGCGCGAATATTCTGCATCGCAAACTGGTTCTTAACCTCGGCAATGCGCAGTGATACCGGGCCATGCTGACCAAACTGCCATTGCTGCTCATGGAATCTGAACGGCAACGAGAAATCGATACCGTTAACCTGGCTGTCAGGCGTCCAGATGCTGCCCTGTTTTACCGTCCAGTGGCCTCCCGCCTGGAAACCCTGCTCACTTGCGGCGGAAAAAGCGACCTGTGCCTGCAAACTGCCGCCCTGGATCTGCATTTTCATGTCGGGGCTGAGCAACGGCTGAAACACCGTCAGCGACTGTGCCGGCCACCAGGCCTGGCCGCGCAGCCGTTCGCCATCCCAGCGGCCGTTAACCCGCAGCGGGCCAACCTTGCCCGCCTGTAAACTGCCTCGCCAGATAAAATAGCCGGGATCACGACCTTTAGCCTCAAAGTCGAGCGTGGAGTCTGCCAGATGTCCGCCATAGCTGAAGCGGGTCTCTCCTGCCTGCAGGCGGAAATGCCCATTGAACGCCGGATGCGCCGCATCACGCTGCCAGTTTACCGGTTTAGTCAGTGTCAGACGCGGTTTTGCAACGTTGACACTGCCATACGCCAGCTGATTAAAACCGGTGGACAAGGTATCCAGATGGATCAGGGTGTCGTGCCAGCCGCCCGTGCCTTTAACATCCCAGCGCGCCTGCAGCGGCAGCATCTCGCCACCTCCCCAGTAGCGCCAGTTCCATTCGCCCTTATCGGGCCAGAAATCATCGGCGCGGCCATCAAGATGCAACCGGAAGCGGCCAAAACTGGCATCGTGCGCATTGAGAATGGCCTGCAGGCGGCCATCAATACCCTGCGAGGAGAGTCGTACGCCCGCCAGCGGCCAGCGCGCTTCGTCCACTTCCAGCGTTGACAGCAACCGGCCCCGCAGGCGCAGCAGCGATTTAGGTTGCAGCACCAGTTGAGGATCGAGGATCGAGCCGCTGAGCACGCCCGGAATGGAGCCGTAAAGTTGCAGGTCGGCCAGCTTGCTTTCGCCGGTTAGCTGAAACGGCAGGTTGCTGTTGGTCAGGCTGAGATTGCCGGGCCCGACGCCGAGCACCACGTTGCCCTTGCCGCCGCGTCCCTGGGTCAGCAGGTTAACGCGACCGCTAATCTGGCTACTTTCAAGGCCAGACTGCCAGTTATCCAGCGTCAGGTTAACAAACCCTGATAGCGGCTGAGCCTCCAGCGGCCAGAAGTATTCGCCCTTTTCAATCCGAATCTGATCGCGGCTGATCTGCCACGGCAGTCTGAGAAGCGGCCGGGTCACTTTGGCCATTGCCACGCGTAGCTCGCCCTGCTGCTGCTGCCAGTTAAGCGTCAGCTTCAGGGGATGCGGCAGCGCGTCCAGCGCCAGCTGTCCGGTCACCTCGCCGTTCACCGGCAGATCAGTGGCAAAGGTGGGTAACGCCAGATGACCACTCAGCGTGACGGGTTCAGGAAGTGCAGGATGGGTAAGCGTCAGGCGACTGATAGCGAGCTGCTGACCGGTCAGCGTTGCCGCCAGCTGCAGATTATCGCCCTGATAACTGAGTTGCTGACGATCTTTTTCCAGCGTCAGATCCAGCGCGCCCGCATACGTCTGCCACGGCGTAACGATTAATTTGCCCAGATGAACGTCGGCGCCAGGCAGCATTGCCTGCCATTCGGCCAGCGTTTTGGGGGCTGCCGTGCTGCCATCACTGGCAGGTAATTTTTGCAGGCAGGTGCTATCCAGCGTCAGCTCTGACGCATTCAGTTTCCAGCGCGACTGATGCCAGCCCAGTGACACCGCCTTTACCGTTGCCAGGGAGCAATCCCCTGCGAGATAACGAAGTTGTGGCAACCACAGGCCACCCTCCCGCCAGCGCGGTGCGCCCGACAGCTCAATGCGGGTATCTTCAGGTAGCCAGATGCCGACCAGCCGCGGCAGCCATTGCGTGACAGTCAAGATCAGGCCGAGCAGCAGCAGAATCAGCGCCAGAATGACGGCCAGCCGTCGCCGGAACATCCGTGGCATAAAAGCCATAATCCTTTTCCTTACAGTATCCTGACAACGATGATGGCATGTAATCTGCCAGAGGTGAAGGTCTGCGCCGGACACAAGTCAGCTGTTTCAGCAAAGTCAGTCAGAAAACGTTATCCTTGCTCTATCACCTCTGCAGGAGCACAACGATGAAAATCGCGGTTTACAGCACCAAACATTACGATCAGAAATACCTTGAGCAGGTCAATCAGCAGTTCGGCTTTGAACTGGTGTTTTTTGACTTTTTACTCTCTGAAAGCACCGCCAAAACCGCTGTGGGTTGCGATGCTGTCTGTATCTTTGTAAACGATGACGGCAGTCGCCCGGTGCTGGAAGAGCTGGCCGGGCTGGGTGTGAAATACATCGCGCTGCGCTGTGCCGGTTTCAATAATGTTGATCTGGCTGCTGCAAAAGAGCTGGGTCTGGAAGTGGTGCGCGTGCCGGCCTACTCACCGGAAGCGGTCGCTGAACATACTATCGGCCTGATGATGACCCTGAATCGCCGTATTCATCGCGCTTATCAGCGTACCCGTGACGCAAACTTTTCGCTCGACGGCCTGACCGGTTTCAACATGCATAACAAAACCGCGGGTATTATCGGTACCGGTAAAATCGGGATCGCGACGATGCGGATTCTGAAAGGTTTTGGTATGCGGCTGCTGGCGTATGATCCCTACCCGAGTGAGCAGGCGCTGGAACTGGGCGCGGAATATGTCGATCTGAAGACGCTGTTTGCTGAATCCCACGTCATTACCCTGCACTGTCCGCTGACGCCGGAAAATCATCATCTGCTCAACGCCGACGCGTTTAAACAGATGCGTGATGGGGTGATGGTTATCAACACCAGTCGGGGTGGTCTGATTGATTCACAGGCGGCGATTGACGCGCTGAAACAGCAGAAAATCGGCGCGCTCGGCATGGATGTTTATGAGAATGAACGTGATCTGTTCTTTGAAGATAAGTCGAATGATGTGATTCAGGACGATGTGTTCCGCCGTCTGTCGGCGTGCCATAACGTGTTGTTCACCGGCCATCAGGCGTTTTTAACCGCCGAAGCGCTGACCGCCATTTCTGAAACGACACTGAATAATCTCAGCCAGCTCGACCGGGGTGAAAACTGCCCGAACCGACTCTCTGCCTGACTGTGCGGGCCGGAGCGATCCGGCCTGATCATCAGCGCGCGCAATTCCCGCCAATTAACGCCTGCTCATCACAGCGACGTCCATTGACTAACTGACACATCCCCACTCTTGAGCCATCCAGCTGATGCGAAAATGCCAGCGTTCCACCCGCATTTGAACAGGTGCTTTCTGCCAGGGAAGACATCACCACCCGTGGCTGGATGTGGGCGGCGGTGGCTTGTTGCGGTGGCTCGTTATCATCACTGTTGCTGCTGCAGGCAGAGAGTAATAATGCGGCACCGGCCAGCAAAAAAGTGGCTGCTTTCATCAGTCGGACTCCGGGAAGTGGGGGAAAAGGCTGGCTCAGCATATGTCAGGCAGCACAACGGGTCGAGAGGTGAAACAGCTTTTTACAAAATTCTCCGGCGTCATTTGCAAGCAGAATTATCTTGTTTACCTGTTATCGCTGAACTGTCACCCTTTTTCGGCCCTTATTAATTCGGAGTAAAGCCATGTTAATGGATATGTTAATTCGCATAGCGCTGGCCGGTATTCTCGGCGGCCTGATCGGCATGGAGCGCCAGATGCGGGCCAAAGAAGCGGGACTGCGTACCCATATTCTGGTCGGTATCGGCAGTGCGATGTTTATGCTGGTATCGAAATATGGCTTCGCCGATATGCTCAATAGTGACCATGTGGCACTGGATCCCAGCCGTATTGCTGCCCAGGTAGTCAGCGGCATGGGTTTCCTTGGCGCAGGCACCATTATGATTCAGAAGCAGGTGGTGAAAGGCTTAACCACGGCGGCGGGATTATGGGTGACTGCGGCGATTGGTCTGGTGATTGGTAGCGGCATGTATGAGATAGGCATTTATGGCACAGTGCTGGCGCTGGTGGTGCTGGAAGTCTTCCGCCGCCTGAGCCATTTTCTCATCGGTAAACATCATACGCTGCTGGTTTTTCTTAAGCCCAAAAGTGTGCCGCTGGTGCTGCTGGTCATGCAGCGGGAAGGCATTCGCTATGGCAATGTGACGGTGATTAATCGGGATGAGGAGAGTGGTCTGTGTGAGCTCAGCGTTCAGGTAACGCTGTCCCGCAAATCAAACGATGCTCACCTCTACGATAAGGTCATGGAGATCAAAGGAGTTCAGTCGCTGGAGATGATATAAATTCCTTTCCATAAAGATCATTCCTGCTGAACACAGGCCGGTCAGCGCTAGGACGTTGCAGAAGGGAGTTATCGGTGCGCACTGCCTTCTGCCCTCTCCATCAGATTCATCTATTATCATCATCATGCAGCCTGACCTGAGATATAGAGCCCGCCGGGAATTAATGTCATAATCCGTGATTGTTTATTAAGGTAACCATTTATCCGGGGAAAAATGCGCCAGAACTCTGACCATCGTGACGAAACCCTGTCCGCTTCTGTACGTAAAAGTAGCTGGCCAGCACTGAGCATGCTCATCTTTACGCTGATAGCAGGCGCAGTGGCCATCATGATGATCCTGGATCATCGTAATTCCATAAATAATGCGCTTGAGACCGGACAGTGTCTGGTGGGGGAAGGCGCTGAAAGTTTGCTGGAAGTGCTCAGACATTTTTTACATCATGCTTATCGCTGGATTTTTAAAGCCTGTGGTTAGTAATAATGAATTCAGTGCAGCAGGAAATGCAGTAATCCGTGTCGGTTTACCAGCAACAAAACGCCGCAATACATGACTGCAACATAGCAGAGTAAAAAGAGTATCAGCGTCAATATAAATCGGACACCATAATTTTTTATATCGTGAGTGTTTACCGGATGTTTCATCGAATTTAAAGTTTGCTCCGTCCTTATTCACCTATATAGCCAGCAATTTAACGATTTGTTACGCTGCCCGCATTACCACGATGTGCGGAACGATGAAGTCACAGCTGGTCTCTCAGGAAAAACAGTTATGAGTGTAAAAATTAAAGCCGCCCTTTTTAACTTTCATATTCATTTTAATGGCTTTAATTTCACCCTTCTGCTTTGAAAAGCAACAGTTTTGGACGTGGTGATATCTGCCAGTAGAATCGATTCAGATTTAATGGGATACAAAAAAACAGTGATGCCTGTGCATCTTACGCATTCCCAATTATAACCCGGCAGTGTCAACGCATATTCAACAGCAGCGTTTTTCAGATTCAGGCGTTAATGAAATTAACAGTGCATCAGGATATTTAACTCCCTGCGAATTTATAGCAACAATTCGAAGGGAAATTTAAAATCAGATAAGCATAAACAGGACTCCGTTTATGCATGATTGATTAATAGCGGTGCATGCTCTTTTTTTTGTTAACTGGTCGCTCTGATGAAATATCTGTTAATTATCACAATCATTTTTATGACTGCGGGTTGTGCGGCAAAAAAAGAGAATGCGCGGGCTGATGCTTACCAGGCATCACTGCCATCCTGTTCTGCGCACAATGATGAAATCGATTGCCAGTGGAAAGATGTGCCAGCCAGCTGACATCGCATAGTTGAACGCTATCCGTGACACATCAGCCCGCAATTTTTGGGTAATGACCTGGTAAGGCCCGCCCTCATTTTTCACTGAGTACCGCCGCATCGATTTATATCGCTGCCCCCTTAACGGGTAGTCTCTGCCGGATTTCCCGGGCGGCTATCCGCTGATTACTTCACTCCAGTACTGGCATTCGCGGCAACAATCCGTACCATACGCTGCATATTCGTGACACCGCAGTGAAGTGTCTGGCTGAACGCGCACGGCAATTTGCCCTTTAGCTACGCTTTCTGGATTTTGAGATAGGTAAAAATGCAAGATAATCAAACGGTTGACAAGAAAGAACAGTACAACCTCAATAAACTGCAAAAACGTCTGCGTCGTAACGTCGGCGAAGCCATTGCAGATTTTAATATGATTGAAGAAGGCGACCGCATCATGGTCTGCCTGTCGGGCGGCAAAGACAGCTACACCATGCTGGAAATTTTGCGCAGTCTGCAAAAAAGTGCGCCGGTCAACTTCAGCCTGATTGCCGTTAACCTCGACCAGAAACAGCCGGGCTTCCCTGAGCATATCCTGCCGGAATATCTTGAGTCGCAGGGCGTTGAGTATCGGATTATCGAAGAAGATACCTACTCCATCGTCAAAGATAAGATCCCGGAAGGCAAAACCACCTGCTCACTCTGCTCGCGCCTGCGCCGTGGCATTCTCTATCGCGTCGCAACTGAGCTGGGCTGTACTAAAATTGCGCTGGGCCACCATCGCGATGACATTCTGCAGACGCTGTTCCTGAACATGTTTTACGGCGGAAAAATGAAAGGCATGCCGCCAAAGCTGATGAGCGACGATGGCAAGCAGATTGTGATCCGTCCGCTGGCTTACTGCCGCGAGAAAGATATCATCCGCTTCTCAGAAGCGCGTCAGTTCCCGATTATTCCGTGTAACCTCTGCGGTTCTCAGCCGAACCTGCAGCGTCAGGTGGTGGCCGATATGCTGCGAGACTGGGATAAGCGCTATCCTGGCCGTATCGAAACCATGTTCAGCGCGATGCAGAATGTGGTGCCGTCACATATGGCGGATATCAACCTGTTCGATTTTAAAGGCATTAAGCATGGCGATGCGGTGGTTGACGGCGGGGATCTCGCCTTTGACCGGGAATCTCTGCCGCTGCAGCCAATTGGCTGGCGGGCTGATGAAGAGGATGCCCCGGATACCAGCGCGCGTCTGGATGTGATTCAGATTAAATAAGTGCTGGAAAGGTTAAGGGCGTGCTGCTGGCAGCACGCCCTTTTTTTATATGTTGCGATGCGGTGGTGGATCCATTATCGGCGGAAATTCCGGATCTGTCGGCGGATCAGGCTGGGGTTGTGGCTGAGGAATAGGCTCAGGAATCGGGATCGGATCCGTGGGGATCGGCTCGCTGTTAAGAATCGCGCTCATGCCGTACTCCTTTTGTTGCGAATGGACTTTAAGCTTAGGTAAGGAACGGCGTTACAGCCAGGCGGGCAAAAAAAAAGCCGGCACACGGGCCGGCATGTTTCGAATTAAATGTGCTATGCATTAATTCTAAATTAGGAAGTAAGACAATATGGAGCGCAACGCCCATCGCTTGACGTTGCATTCACCTGCGGGAGAGAGTTTGCGTCAGCAGCGACAATGGGTTCTTGATGTCGATCAGCTTTTGCGTCCTTAACTGGATTTTCAGCGCAGATAACCGATACGCTACGCATAACGCTAGAGCCAGCGCCGCTTGCGCAGGTACCCCGCTACCCCCACGGCCAGTGCCACCAGCAGCAGACAGAAGATAGAGAAACCGTATCGCCATTCGCCGCCTGGAATACCGCCCAGGTTGACGCCAAACAGGCCGGTCAGGAAGGTGGCTGGCAGAAAAATCATCGCCATCAGTGACATGGTATAGGTACGTCGGTTCATCGACTCCGCCATCGCAGAAGCAACCTCATCAGCCAGAATCGCGGTACGCGCCACCCCCGCATCCAGATCATCCAGCCCGCGTCCCAGCCGATCGGCGATTTCCTGCATCCGGCGGCGTTCGGTGTCATCCATCCAGGCCAGTTTTTCACTGGCCAGCCGCGCATAGACATCACGCTGCGGCGCCATATACCGCCGCATCACAATCAGCTGTTTGCGCAGCAGGCCGAGTTCGCCTCGTGCCGGCATCCGCTGGTCAAGCAGCGCATCTTCCAGCTCAATGATTTTGTCATGTAAATCTTCGATAAACTCGCTGGTGTGATCGGTCAGGGCATCACAGATATCGACCAGCCAGCTACCGCAGTCAATCGGGCCGTTACCATTCTGCAAATCCGTGAGGACTTCATCGACGGCAGAAACTTTACGCCGCCGGGTCGAGACGATGAGCTTATCGTTGATAAATACCCGCATCACCACCAGCTGGTCGCGACGCGCATCGCTGTTGTGGTTGACGCTGCGCAGCACGATCATAAAGCCGTCGCCCAGCCGGCTGACGCGTGGACGCATACTGTCGCCCGCTAAGGCGTCACGCACGGCATCAGGGATTTGTGTCGTCGACTGCAGCCATTCCGCGCTCTTACGGTGGGTATAGTTCAGATGGAGCCAGCAGGGCTGCTCACACTGGATGACTTCATCTTCAGCAATCGGGATCATCCCGCCCTTGCCATCCAGCTGGCAGGAAATTATGGCATCTGAAACCTGTAATGCTTTTCCTTCAATTACGTCCACACCGTCGCCTCACTACTAAAATCAATACGATACAGTCTAGCGTGACGGTGTTGAGTTGCAATCTCCGGGCTGTGTAGAAAGATGTCAGAGGGTGGCCGGTTGACCGGCCACCTGCACTCAGTGCTTTTCAATCCACAGTTCACGACTGTAGGCGACATCTTCAGGGTTAGTGATGGGATAGCCTTTGACCCAGGATTTAATCAGGCGGCCATTGGTGTACTGATAGATGGGGGCGATCGGAGCCTGCTCAGCCAGGATCTGCTCGGCACGGTTGTAGTCGCTGTTACGTACCTGATCGCTGGTCTCCCGGCTGGCTTTGGCGATAACCGCATCATAATCCGCGTTGCTAAAGCGCGCGATGTTGCTGCTGTTGCCCGACGTCAGCAGATTCAGGAAAGTGGAGGGTTCATTGTAGTCACCGACCCACGAGGCGCGGATCACATCGAAGTTTCCGCTGTTACGGCTGTCGATATAGGTTTTCCACTCCTGGTTCTCCAGCGTGACATCCACACCCAGGTTCTTTTTCCACATCGAGGCCACAGCAATCGCAATCTTTTGGTGGCTCTCAGAGGTGTTGTAGAGCAGTTTGAGTTTCAGCGGCTTGCCGGGACCGTAACCGGCAGCAGCGAGCAGCGATTTAGCCTGTGCATTCAGGCTGTTCTGATCGTGCTGTTGCATGAATGTGGGCAATGGCTTAAAGCCTGCTGTCACATCTGGCGTAAAGTGCCACGCCGGTTTCTCACCGGTGCCCAGCACTTTTTCAGCAATCACTTTCCGGTCGATAGACCAGGAGAGCGCTTTGCGAACCCGCACATCGGCCGTCGGCCCTTTCTGCGTGTTAAACGCGTAGTAATAGGTGCCTAACTGGTCAGGTGTGTAGACCTCTCCGGGCAGGGTTTTCTTCAGTAGTGCATACATGTTTTTCGGGAAGGATTCGGTGATATCAATATCGTTGGATCGATAACGTTTAGTGGCGCTCGACTCTTCATTAATCGGCACGAAAGTCACTTTCGTCAGCACCGAATGGGCATCATCCCAGTAGTGAGGATTACGTGTCAGTACGATTTTTTCGTTCACTACGCGTTCGCTAAGCTGATAGGCCCCGTTGCCCACCAGTTTGCCGGGTGACGTCCAGCTGTCACCCTGTTGCGCAATAATTTTCTGCGGCACCGGGAAAAGCGCCACGTTAGCCACCAGCGCCGGGAACCACGGCACCGGACGATCCAGCGTCACCTTCAGCTGGTTTTTACTCTGTGCGACCACACCCAGCTTGTCGGGCGTCATTTCGCCTTTGGTTATCGCTGCCGCATTTTGAATACCGCTTAAGCCCGCGAACCAGGCAAAGGCTGAACTGTTTTTCGGATCGACCAGGCGCTGCCAGCTGTAGACAAAATCCTGAGCCGTAACCGGATCACCGTTCGACCAGCGCGCGTTATTACGCAGCGTAAAGACCCAGGTTTTGTTATCACTGCTGCTCCAGCTCTGCGCCACGCCCGGCACGATTTTGCCCTGCGCATCCTGATTGGTCAGCCCTTCAAACAGATCGCGTATCACCTGAATTTCAGGCAGTCCTACCGCTTTAAGCGGATCGAGCGAAGCGGGTTCATCTTTAATATGGCGAACGATCTGCTGCTGTTCAGCCAGCTGTGCGCCAGCGGGTGGATTCGCCGCGATGGCGGGTGTGATGATGCTGCTCAGGCTGATTGCTGCCAGCGTCATGCGAAAGGTCTTGACCATTATCACTCCTTTACCCCAAAGAAGCGCTGCATCAGTCTGTTGCCGATGCAACTTGTGCAGGGCACTTTAGCGCAAATGGCTGACAGATAAATAGCTATTTTCCGCGCACGGCTTTTCCGCTACTTTTAGTAAAACCCTTTGAGGAAATAACTATGTCGCCACTCCATCCACGTCCCCTGCGCGGCAAACTGGACGTCCCCTATCAGCAGTATGGCCGCTCAGTGCTGGGCGCGCCGCTGCTCTGGTTTCCGGCGCCGCTGGGCGATCCCGAGAGCGGGTTGATTCTGGCGGGCACTCACGGTGATGAGAATGCGGCCATCGCCACCCTCTCCGCCGCATTACGGACGCTGCCTGATGGAATGCGTCGGCACCACGTGGTGTTGGCGGTCAATCCTGATGGCTGTCAGCTCGGACTGCGCGCGAACGCTAACGGCGTCGATCTCAACCGCAACTTTCCGGCGGCGAACTGGCAGTCAGGCGAGACGGTGTATCGCTGGAACAGCGCTGCCGATGAGCGTGATGTGGCGCTCTCGACCGGGGCTCATCCGGCTTCTGAACCGGAAACCCAGGCGCTCTGCGCGCTGATTCATCAGCTGAAACCACGCTGGATCGTCTCATGGCATGAACCGCTGGGCTGTATTGACGACCCGCATCAGGCAGAGATTGGTGGTTGGCTGGCCAGCCACACCGGCCTTCCGCGGGTCAGCAGTGTTGGTTATGACACACCAGGCTCATTCGGCAGCTGGTGTAAAGATCTCAGCCTGCCCTGCGTGACCGCTGAAATGCCGGTGATTTCAGTGGATGAAGCCACTGAAACCTACCTGGAGATGATGGTTAATCTGCTGCGCTGGCAGCAATGATCAGCTGACCGTTGCGCACTTTAATCGCCGGTTCTGCATCCACCGCCAGCCAGGTCGGCCCGTCGAGATCGGCAAAGCGGGTCTGCGGCACCAGCGGCAGTGCGGCGCGTATCGCCCGCGAGGTGCAGAGCATGCAGCCGAGCATTACCGCAAAACCCTGCTGCAGAGCCGCATTGGCCAGCGCCAGCGCCTCGGTCAGCCCGCCCGCTTTATCCAGCTTGATATTGACCATCTCATAACGGCCTCGCAACGACGCCAGACTTTCGCGGGTGTGACAGCTCTCATCGGCGCAGATGGGCAATGGATGGATAAAGTTCTCCAGCGCCGCATCCTCACCCGCTGGCAGGGGCTGTTCCAGCATCGCCACATTGATGTCCGCCAGCAGCTGACAGCGCGCCGCCAGACCTTCGGCGTGCCAGGATTCATTGGCATCCACAATCAGGGTCGCGTCCGGCACGGCGGCGCGAATCGCCATCAGCCGTTCGGTAATGAAATTATTATCCAGCTTAATCTTCAGTAGTGTTGCCCCATGCTGCCACAGCGCCAGCGCGCTGCTGGCCATCGCCTCGGGAGTATCAATGCTGACGGTCTGCGCGGTCACCACATCCTCCGGTGCAGTCACGCCACTAAGCTGCCAGAGGCTGCTCTGCTGCTGGTGTGAGGCGAGATCCCATAGTGCGCTGTCAATGGCGTTGCGCGCCGCCCCGGCGGGCAGCGCCTGTTGTAACGCCTCGCGCGTCATGCCCTGTTGCAGCGCGGGCAGCAGCGCGGCGATTTGCGCCAGCACCGACGCCTCGCTTTCACCATAGCGCGCATAAGGCGTCGCTTCGCCAACGCCTTTTACTCCGTCTTCCTCAATTTCAACCACCACCACTTTGACTTCAGTCCGGGTTCCACGGGCAATGACAAACGGCGTGTGCAACGGCCAGGCTTCGGGATAACTTTTTACCGTTCTCATTTCCACTCCACAATGTGTGACGCAGTGGCAGACCGCCACGTTAAATTCCACAATTGAACTCGTAAACCCTTAACATTTATGTCATAAACAACGGCTATCTTTAGCCGTTTTGTGTCAGATCTTTTTTATCATTAAAAGGAATCACTATGTCTCAGACTGTTCATTTTCAGGGTAATGCCGTACCGGTTGCTGGTCAGTTTCCTCAGGCTGGCGATAAAGCCAAAGCTTTCACGCTGGTAGCGAAAAACCTGGTTAACGTCGCGCTCTCTGAGTATGCAGGAAAACGCAAAATTCTGAACATTTTCCCGAGCGTAGATACCGGTGTCTGTGCTTCATCGGTGCGCAAGTTCAATCAGGCTGCAAGCGAACTGAATAACACCGTGGTGTTATGCATCTCTGCCGATCTGCCGTTTGCCCAGTCGCGCTTCTGTGGCGCAGAAAACCTGAACAACGTGGTGACGTTGTCGACGCTGCGCGGCTCAGAGTTTAAATATGATTATGGCGTGGAAATTGCCGATGGTGCGCTGGAAGGTCTGACCGCACGTGCCGTGATTGTGCTGGATGAGAACGATAAAGTGATCTACAGCCAGCTGGTTGATGAAATCACCACTGAGCCAGATTATGACGCTGCGCTGACCGCGCTGAAGTAATAAAAAAAGCGGATAACCAGGTTATCCGCTTCTCATCTTCTGTTTGCCGTTTACTCGCTTTCGGTGCGCTTCTGCCCCAGACCATACTCCCGCAATTTATTCGCAATCGCCGTATGCGACACACCAAGCCGTTTTGCCAGTTTTCGGGTGCTGGGATAGGAGAGATAGAGCCGCGTCAGAATTGACCGTTCGAAACGACTGGTGATCTGATCCAGCGTCCCTTCCAGCGCCTCATCGCCCAGTGACACATCCAGTGCCTGTTCAGGCAACACGATATCCTGCGGACGCAGTTCGTAACCTTCCAGTTGGGTTAACGCCCGATAAAGCGCATTTTTCAGCTGACGCACGTTACCAGGCCAGGCGTAGCGAGTCAGAAAAGCGTTAAGCTGCGGCGAGAGTCGCGGACGCGCCATTCCCTGCTCATCCGCAAAGCGGGCAACAAACATCTCGGTCAGCGGCAGTATATCCTGCGGACGATCGCGCAGAGGCGGCAGTTGCAGCGTCAGCACATTGAGCCGGTAAAAGAGATCCTCGCGGAATTCTCCGCGCTGCACCAGCTCAATCAGGTTTTTCTGCGTAGCGCAGATTACCCGCACATTGACATGCACTTCATGCTCTTCACCGACGCGGCGGAAGGTGCCATCATTGAGAAAACGCAGCAGCTTGGTCTGCATTCTCGGCGACATCTCACCAATCTCATCCAGCAGCACAGAGCCGCCGTTAGCCTGCTCAAAAAAGCCTTTCTTGCCTTCCAGCGCATTCGGATAGGCTCCGGCGGCATGACCAAACAGCTCGCTTTCAGCGACGTCATCTGGAAGTGAGGCACAGTTGAGCGCCAAAAAGGGATTCTTACCGCGGGCACTGCGCAGATGGCAGGCACGTGCCAGCATATCTTTCCCGGTGCCGGTGTCGCCAACAATCAGTAAAGGTGCATCAAGCATCGCCAGTTTACGCGCCTGATCCACCACCTGACGCATCTTCGGCGTGACAGCAATGATATGGTCAAACTCCGATTCATCGGTGACCACCAGATTCTGCAACTGACGACCCATGCGGGCTGTCGACTTCAGCATCACCATCGCCCCCACCGGCCTGTCATTCTGGCCCTCTTCGCCCGGCAGATAAATAGGACGCGCTTCCATCAGAAAATCGCGGCCCTCAATGACCACATGCTGCGCCTGCGCTTCAACCCGATCGCTCTCCAGCCAGCGCATGAAGTTGAAGCCGTTAATCAGGTTACCGGCGCTGAAGTTGCGCATCTTCTCTTCATCGAGATTAAACAGGTTCTGTGCGGCCGGATTAGCCAGTTCAACCTTGCTTTTCAGATCGATGGAGAAAACCGGATCCGGCATCGCCACCAACAGGGCGCTCAGCGCACGATGCTCGCGTTCAGAGGGCATGTACGCTACCGTGCGCACATCTGTTACGCCCGGTGTACGCCGGATTTCCGCCATCAGATTGCTGAAGGCGTCAAATTCCAGTGCAGAAAAGTTCAGGTAGATGCGGCCCAGCGCCGTGATTTCGATACCGCGTAAATCAATGTTGCGTGCCACCAGCAGATCGAGCAGTTCACGCGTCAGACCGAGTCGGTCCTGACAGAACACTTCCAGACGCATTGCGTTCGCCTTAATCAGGTTCAGATAAGACAATAATACGCTAAGTCGCGCACCTGCAGAAAGGGATCTGTCAGGAAAAGTTGACAGCTCCGGCGCGTATGGCGGACTTTTGTACTGCCGGAGAAAATCCTGATGAGTGGTCACAAATATTTGCCGGGATGGCGCATTTTATCAGGGAGAAAAATGGAATGGCCTACACGCTGCCAGCGGATCCGGTGATCACTGATGAGTCGGGCTGTCCGGGTGAGTGTCTGGTCATCGACTCCCGACAAGTGCTGCGCCAGCCACACTAAAGAATAAAGGCGGCAATGCCGCCTTTAATTTATCACGAGAGCGTCAGGCTGACTTATTGCCGCCCTTCTGCAACGCCTCTTTCAACTGGCCCAGCAGCTCACGACGGAAATCGCCAAGCCGTGGTTTATCCTGCTCCAGCCACGGCAGTGGACGGCACAGCTCCATCGCTTTGATGCCCAGTCTTGCAGTCAGCAAACCCGCGCCAATACCCTGCGCGGCGCGCGTGGAAAGCCGGGCGGCGATATCCTGCGACATCCAGTCCATACCCACTTCCCGCACCAGTTCGGAAGCCCCGGCAAAGGCCATGTTGAGCAGCACCAGACGGAATAGCCGGATGCGGCTGAAGTAGCCCAGCTCAATGCCGTAAATAGCCGCGATGCGATTGACCAGCCGCAGATTACGCCAGGCGATAAACGCCATATCCACCAGCGCCAGCGGGCTGACCGCAATCATCAGCGTGGCTTCAGCAGCATGACGGCTGATTTCGCGCCGCGCCTGCCGATCCAGCACCGGCTGCACCAGTTGCGCATATAAGCGGACAATTTCACTGTCATTGTGGGTTTCGTGCAGCGAGGCATGCCAGCGCTGCAGGGCCGGATGCGCCTGATCCAGCTCTGCCTGCTGCGCCAGTTTTTCGCAGAAGGCCCGGCCTTTGCCGATGCCATGACTGTGCAGCAGCTCACGGCCCACATCCCGCTCCTCGGCGCGCTGACGCAGCTGATAGAGACGACGCCACTCGGTGGTCAGCGCACCCACCCCCGCCAGGACGATCAGACCACCCGCCACGCCGCTGCCCAGTGAAAACCAGTCGCGGGCCAGCCAGGCGTCATGTGTCCACTGGACACCCTGCGCAATCACGCTGACGCCAAACAGCAGCGCGCCAGCGATCACCAGTTTGCGCCACAGGCTGCGCTTAGGTTTCAGCGCAGCCTCCACCGCCCGTTCACCTGCGCCCTCCTCTTCGACAGCGACTTCTTCATCCTGCACCGCCAGAAACGCCGCCTGCGCTTCCGCTTCAAAAGTCTGTGCCGGGCGCAGCGGCGTGGCGCTGCTCTCATCCAGCGGACGGGCAAAATCGATACGCGGCTTCAACGGATCACTCATCGCAATTTATCTCCCAATAAAAATTCCAGCGCGGCATCCATGCGGATATGTGGCAGCGGGCGATCGACGTCAAGCTGCTGCGGCCGGAACTGTTCAAACTGAAAACCCTGTTGTTGCCAGAAGGCATTACCAGGCAGACGCGGCGGGACTTCACCCGGATAGACGGTGAGCGGCTCACCATCATCCAGCCGGTTTCCGCGCAGGGCCGGGATCTTCTCGCCCCGGTGATCGACCAGCCCGCTCTGCGTCGCCTGCACCGACGCCAGCCCGATGCAATCCATGCTAATCCCCTCAAACGCCGCGTTCTGCCAGGCATCCTGCACCAGCTGCTGCAACAGTGACACCATATTGCCGTGCTGATCGCTGGTGATGTGATCGGCCTTGGTGGCGGCAAACAGCAATTTGTCGATTACCGGTGAAAAGAGCCGACGAAACAGGGTTCGCTGACCGTAATGAAAACTCTGCATCAGCTGCGTCAGTGCCAGCCGCATGTCGTTAAACGCCTGGGGTCCGCTGTTAAGCGGTTGCAGGCAGTCAACCAGCACAATCTGACGGTCAAAACGCAGGAAGTGATTTTTATAGAAACCTTTCACCACATGCTGACAGTAGTAGTTAAACCGCTGCTGCAGCATGCTGAAGTTACTGCCCTTGTCCGCCTGTGCCAGCTTAGTGAGTTGCGCTTCATCAGCCGTCGGCCAGGGGAAGAACTGCAGCGCGGGGGCGCCTGCCATATCGCCAGGCAGCACGAAGCGACCGGGCTGAATAAAGTGTAAGCCTTCAGATTTACAGCGATGCAGATAGTCGGTCCAGGCAGCGGCAATCTCTGCCAGCTGGGTTTCATCGGCGGGTGCAAGCGGGTCGAGTTTTTCGCAGAGGGTTCGCCAGGGCTTTGCCCACTCAGCACGATCGCCCTGCAGCAGACCGTTCATCTGCCGGGACCAGGCGAGATAATCCTGCGCCAGCATCGGCAGATCCAGCAGCCATTCGCCGGGATAGTCGACAATCTCCAGATAGAGTGTCGCGGTCTCTTTCAGATGACGCAGCAGCGAATCATTGGGACGATAACGCAGCGCCAGTCGCATTTCGCTGACGCCGCGTGTGGGTGTGGGCCAGGCAGGCGGCGTGCTGTAGAGCTGTGCCAGCCCTTCGTCATAGGTGAAACGGGCCGTGCCCATGTCACGCTGGGGCACCCGCTTTACGCCTAACAGGCGCTCATCCCGCACCACGGAAAACAGCGGCAAACGCGCGCCGCTGTGAACGGTTAAAAGCTGATTAACCAGTGAGGTGATGAAGGCGGTTTTGCCGCTGCGGCTTAATCCGGTTACCGCCAGCCGCAGGTGGCGATCAACGCCACGGTTCATCAACGCCATCAATTCAGTTTGCAGTCTTTTCATCTTTCTCCCTGATGAAGCGCGATGCCACCCGGTTCATCACGCGTTTCAGCAATGGCTCAAGCGCCACAGCCAGCAGCAGACGTAACGGGCGTCGCGCTACCGATTTCACTGCCCAGCCAGTGACACCGGCGGGACCGTAGGTAACAGCATTAATAATGATGAATTTAGCGGCCGACTTCAATGCAGGTGCCGCGCGGTGACGAAAAGCAGTGGATCGCGAAAAAGACATCAACACCTCCATTGAGTAAGCGAACGGGCCTGAGACAGGCCCGGCAATAACAGTAGCAGAATCAAATCTGGCGGAAGCGGCTGCGCACGCTGAAGGTTTCAGACGTCACATAGCGTTCCAGGTCGCGCACGCTGCGCTCATCCCGTTGCAGGGTGCTCTCCAGCTGATCCAGCAGTTCACTGGCGCTGGGCTGGCGCTCAGTCTGGAAGGCAGAGGCGGGTTTCACATCCAGCACAAAACCCAGCACAAAGTAGGCGATCACCGTAAAGAGAAACAGGCCAAAGAACAGTGATAACACCACGATGACACGCAGCAGACGAACCGGAATATCGAGATACTCTGCCAGGCCTGCGCAGACACCCATGAATTTCCCTTCATCTGGCTTGCGCCACAACTTGCGTCCTTTAATCATGGCTGCCTCCAGTTTGGATGTTCGGCGTCCAGAATCGCTTCCAGCGCGTCAATACGTTCGCGCATCCGCTGCGCGTCCTGGGTCACGCGCTGCAGGCGCTGGATTTCGTTTTGCGACAGTTCCGAACCGCCGTTGCGTTTGTTGTTGTAATGCAGCCATAACCAGATCGGTGCGACAAACAACACGAAGATCGTTAACGGTATGGCGAAAAAAAGTGCGCTCATTGACTCTCCTTAATCACTTATCGCAACGTCGATGATTACTCACTGCGGTTCATTTTGGCTTTCAGCGCATTAAGCTGCTCGCTGATTTCATCGTCCGCTTTCAGGTCAGTAAACTCCTGGTTCAGCGTCTTTGGTTTACCAAAACCGTGGCTTTCTGCTTCCGCTTCCATATGGTCGATGCGACGTTCAAAAGATTCAAACCGGGCCATTGCTTCATCGATCTTACCGCTGTCCAGCTGACGACGAACATCGCGTGATGAAGAGGCCGCCTGATGACGCAGCGTCAACGCCTGCTGGCGGGCACGTGTCTCACTCAGTTTTTTCTCCAGCTCGCTGATTTCGCCTTTCATGCGCTCCAGCGTCTCTTCAACATGACCCACTTCCTGTTTCAGGGAGGCGATAAGATCGGTCAGTTTCTGTTTTTCAATCAGCGCCGAACGGGCCAGATCATCTTTATCTTTGCGCAGCGCCAGCTCCGCTTTTTCCTGCCACTCAGCCTGCTGAATCTCCGCCTGCTCAATACGGCGTGACAACTGTTTCTTTTCAGCCAGTGCTCGTGCAGAGGTGGAGCGTACTTCAACTAAGGTGTCTTCCATTTCCTGAATCATCAGCCGGACCAGTTTCTGCGGATCTTCCGCACGCTCCAGCAGGGAATTAATGTTGGCATTAACGATGTCGGCGAAACGAGAAAAAATACCCATAATGATGTTCCTCTTTTAATGTTTTAAAACGTGAAGCCCTGCTGAGTTTATACAAAATGCGTGCCAATTTTATAATTTATTGATTTTTATAATATTTTAAATTTTACAGCCCTTCCCGCTTGTTTTAAGATAGTCAAAATGATTAAGGGGTGGCGAAATTCATCATGACAGGCACTAGCGATAATCTCCTGGGGGAGTCGAACAATTTTCTTGAGGTGCTGGAGCAGGTTTCCAAACTGGCTCCCCTTGAGAAACCGGTACTGGTGATTGGCGAGCGTGGAACGGGCAAAGAGCTGATCGCCAGCCGACTGCACTATCTCTCTGACCGCTGGCAGGGGCCGTTTATCTCGCTGAACTGTGCCGCGCTGAATGAAAATCTGCTCGATTCTGAACTGTTTGGTCATGAGGCTGGCGCCTTTACTGGCGCGCAGAAGCGCCATCTTGGCCGTTTTGAACGTGCTGACGGCGGCACGCTGTTTCTCGATGAGCTGGCAACGGCACCAATGCTGGTTCAGGAAAAGCTGCTCAGGGTAATTGAATATGGACAGCTGGAGCGGGTCGGCGGCAATCACTCCCTGCAGGTAAATGTGCGACTGGTCTGTGCGACCAACGAAGACCTGCCCGCGCTGGCGGCGGCGGGAAAATTCCGCGCCGATTTGCTGGATCGTCTGGCCTTTGATGTGGTGCAGTTACCGCCACTGCGCGAACGACGCAGCGATATACTGGTGATGGCCGACCATTTCGCTATCCAGATGTGTCGCGAGCTCGGCCTGTTACTTTTTCCCGGCTTTACCGCACGGGCACAGCAGGCTCTGCTTGATTACCACTGGCCCGGCAACGTTCGCGAACTTAAAAACGTGGTGGAGCGCTCCGTCTATCGTCATAACAGCAGCGAGCAGCCGCTGGATAATGTGATTATCAACCCGTTTGCTTCACGCCCTGAACCGATTGCTGTCATCCGGACCAGTCAGGAGGCGGATAGCAGCGCGCTGCCTGCCCTGCCGCTGGATCTGCGTCAATGGCAGAATCAGCAGGAGCGGGATCTGGTGGAAGCCAGCCTGCAACAGGCACGTTATAACCAACGCCGTGCGGCTGGCTTATTAGGCGTCACCTATCATCAGTTGCGCGCAATGATGAAGAAGCACGATATAAAAGCAGAGAGTTAATTAACGCCGCCCCAACCTATGATTTTTCTCTGCTTTGTGAATTAACAACCCGGTATAAACCGGGCTTTTTTTCACGTTGAGCCACCTATCCATTATGTGTTGTGCGACTTAGTCCCCATTTTTTCAGGTTGCCTGATGGCAGGAACCAGACCGACGCCAGCGGTAGCCATCACCACGGCCAGCGCTGACATCAGCAATACAGCACTCATACCAAAGTGTGTTGCCAGCGGCCCCGCGACCAGTTGTCCAAAGGGAATGGCGATAAAGGAACCCATTGCATCATAAGCGTACACGCGAGCCAGCTTATCCGGTGGGATATGAGTCTGTAATGAGTGCGCCCAGGTTACGCCGAACAGGCCCAATGACATGCCAGCAATGAAGAACCCTACTATCAGCAGTGCTGCTGACGCATCCTGGCTCAACATAAATATTGGAAGTGCGCAAAGACCTGCCAGCATCGCGCCAATCAGAAGGTCACGACGTGGATGCCATTTCATGGCCAGAAATGAACCTGCAATTAAACCTACGCTATGAGCAGCCACAATAATTCCCCATCGCGCCCGCCCGAAAGAGGCGTCGGCAATCATCGGGCCAAATACCTCTACAATTCCATTGAACGCGACGTTGATAATGGCGAACTGAAGGACTATCGACCAAATCCAGCTTCGTCCGGCGAACTCTGCCCAGCCTTCTTTGATATCGCGCAGGATATTGCCTTGCGAAGCCGCGGCTTTATTCGATTTCACACGGATCAGGAAATAGAGCGGCGCGGAAACAGCAAAACCCAGCGCATCAATTGCCAGCCCCCAGCCCGGCCCGACAGCGCTGGTGATAATTCCCCCCAGCGATGCCCCCATTACTGTACCGCCATAAATACCCAGCTGAATTAACGCGTTAGCCTGACGCAAATCCGTTGCAGGAACTACCTGCGGAACCAGCGCAGACGATGCAGGCAGTGCGATGCCTGCCGCCGCACCATTCAGGGCACCCAGCAAAGTCAGGCTAATGACAGTTGCTGAGCCATCGAGTACAGACCAGGCGACGATAGCCTGAGAAACAGCGGCAACTACTGCTGATGAAACTAATACCCTACTGCGTGAGTAGCGATCGGCGACAACACCGCCCACCAGCAGGAAAAGCACGTTACACAGTGAACGGGACGCAATCACTATCCCTAAATCAGAAGCAGACCCGCCAATATCCAGTACCGCAAAAGCCAGCGCAATGGGTGCAATCCCATTGCCCAGCACGGTGAACAGGCGTCCAAAAAAGAGATAGCGAAAGGATGTATGCTGAAAAGCCTGAACGTTTTTTTGGAATTTATTCATTGCCAGGAAGTGGGTGACCAGAAGATGAGCTTATAGTACCTGCGTTTTTGTAAAAGTTAAGCGCGATATTACACTTTCCAGCATCAGATACATCGAATGCATGCGGATATAAACACAATCTATAACTCAAGGGATTACATGATTTACTCTTCTGGTTTGAATCTTAACTAAACTAATGATACCAATACCCGTTAATAGTTGAATTGGCTTTTTAATCAGATTTACAGCAATTAATTGAACAATCCATTTCGCACTACATAACCATGGTGTGGAAAGATCCCAGCCATTACATATGAAATTATTAAATATTGATCTTTATCATTATGCCTTCGATTTTTTTAATATGCACTTGAGGTTTATGCAAAGCCAGCATTAACTATCCTCCAAAAGGAATATAACTTAACCCATTAAAGGATTTTTAATATGGCTATTCCAGCATATCTTTGGCTGAAAGATGATGGTGGTGCGAGCATCAATGGTTCAGTAGATGTTAAAGACCGAGAGGGAAGCATTGAAGTTACGGGTTTTTCTCATAACTTAAGACTGCCGACTGATTCTATGACAGGCAAGCCCACAGGGACAAGAAAACATGCACCCATCATCGTTCAAAAAGAATTCGATTCATCTTCGCCCTACCTTTATAAGGCAGTGGCAACTGGACAAACATTAAGGTCAGCCGAGTTCAGATGGTACAATATCAACTACGCAGGTCAGGAAGAAGAATACTTCAACATACTACTTGAAAATGTCAGAATTGTCGGTATTTCGCCTATTATGCATGACACTAAAGACCCTGAAAAAGAAAAACATAATCATCTTGAATGCGTTGAGTTTGCTTACGAGAAAATAACCTGGAAGCATTGTGATGGTAACATCATTTTTTCAGATAGCTGGAATGAAAAGGCATAAATCATGAGATATCCTGCCTTAGCGGCATCTCCCTCTCCTCCTTATGATATTCTATCATTTACTCCAGCTGGAGTTTCGTTGATAAACAATATGATGGTTGCACGTTTTCACAGGGGACCCTCAGCCCTGACATATGTCTGGTTTTATAACCAGGTTAAAGGACATGGCCCATGGGATTATAAATTTCAACATGGGAGCCAATATGAACATTTTGGTAATTTTCATTATGGTGCTGTGGGGCATGCCGCTGGAATAAAAGACGCTGTTCTTCTTCGCGCAGCCGGTTGGGCGCAAAACCGGGCCGGAACCCGCAGAGAGGAATTTGATGTCTGGTATGGCGCAGCGCCTTTTGGAGATGACCCTGACGATCAATACTGGATAAGAGCCGGGATAGATTATGCAAAACGTTCCGGTTTTTAAAAAGCGCACGCTGGTTCTGATGCTGATGCTGATGACTATTGTCTTTGCAGGCTGGCGACTTTCGCAGTTATCACCGCTTGAACAGTCGATCATCAGGAAAGTTAACGTCAGCAGCCGGATTAACCTTTACATCACCGAAGCCAGTGCGGGTGCCACAACTGCCTTCTCATACCGTTTTTATCTTTATGATGCATCCCGAAGCGATGACTCTTTTAAAGAAAGTCTGAACGACGACCTAAAGCCTTTCCTGATCACCTCAGATGGTGACGTCTTTCCTCGGGTTCTTGATAAAGCGGTATATTTGACGATAAACGGCGAGATTTTCGCTTTCCACAATTTGCCTGGTATTCGCATCAACGAGGAGCCCTATTCCGTCCCGGTCTTCCTCACCGCTTCACCACTTTAATCCCCTTTGCTTGCAATCCCTTCCCCGTCCAGGCTGGCATGCCACTCTGCATAAGCCAAAAAAAAGCCCGCCAACAGGCGGGCAACGATACTGGAAGCAATGTGAGCAATGTCGTGCTCTTCTACGGCAGAGCCACCGTCGAAGCGCAGATGAATAATAATCATTCTTATTATCATCTGTAAACAAGTTATTGAGAATTTTTCTCATTACTAAACCTTCTGTGCGCTCTTTTTACCGCCGCGATGATGAAAATCAGTCTGGCAGCGGTTGCAGGTTTTGGGACAATGCCCGCTTTGCGATACACTCTGTTTAATGCCTCAAAATCGTTGAGTTCTATGTCAAAACTAATATGTTCGCTGTTGCTGAGTCTCAGCGTGTTGAGTGCCCCTGCGTGGTCAGCGCCTGCGGGTGATATCCGCCAGACCGGCTTCGTCTATTGCGTCAGCGGCACGCTGAACACCTTTAATCCGCAGATGGCCAGCAGCGGGCTGACTGTCGATACGCTGGCGGCACAACTCTATGACCGCCTGCTGGATGTCGATCCTTACACCTATCGTCTCAAGCCCGATCTGGCGTCCAGCTGGGAAGTGCGCGATAACGGCGCAACCTATCGCTTTCATCTGCGCAGCGGCGTGCAGTTTCAGCAGACGAATCAGTTCCGCCCCACCCGGGCGCTGAACGCCGACGATGTCGTGTTCAGCTTCGCCCGGATGTTTGACCGCAATCACCCCTGGCACAACGTCAATGGCGGCAACTATCCCTACTTTGACAGTCTGCAATTTTCAGACTCCGTGCAGAGCGTGAAGAAAATCGATAACAGAACGGTTGAGTTCAGGTTAAACAGCCCGGATGCGTCGTTCCTGTGGCACATGGCGACCCACTATGCGCCAGTGCTGTCGAAAGAGTATGCCGACCAGCTCACCGCGCAGGGCCGGCAGGAAGAGATGGACAGACAACCGGTTGGCACCGGTCCTTATCAGCTCAGTGAATACCGTACCGGTCAGTACATCCGCCTGGCGCGCAATCCTCACTACTGGAAAGGGGTGCCGCGTCTGCAACAGGCGGTGATCGATCTCGGCTCGGGCGGCACCGGGCGGCTTTCCAAGCTTCTGACCGGTGAATGTGACGTGCTTGCCTATCCCGCGGCCAGCCAGCTCACCATCCTGCGCGATGACCCGCGCCTGCGGATGACGCTGCGTCCCGGCATGAACATCGCCTATCTGGCCTTTAATACCCGTAAGCCGCCGCTCGACCGCCCTGAGGTGCGTCACGCGCTGGCGCTGGCGATCAACAATGAGCGGTTGATGGAGTCAATCTATTACGGCACCGCCGAAACCGCCGCCTCGATATTACCTCGCGCCTCATGGGCATATGATAATGATGCGCGCATCACCAGCTATGATCCGGAGAAGTCCCGTGCCGCACTGGCGGCTCTGGGCATCAGCGATCTGCATCTGCGGCTGGTGGTGCCTGCCGCGTCGCAGTCGTGGAATCCCAGCCCGCTGAAAACCGCCGAACTGTTGCAGGCGGATCTGGCGCAGGTCGGCGTCCGGCTGACCATTGTGCCGGTTGAGGGCCGTTTTCAGGAGGCGCAGCTGATGGCGATGAATCATGATCTGACACTGTCAGGCTGGGCCACCGACAGTAACGATCCAGACAGTTTCTTCCGGCCGCTGCTCAGTTGTGCGGCGATTCGCTCGCAGACCAATTACGCGCACTGGTGCTCGCCGGCCTTTGACGAAACGCTGCAGAATGCGCTGTTATCACAACAACTCTCTGGCCGCATCGACAGTTATGACAAAGCGCAGCAGATTCTGGCGCAGGAGTTGCCGGTGCTGCCGCTGGCATCCTCTCTGCGACTGCAGGCGTTTCGTCATGATATTAAAGGGCTGGTCCTGAGTCCGTTTGGCAACGCCTCGTTTGCCGGGGTTTATCGTGAAAGCGATAAGGAAAAGTAAGTGATTATCTATATTTTGCGGCGCCTGCTGCTACTGATCATTACCCTGTTTCTGCTGTCGCTGGTGAGCTTCAGTCTGAGCTACTTTACGCCTGACGCCCCGCTGGAAGGCGCGGCGCTCTCGGACGCCTGGTGGTTCTGGTTTAAAGGGATGCTGCAGTTTGATTTCGGCGTCTCCAGCACCAACGGTCAGGAGATTGGCCTGCAATTGCGTGAAGTTTTCCCGGCCACCATGGAGTTGTGCATCCTGGCGTTTCTGTTCGCGCTGCTGGTCGGGATCCCGCTGGGGATCTGTGCCGGCGTGATGCGCAATAAATGGCAGGACAAAACCATCAGTGCGCTGGCGCTGATTGGCTTCTCTGCGCCAATTTTCTGGCTGGCGCTACTGCTGACGCTGTTCTTCTCGCTGACGCTGGGCTGGCTGCCGGTGTCCGGTCGTCACGACCTGCTCTATCCGGTGCAGAGTGTCACTGGCTTTGCGCTGATTGATGCCTGGATGAGTCCTTCGCCCTGGCGACATGAGATGATAATCAGCGTCCTGAACCACCTGATTTTACCGGTGCTGGTGCTGGCGATGGCGCCGACGACGGAAGTGATCCGCCTGCTGCGCAACAGCACCAGCGACGTGATGGACAAAAATTATGTCAAAGCGGCGGCCACGCGGGGTCTTTCGCCGTTTACCGTGATCCGCCGCCACGTGCTGCATAATGCGCTGCCGCCGGTGATCCCGCGTCTGGGTCTGCAATTTTCCACCATGCTGACGCTGGCGATGATCACCGAGATGGTCTTTAACTGGCCGGGTCTGGGCCGCTGGTTGATAAACGCGATTCGACAGCAGGATTACGCGGCGATCTCCGCTGGCGTGATGGTGATTGGCGGGCTGGTGATTCTGGTCAATGTGATTTCTGACGTGATTGGTGCGGCCATGAATCCGCTGAAACATAAGGAATGGTATGCCCTCCGCTAACGCTCAGGGCGCTAAGGCAAAACATAGAATAAAAACATATGAATTTTGTCGTTCAGAAGTCGTGCTGCAAGCAGGCATTGATGTACACGAATATTGTTCCTGCAGAAACCGATTTAAGTTCGAAGCGTAATAATTAATGAGGAGATGAACATTTATGGATGAAGTTGATCTGGCACAGGAGCGTGAAGAAGCGCATCTCGCTGCCTCTCTGGCAGCTCGTAAGGCCAAACTTAAAAGCCCAAACGGCTTATGCATCTGGTGCAAAGATGAGCCCGTAGTGGCTGAAACTGCTTTCTGTTCAAGCGAGTGTGATGAGGATTATCACAAGCATCGCCGGGAGCAGAGCCAGCGGATTGTTTGAAAGAGAATGAAGTCACCCGGTCAGGCTATTACGCGGGTGACTCAGATAAACTTGATATAAATGTCAGGCAGCCCTCACAAATATAAAGCAATAAAACGACATCGCTTGATAGATTCTTGATATTTCCTTGCCTTTACGTTGATAAAAAAAATACATAATGCCCTGATTAAAATGTCACAGCAGAGACCATCTGTCCGGAATTAGTGACAGGAAAAGATAGCATAGGGTGGCTGACATTCAGGAGCCATCTTTTTAACTCGATTTATCAGAGCGACTATCAGGTTTAACATCCTATATGAGCCACTTCAAAAGAATGCTTTACGGCTGGGAAAAATCCGACGCTGGCATTTATGAGCACTGTTTTAACCGTTTTGGCGGGAGTGTTAATATGCATCCTGACGTGATCAGGTTTTTCTCATCTCGCACAGGTCATGAGGCAACGTATTTTCATAAAGTAAAGCAAGGTGGCTATATTGCCGCATATGCCCTGCTGGATCACTCACGGATAGGTGTCGATCAATGGAAAAAATTCCCGCTATCTTATGATGAGATCATGGTGCCAGCGGCTAAAAATGCTTCTATGTGTTTCCCTGAAAGAACAAATAAAATGTCACATTTCAACAAGCACAACTTCATAAATTTTAACTTTTCTTTTGCCCGAAAAAATAAAGTGTGCTTTGTAAAAGAGAGCTATTCAGTTAAAACAGAAAAGAATCGCCGCAACGAATACAACCGGTTCATACGTGCGGGTGGCCGCTGCTATGATATGAATCAATTCAGCCCTGAAGAGCTGGCAGACTATTACATCTTCCTTTTTAAATCCCGTTTTTCTGACAGCGTAACCTGTTATTCCAGGGAGAACCTGATCACGCTTATCGTTGCCATGAAAAGGATGCTCTTCGGCTATATTCTTTTTGTAGGAAACGAGCCGTGCGCGATGGATCTGCTCTTCATGGCTGAGAGTGAACACATTATCTATTTTGATGTGCCAAACGGCGGCGTTAACATGAAATATTCGGACCTTAGCCCGGGTAGTTTACTTATGTGGAAAAACATTGGTGCGGCAAGGGACTTCTGTAAACAGACGGGAAAAGAGATGAGGCTTTCAATCGGCTCACTTGATAAAGAATGGACGTATAAGCTTCGCTGGGCGGATGCGCACTCCACGAGGAAAATAATTTTTTAATCTTTCAGGAGAGGCTGGCTTATTTTCTGCATCGGAGCGGCTGGAAATAAGCACAAAACCGCCGAATCCTGAAATGCCAGGCATCAATGAAGGGTGTTAAAAAAAACGTTTAATCTCAGGGCCGGTTTTAATTTTTATGCATCGCGGTCCTTCCCCGCCGTCCTGTAGATAATAATTTGCTGCGGATGCAATCAGGTAAACCTACGGCATTATGTAAGCTCTCAACCGCTGCCTGAAAATGGCGTCATCCCTAGGGAAGCAGAGAGAGTTCTTATCTGATTTTTTTTGCAGCATCAGTGACTCGCCAGATGCCAGGAGGCATACCAAAATGTCGCGAGAAGGCGCGCGTGAACGTTTGCTGTGAGTCGTAGTTGAACTGATCAGCTACCTCTGCAATAGTGGCTTCAGTAAACCTTAAACTCAGCGAGGCCGCCTGCATTCTGGTGTTATTAATATATTTCCCGAGGCTGACTCCGCAATGCTTTGTGAACATTCTGTTAAGGTGCCATTTTGAATATCCACTTTTTTTAGCCACTTTATCCAGGCTTATTTTTTCATCCGCATGATCATCAATCCATTCTGTTAATGCATTAAAGAAGTTTTTATCTGTCATGCCATCCCCCTGTTGCGTTTTTTGCGGTCTCTTTTAATTCAAATCCATTGTCACACAAAATTTAATTCTATATTGATCGTTTGCAATTCCCTTGTCTAAGCTCCTTTCATTTTATTCTCGCCACCGATTTATCTCCTTTAGTAAAGAGTTCACTCTCAGGACGCGACTATCCCCTAAAGTCATCAATGAACAATCTGGAAATGATGAAGAATCTGTCAATGTTGCACAAAAAGTGATCTCTGTTGAGGCGAACGTCTTAGGTGTTGGATTATCCGTCTTCCGTGGAAGATTTACGGTGTATTACTCATGCAGCATCATGAACGATTTCCTGTGCGGGTTCCGGCAGGGTTTCAGTAGTGAGCCATTCGCGCATAGCATCTGCACCTGAAACCGCCAGGCGGGTATGCGTCCAGAGCGGTCTGAACACCGGGACACCTGAAGCCAGCCGGTAATCGCGCATAATATCGGCATGAAGTAATCCACTGAGATGCCTGATATTTTCAGGATAGGCTAAAATTCTTTATGTAAGCGTCAGCAACAAACCTCGCGGTAACGACGCGGTTTATCAGAAAGAGGACGAAAAATGAAATTCTCTGTAATTTTTGAAGATACCGGCGTTGAAGAGGAACATGAGTTTGACACCAAACCTGTGGCCGGAGATTTAGTAACGTTAACGCGCGATGGGATAGGTAAAGATTATATCGTGATCATTGAGCCGGATCCTGACCACACCCATGACGATGGGCCTGACGGACACCCGACAAAGGCCAGGGTCCGGCCAGCGTAGCCTCCGCTAAGATCTAATCCGCCGCCCAACAGGGCGGTTTTTATTGCCTGTTATCCGGAGGTGAATATAACTTTTTTCAGGCTGTTCAGGATGATATGCCGACGCGGATCATAACCCTTTGCAATCCAGAGCCGAAATTGCTGACGCCGTTTCCTTGCCTGTAACAGGGATATCGACGGATAATCCCCTGTAGACAGCTGACGGGTTAACCCTCCCAGCGATAACGGTAGAAAAATGTCACGCCGCCTCGAATGGAGAGCCTGACATTCAGTCCGGACGAGTTGAAGATAACCTCTGCTTTGTCGCGGCGCTTACCCAGCGCTTTCCTGAGCTTAGTGTCTGTCTGCAATGTGTACATCTTCTTTGCTTCTTTACGTCTACGCAGAGGCGTACACAAAACACATAAATTAACGCTACTCAGAGTCAGCCATGATAAAGAAACATAAAGCATGTCCTCAGGATAACCCTCTGATATGAATGATTTTTATAAAGAAACGTTGTCCGAACTCAAGCACAATAAAGTGAAAGCGTATGCCCTCCGATAATATCTACGCCGAAAAACGCCTGCCCAGCGCGTTTCGTCAGAGCTGGCACCATTTCTATGGCAACCCGATTTCGATGGTCGGGCTGTATGGCTTTGGCGCACTGCTGCTGCTCTGTCTGTTTGGCGGGCTGATAGCGCCATACGATATCGATCAGCAGTTCCTGGGTTATCAGTTGCTGCCGCCATCCTGGTCACACTACGGCGATGTCTCCTTCTTTCTCGGCACTGACGATCTGGGTCGGGATGTGCTGAGCCGCCTGCTGAGCGGTGCGGGCCCGACGGTGGGTTCGGCGATTCTGGTTACGCTGTTCGCCACGCTCGGCGCGCTGGTGCTGGGCGTACTGGCGGGCATGACGCATGGCATACGCTCGGCGGTGATGAACCACGTGCTGGACACCCTGCTCTCTATTCCGTCGCTGTTACTGGCGATTATCGTGGTGGCGTTTCTCGGACCGCGACTCGAGCATGCATTGCTGGCAGTCTGGCTGGCGCTGATTCCACGTCTGGTGCGCGAGATTTACAGTGCCGTGCATGATGAGCTGGAAAAAGAGTATGTGGTGGCGGCACGTCTGGATGGTGCCAGAGGCCGCAACATCCTGCGCTACGCCATTTTGCCTAACATTTTACCGTTGCTGATCACCGAAATTACCCGCGCGCTATCGATGGCGATTCTGGATATTGCCGCACTCGGATTTCTCGATCTGGGCGCGCAGCTGCCTTCGCCCGAATGGGGAGCGATGCTGGGTGATTCGCTGGAGCTGATCTACGTCGCCCCCTGGACCGTTATGCTGCCGGGTGTGGCACTGATGGTCAGCGTATTAATTGTTAACCTGCTCGGTGACGGCATCCGTCGCGCCGTCGAAGCGGGAGTGGAATAAATGCCGTTACTCGATATCCGTAATCTGACCATTGAATTTATGACCGCTGACGGGCCGGTCAAAGCGGTCGATCGCGTCAATCTGACGCTGGGCGAAGGTGAAATCCGTGGCCTGGTCGGTGAGTCCGGCTCCGGTAAGAGTCTGGTTGCCAAGGCGATCTGCGGCGTAACTAACGATAACTGGCGTGTCACCGCCGATCGCATGGTGTTTGATGATGTTGACCTGCTGCGCCTGTCGTCGCGCGAGCGCCGCCGCATTATCGGGCATAATGTCTCGATGATTTTTCAGGAGCCGCAATCCTGTCTGGATCCCTCTGAAAGCATCGGTCGTCAGCTGATGCAGGTGATCCCGCGCTGGACGTATAAAGGTCCGTGGCTGAAACGCTTCTGGTTCTGGCGCAAAACCCGCGCCATCGAACTGCTGCATCGCGTCGGCATTAAAGATCACAAAGATATAATGCGCAGCTTCCCCTATGAGCTGACCGAAGGCGAATGCCAGAAAGTGATGATCGCGATTGCGCTGGCTAATCAGCCGCGTCTGCTGATTGCCGATGAGCCGACGAATGCCATGGAACCCACTACGCAGGCGCAGATTTTCCGCCTGCTGAGCCGTCTGAACCAGAACAACAACACCACCATTCTGCTGATCAGTCATGACCTGCGCACCATGAGCCAGTGGGCGGACCGTATCAACGTGATGTACTGTGGTCAGACGGTAGAAACCGCCCAGAGCGAAGATTTAATGAGTACGCCGCACCATCCTTATACTCAGGCGCTGATTCGGGCGATGCCCGATTTTGGACGATCCCTGCCGCACAAAAGCCGTCTCAATACTTTGTCAGGAGCGATCCCGTCGCTGGAGAGCCTGCCGATTGGTTGTCGTCTGGGGCCACGTTGCCCTTATGCGCAGCGCAAATGTATTGAAACGCCACGGCTAACCGGCAGCAAAACGCATCTTTATGCCTGTCATTTCCCGCTGAATATGGAGGGCCAGTAGCATGGAGACCCTGCTGGAAGTGCGCAACCTGAGTAAAACCTTTCGCTATCGCACGGGCCTGTTCCGCCGTCAGCACGTTGAGGCGGTGAAGTCGGTCAGTTTTACCCTACGCGAGAGGCAGACGCTGGCGATAATCGGCGAAAACGGCTCCGGCAAGTCCACGCTGGCGAAGATGCTCAGCGGCATGGTCGCCCCTACTGAAGGTGAGATTCTGATAGACGATCATCCGCTGACATTCGGCGATTATGGCTATCGCAGTCAGCGCATCCGCATGATTTTCCAGGATCCCTCAACCTCCCTGAATCCGCGTCAGCGTATCAGCCAGATTCTGGAGTTCCCGCTGCGGCTTAATACCGATCTCAGCGCGGAGGATCGAGAGAAACGCATTATCGCTACCCTGCGTCAGGTGGGATTACTGCGCGATCACGCCGGCTATTATCCGCACATGCTGGCACCCGGTCAGAAGCAGCGTCTGGGGCTGGCCCGCGCGTTGATTTTGCAACCCAAAGTGATTGTGGCCGATGAAGCGCTGGCCTCGCTGGATATGACGATGCGTTCCCAACTGGTGAATCTGATGCTGGAACTGCAGGAGAAGCATGGGATCGCTTACATTTATGTTACCCAGCATCTGGGGATGATGAAGCACATCAGCGATAAGGTGCTGGTGATGCATCAGGGCGAAGTGGTCGAGCGCGGCGGCACCGCTGATGTACTGGCCTCCCCGCTGCACGATCTGACCCGACGACTGATCAGCAGCCACTTTGGCGAAGCATTGAGTGCCGAAGCCTGGCGGCGAGAGCGTTGATTTTTGCTGCATAGCGCGGAAATTGCGGGCCGATTTACCTGATTTATGAGAGACGTGCTAGAATCCGCACGTCGATTAACGTCGGTCGCTTACTTTTTAACCATGCGGCCGCCAACTACAATGACCATAAGGATTACAGCTATGGGTTTTCTTTCCGGTAAGCGCATTCTGATTACTGGCGTTGCCAGTAAACTTTCCATCGCCTACGGTATTGCACAGGCGATGCACAAACAGGGCGCAGAACTGGCTTTCACCTACCAGAACGACAAATTAAAAGGTCGTGTGGAAGAGTTTGCCAAAGATTTGGGTTCAGACATCGTGCTGCCATGTGACGTAGCCGAAGATGAGAGCATCAAATCTCTGTTCACTGAACTGGCAAAAACCTGGCCGAAATTTGACGGTTTCGTTCACTCTATCGGTTTCGCCCCTGGCGAGCAGCTGGTTGGCGACTACGTGAACGCCGTTACCCGCGAAGGCTTTAAAATCGCGCATGACATCAGTGCTTACAGCTTCGTCGCGATGGCCAAAGAGTGCCGCGAGATGCTGAATCCACACTCTGCGCTGCTGACCCTCTCTTACCTGGGTGCAGAGCGCGCGATCCCGAACTACAACGTGATGGGTCTGGCGAAAGCGTCGCTGGAAGCCAACGTGCGCTACATGGCAAACGCCATGGGCCCGGAAGGCGTGCGTGTTAACGCCGTTTCTGCCGGTCCAATCCGCACCCTGGCAGCATCAGGCATCAAAGATTTCCGTAAGATGCTGGCACACTGCGAAGCGGTCACCCCGATTCGCCGTACCGTTACAATCGAAGATGTCGGCAACTCAGCAGCATTCCTCTGCTCTGACCTGGCTGGCGGCATCACCGGTGAAGTGGTACACGTTGATGGCGGCTTCAGCATCGCCGCAATGAACGAACTGGAACTGAAATAAGTTCTGCAAGGGCGAGCCTGGCTCGCCCTTCTCTTTGCTCCCGCCTCGCCCTTCCTGCCTGATTTCGCTGCCGTTATACCGTAACGCTATTAATTATCACCGATCAATCTTTTGCCCCGGACTGGCCATCAGCGACGATAAGCCTGCCCTTCGGTTTATGCACATTTTCAGATTCTGCCGCCTGCATACCGAACCCGAATTTGCAAAAGGATTGATCATGGAACAACGCCGCTATCCGGGCCATAACCACTGGTTTTACGAGAGCCAGACCAGTCCACGTACCTCACAGGCCGCACCGCTGGTGCCCGAGGCCGCCCATATTGATGACCGTTTTTTGCTGGGATGTTACGCCGATGACAACGTGGTGCAGTCACTGCTGCGCACCAATCAGCCCGCCCTGCTGGCGGCGCGCGATCTGGCACAGCTGCTGTTCCCCGACCGTGTCGTCACCACGCTTACGCACACCTTAACGCTTTACGATCGCCTCAGCACGGCGCTGACGGTGGCGCAGGTGGCGGGTGTACAGCGGCTGTGTAATCACTACTCTGCCCGCCTCAATCCGTTGCCCGGGCCCGACTCCTCACGTGAAAGTAATAATCGCCTCACCCAGATTACGCAGTATGCACGCCAGCTGGCGATGCAGCCTGAGCTGATCAGCGCCAGCGCAATCACTGCCCTGGATGCAGTCGGCCTGACAGAGCCCGATATTGTGACGCTGAATCAGGTGATCGGCTTTGTCAGTTATCAGGCGCGGGTGGTCGCCGGTTTACAGGCGCTGCAGGCCCAGCCGGTACGCTGGCTGCCCGGCAGCACTGCACCACCGGATGCTGAGGCCGCAGGTTTTGATCAGCCTGCCCGCTGGCAGCCCGTGCTGAAACCGCTGGAGTTGCGGTATGCCAGTGCTGAGCAGCTCGCTGCCATTACCCGCTGTCAATCGCTGCCGGGAATGCAGGACGCGGTATGGCTGCTGGCACACGATCCCTCAGTGCTCTATGGCTGGGCGCAACTGCGTCAGCATCTCACTCAGGACAATACTCTGGCAGAAGCGACGGCCGCCCGTATTCTGGGCAGTCGCTGGGCGTTCCGGCTGCTGGCCGGAAATGAGATCTTAATTGAGGGCGTGGATGACGCGGCGGCAAAAGAGGAAGAGCAGCAGATTATTGCGCTGGCGGCGCAGCTGACCCGTTCGCCAGAGCGTTTCAGCGCGGCCCATCTGCAGCCGCTAATGGAGGCGGGCTGGGAAGCTGATGCGCTGTTCGCGCTGATACAGAGCGTGGCGATAGGCAACTGGAACAGCCGCCTGTTTTATGCGCTGGGCGAGGCGCAGTAACTGGAATTACACCGGCAGCAGGCCCCGTGCTTCATCGAAAAAGTGCTGCGCCAGCGGTGTGGCTCGGCCCGGTTCGGCAATTACCAGCGCCGCCTGGCGCGCCATCGGCGGCAGCGTAATAGCGCGCTGCTGCAGCCCCTGTAATGAAGCGGATAGGAGATGACCGACCGGCGACACCAGCAGCCCGAGACCGACCTGCGCGCATTGCATCAGTTGCATGACAGAGGCGCTCTCGACGATCACCCGGGGTACCAGCGCCGCCTCGCGAAAAGCCATATCAAGATAACGCCGGAAATAACGCGTCGGCTCCGCCAGGCAGAGCGGCTGTTGTGCCACTTCATCAAGCGTCAGCGCGGTTTCCCCCACCAGCTCAGGGAAATGGTCGGGATGGAATATGGCTTCAACGCCCCGATCTGCCAGCATCTCGGTCTGAAAATGGAGTTCACGCAGGGTTGCCATCTCGAAAAAACCGATCCCGACATCCACGGTGTGGCTGTTGAGCGCTTCCAGCAACTGGTCAGCACTGAGTACCGCAATGCGATAGTCGAGCTGAGGATAACGCGCCTGCACCGCTTTCAGCAGCAGCGGCAGTGCCATGCTGCACTGCGGCACCACGCCAACCCGCAGCGTACCGTTTACCCCATGCTTCAGCGATTCCACTTCCAGCTTCAGCCCCTGATAGACCGAAACAATTTCCCGCGCCCACGCCAGCACACGGTCGCCCTCTGGCGTAAATCCGGCAAAGTTATTGCTGCGGTTAATCAGCGGCAGGCCCAGCTCGCGCTCAAGGTTTTTCAGGCGCATAGAGAGGGTCGGCTGCGTAACAAAACTGGCTTCCGCGGCCCGCCCGAAATGGCGTTCACGTTCCAGGTTACACAAGTAAATGAGTTGTTTAATGTCGATGTTAATTATCCATCAGCAGGTTGAAAGCTGTTCGCATTACTGTCTCGTTCGCAGGATCAACCAGAGTATAAGGCTGAATGTTACCCCGCGCAGGCTCGGATGTTTTAACCGCACGGTTCATTTGCGCAGGCGGAGCGATGAAATCAGGACTCCGCGCCGCCCTGGTTTAAGCATCAGTGAGGGTAGCGCACTTAAATCATCGCGCCCTGTTGTTTTGCTGGCTTAGTAAAGATGGCATTCAGCGCCAGACAGATTAACCCGAACCCTACTGGCAGCAGGAAATCGTAGCTAAGCAGCCGGTAAAGCCCGATTCCGGCTATCCCTCCTGCAAGGAAAGAAAGCAGGGTCAGACAGTGCAGTCGCAGCCGGCTCAGATAGAGCGGTGCCTCTTTCGGTGACGCTTTACGCCGCAGCACCTCAAACAGCATTGCCAGCTCAATCCCGATATCGGTCGCCGTGCCGGAGATATGGGTAGTGCGAACGCGGGCATTGGAGATACGCGTCACCACCGCATTCTGCAACCCCATTAAAAAGCTCAGGCTCATAATTAACACCACACCGGGCGACTGCGGCGGAAAGTGATTTTCAATCACCCCCAGTGCAATCAGCGCGCTGCCCTCAATCAGGATGACAAAGGCATAGATAGTGCGGATATTTCTGCGGTGCCCGGCATTAATGATCAGCGTTGAAAACATGGAACCCGCAATAAACAGAAGCACGATCGACAGAAAAAACAGGCCAGGCCCCAGATTCGCTTTTGCCAGGTGATCGGACAGCAGCGAGACATTCCCGGTCATGTTGGCTGAAAAAAAACCGACGATCTCAAAGGCTGCGGTATTCAGTGCGCCTGCGGCAGCGGCAAGCGTGCAGGCCAGTCGGGTATCCGCGCTGTTGCTGCGGGCACTTTCCGTGCTGATTAGCATGACCACCCCATATTTACTGGAAAGCCTTATAATCCGCCGATTAGCCCTGCGCCACAAGGCACTGAATCAAACTCTCCCTTTTCTGTCGGGCATTACTCAGCATCGGGGCTCCGGACTCCGCGCTGCATAAACTCAGCGCGGAGCCCCCTGATTAACGGTTTGCCAGACGGAAGGTGGAGACCGACTGCGTCAGATACTGCACCTGCTCTTCCAGCGAGGCAGATGCCGCGGCAGACTCCTGCACCAGCGCCGAGTTCTGCTGTGTGACGCTGTCCATCTCGGTAACCGCCTGCTCAATCTGACCGATACCGCGACTCTGTTCATCAGAAGCGGTTGAGATGTGCTCCATCAGCAGATTCACGCGGCTGACAGAGGAGATAATGGCGCTCATCGCCTCACCGGTCCGGCTGACCTGATCGGAACCGGCGTGGATGATCGAAACAGATTCCGCAATCAGCCCCTCAATCTCTTTGGCTGCGGTAGCGCTGCGCTGGGCCAGATTACGGACTTCCCCTGCCACCACCGCAAAACCGCGACCCTGTTCACCCGCCCTGGCGGCTTCGACTGCCGCGTTCAGCGCCAGAATATTGGTCTGGAAGGCGATGCTGTCGATCACGGTGGTGATCTCCTCGATCTTCTTCGAGCTGGCATTAATCAGCGCCATCGATGTCACCACTTCCTGCGAGACCTTTTCGCCGCTTTCCGCGTTTTTCACCGCTTCACTGGTCAGGCGGCAGGCTTCAAAGACGTTTTCAGTGTTCTGTTTCACCGTTGCGCCCAGCTGCTCCATGCTGGCAGCGGTTTCCGTCAGCGCGGCGGCCTGCTGTTCGGTTCGCGAGGCGAGATCGATGTTGCCCGCCGCAATCTCCTGAGAGGCGGTGGAGACTGAGCGGGTTGAATCGCGCACCTGGAGAATAATGGCGGTCAGCGCGCTGCGCATCTGCTCCAGCGAGCCCATCAGCAACTGAATCTCACTGCGCGAACCGGCTTTGACCGGCACCGTGGTATCCAGGACGCCCGCCGCAATCAGCTTGCAGTGTTCCTGCGCATCATTGATCGGCGAAAGCACATAGCGCTTCATGAAGATGTAAATGGCGACGATGATGGCGAAAAACAGCACCCCAAACAGCCCCAGCAGGGTAATGCCGGAGGTAAAGTGACTCTGTGCATCGCTGTTAAGCTTTTTGGCATAGGTTTCATGCTGAGCCAGCACCCGGTCCAGAATGATTTCATACTGACGATCAAGGCGAACCACGGTGGCGATCTGATTTTTAAAGCGCACCTGATCGTGCGCCTCTGCCGCCTCAATCAACGGCTGTAAACCCTGCTGACGATAGGCCTGATAAGCCTGGCTATAGGCGTCGGCTTCCGCCTCTTCGCCCGGCAGACGCGGCGCGTTCATATAGGCCTGAAATGCAGCATCCGCTTTGCTGGCCACGGTCCGAACGCTGTCCAGCGTGGCGGGATTGTTTGCGTCACTGCCCTCAATCTCCTTCATGTACTCCATCAGACGCACACGCAGCGTGCGGCTGTGGTTGATGGGGTCAATCACCGAGAGCACCACGCGGATCTCTTTGTTAACCGCATTCAGCGAGTGATTGCTCTGAATCAGCAGCCAGGTACTGATTGCCACGCTGGTAAGAAACAGCGCCAGCAGGAAGGAGAAGATAATCAGGGAGGATTTTTTTAACGACATCGCGGTGTTCCGAAAAGTAAGAGGATTAGTCGCTATATCGGCAGAAAGGTACGGCCCATTAGGGCTGGGCTTTTTTTAGTTACAATAAGCGGGACGGCAGCGGGCGGAGCGCCCCCGGGAACAGGGGCTAACCGCCCACGGGCGTCGGGCGGTTAGCATTGTGACGAAGAGTGAAACAGGCTGCCGTTAAGCGACGCCCAGCGCCATTTTTACCTCGTTGGCGATCTTCTCGACCTGCGGGCCGTAGATCACCTGAATGTCGTGCTCACTGACGCGATTGACCCCATTGGCACCGGTGCTCATCAGCGTCTGATCGACCACCTGATTCATCTCTTTGACCCGCACGCGCAGCCGGGTAAAGCAGCAATCGACATCCTCGATATTGGCCTGCCCGCCCAGCCCGCTGATAATGACCTGAGTCCGTTCATCCGCGGCGACCTGTTGCGGTTTCTCATCCTCCGATTCACGGCCTGGCGTTTCAACATTCATCCGGGTAATCACCAGCCGGAAAGCGTAGTAGTAGATCGGCGCATAGATCACGCCCAGCGCCAGCGTCCACCACCAGTGGGTTTTTGCTCCACCCAGCATGCCGAACACCACCAGGTCGATAACACCGCCCTGCACGTTGCCAATCATCAGATGCAGCATCGACATCAGCATAAACGACAGGCCGGTCAGAAAAGCGTGCAGCAGATAGAGCACCGGAGAGACAAAGATAAAGCAGAACTCCAGCGGTTCGGTGATGCCGGTGGTGAAGGAGGTCAGCGCCCCCGCCATGACCAGTGCTTTGACCCGCTGTTTATGCTCGGGTCGGGCGGTGTGATAGATCGCCAGCGCCGCGGCGGGCAGGCCGAACATCATCACCGGAATCTTGCCCTGCGCCAGAAACTGCGTGGCGGTGCGCAGCGTCTCATCGGGGATCGATCCCGGATGAGTCAGCGACGCGTTGAAGATGTTCAGTGCACCAACAACAGTCTGACCATCGACCACCGCCATGCCGCCAATAGGCGTGAAACGCACGGTTTCGTTAAGGATGTGATGCAGGCCGGTGGGGATCAGGATGCGCTCAAAGGCCCCCAGCAGAAAAGCGCCATACTGCCCGCTTTTGCCAATCATCTGTCCAATCCAGGCGATACCGTCGCCAATGGTCGGCCAGACCAGCGCCAGCAATACCCCAATCAGTGGCAGACAGACCACGGTCACGATCGGCACAAAACGCCGTCCGCCAAAGAAGCTTATCGCGGTAGGCAGTTGCTGGGTATAAAAGCGATTGTGCAGCGCCACCGTTACCAGTCCGGCAATCACCCCGCCCAGTACGCTCATGTTGTAGGTAAAGACGCCCAGCATGTTGATATATTCCGCCGAGGTCATCATGGCGGTGGTCTGGTCCATGCCCGCCTGCTGCAGGGCTGCAGGTGTGGTGGTGGCGGCGGTGATCCCTTTGGCCGCCAGCGTCGCGCTGATACCGACGTTCATCACGATATAGCCAATCACCGCGGCAAAGGCGGCGGTAGCTTTTTCCGCTTTCGCCAGTCCGATGGCACTCGCTACCGCAAAGAAGACCGGCAGATTAGCGAATAGCGCTCCGGCAACCTTGCGAATAAAGCCGATAATTAACTGCGGCACCTGCATCTGCGCAAAGGCATCGCCGGTGACCGCCGGGTTCTGCATGGCCGCCGCCAGCCCAAGGAAGATACCTGCGGCAGCGATGACCGAGATTGGCATCATCAACGCTTTGCCAAATGCATGAATCTGGCTGGTCAGCTGTTTCATGGAGTCGTGCCCTCTCTGATTGTGAACAGCAAGTATTAGCCTGTTGTCGGGAGAACTCCCGTTATCAGCAGGTTAAAGGCGGGTAAAATCTGACCAGCATCACATTTCTGGCTTATGCACGATAAACGCCAGCTATCGCACCATTAAGTCAATCAATTAGACAAGGTATGAGGATAGCTGCAGACTTCCTTTCACCATCAGGATATAACCTGATAACAAACACCAAACAATAATTCCTACTATAAAAAGCCTGCACTCAATATGAAATTTAAACGCCAAATCAAACCCTATCGCGCGGCAGCGGGCGGCTGGGGTTCACTGGAAGCCACCACGCGTTTCGTTCTTGACAGCAAAGCGGCCCTGAAAAATATGCGCAACCTGATGCGCATGAACAAAGCACGCGGTTTTGACTGTCCGGGCTGCGCCTGGGGTGATGACAATAAAAGTACCTTCAGCTTCTGCGAGAATGGCGCCAAAGCGGTGACCTGGGAAGCGACACGCCGGATGGTCGACACCGACTTTTTCGCTAAACACAGCGTAACCACGCTCTATACCCAGAGTGACTACTTCCTGGAGTATCAGGGACGTCTGACCCATCCGCTGCGCTACAACGCGGAAACCGATCACTACGAGCCCATCAGCTGGGATGATGCGTTTGCGCTGATCGCGCAGCACATCAAGGCGATGGATCATCCGGATCAGATGGAGCTTTACACCTCCGGTCGCGCCAGCAATGAAGCCTCCTGGCTCTATCAGCTGTTTGGTCGCCTGATGGGGACCAATAACTTCCCTGACTGCTCCAATATGTGCCACGAAGCCAGCGGCACCGGCCTGAAGCGCAGCATTGGCGTCGGTAAAGGCACCATTCGTCTGGATGATTTCGACCACGCAGATGCCATTTTTGTCTTCGGTCAGAATCCCGGCACTAACCATCCGCGTATGCTGCACAGCCTGCGTCACGCTGCCGATCACGGTGCGAAAATCGTCACCTTTAATACCCTGCGTGAACGCGGTCTGGAACGTTTTGCCGATCCGCAGAAACCGCTGGAAGTGGTGACTTCGAAAGCGGGTAACATCAGCTCCTCCTATTATCAGCCGAACCTGGGCGGTGATATGGCAGCGGTGCGCGGCATGGTGAAATCCCTGCTGGAAACCCACCGCGCGCGTCTGGCGGCTGGTGAAAGCGGCCTGTTCGATCAGACCTTTATCAATGCTAAAACCAACGGCATTGAGGCGTATCTCGACGCCGTGGATAACACCAGCTGGATGCAGATTGTGGCGCAGTCGGGCCTGACGCAGGCGCAGATCCGTGAAGCCGCGGCGCTCTACCAGAGCGCTGACCGGGTGATCTGTACCTGGGCGATGGGTATCACCCAGCACAAACACTCTGTCGACACGGTGCGCGAGATCACCAACCTGCAGTTGCTGTTTGGCCAGCTGGGTAAAAAAGGCGCAGGCCTCTGCCCGGTTCGTGGTCACAGTAATGTGCAGGGCAACCGCACCATGGGCATCGATGAGAAACCGGCGAAAGCCTTCCTGGATGCGCTGGGGAATCATTTCAATTTCGAGCCCCCGCGTGCGGCAGGCCACAACACCGTGGAAGCGCTGAACGCCATGCTGCGTGATGAAGTGAAAGTGCTGATCGCGCTGGGTGGCAACCTGGCGGCGGCCGCACCCGACTCACCGCGCACCGAAGAGGCGATGTCACGCTGTGGTCTGACCGTGCATATCAGCACCAAACTGAACCGCAGCCATCTGGTGCCGGGTCACGATGGGCTGATTCTGCCGACGCTGGGCCGCACCGAGCGCGATCTGCAGGCCACCGGCAATCAGTTTATTACCGTGGAAGACTCTTTCAGCATGGTGCACGCCTCTGAAGGGATCGGTATTCCGCTGGCGGAAACACAGCGTTCAGAGACCTGGATTGTTGCCGGTATCGCTGAGGCGGTGCTGGGTGATGAAAAAGTGAAATGGCGCGAGCTGGCGGGTGATTATAACCTGATCCGTGAGCATATCGCCGCGACGATCCCGGGCTTTGCCGACTTTAACGCCAAATGCGATATCCCGGGCGGTTTCTATCTGGGCAACGCAGCAGCCGAGTTGCGCTTCAATACCCCGAGCCAGAAAGCGGAATTTAACGCCTCAGCGCTGCCGACCTCACTGTTCCCGAATCTTGATCAGGACGTGCCTTTTACCCTGCAGACACTGCGTTCGCACGACCAGTACAACACTACCATTTACGGCCTCGATGACCGTTACCGTGGCGTGTTTGGTCAGCGTGAAGTGGTGTTCATCAACCCGGACGATATGGCAGACCTGGGCTTTACCGAAGGCCAGAATGTCGATATCGAAACGCTGTGGAATGATGGCATTACCCGTCGCGTCAGCGGATTCAAACTGGTTCCCTACAATATTCCGCGCGGTAACCTGGCGGCCTATTATCCGGAAACCAACCCGCTGGTGCCGCTGAACAGCTTTGGTGATGACAGTGGTACACCGACCTCTAAATCGGTGCCGGTGAAGCTGGAACTCTCTGAGGCACTGGCCGATCAGCGCATCGCCTGACAGCCCTTTCACTCCCCCCTAAAAAGCCGGCTCGTCCGGCTTTTTGCCTTGCCGCGCGACGTCGATTCGCGTAAAACTGTCAGCCGCAATCAGCCAACGAAACGTAAAAATTATGTTCCAGGATAACCCGCTGCTCGCGCAGCTGAAAGAGAAGCTCCATTCGCAAACGCCTCGTGCTGAAGGCGTCGTAAAAGGCACTGAAAAAGGCTTCGGCTTTCTGGAAGTCGATGCGCAAAAAAGCTACTTCATTCCGCCACCGCAGATGAAGAAAGTGATGCACGGCGATCGCATCACCGCCGTGATCCACAGCGATAAAGATCGCGAAAGCGCTGAGCCGGAAACCCTGGTTGAGCCGTTCCTGAGCCGCTTTGTTGGCCGGGTACAGAAGAAAGACGATCGCCTGTCGATTGTGCCGGATCATCCCCTGCTGAAGGATGCGATCCAGTGTCGCCCTGCGCGCGATGTCAGCCATGAGTTTGAAAATGGTGACTGGGCCGTGGCGGAGATGCGTCGCCATCCGCTGAAAGGCGATCGCGGCTTTTATGCCGAACTCACCGATTTTATTGTCAAAGCTGATGACCATCTGGCGCCGTGGTGGGTGACGCTGTCGCGTCATAACCTTGAGCGTGAAGCGCCCGATGTCAGTTTTGGCGAGATGCTGGATGAAAATCTGACGCGTGAAGATCTGACCGCGCTGGATTTCGTTACCATCGACAGCGCCAGCACCCAGGATATGGATGATGCGCTCTTTGTGGAAGCCCTGGACGATGGCGCCCTGCGTCTGACCATCGCTATCGCCGACCCTACCGCCTATGTGCCGGAAGGCAGTCAGCTCGATAAGCTGGCGGCGCAGCGTGCGTTTACTAACTACCTGCCGGGCTTTAACATCCCGATGCTGCCGCGCGAACTCTCTGATGATGTCTGCTCGCTGCGTCCGAATGTGCGCCGTCCGGCCCTGGCCTGCCGCGTGACCGTGGCAGCCGATGGCAGTTTAGGTGATGACGTTGAGTTCTTTGCCGCCTGGATCGAATCCAAAGCCAAGCTGGCGTATGACGACGTCTCTGACTGGCTGGAAAACAGCGGCTCATGGCAGCCGGAAAGTGAGGCGATTGCTGAACAGATTCGCCTGCTGCATCGCCTCTGCCTGGCGCGCAGCGAGTGGCGTCAGACTCACGCGCTGGTGTTTAAAGATCGCCCGGATTACCGCTTCCTGCTGGGTGAAAAAGGTGAAGTGCTGGAGATTGTGGCTGAACCGCGCCGCATCGCTAACCGCATTGTCGAAGAGTCTATGATTCTGGCCAACGTCTGCGCGGCGAAAGTGCTGCGTGACCGTCTCGGTTTTGGTATCTACAACGTCCATGCCGGTTTCGATGCCACCAATGCTGAACAGGCCGCGGCCGTGCTGGCCAACCATGGTATTACCGTGGATGCGCAGGCGATCACCACGCTGGAAGGTTTCCGCGTGCTGCGTCGTGAGCTTGATGCCCAGCCGACCCAGTTCCTCGACAGCCGGATCCGTCGCTTCCAGACCTTCGCTGAGATCAGCACCGAGCCTGGCCCGCACTTTGGCCTGGGACTTGAGGCTTACGCCACATGGACCTCACCGATTCGTAAGTTCGGCGACATGGTCAACCATCGTCTGCTGAAAGCGATTATTCGCGGTGAGCAGATCGCTCGTCCGGATGATGCGCTGACGGTGACGATGAGTGAGCGCCGCCGCCTGAACCGCATGGCGGAACGTGATGTTGGCGACTGGCTCTACGCCCGTTATCTGGCGCCGTTTGCAGCAACCGACCGTCGCTTCAGCGCCGAGATTATCGATGTGTCACGTGGTGGCATGCGTGTTCGCCTGCTGGAGTTTGGCGCGGTCGCCTTTATCCCGGCTCCGTTCATTCACGCGGTGCGTGATGAGCTGGTCTGCAGCCAGGAAAATGGCAGCGTTCAGATCAAAGGCGAAGTGGTTTACCGTGTGACCGATGTGATTGATGTCACCATCGCCGAAGTCCGCATGGAAACCCGCAGCGTCGTGGCGCGTCCCGCCGTCTGAGTAGTGATGTTCTGATCAGTCAATCGGGCGGGATAACTCCGGTTATCCCGTCTGTTTCCACCCCGCCCGCATTGCAAAAAAGTTAAATTTGTACCCCGCTTCACACTTCTCCACTGATTAACTTTCACTTACATTCCATTACATTAAGTTTGACTCGTTGTTTTCGATCGCTTTCCTCTCGGTCCTCACAAGGAGTTAGTCATGAAAAACGTCAAAACCAGTGCGATCTGGTTAGTGGTGGCGTTAATCGGCGCGGGCGCTTTCGCCATGCTGGCCCTCAGCCGCGGCGAACACGTCAACGCAGTCTGGCTGGTGATAGCCGCTGTCGCCTGTTACAGCATCGCTTATCGCTTCTACAGCCTGTTTATCGCCCGCAATATTTTCGAACTGGACGACCGCCGGATGACGCCTGCCGAGCGGCTGAGCGACGGGCTCGATTATGTCCCGACCAATAAATGGGTGCTGTTTGGTCACCACTTTGCGGCTATTGCCGGTGCCGGCCCGCTGGTGGGTCCGATTCTGGCGGCGCAGATGGGCTTTCTGCCTGGCACCATCTGGATCCTGGTCGGGGTGATGCTGGCGGGTGCGGTACAGGATTTCCTGATCCTGTTTATCTCAACCCGTCGTGATGGCCGTTCACTGGGCGAGATGGCGCGGCAGGAGCTGGGTGCGTTTGCCGGTGTGGTGACCATGCTCGGCGCGCTGGGCGTCATGATCATTATCCTGTCGGCGCTGGCGCTGGTGGTGGTCAAGGCGCTGGCGAACAGTCCGTGGGGACTGTTTACCATCGCGGCCACCATTCCGATTGCGCTGTTTATGGGCGTCTACATGCGCTTTATCCGGCCCGGTAAAATCGCCGAAGTTTCACTGATTGGCTTTGTGCTGATGATGGCGGCGATTATCTATGGTGGTGACGTAGCCCAGCATCCTTACTGGGGGCCCTTCTTTACCCTGAAAGGCACCTCACTGACCTGGGTGCTGGTGATCTACGGCTTTATTGCCTCCGTGCTGCCGGTCTGGCTGCTGCTGGCTCCGCGTGACTACCTTTCGACCTTTCTTAAAATCGGCGTGATTGTCGGGCTGGCGGTGGGGATTGTCTTTGCCATGCCAGAGATGAAAATGCCGGCGGTCACCAAATTTATCGACGGCACTGGCCCGGTCTTCTCCGGCGCGATGTTCCCGTTCCTGTTTATTACTATTGCCTGCGGTGCCATCTCCGGCTTCCATGCGCTGGTCTCCAGCGGCACCACGCCAAAACTGGTGGAGCGGGAAAGTCATATCCGCTTTATTGGCTATGGCGCGATGCTGATGGAATCCTTTGTGGCGATCATGGCGCTGATTTGTGCCTCGGTGCTCGATCCGGGCGTCTACTTTGCCATGAACTCCCCGGCTGCGCTGATTGGTACCACCGTTGAAAGCGCCTCTCAGGTGATCAACGGCTGGGGCTTTGTCGTCACGCCGGAAATGCTGAGCGGCATCGCCCGTGACGTGGGTGAAGGCTCGATCCTGTCCCGCGCAGGCGGCGCGCCAACCTTCGCGGTGGGAATGGCCCACATCATTACCGAGATCTTTAACAGCCGGGCGATGATGGCGTTCTGGTATCACTTCGCCATTCTGTTTGAAGCGCTGTTCATTCTGACGGCGGTCGATGCCGGTACCCGCGCCTGCCGCTTTATGGTGCAGGATCTGGCAGGCACCGTGGTGCCTTCTATGGCGAATAACCGCTCCTGGCTGGGCAATATGGCCGGCACGACCGTGGCGGTCGCGGGTTGGGGCTTCTTTGTCTATCAGGGCGTGGTCGATCCGCTCGGCGGCATTAACACTCTGTGGCCGCTGTTTGGTATCGGCAATCAGATGCTGGCGTCCATGGCGCTGATCCTCGGCACCGTGGTGCTGTTCAAAATGAAAAAGCAGCGTTACGCCTGGGTGACTATCCTGCCAACTGTCTGGCTGTTTATCACCTCGATGACTGCCGGCTGGCAGAAAATCTTCCATGAAAAACCGTCGATTGGCTTCCTGGCGCAGGCGAATAAGTTCCGCAAAGGGCTGGATGAAGGCGTGATCATCGCCCCGGCAAAAAGCGTGGCGGATATGCAGACCATCGTCTTCAGCAATCAGATTAACGCGGCCCTGTGCGCCTTCTTTATGCTGGTGGCGGTCACGATGCTGATCTCTGCGTTCTTTGTCATTCGCCGGGCGCTGCGCAGCGATCTTCCTACTACGCATGAGTCCGTTGTGACGCTGCGCAACAAGGAGGTGCGTCATGTCTGATGCTATTCATCAGTCCCGGCGTCCGCAGGGAGAGTGGCAGATTATCCGCTGCCAGCCTGCCGCCGCCCCGCAGCCACAGGCATTCAGCTGGCGGGGATTCTGGCGCGGCCTGCAACAGTGTTTTCGCTTAATGGTCGGGGTGCAGGATTATCAAAAATATCTGCAGCATATGCGACTCCATCATCCCGATCAGCCGCCGATGAATGAGCGCGATTTCCACCGTTACTGTCTGGATGCCCGCTTCCCCAGCCAGGCAGGCAAACTGGGTAAATGTCCCTGCTGACCGGACTAAACAGCCCCGCACCGTCGGGGCTTTTTTGTGCCATTCTTATCTGGATGGGAAAATATATTCGGTTTGCATCTTGTGCTGGCGTCAGATGATGAATACTGTTGCTAAAATAATGAGATAACGCCTGCAGAGCACTTCCCGGAGGAAGTTTCCATGACCGATGAACAAGGGCAAACGTTGTTGTACACCCTTTTCGGTACAACCAGCCCTCATTGGCGTCTGACCGCGGACAGCGATGCGTTGCATTTTGCCGAAGATGAGTCGTCACAAACTAATATCGCCCTGCCGTTAACCCCCGGCCAGGCAGCCATGATACGCGCGATGCCGGTCATCACTTCAAGCATCAATCTGACCATGACGCTGCAGGGCATTGATGTTCCGATGCATTTTGTCGGACGCAAAGTGAACCAGGCGACCTGGGCAGGAACCGCTTCTGCCTGGGGCGATACCTCAGCGGTCGCCCGCGACTTAACCCTGGGTCTTTCATTCGCCGAACAGGTGGTTTCTGAAGCCAACTCGGTGATTGTGATCCTCGATCAGCGCGGCAATATTCAGCGTTTTAACCGTCTTAGTGAAGAATACACCGGTCTGAATGAGCATGAGGTTATCGGCCGTAACGTCTTTCAGCTCTTTATGACCAAACAAGAGGCGTCTCAGTCACGACGCAACATTGCGGGCTTCTTCCGTGACGGTAACTCCTATGAGGTGGAGCGCTGGGTTAAAACCAAAAAAGGTCAGCGACTGTTTCTGTTTCGTAATAAGTTTGTTCACAGCGGCAGTGGCAAAAATGAAATTTTCCTCATCTGTTCTGGCACCGACATAACCGAGGAGCGACGCGCCCAGGAACGCCTGCGGGTGCTGGCAAACACCGATACGGTGACCGGTTTGCCTAATCGCAACGCAATTCATCAACAGATTAGCCTGGCGCTGGAGCGATCTGAGCGCGATGAGACCGGCGTGGTCTATCTCGATCTCGATAATTTCAAAAAAGTGAACGACGCATACGGTCATATGTTCGGCGATCAGTTACTGCAGGCGGTCTCACTGGCGATTCTTAGCTGTCTGGGTAAAGACCAGACTCTGGGCCGGCTGGGTGGCGATGAGTTTGTGGTGCTGGCTGAGCACACCAGCCAGGCTGCGCTGGAGGCGATGTCCTCCCGCATTCTTGAGCGCCTGCGTCAGCCCTTCCGTATCGGACTGATCGAAGTGTACAGCGGCTGCTCTATCGGGATCGCTTTCGCGCCGCTGCATGGTGAAGATCGCGAGAGCCTTATTCGCAATGCTGACACCGCGATGTATCACGCCAAAGAGAACGGTCGTGGCAAGTTCTGTGTCTTCGCGGCAGAGATGAACCAGCGGGTCTTTGAGTACCTGTGGCTGGACACCAATCTGCGTAAAGCGCTGGAGCTGGATCACCTGCTGGTGCATTACCAGCCGAAAATCGACAGTGATGGTGAAGTCCGCAGCGCCGAAGCGCTGGTACGCTGGAACTCACCCGAGCGCGGCCTGGTCTCCCCTGCTGATTTCATTCCCTACGCCGAAGAGTCGGGACTGATTGTGCCGCTGGGACGCTGGGTCATGCTCAATGTGCTGAAACAGATTATCGTCTGGCGCCAGCAGGGCATTTTTCTGCGCGTCGCCGTCAACGTGTCGGCACGTCAGCTGATTGATCAAAGCATCTATACTGACCTGAAACAGGCACTGCATGAGGCGAATATCACCGACTGTCCTATCGATATTGAGCTCACAGAAAGCTGCCTGATTGAGAATGAAGCTGAAGCCCTGCGGCTGATGAAGCAGTTTCAGGAGCTTGGCGCACAGGTTCATCTGGATGACTTCGGCACCGGTTACTCATCGCTTTCTCAGCTCGCACGTGTGCCGATCAATGCCATCAAACTCGACCAAAGCTTTATCCGCGATATTAATAAACAGCCCGTCTCACAATCGCTGGTACGAGCTATCGTCGCCGTCGCCAAGGCGCTCGATTTGCAGGTGATTGCAGAGGGTATTGAGACCCCGGATGAAGAGAAGTTTGTCCTTAACAGTGGTGTTGATGGGCGTCAGGGCTACTACTACGCAAAACCAATGCCCGCGGAACAGTTTGGGCATTGGCTGGCTAAGCATCCTGCCCGCGTTTAACGCTAATTCAGATTAACCCGCTTTACGCAGTGATGCGCTGTGGCGGTTTTGTAACTGAACCAGGCGTTCCATGTAAGCAATGTCTTTAGGTTCGATGGTAAAGGCGTAATCGACCCAATCTTCGGTAATATCCATCAGCTCAGCGCGTGACAATTGCAGCACGCGCTGACGCGCTTTCAGCATTGCCCGCACGCCGTTGAGTTTAGGACGTAACGTATCGATAAAGGTGCGGGTGGCGCGGTAGCTGTCGCCGGGCTGGAAGACTTTATCCACCAGTCCGCGCGTTTCATACCACTCTGCGCTGTGGGACTCCCCTTCACAAATCAACTCCTCTGCCAGTTTCATGCCGGAACGACGCGCGACCAGTGAGTAGCCGCCCATGCCGGGAAAGAGGTTAAAAGCAATTTCCGGAAAGCCCATCCGCGCGTTGTTCTGCGCCAGAATGAAGTGATGCGCCAGCGCCGCTTCGAATCCGCCGCCTAACGCACTGCCCTCAATCATCGCCAGCGTCACCGCGCCGGTATCAAATCCCCGTGCTGCCGAATGGATGCAGTCAACGCAGGCACGGGCATAGGCCCGCAGCGCCTCACGGCGGTTATTGCGAATGCACTCGACAAAGAAGCGCAGATCGCCACCGGCGTTGAACATCTGTGGCACCAGAGAGCCGGTAACCCAGAAGTCGATTGGCAGACCGGAACGCTGAGCGGCGTAGCTCAGATTCATGATCTCTTCAATCAGTTCATGGTTGAAGCTCGGACGGGGCTGTGCACGCAACATCATCCACATAGTACGACGCCCTTCTTCGTAATAGGCGACTAACTGCGTGGTGTTGCCGACTTCGGTAAATAATCTGCACGTTGCTTGGTTAATAACTGTCATTGTCTCATCCTCTGTTTATATTTGATGCGTTAAATACGCCACATCAGCGTAATGCAGAGTGAGGCCAGACCAAATGAGAGATTGATTTACAACACAAAATCCAGAGAGATCCCCGACTCGCGCGTCGGGGATTGATTAGGCGGGTTACTTAATAGCGGCACGCTGCTCCACGGCAACATGAAGACGCTTAACACGTTTTGAATAGATGGCCGTGATGATCGGCACCAGCACGGAGGTCACAATCACGGACGTTGCCACCAGCGCCGTGGCAGCAGGGGCAATCGGTTTAAACTGCGGCAGCATCTCGGCAATCAGCACCGGTGTCGCCACCGCTGCGCCTGCCGTACTGGATGCAGCTATGCCAGCCGTGCCATCCCCGCCCCCAATCAGCCGATCGGTCAGAATGAGTGGGATACCGGTAATGATGATCACCGACACGCCCAGCATGATGCCCAGCAGTCCGGTTTCCGCAATGACACCCAGGTTAATGGTGTTACCCAGAGCAAAGGCGAAGAAAGGAATCAGCGTATGGACCGCTTTTCCGAAGAAGTCGCGCAGCTCCGGATCAAGATTCCCTAATGCAAACCCCACAATAAACGGCAGGACCGCCCCCACAAACACGTGCGGCTCGAATGAGGCGATGCCGGCGGTGCCCAGGATAACCATGGTCATTAATGGCCCGGACTCCAGAGACATCAGCACAAACGCACCCGCCTCCTCTTTGGAACCATATTGCTGCATGATCGAGGCATAAAGGCCGCCATTGGTCATATCCATGGCAGCCACCAGCGCCAGCGTCGATAACCCGGCAAACATCCCTACTTCTACGCCATTCTCCGGCATCACCCGTGAGGCGATGGCAGCCACAACCCAGGCGACGGCAATCTTGGTAAGCACCAGCGTGCCCGATTTACGCAGTACCGTCCCGGTGGCGCTGAGTTTAATCGACGCGCCCATACAGAAAAACCAGACGGCCAGAATGGGTACCGTGCCGGTCATCAGGCCGTTGGTGAAAGAACCGAAATATTTCCCGGCGCCTGGAGAAAACGTATGACAGAGTGCGCCGATAAAGAGCGGAATGAGCATCATACCGCCCGGAATTTTGTCTATTGCACGTTTGATATGCATATGGATGTCACCTTTGCTATGCCAGAGGGTGGAGCAGGAAGTGCCCGAAGGCGATGCAAGCAAAGTAGTCACTTGGGGTAATCAAAACAGTGATCGATTCGATAAAATGAAACGCTGTTTTATTTTTAATGACCTGTTGTTTTGATAACTATGATGGAGATCGCCATACCAGTCTCAGATGAGACTAAAAAAACGGGACGCCGTGGCGTCCCGCTCGCTATTTTTGCCCGTACCAGGCGTTCTCGCCATGCTTTCGCAGGTAGTGCAGGTCAAGCAGCGTCTGGTTAATCGGCGGCAGATTAGCGGTCAGCTGCTGGCTGAACAGGCCCATATACGCCACCTCCTCCAGCACAACCGCGCTGTGTACCGCAGCATGAGCGTCTTTCCCCCAGGCAAACGGGCCATGAGAGTTGACCAGTACCGCCGGGATCGCCGAAGGAGACAACCCACGTTGCGCAAAAGTCTCGATAATCACCTCACCGGTGTTCCACTCGTAGTCGTGCTGAATCTCTTCATTGCGCATCGACCGGGTACAGGGGATCTCACCATAGAAGTCATCGGCGTGGGTGGTTCCCCAGGCAGGAATCGGTCGTCCTGCCTGGGCCCAGATGGTCGCATGCCGCGAATGGGTATGGACAATGCCACCCACCTCCGGCCAGGCGAGGTAAAGCGCGCGGTGTGTCGCCGTGTCCGAGGAGGGGCGTTTATCCCCTTCCACCACGTCGCCACTCGCCAGATCGACCACGACCATGTCGTCGCGCTTCATCACTTCATAGCGCACGCCGGAAGGTTTAATCACCAGCAAACCCTGTTCGCGATCAACAGCGCTGACATTGCCCCAGGTGAAGGTCACCAGGTTGTATTTGGGTAGATCCAGATTCGCTTCCAGAACCTGTTGTTTCAGGTGTTCCAGCATCTATTTTCTCCTGCTGACAATCGTCCCTGAATTTTGCGGAGTCGGACGCGAAAGAGTTATGGAGCAAATGGCTATAAACGCAGAAGGAATGGCTGTGAATGCAAAAATGTGTCGTGATTTCAGAATTTTCTATCTTCGGAATTTAACCAGAACGCTTAGAATCCTCTCAGGCAATGCGTGGCCCTGTCGGGTTTACATTGCGACTCTCCCGCTACAAACGGTTTGTCCATGGTGATCACATTTCCATGCCGACACGGATGCGGCAATGATGCGACACAAGCGGGCTGAGGAAATATCGGAGCTATACTAAGAGTGTTGCCTCTGTGAGCACATCAAAGGAGAAGTGTATGACAACAACAATGAAACGAATCACTGCCGTTGTACTGGCGACTACGTTAGCTGTTGCACTGAGCGGCTGTTCTAACTGGTCTAAACGTGACCGCAACACCGCTATTGGCGCGGGCGCGGGTGCGATTGGGGGTTCAGTATTGACCAATGGTAGCGCACTCGGCACAGTCGGTGGCGCCGCTGTCGGTGGTATTATCGGTCATCAGGTCCACTAAAGACCTTATTAAAAGAATAATCGGCTACGCTAAGCATCTACACAACAATCGGGCTACTTCGGTAGCCCGATTTTTTTCAGCCACCCGCCAGTTTGACCTTCATGCCTTTGGCTTCCAGCAGGCTTTTCAGTAAATCGCGCTTATCCCCCTGAATCTCGATAACACCCTCTTTCACCGAACCCCCGCAGCCGCACTTCTTTTTGAGTTCGGCCGCCAGCAGCGTCAATGCCGCGTCGTCCAGGTCGATACCGGTGATCAGACAGACGCCTTTTCCCTTGCGACCACTGGTCTGACGCTGGATGCGCACAATGCCATCCCCTTTTGGCCGATCCTTCGCTGGCTCCGGCTGGGTAATGCGCCCGCTGTCGGTTGAGTAAACCAGTGGATTATCCTTCGCCATTATTGTGTCTCCAGACTGTGCAGGATCGCCTGCAGAGTGGCGGCAGGATCGGCGGATTGGGTGATCGGACGCCCGATAACCATATAGTCCACGCCCACCTGCTTCGCCTGCTCAGGTGTCATGATGCGACGCTGATCGCCAGCATCACTGCCTGCCGGGCGAATCCCCGGCGTAACCAGCGCAAACTCCTGACCTAAAACCTGTTTGAAGCGGACAGCCTCATGGGCGGAACAGACCACACCATCCAGCCCGCAAGACAGTGTCAGCTTCGCCAGTCGCTCTGCCTGTTCGGCAGGAGAAAGCGTAATGCCCAGCCCTTTGAGATCCTCTGCATCCATACTGGTCAGTACAGTCACCGCAATGAGCAGGGGCGCCTCTTTACCAAAGGGAAGCAGCGCTTCACGCGCCGCGTTCATCATCCGTGCCCCGCCACTGGCATGAACGTTGACCATCCAGACCCCGAGATCGGCAGCGGCCGCCACGGCATGAGCGGTGGTGTTGGGAATATCGTGGAATTTAAGATCGAGGAAGATTTCAAAGCCGCGCTGCTGCAGAGTGTTAACCAGCGAGGGGCCAAATAGCGTAAACATCTCTTTGCCTACTTTAAGGCGGCAACTGCGGGGATCGATCTGGTCGACGAAACGCAGTGCGCTGTCGAGGTCATGATAATCCAGCGCTACCAGAATCGGCGAAGCGGTCACGTTGTGGGGTGAAGGCATGGCATTTCCTCTGCAACAGGCGCCCGCAGGCGCAATAGACAAACGGCAAGCATTCTACCTGCGGTGTCTGACCATCACAATCGCCATTGCCCTTCTGCCTGGCAAATTCTGCTCTGTTGCTGAGGGCTGTAAGCTAATTCAACCTATAGTATGTTGTAACTATAATGAGCTATTAATGGTGCGGCTGCAGCGGCCGGTTTACTGGCCGTCGAGGCCGCGGATAGGCTTAACCGAAGACCAGGTGCGGCAGGATGGGCAATGCCAGTAGAGTGCGTGGGCGGTAAAGCCGCACTTCTGGCAGCGATAGCGCGGCTTGGTGCGGATCTGTTCGCCGACCATGTCACGCAACACCATCAGGCTCTCTTTCGCCCGGCCATCTTCCGCTTCATGCAGATTTAAATCCATCAGGCGGTGGAACACCCGCATGGTAGGATGACGCTGCAGCTGACGGCTGATGTAATTCTGGGCCGCTTCGGGCCCCTGCTGCTGCTCAAGGATGTCAGACAGATAGAGCTCTGCAGCTGCGCCGGTGTTCTCTTCAACACAGCGATGAAGAAACTCTGACCAGGCGTCTGGCTGATTGAGCTGCTGGAAACAGGTTTCAAGCATCCCCAGCGTTTCACTCACCAGCTCTTTATCCTGGTCCAGCACCCGCTGCAGATGGCCCACCGCTTTGGCGTAATCCCCTTTTTCCATGAGGATACGGCCCATCATGATCGAGATGCGTGCGCTGTTGCGATCGGCCGACTCCCCTTTCTTCAGCAGGCTCATGGCACGATCGAGATCGTCGCTGCTCATCGCCTGCAGAGCCAGTTCGCAGTAGAAGTGGGCTATTTCGCCTTTCTGCTTCTCTTTGCCAAGCTTAACCAGCCGTTCCGCAACCTCAATCGCCTGCTGCCAGTCGCTGGTTGCCTGGTGGATCAGCAGCAGTTGCTGCAGCGCACCCACCCGAAAGTCAGTTTCATCGGTAAGTTGCTTAAACATGTCTTCCGCGCGGTCATATAAGCCCGCCGCCATATAGTCGCGGCCCAGTTGCTGTACGGCGAGCAGACGCTGCTCATAGCTCAGGGAGGCGCTTTCCATTAAAGCCTGATGGATGCGGATGGCGCGGTCGACCTCCCCGCGCGAACGGAACAGATTGCCCAGCGTCAGGTGTGCTTCAACCGTGCCGCTGTCCTCTTTCAGCATCTCAAGGAAAAGGTCGACCGCTTTGTCCTGCTGATTGGAGAGCAGAAAGTTTACGCCAGCGACATATTCACGTGACAGTCGGTTGGCTTCCTGTTGCTTATCCTGATGCGCGCTGCGACGGCCCATATACCAGCCATACGCTGCCGCCACCGGCAGTAACAGAAACAGCAATTCATGCATCAGGGATTATTCCCGGCCAGCCGAAGAAGATGGCGTGGTCGCCAGGGCAGTACTCTGCTCGATTTGGGTCTGCATACGCTTAATTTTCCGGTTGGCATTCGCCAGGGAGACGCGGGTCCGTAACCAGAACAGACCGCAGATGATCCAGCCAAGCACGAAACCTGCGCCAAACAGGGATGCCAGTAAGGTCGAGATGCTGAACTCACCCTGCGCCAGCAGATAGTTAAATGTAATGACCTGATCGTTATGCGCACCCAGGGTGACGGAAATAATGAAAATGACCAGTACCACTAAAAAAATCAGCAAATATTTCACAGTGCATCCTGTTGTGAGGTTGTCGGGTAGAATTATGCCAAAACTCCAGCAAAAATGCTGCTCCCAGCAGCATCGGGCGGGTCGCTTTTACGCAGGCCCGTCTAATAATATGGGGTCTTACGGGTGAATTACAATCAGGGCTCCCGCTGCGCCACCTCTTTTTGCTCTTCCGGCGGCAGCGTCAGCGGGCCACAGAATCGCTGCGCCAGCCAGGTGGCAATGGTGACCAGTAGCCAGGAGAGTATGGTTGCCATCGCCAGATCCCGTGGCCAGTGCATGCCCAGCAGCAGACGACTCGCCATTACGCCGGTGGCCCACAGAAAGATCACCACCACGGTTTTATAGTGCCGACGCGGCCAGAGCAGACCCAATGCCAGCAGCGCCCAGCTGGCGGCAAACATAGTATGTCCCGACGGGAACGCGAAACCGGTTTCAAACGCCCAGTGCCGTTTCAGCCAGCCTGGGATCTGCGTCTCATCGGCAATCAGTGAGGTTACCATCTCGCCACGCTGTTTGCGCTTCATCTCGTAGAAGGTCTTTTCATCCAGCCCGTGATGCTGTTCCAGCCAGATCACATAAGGACGCGGCTCCTGAATCTGCTCTTTGATATAGGATTTGGTGTATTGCCCGGCCAGAATGGTGGCGTTCATGATCAGCAACAGCAGGATGGCTGGCTTCAGCCGAAAGCGCAGGCACCAGAGCATCCAGGCACTCAGCACGACGCTGGTAACAATGCCCCAGGGGTTGGTGACGGTCTCGGTCATCCAGAAGAGACCTTTCAGCAGCACATTGCTTTCGCCTGGTTGCCAGCGCCAGCCGCTCAGCCAGACCGCAACCGGCATGATCAGCAGCAGCAGCATTCCAAAGGTGGTACGACGTGAAATCTTAAACATCCTCTTCCCTTATCCCGGCGTCAAAAGAGAGCAATTGCATAACTTTAGCTTAAAAAAGAATAACATAACCGTTGCCGATTGGATAATTGTGCTTTATCACTGCAATTGGTATCAGAGATTACCAGCCCGCTTGCGGGTTGTGGCACAATATTGCACGTTTGTCGGGCCACACTGGCCTGTGCACTATCATGATGATAGTGCATCCTCTGAAGGTTCTGGAGAGTCACATGCAGCTTAAACGGGTGGCAGAAGCCAAACTGCCCACGCCATGGGGAGATTTCCTGATGGTTGGTTTTGAAGAACTGGCAACCGGACATGACCACGTTGCACTGGTTTTTGGCGATATTAATGATAACGAGCCGGTACTGGCGCGCGTTCACTCTGAATGCCTGACCGGCGATGCACTCTTCAGCCTGCGTTGCGACTGTGGTTTTCAGCTGGAAGCCGCTCTCAATGCCATCGCAGAAGAGGGTCGCGGCGCACTGCTCTATCACCGTCAGGAAGGCCGTAACATCGGTCTGCTGAATAAGATCCGCGCCTATGCGTTGCAGGACAAAGGGTATGACACGGTAGAAGCGAACCATCAGCTGGGCTTTGCCGCCGATGAGCGCGACTTCACGCTGTGCGCCGATATGTTCAAACTACTGGGCGTCAATGAAGTGCGACTGCTGACTAATAACCCGCGTAAAGTGGAGATCCTTAGCGAAGCCGGGATCAACATTGTTGAACGCGTGCCGCTGGTCGTGGGACGTAATCCTAAGAATGCGCACTATCTGGATACGAAAGCGGAAAAGATGGGGCATCTGCTGCCGAAGTCATAAATAAGCTGGGATTCACTGGCATCTGACCATTTAAGAAGCCCAATCTGAGAGAATCCTCAAGCAACGGATTAGCTCAACGCGCAGGGTGCACGGTCAGAAGAGGAAAGCGTCCCGCCGCCCGGATAAAAACGCCGGGAGCGTTTTTGAACAACGCAAAGCGTTGGCCCGGTACGGGCGCACCTCAGGGATGAGGTGCGTAATTGCGCGGGCCTAGCATGTCATGGATGACCGCTTTTGCGTCTTTCCGATCTGACCATGTTCCCTTTCCCTGTGCAGCCACGGTCTCACAGCTTCTTATTACAGACGTTGTAAGCCACATAAAAAAACCGGGTTTCCCCGGCTTTCTTATCAGTCCAGCATATTGCGGATAACGTAGTGCAGGATGCCGTCATTGCGGTAATAGGTCAGCTCATTACCGGTATCGATGCGACAGCGAGTGTCCAGCTCTTCCTTACTGCCGTCGGCACGGGTCAGCGTCACTTTAACGCTGCAGCCAGGCGTCAGTGCCTGAAGATTTTCCACGTCAATGCGCTCCTCACCGGTCAGCCCCAGGCTTTTGCGGGTCAAGCCCTGCGGAAACTCCAGTGGCAGAATGCCCATCCCAATCAGGTTTGAGCGGTGAATACGCTCAAAAGATTCCGCAATTACTACCCTGACCCCCTGCAGACGTGGTCCTTTCGCCGCCCAGTCGCGACTTGAACCAGAGCCATACTCAAGACCCGCGATGACCGCCAGCGGCACGCCTTCCGCCTGATATTTCATTGCCGCATCATAGATGGCCAGCTGTTCGCCACTTGGGTAGTGTCGGGTATAACCGCCCTCCACGCCGGGTACCATCTCATTGCGGATACGGATGTTGGCGAACGTGCCGCGCATCATCACTTCATGGTTACCGCGACGCGAACCATAGGAGTTAAAGTCTATACGCTCCACGCCGTGTGACAGCAGATACCGTCCGGCCGGACTTTCCGCTTTAATGCTGCCCGCAGGTGAGATATGGTCAGTGGTGACCGAGTCGCCCAGCATGGCCAGCACCCGCGCACCGCGAATATCCTGCACCGGCTTAGGCTCTTTCTCCATATCGTCAAAGAAAGGCGACAGACGAATATAAGTCGAGCCCTCATCCCAGTCGTAAGTCGCGGCTTCACTCACCTTAATCTCCTGCCACTCTGGCGTACCGTCGAAGACTTCAGCGTACTCTTTATGGAACATGTCGCTGGTGACCTGCTGCACGGCCGTAGCGATCTCTTCCGGAGAAGGCCAGATATCTTTCAGGTAGACCGGCTGGCCCTGACGATCGTGGCCCAGCGGCTCGGTCTGCAGGTTAATCTTCATGTTACCCGCCAGCGCGTAGGCCACCACCAGCGGCGGCGACGCCAGCCAGTTGGTTTTAATCAGCGGATGAATACGGCCTTCAAAGTTGCGGTTGCCGGACAGCACAGCACCCACCGTAAGGTCGCCTGCTTTGATCGCAGACTCGATTTCATCTTTCAGCGGGCCGGAGTTACCGATACAGGTGGTGCAGCCATAACCAACCAGATTAAAGCCCAGCTCGTCGAGATAAGAGGTCAGTTGCGCGACGGCCAGGTAGTCTGAAACCACTTTAGAACCGGGTGCCAGCGAGGCTTTGACCCACGGCTGACGTTTCAGCCCCCGCTCGACCGCTTTCTTCGCCAGTAAACCGGCCGCCATTAAGACGCTGGGGTTGGAGGTGTTAGTACAGGAGGTAATCGCACTGATCACCACCGCTCCATCGGTCAGCTTATGCGTCAGCCCGGTATCACTGTCGGTATACTCAACGATTTTATGGGGTTTCTGCGCCTGATTCACTTCCAGTTCGTTGCTGGCATCAAACGCGGCGGGCACATCACCCAGCGACACCCGATCCTGCGGACGTTTTGGTCCTGCGAGACTCGATTCCACCTCATTCATATCCAGCGCCAGAGTGCTGGTAAAACGCGGCTCATCGCCAGGGTTGCGCCACAAACCCTGCGCTTTGGCATAAGCTTCCACTAACGCTACCTGTTCGGCATCGCGTCCGGTCAGGGTCATGTAGCTCAGCGTGACGTCATCAACCGGGAAGAATCCGCAGGTTGCGCCATATTCCGGTGCCATATTGGCGATGGTTGCGCGGTCTGCCAGCGGCAAATCGGCCAGGCCATCACCATAAAACTCAACGAATTTACCGACGACGCCATGCTTACGCAGCATCTGGGTGACGGTCAACACAAGGTCGGTTGCCGTAATACCCGCCCGCAATTTGCCGGTAAGTTTGAAACCCACCACATCCGGGATAAGCATTGAGACAGGCTGACCGAGCATGGCGGCTTCGGCTTCGATTCCCCCTACTCCCCACCCCAGCACGCCAAGCGCGTTGATCATGGTAGTGTGAGAGTCCGTACCGACCAGCGTATCGGGCCAGGCATACTCTTCACCATCAACGGTTTCATGCCAGATTGCCTTGCCGAGATATTCCAGGTTCACCTGATGGCAAATACCGGTTCCTGGTGGCACCACGCGGAATTTATCAAACGCCTTCTGGCCCCAGCGGAGAAAGACGTAGCGCTCATGGTTTCGCTCCATCTCCAGCCGGACGTTCTCTTCAAACGCGTCATCATTGCCAAAATGGTCGACAGTCACCGAGTGGTCGATAACCAGATCAACCGGTGACAGCGGATTAACTTTCGCCACATCGCCGCCTAGCCGATTCACTGCTTCTCGCATCGCAGCAAGGTCGACTACCGCAGGCACGCCAGTAAAGTCCTGCATTAATACACGGGCTGGCCGGTAGGCAATTTCACGATCGGCGTGGGCATCTTTTTGCCAGTCAACCAGCGCCTGGATGTCCTCCGTCGTAACAGAGTCACCATCCTGATAGCGCAGTAAATTTTCCAGCAGGACTTTAAGGGATTTTGGCAGGCGATCGATATTGCCAAGGTGTTGAGCAGCATGGGGAAGACTGAAGATGTGATATTTTTTGGTGTCGACCTGCAGTACTTCCTGACTCTGCTCGCGTAGGGTAGACGACATAGCTCCTCCTTTCATTCATGGTCTTTAAACCTCAGAGAGACAAAGGTTTATGTTAAAGATAGACCACAATTTCGTTAACGTTTTGATTACAACACAAATTGCTACAATCGATCGCAAACGAAAATGCCCCGTGAAGTCACGAGGCATCATGAAAAGGTGATTTTAATTCAAATTACAGGGTTATCCACACCGCCGCAGACCAGAACGCAAAGGAGAATGCATACGCGCTGAGCCAGGACATTTTAATAATATTCATTTGGTTCACTCCTTCGCCGGAATCGGGCGTAAAAGTTTTTGCGGTCACCTTATAGAAAGAGGCGACACCCTTTGGTCGTACAGGATGTGGTAAGGGCATTTATAGGCCCACCGGAAATTCCGGTTTTAAAAGAACAGTGACGAAGAAATGGTCTGACAACGTTATTTGTTTTTAGGGTCCAGAAACGACTCAATAAAAAGTCTCTGGTTATCACTCAAATCCCATGAATCGGGGATAGACACTTTTTCGTCCTTTGCAAGGGGTTCTTTTCCTTTACAGGAGACCGTCTTGTGCTGACCCGAGGTCAGGGAACGTTTATGGCTGAGTGTATTTGCCCACATGGCTTTAACCCCAGATACGCCAAATCATTAACGCGACAACTACCCAAAACAGCGCAGAGGCAGCGAATACGGTTAACCAGGCTTTGCGACGAGTGTTGCCGGTACGCTCAACCTTGGTGCTTTTTGCCGGGAAACCCGGTTGTACAGTCAGTCGTGTATTCATAGTTTTTGATAATCACTCTCAACAAAATGATTGATAACATCGATTAAGATTTAGGAGGAATCCTAAACGCGTTAAGGCCAAAAATCCAGTTATTTTTATTGAGTACAACGATTAACGGTATTAATCAATGAGCTCAGGTAACGTAAGAAATCATTAATACCGGAACTAATATTTAATTAAAAAACCCGCTAAAAAATTTGAGTTAATTTAAAAACAGATCCACTCAAAACTATAGATAACACTTAAGAACCTTATGTTTAGTGGCTTCCCACGTTAGCTCTTAACTGGAGTATGGGAATATTCCTGGCAAGCCGCAAAGTGACATAGTTAAAAATGTGTTGTAATTCGCATTTAAGAAAGCCCGATGAGGAAACATGTGATCAATGTTTCATTTACAAAAAAATCATAAAAACTTTTGAGTCTCATTTGGCGCTAAAGCCTGGAGACAAAAAAGGCTGCACCAGGCAGCCTTATGTTTACGCGGGGAGGTTAAATTCTATTTAAACGGCAGTTTGATATCTTTAAACATCGCTTCAATGTCTTCATTGGAGCGCAACGCAACCGCAGTATCTACCACATCGCGCGTCAGGTGCGGCGCAAAACGTTGGATAAAATCATACATATAGCTGCGCAGGAAGGTGCTGCGGCGGAATCCAATCTTAGTAGTGCTGTTGGTAAAGATATCGGCGGCTTCAATGCGAATCAGGTCAGGATCGGCCACCGGATCTACTGCCATGCTGGCGATAACGCCAACCCCCAGACCTAAGCGGACATAAGTTTTGATTACGTCGGCGTCGGTCGCGGTAAAGACGATGCGTGGCGTTAAACCTGCACGATTGAAAGCCGTATCCAGTTCTGAGCGCCCGGTAAAGCCAAAGGTGTAGGTCACCAGCGGATATTCAGCCAGCTCCTCAATGGTGACCTGCCCTTTTCCGGCCAGCGGATGATCGGCAGTCACCACAATTGCCCGATTCCAGTGGTAGCACGGCAGCATGATTAAATCGTCATAGAGATGCAGGGCTTCGGTGGCGATGGCAAAATCCGCATTACCTTTGGAGACGGCTTCGGCGATCTGGGTCGGAGAACCCTGATGCATGTGCAAAGAGACGCGAGGATAGCGCTCAATAAATCCTTTGATCACCCCAGGCAGCGCGTAGCGAGCCTGGGTGTGCGTGGTTGCGACATAGAGCGAGCCTTTATCAGGCCAGGTGTGTTCACCGGCTACCGATTTAATCGCATCCACTTTGGAGAGAACTTCACGCGCTATACGGATGATCTCTTCCCCTGCAGGCGTGACCTGGGTGAGATGTTTACCGCTGCGGGCAAAGATTTGCACGCCCAGTTCATCTTCCAGCATACGCACCTGTTTACTGATGCCGGGTTGAGAGGTGTAGAGACCTTCCGCCGTCGAAGAGACGTTGAGATTGTGATTGACCACTTCAACGATATAGCGCAACTGCTGTAATTTCATATCTATTCCATCCCGGTAAGTTACAGAGTCGCATCCCCGGTTGACGTATAGTCGCGAGGGTAAAAAGATGCTATGCATCAGGAAAGGTCGGAAATGCTATAACAACTATATCAGTTTAAGTGAGAGAGTAGAACGGATTGATATAAGGCTCAGAAAAAGGCCAGCGAGCGCTGGCCTTCAGGGATTACTTTTTCGCTTCCTGCCATTTGCCATCTATATAGAAGGCGGACCAGCCGGTTGCCTTGCCCTCTTTTTCTGAGGAGACATACTGCTGTTTGGTCTTGCGGCTGAAACGCACCAGCGTTTTGTTGCCTTCCGGATCGGCTGCTGGCGCGTCGGCCAGATATTTCAGCTTCTCAGGCAGACGATCTTTGAAGCGCTGAAGCTCTTCCACCAGCGGCGCACGCGTCTCGCGTGATTTCGGGAAGGTGTTGGCCGCGAGGAAAACGCCCGCCGCACCGTCACGCAACACGAAGTAAGCATCTGACTTCTCACACGCCAGCTCTGGCAGCGGAACCGGATCCTCTTTCGGCGGAGCAACTTCACCACTGCGCAGGATCTTGCGGGTGTTTTTGCACTCTTCATTGGTACACGCCATGTACTTACCAAAGCGTCCCATCTTCAGGTGCATCTCCGAACCACACTTCTCGCACTCCACTACCGGGCCGTCATAGCCTTTGATGCGGAATTCGCCCTTCTCAATCTCGTAACCATCACACTCCGGGTTATTACCACAGACATGCAGTTTACGTTCGTTATCGATCAGGTAGCTGTCCATGGCCGTGCCACACTTCTGGCAGCGACGACGGGCACGCAGGGCGTTGGTTTCAGCATCATCCCCTTCCAGAATATTGAGAACTTCATTTTCCGGGATCAGGTTGATGGTCTGTTTGCAGCGCTCTTTAGGTGGCAGCGCATAGCCGGAACAGCCCAGGAAGACGCCGGTACTGGCAGTTCGAATCCCCATCGGACGGCTACAGGTCGGGCAGTCAATCGAGGTCAGCACCATCTGGTTCGGCTGCATCCCGCCCTCTTCAGGATCTTTCTCAGCCAGTTCAAGCTGCTGGGTAAAATCGGTGAAGAAGTGGTCGAGTACCGCTTTCCATTGCGCCTGGTTATTGGCAACCTGGTCAAGGTTGCTCTCCATGCGGGCGGTGAAATCATAATTCATCAGTTCGCGGAAGTTCTCTTCCAGACGATCGGTGACGATTTCACCCATTTTTTCCGCATAAAAACGGCGGTTTTCAACCCGTACGTAGCCACGATCCTGAATCGTCGAGGTAATGGCGGCGTAGGTGGATGGACGACCAATTCCGCGCTTCTCCAGCTCGCGCACCAGTGACGCTTCGCTGAAGCGCGCCGGTGGCTTGGTGAAGTGCTGACCGGGCAGCAGTTGTTGCAGGTCCAGAACATCACCCACGCTTACCGCAGGCAGCGTACGATCTTCATCATTCTTACGCAGCGCAGGCATCACTTTGGTCCAGCCGTCGAAACGCAGAATACGGCCTTTCGCTTTGAGCCGGAAATCACCGGCGGCGGCAGTAATGGTGCTGGAGTCATATTTTGCTGGTGTCATCTGACAGGCAACAAACTGACGCCAGATCAGCTGATAGAGTTTCTGCGCATCCGCTTCCATATCTTTCAGCTTTTCCGCCACCACTTCCACATCAGAAGGACGAATCGCTTCGTGCGCTTCCTGGGAGTTCTCTTTGCTGGCGTAAGTTATGGCGTTTTCAGGCAGATACTTTTTACCGAAATTACTTTCGATATAGCCACGCGCCATGGCGACCGCATCCTGACTCAGGTTGGTCGAATCGGTACGCATATAAGTAATGTGGCCCGCTTCATACAGCCGCTGGGCCATCATCATGGTCTTCTTAACGCCAAAGCCGAGACGGGTGCTGGCAGCCTGCTGCAGTGTCGAGGTGATATAAGGCGCGCCCGGCTTGCTGCTGGTCGGCTTATCTTCACGATCCACGATCTCATAGCGCGCTTTTTCCAGCAGCGCGACGGCGGCATACGTCTCGTCGCGGTTGACCGGACGGAAGGCTTTATCGCCTTTGTGCGTCACGTCCATCGACAGCTCATCGCCTTTCGGCGTGGTCAGCGCGGCATTAACTTCCCAGTACTCTTCGGGAACAAAAGCTTTAATCTCACGTTCACGTTCCACCACCAGGCGAACGGCAACGGATTGCACACGTCCGGCAGAGAGACCACGAGCGATCTTTTTCCACAGCAGTGGCGAGACCATGTAGCCCACCACGCGGTCCATAAAGCGACGCGCCTGCTGAGCATTAACCCGATCAATATTCAGTTCGCCCGGCTTTTCAAACGCCTGACGAATCGCATTCTTGGTTATTTCGTTAAACACGACGCGGCTGAAGCGCGAGTCATCACCACCAATCACTTCCCGCAGGTGCCAGGCAATGGCTTCCCCTTCGCGGTCAAGGTCGGTTGCGAGATAGATGTGGTCAGCATTGGCGGCTAACGCCTTCAGTTCGGCAACCACTTTCTCTTTGCCGGGCAGAATCTGATAGTCCGCTTCCCAGCCGTGATAGGGGTCAACACCCATGCGGCTGACGAGTGCGGCCTTCTCATCTTTTTTAACTTTTTTGACTTTCTTGTCAGTCGAAGCGTCTTTGACTTTCTTATCTGTCGAGGCGTCAGCACTTTTTTTCGCGGTTGAACCACTGGTCGGCAGATCCCGGATATGACCCACGCTGGATTTAACCACGTAATCACTACCCAGGTATTTATTGATTGTTTTAGCCTTTGCCGGGGACTCAACAATAACGAGTGCTTTACCCATATTTACCTTTACCTAATGAAAACATCCTGCTTAACGGGAGAGGATTGGATGCCCAAAAACCCAATGGGTTCAATATTGCTGCGCCTGTTTAACATTTCAAGGCGGAGGGGTCAATCTCAGATCAGATGATGTGGCGTTATGCAACTGCATGATAAAGAGTGCTTTTTCTATCTGAACTCATCGCACATCCTGGTGCAAAATCCCTGAAATCGGAATCGCCCACACTCTACCTGATAAAATCTGTTACGCAACTTAATTAGCACTCAGCCCGGACTTACGCCAGGTTTTCATCGATTACACCGATTTGTCACACCCTGTGACTCGCCAGTAATATAGAAAGGATTGGAGTACTGTCAAACAGGAGTGAATAAATGCAGAGTTCAACTCAGGCTATTTCCCGCCAGGCGTTGCTGGAAAAGGCCAATGCGCTGATCAAAGAACATGATGATTATTTAGCGGGAATGCAGGCGGATGAGGTGATTCAGCAGGGTGAAGTGCTGGTATTTCGCGGACCGTTTTTTCTCGATGCCGATGGAGTGCCGACGGCTAAAACCACGGCGGTGTTTAACGTGTTCAAACACCTTGCCGTGGTGCTATCGCCGCTCTACCACCTGGAATGAAAAAACCCGGCGCAGGCCGGGTTTCGCATCATCAGAGCAGTGGCTTTTCGCCGCGCTGCCAGAGTTTCAGCAGCAGGCGCTCTGCCACAGAGCCGGCGCTCTGCGTAAAGCGATCCATCACCTTACGGCGGCGGGCATAATGCACGCCGAGCACGCTGAACTTATCCATCTGACGGATGATCAGATCATCGCTGGTGCCGATTTCGTCAACCAGTCCGAGGTCCAGCGCCTGGCGTCCATACCAGTGTTCACCGGTTGCCACCTGATCGATGTCGAGTGACGGGCGCATCTGGTGGACAAACTGCTTGAACAGCAGGTGCGTTTCGTCGAGATCTTCCTGGAATTTCTCACGTCCCTCTTCGGTGTTTTCACCAAACAGCGTCAGCGTGCGCTTGTACTGTCCGGCGGTATGCAGCTCAATATCAATATCGTTCCGTTTCAGCAGGCGGTTGAAATTGGGGATCTGCGCGACCACGCCGATGGAGCCAATAATCGAGAAAGGTGCCGCCACAATACGATCGGCTACGCAGGCCATCATGTAACCGCCGCTGGCCGCCACTTTATCCACGGCCGCCGTGATGCGCAGACCCTGATCGCGCAGACGCTGCAGCTGCGAGGCTGCCAGGCCATAGCCATGAACCACGCCACCAGGGCTTTCAAGACGCAGCAGCACTTCATCGCCAGGCTGTTTCACAGCCAGCACGGCTGAAATCTCTTCGCGCAGTGAAGTCACCTCATGGGCGTCCATGCTGCCTTTGAAATCGAGTACATAGAGCGTGGGCTTCGCACTGTCTGTCTGCCCCTGCTTCGCCGCCTGCTTTTCCGCTTTGGCTTTCAGCTTTTCACTTTTCTTATGATTTTTCAGCCAGACTTTTTGTGCCTGAGGCTTCATTTTTGCCAGCTGCAAATCCTCTTTCATCTGTTGATAGTCATCATCCAGATGAGTCAGTCGAAGCTGACCGTTTTGTGCCCGTTTGCGTAATGCGGCATTCATCACAATCATGACAATCACAGCGACGGCAACCACCAGTGTCACCACTTTCGCTAAAAACAGTCCATACGTTGAAATAAAATCCATAGGTCGCCTTAGTAAACTGAGAATCAAAAACAGTTCGCCAGTTTAGCCGTTTTGCCCCGCTTCGTCGCCTGAAATGCCAGCAGCTGGCACAGAATGCGTGGGTTGGCGATTGCGCCCATTCGTAAATTCAGGCATAAAGCGGAATCATGCTGTTTTCGCTGGAGGACCCCGCTGTGCATTATCAACCGAAAAGCGACCTGCTCAATCATCGCATTATCCTGGTCACTGGCGCTTCAGATGGCATTGGCCGGGAAGCGGCGCTGACTTATGCCCGCTATGGCGCAGAAGTGATCCTGATGGGCCGTAACCCTGAGAAGCTTCAGCAGGTCGAACAGGCGATCAATCAACTTAATCTCTGCCCTGCTCACACTGTGGTGTTCGATCTGGCCGAAGCGACACCGGAACGTTGCCAGCAGGTGGCAGAACAGCTGGCCCAACAGTTTCCGCGTCTTGACGGCGTGCTGCATAACGCCGGTATCCTCGGTGAGATTTTGCCGCTGGCTGAACTCGACCCACAGGTCTGGCAGCAGGTGATGAACATCAACCTGGACGCCACCTTCTTCCTGACGCAGGCGCTGTTGCCGCTGCTGTTAAAATCGGATGCCGGTTCACTGGTGTTTACCACCTCCAGCGTGGGCCGTACCGGTCGCGCGGGCTGGGGGGCTTACGCCGTCTCTAAATTTGCTACCGAAGGCATGATGCAGGTACTGGCTGATGAGTATAAAACGCAGGCATTGCGGGTGAACTGTATTAATCCGGGCGGGACGCGAACCAAAATGCGTGCCAGCGCGTTCCCGCAGGAAGATGCCAATAAGCTGAAAACCCCTGCCGATTTGATGCCGCTCTACCTTTATCTGATGGGTGATGACAGCCGTCGTAAAACCGGGATCAGCTTTGATGCCCAGCCAGGCAGAAAACCGGGAGCCGCTGAATAATGGCTGACGATCGTCATCAACAGCGTCAGCAGCGGTTAAAAGAACAGGTAGATGCGCGTATTGCTGCAGCCACGGAGGTTCGTGGCATCCTGATGGTCTTTACCGGCAATGGCAAAGGCAAAACGACTGCGGCCTTTGGCACCGCACTCCGCGCCACCGGTCATGGCAAACGCGTGGCGGCTATCCAGTTCATTAAAGGTGACTGGCCGAATGGCGAGCGAAACCTGCTGGAACAGCACGGTGTTGAATTTCAGGTGATGGCAACCGGCTTTACCTGGGATACGCAGAACCGCGAAACGGATACCGCCGCCTGTCTGGCGGTGTGGCAGCATGCAAAACGGATGCTGGCCGATGAGCAGCTGGATCTGGTGGTGCTCGACGAAATCACCTATATGGTCAGCATGGATTATCTGCCACTGGAAGAGCTGATAGCGGCCCTGCAACAGCGCCCGGCGCATCAGAGCGTCATCATTACCGGACGTGGCTGTCATCGCAGCCTGACTGAGATGGCGGATACGGTGACTGAGATGCGGCCGGTTAAGCACGCTTTTGATGCCGGGATACAGGCTCAGCAGGGAATTGACTGGTAACAGAAAAAGAAAACGCAGCCCTGGGGCTGCGTTTTTAGCGATCGGGCAACGTGATTAACCGGAGTTACGTTTGCTGCCCGGATTGCGGCGTGGTGCACGTGGGGTGCTGCTCACTTTACTGTGACGTTTCACGGCACGACGAATCTGGTTCGCTTTGGTGCGACGACGATCTTTTTCGACCACCAGTTTGGTAACCGTTTCATCATCCATCTCCACCAGATTACGCAGGTAGTTAACCGCAGGCAGATCCAGTTCGGTCCAGCCACCGCGTGGCAGGCCTTTTGGTAAGGTGATATCGCCGTAGCGAACACGCATCAGACGACTGACCTGCACGCCGACCGCTTCCCATAAACGACGCACTTCACGGTTGCGTCCTTCGGTCAGGGTCACGTTGTACCACTGGTTGATCCCTTCTCCACCGCCAAATTTCAGGGTTTTAAAGGCAGCCGGGCCATCTTCCAGCTGAACGCCCTTGCTCAGCTGACGAATTTTATCATCGTCGACCTGACCAAAGACGCGCACCGCATATTCACGTTCCACTTCACGGCTCGGATGCATCAGGCGGTTCGCCAGTTCACCGTCAGTGGTGAAGAGCATCAGACCACAGGTGTTCACATCCAGACGGCCAACGGCAATCCAGCGTGAACCGCGCAGACGAGGCAGACGGTCAAATACCGTTGGGCGCCCTTCAGGATCGCTGCGGGTACAGAGTTCACCTTCTGGTTTGTAGTAAGCCAGCACGCGGCAAACTTCGGTTGCTGATTCAGCAATCGAGACCAGATGGCCATCAATACGGATTTTCAGAGATTTGCTGCTTTCAACGCGGTCGCCCAGGGTGGCGATCTTGCCGTCGACGCTGACACGGCCAGCGGCAATCATTGATTCGATTTCACGACGCGAGCCATGACCGGCACGCGCTAAGACTTTCTGTAACTTTTCGCTCATTGAGCTTCCTCTTTGTCGCCTTCCCAGGCGTCACGGTAGGGTGATAATTCTTTCTGAATCAACAGGTTAACCTATTAATTCGGCCCCATTATACAGGCATTTACCCCTGAAGTAACGCGCTTTATGAGTGGGTCTGAAGCGAATTAAGAAGGGTCAGCCTCTGATAGTTTTAGATCTGATAATATCTGACGCTGATTTAAATAATCCCCGTGCATCTGACAGGAATAAGATTAATAAAATGCATGTATTAAAAACTTTATAGCTGATGACAATTAAATTTTCTAACCACTTTAGTTTCATCAACGTAATGTTCTGGTGATAAAAACCTTAACACTATCTTACACTTTCGCTGGTTTTCCCTTGCTTTTATTCTTCTTAAAAAAACATTAAAGTTAGCACAAAAAACTGTTTTAATGACTTAATCCATTATAACCGCTCGGTAAATACAAAAAACCCAGATTTTTTCTAACGCAGATTTATTTAAGGCCTTATTTTCAAGGACATTTGATTCTTATTAGCTTTAATAAATTGTACGACACTATTAAGCTGATATACTTTATTCCTGTAGCACAATAAAAAGCAGGACTCACGACAGAGGGGTCTTGCAACAATGAAGTCCGGCTTTTGTTATTCGTTTATAAAAATAGTCTTTTTAGATTAATCCAATAAACCGGCGCATCCGGAGTTGTTGCGTTAATACGGTTCAGTGATGAACCTTGCTTGCATGTCAAAAATCTTCACCAGGGATTTCCCGACATGCCTGAATAAAGAAACCCATCATGAAAAACCTGTTGCTGTGCCCGGTGCTTGCTGCACTGGTGCTGAGCGGGTGTTCTGTGGGCCACACTGAGTACAGTCGTACGGCGATGCAGCACGTAGATATGAGCGTGACTGGCATTCCGACGATCCTCGGTCTCGGCACACTGGGCACCAGCATTCCTCTGACGCCTGAATATAGCCTGACAGCTGCGCACGTTGCCAAAACTGCCGTGCAGCGCGTCAAGTCTTATCACCCTTATTGCGACCTTGCGATTATTTATCACAAGAATGACGCCAGCACGCTGACTAAGTTCCGCAGCAGCGACATCGGCGATCCGGTTAAAATGTATGGCTACAGTTTTATTTCAGCGATGCCGGTTGAATCGACCGGAGTTAATTTAGCCCGTACGGCTATTCGGAATAACTGGAATAAAAGTCCCTGTATAGCCATGGCCTCCAATGCAGGTGTTGTTCAGGGGATGTCGGGCGGCGGCGTTTATAACCGTGATGATACGCTGGGCGGCGTGATTGTTGGCTATTCTGACTCGATTAAAAATGGGCGTAATAACAAAGTGATCCTGAAAGATGTGTCACTTTATATTCCTTACGGCCAGTTCAAAAGCTGGTTAGAGTCGAATCTGGCCCAGACACCGACACGCGGTGCCTGAGCCTGAGGGCTTACAGGAACGGGCGGGTATCGCCCACCCCTTCACGCACAATTTCCGGCGCATCGGTGGTCAGATCGACCACCGTGGTCGGCTGCTGGCCCAGCGTGCCGCCGTCGATAATCAGATCGACCAGCTTGCCGATGCTGTGCTGGATCTCTTCCGGATCGGACTCGGTGAAATCGTTGCCCGGCAGAATTAATGAGGTCGACATCATCGGCTGATTCAGTGCTTCCAGCAGCGCCAGCGCCACGGGATTAGAGGGCACGCGCAGACCAATGGTCTTACGTTTTTCATTCATCAGGCGGCGCGGCACCTCTTTGGTCGCCTTGAGAATAAAGGTGTAGTTGCCTGGCGTGTTGTTTTTCAGCAGGCGAAACGCTGAGTTGCCCACCTGCGAATAGACCGACAGCTCAGAGAGATCCCGGCACATCAGGGTAAAGTTGTGGTGCCCGTCGAGCTGACGGATACGACAGATACGCTCCATCGCGCCCTTCTCCTCCAGCCGACAGCCCAGCGCATAGCCGGAATCGGTTGGATAAACAATGACGCTGCCTTTGTTCAGGTAGTCAACCGCCTGATTAATCAGGCGGGGCTGCGGGTTGTCCGGATGAATATGAAACAATTGACTCATAGAAACCTCGTGTCACCTTTCCGTGATTGCCAGGCTGGGAGCCAGATCCGGGAAGCGTTCCCAGACCGGCTCAACCGCCGCGGGCAGCCAGAGTTTGCGGCCCAGTTCAATCCACGGACAGGGTTGATGAAAATCAGAACCTTGTGATGCGGCCAGTTCATTATCTCTGGCGTATTGCGCCAGCGTCGTGCGCTCATTAGGTGGCTGCTGGCACTGCGCGACTTCCATCGCATCACCGCCCGCTTCGCGGAAATGGGCGACCAGCCGTTTGAGCCACTTTGCCGATAAACCGTAACGGCCAGGATGCGCCAGCACGGCGCAGCCACCAGAATGATGAATAGCATCAATAGCTTGTTTAATTGTACACCATTGTGGCGGCACGTAACCGGTTTTGCCACGCGCCAGATAATTTTTGAACACCTGCGCCATATTCTCTGCTTTACCCTGCTCAATCAGGAAGCGGGCAAAGTGACCGCGGGTAATGATGCCGCCATCAGCCAGTCGCGTGGCTCCCGCCAGCGCATCCGGGATACGTGCCTTCGCCAGTCGCTCACCAATCTCTTCTGCACGTGCTTGCCGACAGGCATGTTGTCCGGCCAGAAACGCCACCATCGCCGGATGGCGGATATCAATGTTCAGTCCCACGATGTGAATCTCATGGTTTTCCCACAGGGTGGAGATTTCTGCGCCCGCCAGCACTTTTATCGGTAAATCGTAATCGATTGCCGTTTGCTGCGCTTCATCAACCCCTGCAACGCTGTCGTGATCGGTGATCGCCAGTACGCCGACGCGCATCTCAACCGCTCGCTGCACCAGGGCGGCTGGCGTCAGTAAGCCATCGGAGGCACGCGTGTGGCTGTGTAAATCATAAACCGGGAAACGGGCGATATCGCTCAAGAGAACTCCTGCAAAAACTAAACCGGCCAGCATGATAACGATTTTCACGGTCAGTGAAAAAGTGTATTGACATTTCCGCTCTGAACCCGTTAACTAGTACACAAGTTCACACGTAACGGGTATTCAATCATGGCTGTTGTAATCACGCATTTAAACGGTTGGCGCAATGTTCCCGAAAACGGGCGACAGGGTCGTGCACACTTTGCGTAAACGCTGTGCTAATACCTGAGCCCGCCACCGAGCGGGCTTTTTTTTGAGCGAAATTCAGAGAAATCATCATGCCAAATGCGAAACCTACAGTGAAGTTGATTACCGGCACCGCACCCTACCGCGAAGATCCGGCCGCAGTGTTTCACCAGCTGTGCGGCGCACGTCCGGCAACCCTGCTGCTTGAATCCGCTGACATCGACAGCAAGCGCAACTTAAAAAGCCTGCTGATTGTCGACAGCGCGCTGCGCGTCAGCGCAATGGGCAACAATGTCACCGTTCAGGCGTTGTCAGAAAATGGCCGCGCCCTGCTGCCGCTGCTGGATGAGGCCCTGCCTGCGTCGGTCAGCAATCAGGTTCGTCCCGATGGACGCGAGCTGACTTTCCCGCAAAGCACCGACCATCAGCAGGATGAAGATTCCCGCCTCAAGGCACTGTCGGTGTTTGATGCTTTGCGTCTGATTCCACAACTGGTCAACTCCCCTGCCGATGAGCGCGAAGCCGTGCTGCTGGGTGGCCTGTTTGCTTATGATCTGGTTGCCGGTTTTGAAACCCTGCCGGAGCTGGATAATCAGCAACGCTGCCCTGACTACTGTTTTTACCTGGCAGAAACCTTACTGGTGATCGATCACCAGACCCGCAGTGCGCGTCTGCAGGCCAGCCTGTTCTGCCCGTCCACCAGCGAGTTCCAGCGCCTGCAGCGCCGCATCGAGCAGTTGCACGGCCAGATGCTGCAGCCGGCACCGGCTCTGCCGGTCCAGCCGGTAGAACAGATGACGCTGACCACCAGCCAGAGTGATGAAGAGTATTGCGACGTAGTACGCACCCTTCAGCAGGCGGTTCGCATCGGCGAAATTTTCCAGGTCGTGCCGTCACGTCGCTTCTCGCTGCCGTGCCCGTCGCCGCTGGCTGCTTATGAGACACTGAAAAACAGCAATCCCAGCCCCTACATGTTTTTCATGCAGGATCAGGATTTCTCATTGTTTGGCGCGTCGCCGGAGAGTTCGCTGAAGTATGACGCCACCTCCCGTCAGATTGAGATCTACCCGATTGCCGGTACCCGCCCGCGTGGCCGCCATGCTGATGGCTCACTGGACCGCGATCTCGACAGCCGCATTGAGCTGGAGATGCGTACCGACCATAAAGAGCTGGCTGAGCATCTGATGCTGGTGGATCTGGCGCGTAACGATCTGGCACGTATCTGCGTGCCCGGCAGCCGTTACGTGGCTGACCTGACCAAAGTCGACCGCTACTCGTTTGTGATGCATCTGGTTTCCCGCGTGGTGGGTACGCTGCGCGCGGATCTCGATGTGCTGCACGCTTATCGTGCCTGTATGAACATGGGCACGCTGAGCGGAGCACCAAAAGTTCGCGCCATGCAGTTGATTGCCGGGGCTGAACGCACCCGTCGCGGCAGCTACGGCGGCGCGGTGGGCTACTTCACCGCCCAGGGCGATCTCGATACCTGTATCGTTATCCGCTCCGCCTATGTAGAAGATGGCGTCGCCACCGTTCAGGCGGGCGCTGGTGTGGTGCTGGATTCTAATCCGCAGGCTGAAGCTGATGAAAGCCGCAACAAAGCGCGCGCCGTACTGCGCGCTATCGCGACTGCCCATCACTGCAAGGAGATCTTCTGATGGCCGATATTCTGCTGCTCGATAACATCGACTCTTTTACCTATAACCTGGTTGATCAGCTGCGGACCTTTGGTCACAACGTGGTGATTTACCGCAACAACCTGCCCGCCGAACTGCTTATTGAACAGCTGCAGCGGATGGAGAACCCGGTGCTGATGCTCTCTCCCGGTCCCGGCGCGCCAAAAGATGCTGGCTGTATGCCGGAGCTGCTGCGGGTGCTGCGTGGTCGTCTGCCAATTATCGGTATCTGTCTGGGTCACCAGGCGATTGTCGAAGCCTATGGCGGCCATGTGGGCCAGGCAGGCGAGATCCTGCACGGCAAAGCCTCTTCAATCGACCATGACGGCGAGGCGATGTTTGCCGGTCTGAGCAATCCGCTGCCGGTGGCGCGCTATCACTCGCTGGTGGGCAGCAACACGCCGGAAGAGCTGACGGTGAACGCCAGTTACAACGGGATGGTGATGGCCGTTCGCCATGAAACCGATCGCGTATGCGGGTTTCAGTTCCATCCTGAATCGATTTTGACTTCTCAGGGCGCGCGCCTGCTTGAGCAGACGCTGGCCTGGGCGCTGGCGAAGTAACAGGGAGAATAAACATGCAACAGACACTGGAAAAACTTTACCAGGCGCAGACGCTGAATCAGGCTGAGAGTCATCAGCTGTTCAGCGCCATCATTACCGGACAGCTGGAGCCAACGCAGCTCGCTGCCGCGTTGATCGCCATGAAAGTGCGCGGTGAAACGCCGGAAGAGATCGCCGGAGCCGCCACCGCACTGCTGGAAGATGCCAAACCTTTTCCCCGCCCTGATTATGCGTTTGCCGACATTGTGGGCACCGGCGGCGATGGCAGTAACAGCATTAATATCTCGACTGCCAGCGCCTTTGTCGCTGCGACCTGCGGTCTGAAAGTGGCGAAGCACGGCAACCGCAGCGTCTCCAGCAAATCGGGCTCCTCCGATCTGCTGGCCGCCTTTGGCATCAATCTCGATATGCCCGCTGACCGGGCGCGCCAGGCGCTGGACGATCTGAATGTCTGCTTCCTGTTTGCGCCGCAGTATCACACCGGTTTTCGCCACGCGATGCCGGTCCGCCAGCAGCTTAAGACCCGTACGCTGTTTAACGTGCTGGGCCCGCTGATCAATCCGGCACGCCCGCCACTGGCGGTGATTGGCGTCTACAGCCCGGAACTGGTGATGCCGATTGCCCAGACGCTGAAAGTGCTGGGTTATCAGCGCGCGGCGGTGGTTCACGGTGGCGGAATGGATGAGGTGGCGCTGCACGACGTGACCCATGTGGCCGAACTGCGTGAAGGTGAAATTACGCGCTATCAGCTCTCGCCAGAGGACTTTGGTTTTGGCTTCCATCCCAAAGAGGCGCTGGCGGGCGGCACGCCGGAAGAAAATCGTGACATTCTGACCTCTTTACTCCAGGGTAATGGCCAGCAGGCCCATGAGGAGGCCGTCGCCGTCAACGTGGCGATGTTGCTTAAAGTATTCGGTCAGGAAGATCTGCGTGAAAACGCACAGCAGGCGCTTAACGCCATCCGCAGCGGACAGGCTTATGAGCGTGTCGTCGCACTGGCAGCAAGAGGATAATCATGAAAGGCACCGTGTTAGAAAAAATTGTTCAGGACAAAGCGATTTGGGTTGAAGCCCGTCAGCAGCAGCAGCCTCTCTCTACCTTTCAGAACAGCATTGAACCTGCCAGCCGTCATTTCTACGACGCGCTGCAGGGTGCAAGAACCGCGTTTATCCTGGAGTGTAAAAAGGCCTCTCCCTCGAAAGGCATTATTCGTGAGGATTTCGATCCAGCCGCCATTGCCGGGGTCTACCGCCACTACGCTTCCGCGGTATCTGTGCTGACCGATGAGAAATATTTTCAGGGCGACTTCGCCTTTCTGCCGATTGTCAGCGCGGCCATCACCCAGCCGGTGCTGTGCAAAGATTTTATCATCGACCCCTATCAGATCTATCTGGCCCGTTACTACCAGGCGGATGCGATTCTGCTGATGCTGTCAGTGCTGGATGACGAGCAGTATCGTCAGCTGGCCGCTGTGGCGCACAGCCTGAAGATGGGCATTCTGACTGAAGTAAGCAATGAAGAGGAACTGGAGCGGGCTATCGCGCTGCAGGCCAAAGTCGTGGGTATCAACAACCGCGATCTGCGTGACCTCTCTATCGATCTTAACCGCACCCGTCAGCTGGCACCGCGCCTGTCACACGGCGTCACGGTAATCAGCGAATCAGGCATTAACAGCTATGCCGATATTCGCGAGCTGAGCCATTTTGCCAACGGCTTCCTGATTGGTTCTGCACTGATGGAAGAAGCCGACCTGACCGCAGCGGTGCGTCGGGTCACGCTGGGCAGCAATAAAGTGTGCGGCCTGACCCGTGCCGAAGATGCGCGTGCCGCCTATGAAGCCGGGGCAATCTATGGTGGGCTGATCTTCGCGGAAGGTTCCCCGCGCCAGATTGACACCGCTACGGCGCAGACCGTTATCGCTGCGGCCCCGCTGCGCTACGTCGGCGTGTTCCGCAATGCCGCTATGAGTGACATTGTCACGCAAGCCGGTGCGCTTTCACTCTCTGCGGTGCAGCTGCATGGCAACGAGACGCCGGCGTTTGTGGCTGAACTGCGTGCGGCTCTGCCAGCAGAGATTCAAATCTGGAAGGCGCTGCGCATTGAAGGCACCTTGCCGGCGCGCGACTGGCCTCATGTTGACCGTTATGTGTTTGATAATGGCGACGGTGGAACCGGACAGCGTTTCGACTGGTCGCTGTTGCAGGGACAGACGCTCAACAATGTTCTGCTGGCCGGTGGCCTGAGCGCGGATAACTGTGTTGAAGCCGCGCAGCTCGGCTGTGCCGGCCTGGACTTCAACTCTGGCGTGGAAAGCGCGCCTGGCATCAAAGATGCCCGTAAAATTGCCGCTGTGTTTCAGACACTGCGAGCCTACTGATTTGCCTGGCCTGCTCAACGGCGGGCCCGAGAAAGGAAGATAAAAAATGACGTTACTTAATCCCTACTTTGGCGAATTTGGCGGAATGTATGTTCCGCAAATCCTGATGCCAGCCCTGCGCCAGCTGGAACAGGCGTTTGTCGACGCCCAGAAAGATCCTGAGTTTCAGGCCGAGTTTACCGACCTGCTGAAGAACTATGCGGGTCGGCCTACCGCCCTGACGCTGTGCAAAAACCTGACTAAAGGCACCAAAACCCGCCTCTATCTTAAGCGTGAAGATCTGCTGCACGGTGGCGCGCACAAGACCAACCAGGTGCTGGGTCAGGCGTTGTTAGCCAAACGCATGGGCAAAAACGAAATCATTGCCGAAACCGGTGCGGGTCAGCACGGCGTAGCTTCAGCGCTGGCCTGTGCGCTGCTGGGCATGAAATGCCGCATCTATATGGGCGCAAAAGATGTGGAGCGTCAGTCACCCAACGTCTTCCGTATGCGTCTGATGGGCGCAGAAGTGATCCCGGTGCACAGCGGCTCCGCCACGCTGAAAGATGCCTGTAATGAAGCACTGCGCGACTGGTCTGGCAGCTACGAGACATCACACTATATGCTCGGCACCGCAGCGGGTCCGCATCCCTTCCCGACGATTGTGCGTGAGTTCCAGCGCATGATTGGCGAAGAGACTAAAAAGCAGATTCTGGAAAGAGAGGGGCGTCTGCCCGATGCGATCCTCGCCTGTGTGGGCGGCGGCTCCAATGCCATCGGCATGTTTGCCGACTTTATCGATGAGACCAGCGTGAAGCTGATCGGCGTAGAGCCTGCGGGCCACGGCATTGAGACCGGCGAGCATGGCGCACCGCTCAAGCACGGTCGCGTCGGCATCTACTTCGGTATGAAATCGCCGATGATGCAGACCCATGATGGCCAGATTGAGGAGTCTTACTCGATCTCTGCCGGCCTCGACTTCCCGTCGGTAGGCCCGCAGCATGCGCACCTGAACAGCATTGGTCGTGCGGAATATGTCTCCATCACCGATAACGAAGCGCTGGCCGCCTTTAAACAGCTCTGTCGCGATGAAGGTATCATTCCGGCGCTGGAGTCATCCCACGCCCTGGCGCACGCCATGAAGATGATTCAGGCCGAGCCGGAAAAAGAGCAGTTGATTGTGGTCAACCTCTCTGGCCGCGGCGACAAAGATATTTTCACCGTTCATGACATTTTGACAGCGCAGGGAGAAATCTGATGGAACGTTACAATCAACTGTTTACGCGGCTGTCAGCGAATAACGAAGGGGCTTTCGTTCCTTTTGTTACGCTGGGCGATCCGTCACCGGAGCTTTCACTGCGTGTGATTGATGCCCTGGTTGAAGGAGGCGCGGATGCACTGGAGCTGGGTATTCCCTTTTCCGATCCCCTTGCAGATGGCCCGACCATCCAGAATGCGACGTTACGCGCCTTTGCGGCGGGCACCAACACCAGCCAATGCTTTGAAATGCTGGCCACTATCCGCCGTAAGTATCCGGATCTGCCGATTGGATTGCTGATGTACGCCAATCTGGTCTTCACCAACGGTGTGGATGAGTTCTATGCCCGTTGTGCAGAGGCGGGTGTGGATTCGGTGCTGGTGGCGGATGTGCCCGTTGAAGAGTCCGCGCCCTTCCGTCAGGCGGCGCTGCGTCATGGCATAGCACCCATCTTCATCTGTCCGCCTAACGCCAGCGATGAGCTGCTGCGCGAGATCGCTTCACACGGACGGGGTTACACCTACCTGCTGTCGCGCGCGGGCGTGACCGGTGCTGAAAACCGCGCCAGCCTGCCGTTGCAGCATCTGATCGACAAGCTGCGTGAATACCATGCAGCCCCGCCGCTGCAGGGCTTTGGTATCTCTGAGCCTGAACAGGTTAAGGAAGCGATCGCCGCGGGCGCTGCGGGCGCGATCTCCGGCTCTGCGATTGTCAGAATCATCGAAAAACATCATTCAGAGCCTGAGGTGATGCTGAGCGAGCTGAAGAACTTTGTCAGCCGTCTTAAAGCCGCCAGCCGTTAATCCTGCCAGCATGCCTTATCGCGCGATAAGGCATGATTTGTTTCCTTTTTTTTCATTCCCCCATTTGCCCTTTTTGCAAAATCTGCACCACAATGACAATGCGCCGTTACGGTAACGTCGCATCCATTTTGTGACAGGGAGAGAAAGCAATGAAATTCGTTAAACTGCTGACAGGTGCTGTACTGGCGGGCGTGGTTGCGCTGACACTGAGCGCCTGTGCGCCAACCGCAACCAAAGAGGGAACCGGTGGCTATATTGATGACACCGTGGTGACCACAAAAGTTAAAGGTGAACTGCTGAAAGATGACTCGCTGAAATCAACTGAAATCAACGTAGAAACCTTCAAAGGTAAAGTTCAGCTGAGCGGTTTTGTTTCATCACCACAGATGGCTAACCGTGCCGTTCAGGTTACGCGCAGCGTGGCGGGCGTGAAGTCCGTTGTTAACAATATGCAGATCAAATAACGTCTTAACAGACAAAAAAAGGCCGCTGATTCAGCGGCTTTTTTATTATCTTTATCCTCAGAAACGGTAACCCGCTCCGAAGAAGAAGACCCAGGGATCGATGCGCATATTGATATTCTGCTGCTCGCCACCCGCTTTAAACTTCACTTCCGTATCAATATCCATGTACCACACCGACGCATTCAGCATCCAGTCACGGTTAATCTGATAATCCAGACCGACCTGACCCGCCACACCCCAGGAATCCTTCACGCTGAGATCGGTCAGGCCCGCATCGCGGCCCGTTTGATTGAAATCGGCATCGTAAAAGGTGGTGTAGTTGATACCCACGCCAACGTAAGGACGCGCTTTGCTCTTGCTGTCAAAGAAGTAGTACTGCGCCATCAGCGTAGGCGGTAACTGGCGTACTGTTGCCAGTGTTCCGGTCGGGCCCAGGCCCACTTTGTGACGGAACGGTGTGGCGGCCAGTAATTCGACACCAATGTTGTCCGTTGCCATGTAAGTAAAGGTCAGGCCCAGCTGCGTGTCGTTGGATGCGCTGAACTCGCCCATCCCTAACACATTATCGGAACCTTCGGTGGGCCGGACGGTGGCACTACCGGCACGCATAAAGAAGTCGCCTGCTTCGTGGGCCATCGACAGCTGAGGGAAAGCCAGAGCCAGCAGCATCGCGCATTTTGCCAGTTTCATCATCACTCCTTTGCTTAATGTTAATGTCGCGAACGTCATCGCTTTTTGCTGGCAAATATTTAACGTGATTTACAGAAAATTGCACTCTGTACCCTTCAGATAAATTACTTAAAAAACAATGAATTGATTTAGATCAATTTCGGCTCAGGCTGGCGCAGCAAAATTCCCCTTGCTGAATAATTTCGCCAGGCCTATTTTGCTTATCTTCTCTGGTGATTTTGGTTCGATGCCCTGGGAGGGGCGGGTGATCAAATGAGTGAAATAACTAACCCTTGTGTCAGCTGTGGCGCCTGCTGCGCCCATTTCCGCGTCTCATTTTACTGGGCCGAAGCCGATGATGCCGGCGGCCCGGTGCCGACCGCATTAACCGAACCGCTCAGTCTGTTAATGCGCAATATGCGTGGAACGAACGATCGCGCGCCGCGCTGCGTTGCCCTTGAGGGCGAGATTGGCGGCTGTGTCTCCTGCGGAATTTACGAACAACGTCCGACGCCCTGTCGGGAATTTTCGATGACGGGCGAAGCGGGTATCCACAATGAAGCCTGCGATCGCGCCCGCGCCCGCTATGGTCTTCCCGCCCTTTTTTCTCCATCTTTACCTGTCATGACAGAAAGTTATGCCGCAGCGGGTGCCCGCGAGCTGTCAGAACATGTACAATCGCCGGGTTAATTAACCCGGTTCCTCAAAGGAGTGTACATGTCTATCACGGCAAGCTCGTTATACCGTGACACAGGAAATTTCGCGCGCCATCAACTGGCTACGGTGCTGTTGATGTCGCTGCTGGCCGCTTTTATCACCGTCATGCTGGTGCATGTGCTGACGCCAGGTGCCGATCAGATGGCCCTCCTGCAACAGGGTGACGATAGCGCCGGTTCGCTGTTTGAGATGGTGCAGAATATGTCACCGGAACAGCAGCAGGTGCTGCTGCGCGCCTCGGCGGCCAGCACCTTCGCTGCGCTGATGGGGAACACGCTGCTGCTTGGCGGAATGCTCTATCTGATCCCGATGGTCTCTTCCGGCCAGCGTGTCAGTGCGTTGCGGGCGATTGGTGCTTCAGCGCCGCTGCTGCCAAAGCTGCTGCTGCTCACCTTCCTGATGACGCTGGTGGCGCAGCTGGGCTTTATGGTGCTGGTGGTGCCAGGCATTCTGCTGACGATTCTGCTGTCGCTGGCTCCGGTGATGGTGGCCAGTGAGAAGATGGGTGTCTTTGCCGCCATGCGGGCCAGCATGCGGATGGCGTGGAAGAATGTGAAGCTGATTGCCCCCGCTATTCTGCTCTGGCTGCTGGCCAAAGTGGTGGTGATGCTGTTCTTCTCTTCGCTGACGGTTTTACCGCTGAATGTCTCGTCGGTGATTTTCACCGCGGCAGGCAATGTGGTTTCGGCGATGTTGATTATCTATCTTTATCGGCTCTATATGCTGTTACGTTGATTGACGATGTGCCTTCGGGCACATTTGCAGCCAACTCTGAATGGAAAAACTATGAAGCAGCTACTCGACTTTCTTCCCCTGGTGGTCTTTTTCATCTTCTACAAGCTGTATGACATTTTTGTCGCCTCGGGCGCGCTGATTGTCGCGACCGGTCTGGCGCTGGTTGTCAGCTGGGTGCTCTATCGCAAGCTGGAAAAGATGACGATTTTCACCTTTGTGCTGGTGGCGGTTTTTGGCACCCTGACGCTGGTGTTCCACAACGATGAGTTCATTAAGTGGAAAGTCACGGTTATCTACAGCCTGTTTGCCGCCGCCCTGCTCTACAGCCAGTGGTTTATGGAGCAGACGCTGATTCAGCGCATGCTGGGCAAAGAGCTGCAGCTGCCCGACGCGGTCTGGCGCAGGCTCAACGTTGCCTGGGCGCTGTTCTTCTTTATCTGCGGCCTGGTAAACATCTATGTCGCCTTTTGGTTATCTCAGGCGTTTTGGGTTAACTTTAAAGTGTTCGGTCTCTCCGGTCTGACCTTACTGTTTACCCTGCTCAGCGGGCTTTACATCTGGCGACAGATGCCGCAGCAGGAACAAAAATAATCATCTGCCCGGTCCGCCGGGCATTTTTTTAGCATTCACCTGCATAGAAGTGGAAGCAATGGGCGAAAAACATACATTGCCGAAAGGCGAAATGGTGCTGCGTACGCTCGCCATGCCAGCAGACACCAACGCCAACGGCGATATTTTTGGTGGCTGGCTGATGTCACAGATGGATATGGGTGGCGCTATCCTGGCGAAAGAGATCGCTGAAGGACGCGTGGTGACGGTTCGCGTCGACGGCATGTCATTTATGAAGCCCGTCGCGGTGGGCGATGTGGTGAGCTGCCATGCGAGCTGTCTTCGTACCGGCAACAGTTCCATGACGATTAATGTGGAAGTGTGGATCAAAAAAGTGTCGTCTGAGCCGATTGGACAAACTTACATTGCGACGGAAGCGGAGTTTATTTATGTGGCGGTCGACAATGAGGGTAATTCCCGTCCTCTGCCAGCCGGTCGCGCTAACCAGCAACCCGGCGAATGAAAAACAGGTCAGGCTGTTTCAGCCTGACCTGACGCTTTATTCTATGCTGGCCCCACCATTAATCTTAAACACGATATTCATGGTCAGACCCTGCCCTGGCCGTCCGCTCTGATAGCGCCACTTTTTCATCGCCTGCTTAACTTCACGCTCAAACATATTGCGCGGCTCAGCAGAGAGGATCTGGATGTTATCCACCCGTCCCTCACTGTCCACATCAAACTTCACCCGTACCCGCCCCTCTACACGCAGTGCAAATGCGCGTTGTGGATAGCCAGGTTTACTGACGTTCAGTGCTTTTGGGCCGGTTGAGGCCGATGAGGTGGGTGACAGCGTAGATTTTGGCGCCGTGGTCGGTTTGTTCTGCGTCGCCGGGGCTTCCTGCTTAAACGGATCGGCCTGCGGTTTGCTCTCCTGACGCGGCTTCACCTCGCGTTTAGGCTGCTCCCGCTTGTGCTCTGGTTTCGGTTTGGGCTTTGGCTTAGGCTCAGGTTTGGGAATCGGCACCGGCTCCGCTTTCGGCGGTTCGGGCACGGGCTGAGGTTCCGGCACCGGTTCAGGTTCTGGCTGAGGTTCTGGCTGTGGTGCAGGCGGCTCCACGATGGCCGGTGCAGGCTCAGGCTGGACTTCAGGGGCGACCATGGTAACGCTGATGGGCTGCGACGCTTTGGGCACCTCAATCACCTGCTGGAATGAAGCATACAGAATTCCGGCTATCACGGCCCCATGCAAAGCAACAGACAACAACATGGAGACAGGCGTGCGTTTAGGTAATGGCATAGTCAGCGTGGTCATAACAGTCGCAGTGATTGAATGAAGCAGCGATTTTAAATGCAAATAGCAATCAGTTTCAATAACTCCCGCCATCCCGCCTGAAGAAAAGCGCTTTTTAGCCCTTTATGCTGAGCCTTTCACCACTCTGAGGTTTCGTTTGCACTCTGAGGGGCAATCCCTTAACGTGTTGCGAAATTCTGGTTAATGGGAGTTCCTTAGTGCTTTACGTCATTTATGCAGAAGATACTGCAGATTCACTGGAAAAACGTAACGCCGTGCGCCCTGCCCATCTGGCACGGCTCAAACTGCTGCAGGAAGAGGGACGCCTGATCATTGCAGGCCCGATGCCTGCTGTCGACAGCAACGATCCTGGTGTAGCGGGCTTTACCGGCTCAACCGTGATTGCTGAATTCCCGTCATTAGAAGAAGCACAATCCTGGGCACAGGATGATCCCTACTTCGCCGCGGGCGTCTATAAGCAGGTTTCGGTTAAGCCGTTTAAACGCGTCTTCTGATCGTGACTCAGCATTGAAAATGGCTTCTGTGCCTGGCACAGAAGCCATTTTTATTTTGATCGTTCAAGAGAGGAAAGATGCAGATAATCATTCTGGGGCTATTGGCCATTATCGCTTTACTGATCGGAAGCGCGGTTTATCTCTGGCGAACTCAGGGCTGGCGTAATAAAAAGCAGTGGATTGTCATGCTGATCGTGCTGGCGGCGGCACTGCAGCTGGTGAACGTAACGCTGATGATGACGACACAACGTCTCGCTGGTTAATCAGACCTGAGGTTTCATTGCGACAGAGCAGCACATCACTCTCTGTCGCAGCAACCGGCCGGTCTGAATATTCTGCCTCGCGAATAAACGCAGCGACCAATTGATCTTAATAAATTAAAGCGTTGTTCTGAACGACATTGATAATAAACCGGCAGTACACCGGCCTGGTCTTTCAGTAATACACGCTCTCTTTAATATCCCGCCACTGGCTATTTTCAGCGATGAGTTAACCGCGATCCAGAATCAGGCCAATCAGCGCATGATAGTGCTGTTCTTCTTCCGGGCTGGTGACATGCTGTAAGCGGCCGATCAGTTTTGAGCAGATCGCTTTACGATTCAGACTACGACCCGAACTGATAATTTCCGTCACGACGGAGCCAAGAATGGCCTGTTGTGATGGCTGCGCGGCGCTATGTAAATAGGCGGAGATGTCAGAGACTGAAGCGGGAATACGAACGTTAGTCTGCATGGTTGACCCTCATAGGATTCATTTAAGATTAATAACCGATGCGATAAAGTTATACAACAACGAGCTATCTGTACAGATATTTAGCTTAAAAAATCAGATCGTCTTGTTTTAATGAGAACAAACCCATAAATAACAGCACATTACAACACTGTAAAGTTGTACAACTTTTTAGCCTGCTGTTTTTATCCTGTTAATATTCCCTCTTTAGTCCGCGCCTGCATGACCTGTTTTACTATTAAAAAATGATCTTTCCGTCCTTTTTTTAGTATTAAAGAGGAATTATCTCGCAGAGCTGTCTACATTTACCCCTTGTGAGTTGAACCTCTGAATGGATGCACAGCACAGTCGCGGGCACATTATGCATAAAACTTATTCTGGCCAGTCCCTTACATTGCTCGACCCGCTGTTATCCCGGCTCCTTTCTATTGTTGACCCCAAAATAGAAGTAATGAGTGGTTACCCTGCTAATTGCTCAGTGTGGCTCACTGTTTATTATCAGCGTAAATCGCGTAAGTGGTCTTACGAATGGTACGATCGTGTGGGTTACCACAGGCCGACTGAGCTGGGCAGCTCAATGGAATGTCTGATGCGCGAAGTCAGCGATCGTGGCGCGTCGCATCAGGAGCACCTGATAGCGCGACGGGCGATGGCAGAATCGGTTTTTTTTGAAGCCTGATTTGAAGTCTGAATAGCCTGCTTTGTCCGACAGGCTGAATTCACCGGGCTTTCGCTATATTATCTGCGTAATAAACAGAATCGAACGACGCTGCTGTTGTGCCAGCTGATGGCGAATGCAGTGGATACGCTTATACCGCCGCGACTGCCCTTCCAGCCAGCGTGAGCGGCGGCGATGCACCTGCCGTAACATTCTCCAGCGCGCCACTTCATTTCTGCTTCGTTTCATCACTTCCTCTCTGACGTCATACACACGAGATATACGCGAGGGCATTATAGAGATCTCTGCGGTAATACCAAATCGGATCCTTCATCGAGGATGTCCGGGATAAAGGGTTCCGTTAGCCGTCATCTGCACGTAAACTTGCCGGACGAAAGCGCGAACGGGATGTCCACTTTATGACCACTTTTTATACCCTGATCAGCTGGTTGCTGGTGTTTGGTTACTGGCTGCTGATCGCCGGGGTTACGCTGCGCGTGTTGATGAAGCGACGGGCAGTGACATCCGCGATGGCCTGGCTACTGGTTATCTATATTCTGCCGCTGGTAGGGATTATCGCTTATCTCTCTTTTGGCGAACTCCATCTGGGTAAACGTCGTGCGGAGCGCGCCCGCACCATGTGGCCATCCACTGCCCGCTGGCTTACTGACCTTAAGCAGTGCCGTGAAATTTTTGCCACCGAACACAGCGACGTTGCGCGTTCGCTGTTTGAGCTTTGCTACCATCGTCAGGGCATCGCCGGGGTCAAGGGCAACCAGCTGCAGCTGCTCACCAGCGCCGACGACGTGATGCAGGCGTTGATTCGTGATATCCAGCTGGCCCGCCACAACATTGAGATGGTGTTCTATATATGGCATCCCGGCGGTCTGGCGGATGAAGTGGCGGAATCGCTGATGGCGGCATCACGCCGTGGCGTTCATTGCCGTCTGCTGCTCGACTCTGCGGGCAGTGTTACCTTTTTCCGCAGCCCCTGGGTCGGCATGATGCGCAATGCCGGAATCGATGTGGTGGAAGCGTTGCAGGTCAGCCTGCTGCGCGTCTTCCTGCGACGGATGGATCTGCGTCAGCACCGCAAAATCGTACTCATTGATAACTACATCGCTTATACCGGCAGCATGAACCTGGTCGATCCGCGCTTCTTCAAACAGAGCGCGGGTGTCGGTCAGTGGATTGACCTGATGGCGCGAATGGAAGGCCCGGTTGCCACCGCGATGGGGATTGTTTTCAGCTGCGACTGGGAGATAGAGACCGGCAAACGCATTTTACCGCCGCCGCCCGATCGCAACATTATGCCGTTTGAACAGGAGAGCGGCCACACCGTGCAGGTGATCGCCTCCGGTCCCGGCTTCCCGGAAGATATGATCCATCAGGCGCTGCTGACTGCGGTCTATTCGGCACGTGAACAGTTGATCATGACCACGCCCTACTTAGTGCCGAGCGACGATCTGCTGCATGCTATCTGTACGGCGGCGCAGCGTGGCGTCAATGTCAGCGTGATTGTGCCTCGTCACAATGACTCGCTGCTGGTTGGCTGGGCCAGCCGCTCCTTCTTCAGTGAGTTGCTGGAAGCGGGCGTGAAAATTTATCAGTTTGAAGATGGCCTGCTGCACACCAAAAGCGTGCTGGTCGACGGACAACTGAGCCTGGTGGGAACCGTGAATCTCGATATGCGCAGTTTATGGCTGAATTTTGAAGTGACGCTGGTGGTTGATGATGCGGGTTTTGGCAGCGATCTCGCCTGTGTGCAGGATGACTATATCGCCCGTTCCCGCCTGCTGGATGGCAAGCGCTGGGCAAAACGTGCCTGGTGGCAACGCATCGTCGAACGACTGTTTTACTTCTTCAGTCCTTTACTGTAAAACGAGCCAGATTGTGTAAATGGCCGCAGGCCGACAGGACAGACTATGGATTTAAATAATCGCCTTACCGAAGATGAAACGCTGGAACAAGCCTACGATATTTTTCTCGAACTGGCAGTCGACAATCTTGATCCGGCAGACGTCATTCTCTTCAATCTGCAGTTCGAAGAGCGCGGTGGCGCAGAGCTGTTCGATCCCTCTGAAGACTGGAAAGATCATGTCGATTTCGATCTGAACCCGGACTTCTTCGCCGAGGTGGTGATTGGGCTGGGTGAAGCGGACGGTGAGCCGATCACCGACGTCTTTGCTCGCGTGCTGCTGTGCCGCGAGAAAGACCACAAGCTTTGTCATATCCTGTGGCGTGAGTAAGCGTCAGATTTGATAAGAAAACGCCGGGCGATTGCCCGGCGTTTTGCATTATAGCGGGTCGACTTTCAGACAGGAGACCGCGTGATTGAAGCTGCCTTCCAGCAGCGGCCGGGTTTTCGCACACTCCGGACCGGCAATCGGACAACGGGTGCGGAACACGCAGCCTGATGGCGGATTGATCGGCGACGGCAGCTCCCCTTCCAGCAGCTGAATCTGCTTGTTCTTCTCCTTGTCCGGATCGGGGATCGGCACCGCGGACATCAGCGCACGGGTATAAGGATGCTGAGGATTGCTGTAGACCTCTTTGTAGGTGCCCAACTCCACCGCATGCCCCAGATACATTACCAGCACCCGGTCAGAGATATGTTTCACCACCGCCAGATCGTGCGCAATGAAGATCAGCGATAAGCCCATTTCGCGCTGCAGCTGCTGCAGCAGGTTAACCACCTGGGCCTGAATCGAGACGTCCAGTGCGGAGACCGGCTCATCACAGATAATCAGCTTTGGCTCCAGAATCAGCGCGCGGGCGATACCGATACGCTGACACTGACCGCCCGAGAACTCGTGCGGATAGCGGTTAATCAGGTTAGGCAGCAGCCCCACTTTCATCATCATATTTTTAACGCGGTCTTTCACTTCCTGACGCGCCATTTTTGGATGATAGGTACGCAGTGGCTCTGCGATAATATCGCCGATGGTCATACGCGGGTTCAGCGACGCCAGCGGATCCTGGAATATCATCTGGATATCGCTTCGCGCCTTGCGCCACTCCTCTTCACTTTGCCCCAGCAGATCACGGCCTAACCAGGCGACCCGACCTTCGGTCGCCTTCACCAGCCCGATAATGGCGCGCGCCAGGGTCGATTTACCACAGCCAGACTCGCCTACCACGCCCAGGGTTTCCCCCTCATACAGACGCAGGCTGACACCATCGACTGCTTTCAGGGTTTTTGATGGCTGCCAGAACCACTGCCTGCCATCTTTGATGTCGAAATGCACCTTGAGGTCGGCGATTTCCAGTAACACTCTTTTTTCAGCTACGGTGCTCATACTAACTCCTCCACCGGCTTAAAGCAGGCGCGCAGACGGCCTTCGCCAAAGGGTTCCAGCGGTGGTGCCTGGGTGCAGATATCCATAGCGTGCGGGCAACGCGGCTGGAACGGGCAGCCCTGCGGCAGACGCAGCAGGTTGGGTGGATTACCCGGAATCGTCGTCAGGCTTTCCCCTTCCGCATCCAGACGCGGCACCGCATTAAGCAGACCAATCGAGTAAGGATGTGACGGCTGATAAAAGACATCGCGGGCACGGCCATACTCCATGGTGCGTCCGGCATACATCACCAGCACTTTGTCGCAGATCCCTGCCACCACACCCAGATCGTGGGTGATCATGATAATGGCGGTGTTGAACTCGCGCTTGAGGTCGTTGAGCAGCGTCATAATCTGCGCCTGGACGGTAACATCCAGCGCAGTGGTCGGCTCGTCGGCAATCAGCAGTTTGGGACGGCACAGCAGCGCCATGGCGATCATGACGCGCTGACGCATGCCGCCGGAGAACTCATGCGGGTACATCTTCATCCGCTTGCGCGCTTCCGGCATTTTCACCGCATCCAGCATTCTCACCGACTCTTCAAACGCCTGCGCGTTGTTCATCCCTTTATGCAGCTTAAGCACTTCCATCAGCTGCTCGCCCACCCGCATATAGGGGTTCAGCGAGGTCATCGGGTCCTGGAAAATCATCGCAATTTGTTCGGCGCGCAGTTTATTGAGCTTGTTCTCGGGCAGATTCAGGATCTCTTTGCCATTGAACATCGCCGAACCGCCAATGCGGCCATTTTTCGCCAGCAGCCCCATCAGGGCAAAGGCGGTTTGTGACTTGCCGGAACCGGACTCACCGACAATGCCCAGCGTCTCACCGGCGCGCAGCGAGAAGTTCAGGTCGTTAACGGCGGTAACATCACCATCGTGCGTGCCGAAGGTAACGCGTAAATCTTTGACCGTAAGTAGCTGTTCGCTTCCCGCGCGGGCCGCCATTGCTGGCTGGAATTCATGAATAGTCATCGGGAAACTCCTTAACGATCTTTCGGGTCGAGGGCATCACGCAGGCCATCGCCGATAAAGTTGAAACAGAACAGCGTGACTACCAGGAAACCTGCCGGATAGAGCAGCAGCCACGGCGACACTTCCATCGAGTTTGCCCCGTCGCTGAGGAGTGCGCCCCAGCTACTCAGCGGCTCCTGCGTACCCAGGCCCAGGAAGCTCAGGAAGGATTCAAACAGGATCATGCTCGGCACCAGCAGCGAGGCGTAAACTACCACCACGCCCAGCACGTTCGGCACGATATGGCGCACCACGATTTTCCAGGTCGATACCCCACCCACATGGGCCGCTTCGATAAACTCTTTGCGCTTCAGGCTCAGCGTCTGGCCACGCACAATACGCGCCATATCGAGCCACGAAACCATACCGATAGCAGCAAAAATCAGCAGGATATTGCGACCAAAAAAGGTCACCAGCAGGATCACGAAGAACATAAACGGAAAGGAGTTAAGGATTTCCAGAATACGCATCATCACCGAGTCTGTTTTACCGCCGAGATAGCCAGCAATCGAGCCATAGAGCGTCCCGACAATCACCGCGATCAGCGCAGAAGCCACGCCCACCATCAGCGAGATCCGGCCACCGATAGCCACACGCACCAGCAGGTCACGACCCGAAGAATCGGTGCCGAACCAGTGACCAGAGGTGGTATCGGGCGGCGAGGACATCATGGCCCAGTCAGTATCGTCGTAGGTGAACTGCGCCAGCATCGGCGCAAAGATCACGAACAGGGTGATCAGGAACAGCACCAGCAGGCTGATGGAGGCAGCGCGGTTATGAATAAAACGACGACGCGCGTCCTGCCAGAGACTACGCCCTTCTACTTCCAGCTTCTCACTGAACGCATCAAGAGCTTCGCTGTTTTTCTTACTTAACATCATGGCGAACTCCGCAATCAGTAACGAATTTTGGGATCGATAACGGCATAGAGCACGTCAACAATCGCGTTGAATACGATGGTCAGCAAACCAACCAGAATGGTCAGGCTCATCACCAGTGAGTAGTCACGGTTCAGCGCGCCGTTCACAAACAGCTGACCGATGCCCGGCAGACCGTAGATCGACTCAATCACCATCGACCCGGTGATGATGCCGACAAATGCCGGTCCCATATAGGAGATCACCGGCAGCAACGCGGGCTTCAGCGCATGACGCATTACAATGCGGCGCAGCGGTAAGCCTTTGGCGCGCGCGGTGCGGATAAAGTTGGAGTGCATCACTTCAATCATCGATCCACGGGTGATACGCGCGATACTGGCGATGTAAGCCAGCGACAGCGCCACCATCGGCAGCAGCATGTAGTTCCACTGCCCACCATTCCAGCCGCCGCCCGGCAGCCACTTCAGGGTGATGGCGAACAGCAGAACCAGCAACGGCGCGACCACGAAACTGGGTATCACCACGCCGGTCATTGCCACCCCCATCACCGCAAAATCCCACAAGCTGTTCTGTTTGAGCGCAGCGATAACTCCGGCCGTGACGCCAAGTACCACCGCCAGCAGAAACGCGGCCAGGCCAAGTTTGGCCGAGACCGGGAACGCATGCGCGACCAGGTAGTTGACCGAATAATCTTTGTATTTAAAGGATGGGCCGAAGTCGCCGTGCGCCAGCTGCACCAGGTAATCGACATACTGCTTACCGATAGGATCGTTGAGGTGATATTTCGCCTCAATGTTGGCCATCACTTCCGGTGCCAGGGTGCGCTCGCCGGTAAACGGGCTGCCGGGCGCCAGTCGCATCATAAAGAAGGAGATGGTAATCAGGACGAACAGCGTCGGTAGCGCTTCAAGCAAGCGACGCAGGATGAATTTTAACATTGCCGTACCTACCAGGCTGTTGCTTCACAACATATGAAAAAAGTAAAAGGCGGCGCCAGAGGCGCCGCCACTGCTGATAGCCTGAATGCTATTAGTGTTTGATGATGTAGAAGTTTTTATCCAGGGTTTTATCCAGTGGATCTTTACCGGTATAACCGCCGACATAAGGTTTCACCAGACGGGTATTCACGTAGTAGTAAACCGGGACGATGGTGCTGTCTTTATCCATGATCTGCTCGGCCTGCTGATAGTCAGCTGCACGGGCTTTAGCATCCGGGGCCTTAATCGCGTCGCGAATCACTTTGTCAAACGCATCGCTCTTATAGTGCGAGGTGTTACTGCTGCTGTTGGACAGCATGGTGTTCAGGAAGGAAGTCGGTTCATTGTAGTCCGCACACCATGCCGCACGGGAAACATCGTAGTTACCCTGATGACGGGTATCCAGGAAGGTTTTCCACTCCTGGTTTTCCAGCTTGATGTTCACGCCGATATTTTTCTTCCAGATCGAGGAGGCAGCAATCGCCAGCTTTTTGTGCAGATCGGAGGTGTTATAGAGCAGGTTAAAGGTCAGCGGTTTGTCGGCGGTGTAGCCCGCTTCGGCCAGCAGCTTTTTCGCCTCGGCATTACGCTTGTCCTGTGACCATTTGAACCAGTCTGGCGGCAGAATGTCCATGCCGTCGGTCGCTGGTGGCGTGTAGCTATAGGCAGGTTTCTGGCCCTGCGCCAGCACTTTATTCACCATGATGTCACGATCCAGACCCAGCTTCAGGGCAGCGCGCACGCGCGGATCGGTGAATGGCGCTTTCTGGTTGTTGATTTCGTAGTAATAGGTGCAGAGATATGGATCGACGTGCAGCTCTTTACCGTTGTCACGCTGCAGCTTTTTAAACAGCTCAATTGGCAGGTTGTTATAGGTCATGTCGCTGCCGTTCTCGGAGAAGTAGCGGTTAACGTCACTGACTTCTGAACTGATCGGCAGGAAGGTGACTTTGTTCAGCACCGTATGCTCATTGTCCCAGTAGTTCGGGTTACGCACCAGGGTGATACGTTCGTTAATCACGTGCGCTTCAAGCTTAAAGGCACCGTTGCCGACCCAGTTCTGCGGCTGCGTCCACTGATCGCCAAATTTCTCAATCGCCGGTTTGTAAACCGGTGACATGACGGAGTTAATCAGCAGCTTATCAAAATAGGGAACCGGCTCGCTCAGGGTGACTTCCAGCGTGTGGTCATCAATAGCTTTTACGCCCAGATCGGTAACTGGTTTTTTACCGGCGATGATGTCATCGACGTTCAGGATATGACCATACTGCGGATAGCTGGCATACGGTGAGGCGGTTTTAGGATCGACCAGACGCTCCCAGCTGTAGACGAAGTCCTGCGCGGTGACCGGCTCGCCATTGGACCATTTGGCATTTTTACGTAAGTGGAAAGTCCACACTTTGAAATCTTTATTTTCATAGCTTTCCGCTACGGCCGGGATCGGTTTACCGTTGCTGTCATTGACCAGCAGACCTTCGTAAAGATCACGCGCTACGTTGTCTTCCGGCACACCTTCAATTTTGTGCGGATCGAGCGACTGCACTTCATCGCCATTGCCGCGAACCAGCTCCTGTTTTGCGGCCAGCTCAACGCCCGCAGGCACTGTTGCTGCGAAAGCCGCATTCCCTGCCAGCGCACTCACTGCGGCGAAAACGCCCGCTGCAATCAGGCTTTTTTTCGTGATGTTGTTCATTATTACACTCCAGTTTTATTATCGTCACCGTGGCGATGCTCTGCCCCGGCGTCCCCCGTCTGCGGGCTCCCTGGCCTGTTACCAGGGAGATTGACCCCAAAAAAAGGTCTGTTTGCTGATGCGTTTTCCGACTGTCTCGCCGAACGGGCGATCAGATCAGTGTTTTTTGATGAAATAGTACTTCAGGTCTGTCATGTCCTGCGGGTCTTTGCCCGTGAAGCCGCCAACCCAGGGCTTCACCAGGCGCACACTTACGCGGTAGTAAACTGGCACAATTGGTGAGTCTTTGTCGAGTTGTGTTTCAGCCTGCTGATACAGGCCGGCGCGCTGCGCCTCGCTGCCCGCCGTCAGCGTCTCCGCCATCAGACGATCAAAGGTCGCGCTGCTGTAAAACGCGGTGTTGATCGAGGCGTTGCTGATCAGCATGTTCAGGAAGGTTGAGGGTTCATTGTAGTCAGCACACCAGGTGGCGCGCACCACGTCATACTGCGCCTGATGACGGGTCTCCAGCATGGTTTTCCACTCCTGATTCTGCAGCGTCACCTTAGCACCCAGGTTTTTCTGCCACATCGACGCGGCCGCAATCGCCTGCCGTTTGTTCTGATCGGAAGTGTTGTAGAGCAGCGTAAAGGTCAGCGGATGGGCAGCATCAAAGCCGGCCTCTGCCAGCAGCTTCTTCGCGGCTTCATTACGCTGCGCCTGCGTCCAGGTGAACCAGGCAGGTGGCGTGAGTTTGATACCGGCGGTGAAAGGCGGCGTCAGGCTGTAAGCCGGAATCTGCCCCTGGGCCATGATCTTATTGGCAATAACCTCGCGATCGAGGGTCATCTTCAGCGCGGCACGCACCCGCGCATCGGTAAACGGCGGCTTTTTGTTATTAATCTCGTAGTAAAAGGTGCAGAGCAGCGGGCTGACCTTCACTTCATCGCCCAGCTCTTTGCGCAGCTTGCCAAACATCTCTGGTGGCACCGCACTGTTGGTAATATCCGTGCCGCCGCTGCGGTAGCGATTAATATCGCTGTTTTCAGAGGCGATCGGCAGGAATGTCCCCTGTTCAATCACGGTGTGCGCATTATCCCAGTAGCGAGGATTGCGCTTCACGACAATTTTTTCATTCACTACCCAGTCGCTCAGCGTGTAGGCGCCGTTGCCGATGTAGTGACCCGGGCGGGTCCAGGCTTCGCCCCACTGCTTAATGGCTGGCGCATAAACCGGCTTCATCGCCGTATGCGCTAACATCGCCACCAGGTAAGGCACCGGCTCACTCAGGGTAATTTGCAGCCGATGGGCATCCAGCGCCTTCACGCCCAGCTGATCGGGTGACGCTTTGCCGGCAAGGATGTCATCAATATTGGCAAAATGGGCTGCCTGCAGATAGCTGGAGTAAGGCGACGCGGTTGTCGGGTCCACCAGACGGCGCCAGCTGTAGACGAAATCAGCGGCGGTAACCGGCTCACCGTTGCTCCACTTCGCATCCTCCCGCAGATTAAAAATCCAGACGGTGGGTTGCGGGTTTTCCCAGCTTTTAGCGACGCCAGGAACGACCTGCCCGCTGTTATCGGTATTGACCAGGCCGTCCAGCAGGTTGTGAATAATATTGGATTCCGGCACGCCTTCGGTTTTATGCGGATCCAGCGAGGAGACTTCACTGCCGTTATTGATCACAATCTGTTGCTGCGCGGCCAGTGTTGTGCCCGGCGGCACCGTGGCGGCATAGGCCGGAGAAAATGCCATTAACAAAACGACTGCGAGTTTTGACCGCTGCTGCTGCAAATTCTTCATCCCAATCATGCGAAACGCCAACCTTAAATTAAGTATCCCGACAGGCTTAAGCAAAAAGCGTTCTCACTTTGGGCTTTCGGAGAAAAAATTTTACGTTGGGCCAAAAATTATCAGAAGCCGTGAAGGCGCGCCAAAGCAAAATAGCTAAAATGTTAACTAATTCTCTTTTATCATGAGAAGTCAGGCAGCGAAAGTGTTAATTTTCGTCCTGAAAATATCATATCGATATGAAAAATAGACTATTTAGCTGGAAACCCCTCTCAGGAGCGGAAAGCAGCGACAAACAGCCTCTTTTTTGGCACTTATATTGGGGAATCTGGCTTCAGCGTGATGAAATTTAAGATAGCGTGATTATTCTGGCAGTTTGTGAGGCTTACACGAAAATAGAGAGCAGAATATCGTGTGAAAATAGTGACATTATTTCGCAGAAAAAAGTCTGTGAGCCAGCGCGCAGTAATGAAATTTATAATTGCCTGATTCTGTTAAGCACAACGAATAATTGCATCGTAATGGTGCATAAAATGCCCCTCCTGCACCATTACGGATCATTATTTCACTTCACTCTCTGAAATAAGTGAGTGTTTAATTGAGTAAGCCGGGAAAAATGGACTTCATGCCGGTGACAACAAATTCGATGCCCAGTGCCATCAGTAACAGACCCATAATACGCGTAATCACGTTGATACCGGTCTGGCCAAGAATACGCACCATTAACGGCGCGGCCCGAAAGAGTAACCAGCAGCAGAATGCAAAAATGGCAATCGCCAGGGTGAACCCCAGCAGATTTATCCAGCTGTGGTAGCGGGTGCTCCAGACAATGGTCGAGCTGATAGCACCCGGCCCCGCCATCAGAGGCAACGCCAGCGGCACAACCCCCACACTTTCACGAATCGCCGTTTCTGACTTCTCCTGCTTATTCTGCTTATCTTCGCCCAGCTTGCCGCTGATCATCGACATCGCAATGGTGACGACCAGGATCCCACCCGCGATGCGGAAGGAGTCAATCGAGATGCCAAACACATGCAGAATCGCATCCCCAAGGAACAGTGACGTCCAGAGGATAATAGCAACCGCCAGATTGGCGGTGAGGTTGGTTTTGTTACGCTCAGCCACCCCCTGATAACGGGTCATGCTGATGAAGACCGGAATAATTCCCACCGGATTGACCAGCGCAAAGAGCCCGACAAAAAATTTTATATAGCCTGATAAATCTAACAGCGCAGGGTTCACGACTTTACTCCGTACCACAGGGGGGGAAAACGCGCCTAATGTATGTGAAAACAGGCACGGACGCCAGATGCTGACTCAGCTATTTATACTGTTGAATGACGGCGCATCCAGCGCGTTACCCCAGAGATTAAAAAGTGACTGGATTTAGCCGCTACCAGGCAGATGACGTGAAGAGGTAACCAATTTGATAAACAAAGGGCGTAAAGGGGAGCTGAAAGGTGTCAGCTTGCGGTTAAATTGATCTGCATCAAAATTGCCCTACCCCAAACCAGGTAATCTTTTCGCAACGGAAGTATTAGCGGCAGCGAAGAAAATCTCACTGACTGCAACAGAAGACTAGTTCAGTAAACAGTTGAAAATCCGGGCGTTCTGACCCAGTCCAACGCCTTATGGCAACGTGACTATACTCAGGGCGCAGGATTGTTTACTAAAAAAGTTTAACTTCCTTCAGGAGAACACCATGGCCGTAACCAATGTCGCCGAACTTAATGCACTGGTTGAACGTGTAAAAAAAGCCCAGCGTGAATATGCCAACTTTTCTCAACAACAGGTCGACGCCATCTTCCGTGCCGCCGCCCTCGCCGCCGCAGACGCCCGAATCCCGCTTGCCAAGATGGCCGTTGCCGAATCCGGTATGGGCATCGTCGAAGACAAAGTGATCAAAAACCATTTTGCTTCAGAATATATCTACAACGCTTATAAAGATGAAAAAACCTGTGGTGTGTTAGCCACGGATGATACTTTCGGCACCATTACCATCGCCGAACCTATTGGCCTGATTTGCGGTATCGTCCCGACGACCAACCCCACTTCAACCGCCATCTTCAAAGCATTAATCAGCCTTAAAACCCGTAACGGCATCATCTTCTCTCCTCACCCACGCGCCAAAGATGCGACCAACAAAGCTGCAGACATCGTATTGCAGGCGGCGGTGGCTGCCGGTGCGCCAAAAGATATTATCGGCTGGATCGACGCACCTTCCGTTGAGCTGTCAAATCAACTGATGCATCACCCTGACATCAACCTGATTCTCGCCACTGGCGGTCCGGGCATGGTGAAAGCGGCTTACAGCTCCGGTAAACCTGCGATTGGTGTCGGTGCCGGTAATACGCCGGTCGTGATTGATGAAACCGCCGATCTGAAACGTGCGGTTGCGTCGATTTTGATGTCGAAAACCTTTGATAACGGGGTTATCTGCGCCTCTGAACAATCGGTGATTGTGGTCGATTCAGTCTATGACGCGGTGCGTGAACGTTTCGCCAGCCACGGCGGTTATATGCTGCAGGGTGCCGAACTGAGTGCGGTGCAGAATATTATTCTGAAAAACGGCGGCCTGAATGCGGCTATCGTAGGCCAGCCAGCGTTCAAAATTGCGGAGATGGCCGGTATCAGCGTGCCACCGAGCACTAAGATTCTGATTGGCGAAGTGAAGCTGGTGGATGAGTCTGAGCCGTTCGCCCATGAAAAACTCTCACCAACCCTTGCGATGTATCGGGCGAAAGATTTCCAGGATGCGGTCGCGAAAGCAGAAAAACTGGTCGCCATGGGCGGTATCGGCCACACCTCCTGTCTCTATACCGATCAGGACAACCAGACCGAACGCGTTCACTACTTCGGCGACAAAATGAAAACCGCGCGTATTCTGATCAACACCCCTGCCTCGCAGGGTGGTATCGGCGACCTCTACAACTTTAAACTGGCACCGTCTCTGACGTTGGGTTGTGGTTCGTGGGGCGGAAACTCTATTTCAGAGAACGTCGGTCCAAAACATCTGATCAATACCAAAACTGTCGCCAAGCGAGCTGAGAATATGTTGTGGCATAAACTTCCAAAATCCATCTACTTCCGTCGGGGTTCACTGCCAATTGCGCTGGAAGAAGTGGCAACGGATGGCGCGAAACGTGCCTTTATCGTCACTGACCGCTTCCTGTTCAATAACGGCTATGCCGACCAGGTTACCCGCGTGCTGAAATCACACGGCATTGAAACGGAAGTGTTCTTCGAAGTTGAAGCTGACCCGACGCTGAGCATCGTGCGTAAAGGTGCTGAGCAGATGAACAGCTTCAAACCGGATGTCATCATCGCGCTGGGCGGTGGCTCACCGATGGATGCCGCGAAAATCATGTGGGTGATGTACGAACATCCGGAAACTCACTTCGAGGAGCTGGCGTTACGTTTCATGGATATCCGTAAACGTATCTACAAGTTCCCGAAAATGGGTGTCAAAGCGCGCATGATTGCCATCACCACTACGTCCGGTACCGGTTCTGAAGTCACGCCGTTTGCTGTAGTGACCGATGATGCGACGGGTCAGAAATATCCGCTCGCTGACTACGCACTGACGCCTGATATGGCGATTGTCGATGCCAACCTGGTGATGGATATGCCGCGTTCACTCTGCGCCTTCGGCGGTCTGGATGCCGTGACCCACGCGCTGGAAGCTTATGTTTCAGTGCTGGCGAATGAATACTCTGACGGACAGGCACTGCAGGCACTGAAACTGCTGAAAGAGAATCTGCCAGCCAGCTATGCCGAAGGCGCCAAAAATCCGGTGGCGCGTGAGCGCGTACACAATGCCGCCACTATCGCCGGTATTGCGTTTGCCAACGCCTTCCTCGGGGTTTGTCACTCAATGGCGCATAAGCTGGGTTCAGAGTTCCATATCCCACACGGCCTGGCCAACGCCCTGTTAATCTCTAACGTTATTCGCTACAACGCGAATGACAACCCGACTAAACAGACCGCTTTCAGCCAGTACGATCGCCCTCAGGCGCGCCGTCGCTACGCCGAGATTGCTGACCATCTGGGTCTGAGCGCACCAGGCGACCGCACCGCGCAGAAAATTGAGAAGCTGCTCGCCTGGCTTGATGAGATTAAAACTGAACTTGGTATTCCAACCTCTATCCGTGAGGCGGGTGTGCAGGAAGCGGACTTCCTGGCGAAAGTCGATAAACTGGCCGATGATGCGTTTGATGACCAGTGTACCGGCGCTAACCCACGTTATCCGCTGATTGCTGAACTGAAACAGATTATGCTTGATACCTACTACGGTCGTGAATTTGTCGAACCGTTCTCAAGCGTAGCCGAAGCCATTGCTGAGCAGCCGGTAAAAGGTATTAAGCTTGAGAAGAAAGCCAAAAAAGTCTGATAGTGCCGTTCTGACTGTCTGATAAAAAAACCCGCTTCGGCGGGTTTTTTATTGCCTGAATAATAGGGTTAATTCAGCGGAGTCTGAGCGCCATGGATCGCCTGCAACGATCCCTGCTCTATCGCCTGTTTATAATGCTTACGGCAGACTGAGATATAACGTTCGTTACCGCCAATCACCACCTGCTCACCCTCACTGAAAGGTTTGCCCTCGCTATCCAGTCGCAGAACCATACTGGCCTTGCGCCCACAGTGACAAATAGTTTTGAGTTCAACCAGCTTATCTGCCCACGCCAGCAGATACTGACTGCCAACAAACAGTTCACCGCGAAAATCCGTTCGCAGACCATAACAGAGCACCGGGATATCAAGGTCGTCTACGACATCTGACAGCGCTTTAACCTGCTCACGGGTCAGGAACTGACTCTCATCAACCAGCACGCAATGGACAGGCTGAACGGCATGTTCAGCAGCGATGTCGCTGTAGAGTGATGTCTCTACGTTGTATAGCAAGGCCGGTGACGATAGTCCGATACGGGAACTCACCTGCCCGGCACCAAAGCGATTATCGATTTCAGCGGTGTAAACCAGTGAACGCATGCCGCGCTCATGATAGTTATATGAGGATTGTAGCAGTGCGGTTGATTTCCCTGCATTCATGGCAGAGTAATAGAAATAGAGTTGAGCCATCGGCGCGTATCTTCATCAGGACTGAATGGAATGGCGCGCATATTACCACAAAGCGGCGGCAATACGTTGCGGTTGATGAGTGAATAAAGTGTAACGGCTGGCCGTTTATTCCTCTGCATGCCGTTTCCAGCGCCTGTTATGTACAGTGCCGAACGGGATAAGTTTTGCTTATTTTACCCGCAACAAAATCAATGACATTTTTGTTGCTGACCTGAATACATTAAATTTATTTGATATCGGACTAAAGGAAAATATTTTTATTCTGCACTACTGTGCAATTTTCTGGTGAAAATTATTTTTAGTCACCTGGGTAATTAGTGATATACATATTTTTATGATTGCAGTTATTTTATGTCGCCACTACTATTAGCGGGCAACACAACTTTTCCCTTATTCAGAGACCAGGACAATGAGCGAAGCACTAAAAGTTCTTAATAATATCCGTACGCTGCGCGCCCAGGCCAGAGAGTATTCCGTTGAAATACTGGAAGAGATGCTGGAAAAGCTGGACGTAGTAGTAAAAGAGCGCCGCGAAGAAGAGTCTCATTTTCAGGCAGAAAATGAAGAACGCACGCGTAAACTTAATCAGTATCGTGAAATGCTAATGGCTGATGGTATTGACCCGAATGAACTGATTAACACGCTGACCGACACACGGACTGCGGCAAAAGGTAAACGCTCAGTACGTCCGGCTAAATATGGTTACACCGATGAAAAAGGCGAGTCCAGAACCTGGACCGGTCAGGGCCGCACACCGGCCGTGATTAAAAAAGCGCTGGAAGAACAGGGTAAAAAGCTGGACGATTTTTTACTGTAAAGACCCGCAGGGTGACTGCCTTTTGGGCAGCCTGATGCGCAATAAAAAAGGAAGCCGGAGCTTCCTTTTTTCTTTTAATCAGATACTCAGACGCGGTAAAAGTCGCGGTACCAGTCCACAAAGTTTTTAACGCCCTCTTCGACCCCGGTCTGCGGTTTGAATCCAATTGCCTTAAACAAGGCTTCGGTATCCGCACTGGTTTCCAGTACATCTCCAGGCTGCATTGGCATCAGATTTTTCTTCGCAGTAATGCCCAGGGCTTTTTCAATCGCTTCGATATAGTTCATCAACGTGACAGGCTGACTGTTTCCAATATTATAAACACGATAAGGCGCTGAACTGGTTGCCGGCGATCCGGTTTCAACTGTCCAGTTGTCGTCCTGTTGTGGAATAACATCCTGCAGGCGAACAATGGCTTCAGCAATATCGTCAATATAGGTAAAGTCGCGTTTCATCTGGCCCTGGTTATAAACGTCAATCGCCTCACCGGCAATCATTGCTCGGGTGAATTTGAATAACGCCATATCCGGACGGCCCCACGGGCCATAGACCGTAAAGAAGCGCAATCCAGTGGTCGGCAGCTGATAGAGATGCGAGTAAGTGTGTGACATTAACTCGTTGGCTTTTTTGGTCGCTGCATATAAAGAAACCGGATGATCAACGCTATCTTCGGTTGAGAACGGCATCTTGCGATTCAGACCATAGACTGAACTGGATGAGGCGTAGAGCAGATGTTCAATTTTATGATGACGGCAACCTTCAAGGATATTGAGGTGACCCGTCAGATTGGAGTCTGCGTAGGCATGAGGATTTTCAATGGAATACCGGACACCAGCCTGAGCACCAAGATGGATAACGCGCTGGAATTTTTGCTGATCGAACAGTGACGCCATTGCGTCACGGTCCGCCAGGTCCATCTCAATAAAAGTAAAACCAGGATCGGCCTTAATTAAATTGAGACGGGCATGCTTGAGATTTACGTCGTAATAATCATTCAGGTTGTCGATACCGACAACCTGGTGACCGGCGGCCAGCAGACGCTGGCTGACATGAAAACCAATAAAACCTGCGGCGCCGGTGACCAGAAAGTTCATAAATCCCTCGTTAATTATGCAGTTTGAATAGACGCTCCGCGGCCGATTGCATAATAAACGAAACCGCGTTTGCTGATACGCTCTGGATCATACAGGTTACGACCATCAAAAATCACGGCTTCTTTCAGTGCATTTTTGATGATGTCGAAGTCAGGTGCACGGAAGTTTTGCCACTCCGTACAGATGACCAGACCGTCAGCGCCCTGCAGTGCTGCTTCTTTGGTACCCATCAGCTTAAGATCGCTGCGGTGACCGTAGATACGCTGTGCTTCATCCATCGCTTCAGGGTCAAACGCCTGAACAGATGCGCCAGCTTCCCACAGCGTTTCCATCAGCACACGGCTGGAGGCTTCACGCATGTCGTCAGTGTTCGGCTTAAATGACAGGCCCCAGAGCGCAAACGTTTTACCTTTCAGATCGTCACCAAAATGACGTTTGATAAAGGTTGGCAGTTTGTTTTTCTGGTTGTCATTCACATCTTCCACGGCCTGCAACAGACGTGGCTGATAGCCAATTGACTCAGCGGTACGGATTAACGCCTGCACATCTTTCGGGAAGCAGGAGCCGCCGTAACCACAGCCAGGATAGATAAAGTGGTAGCCAATGCGGGGATCGGAACCGATGCCCTGGCGTACTTTTTCAATATCCGCGCCTAAACGTTCAGCCAGGTTAGACATCTCATTCATAAAGCTGATTTTGGTGGCCAGCATGCAGTTTGCTGCATACTTGGTCAGCTCTGCGCTGCGGATATCCATCATGATCATACGATCGTGGTTACGGTTAAACGGCTCATAGAGCTCGCGTAACAGTTCTACCACGTCGTCGTTGTCAGTACCGACAACGATACGTTCTGGACGCATACAGTCATTGACTGCAGCACCTTCTTTGAGGAATTCCGGGTTAGATACCACATCAAAAGTGATGTTGGCGTCACGCGCTTTCAGCGCTTCCGTCATTACCGCACGAACTTTGTCTGCTGTGCCAACCGGAACGGTTGATTTGTCGATAACCACTTTGTGATCGTTCATATGCTGCGCAATGGTGCGCGCTACGGCGGTCACATATTTCAGATCGGCAGAGCCGTCTTCATCTGGTGGAGTACCAACTGCAATAAACTGCATAACACCATGGTTTACGCCCATCTCAGCATCAGTGCTGAACTTCAGACGACCCGCTTCGTAATTGGACATTACCAGCGGCGTTAAACCTGGTTCGAAAATAGGAATGATGCCTTTTTTCAGATTTTCGACTTTGTTTTCGTCGACATCAATGCAGAGAACGTCATGTCCGACTTCGGCTAACACCGCAGCCTGAACCAGACCGACATAGCCGATACCAAATACAGTGACTTTCATCGAGTTATCCTGTGTTTATGAATTACTTTTTGTTGCCAACTGCGCCATCGAGCCATTCAGAAAAATCTTTGCCCAATACCGGATGACGAACACCGTACTCAACGAAAGCCTGCATGTAGCCCAGTTTGTTACCACAGTCATGGCTGACGCCTTTCAGGTGATATGCTTCAACTGTCTCTTTTTCCATCAGCATTGCAATGGAGTCAGTCAGCTGAACTTCGCCGCCTGCACCTGGAGGCGTTTTAGCCAGCAGTGGCCAGATCTCTGAAGAGAGAACATAACGACCTACAACGGCCAGGTTTGATGGGGATTCTGACGCTTTAGGCTTCTCAACCACACCGACCATTGGTGCGCTGTCGCCTGGGTTCAGTTCTGCGCCCTGGCAATCGACAACACCGTATGCAGTCACATCGGCAACCGGCTCAACCATGATCTGGCTGCGGCCAGACTCTTCATAACGGCTCAGCATCTCTGCCAGGTTATCTTTGGTTGGGTTAGATTCATATTCGTCGATGATGACGTCTGGCAGGATAACCGCAAACGGCTCATCACCGATCAGTGGGTGTGCACACATTACAGCGTGACCCAGACCTTTAGCGATGCCCTGACGAACCTGCATGATGGTGACGTGTGGCGGGCAGATTGACTGGATTTCATCCAGCAGCTGACGCTTAACGCGTTTTTCCAGCATTGATTCCAGTTCGAAGCTGGTATCAAAGTGGTTTTCGATGGCATTTTTTGATGAATGCGTTACCAGCACAATTTCGTTGATGCCAGCAGCGATACACTCGTTAACGACATACTGGATTAACGGCTTATCAACCAGCGGTAACATTTCTTTAGGAATCGCTTTGGTAGCCGGGAGCATACGCGTACCCAAACCCGCTACCGGGATTACCGCTTTTTTTACTTTGGTATTATTGGCAGACATTAAGATACCTCTCTTATAGGCCGTTCAAGTTAATACTTGATATGTCGGTTTAAAATCGGAAATGAGTATATCAGTTAGTATCGAACGGATTTATCCTGGAAGGCACCAAACCGTCGAAATTAAGACTATTACCCAACTGTAAAGCTAAACTCTGGCCCTGTCCTCAGCGCCAGAATTCCTCTGTTTTTACGGCTTATTCTTCCGTCGATAGCATCAGCCGAATGCGCCCGCCCGCGCCCCAGACGTGGCATTGCCAGTTTTCTGCGCGCTGACTGATCTGGTTAAGATGGGTGCTGCCCATAGTGCCAAGGGGGACACCATTGCTGAGCTGAATCTGATGGGCATGAACATGGAGTGTGGCGTTCAATCCGGCCGAAACCAGAATTAAGTTCTTCAATCCGCGATGATAGTACCCAACCAGTAACGGGAACTGGCCGCTCAGGTTCGCCTGGCGCAGTAACAGATTGACCTGTCTGAGCAGCCCATTGAGCTCGGGCAGACGCTGTTTCTGCCCGGTCAGTTGCTCCTGCAGCAGGCCATTGAACAGCGCCCGCAGCAGCAATGCTGCCAGCACGCCATTATCACCGGCACGGGTCACGTCCAGACAGTAGAACGCCAGATCTTTGTCGGAGAGCGCCGCGATATCAAGCACCAGCCCAGGCTGCTCAGCCATCGTCAGCTGACGATAGTTAACCCGGCAGTTGGCAATAGTCTGCTGCACCGGTGGCTGGAGTTGCTTGAGCAGCTTGGCAGCCGCTTTAGGATCACGAACCAGCGCATCCCAGTCCTGGAACAGTTGTTCATCCTCTTCCACTTTCGAAGTGAACATAGAGGGATAGAGACACTCATAGACCGCTTCACGGAAGCGCTCAAAGTTTTTAAGTGGTTTAAGCAGCACATCCTGCACCCCAAGACGCAATACATGCGCAATATCCGACATGTTCTCGGTTGCTGAGATGATTAAAATCGGCACGATGTTGCCGCGGGTACGAATGTGCTCAACGAACTGGATGCCGCTCATGCGGGGCATTTCCAGATCGCAGATAATCAGGTCGACAGTATGCTGTTGTAGTTGTGCAATTGCTTCCAGACCATCTTCCGCTTGTAACGTCACAGCACCCATCGATAACAAAAATTGGTCCAGCAACGAACGGAAAACAGCCTCATCTTCGACAATGAGTATCTTTTTGCCGAGTAGTGGTTTTTCCATTCTTTCCCCCTGCGTACCAGATATTTCAATAGTGGTTCATAAAACGCAGTTGCGCCTTTAAGAATTGGCTGAAGTCACCGCTTTGAATGAACAACCTGATTATCTGCCACGGACCAGTGGTAATAATTCATCCATTTTCTTCTCTACGGCGGCCTTGCCAGCTTCAATGGCTTCCTCAGCACGATGAAAGTCCAGCGTCGAAATTTGCGGACAGACCGGCTGAATCAAAACATCGGGCGGATCGCCTGCCATGCGATTCCGCTTCAGGCGATTTTCCAGCACCTGGATAGAGGTGGACATAATCTCCATCGCGCCAGGTGACTGAGACGCACGGCGCTGGCTGAAATTCACCAGACGCTGACGCAGCTTCCCACCCCAACTCAATGCCGCTGCGGCGGCTTCTTCTTCGCTATTCTGTGGTGTCACGGAAAAGAGATCCTGCTGCATTAAATGCGCGTCATGCTGCAAGTCAACGGCGATAACAATGTCTGCCCCCAGGGCACGGGTAAGTGAAATCGGCACCGGGTTGACTACGGCACCATCCACCAGCCAATACCCATTGTAGCCCACCGGCGGTAATAAACCTGGCATACTGCATGAAGCGCGTACTGCCTGATGCAGATCGCCCTCTGTCAGCCAGAGTTCACGACCGGTACTGAGGTTAGTCGCCACCACGCCAAAGGGTTTATGACAATGCTCTATCGTGTCATTGGGGATCAGCTGACGAACATGGCTAAAGACCCGCTCACCGCGCAGCAGTCCGCCACGCTGCCAGGAGACATCCATCAGGCGAATAACATCCCAGTAGCGAAATGCACTGACCCATTTTTCCATCAGCGGCAGGCGGTTATTCACATAGGCAGATCCGACTAATGCCCCAACAGAGCAGCCCGCAACGACGTCGATCTCAATACCTGCACGCTCCAGCGCGTTGATCACGCCGATGTGCGCCCATCCTTTGGCCGCTCCAGAACCCAGAGCCAATCCAATTTTTACCTTTCTCATTTCTGTCTGGTCCTGCCGTCAATACGTAGCATCACAACACGGGGTCAGCTAACATAGCGCGCTTGTAAAACCGACCCATCATTCCCGGGAGATAATGTGTCAGAAACCTGCCCATGTTGTAGCGGAGAGCAGTATAGCGTATGTTGCGAGCCCTTTCTTCAGGGTAACCAGATTCCTGTTACAGCTGAACAACTTATGCGATCCCGTTATTGCGCTTATGTGCAGCATAATGCGGACTATCTGGTTGCGACCTGGCATCCTGAGAAGCGTGATCCGGCGCTGTCAGGGCTTTTATCTGAAAGTTTTCCAGGAACCGACTGGCTCAGCCTGAATGTAACCCGTTGTAATCATGGAAGCCATGAGAACGAAGCTTTCGTTACCTTTTTTGCGCGATACCGCGAGAAAACCAACATTCAGGCCATTCATGAATGTTCACGCTTTCTTCGCGAGGATCAACGCTGGTACTATGTTGACGGTACAGCACCGCCCGTGGGGCGTAACGATCGCTGCCCGTGCGGCAGTGAAAAAAAATACAAAAAATGTTGTGGTTAAGCTGACGGCTACCCCAGCGGTTTTACCCCTAATGCTTTGACAGGACTCTGATTGAGATGCAAGCGCAAACCATGCAAAGAAAAGTTTTACGAACCATTTGTCCCGATGCAAAAGGTCTGATCGCCAAAATCACCAATATTTGTTACAAGCACGAACTTAATATCGTGCAGAACAATGAGTTTGTTGATCATCGCACCGGGCGTTTTTTCATGCGTACCGAACTGGAAGGGATCTTCAACGACAACACCCTGCTCGCCGACCTCGACAGCGCCCTGCCCCAGGGTTCAGTCCGGGAACTGCACAGCGCCGGTCGTCGCCGCGTGGTGATTCTGGTCACTAAAGAGGCGCATTGCCTGGGCGATCTGTTAATGAAGAGCGCGTTTGGCGGCCTGGATATGGAAATTGCGGCGGTAGTGGGTAACCACGACACCCTGCGTTCGCTGGTTGAGCGTTTTGACATTCCCTTTGTGCTGGTGAGCCATGAGGGACTGACGCGGGAAGAGCACGATAACCGCATGGTGGAAGAGATTGACCGCTATCAGCCCGATTACGTGGTGCTGGCGAAATATATGCGCGTCCTGACGCCCGCCTTTGTGCAGCGTTATCCGAACCAGATTATCAATATTCACCACTCCTTCCTGCCCGCCTTTATCGGTGCCCGTCCCTATCATCAGGCTTATGAACGTGGCGTGAAGATCATCGGTGCCACCGCGCACTATGTGAACGACAATCTCGATGAAGGCCCAATCATCATGCAGGATGTGATAAACGTTGATCACAGCTACACCGCCGATGAGATGATGCGCGCCGGTCGCGACGTAGAAAAGAATGTCCTGAGCAACGCACTGTATAAAGTGCTGGGGCAACGCGTGTTTGTTTACGGCAACCGCACGATTATTCTTTAATCAGCCAGTGCGCTGAATTGTCTGCAGATTCAGCGCTACGCGTAAAAAGTGGGCAAACAGTTGCGGTTTTGCCAGTGGGCGCTTTACACCCTTATCGCATTTGGTATGATGCGCCCCGCTTTAAGAGAGAAAGATTCAGGCCATGGTGGGATTCCCGAGCGGCCAAAGGGAGCAGACTGTAAATCTGCCGTCACAGACTTCGAAGGTTCGAATCCTTCTCCCACCACCATCTGAATCTGAATCATCTTAAGCCACATCACTATCCCAGGTGGGATTCCCGAGCGGCCAAAGGGAGCAGACTGTAAATCTGCCGTCACAGACTTCGAAGGTTCGAATCCTTCTCCCACCACCATCTCGTATGTTGCACACCATCCCCAAAATAATACCTAAGCTTCCTGTTCTGCGGGGAGAGGGATGAGAACCTTCGATTAAGGTTCGGGTCGAGCATCGCGAGACAACGCGCTTCAGCGCGGCCCGCAGGGTGAGGCGCAACGCGCCGAATAATCCTTCTCCCACCACCATCTCGCATGTTGCACACCATCCCAAAAATAATACCTAAGCTTCCTGTTCTGCGGGGAGAGGGATGAGAACCTTCGATTAAGGTTCGGGTCGAGCATCGCGAGACAACGCGCTTCAGCGCGGCCCGCAGGGTGAGGCGCAACGCGCCGAATAATCCTTCTCCCACCACCATCTCGTATGTTGCACATCATCCCCAAAATAATACCTAAGCTTCCTGTTCGCCCCCACACTCCTGCCCGCTTTCACACAATCTCAGCCTGTTCCGCCATGACTTTTTCAGCAAAAATCGCTACCATCTCCGCCTGACATTTCTGAACAATGGTCGATCTCATGAAATTTGTTTCATTTAACATCAATGGGTTGCGTGCCCGCCCGCATCAGCTTCAGGCACTTGTCGAACAGCATCAGCCCGATGTTATCGGTCTGCAGGAAACCAAGGTCCATGACGACATGTTCCCGCTGGAAGAGGTGTCAAAGCTCGGCTATCACGTCTTCTATCATGGACAGAAAGGTCACTACGGTGTTGCCCTGTTAACCAAAGCTGAGCCAGTGTCAGTGAGCCGGGGTTTCCCGGGTGATGACGAAGAATCCCAGCGCCGCCTGATCATCGCGGAGCTTCCCAGCCCGATTGGCGACATCACGGTAATTAACGGCTATTTTCCGCAGGGCGAAAGCCGCGACCATCCCACCAAGTTTCCGGCTAAAGAGAAATTCTATCGCGATCTGCAACGTCTGCTGACCGAGGATCTGCCTGCTGATAAGCCGGTTCTGATTATGGGCGACATGAATATCAGCAGCACCGATCGGGATATTGGTATTGGTGAGGAGAGCCGCAAGCGCTGGCTGCGCACCGGCAAATGCTCCTTCCTGCCGGAAGAACGCGAGTGGATGGACCGCCTGCTGGGCTGGGGACTGGTTGATACCTGGCGTGAGCACAATCCGGAGGTGGCGGATCGCTTCTCCTGGTTTGATTACCGTTCGAAAGGGTTTGATGATAATCGCGGGTTACGCATCGATCTGGTGCTGGCGAGCAAAACCCTGGCGTCGCACTGCGTTGAGACCGGCATTGATTATGAGATCCGGGGCATGGAAAAACCATCTGACCACGCACCCATCTGGTCAACCTTCCGCTTTTAACTGAGGGTCGCGTGGCAGAGCGCCACGCGACGGCTATTTCACTATTTTCCAGATCAGGTTATTGGTGCCGATGGAGTGTTCATCACGGGTACATTGCAGCAACACCCCCTCTGATTTCACCACCGCGCCTTCCGTGTAGTTACGGTTCTCAAAGATACAGCAGCGGAGACAGTCTGGCTGACGTCTCTCTGCCTGTGTCCATGCCTCGGGTGGCATATCCACCACGACATCGGTGTTGCCACCGTTGCTGCCCTGCTGTGGCATCGACTGATAACGACTGTTGGCCTGCGCCACGCTGGTCGCCAGCAACAGGGCCACGACCAGTAATACTGAATAACGCCTCATTCCGTCTCCTTCACTTTACGCCTGGTTTTGCGCACCGGACGTTTCTGTCCGGTGGACGGTAATCCCCGAAATGCATGCGCCGCAGGCTGCTGTCGCGCCTGCTGGATCAGACCAGTTAAGGTTTGCACCAGCGGCTGCATGAACTCATCATAGCGGCAGGCCTTTTCGCTGATACGCGTCAGTGTCGATTCCCACTGCGCCGTCATATCCGGGCGTGCTGCCAGATCGGGCAGGGAGTGAATCAGGGCGCGTCCGGCATCCGTAGAATTGATATAACGGCCCTTCTTCACCAGGAAGCCACGACGAAACAGTAATTCGATAATGCCGGCGCGTGTGGCTTCCGTTCCTAAACCATCGGTCGCACGCAGCACTTTCTTTAATTCTTTATCCTGAACGAAACGGGCAATGCCGGTCATTGCAGAAAGAATGGTGGCATCGGTAAACGGGCGTGGCGGCTGGGTTTGCTTCGCCAGCACCTCTCCGCGCTCACACAGCAGCTCATCCCCTTTCGCTACCACCGGCAACGGCATGCCGTCGTTCTCTTCATCACGCTCTTTGTTGCCCAGCAGCGCACGCCACCCCGCTTCCGCCAGGAAGCGCGCTTTCGCCACGAATTTTCCGCCGGCAATATCGAGATCGATGACACATTTGCGGAATACCGCATCCGGGCAGAACTGCATCAGATACTGGCGCGCCACCAGTTCATAGATATGCTGCTCGTTTTCACTGAGTTTCACCGCGCTGGCACGGGCCGTTGGAATAATGGCGTGGTGGGCATCCACTTTTTTATCATCCCAGCAACGATTTCTGCGATCGGCATCGAAATCTGCCGGTGGGGTCAGCTGTGACTGATGCGCCTGTATCGCCTTTAACACCGCATGACGACCGGCAAAATGCTCTTCAGGCAGATAGCGGCTGTCCGAACGGGGATAGGTAATCAGTTTGTGGGTTTCGTAAAGCCGCTGGCAGGTATCCAGCACCGTCTGCGCACTCAGCCCGTAACGTTTAGCGGCCTCGATCTGCAGGCTGGATAAGGAAAAGGGCAGCGGCGCCACCTCATTTTCGCGCTTATCACTGTAAGCAGTGACGATCGCCGGCTGGCCCGAAATACGCGCCACCACATGCTCGGCCAGTGCGCGTTTGAGCAGGCGGCCCTCTTCATCCTGCCACGGTTCACAGGCTTCACTGGGGATCCAGCTGGCGATAAATCGGGCGCCGTCAGGCGTAAGGATGTGCGCTTTCACTTCGAAGTAATCTTTCGGCACGAAGTTCTCGATCTCTTCATCGCGCCGGACCACCAGCCCAAGCACCGGCGTCTGCACCCGGCCAACCGACAGTACGCCATCATAGCCTGCATTGCGTCCCAGCAGCGTCCAGGCGCGGGTCATGTTAATGCCATAGAGCCAGTCCGCCCGGGCGCGGGCCAGCGCCGAGACGCACAACGGAATAAACTCGCGATTTTCACGCAGGCGGTTCACTGCCCGGTCCACCGCCTGAGGATTGAGATCGTTAATCAGACAGCGCTGCACCTTGCTGCGTTTTTCAGCCGGCAGGTTCAGGTAGTCGAGCACCTCATCCACCAGCAACTGCCCTTCCCGATCCGGGTCACCGGCATGCACCACTTCATTCGCCTGCGCCAGCAAGCCCTCAACCACTTTCAGCTGCTTAGCGACCGAGGGACGCGGTTTTAGCTGCCATTTTTCCGGAATGATGGGTAAATCCGCCAGCGACCAGCGCGCATAACGGCTGTCATAACTGTCGGGTTGCGCCTGCTCCAGAAGATGGCCTACACACCAGGTGACGATCTGATCGTTGCCGCAGGCGATGAATCCATCACCGCGTCGATGCGGTTTCGGCAGCACATCTGCGATAGCACGCCCCAGGCTCGGTTTTTCCGCAATAAACAAACGCATTGAATCAGGTAATCCTTAACATCAGGGGGAACGCAGTGATAACCGGTTGTCCGCTGTCGGTTTGAATACTGGGGCTATGTTAGCCTGGCAGGCCCGCTGGCGTAAGTGTGAAGCGCGGCGTTAGCGATCGTTCGCACAGGAACCGTGCAAAAAGCAGGGCTGAAATGCACCCTGCCTGAACCGGACAAGCATTGTAGTCAGAAGTAACGAACGAAAGGCGCCGTGTCAGGTGGGAGCACCGTGGTGCTGGATTTCAGTTGCGGGGTGCCCAGATAGAGAAAGCCGACGATGGCATCCTGTTCGCGGCAGCCAAACCCCTGGCGTACCTGCTCGTCATCGGTCCAGGGACCACTGCGCCAGATACCGTTGTAACCCTGAGCGACGGCCGCCATCTGCATGGCCATCACTGCACAGCTTGCCGAGGCGATCTGCTCCCAGCGCGGCACTTTGTGGTGCTCTTCACAATGTGCCACCACCGTAATGATCATCGGTGCGCGAAACGGTGACTGGCTCGCTTTGTTAATCGCCTTTTCATCCAGCTGTTTATCGCGTGCTGCCTGCTCCAGCAGCTGGCTCAGACGGTCGCGCCCCTCATTTTCCACAATGATAAAGCGCCAGGGTTGCAGCGTGCCGTGATCCGGGGCGCGCATGCCAGCCCGCAGGATATTTTCCAGTGCGTCACCCGCAGGTGCCGGCTCAGTCAGGCGTGAGGCCGAACGTCGGTTGACCAGTAATTCCAGTGCGTCCATGTTTCTCTCCCGATCTCTGTAATGTTGCAGTTATCCTGGCACAGGCAGATTTTTTGTAACAGTGCGCAGTGATTTCCTGCTGACTTTTAACACGCCGCTCTTTAGGATGAGCTCGTCGGGGAAGTCTGGTCCGCGCGGCGGCCACTTCCTGCTACATATTTATGGAGAGTCTGATGCGCACATTGTGGCGAATAATTGCAGGTCTGTTCCGCTGGAGCTGGCGGGTACTGAATTTTATCAGGGAATTTATTCTGAATATTTTCCTGATTTTGTTGATTGTGGTGGGTGTAGGGATCTGGCTGCAGGTCAGCGGGTCGGGCGGCAGTTCAGCGCCGATTCAGCAAGGCGCACTGAAAGTGGATCTCAGCGGCGTGCTGGTGGATAAACCGTCGGTAAGCAATCGTCTGAGCAAAATTGGCCGCCAGCTGCTGGGTGCCAGCAGTGATCGCTTACAGGAAAATTCGCTGTTTGATGTGGTCGACGCTATTCGTCAGGCAAAAGATGACAGCAACATTAAAGGCATGGTGCTCGATTTACGCGAATTTGCCGGTGGCGATCAGCCTTCACTGCAATATGTGGGTAAAGCGCTGCGCGAATTCCGCGACAGCGGCAAGCCGATTTATGCGCTCGGCGACAGCTACAGCCAGGCGCAGTATTACCTTGCCAGCTACGCCACCAAAATCTATCTGTCACCACAGGGCACCGTAGATCTGCATGGTTTCGCTACTAACGGACTCTATTACAAAACCTTGCTGGAGAAGCTGAAAGTCACCTCACACGTCTTCCGTGTCGGGACCTACAAATCAGCGGTTGAGCCCTTCCTGCGTGACGACATGTCCCCTGCCGCACGGGATGCTGACAGCCGCTGGGTCGGTCAACTGTGGCAGAACTACCTGAACACCGTGGCAGCGAACCGCCAGATTACGCCGGAGCAACTCTTCCCCGGTGCTGCTGCGATTATTGCCGGGTTAAACGCCGTTAAAGGCGATACCGCGCAATATGCGCTGGATAACAAGCTGGTCGATGCCCTGGGTTCACGTGCGGCAGCCGATCAGGAGCTGGTAAAAACCTTTGGTCTGGATAAGCAGAGCAACGATTACCGTAGCGTCAGCATCTATGACTACAGCGTGAAAACCACCTCCACGCAGCAGGATGGCAACATCGCGGTAGTCATGGCCAGCGGTGCCATCATGGATGGTGAAGAGACGCCGGGCAACGTCGGTGGCGACACGACGGCGGCGCAGATCCGCGATGCGCGTCTCGATCCGAAAATCAAAGCGATTATTCTGCGGGTGAACAGCCCGGGTGGCAGCGTCACCGCCTCGGAAGCGATTCGTGAAGAGCTGGCGGCAGCGCAGGCGGCCGGTAAGCCGATTGTGGTCTCGATGGGAGGCATGGCGGCGTCCGGCGGTTACTGGATCTCAACGCCTGCCAGCTACATTGTGGCGAACCCCAGCACGCTGACTGGCTCGATTGGCATCTTCGGCGTGATCAATACGCTGGAGAACAGCCTGGACAGTATTGGCGTGCACACCGACGGTGTTGCGACCTCACCGCTGGCGGATATCTCAACCACCAAAGCGCTGCCAACAGAAGTTCAGCAGCTGATGCAGCTGACCATCGAAAATGGCTACCGCAACTTTGTCGGTCTGGTGGCGAAGTCACGTCATAAAACGCCAGAGCAGATTGATGCCATTGCACAGGGCCACGTCTGGACCGGCAGCGATGCGAAAGCCAATGGTCTGGTTGATGCGCTGGGTGACTTCGATGATGCCGTGAAGAAGGCGGGCGAGCTGGCGAAAGTCAGTAATCCGCAGCTGAGCTGGTATCAGGATGACCCGAGCTTCCTGGATATGATGCTGAGCCAGATGAACGCGTCGGTGCAGGCTGTCCTGCCTGATACGCTGACAGCCTGGCTGCCAGCACCGATGCTGGATGTGATGAGTGCTATGAAAGCCCAGCCTGGTCTGTTCGACAAGCAGAACGATCCTCAGAACCGTTATGCATTCTGCCTGAACTGCGGCGAAGTGCGATAAACCTCGCAGCCCGGCCGCTGGTCGGGCTGCTTTTCCCCGCTATTCCCCTTATACTGCGCGTTTTATGGCGAGTCTGAGTTCTCTAATGCAAAAGAAAAACATCTACGTAGCCTACACTGGCGGGACGATCGGTATGCAGCGTTCGGCGCAGGGTTATATTCCGGTATCGGGACACCTGCAGCAACAGCTGGCTAACATGCCGGAGTTCCACCGCCCTGAGATGCCTGATTTCACTATTCATGAGTATCAGCCACTGATCGACTCTTCCGACATGACCCCGCAGGACTGGCAGTCTATCGCAGAAGATATCCGTCAGAACTACGATCGCTATGATGGTTTTGTCATCCTGCATGGCACTGACACCATGGCATTTACCGCCTCAGCACTCTCCTTTATGCTGGAAAATCTGGCCAAGCCGGTTATCGTCACGGGCTCGCAGATTCCGTTAGCGGAATTACGTTCAGATGGTCAGCAGAATCTCTTAAATTCGCTCTATGTGGCGGCCAACTATCCGATCAGCGAAGTGTCGCTGTTTTTCAATAACACGCTCTATCGCGGTAACCGGACCACCAAGGCACATGCAGACGGCTTCAACGCCTTTGCTTCGCCCAACCTCTCTGCGCTGCTGGAAGCGGGCATTCATATTCGTCGCCTCAATACACCGCCAGCCCCAGCCGGTCAGGGCGAACTGAAGGTTCACACCATTACGCCTCAGCCCATTGGCGTGGTCACCATCTATCCCGGCATTTCAGCCGACGTTGTACGTAACTTTCTGCGTCAGCCAGTCAAAGCATTGATCCTGCGCTCCTATGGTGTGGGTAATGCACCGCAGAACAAGGATTTTCTGGCAGAATTGCAGCAGGCCAGCGAGCGTGGCATCGTGGTGGTAAACCTCACCCAGTGTATTTCCGGCAAAGTGAATATGGGCGGATACGCTACCGGCAATGCGCTGGAACATGCTGGTGTCATCAGCGGATTTGACCTCACCGTGGAAGCGGCGCTGACAAAGCTACACTTTTTACTCAGCCAGGATCTTTCGGCCGATCAAATCCGAGCCAGAATGCAGCAGAATTTGCGCGGCGAACTGACTGAAGACTGAAACGGAGCGATATGTAATGAAGCGGGCACTCATCATTATTGATATTCAGAACGATTTTTGCCCCGGCGGCCCGATGGCAGTCCATGAGGGCGACCATACGGTCGAGGTGGCGAATCGTTATGCGCGACTGTTCCGTGAAAACGGTGAATGCGTACTGGCGCTGCAGGACTGGCATCCGGCCGATCACGGCAGCTTTGCCTCGGTTTCCGGCGAGCCGGTCTACACGCTGGGCGAGTTAAATGGTCTGGCCCAGATCTGGTGGCCCGATCACGGCATTCAGGGCTCGACTGGCGCTGATTTTCATCCGGGTCTCGATCGCTCACTGTTCGATGCGACGTTCCATAAGGGCCAGGATCAGGATGTCGACAGCTATAGCGCCTTTTTTGACAATGGCCATCGCCGTAAGACTGAGCTGGACAGCTGGCTGCGTGAGCGTGGGATCACCCATCTGGTGATGCTGGGGCTGGCGACAGATTACTGCGTCAAATATAGCGTGCTGGATGCGCTGGAGCTGGGTTATCACGTTGAGGTGGTTAAAGAGGGCTGCCGGGGCGTCAATCTGAATCCCGAGGACAGCGAAATTGCCTTTGCCCAGATGACCGCTCAGGGCGCGATTCTGATTTAAAATGGAGCTGGCATGACGCCAGCTTTTTTTTTAATGCAGATGGATGCGGGTCACGTCAGGGTCAATTCCAAACTCTTCTTTGAGCTCTTTTTTCGACTTCATCACCATTTCGCCACCTTTGCCGATGGTCATGTGCTGGGGCGCGTCGTTGTGCCGCGCCTGCCACATCATGACCAGCTGCAGGCAATTGTCGCGCTGCTCCTGGGTCAGTGCCACGCCATCCGGCCATTTACCAATCTCAACCGCCGTGGCAAGACGCTGATAGACTTCAGGCGTCATCGATGCAAGCATTGCTTCAAGCTGTTCCTTCATCGCCATTACCCTTTGGTCTGTTCGCCCTGCTCGTCGGTGAAATTCAGCGAGGCGGAGTTAACACAATAGCGTTCACCGGTCGGCTGCGGGCCGTCAGGGAAGACATGTCCCAGGTGCGCATCGCAACTGCCACAGCGGATCTCAATACGCTGCATGCCGTGTGAATCATCTTCAATATAGCGAATCGCATCATCACTGACCGGCTGGTAGAAACTGGGCCAGCCACAGCCAGAGTCATACTTCGTTTCAGAGAGAAAAAGTGGCGCCTCACAGATCAAACAGTGGTAGATCCCTTCCTGCTTGTTGTGCAGCAGTGCGCCGCTGTAAGGCGGTTCCGTTCCGCGTTGCTGAGTGACGTAGCGTTGCATTTCAGTCAACTGTGCAATTTTTGCTTCGGGTGCGGTGTCTTTAGCCATTTTAGGATTCCGGGCAGTGCCATTCTGAAAAATTCGACTATTATTCTAACAAATGATCAACATAACCCGGGTCTTTTTTTGTGCTCACCCTTTCAGCCTGCTCTCTGCTAAGCGGATTTGTGACATCGATCACCTTTTATCCGGAGCATCCCTATATATTCGGCGATTGATTCAATGAAGCGCGATATCATTGGCGGCGCGCAAGCGGTTGCGCATCGAATAATTCCTTTCAGGCGAATTGATTTGTCGCAACAATTGACACGATTCCGCTTGACGCCTGGTAAGGTTTTTGTAATTTTACAGGCAACCTTTTATTCACTAACCAATAGCTGGTGGAATATATGACTATCAAAGTAGGTATCAACGGTTTCGGCCGTATCGGTCGCATCGTTTTCCGTGCTGCTCAAAAGCGTTCTGACATCGAAATCGTTGCTATCAACGACCTGCTGGACGCGGATTACATGGCGTACATGCTGAAGTATGACTCTACTCACGGTCGTTTCGACGGCACAGTAGAAGTTCAGGATGGCGCACTGGTGGTTAACGGTAAAAAAATCCGTGTTACCGCTGAACGTGATCCGGCCAACCTGAAGTGGGATGAAGTGGGCGTTGACGTTGTTGCTGAAGCAACCGGTATCTTCCTGACCGACGAAACCGCGCGTAAACACATCACCGCAGGTGCTAAGAAAGTCGTTCTGACCGGTCCATCTAAAGATGACACCCCAATGTTTGTTCGTGGTGCAAACTTCGACAAATATGATGGCCAGGATATCGTGTCTAACGCATCCTGTACCACTAACTGCCTGGCACCGCTGGCAAAAGTGATCAACGACAAGTTTGGCATCGTTGAAGGTCTGATGACGACCGTTCACGCCACCACTGCTACCCAGAAAACCGTTGATGGCCCGTCTCATAAAGACTGGCGCGGCGGCCGCGGCGCATCGCAGAACATCATTCCTTCATCAACTGGCGCAGCTAAAGCCGTTGGTAAAGTTCTGCCAGAGCTGAACGGCAAACTGACCGGTATGGCATTCCGCGTACCAACCCCTAACGTTTCCGTTGTTGACCTGACCGTGCGTCTGGAAAAAGCGGCTTCTTACAAAGAAATCTGTGCTGCAATTAAAGCGGCTGCAGAAGGTGAGATGAAAGACGTTCTGGGCTACGTTGAAGATGACGTGGTTTCTACCGACTTCAACGGCGAAATCCTGACTTCAGTGTTTGACGCTAAAGCCGGTATCGCGCTGAACGACAACTTTGTGAAACTGGTTTCCTGGTACGACAACGAAACTGGCTACTCAAACAAAGTTCTCGACCTGATTGCACTGGTTTCTGCTAAATAAGGCAGCCAGACATCATTGAGAATAAGGGCGACTTCGGTCGCCCTTTTTTTGATCCGCTCAGGAAGGAATCGAACATGCAAGATAAACTGTTTTCTCTGCCGGTGGTCACGCAGATCTCCCCTTACCTCACCCAGCGCCAGATAGGTGAACTCCCCGCCATTGTTGTGAGTCACCCTAAAGTGCGGGCAGCCATTACGCTTCAGGGCGCGCACCTCATCGCCTGGCAACCCAGCGGCGAAAAGCCGGTACTCTGGCTGAGTGATAAGAGTCTCTTTGCACCGGGTAAGGCGATTCGTGGCGGCGTTCCGATCTGCTGGCCGTGGTTCGGCCCGGCGGGCGAACCGGCACACGGCTTTGCGCGGGTTCAGCCGTGGAAGCTCACGGCGCATGATGAAAATGAAGAGGGCGTCATGCTGACGCTGGTGCTGGAGAGCAACCCTCAGACGCTGAAGCTCTGGCCGCATGAATTCACCCTGATTGCCCGCTTCCGGCTGGGCCAGCATTGTGAGATTGAGCTGGAAGCCTATGGTGACTTTGAAGCGACGGCGGCTCTGCACAGCTACTTTACCGTCAGCGACATCAACGGTGTGGAAGTCTCGGGTCTGGGCAATAGCTATATCGACAAAGTCAACAACGGCGAGGTGGCCAGCAGCGACGGCAAACAGCGTTATCCTGGACGCATCGACCGTATCTTTACCGCAGCAGAAGATTGCTCAGTGATTAATGATACCGCGGGTGAGCGGCAGATCGAGGTGTACCACCATCATCATAGTGACGTTGTCACGTGGAATCCGGGTGTGGAACTCTCCTGCAGCATGACGGATATGGCGAATGAGGGCTATAAGACCATGGTCTGTGTGGAGACGGCGCGTATCAGCAAACCGTTACGCAGCGCGGGAGAGAAACCGGCACGACTGGCCACGACGTTCCGCCTCAAAAAGAGAGCCGCAGCCAGCGATAACGTTAACGGCTAAACAATATCCAGCGGCAATTTATGCTGTGGCGCTGGCCAGGCGCGATCGATGAGCTGCAAATCCTCATCGGTCAGTTCCACCTCCAGCGCCGCCGCATTTTCCTGAACGTGGGCCACGGAACTGGCTTTAGGAATGGCAATCACCCCTGGCTGACGAATCACCCAGGCCAGCAGTAATTGCGCCACGCTGATGCCCTTCTGCTGTGCAATCTGAGTCAGCTGCGGATCGGTGAAGAGTGAGTCACGTAGCCGTCCGGCCTGGGCCAGCGGACAGTAGGCCATGACCGGTACGCCACGCTGCTGACATGCCGGCAGCAGATCAAATTCAATGCCGCGTGAAGCCAGATGATAGAGCACCTGATTGGTCGCGCAGGCCTCGCCCTTCTCTTCATCCCACAGTTCGGCCATATCATCGGTGTCAAAATTCGATACGCCCCAGTGACGAATTTTGCCCTGCTGCTGCAGGCGTTCCATGGCGCGCAGTGTCTCTTCCAGCGGAATATTGCCGCGCCAGTGCAACAGGTAGAGATCGAGATAATCGGTTTGCAGACGGCGCAGGCTGCGCTCACAGGCTGCAATGGCATCCACTTCGCCCGCGTTCCACGGATAAACTTTGGAGACCAGCAGCGCCCGGTCGCGACGGCCCAGCAGTGCCTGCCCGACCACCTCTTCGGCTCCGCCATCTGCATACATTTCAGCGGTATCGATAAGCTGCAAGCCGCACTCAAGACCCGCCTGCAATGCAGCGACTTCATCAGCACGCTGCGCCGGGTTTTCACCCATATACCAGGTGCCCTGACCGATCACCGGCAGATCGCCAAAACCGGCAAAGTTAATCGTGTTACGCATTCTGCTCTCCCGCCCCATTTTGAGGCCCTGTAAAAGAACAGAGGGCAATAAATGCCCTCTTTTGGTGCGTTATCAGAAGGTATAGCTGACACCCGTCCAGATTAACGCCTGCCCGCTTTTATCAATCATCGGGCTGTCTTTGATTTCGCTGTCGAAGCGGACGTAACGTCCCATGACGCTGGCATTCCACTGTGGCGCAATCTGATAGCTGGCGCTCAGTTCCACATAAGGTGACCAGCTATCATCCGGATTGTAACGGCTGATGCCGGTACGGGCGCTTTCATGCCCGGATACCCCATAGTAATAACGGTTTTGATTGGCGCTGTTCCACGTGGCCCCGATGCCCGGCGTCAGGCTGAAGTCACCCATCTGGAAGCGATAGAGGTATGTCAGGTCCCAGATCATCCCATTGCTGTTATTGAGCACATCTCCCAGCAATGAGGTACGGACAATCCCCCAGTCAGCAGTGTGACGATAGGTTGCGCCACCCATCAGCGTCATGCGGCGTTTATCCAGCCCTTTCATGTCGCCCAGGTCGTTGTCGCTGGGTTTGTACTCCTGCGGTGAACCCAACAGCGTTAGTGACAGCTGGTTCTGAGGATCTTTCCACAGGTAGTAGCCGCCCTGCAGGCTGCGGAACCAGAAGTCTTCACCCTCATAATTGATAACCGGAAGCGGGATATACCGGTCCTGGCCGCCGCGATAAGGTGATTCGGCATAGATCACCGATGCGCCAATGGAAAGCGGTGCGGCATTCGCGTGCGTGGCCAGTAAATAACAGGGCAGAAGTGCAACAAGCGTCTTAAATTTGAATTGGTTCACAATTTATTCATTCCACAAATATAACAATCAAACAGGAAGTCTAACGTTTTTTCACGGCTGGATTAACTTATATCGAAATCCTTTAAGTGACTGATCGATGAAAGTGGCATTAAAGGTTAAAAACACGTTAAGTTAAAGCATCACCCATAAGAACGCATCTCACAACAGACCCGCTGTACAGTTGATCTTCCCCTCATTAACCCAAACCCGTGGAGGAAATTTCCTAGAAGCCATCTACAGTTAGAAGTAACAGCAGACATTTTGTACGAGCAGAGTAACCACAAAAGTTGTGTATCCCGATAAGAAAGATCAGGTTGGCATAAGGGTTGCTGTACTCAACAGAGAATATCTTCCGGGAGCTGCTATAAGCCTCTAATTACGCTCCTTACCTGTGCTAAAAACGAAAGGACGGGCATCGCTATGAATATATTCGATCACTATCGTCAGCGTTATGAAGCTGCCAAGGACGAAGAGTTCACACTGCAGGAATTTCTTGCTATCTGTAAGCAGGATCGCAGTGCATACGCCAACGCTGCAGAGCGACTGTTAATGGCTATCGGAGAGCCGGTAATGGTCGATACTGCTCAGGAGCCACGCCTTTCCAGAATATTCTCCAACCGTGTGATGGGACGCTATCCGGCGTTCGAGGAGTTTTACGGCATGGAGGAAGCGATTGAACAGATCGTCTCCTACCTGAAACATGCCGCTCAGGGACTGGAAGAGAAGAAACAGATCCTCTATTTACTTGGGCCGGTAGGTGGCGGTAAATCCTCACTGGCGGAACGGCTTAAGTCGCTGATGCAGCGGGTACCCATCTATGTACTGAGCGCCGACGGGGAACGCAGCCCGGTTAATGACCACCCTCTCTGCCTGTTTAACCCGCAGGAAGATGCGCATATTCTCGAAAAAGAGTATGGCGTGCCGCGCCGTTATCTCGGCACGATCATGTCGCCGTGGGCCGCTAAGCGACTGCACGACTTTGGCGGCGATATCTCGCGTTTCAAAGTGGTGAAAGTCTGGCCGTCAATCCTGGAACAGCTGGCGATTGCCAAAACTGAACCGGGTGATGAGAACAACCAGGATATCTCTGCGCTGGTCGGTAAAGTGGATATCCGTAAACTGGAAAACCACGCGCAAAACGATCCTGATGCTTACGGTTACTCCGGCGCACTCTGCCGTGCGAACCAGGGCATCATGGAATTCGTTGAGATGTTCAAAGCGCCTATCAAGGTGCTGCACCCCTTACTGACGGCGACGCAGGAAGGGAACTACAACGGCACCGAGGGGATTTCGGCGCTGCCGTTTAACGGCATTATTCTGGCGCACTCCAACGAATCAGAGTGGGTGACGTTCCGTAATAACAAGAATAATGAGGCATTCCTTGACCGTGTCTATATCGTCAAGGTGCCCTACTGCCTGCGGGTCTCTGAAGAGATCAAAATCTACGACAAGTTACTTAATCACAGTGAGCTGGCGACCTCGCCCTGCGCACCGGGTACGCTGGAAACGCTGGCACGCTTCTCTATCCTGTCACGTCTCAAGGATCCGGATAACTCCAGCATCTATTCCAAAATGCGGGTCTACGATGGTGAAAGCCTGAAAGATACCGACCCTAAGGCGAAGTCATGGCAGGAGTATCATGATTACGCCGGTGTGGATGAGGGGATGAACGGCCTTTCAACCCGCTTTGCCTTTAAGATTCTGTCGCGGGTATTTAACTTTGACCACGCCGAAGTGGCGGCCAACCCGGTGCATCTGTTCTACGTGCTGGAGCAGCAGATTGAGCGCGAACAGTTCCCGCAGGATCAGGCTGAGAAATACCTTGAGCACCTCAAAGGCTATCTGATCCCCAAATATGCTGAGTTTATCGGCAAAGAGATTCAGACCGCCTATCTGGAGTCTTACTCTGAGTATGGTCAGAACATCTTTGACCGCTATGTGACCTATGCCGATTTCTGGATTCAGGATCAGGAGTATCGCGATCCCGATACCGGACAGCTGTTTGATCGTGAATCGCTCAACGCGGAACTGGAAAAAATCGAGAAGCCCGCTGGCATCAGTAACCCGAAAGATTTCCGTAATGAGATCGTCAATTTCGTGCTGCGCGCCAGGGCACACAATAACGGTCGCAACCCGAACTGGACCAGTTACGAGAAATTACGCACCGTGATCGAGAAGAAAATGTTCTCGAACACGGAAGAGCTGCTGCCGGTGATTTCGTTTAATACCAAGACCTCCACCGATGAGCAGAAAAAACATGATGACTTTGTCGATCGCATGATGGAAAAAGGCTATACCCGCAAACAGGTTCGCCTGCTGTGTGAATGGTATTTGCGTGTGCGTAAATCGTCCTGATAAGAGTCTGTAAGCTTGCCGGTAAGTGATACCGGTCTGACGAGGTCGGGTTCGCCCGGCCTGCTTACAATGTAGTTTGGGGGAATACCATGGCCTATTTCATCGATCGCCGACTCAACGGCAAAAACAAGAGCGCGGTAAACCGCCAGCGCTTCTTGCGCCGTTATAAGTCGCAAATTAAGCAGTCGATCTCCGAGGCCATCAATAAACGCTCGGTGACCGATGTAAGCAGCGGTGAGTCTGTCTCTATCCCGATTGACGACATCAATGAGCCGATTTTCCATCAGGGACGCGGCGGCAACCGCCATCGGGTCCATCCGGGCAACGACCATTTTGTGCAGAATGACCGGGTCGAGCGACCGCAGGGTGGCGGCGGTGGAGGCAGTGGCCAGGGCAATGCCAGTCAGGATGGTGAAGGTCAGGATGAGTTTGTCTTTCAGATATCGAAAGATGAGTATCTGGACCTGCTGTTTGAAGATCTCGCCCTGCCTAACCTGCGCCGGAACCAGCATCGCCAGTTGAATGAGTATAAGACCCACCGTGCCGGCTTCACCTCCAACGGTGTGCCTGCCAATATCAGCGTCGTACGTTCGCTGCAGAACTCGCTGGCGCGTCGTACGGCGATGACGGCGGGTAAACGCCGGATGCTGCACGAACTGGAAGAAACGCTGCTGGAGATTGAGAACTCTGAACCGGCTCAGCTTCTGGAGGAGGAGCGGCTGCGCAAAGAGATCGCCGAGTTGCGGGCGCGTATCGAACGGGTGCCTTTTATCGACACCTTCGACCTGCGCTACAAAAACTTTGAGAAACGGCCGGAGCCTTCCAGCCAGGCAGTGATGTTCTGTCTGATGGATGTATCCGGATCCATGGATCAGGCCACCAAGGATATGGCGAAACGCTTCTATATCCTGCTTTACCTGTTCCTGAGCCGCACCTACAAGAATGTCGATGTGGTTTATATTCGTCATCACACGCAGGCCAAAGAGGTGGATGAACAGGAGTTCTTCTACTCCCAGGAGACCGGTGGCACCATCGTTTCGAGTGCGCTGAAACTCATGGATGAGGTGGTGAAAGAGCGCTATGACCCGGCGCAGTGGAATATCTATGCTGCGCAGGCGTCAGATGGCGATAACTGGGCCGACGATTCACCGCTCTGTCACGAGATCCTGGCGAAGCATATTCTGCCGGTGGTGCGTTATTACAGTTATATCGAGATTACCCGCCGTGCGCATCAGACGCTGTGGCGCGAGTATGAGCATCTGCAGTCGACGTTCGATAACTTTGCTATCGAACACATACGTGAGCCGGAAGATATCTATCCGGTGTTCCGATCGCTGTTCCATAAACAGGCAACGGAAGCCTGATGCACTAAGCCGGCTCATCGCCGGCTTTTTTTATCTTCCGAATAACCTGCTAAAACAGTCTGTTTTCTGCCGCTTGCCTGCCAACCCCCTCATTCTTCACATTAATCTGATTCCATACGCTGTTAAGCAATTCGTATAATGATCATTTTCACAATGACAACTCCTTGATAAAACATTATCTTTCAGAGATAGCATGGATATTTGTCACCAGTCGCTGCACCGCACTGTCATATCTCAGGAGATCGGGTTTGAACCACACTATTGTCTACAGTCTGTTTATTATCGGTTCCGTGCTGGTCGCATCGAGCATTCTGCTCAGCTCTTTCTCGTCCAGACTGGGTATCCCCATTCTGGTGATCTTCCTCGCTCTCGGCATGCTGACCGGAGTTGATGGTATCGGCGGCATCGCCTTTGATAACTATCCGGCGGCTTACTTAATCTCGAACCTGGCGCTGGCGATTATCCTGCTGGATGGCGGCATGCGGACCAAAGCCAGCTCATTTAAAGTCGCCCTGGGGCCAGCGCTGTCGCTGGCAACCGTCGGGGTCATGATTACCGCAGGCTTAACCGGTGTGGTCGCTGCCTGGTTGTTTAACCTGGATATGATGCAGGGCTTCCTGATTGGCGCGATTATCGGCTCCACGGATGCCGCCGCCGTCTTCTCACTGCTGGGTGACAAAGGCCTGAATGAGCGCGTCAGCTCCACGCTGGAGATTGAATCGGGCAGTAACGATCCGATGGCGGTGTTCCTGACCATTACGCTGATTGAGATGATCGAACAGGGCCGCAGCGGCCTTGACTGGATGTTCCTGGTGCATCTGGTGCAGCAGTTTGGTCTGGGTATCGTGCTGGGCCTGGGCGGCGGCTGGGCGCTGCAGCAGCTGATTAACCGTATCAGTCTGGCCGGTGGGCTCTATCCGCTGCTGGCGTTGAGTGGCGGCATTCTGGTGTTCGCCCTGACGACGGTATTAGAGGGCAGCGGCATCCTGGCGGTCTATCTGTGCGGCTTTTTACTGGGCAACAGGCCGATTCGCAACCGTCACGGCATTCTGCAGACCTTTGACGGCATGGCGTGGCTGAGTCAGATTGGCATGTTCATCGTGCTGGGACTGCTGGTAACCCCGTCTGATTTGTGGCATATCGCAGTTCCGGCGATGATCCTCTCACTGTGGCTGATTCTGGTGGCGCGCCCACTGTCGGTGTTTATTGGTCTGCTGCCGTTTCGCAGTTTTACCACCCGCGAACGCGTCTTTATCAGCTGGGTCGGTTTACGCGGCGCGGTGCCGATTATCCTTGCGGTCTTCCCGATGATGGCCGGATTAGAAAACGCGTCGCTCTATTTTAATATCGCCTTCTTTGTGGTGCTGGTCTCTCTGATGTTGCAGGGCACCTCGCTGGGCTTTGCAGCGAAAAAAGCCAAAGTGGTGGTGCCTCCTACCGCATCGCCTATCAGCCGTATCGGCCTGGATATTCACCCCGAAAATCCGTGGGAGCAGTTTGTCTACCAGCTCAGCGCTGACAAGTGGTGCGTCGGCGCCGCACTGCGTGACCTGCAGATGCCGCGTGAGACCCGCATCGCCGCCCTGTTCCGTGACAATGTGCTGATGCATCCGAATGATGGAACGCGGCTCAGGGAGAACGACGTCATCTGCGTGATTGGCCGTGAGCGCGATCTGCCGGCGCTGGGTAAGATGTTCAGCCAGTCGCCGCCGGTTTCCCTGGACCAGCGTTTCTTTGGTGACTTTATTCTGGATGCTGAAGCTCGCCTGCGCGATATTGCGCAGATTTACGGACTGGAACTGGATGAGAACACCAACGATCAGCAGTCGCTGGGACAACTGGTGCTGAGTATGCTGGGCGGCGCGCCGGTGGTTGGTGACCAGGTTGAGTGGAATCAGCTGACGTGGACCGTCGCGGAGAAAGAGGATAACCGTATTGTGAAGATTGGTGTCCGTCCGGCTGAAGAGAAGGAATAATCCTAATCATTCAGCCACGTTATTTTCTGTCGATACGCTAAGCTTAAAATTCTATGCCAGCAAAAACGGGAGAAATGAATGGGACACGTGGTTAAAATTGGTCGTTATGAGATTGTTGATGCCGATCTTGACAGTGAGAACCTCGACACCGTCAGCATCCCCTGTCACACCAATCCCGGCTTAATTACCCAACTTGATGGCTGGGATCGCGATACCAGCGTCCCGGCATGGATTGACGGAGAACCGGTGGATCTGCAGATTGGTCATTACGATAAACAGCAGGACCGCTGGATTTTAAAAAAACCTGCCTGAGTCTGTTATCACTACCGCCAGTCGTAAGATTTGGCGGTAATTCCTAAAAAGCGTCTTAAACAGTTTGGTTATAACCAACCCCCGCCTTATTTTATCCAGTAAAAACCAAAACTTAGCCATTTAAAACTTTAATCACTTTTGATGTTTTCAGATTTTTTCCGTATTAACTCTGTCAAATAACTCCTGCATACTCATTCTCAATGCTGCAACATTTCGTGAGTACTATCACGCTTTAGCCGTTATCTTTTTTGCAGCTGCACTGGCTTTACTGACTGCAACAGACTGAAAATTATTTTTTAATTTTTCAGAAGCCCACCCCTGAGCGCGTACATGATTCTGGTCAGGCCATCTTTTACTTGAGAAAGAGAGCAGGTTTTATGGCAAGTACATTGATAATGAATAGCCCGAGCCGCTCGTGGAGCGGCACGCGTAAAAATATCATCGTGAAATTCGCCCTGAGCTTTTCCGATCTGATTGCACTTAACCTCGCACTGTTTTTATCTGCCGCGACGATACAGGGTATTTGGGGCGAGCTGGATACCTTTATTCCACCTCATCAAATTGAATATCGTTTTGTGGCACAGTTTATTATGTCAGTCATGTGTACCGGCTGGTTCTGGGTACGCCTGCGTCACTACACCTATCGCAAACCCTTCTGGTTTGAGCTGAAAGAGATCATTAAAACATTATTTGTTTTCTCGCTGCTCGACCTCGCGTTGATCGCCTTCTCTAAATGGGACTTCTCCCGCATGGTGTGGGTCTTCAGCTGGACATATGCCCTGCTGCTGCTGCCGCTGATGCGTGCTCTGGTTAAACGCGCCATTCACAAGGCGGGTCAGTGGCAGAAAGAGACCATCATTATTGGCTCCGGCAGAAACGCCACCGAAGCTTACGCGGCGCTGCAGAGTGAAGAGATCCTGGGCTACAACGTACAGGCCTTTATCTCGGTCGATGATGTTCCGGCTCAGCAGAGCGTGAATGGCGTGCCGGTGATCACCTGGAAAGATATCAACTGGCAGACCATTGACCGTGACAACGTGCAGTTTATTGTGGCTATGGAGTATGAGCAGCAGCCGATGCGCGATCGCTGGCTGAAATTCCTGTCGAAGATGAACTGCCGTTCAGTTTCAGTGATCCCGACGCTGCGCGGCGTGCCGCTTTACGGCACCGACATGTCCTTTATCTTCAGCCATGAAGTGATGATTCTGCGTGTCAGCAACAACCTGGCGAAACACTCCTCCCGTTTCATGAAGCGCGCCTTTGATATCGTGGTGGCGTCGATGCTGCTGCTATTCCTCGGCCCAATCTTCGCCCTGCTCTGCTATATGGTGAAACGTGATGGCGGTAATGCCATTTATGGTCACGAGCGTGTGGGTCAGAATGGCAAAAAATTCAAATGTCTGAAATTCCGTTCCATGGTGACCAATTCCAAAGAGGTGCTGGAGAAATTACTGGCGACCAGCGAAGAGGCGCGGATTGAGTGGGACAAAGATTTCAAACTGAAGAATGACCCGCGCGTGACCCGGATTGGTAGTTTCCTGCGTAAAACCAGCCTGGACGAGTTGCCGCAGCTGTGGAACGTGATTCGTGGCGAGATGAGCCTGGTTGGCCCGCGTCCGGTGATTGAAGCTGAGCTGGAGCGCTATGCCGGTGATGTCGACTACTACCTGATGGCCAAGCCGGGTATGACCGGTCTGTGGCAGGTCAGCGGACGTAACGATATCGACTATGATACCCGCGTCTATTTTGACTCCTGGTATGTCAAAAACTGGGCGCTCTGGACCGATATCGCGATCCTGTTCAAAACCGCAGGCGTGGTGTTACGCCGCGACGGCGCTTACTAATCAGACCTCTGCGATGCCTGTTTACGGCAGGCATCGCACTTTCCGCACGACTTCCTCTATCTTTTTTGCCGCTGAATCATTACCCTCTGCGATCGTTTTTTAACAGAACGCTTACCCTCTGGTTGTTATGCAAAAATTTACTCTGCTGTTATTAAGCCTGGTGCTGCTGGCACCCTTAGGCATCGATCTCTATTTGCCCACGCTGCCACAAATCGCAGAAGGGCTGGATACGCCGGTTAATCTGGTGCAGACCACCATTCCCCTGTTTCTGCTGGTCATGGGACTGGGACAGCTGGTGACCGGCCCGCTGGTGGACAACTATGGCCGTAAGCCGATTGCCCTGCTGGGCCTGGCGCTTTACATCACGGGGAGTGCCATCGCCGCCACCGCCACCTCATTCCCGCTGTTCGTCCTTGCCCGCCTGGTGCAGGGCTGTGGCGTCTGCTGCAGCGCGGTCGTGGCCTTTAGCGGCGTGCGTGACCGCCTGAGCGGTGATGATGCCGCCCGTGCGTATGGCTTCCTGAATGGCGCATTAAACATCGTCCCGGCCCTGGCTCCGCTGCTGGGCGGTTTACTGGCCAGCGCCTTTGACTGGCGCGCACCCTTCTGGTTTCTCTGCGCCTACGGCGTGCTGATTACGCTGCTGGTGATTATCTGGCTGCCAGAAACGCGCCCGGCGGATACCCTGCGGGTGAAAGGATTACCGATTAAACAGTATGCCGCGATCCTGCGTCAGCCGCGCTTTCTGGCGTTCGCGTTCGCCAATGCCGGTGCGCTGGGCATGGTGCTGACCTACGTGTCGCTGGCACCACAGGTATTAATGACCGAAGGCGGGCTGACGCCAATCCAGTTCTCTTTTGCTTTTGGCGCCAACGGTTTCTGGATCATGTTTGTCAGCATGTTCGTGAATAAAGCGATTCGCAAAGCGGGTCGCCCTTTCTGCCTGGCGATGGGATTCTTCACTATGCTGCTGGGCGCGGTGCTGCTGGTTGCGGGGATGCAGATCTTCCCGGCGGAGATGCAGACGCACTGGGCGCTTTACATGTTCCCGGTGGCCGTTTCAGTTGCCGGGCTGGCCTTTACGGTAGGACCGGCCACCAGCTATGCGCTGGAGCCCTATCAGCAACAGGCGGGCGTGGCGTCCGCCTTGCAGGGATTCATTCAGATGGCCGGTGGCGCGTCAGGCAGCCTGGTCATTGTGGCGCTGCCGGTGGCGGAGAAGCTGTCGCTGAGTCTGATGATGCTGCTGGGTGCAGCGCTGGCCTTTATCGCCTGGCGCTGCAGCAGAAAGATGCGCGGCAGCCTGACCGCGCTTAAATAACCGTGACCGGAACGCGGGGTGCCAGCGCACACATCAGCTCGTACCCTACCGTTCCGGCCGCTTTTGCCACCTGATCGATTTTCACCTGCTCACCCCACAGCTCCACGGCTGAGCCAATACCGGCCTGGGGACAGGGGGTCAAGTCGACGGTGATCATATCCATCGAAACCGCACCAACCACCTGAGTCATTACACCATCGACACAGACGGGCGTACCCGTCGGGGCATGCCGTGGATAGCCATCCGCGTAGCCACAGGCCACCACGCCAATTCGCTGCGCTGCACTGGCGTGATAGCGGTAGCCGTAACCCACGCCATCGCCCGCCTGTAGCTGCTGGACCGCAATAATCTCACTGCTTAAGGTCATCACCGGCTTCAGGCCACTGCCTGCAATGTCCTGCCAGTCACCGCTGGGCGACGCGCCATACAGAATGATGCCGGGACGGACCCAGTCAAAGTGCGCTTCAGGATGCCACAGGGTGCAGGCGGAGTTGGAGAGCGATCGCGGGCAGTTCAGCCCCTCAGCCGCCTGCTCTACGCGCTGCAGTGGCGCAATCAGACCCTGCGGATTTTCCGCATCGGCAAAATGGGCCATCAGCGTCATCTCACCTACCGTACTGAGCGCCCGCAGCTTTTGCCATGCACCGTTGACCTGTTCAGGGCGAAAACCCAGCCGGTTCATCCCGCTGTTCATTTTGAGATAGATATCAACCGGTGCTGCAAGTCTGGCACTGGCCAGCGCGTTGATTTGCCAGTTACTGTGTACGCTGGTGGTGAGACGATAACGGTCAATCAGCTGCAAATCCTCTGGCTGGAAGAAACCTTCCAGCAGCAGAATCGGCTTTTTCCAGCCCTGTTCGCGCAGCTGGATTGCCTCTTCCATATTAAGAAGCGCGAAGCCGTCAGTGGCAGATAACGCCTCGCGCACGCGATCAATGCCATGGCCATAAGCATTAGCTTTCACCACTGACCAGACGCGGGAGGCGGGTGCCGCCTGGCGAACAACAGTCAGGTTATGACGTAACGCCTGCTGGTTGATGGTAGCGACAATCGGACGTGACATCCTCTCTCTCCCTGAATACTTAACGAGTTGCGTTGGCGTTACGCAGCGGCGATGAGGTCGCCGCGAAACCGGGTAAGTAGCGGAACACCGCTAAGTCATCCGCCGCAATGGCCGGCTTTTTACCGGAGATGAGATCGGCCAGCAGCTGACCAGAACCACACGCCATCGTCCAGCCCAGCGTACCGTGACCGGTATTGAGCCAGAGATTAGAGATCGGTGTGGCACCCACAATCGGCGTACCGTCTGGCGTCATCGGACGCAGACCGGTCCAGAAACTCGCCTGCGCGAGATGACCGCCTTCAGGATAGAGATCACTGACCACCATCTCCAGCGTTTCCCGCCGCGCTTCGGTGAGTTTGGTGTTAAAACCAACAATTTCCGCCATGCCGCCGACACGAATACGATCGTCAAACCGCGTCACCGCCACTTTGTAGGTCTCATCCAGGATAGTTGAAACCGGTGCGGCGTCAGGATTTTTAATCGGAATAGTGAGTGAATAGCCTTTCAGCGGATAGACCGGAATATCGATGACATTTTTTAACAGCGCGGTCGAGTAGGAACCAAACGCCACCACATAGCTGTCCGCCTTGATGATCTCATCACCGCACTTCACGCCATAGATGCGATTGCCATCGCGCAGCAGGTGGTCGACCGGAGTATTAAAGCGAAAGACCACGCCCGCCTCTTCGGCCATTTTTGCCAGCCGCTGAGTAAAGAGCTGACAGTCGCCGGTTTCATCATTGGGCAGGCGTAATCCGCCGGTGAGTTTATGCTGGGTTGCCGCCAGTGCCGGTTCAACGCGAGACAGTTCATGCGCCTGCAGCAACTCATAGGGCACGCCCGCGTCGCGCAGCACCGCAATATCTTTGCTGGCGCTGTCGAACTGCTGCTGGGTACGGAACAGTTGCAGCGTCCCGCCCTGACGGCCCTCATAGGCGATGCCGGTTTCACTGCGCAGCGCTTTCAGACAGTCACGGCTATATTCGGCAATCCGCACCATGCGGCTTTTGTTCTGCTGATAGTGATTGATGTCGCAGTTGCGCAGCATGTGCCACATCCACTCCAGCTGAAAACTACTGCCATCCAGCCGGATAGCCAGCGGCGCGTGACGCTGAAACATCCACTTCACCGCTTTCAATGGCACGCCGGGCGCTGCCCAGGGTGCGGCATAACCCGGAGAGATCTGACCGGCATTCCCTGCACTGGTCTCCATCGCTGCGGCGGGCTGACGATCAATGACCGTCACCTGATGTCCGGCACGTGCCAGATACCAGGCACTTGCCACCCCGACCACACCACTTCCAAGAATTACAACGTGCATAGCTCCCCCACCCGACCTGTAAAAGCATAATTCACTGTTCAACTGATGATAGTCAGCGGATTTACACAGCAGACACCACCACAGAATTTCACCATCCATTTCACATCTTTTTTACTTTTCAGGTAACTAAAATCTTGTCGCACGGCCAATTTCAGCGCTTTATGCGTCTTAATCCTTAAACACAGAAATAAATGACAACGAAGGCAGTTAAATCTGCCTGTTGCAGGAGATTCATTCAACCCCATACATTCCGCTTATAAACAGGATTAGATTCCGCAATTTATAATAAGGCTAGTATTAAAGGCTGTTAAATTCTCTGCCGCACCACTCTTAATGATTTTGTGCCAAAGAATTCGTTTGAGTTCGCATTTCGGATAAGCGACAGTGGGCTATCATTGTTGTGTTCGCTCAGTTTTTTTCGGGTTCCCTTTTTCAGGATGAAGCCTTAAATAACCAGAACGGGTTGTCTTTCGGGTCAGCCGGTTTGCAAAAAAGAGGTGCGCTATGACGACAATCTTTGACGAAGCCATCAGAGACAGCAAACGACTCAATGACGGACCAGACTGGACATTCGAACTGCTTGATGTCTACTTAGCCGAGATCGACCGGGTGGCTAAACTCTACCGGCTTGATACCTACCCGCACCAAATCGAAGTGATTACCTCTGAACAGATGATGGATGCCTACTCCAGCGTCGGCATGCCAATCAACTATTCACACTGGTCATTCGGCAAAAAGTTTATCGAGACCGAGCAGCGCTATAAGCATGGTCAGCAGGGTCTGGCCTATGAGATTGTCATCAACTCTAATCCCTGCATCGCCTACCTGATGGAAGAGAACACCATGACCATGCAGGCGCTGGTGATGGCGCATGCCTGCTATGGCCACAACTCTTTCTTTAAAAATAACTATCTGTTCCGCAGCTGGACGGATGCCGGGTCGATTGTCGATTACCTGTTGTTCGCCAAAAACTATATCAGTGACTGCGAAGAGCGCTATGGCGTCGAAGAGGTAGAGCGCTTGCTCGACTCCTGCCATGCCTTAATGAATTATGGCGTCGATCGCTATAAGCGCCCGCAGAAGATCTCTCTGCAGGAGGAGAAAGCGCGGCAGAAAAGCCGTGAAGAGTATCTGCAAAGTCAGGTGAACACGCTTTGGCGAACGCTGCCACGGCGTGAGAAAGAGGCCGTGACCTTTGAAGCCGCGCGCTACCCTTCTGAGCCGCAGGAAAACCTGCTCTATTTTATGGAGAAAAACGCCCCGCTGCTGGAGTCATGGCAGCGTGAGATCCTGCGCATTGTGCGCAAGGTGAGCCAGTATTTCTATCCGCAGAAACAGACCCAGGTAATGAATGAAGGCTGGGCGACGTTCTGGCACTACACCATCCTCAATCACCTCTATGATGAAGGCAAAGTGTCGGAACGCTTTATGATGGAGTTCCTGCACAGCCACACAAACGTCGTGTTTCAGCCGCCCTATAACAGTCAGTGGTATAACGGCATCAACCCCTATGCTTTAGGGTTCGCGATGATGCAGGATATCAAGCGTATCTGTCAGTCGCCGACCGAGGAGGATCGCTACTGGTTCCCGGATATCGCCGGTTCCGACTGGCTGGAAACGCTGCATTTTGCGATGCGCGAGTTCAAGGATGAGAGTTTTATCAGCCAGTTCCTGTCGCCGAAAGTCATGCGTGATTTCCGTCTGTTTACCGTACTGGATGATGACCGCAACAATTATCTCGAAATCGCCGCGATCCACGATGAGGCGGGCTACCGGGCAATTCGCCAGCAGCTCTCTGCGCAGTACAACCTGAGTAATCTCGAACCGAATATTCAGGTCTATAACGTCGATCTGCGCGGTGACCGTTCGCTGACCCTGCGTTATGTGCCGCAGAGCCGCACGCCGCTGGATAAGAGCCGTCGCGAGGTGCTGAAGCATGTACATCGTCTGTGGGGATTTGATGTGATTCTGGAACAGCAGAACGAGGATGGCAGCGTAGAGCTGCTGGATCGTAATCCACCACGCGGTTCATCACTCTGATGGGATAAAAACAAAAAACCGGACGCGATGTCCGGTTTTTTTTAACGCTTACTGCCGAGATCGTCGGGCAGATTCTTCTGCATACTGTGCCAGATTTCACCGCTGCGGCGGCCGTAGTTGCGCACCACGTCCACAATCTCATCCTGTCTGGGCTCTTTGTCGCACAGTTCCAGCAGTTTAAGATAGAAATCGCGCGCGACCTGACGGGCTTCCGGATTAGAGAAGTAGTGGCGGCCAACGCGGGTATAGAGCCCTTTCAGGCCATTCAGGATCAGACCGTAAATCGGGTTACCTGACGCAAACGCCAGACCGCGGAACACCCGGTAGTCGAGCTCGGTATAGGCATCAGCCTGATCGGCAGCCGCGCTGACCGTTTCCAGCACTTCGCGTGCTTTGTCCGGATGATGGCGCAGCGCACGGCTGATAAAGATCGATGAAATGTTGCTGCGTACCGAAAGCAGGTTGTCGATCAGCACCGGAACGCTGTCGTGATCGAGACGGGCCAGCGTTTCCAGAATATTCAGGCCGGACGTCTCCCAGAAATCGTTCACCCGCGTCGGTTTACCGTGCTGAATAGTCAGCCAGCCATCGCGCGCCAGGCGCTGCAGCACTTCACGCAAGGTGGTGCGCGTCACCCCAATCAATTCAGAAAGCTCACGCTCAGCAGGAAGAATCGACCCTGGCGGAAAGCGACTGTTCCAGATGCTTTCAATAATATACTCTTCAGCAAATCCCGCTGGACTCTGAGCCTTTATAACCATAGCAATGTGTTCTCGTTGCTTTTCTAATCATGATGGGCACTCATCATACCAGACGCCCTATAGCGGATATAGCCTGCGTAACCATTAAAACCGGGCGCAGGCGCATATTTCCGCATGCCTGACCGCAGTATCAGCGGCTTCAGGATCACGGGCGGGCTGAACGACTTTCTGCGCTGAAATGGCGCGTGCCACAGCACCGCTGAGTGTCAGCGTACAGCCGCCCTGAAAGCGCAGGACTTTGACAGCATATAACCCGCGCCTGCCGTTTCGCCTCCTGCCGCATGCGATCGCCCCTGTCGCCACTGCGGCTCTCCCCGCTCTTCACTGACGGTCGTTCTGCAGATAAGGTCCGGCTTATCCTCATTTAACCTGCTCTGGATCAGAATCAGGTCATGTTTGCACACGATTTTTCCCTGCCCCTGGCTGGTTTGCAAACGCTTTTGGTTTACACTGCGTGGCATTAACGTTTACAGGGAATGCAATATGTTGCGATATCTGAATCAATGCTCACGTGGTCGCGGAGCCTGGTTACTACTGGCACTGACTGCACTTGCACTGGAATTAACAGCACTCTTTTTTCAGCACGTAATGGGCCTGAAGCCCTGCGTGATGTGTATTTATGAGCGCAATGCGCTGTTTGGTGTGCTGGGCGCGGGTCTGGTTGGTGCGATTGCGCCGAAATCGCCGTTGCGTCTGGCGGCACTGGCGTTGTGGATCTACAGTGCCTGGGAAGGTCTGCGTCTCTCTTATGAACATACCATGATTCAGCTGCACCCTAACCCCTTCACCACCTGTGATTTTGCTGCCCGCTTCCCCAGCGGCTTACCGCTGGATAAGTGGCTGCCGTCGGTGTTTCTTGCCAGCGGTGACTGTGCAGAACGCAGCTGGACTTTCCTGACGCTCAGCATGCCGCAGTGGATGATTGTGGTGTTCGCCGGTTATCTGCTGGTCGCGGCGCTGGTGCTGATAGCCCAGCCGCTGAAACCTAAACGCCGCGATCTCTTTGGTCGCTGAGATCAAAAAAGGCTGCCACTGGCATAATGCTGGTCAGTTAAGATTAGAGTTGTAAAGGCTGTCACGGTCAGACGTGGCAGCTTTTTTTCCGGGCGAGCTAGCCGCAGTGCGGGCCAGCGCACCTCTGCTGCTGCCGGGCCGTCCTCGCGCCGCTCACGCGGTACCTTCGGCTTTGACGGCGCGCCGACGAACCGTTCGGGGATCGGCCCTCCCTGGCCGGCCCCGAACTGTCCACGCTTCCCGGCGTGGACTTCTGGCCCACCGTCACGCCTCAGCGCTGCGGATAGCCCTTTCAGCAGCAGAGGCGCTCAGGCCTCCACTCTCGTGCCCTTTTTAACAATTCACACTGAAGTTTCAGAGCAGGCCGGTGCCGGGCAGGAGCAGGCAATCCGCAGCGCTGAACAGAATGAGTCTGCCAGGAGAGCCCGCAGGACGCGGGCGAAAGGCGGGGCGGCACAGGATGTGCCATCCCCGGCGGTCCGTCAGGCAGAGGAATGAAGTGAAGGAACCGCGAAGCGGCGCGAGGACCGCCAGCCCCTGCCCGGGACCAGACTGCGTTATCACCTGTCGCTTAACTGACCAGCATTATGCCACTGGCAGCCTTTTTTCTGTTCCGATTGATAGCGCGGCACTCAGCCGTTGCGATCGGGGCGATCAATAATGTGATCTTCCCAGTCCCGCACTTCACTCTCACGCACCGCAATATACCGCACCGAAATACGCTGCGCATGCATCGCTGTTTTCGAACCGGCCCGCAGCGGATGCCATACGGGTAAATCTTTGCCCTCACCCAGCAGCCGGTAGGCGCAGGTGCGCGGCAGCCAGTTGAAGGTCGTCAGATTTTCGCGCGTTAACTTGATGCAATCCTCTTCAAGCTCGAAGCGGCGCTCATAGTTGCGGCACTGGCAGGTTTTAATATTGAGCTGATCACAGGCGACATTGGTGAAGTAGATCTCATCGGTGTCGGCGTCCTGCAATTTGTTCAGGCAACACTGTCCACAACCATCACACAAGGATTCCCATTCCTCATCGCTCATTTGTGCCAGGCGTTTTTGTTGCCAGAAAGGGGTGTCAGTCATGATGATTTGTCCGGATTGTGCCTAAACCGCACCTTATAAAGCCTATGCGGCGGTGATGCAAGTTTTTAGAGTACGCGCGTGCTGATGCCGTGACCCGCCAGTGAAACTTCCAGCTGATCACCCGAGCGCATCGGGCCTACCCCTTCTGGCGTACCGGTCAGAATCACATCGCCTGCACGCAGGGTAAAGTAGTGGCTCATATGGGCAATCAGCGGCAGGATTTTATGAATCATGTCTTCGGTGTTGCCGTGCTGACGCACTTCACCGTTCACCAGCAATTTAAGCTCGACGTTCTGCGGATCGCCACTGAATTCCGTCACCGGGATAAAACCGGAGACAGGACAGGCGTTATCAAAGCCTTTGGATTTTTCCCACGGCTGGCCCGCTTTTTTCAGCCCGGACTGCAGGTCACGCAGTGTCAGATCCAGCGCCACGCCATAACCTGCAATCGCCTTAGCCACATGCGCATCGGTCGCCTGCTTCAGTGTCGCGCCGATCAGCACCGCCAGTTCAACTTCATGATGGACCTCGCCAAACGCGTCGGGAATAGAGAGCGGCTGACGCAAATCACACAGCGCCGTTTCCGGCTTGATAAAGATCACCGGTTCGGTTGGGGTTGCGCTGCCCATCTCTTTAATGTGCTTTGCATAATTACTCCCGACGCAAACCACTTTGCTGACCGGAAAATCTAACAGAGCGCCTTGCCAGTTACGATGCTGATACATACTCATCCCCTGTTCAGGTTAGGTGTGATGCCAGCGCTGCTGGCGGGTTGATGTTTGCTCATGCGTTGATCGAAATGCCAACCTCATAGCGTGATAATAAGATCCTTTTAACGGTCCGGGGTGCGTAATTTGTCAGAAAGCGTAAATGCAGGGGTTGAAGCGCTGAATAATCGTACAAATCGGGAGAAAAAATTGAGCAGGGAATTTAAAAAGGGGTGAAACAGATAAGCTGCACCGTTAATTTTGCGCAGCTTCAGGGCAATATTATCCTGCCAGGATCGCACCGACAGGATTTATATTTACAGAAGAATCCGAGTTAAAGTTTTTTATCGGCCTGTAAATGAATGTTGAGGAGACTTTCAATCGGCGGAGGGAGCTGTAAATAATAGCCCTGCTCGCTCAATCCCTGCTTAACTTTATTGATATCCGCATTAGCCAGCCTGTCCCGCCCCGCCAGCTTAAGCACCATCGCCAGCTGCGGCTTGCCAAAGCCTTTCAGCAATTCTTCCGGAACGCGCGAGAAATCGTCCTTTTTTTCAACATAGAGATAAGTCTGGTCACGTAACGGGCTTCTGTAGATCACACAAAACATATTTTTTACTCGAATTAACCGGCGTTGAGGCTTGTCTGAATATAGCTGTAACTATAACATGCTTGCAGAACTTCGAATATTCACCGTTAGCGCTTCAACGATGATTTTATCATCGCCAGGCTTTCGGTAGTGAAAACAGGACTGAGTCGGGACAGATGTCGCAAACGCCAATCGAATTCAAAGGTAGCAGTTTCACCCTGTCTGTCGTCCATTTGCATCACCATGACCCTGCGGTGATTCGCAAGGCACTCCAGGACAAGATTGACCAGGCTCCAGATTTCCTGAAAAACGCGCCGGTGGTACTTAACGTCTCGACATTAAGTGCCGATGTTAACTGGAAACTGTTGCAACAGGCGGTTCTCGCCACCGGTTTACGCATTGTCGGCGTAAGCGGCTGCAAAGACGAAGCGCTGAAACGTATGATCGCCCGTGCCGGCCTGCCCGTACTGGCAGAAGGTAAAGAGGCCAGACCGCAAGCCGCCGCGCCGCAGCCGATACCTGAACCTCTGCCGGCTGTAACCGAAACGGTAGCAACGAAAACCCGCATCGTGAACACCCCGGTGCGCTCGGGCCAGCAGATTTATGCGCGTGATGCCGATTTGATCATCACCAGCAGCGTCAGCGCCGGCGCTGAACTGGTCGCCGATGGCAATATTCACATTTACGGCATGATGCGCGGTCGCGCCCTGGCGGGTGCCAGCGGTGACCGCAACTGCCAGATTTTTTGTACCAACCTGGCTGCCGAGCTGGTCTCGATTGCCGGAGAGTACTGGATCATGGATCAGATCCCGCAAGAATTTTTTGGTAAAGCTGCGCGCCTGTGCCTGCAGGATGGCGCGCTGACTATCCAGACACTTAATTAGGCCCCTTTTCTTTTGTTAAGGAAATCAACATTTATGGCACGCATTATTGTAGTTACATCCGGTAAAGGGGGCGTTGGTAAGACCACGTCAAGCGCGGCCATCGCCACCGGTTTAGCGCAGAAAGGCAAAAAGACAGTTGTGATCGATTTTGATATCGGTCTGCGTAACCTGGATTTGATCATGGGCTGTGAGCGCCGTGTGGTCTACGACTTTGTTAATGTAATCCAGGGCGATGCCACACTGAACCAGGCGCTGATTCGCGACAAACGCACGGAGCAGCTCTACATTCTGCCTGCGTCGCAGACCCGTGATAAAGATGCGCTGACCCGTGAGGGTGTTGAAAAAGTTCTGAACGATTTGGCTAAGATGGAGTTCGATTTCATCGTCTGTGACTCACCGGCAGGGATTGAAACGGGCGCACTGATGGCGCTCTACTTTGCCGATGAAGCCATTATTACCACCAACCCGGAAGTCTCTTCTGTCCGCGACTCCGACCGCATCCTCGGCATCATCTCATCCAAATCCCGTCGCGCTGAAAACAGTCAGGACCCGGTGAAGGAGCATCTGCTGCTGACCCGCTATAACCCTGGCCGGGTGAACCGTGGCGATATGCTGAGCATGGAAGATGTGCTGGAGATCCTGCGCATTCCTCTGGTCGGCGTGATCCCTGAAGATCAATCGGTGTTACGTGCCTCTAACCAGGGCGAACCGGTGATTCTTGACGGCGAATCTGATGCTGGCAAAGCCTATGCCGATACCGTTGAACGGTTGCTCGGTGAAGTACGCCCCTTCCGCTTTATCGAAGAAGAGAAGAAGGGTTTCCTGAAACGCCTGTTCGGGGGATAAACCATGGCATTACTTGATTTCTTTTTATCCCGGAAGAAGAACACTGCCAATATAGCCAAGGAAAGGCTGCAGATTATCGTGGCAGAACGGAGAAGGGGCGACAGTGAGCCCCACTATCTTCCGCAACTTAAGCGCGACATTCTGGAAGTGATTTGCAGATATGTGAAGATCGATCCAGAAATGGTAACGGTTCAGCTCGACCAGAAAGGTGATGATATCTCGATTCTGGAGCTGAATGTGACGCTGCCGGAAACGGATGAAGTGACTAAATGACGCTGACCGTTTGCTGAATTTCCCCTGCGCTCTGGCAGGGGAAATTTAACCGGTTAACAACCCGCCAGAATCTCCTCAATGCCGGGTTTCAGCAGTTCGCCCCGCCATCCGGTGAGTAACTCCGGCTGACGTCCCTGTGGCTTCAGGCCCCAGTGCTGATTTAATACCTGATTAATCTGACGTCGTGACGCCAGCAGCTCCTGACTGAATCCACTCTGCTCACTCACCTGCTGCACCAGCGCTTTCATCGCTTTAAACACTGGCTTGTAGTGCGGATGGTCAATCAGATTGCCCAGCGGAGCCGGCAGTTCGCTCTCATCCAGCGCCTCAGCTTCTGCCACCAGCGTCACCAACGCTTTGCCGTGGAAACGAATTTCGTGGCCTGACAGCCCCAGATGATCCAGCTCGCCCAGCGAGCCGGGCATAAAGCGCGCCACTTTCCACAGGTGCTCTTCGCGCACCACAAAGTTAACGGCCATATCTTTTTCACGCGCAAGCTTCAGACGCCAGGCCGCCAGTCGCTGTAACGCCGCCAGCTGACGCGGACGTAACTGCCAGGCATTGGTAATATCCCGCCAGGCTTCATCCGGCGACAGGCTATCCAGACGACGCTGACACAGGTTATCGCACTCACTGAGTGCCGCCGACATATTGCCGGCCTCTTCCGTATTGATCATCAGCTGACGCGCAATTGGCAACAGATAGTGAACGTCCGCCGCCGCATACTCGCACTGACGCTGGGTCAGAGGGCGTGCCAGCCAGTCCGTGCGTGATTCACTTTTATCGAGTTCGACCTGAGTGAAATGCGCCACCATTGAGGCAAAACCCCAGGAGAGCGGCTGGCCAGAGAATGCCGCCAGAATCTGGGTATCGATCATGGGTGTCGGCAGCACGCCGAAACGGTGCAGGAAGACTTCCAGATCTTCACCCCCGGCATGCAGGAATTTGGTGACGCTGGTGTCGGTCAGCAAGGCAATAAAGGGTGACCAGTCACGGATATTCAGCGGGTCAATCAGTACCAGTTGCCGATCGTCGAACAGCTGGATCAGGCCAAGCTGAGGGTAGTAAGTGCGGGTGCGGACAAATTCGGTATCCAGGGCCACCGCCGCGTGCTGGCGCGCTTTCTGACACACGTCTGCCAGTTGATCATCCTGGTCGATAAGGGAATAGTTCACGTCTGATTTTCACCGCAGCCAACAACGCGCGGCGCTCCATGTTAAAAACAATAAAAACGCCGGACATGCCGGCGTTCAACCTCAATTTCTGCCCGGATTCAGCTCGCGCCGGGTTTCGCCTCGTCGCGCAGCTCACGCCGCAGGATCTTGCCGACGTTGGTTTTAGGCAACTCATCCCGAAACTCAATGATTTTCGGCACCTTGTAACCGGTCAGCTGACGGCGACAGTGATCGAGCACCTCTTCTTTGGTGAGCGATGCATCTTTTTTCACGATGCAGACTTTTACCGCTTCGCCAGAAAGATCGCTGGGGACACCGATAGCCGCGGCTTCACGCACTTTAGGATGCTGCATCAGCACGTCTTCGATTTCATTCGGATAGACATTAAAACCTGATACCAGAATCATATCTTTTTTGCGGTCAACGATGCGAATAAAGCCTTCCTGGTCAACGGTAACAATATCACCGCTGTGGAGCCAGCCATTTTTCAGCACTTCCGCTGTCGCTTCCGGATGCTGCCAGTAGCCCAGCATCACCTGCGGGCCGCTGATGCAAAGTTCGCCCGGTTCACCCGGAGCAACTTCATTGCCGTCGTCATCCAGAATCAGCACATCGGTCGAGGGCACCGGCAGACCGATACTGCCGGTATGACAGCTGATGTCATAGGGATTGACCGACACCAGCGGAGAACACTCTGTCAGGCCATAGCCTTCCAGCAGATAGTGTCCGGTCAGTTTTTCCCAGCGCTCGGCCACCACTTTCTGCACCGCCATTCCGCCACCGGCGGAAAGACGCAGCGTTGAAAAATCGAGTTTATTAAACTGCTCATCGTTGAGTAGCGCGTTAAACAGCGTATTCACGCCAGTAATGGCGGTAAACGGAAATTTCCCCAGCTCTTTAACAAAGCCGGGAATATCGCGCGGATTGGTGATCAACAGATTCTGACCGCCCAGCTCCAGGAACAGCAGGCCATTCACCGTTAAGGCGAAGATGTGATAAAGCGGCAGCGCGGTGACGACACACTCTTTACCGTCACGCAGCACCTTGCCGTAGGTCGCGCGAGTCTGCTCAAGATTCGCCTGCATGTTGCGATGGGTCAGCATCGCCCCTTTGGCCACGCCAGTGGTGCCACCGGTGTATTGCAGGAAGGCGAGATCGTCATTGGAGACCGTCGGGCGTTGATAATTGAGCGTTTCGCCGACTTCCAGTACGTGGCGAAATGAGATTGCCCCCGGCAGATGGTATTTGGGCACCAGCTTCTTCACATACTTAACGACAAAGTTAACCAGCGTCGCTTTTATCGGCGCCAGCTGATCGCCCATCCGGGTCAGGATGACGTGCCGCACAGCGGTTTTCGCCACCACTTTTTCCAGCGTGTGCGCAAAATTCGAGACAATGACAATCGCACTGGCCCCACTGTCATTGAGCTGATGCTGCAGTTCGCGCGGCGTATAGAGCGGATTCACATTGACCACCACCATACCCGCACGCAGCACACCAAACAGGGCCACCGGATACTGCAGTAAATTCGGCATCATCAGCGCCACACGGTCACCCGCTTTCAGGCCCAGCTGTTGCTGAAGATAGGCGGCAAAAGCGCGGCTCTTCTCTTCCAGCTGACGATAACTCATCTTCTGACCCATGTTCAGGAACGCGGGTTGATCGGCGTAGCGTTTTGCGGCCTGCTCAAACAGATCCACCAGCGAGGTGTAACGATCTGCACTTATTTCGGCAGGCACATCTGCCGGGTAGCGTTTCAGCCAAACCTTATTCAAGGATCCACCCCGATAATTATGTTGTATTTCCATCGCTGCCTCAGCCAATCTGGTTTGTTAACAATATTTTAACTGATTGTACCAGTTTGCCTGTTTTGGCATGTTGAGGTTGCGAAGTGCATCACTAAATTTCGTGCTGATAAAACAGGCAAATAAAAAGCCCGGCAGCGAGCACCGCGACCGGGCTGATACTTAAATGTTTTTTGCACTTACTCGGTCAGAATGGTCTGCACCTCTGCCGGTCCACTGTTCATCATTCCCCAGTAGGGATTCGGGCCCCAGTATCCACCGCGATGGCGGGTCGGACCATACCAGATCCAGGGATCCATCGGCTGGGGTGGTGCTGTCACCTGCTGGGTAAGTCGCCAGCGCTGATAACCGCGCACATCGATGACCGCAAATTTGTAATCTGCCTCGCCAATTTTGCCCTGCTCTGTACCCTTGAGGGTACCCAGCACCGTCACATACTGATTTCTGACATCCACCGGATCAACAAACCCGCGGATATCGGCATAAATCCGACCGACCGAGGCCGCACCCAGACGTGGTCTGGCGCTATCATCCAGCGGCTGCGCAGCAATCTCAAGCCGGGTTTTGCCGTTCAGGTTAGTAACATTCACTACCTTGCCGCCAAAGCGCGATTCCTGCCCGACAAAGAGCGAAGGATTGCTCATGACCCGCAACAGATCCTGCTGCGGCTGAGGTGAGCTGCCCTGCAGCGTGTCAGGAATTGAGACACAACCGGTTAACGCCAGTACACAGGTCAGCAGCAGACCTGAAAGCCCTTTACCACACATTGACGACATAGACGTTCTCCCGTTAGGTAAAGAGTTAGACTGGACGCATAACAATAAGTTGCGTGCATTTTACCGGCCAGGTAATTTTTTCCAGGCGACTTCATTACGCAGATAAGTGGGCTCCGCTGTTTCCGGCAGCACCGTCTTCCCCTGCGCCAGCGCAAGGGTTGCCAGCGGCAGCATATCTTCTGCAGCGGGCAGCGTAACGTCACTGGCGTTCAGGGTAAGTTCGTGTCCCTGCTGCAGGGCAGGATAAGCCTGCCAGCCGGTGCCTGCGGTCATCCATTCGCCAGTGAGCGCCTGCATCCGGGCCAGTGCCGCTTCGGGCGACAGCACGCTTTCGCTGGCCTCACCCTGCCAGGCACCCTGTTCATCACGCTGATATTCGGCCCAGTAGACCTCGCCCATCCGCGCATCAATAGCGGTTAATACCCGGGTAGCACCGTGCAGACGCCATGCGCCTTCCGCCAGCGTGGCCAGCGTGGAAACCGCGATCATCGGCAGAGAAGCGCCCAGTGCCAGTCCCTGCGCAATACCAATGCCAATCCGCACGCCGGTAAAACTGCCAGGGCCGCGACCAAAGGCGAGCGCGTCCAGGTCGGTCAGTTCCAGCTGCTGTGCCAGCAGTAGCTCTTCGATCAGCGGTAAAATACGCTGGGTGTGATCGCGCGGGGCAATTTCGAATCGGGCATCAATCTGTTGCTGATTCAGCAAGGCGGCTGAACAGGCTTCTGTCGCCGTATCCAGCGCTAAAATTCGGGCTGACATGACTACCTCAGAAGAAAGAAAACGGCGCGCATCTTAGCATAAAATTACGCGTCTGGTTCGGGTTGCTGGCGGATAAAGGCGATGGCGCGGGCAATGTCCCGGGTGCGCGGCGTCGGTGGCAGGCTATTGAGAAACAGCGCGCCATAAGGACGAGAAACCAGACGCTGATCGCAAATCACCAGTACGCCACGATCGTCGGTATCGCGGATTAAACGTCCCACGCCCTGCTTCAGGGTGATCACCGCATCCGGCAGCTGCACATCCGTAAAGGGATCGCCGCCACGAATCCGGCAATCTTCCATTCTGGCTTTCAACAGCGGATCTTCCGGTGAGGTGAACGGCAGTTTATCGATGATCACCAGCGACAGCGCATCACCCCGCACATCCACGCCTTCCCAGAAGCTGCTGGTCGCCACCAGCAGGGCATTGCCCTTATCGATGAACTGTTTCAGCAACTGACCCTTGCTGGTTTCACCCTGCACCAGCACGGGCAGCGTCATTGAGGCGCGAAATTCTGCGGCCAGCTCACGCATCATCAGGTGCGACGTGCACAGAAAGAAACAGCGGCCTTTATTAGCATCAATCAGCGGCTTCATCATTGCGGCCAGCTGGCGTGCACCACCCGGACGGTTAGGCTCAGGCAGATTGCGCGGAACGCAGAGCAGCGCCTGCTTCGCAAAATCGAACGGGCTGTTCAGAATCAGGCTTTTTGCTGCATTCACACCCAGCCGTTCGGCGAAGTGTGCCATTTTCTCATCCACCGCCAGGGTGGCTGAGGTGAAGATCCAGGCAGCCTTACGATTATCCATTACTTCACGGAAGCGTTCTGCCACCGAGAGCGGCGTCAGCGCCAGGATAAAGTGACGTGAGGTACATTCATACCAGTAGCTGTAGCCCGGCTCGTTAATCGCCCGCAGCCGTTTTAACCGGCCACGGTAGAGCGCGGCCCGCTCGAAGGCGGCATCCAGCAGGGCTGAACGGCCCAGTGAGAGTTTGATAACGTCGTAACAGAGCTCAAGCGCATCATCCAGCAGCGTAAACATCCGCAGGATGTTGTTATCGCTCAGCAGTTCACGCAGGTTACCGCGATAGCCGGGATCGCCTAATGACAGGCGAAAATCCTGCGCGCACTGCGCCAGGCGGTCAGCGGATTTCTGCAGCTGCTGAGCATCACGCACCTCGGTGCGGTAGGCGGTAATAATATCTTTGGCGAGATCGAGTAACTGGCGGCTGGAGAGCTGCTGACCAAAATACTGACTGGCGATATCGGGCAGCTGATGGGCTTCATCGAAGATCATCACATCAGCTTCGGGAATAAGTTCGCCAAAGCCGCCCTCTTTCACCACCAGATCGGCAAGAAAGAGATGGTGGTTCACGACCACCACATCGGCGTCCATAGCGCGCTTACGCGCTTTGACCACAAAGCACTCTTTATAGCGCGGGCAGTCAGTGCCGAGGCAGTTATCGTTGGTGCTGGTGACCAGCGGCCAGACCGGGCTGTCTTCGGTCACGCCCGCACAGCTGCTGATGTCGCCATCTTCCGTCTGCGATGACCAGCTGCGCAGCGTCACCAGATCGGTCAGCCCCTGCGCGGTGAGATCGCCGCCCGCCATCGATTGCTGTTCCATGCGTTCCAGGCAAAGGTAGTTGGAGCGCCCTTTCAGCAAGGCCGTTTTACCTTTGAAATCCAGCGCCTTGATCATCGTAGGCAGATCGCGGCCATAGAGCTGATCCTGCAGCGCCTTGGATCCGGTGGAGACAATGACTTTTTTACCGGCCCGCAGAGCGGGAGCCAGGTAGGCATAAGTTTTTCCGGTGCCGGTACCGGCCTCGACCACCAGTTCACCCTGCTGTTTTACGGCTTCAGATACCGCCTGCGCCATCTCACGCTGTGCTTCACGCGGCTTAAAGCCTGCGATCGCCAGCGCCAGCGCGCCATCCACTGCAAAATCGTCTGCCACATACCCTCACTAAGAACGGCAAAAACACTGTAATTATGTCAGTATTGGATCAACAAAGCAAAATTGATAACTATCAATAGCTTACCTATTTCCAGCCGTTGGGAGCGTGACAGCTAAAGACTCTGGATCGCGTCTGACAGATGGGGAAAAAGGCGGCACGTGGCCGCCTGAAAAGAGTCCCTCGCAGCACCGGGATACCTGATGGAAAAGTCGCACCGCGAAAGGCAGCAGAAATCGCTGTGACTACTCTACAATCATGCGCCCATTGAGATGCTGCAAAGGACGATTATTGGTGGTTTTCAGCGCCTGTTTAAAGGCGTCGAGCTGCGCCTGAGAGAGCGAAACCGGCTGTTTCAGCACCAGCCAGCGAATCCCTTCGCTGCAAGGCGGCGTCGTCAGGGAGCCGCTGAAGCGATAATAGTGCAGATCTTCCGGGAAGAGATCGCGTAAATTTACCTGGCGATTAATGGTTACCTGCTGGTTTTCCTGTTTCGGCATAGCGTCGATCAACGGTGCCAGCGCCGGATTCTCTTCACCGACCTTAAACATCACCGCGACCACGGCCAGATCGCCATCCTCTTTGCTGTGTACAAAGTGGGCTTCCAGGGGAAAGGTGTGCCCATTGATCTGGTTCTCACTCGGCGTATGGAAGTGATACTGACGCAGCGTGAACTTTTCCCGATCCAGTACAAAATCATCTTCTTCATCAACGGTCACCTGAATCGTGTGGCCATTGTTGATCACCTTCTCAGCCGACGTATGGTAGGCCAGATCGAGTGCCTGTAAATGTCCCTCAATCGGATCTTTAATATTGATAGGCGACTGGGACTTACCTTCGTGGCAGATGTGGAAGTCGCTGGTCAGTTCGCTCCAGTGTTCCGGGCCAGCTTTGCCTTCGTACGTCCAGTGCGGTTCCGCCGCACCGGCTACGTTGAGGGTAGAAAGCGCCACAACCAGACTTAACATTTTTGGTAATTTCATTTTTATCCCTGCTTTATAAACTTATTTGCGGCAGGGATACTATTCCGCTCACTGCGGAGTCAGCAAGGTGACAAAATGCGTTAAATCAAAATCAGAACGAATAAAGAGTTTATAATTACAATCAATGTTAATTTAATTAACAAACATCACGATGTGACGTTTTTAAGCACTTCAGGAAAGGGTTGATATCAATCTCTCTGAATAAAAGAGTTTCATTTTCCTGTATTTATCATTTTGATTGTCGAAACGAGCCGGGAGGGAAATTTTGCACTAAATTCAGGCGACGTAAGAAACCGCAAAACTGCACGCAGGCGGTTTTGCGGTGCAACGCGATAACGCGTCATAAAAGATTATGCAGGTGACGCTAGACATCCTTTTCTAATGGTTCCTCTTCTTCATCTTCTTCCTCATCTTCAGGATAAATCTCAGCGTCATCGGGCAGCGGCTCATCGTAATCAGGGCGTTCAGACATAATTTCCTCCGGTGTCAGATAGCAATTTTGCTATGCCCTTTGAGTGTAGCTTACTCCTGCCATCTGTTTTGCAAGGCTCGCAAAAGATATCAGAAATGCAGGCGCTGCCGCAGACTCTGCTTCGCCACTGCGTGAAACAGCCTTGCGTCACAGCCGGTGCTGATAGCGTACCGGTTAATCGGATGCCCATTCGCCTCCCCCAGCCGCGTTATCATTGACGTCAGTCTGATAGCGGGTTTAATAATTCGCCGCTGAAAAAACTGTGTTTTTAAAAAAACCTGTTACTCGTTTAATGAATAAAAGGCCGGAACTTAACTGCCTATAATACAGGGACACGAAAAGTTAATGATGCGATTCAAAGCACAATTATGCACAAAGAAAGGTAACATTAAATAAAAACTCAACAGGAGTAGCATTAAACATCGTTTTGTTGTTATAAGAAAAAATCCCTGATATAAAAGAGACAGAATTTAAACGCAATCTGTGAGCATTAGCGGATTGAATATTTCCTCTGATGCAGCCAAGCTGACTTAACAGATGGTAGAGAGGTAATTAAAAATTCAGAAATTATGTTATCTTTCACAGGCAATAAAAAATTGTCGCTGGATAAGTCACATCACAATAGAAACCATGCCCCACGGCATCCGTCCTCTTTAAAAGGCCGTTTAAGACTATCTCGCTAAAGATATCCGTTAATGTAAATGAAGTGGGGTTTTATATTATAAGTGAAGTGGGATCTAATCTGGCTGTTGCTACCCTGTTGCATCTATCCGTCAAAATGGACACCATTATCTCAACAAGGAGAAATATCATTGTTCCCAAAATTACTCCGGTATAGCTTAGTGATTCTGACGCTGAGCGGTTGCGTTACCAACGATGAGGTCAAACTTAACCCAGTTGGTCAACATAGTGAACCTGTCATGCCGCATATAAACCAGGGGATCAGCCCTGCACAGCGGCGCGCGATTATGTCCGGCGAACAACCAGACTGGTCTGACGTTTATCCTCAGCGAATCAATAAAAACTCGTCAGCAGTCAGGAAATGATCTGCACGTCGTAGCAGTTAACGTCGTTACTCCACCACTTACATAGCGTAAAAAACACTGTGGAAAATAATCAGCACGCCAATGATGTCTCCCTATGGGATTGGATTGTCACATTAATTTTAACCGGCATACCCGTATTAAATCTTTTCATGCTGCTTTACTGGTCCTTAAACCGAAGGACTAAACGTTCAAAGAAAAACTACGCCAGAGCGAGTTTATTATTGATATTCATCGTACTCATCTTCTATATCATTACCCTGGAAGTTACAACGGGCTATTTTCTTTTTAAACATTACTGATCCTTAAACTGACAGCGTCACACCCTTAAATGGAGTTTTTATGGTGCGTTATTTCACTTTTCTATTATTGGGCGTCACTTCCGCTTGCTGCATAGCAAAAACGTCAGTGGTGATAAATAACACCCTGAAAGCGCAAGAGATAAAATCGGCAAAAATTGTTTACATTGGCGAGGTTAATGGCACTAAAGTGGCAGAATTGATGGCAGGCATCGATGATATTAATGCAAGTTACCCTGCTGTAAAAGAAATATCACTTTATATAAACAGCTTTGGCGGCGACATGGAAGCTGGCTATATGGGCGGCCAGGCCGTCAGGGGGTCAAGGATTTCGATAAAAACCATCAATGCCGCAATGACGGGTTCGGCGGCTACCCTGATTTATTGCTCAGGGGCGCAAAGGGAAACATTACCCAGCGCAACGTTTTTAATCCACCCTGCAGCGAGTCAAAACATTCAGAGCAACTATCTGAAAAAAAATGAAGTCATTTTACTCAGCAGAGATATCGATAATGTCAGTAAAATATTCAGGGACACCTATGCATCCTGTTTCAAAGATGACGGGATAGAGATAGATAAAGCCTTATTCAGTGAAGACAACCGTATTTACCTGCGTTTTCCAGAATCTGTAAAACAGGGTATTGCACAAAAACGTGTTGAAGGAATCGCCCCCGCTGATATCGCTTATTACATTTTCACTTCAGAGGCCAGCGGCTAGCAAAAATAGCGTTATTTATGCCTGCTGGACGAATACTTTTTATCAGATATGCGCCGCCTGGACAGATGGGCGTGCTGGCGGGGAGACATATCGAGCCGTTAGCGGGTAATCCAGAGAAGAACATAACGCAGACGACGTTCAGATGGGACGCCGCAGGATCTCACCATCAATATCACGGTGGATTTTCGCAGTAAGCGCTACCCTTGCATGGTGAGTTTTTTGAGCAGCAATAGCAGGGTGATTCAACACTGGCCGATAAAAAGCGGCAAATAAAGCAGGCCGCTCAGCCAGATACGGCTTATTCTGGTACAGGGCGTTTATCTGTTTCTGGCTGGTGACCTGATATCACGATTATTGGCGACGCTGCTCTTGCGACCTGCTTATAAGCGGACGTACAACGCGCCCGCCAGCATAACGATGAACAGAATAGCGAAGGTAATAAAGCCCTGCTTACTGCCACGGGACAATCCAACAAATGCCGAAACCACAATAAACAGCAGCGTCAGTGCGCCGACCATCACCCAAAAAAGATACTGCGTATTCGCCATGCCTGAATCCTCATCCGTAGCGCGATTTATCTGCTGTTTTATAACATTTTTATGCCGCGCGTGCCCTCACTTCTCCCGCTCTTTCGACGCTTTATGCTGCTTTAGTGCAGCAGGGCTGCAACAGTGACAACGTCCGCGGCTCATGATCATGATGCAGACAGTGTGATGCAGTTAGCAAATGCAGAGGAACGCAGCGAGTAAACAAACACGCGGATTATAATGATTAAATCAGCTTACCGTTGGGATGTGGCACCCGTAGGCTGACGTGCTGAGACTGGTTTAACATTTCAGCCGTTCAGGCGGTGTTAAACAGATGGCCTTAACCCGACTGCCTGACTCAGGCGGAGGAATGTATGAACTGTTTCCGCATCGGCTCTCTGGCTGGCGTGCTGCTGCTCTGCGGCTGCCAGGCACCCACGCCTGATCAGGCTCGTCTGCAGCAGCCTGTTTTTCAGGGTCAAAGCACCCGCACCGTCCCTCAGCTCAGCGACTGTATTTATCGCGGCTGGTCCACCACCAGCGTCATTGCCAGAGATAACACCACCCACACCCAGCCCAACGGCAGCGAGATCAGCGTTTTTACCTGGGAAGATTCGATTTTTGCGGATGTGTCGCCCCGCCGAAAAGGGGCTGAGGTGAAATATTTCACGACTTTCCGGATGGCGCCTCAGGTGATGGCGGACAGACAGGCGATTGTTGAGCGCTGCCTGTAAGGCGTAAGGGGTGACAGCGATGTCGGGAGTGTGCCAGGCTAATGCGCAATTAACCAGGGAGAAACCGATGAGTATTACCCGCATTGACCCGGAACACCGTATGTCCGAAGCCGTGATCCACAACGACACGATCTATTACACCAGTGTGCCTGAGAATCTGGATGCCGACGCAGAAGCGCAGACAGCCAATGCGCTGGCAGTGATTGATGCGATTCTGACACGGCTCGGTAGCGATAAAAGCAAAATCCTTGATGCGACGCTGTTTCTGGTGGATAAGGCCGATTTCCCTGCGATGAACCGCGCATGGGACGCATGGGTCTCTCCAGGTAATGCGCCGGTGCGCTGCACGGTACAGGCCGGGCTGTTGAATCCGAAGTACAAAATCGAAATTAAAATTATCGCTGCACGTTAAAACGCCGGGCGTTATTCCTCTTCGTTTTCTTCATCTTCGTCTTCGAATAGCGCCCGAATCCGTTCGCCCTTGAAATTTTGTCGGATCTCCTGCGCCACCTGGGTGATCGCTTCACCGCTCGACAAACCTCCCGCCATCAATTCCTGAATACGTTCGACGGCCTGCTGCTGCTGCTCATGAGAGAGAGCCGGTATTCCTATAAACATGTTTCACTCCTGCGTTGGGGCAGACAGTATCCCACGCGGAACTAACAGGTGCCAGTCAGGAAAAAATATGGCAGTCTGACCGCCTCTTTGCTCTCTGATTTCTCTGCCCGATGATTGTTGAAACCCTCAGTCTTGATTATACCCCGGATGCGCTGACTCAGCGTTTTGCCCCGATTGCCCATCTGCCCTGGGCGATGCTGCTCTCCTCCGCGCAGGCGAACCACAGTGACAACCGCTTTGATATTCTGACCGCCGATCCCCGCGCCACCCTGGTGACCCGCGGTGCGATGACTACGCTCAGCGACCCGACCGGCACGACCGAATCAACCGCCGATCCCCTGCTGCTGGTGCAGCAGCAGTGTGATGCGCTGGGCGTGACGCCGGCTGCCAGCGATGCCCTGCCGTTTCAGGGCGGTGCGCTGGGCCTGTTTGGTTATGATCTGGGCCGCCGGTTTGAGTCCCTGCCTCAGCAGGCCGCAGCCGATCTCACCACGCCTGACATGGCGGTGGGTATCTATGACTGGGCATTGATTGCCGATCATCAGCAGCAAACCCTGACGCTGGTGGCGTTAAAGAACGCGGAAGAACGCGCCGCCTGGCTGGCGCAATGGCCGGCGCGCGAGGCCGTGCCCTTTTCACTGACCAGCCGCTGGCGCTCCAACCTGAGCTATGCAGATTACGCTGCGCGTTTTGCGGCGGTTCAGGCCTATATTCAGGCGGGTGACTGTTATCAGGTTAATCTGGCGCAGCGCTTTCAGGCCGGTTACCAGGGTGATGAGTGGCAGGCGTTCAGTATACTCAATGCGGCTAACCGCGCGCCGTTCAGCGCTTTTCTGCGTCTGCCGGAGAGCGCAATCCTGAGCCTGTCGCCGGAGCGCTTTCTGTCACTGAATAATAAACAGATCGAAACCCGACCGATCAAAGGTACCCGGCCACGCTGTGACGATCCGATTGCTGATGCGCAACAGGCTGAGTCGCTGCGCCATGCGGAAAAAGATCGGGCCGAAAACCTGATGATTGTCGATTTGCTGCGCAACGATATTGGCCGCGTGGCGCTACCCGGTTCGGTCACGGTGCCTGAACTGTTTGTGGTTGAACCCTTCCCCGCCGTACACCACCTGGTGAGCACGGTGCGGGCGCAGCTGCCTGATACCCTGCAGGCCACCGATCTGCTGCGCGCCTGTTTTCCGGGCGGCTCGATTACCGGTGCGCCCAAGATTCGGGCGATGGAGATTATTGATGAACTGGAGCCGCAGCGGCGCAATGCCTGGTGCGGCAGCATCGGTTATCTCAGCCTGTGTGGCCGGATGGATACCAGCATCACCATTCGCACGCTGATCGCTGAAGGTCAGCAGCTCTACTGTGCGGCGGGCGGCGGACTTGTTGCAGACAGCGATCCCGAAGCGGAGTATCAGGAAACACTCGACAAAGTCAGCCGGATCTTACCGGCACTGGAACAAACCGGAGGTTCAGTTGGCCCTGACGCTTGATGATTTTCGCAGCCGTTTTCTGTTGCAGCAGCCAGCCCGCAGCACACAATTGCTATCCGGGCGCCATGCGGCGGTGCTGGTGCCGATTGTGGCACGCCCTGAACCCGGTCTGTTGCTGACGCAGCGCTCACACGCCCTGCGCAAACATGCCGGACAGGTCGCTTTTCCCGGCGGGATGCAGGATGACACTGACGCATCGCTCATCGCCACAGCACTGCGTGAAGCACAGGAAGAGGTTGGCATTGAGCCGCATCAGGTCGAGGTATTAGGCGCACTGCCCGCCGTGACCAGCAGCACCGGCTTTCAGGTGACGCCGGTACTGGGGATCATTCCGGCCGATCTGCGGTTAACGATTAATCCGGATGAGGTGAGCAGCGCCTTTGAGATGCCGCTGGCCGAGGCTTTGCAGCTCAGCCGCTACAGCGCGCTGGAGGTGCATCGGGCTGGCGTTCGCCACCCGGTCTGGCTGTCGCGCTATCAGGATTATCTGGTGTGGGGGATGACCGCGGGTATTATCCGATCACTGAGTGCTCAGATCGCATTCTGAAACCTTTCTCGTTTTTCTCTCTCCGGCCCGTCAGGTTACTGGCGCGCTGCACTATAATTTTTTCTATAAGTTTTGATAAGTTTATTTCATGCGAAAAGCTGCTCTTTCCTGGTGCATGACCATTACTATGGGCGCCATAAACTGCCCCGGCAGACTGAGAATAATTGTGAGGAGTGTCACCTGTGATTAGTGTTTTTGACATGTTCAAAGTGGGCATCGGCCCCTCAAGTTCGCATACTGTCGGCCCGATGAAAGCAGGTAAACAGTTTGTGGATTTGCTGTGCGAACAGGAAAAGCTGCAGGAGGTCACCCGGATCGCCGTGGATGTTTACGGTTCTCTCTCTCTGACCGGCAAAGGCCATCACACTGATATCGCCATTATTATGGGTCTGGCCGGTGAATCGCCGGATACAGTGGATATCGATGCGATCCCCGCCTTTATTAAAGATGTTGAGCAGCGTGAGCGACTGCTGCTGGCGAAAGGCGCACACGAAGTGGATTTCCCGCGCGAAGGCGGCATGGTATTTCGCAGTGAGAACCTTTCGCTGCATGAAAATGGCCTGCGCCTGCTCGCGTTTGCGGGCGATCTGCTGATCCTGTCAAAAACCTATTACTCCGTTGGCGGCGGTTTCATTGTTGATGAAGAGCATTTCGGACAGTCGGCACTGGATGAAGTCTCTGTGCCTTGGCCGTTCCACTCCGCCAAAGATCTGCTGGCTCACTGTCGTGAAACCGGCCTGTCACTCTCAGGTCTGGTGATGAAAAATGAGCTGGCGCTGCACAGCCGCGATGAGATCCATGCCTATTTCACTAACATCTGGCAGACGATGCAGGCCTGTATCGACCGCGGTCTGAATACCGAAGGCGTGTTGCCAGGGCCACTGCGCGTGCCGCGTCGCGCCGCCTCCCTGCGTCGTCTGCTGACCTCCTCTGACAAGCACTCAAGCGATCCGATGATTGTAATCGACTGGATCAATATGTATGCGCTGGCCGTTAACGAAGAGAACGCCGCGGGAGGCCGCGTGGTGACCGCGCCCACTAACGGTGCCTGCGGTATCGTGCCTGCGGTGCTGGCTTACTACGATCACTTCATTGAACCAGTGACACCCGACATTTTCCTGCGCTATTTCCTCGCCTCTGGCGCCATCGGCGTGCTGTACAAAATGAACGCCTCTATTTCAGGCGCGGAAGTGGGCTGTCAGGGTGAAGTGGGTGTCGCCTGTTCTATGGCGGCGGCCGGTCTGGCTGAACTGCTGGGCGGCAGTCCGGAGCAGGTCTGCGTGGCGGCTGAAATCGGCATGGAACATAACCTTGGTCTGACCTGTGACCCGGTAGCCGGTCAGGTTCAGGTGCCCTGCATTGAGCGCAATGCTATCGCCTCGGTTAAAGCGATTAACGCGGCGCGCATGGCACTTAGACGCACCAGCGAACCCCGCGTCTCGCTGGACAAGGTTATCGAGACAATGTATGAAACCGGCAAAGATATGAACGCCAAATACCGTGAAACTTCGCGTGGCGGTCTGGCGATTAAAGTTCAGTGTGATTAAGCGAAACGATTAACTGACTAAAAAACGTGCAAACGTAATAAAATCCGCATCCTGCGCTATCTCAGCGCAGGTTAAACCGGTAGAGTGATTTCCGCGCAGCCGTCCGGCTTACGCAACTTTCCAGACCCGCTTTTCTGCATTCCGGCCTCAATGTTGATCTGACCGTGCCGATACTCACCCCGTTGTGTTTTGCTTTTTACTGGCTTTTTGGGAAGGTGAATACAGATGTTTATGGCCCAGCAATCTGTTGGAAAATTCAGACGCAAGCGTGTGCTGATAGCGCTGTCGATCGCCACCGTGGTGCTGATATTAACCCTGGCCTTTCGCTATATCGAAGAGAAGTCACGTATCGAGCAGCAGGCGATGGATTTCGCCGATAAAGCGATTATGCGGTTTGACCGGATGTTTTCACCGCTTGAGGTTTCAGCCAATAATACGCTGGGTCTGGTCGGCGTTCCCTGTCAGGATGTTCGCTTTCCACTCATCGAAAAAATCTCTTCCCTGCAGACGGTCCGGGCGATCCTGCTGGTGGATAACGACGTGCTCTACTGCTCCAGTATCTACGGGCCGCGCACCATCCCCTTTAGCCAGACTTACCCTGACTTAGCCTTTAACAGTCAGCGCATGACGCTGGCAACCGATGAGTACCTGCTGAAAGGCTCGCCCATTTTACTGCTGTGGACGCCAAAGAGCCTGGATAACCGCTCCGGGATTTTGCAGGTGATCAACATCGAAATGATGAGCAATTATCTGCTGGAGCCGCAGTTGCCCTGGGTGGAACGCGCTGTCTTTAACGTCAACGGGGAGAGCCTGGAGTATGGCAATCCGCTGATCGAGCCCACGGTGCCGGCAGATGATGAAGTGAGCTATGAGCAGGGCTCGCTGCGCTATCCGTTTACGCTGACCCTCTATGGCCCCTCTCCGACCCGCCTGGCGCTGGCGACGCTTCCCTCACAGCTCCCGCTGGCGCTGCTGCTGAGCCTGCTTATGGGTTACATCATCTGGCTGGCGACCGCAAATCGTATGAGCCTGAGCTGGCAAATCAGTTATGGCATTACGGCCCGTGAATTTATGGTTTATTGCCAGCCGCTGATCAACACCAAAAGTGGTGAGTGCGACGGTATTGAGTTACTGCTGCGCTGGCATAATCCCCGTCAGGGCTGGATTGCACCGGATGTCTTTATTCCCCTGGCCGAGCGACAGAACCTGATCAAACCGCTGACGCGCTTTGTACTGAATGAGGTGGTGAGTCAGTTACCGCAGCTGCCCGACGATCCCGCGTTCCATATCGCCATTAACGTTGCCGCCAGCCACTTCCGCGACCACGCCATTCTGGAAGATCTGCACAACCTGTGGTGGCCTGCCAATCCGGTGCCGAAACTGGTGGTGGAGCTCACCGAGCGCGATGCCCTGCCGGTCGTGGACCAGTCGGTGATTGCGCAACTGCACGACATCGGTGTCCGGCTGGCGATTGATGATTTTGGTACCGGTCACAGCTCACTCTCCTACCTGAAAGATCTGCAGCCAGATGTGCTGAAAATCGACAAGATTTTCACCGCAGCCATCGGCACTGACGCGATTAATGCCACGGTGACGGATATGGTGATTTCGCTGGCCCAGCGCCTGAATATCAGTCTGGTGGCCGAAGGCGTGGAGACGGCTGAGCAGGCGGCCTATCTGCGCGAACGCGGCGTGGATCATCTGCAGGGCTACTATTTTGCCCGCCCGATGCCGCTGCAGGACTTCCCGGCGTGGCTGGCGCAGCATCAGGCTGATGCCCGCAGGTGACAATCGCCTGAGCCCCGTTTCGCCCTGCCTGATGACCTTACGCCACAGACAAAAAAACAGCCGCGGCAATGAGCCAGCGGCTGTCGGAGAATTCAGCGTGGCCGGTAAGCCCGGCAGCGCCTCTGCATCAACGAGAACGATTAGCCCTCTTCATCCTCATCATGCGGTTTATCTTTAGTGACACGCACCAGATCGATACGGTAGTCGGTCGCTTCGATAATCTGGAAGTGCAGCGGAGTGATATCAATTACATCGCCAGGAAGCGGTAACTGCCCTTTCTGCTCAATCAGCAGGCCCGCCAGCGAGGCGTGGTCTTCTGTCGGGTCGACCAGCTCATGGAAGTCGAGCAACTGCTGCAGCGAGTGCAGATCGGTCCCCCCTTTCACTAACCAGCCATCACCATCCGCAATGATATCGGGCGTTTCATCTTCATCCGGGAATTCACCCGCAATCGCTTCCAGCACGTCCAGCGGCGTAATCAGACCCTGAACCACACCAAACTCATTGGTGACAATCACGAAGCTGCCCTTGGCACGACGCAGCACGCCAAGCAGGTTGATCGGATCCAGCGTCTCCGGCACCACGATAGTCGGTGTATTGGCCGCAAACGTTGCCACATCCACACCGTGCTCCAGCGCCACCAGCAGCTCTTTGGCTCGCACTACACCGACAATTTCATCCAGTTCACCCCGACAGACCGGGAACAGGCTGTGTGGCGTATCAAGCAGCTGACCGCGAATCTCATCTACCGGACGATTCGCATCGACCCAGGAGATTTCACCGCGTGGCGTCATGATGCTGCGAATCGAGCGGGAAGCCAGCGTCAGCACGCCATTAATCATATAGCGCTCTTCATCTTTAAACGCTTCCTGCGGCATCGCTTCCGCCAGCGCAGCCTCTTCGCTGCTGCTGGTGTTGCCATTGCTGGCGGTCTGGGCACGGTTGCGGCCCCCCATCAGGCGTAAAATCGCTTCGGCGGTGCGTTCACGCATCGGGCGATTTGACTGATGGCGGATAAAGTTACGACGTGCAACCTGGTTGAACAGCTCAATCAGAATCGAGAAGCCAATCGCCGCATAGAGGTAGCCTTTAGGAATATGGAAACCAAAGCCTTCTGCCACCAGCGACAGACCGATCATCAGCAGGAAGCTCAGACAGAGCACCACTACAGTCGGATGCGCGTTAACAAAGTTGGTTAACGGCTTAGATGCCAGCAGCATCACACCCATCGCAATCACCACGGCGGTCATCATCACCGGCAGGTGGTTCACCATACCCACGGCGGTAATCACAGCATCCAGCGAGAAGACGGCGTCCAGTACCACAATCTGCGTCACGACAGCCCAGAAACTGGCATATCCCCGATTACCGGATCCGTCGAGCTGCCGGTTCTCCAGCCGCTCATGCAGCTCCATGGTCGCCTTAAACAACAGGAACAGACCACCCGCCAGCAGAATTAAATCACGACCGGCAAAGCTGAAACCGCCTACGCTAAAGAGAGGCGTCGTCAGCGTCACCATCCAGGAGATCAGCGACAGCAGACCCAGACGCATGACCAGCGCCAGTGACAGGCCAATCAGGCGTGCTTTATCACGCTGCTTCGGCGGCAGTTTGTCGGCCAGGATGGCAATAAACACCAGGTTATCAATGCCGAGTACGATTTCCAGCACCACGAGCGTCAGTAAACCCGCCCAGATTGAGGGGTCGAATAAAAATTCCATTATTTATGACTCCAGAACAGGGAACAGATCGCGGTGCTGCTTATCAGCGCAGCAAAGCGTGACATGCAGGTAGTCGGGAAAGCGGTGAAAACGCCGTGAGGCGAAGGGTGACGCGCCAGCAGGCGCAAAGAACAGATTAAGCGACGTCGGTGACGATCCATAAAGGTGGGCTGAAGCCCGTTACTCCTGAGTAATAAACAGAACGTTAATGTATCAGGTCGGCGAATTGCGTCAAAAAATTTTCTTATTTTTACAATCTGCCTGACGGATGATCAGGCGCATAAAAAGGGTTACTGGTCACTTCACAGGATGAATAGCTGACAGACATCACATAATTTATTTTTTCGATCACTAAAATAAATCGCGACTTTACCGCCTTGACGTAGTTAACCCATGTTTTTTCGACGCTATACCGATAATTCGAATCATCCGGTTAAACAGATCATCAAAGCACTTCAATACAGTTCATTGACTCAGATGAGCATCTCTAGCGAACGGAGGTAGCACGTGACCATTGCGATAGTAATTGGTACACACGGCTGGGCAGCGGAACAACTGCTGAAAACAGCAGAAATGCTGTTGGGCGAGCAGGACAATGTCGGCTGGATAGATTTTGTCCCCGGTGAAAATGCAGAAACGCTGATTGAAAAATATCAGGCACGACTGGCAGAACTTGATACGACGCAGGGAGTCCTGTTTTTAGTTGATACCTGGGGTGGCAGTCCGTTTAATGCGGCCAGTCGCATCGTGGTCGACAAACCGCAGTATGAGGTCATCGCCGGGGTCAATATCCCGATGCTGGTCGAAACCCTGATGGCGCGCGATGACAATCCCGGTTTTGACGAGCTGGTCGCCGTGGCGGTGGAGACCGGCCGTGAAGGGGTCAAAGCCCTGAAAGCCAAAGAAGAAGCGCCAGCCGCGGCAAAACCGGCCGCTGCGGTGCAACCGGCTAAGCCGATGGCGCCCGGTGACCACATGAAAATCGGGCTGACACGCATTGATGACCGTCTGATTCATGGGCAGGTGGCAACGCGCTGGACCAAAGAGACCAACGTTCAGCGCATTATCGTAGTCAGCGATGAAGTGGCCAACGATCATGTGCGCAAAACCCTGCTGACACAGGTCGCTCCGCCCGGCGTCACGGCCCATGTGGTGGATGTCGATAAGATGGTGCGGGTGTGGAACAACCCGAAGTATGGTCAGGATCGCGTGATGCTGCTGTTTACCAACCCCACCGATGTACTGCGCGTGGTGGAACAGGGTGTCGATATTAAAACCGTCAACATCGGCGGTATGGCGTTCCGCCAGGGGAAAACCCAGGTCAATAATGCGGTCTCGGTCGATGAAAAAGATATTGCCGCATTCCGCAAACTCAATGAACGCAATATTGAACTGGAAGTGCGTAAAGTTTCCAGTGACCAGAAACTGAAAATGATGGATCTGATTGCAAAAGTTAACGCGTAACAGAAGCACTTATGCGCCTGCGTTTCCGGGCTCCTGGTTATCCTGCTGAGGACAAGAAGTATGATGGAAATAACCTCGCTACAAATTATTTTGATTTTTATTGTCGCCTGTATTGCCGGTATGGGGTCGATTCTGGATGAGTTCCAGTTTCACCGTCCCCTGGTGGCCTGTACCCTGATTGGTATGGTGCTGGGTGATATGAAAACCGGCATTATTATCGGCGGTACGCTGGAGATGATTGCGCTGGGCTGGATGAACATCGGTGCCGCCGTTGCGCCTGATGCCGCCCTCGCCTCCATTATCTCGACCATCCTGGTTATCGCTGGCGGTCAAAGTGTGGGTGCCGGTATTGCGCTGGCGATTCCGCTGGCCGCCGCCGGACAGGTACTGACCATAATCGTACGTACGCTGACCGTCGCCTTCCAGCATGCGGCTGACAAAGCCGCAGAGAAAGGTAATCTCACGGCCATCTCCTGGATCCACGTCTCTGCCCTGCTGTTACAGGCGATGCGTATCGCCATCCCGGCGCTGATTGTGGCGATTTCGGTCGGTACCAGTGCGGTCCATGCCTTACTCAGCTCTATTCCGGACGTGGTGACCAACGGCCTGAATATCGCCGGTGGCATGATTGTGGTGGTCGGTTATGCGATGGTCATCAACATGATGCGCGCAGGCTACCTGATGCCGTTCTTTTACCTGGGCTTCGTCACCGCGGCCTTCACCAACTTTAACCTGGTGGCGCTGGGCGTCATTGGCGTGGTCATGGCGGTGCTCTACATTCAGCTCAGCCCGAAATACAACCGTGTGGCGGGAGCACCAACAGGTGCAGCGACCGCAAACGATCTTGATAACGAACTCGATTAAGGAACAGGTGAGCACATGGTTGATATTACGAAAGTCGAAAAGAAACTGACACCCGGTGATGTTCGCGCCGTCTTTCTGCGCTCTAATCTGTTCCAGGGTTCATGGAACTTTGAACGCATGCAGGCGCTGGGCTTCTGCTTCTCAATGGTGCCGGTGATCCGCCGTCTCTATCCTGAGAACAATGATGATCGTAAGCAGGCGATCAAGCGTCATCTGGAGTTCTTTAATACCCATCCTTATGTGGCCGCGCCGGTTCTGGGCGTGACTATGGCGATGGAAGAGCAGCGTGCAAACGGCGCCCCGATCGACGATGGCGCGATTAACGGCCTTAAAGTCGGCCTGATGGGACCGCTGGCCGGTGTCGGCGACCCGATCTTCTGGGGTACGGTGCGTCCGGTGTTTGCCGCGCTGGGAGCCGGTATCGCCATGAGTGGCAGTCTGCTGGGTCCGCTGCTCTTCTTTGTGCTGTTTAACCTGGCACGCCTGCTGACCCGCTACTACGGCGTGGCCTATGGCTATCGCAAAGGGATCGATATCGTCAGTGATATGGGTGGCGGTTTCCTGCAGAAACTCACGGAGGGCGCGTCGATTCTCGGCCTGTTTGTCATGGGGGCGCTGGTCAACAAGTGGACACACGTAAACATCCCGCTGGTGGTGTCACGTATTACCGACTCGACCGGTAAAACCACCGTCACCACCGTACAGTCGATCCTCGATCAGCTGATGCCGGGCGTGGTGCCGCTGCTGCTGACCTTTGGCTGTATGTGGCTGTTACGCCGTAAAGTGAACGCGCTGTGGATTATCGTCGGCTTCTTTGCCATCGGTATCTTTGGTTACTGGATCGGCCTGCTCGGTCTGTAATTTCACCCGGCCGGGAGCCTGCGCTCCCGGCTTTTAAGCGTGGTGAGCTGAGCCACAACCGGCTGAGCTCACCCTGTTTGAGGTAGCTGTGATGTCATTAACCGATGCGCTGATTGCGTGTTGTATTGCCGCCCTGATGGGGTTTGCCATTTATCATGAGGCGATTCTGCCGCGTCGCCACGGCCCGACCCGCTTACGGGTTGCGCTGCGAAGGCAGCATAAGCTGGATAGCCTGATTTTCATCGGCCTGCTGCTGATCCTGCTGTGGAACAACGTCAGTCATCACGGCCCGCAGCTCACCACCTCACTGCTGATGGTGCTGAGTTTTCTGGCGTTCTGGTTATTCTGGCTGCGAAAGCCAACGCTGCTGATGAAAAGTGAGGGGTTGTTTTACGCCGGTGTCTGGATCGATTACCGGCGAATTCAGGGCATGAATCTCTCTGAGGATGGCATTCTGGTGATTCAGCTGGAACAGCGTCGGCTGCTGATTGCGGTGCAGCAACTCGACGATCTGGAGCGCATCTATAACACCCTGGTCGAGGCGCGCTAGTCGCGCTGCCACAAAGTCAGGGTAAAGTCTGCGTCGCAGCTGAACTGCTCGCTCTGCTGCAGGGTCTGCCAGACCTCTTCACGCGCCCGCCAGGCGAACGGCGTCATCTGAAGCAGGGTCGTCGCGGCTGTGCCGGTTAATGCCATCGGGTAACGCAGCGCATGCTGCTCCACCTGGTGGAATCCGGGATACGCTTTCTGCTCCGGCACATGCAACTGCACTTCGCGGTAAATCAGCGCCTTGAACTGCTGCAGATGATGCGGGCCCGGTGTCACGGTCAGTACCAGGCCACCCGGCTTCAGCACGCGCGCCAGTTCCGCTTCATTGCAGGGTGCGTAGATTCGGACAACCGCATCCAGGGCGTGATCGGCAAAGGGTAAGCGCTGGCTGGAAGCGACGCAGAAGCGCACCGCCGGATAGCGCTTTGCTGCCAGCCGGATCGCCATTCTGGCGACATCCAGCCCATAGACCTGCCCGGCCTCGCCTGCTGCGTCAGCCAGTGCGGCGGTGTAGTAACCTTCGCCACAGCCGATATCCAGGATTTTGCACTCCGGCTGGCTCAGCGCGGGCGCAAGCAGGCTGACGACCCGATCACGCAGCGGCTGGTAGTAGCCTGCCTCAAGAAATTCGCGTCGTGCCTGCATCATCTCTGCACTGTCACCCGGTTCACGCGACCGTTTATGCTGAACGGGCAGCAGATTGACATACCCTTCTTTCGCCTGGTCAAACTGATGGCGATTCTCGCAGCACCAGCTGCGCGAAGTAAAGGCGAGAGGAGAGTGACAAAGAGGGCAAATCAGGGACATAGGGTGCTCCGGCATCAGATAACGCGGCGCAGTGTAACCTTAACGTTTACGCATCGGAAGCATAAAGAAAGCCCCGGCTGAGAAGCCAGGGCTTTGAGATTTCATGTCAGGGTGCAATGCACCGAGGCGGAGTTGAATCAGATAGCCGTAACGTTAACGGCTGCCGGGCCTTTCTGGCCGTCCTGAATTTCGAACTCAACGCTCTGGCCTTCAGCCAGGGTTTTGAAACCATTGCCCTGAATAGCGGAGAAGTGTACGAACACATCTTTGCTACCGTCAGCAGGGGTGATAAAACCAAAACCTTTAGACTCGTTGAACCACTTAACCTGACCTTTAATCTTTGCCATTTTGCAAATTCCTTTAGATGTTTATTTAGCCCGAAGGCTGTCGTACAGAAAAACCAGAGACATTACTGCATGAGGCACTAATTAAGGTTCGGCAAGGAAGCGGTATTCAACGTCAACGTCTTTACTCGTTCTTCTTTACAGACTTCTTTACAGAAGATGCCATGCATAAACAGAACTGTACCTCGTTTAACTCAGGATTTGTTATCACATATCCTAAAAACAATGGCAAGCCATTTTTAAGGGCCTCAGCCAGCCTGCGCACATAATTGCCAGAAGGCTCACATTGCCTGTTCTGTGGCGTTTACAAATGCCGATGCAAATTAAGCACGCTCCCTGGTCAGCGCCCTCTCCGGCCTCTGTTGCCGGGTCTAACCCAATGGATACCATAAGAAATTAATATTTCACAAATATGGCAATAACAGAATGAATAAGCGAAGCGCGAAAAGTTGAAAATATCAATAATCCGGCTTCAATCCTGTACAGCGCCTTTTATTTCGTACAGATAACACTTTTTTTGCACCAAAAGCAGGAGCCAGACAGTCTTCCTGCTCCAAATAAAAGCATTGAGCCCGATTTTACTTATTAAGAATTTAACTTTTGATTTGAAAAATTGATATCAGATAATAAAAATCGGGCCTTTGTTTATCTCTGAGGTTTTAGGATAATTCCTGGGTGTCCTTATTCAGCCCGCGGCTTTCGCCTATTCGCCACGGTGCGAAACCGCCCTTTTGCTCGTTTGCCCGCAGCAGCGCATCCGCCAGTTCTTTGGGTGGCGCATCCAGCGACTCATCGGCCAGTTCGAACACGCCCCAGTGGATGGGCAGCGTCAGCGGCCTGCCTGCTGCCTGCCACAGCGCCACCGCCTGATCGGGATTCATATGTTGGCCCGCCATGAACCATTCAGGTGCATAAGCGCCAATCGGCAAAGCCGCCAGGCTGAACGGGCCGAGTCGGGCAGCAATCTCCGGCAGGCTATCGCTGTAGCCGCTGTCGCCCGAGAACCAGAAGCGCACGGAGGCAGAACGCACGACCCAGCCGCACCAGAGCGAACGGTTTCGATCGCGCGGCGTTCGCATACTCCAGTGACGTGCCGGCACCGCATCAAAACAGAGGTCGCCAACAGTAAACTTTTGCCACCAGTCGAGCTGATGGACCTGTTTCACGCCCCGCGCCCTGCACCATTTTGCCAGGCCCAGCGGCACAATGAAGGTCGCCTGCGGAAAACGCCGGACGATCGCTTTAACCGTCGGCCGATCAAGATGATCGTAATGGTTATGTGAAATAAGCACGACATCCAGACGCGGCAGATCAGCGATGCTAAGCGGTGCGGGCGTTTTTCGCTGCGGCCCGGCAAAAGAGAGTGGTGAGGCGCGTGACGAGAGTGCGGGATCGATCAGGATATATTGCTGGTTCAGCCGCAGCAGCACGGCGGCATGACCCAGCCACCAGATACGATCGTCACTGCCGCGGATATCAGCGTGCTGCCACCACTGTTCGGTGAAAGCCCTGTAGCCCTGCTGCGGTGGCAGTGGCAGCCCCTGTGCTTTGCGCTCCCTGCGCCAGCGCTGCAGATCGCCCGGCTTGCGCCGTTCCGGTTCAGGATTGCAGAATCCCTCGGGCGTGTGATGCGCTTTGCTGCTGTCATACCACGGATTTTTCCAGACCATCCCGCCTCTCTGCTGTGATTATCGTTCCGGAATCAACCGGATAAAGTCGCGTTTCTCGCGATCGTCATCGGTTTTTTTACTCTCTGCCCCTGGCTGCATCTCAATCAGACGGCGCAGCAGCTGATTCTGTTTCTTCTGCTCTTCCAGCAAAGACTCCAGTAAGCGGATTTGCTCACCGGCGCGCACGCTGGCGCGGTTAACAAAGAACCAGGCGATAAACGCCACAATCAAAATAATGACCAGCAGGCCATAGCTGACCAGTGGACCCGAATTTGCGGCTAACTCATTCATAACTGCCTCGTAAAACTCAGTGGAAACGCCAGAACATGGCAACCGCCCATTCTACCTGTCGCCATCGCAAAAGATAATGGGGTTAACATCAATGCAGAATTTGCCGTTTCAGTTATCTCTGATCGATCCCACCAGTAAAGCGAGGCATGCTGATATCATCATAACCGGCGGCACCAGGTGGAACGCTGAGTTATCTTTCACAAGGAGACATAATGAAACTATTTATTCGCACAGTAGGCTTGCTGGCAGTGATCTGGCTGGCGATGCTGTTTACCGGCTATGGCATATTAACCGGCAGTACTAAAAATGCAGCCGGCCTTGGCCTGCAGTGCAGCTATCTGACCGCTCGCGGTGTGATCAGTGCGCAGTATCTGCATACCGACAGTGGCGTGGTGGGCGTGACTGATTGTCCGTTGCTGAAGAAAAGCGGAGAAGTGATCGATAATTAACAAAACAGCGGGCCATATGGCCCGCTGTTTTCAGAACGGATAGTCGTGATAGCCCATCTCTGAGGAGAGCGTGCGCGCCGCCCGATGCAGCATGGCCACGTAATCCTGGCGGGCATCTTCTGAAAAGCGAATGGTGGGAAAAGAGATACTCAGTCCCGCAATCACCACGCCAAAACGGTCAAACACCGGCACCGCGAGGCAGCGTAAGCCCTCTTCCTGCTCTTCGTTATCTTCACCATAGCCCTGCGTTCTTACCTGATCCAGCGCCGTAATCAACGCCTCCGCGCTTAACAGCGTATTGGCCGTGCTCCGTTTGAACTCGACGTCCCGCAGGATCTCTTCAACTTCGCTGCGATCGCGCCAGGCGAGCAGAACTTTTCCAATCGCGGTGGTATGCAGCGGATTACGACGGCCAATGCGCGAATACATACGCAGGTTGTAGAGGGAGTCGATTTTGTGGATGTAGACAATACTGTCCTCTTCCAGCGCCCCCAGGTGAATGGTCTCTTTGGTCAGACGCGAAAGCTCACGCATCTGCACATCCGCACTGCGGATTAAATCGACGTTCTGCAGCGCTTTAGCGCCCAGCTCAAACAGCTTCAGTGTCAGTGAGTACTTCTCGCTCTCACCTTCCTGCGTGACATAACCCAGCGACTTCATGGTCTGCAGGAAACGGTAAACGGTGCTTTTTGACATCATCACGCGCTGCGCGAGCTCAGTAATACCGTGATCGCGCTCTTCACCCAGCGCCTGCAGAATGCCGAACACTTTAAGTACCGAAGAGACGGAATCGGGCTGTTTATCATTTTCAGCAGAGGACATCGCGCACCTTGTTAAACCTGTTTCAAAAAAAATGGAACGGACTGTCAGTATAGAGTGAGGCATACGAAGGCAGCAATGCTTTAACCATTACGTCATATTTAAAGACAGTTTTTTATCCATCCGATCGCTGTATTTCAGCGTTAATTTCATTAGCATGATGATATTCACCCTCTTTAGTAATTAACTTATGACACTCTCCCCTCCTCAGGATGGATTACCCGCGCGTCAGCGCTATATGGCAATCGTCACCATCGCGCTGGGTCTGACCATGGCGGTGCTGGATGGCGCGATAGCCAATGTCGCCCTGCCCACTATCTCGCGCGAACTGAATGCCAGCCCGGCGCAGTCGATCTGGATAGTGAACGCCTATCAGATTGCGATTATCGTCTCGCTGCTGTCGCTCTCATTTCTGGGCGACATGCTGGGTTATCGCCGCGTCTATCAGGCGGGCCTGGCGCTGTTTATTGCCACTTCGCTGTTCTGCGCCTTCTCCACCACCCTGACCATGCTGACTTTCGCCCGCGTGCTGCAGGGATTAGGAGGTGCAGCGCTGATGAGTGTGAATACCGCGCTGATACGCATTATTTATCCGCAGCGTCATCTGGGACGCGGCATGGCGATCAACTCGCTGGTCGTGGCGGTTTCAACCGCGGCAGGCCCGACGGTCGCCGCAGCGATTCTTTCGGTGGCAAGCTGGAAGTGGCTGTTTCTGATTAATGTCCCGCTGGGTGCCATTGCGCTCTGGCTGGCGCTGCGCACGCTGCCTGATAATCCGCAGAAAGCGACGGCGCAGAAATTTGATGTCCCCAGCGCGATCATGAACGCCCTGTTCTTTGGTCTGATCATCTCTGCGCTGAGCGGGTTTGCACAGGGACAGAGTCATCTGCTGGTGCTGTCGGAGGTCATTGCTCTGCTGGTTGTGGGCTGGTTCTTTATTCGTCGTCAGTTAAACATGGCGGTGCCGCTGCTGCCGGTTGATCTGCTGCGTATCCCGATTTTCAGCCTGTCGATGGGAACGTCGGTCTGTTCGTTCTGCGCGCAGATGCTGGCGATGGTGTCGCTGCCCTTCTTTCTGCAAAACGTCCTGCAGCGTGATGAGGTGGCAACCGGTTTACTGCTGACGCCCTGGCCGCTGGCAACCATGGTGTTTGCGCCGATTGCCGGCCGGCTGATTGAACGGGTGCATGCCGGGCTGCTGGGCGGCATCGGGCTGGCTATGTTCGCCCTGGGGCTGTTTCTGCTCGCCTGGCTTCCGGCCAACCCGGGTGATGGCGATATTATCTGGCGCATGATGCTGTGCGGTGCCGGTTTTGGGCTGTTTCAGTCACCCAACAACCACACTATTGTCACTTCCGCTCCGCGTCATCGCAGCGGCGGCGCCAGCGGCATGCTGGGCACCGCGCGCCTGCTGGGCCAGAGTATGGGTGCTGCACTGGTCGCGCTGATGTTTAATCTGTTTGATGATCGCGGGACGCACGCTTCGCTGCTGCTGGCGGGCAGCTTTGCCGCCGTGGCCGCGCTGGTCAGTGTGTCGCGGATGACGCAGACCCGCGCCTGATGGCAGAAACAGAAAAGGCGACCACCTGACAGAGTGTGACCCGATTCGCTGTAAGGCCGAGCCTTCACAGGGAACCCGGTCAGATCGGAAAGACTTCTGTCATCCATGACGGTCGGCCCGCACCATCCATGGCGCGGGACGCTTTCCTCCTCTGCCCGGGTTCCCTGCATGTTGGGCTAAGATATTGCTGTCAGATTCAGTCTGATTATGGTTTCTAAACAGAAAAGGCGACCCAGGGTCGCCTTTTTTGCTCTGCTTAACGCTACTTCAGATACTGACCGCTGCGCAGTGCTTCAATACGCTTATCTAACGGCGGATGCGACATAAACAGCTCGCTGAACGATTTGCCTTTACCGTTAATACAGAACGCCATCATGCTGCTCGGCTCCTGCGGTTCGTAGCTGGTTTTCAGGCGCTGTAACGCCGCAATCATCTTCTCACGACCTACCAGCTTCGCTGAACCGGCATCGGCATGGAACTCACGGTGACGCGAGAACCACATGGTGATGATGCTGGCGAGAATACCAAACACCAGTTCCAGCACCATCGACACCGCAAAGTAGACCAGCGGGTTGCCGTTGCTGCTCTCCTCACCATCGCGGTTGCCGGACATAAAGCCCGCCGCGATCTGCGCCAGAATACGTGAAACGAAAATCACAAAGGTGTTCACCACACCCTGGATCAGCGTCATGGTGATCATGTCGCCGTTGGCGATGTGTGACACTTCGTGTGCCAGCACCGCTTCCGCTTCATCACGGCTCATGTTCTGCAGCAGACCGGTTGAGACAGCAACCAGTGAAGCGTTACGCCGTGCGCCAGTCGCAAAGGCATTGATGTCAGGTGCGTGATAGATCGCCACCTGCGGCATCGCAATACCCGCCTGCTGTGCCTGACGGCCAATTGTATCCACCAGCCAGCGCTCGGTTTCGTTGCGTGGCTGTTCAATCACTTCACCGCCAACCGATCGCAGTGCCATCCACTTCGACATCAGCAGTGAAACAAACGCACCGCCGAAGCCAAACAGGCCTGCCATGATCATCAGGCCCTGAACACTGCTTGACTGGATCCCTGTCAGGCTGAGAATCAGCCCGAATACCAACATCACAGCCAGGTTGGTCATCAGGAAAAGAGCAATACGCATCATTTTTGTTAATCTTCCTCAGTAGTTCACGCGCCTATACGCGGATCCATATCCTATGGGCATTGGGCTGCTTTTCAAGCAACCTTAACGTTTAAGTGCCTAAAAAGACATAACTTTACATTCTGACACGCCTGATGAGGAGCCCAGCCTTCAGGCACCTTCACCAGCGCTAATCATTGCTTACTGGAAACTTTTCTGAGTACAAAAAAAAGCACCGCTGAGCGGTGCTTTTTCTGGCAACAGCGGATTATTTAGCCGCTGGCGCCTCTGGCTGGGATTTCTCCAGCTGCGCAAGATCGTTAGCGATCTTCACCGTCTCATCAAGATACGGATCCGGCTCTTTATAATCTTTCGGCAACTCATCCAGATTTTTCAGCGGTTTTTTGCCTTCGGCCTGATAGCGCGCATTGATCCGCTCCAGACGAGACGCATCATCTTCGTGATTCTCTTTCTCGCGCTGGGCAAGATTAAGCGACACGATGTTGCGCTTATCTTTCAGGGCATTGTAACGGGCAATGTCCTTCATGATGTACTGGAACTCGCGATCCTGAGCGATGCGGTCAGCATGCTGCTTAGTCAGCTGCACCACCAGCGGTTTCACATCACCGGTTTTGACATAGGTCGCCGCTTTGATGCTGTCCCACGGCAGTGCGTTATCTTCAAATTTCTCACCGGTTTCAGCCGCTTCAACGCCGGTTGGCATCAGCAGATCCGGCGTGACGCCTTTACGCTGTGTACTGCCGCCGTTAATGCGATAGAACTTCTGAATGGTGTAAGAAACGGAGCCTAACGCAGGCCACTCCGGACGCAGCATCTGATCGTAAATGCGGTTCAGAGAGCGATACTGCTGAACGGTGCCTTTACCAAAGGTTGGCTCGCCAACAATCACCGCGCGACCGTAATCCTGCATCGCGGCAGCAAAGATCTCAGAAGCTGAGGCGCTGAAGCGATCGACCAGCACCACCAGCGGTCCTTTGTAGTAGACAACGCCGTCGTTATCGCTGTCTTCACGAATCCGACCATTGTTGTCGCGTACCTGAACTACCGGACCACTCGGAATAAACAGACCGGAAAGCGAGACTGCTTCGGTCAGCGCGCCGCCGCCGTTGGTACGCAGATCGATCACCACACTGTCGACGTTCTGTTTCTGCAGTTTCTGCAGCTGTACTTTCACGTCGTCGGTGAGGCCGACATAGAAACCAGGAATATCGAGCACGCCCACTTTCTGCTTGCCGACATTTTTGATGGTCAATTTAACCGCGCGATCTTCCAGACGGATTTTCTCACGCGTCAGCGTCACAGTACGGGTTTTAGTACCCTTACCGGCTGGCAGAACTTCCAGGCGCACTTTGCTGCCCTTAGGTCCTTTAATTTTTGCCACGACATCATCCAGACGCCAGCCGATCACATCTTCCATCGGCTTGCCTGGCTGACCCACACCGACGATGCGATCGCCAACGGTAATGGCTTTGCTCTTCGCGGCCGGGCCGCCTGCGACCATCGAGTTGATCACCGTATAGTCGTCATCCATCTGCAGAACCGCACCGATGCCTTCCAGTGACAGGCTCATTTCGGTGTTGAACTGCTCGGTGTTACGCGGCGACAGATAGCTGGTGTGCGGATCGATTTCGCGGGCAAAAGCGTTCATCACCAGCTGGAAAACATCTTCACCGTTGCTCTGGGCCAGACGACGGATAGCGAAGTTGTAACGCTTGGTCAGAACGTCGCGGATCTCATTATCATCTTTACCCGCCAGCTTCAGACTCAGCTGATCATATTTGACCTTGGCATCCCACAGCGCATTCAGTTCAGACTGATCTTTCGGCCAGGGTGCTTTCGCGCGGTCAATGTCGATAGTGTCATTGCCGCTGAAATTCATCGGACGAGCCAGCACCGTCAGCGCATATTGATAGCGCTCAAAACGGCGTTTCTGCGCCAGATTATAAATATCGTAAAAGAGATCCAGCTTACCACTGCGCAGCTCATCGCCGACGCTGGTTTTTTTGCTGGCAAACTGCGCCACATCTGACGCCAGCAGCACATTGTGGCTGTAGTCGAGCATGTTCAGATAGCGATCAAAAATTTTCGCTGAAAAGTTCTGATCCAGGTCGAACTGGCGATAGTGGGAACGGGTAAAGCGCGAGGTTACGCGCTCACTGACCGTCGGATCCTGCGGATCTTCGTGAAGCTGGGGAATCTGATCGGCACGGGTAATGTTCTCCGCGCCGAAGGTTGGGCCTGCTAATAGCAGGCCCGCAATAAGTCCAACTTTAAAAAGGGTGTTCATGCCGGGGTTAGCCTCCGTTTCAGAACTGCAAGTGTTCTGCGCGCACAATCATTGCCATGCCGGAAGCGAGCTGGACCCGAACGCCGTCTTTTGATACTTCAAGAACGGTAGCGTCCATCGCACTTTTGCCTGCTTTAACTTTAATACTCTGGCCGGGTTGCAAAGTTGAGGTATCAGTGATGGGTCGGGCTTCCTGCTCCGGACGTGGGGCTGGCTTGCGATGCTGTGAGGCGGTCGCACGCGGTGCAGTGGTCTGCGGACGCGGTTTACGCGCGGCTTCGCCTTCTGCAGGCTTGCGTGCCGCGGGCTTGCGTGGACGACGCGGTGCCGCGCCCTCTTCGCTTTCGCCTGCTTCACGACGCGCGGCGCGCTGCTGGTCACGCTGCGCCTGGACGCGTGCTTTCGCTTCTTCCAGCTGCTTGCGTGCATGCTCAACGTGTTGCTCATCCAGCACGCCACAGGCGTTACCGTCGAGATCGACACGGATAGCACCGGCTTTGATGCCGTACAGATAACGCCAGCTTGACGTATAGAGACGCAGCGCGGAACGCAGCTGTGTTTTGCTCAGACCCATTTCGCCCTGAACACGCTCGACCAGATCCTGAAAGATACCGATTTTGAGCGGACGCGCTTCACCTTCAGCGCTAAAGCAGTGCGGAAAGCGCTCCGCCAGAAAAGTGATGACTTCTTTACTGCTATTCAACTTAGGTTGATTTTCCATGAAATTTCCTGATTACAACGGGTTTGCCGACCAGCGCAGGCATGAACAGGCGACATTATAATGACAACATCGCTAAATGCCATGTGATCCAGTCGATTAGCTGCGCGTCAGCTGCAGATATTTTTCTAAGTCGCTGTTCGCAAGCACTTCACAAAGCCCATCAGTCAGTGTGACCAGCCCCGATTCGTCGTCGCTGTCAAAGCGATTGTACGCCACGCTGTCGATGTCCAGCACCCCAACCACAGTGCCATTCACTTTCAGAGGAATCACAATCTCAGCATTGCTGGCAGCGTCACAGGCGATGTGGCCCGGGAAGGCATGCACATCATCTACGCGTTGCACTTTTTCTTCTGCCAGCGCCGTGCCACACACACCTTTACCGACCGGAATGCGCACACAGGCGATTTTGCCCTGGAACGGGCCCAGCACCAGCGTATCCGCTTCCGTCAGCAGGTAGAAACCAGCCCAGTTCACGCCATCGAGACGTTCGTACAGCAGCGCGCTAAAGTTTCCCATCGCGGCGAGGAACGCCGTTTCTCCCGCCAGTAAGGCGCGCATATCGCGATTCAAATCGGCGTAAAAGGCAGTTTTGTTCATTATTTAACCGTTACCAATGACATCTGAACGGGGCATTGAAGACCGTTCGTTAAAAATAAGTTTTAAATATCCAGAGCCACAAGGTGAATCATAGCGTTAGTTGCTATACCCTTAGCATTCTGTGGATCGAAGCGTGATGCCCGAGACAGGCACACAGACAATGTCTTTACGACCGATATCTGTTACTTCTGAAGAGCGAAGATTGCATCACCCTATGAAAATTCACGCTATCAGCCAGACATTGCCTCACGCACGTTATCAGCGTTGCCCGCAATGCGATACCCTTTTTTCCTTACCGGATGTGAAATCTCATCAGTCGGCACATTGCCCACGCTGTAACGCCGAAATTCTCAGTGGTCGCGACTGGCCGATGACCCGTCTTATGGCGATGGCCGCCACCATGATTGTGTTAATGCCCTTTGCTTTTTCCCTGCCGCTGGTAGATATCCGGCTGCTTGGCATGCGCATCAATGCCAGCGTACTGGAAGGCATCATCCAGATGACCCAGCAGGGTGATGTACTGACGGCCTCAATGGTGGCGTTCTGCACCATCGGCGCGCCGGTGACGCTGGTGGCGGGTATCTGTTATCTCGGTATCGGCCACCGGCTGGGCATGAACCTGCGTCCCGTGCTGCTGATGCTGGAGAAGCTGAAAGAGTGGGTGATGCTCGATATCTATCTGATCGGCATCGCCGTGGCGTCAATTAAAGTGCAGGACTATGCTTCGCTGGAGATTGGCTACGGGCTGGCGGCTTACATCGCCCTGACGGTGCTGAGCGTGCTGACACTGATCCATCTGAATATGGAGCAGCTGTGGGAGCATTTCTACCCACAGACGCCTGGCAATATGGCCCGTGACGATATGCAGGTCTGCCTGAACTGTCACAACACCAGCATACCCGATGAACGGGGCCGCTGCCCGCGCTGCCACACGCCGCTCGACTTCCGACGCCGCCACAGCCTGCAGAAATCCTGGGCCGCGCTCATCGCATCGATTGTGCTGTTGATCCCCGCAAATCTGATGCCGATCTCCGTGGTCTATCTTAATGGCTCACGGCGTGAGGACACCATCTTCTCCGGTATCCTGGGGCTGGGCGAAGGCAATATTCCGGTGGCGGCGATTGTTTTTATCGCCAGTATTCTGGTGCCGTTTATCAAGGTGCTGGTGATGCTGACTCTGCTGCTCAGCATTCATTTTCGCTGTGAACAGGGGCTGAGAACCCGCATCCGCTTGCTGCGGTTTGTCACCTGGGTTGGCCGCTGGTCAATGCTCGATCTGTTTGTCATTTCGTTAACCATGTCGCTGGTCAACCGTGATCAGCTGCTGGCTTTTACCATGGGACCGGCGGCGCTGTTTTTTGGCGCGGCCGTCATCCTGACCATTATGTCTGTTGAGTGGCTGGACAGCCGCCTGCTCTGGGATGCACATGCAACAGGAAACGCCGACTACACCGACTAACGCAACGCTGCGTAATAAGCGCAAAATTTCGCCCTTCTGGCTGCTGCCGATTATTGCGATGCTGATCGCCTGCTGGCTGCTCTGGACCAATTATCAGGAGCGCGGCACCACCATCACCATCAATTTCCAGACGGCGGATGGTATCGTGCCGGGTCGCACCCCGATCCGCTATCAGGGCGTGGAAGTGGGCACCGTGCAGGGCATTAATCTCAGTGATGATTATCGCAGCATTCAGATTAAAGCCAGCATCAAGAGCGACATGCGCGATGCGCTTCGTGAAGATACGCAGTTCTGGCTGGTGACGCCTAAAGCCTCGCTGGCGGGTGTGTCGGGGCTGGATGCGCTGGTCGGCGGCAACTACATCGGGATGATGCCGGGTAAAGGTAAACCCAGCGAGTCGTTCACCGCGCTGGATACGCAGCCCAAGTATCGGGTGAATACCGGCGAATTGATGATCCATCTGCATGCGCCCGATCTCGGCTCGCTCAACACCGGCTCGCTGGTCTATTACCGCAAAATTCCGGTTGGCCGGGTCTATGACTACAGCATTAACAGCAAATCCGATGGCGTGTCGATTGATGTGCTGATTGACCGTCGCTTTATCAATCTGGTGAAAACCAACAGCCGTTTCTGGAATGTGTCAGGCATGAATGCTGACGTCAGCCTGAGCGGGGCTAAAGTGCAGCTGGAGAGTCTGGCAGCGCTGGTCAATGGCGCGATCGCGTTTGACTCGCCACAGGGTGCGGAAACGGCCAAAGCTGAGCAGAATTACCGGCTCTACCCCGATCTGGCACATAGTCAGCGCGGCGTGCAGATCACACTGGATCTGCCTAACGGCAACAATCTCAAGGCGGGCAGCACCCCGCTGATGTATCAGGGACTGGAAGTCGGCACGCTGACCAAACTGAACCTGCAGGATGGCGGCAAGGTCACCGGCGAACTGACGATCGATCCCTCTGTTGTCGGTCTGATGCGCAGCGGCACCCGCATTGAGATGCACAGTCCGAAAATCAGCCTGACGGATACCAGCCTCAGCGCGCTACTGACCGGCAACACGCTGGAACTGGTGCCAGGTGAAGGCGAGCCGCAGCAGCACTACACCGTGCTGGCGTCCAATGAGACTCTGCTGCAGAAACCCAATGTGCTGACGGTAAAACTCAGCGCGCCAGAGAGCTATGGTATCGATCAGGGCCAGCCGCTGATGCTGCACGGCATGCAGATTGGTCAGGTGATGTCGCGTACGCTGGATGAAAATGGCGTGAATTTCGTGGTGGCGGTCAATCCTGAAAATCGCAATCTGGTGCATGGCGACAGCAAATTTATCGTTAACAGTCGGCTGGATGTGAAGTTCGGTCTTGATGGCATGCAGGTATTAGGTGCCAGCGCCCGTGAATGGGTGGATGGCGGTATCCGGCTGGATCCGGGCAAAAAGGGTGAGCCAAAAAGTGCCTATCCGCTGTTTGCCGATGCTGAAAAAGCGGAAGAAGGCATTACCGGCGATGGCCCTTCTACCACGCTGATGCTGACCGCCAACAGTCTGCCTGACGTGCAGGCCGGCTCTGTCGTGCTTTACCGCAAATTTCAGGTGGGTGAGATTGTCAAAGTCACGCCGCGCGCTGACGCCTTTGATATTGCGGTACATATTCAGCCGGAATATCGCAAGCTGCTGACCAGCGAAAGCGTGTTCTGGGCTGAGGGTGGCGCACGCGTCAGCCTTAACGGCAGCGGCCTGACGGTGCAGGCATCGCCGCTTAACCGCGCGCTGAAAGGCGCGATTAGTTTCGACAATATGAGTGGTGCGCAGTCGGCCAAAGGGGCCAAACGCGTCCTCTATCCGTCTGAAACCGCCGCCCGCGCGGTGGGTAGCCAGATTACGCTGCACACCTATGACGCCAGCAAACTCTCTGCCGGGATGCCGATTCGTTATCTGGGTATTAATGTCGGCCAGGTGGAGTCACTGTCGTTAAGCAAAGATAACAATCAGGTGGTGGCGAAAGCGGTACTCTATCCGGAGTATGTCAACGATTTCGCCCGTCTCGGCAGCCGTTTCTCGGTGGTCTCACCGGAGATTTCCGCTACCGGCGTGAATCATCTGGAAACCCTGTTGCAGCCTTACGTCAACGTGGATCCAGGCAAAGGTGGCGCCGCGCGCACGTTTGAGCTGCAGGAGAGCACCATTACCGATTCCCGCTACCTTAATGGCCTGAACATTTATGTTGATGCCACTGAGGCCGGTTCACTGTCGCTGGGTACGCCGGTGCTGTTCCGTGGTGTGGAAGTGGGTACCGTGACCGGCACTTCACTGGGTAATATGGCGGATCGTGTGCAGATCGCCCTGCGCATCAGTAAGAAGTACCAGCATCTGGTGCGTAATAACTCAGTGTTCTGGCTGGCATCCGGCTATAACCTGGACTTCGGTCTGGTGGGTGGCGTAGTGAAAACCGGGACATTCCAGCAGTTTATTCGCGGTGGCATTCAGTTTGCGACGCCGCCGACGGTGCCGCTGGCGCCACAGGCGAATCCGGATAAACACTTCCTGCTGCAGGATGAAGCGCCGAAAGATTGGCGTAACTGGGGAACGGCGATCCCGTCTCCGCGCTAAAGGCTATCTCAAACGGGCAGACTGTTCTGCCCTTTTGAGCGTTTAAAGTCAGCACCGGCTCAGGGAGCATACGCCTTATTCACTCCCTCAAACGGGCAGCCTGGCTGCCCGTTTCCTTTCCTCATGATACACTGCCGCCTTTGCCTTAACTGGAATGTGCCCGTGTCAGATGCTTCTTCGCTTTTCCCCGCCGATTTTCTCTCGTTAATTCGCCAGAGCCTGCCCGATGAGGCGAGCCTCGCGCAATTTATTGCCTACAGTCAGCAACCCCTGCGCCGCAGTATTCGCGTCAATACCCTGAAGATCAGCGTGGCTGACTTTCTGAGTCAGACGGCTAATTATGACTGGAAGCTGACGCCGGTGCCGTGGTGCGAAGAGGGATTCTGGATCAGTCGGGAAGATGAGAGCCTGCCGCTGGGCAGCGTGGCTGAGCATCTCAGTGGCCTGTTCTACATTCAGGAGGCCAGCTCCATGCTGCCGGTCACCGCGCTGTTTGACGCCCAGCCAGAAGTCAGCGCCGTGATGGATATGGCGGCGGCACCGGGTTCTAAAACGACCCAGATTGCTGCGCGGATGGGCAATCAGGGCGTTATCCTCGCTAACGAATTCTCCTCCAGCCGGGTAAAAGTATTGCACGCCAATATCAGCCGCTGCGGCGTCAGCAACAGTGCCTTAACGCACTTTGACGCGCGGGTCTTCGGGCCAGCCCTGCCGGAACAGTTCGACGCCATCCTGCTCGACGCCCCCTGCTCCGGCGAAGGGGTGATTCGCAAAGATGCTGATGCGCTGAAAAACTGGTCGCTGGCAAGTACGCATGAGATCGCCGCGACCCAGCGCGATCTGCTCGACAGTGCCTTTCATGCACTCAAACCCGGCGGCACGCTGGTTTACTCCACCTGCACCCTGAATCAGATTGAGAATCAGCAGGTCATTGTCTGGCTGCTGGAGCGCTATCCGGACGCTGTTGAGGTTGTAGCGCTCGATGGGCTGTTTGAGGGTGCCCGACAGGCCGCGACGCCCGAGGGCTATCTGCATGTCTTCCCGCAGATGTTCGACAGCGAAGGCTTTTTCGTTGCCCGGCTGCGTAAAACCGCGTCGGTCGAGCCCTTACCGCTGCCGGGCTACAAAGTGGGTAAACTGCCCTTCTCCCACCTCAGCCGCAAGCTGGAAAGTGAGATAGCCCAGGCCGCCGCCGCTGTCTCTCTTAAATGGGATGCGTCGCTGGAGCTGTGGCAGCGTGATAAAGAGATCTGGCTGTTCCCGAAGGCCGTCACCCCGCTGCTGGGCAAAGTGCGGTTCTCGCGCATCGGCCTGAAGCTGGCAGAAACCTTTGCTAAAGGCTATCGCTGGCAGCATGAAGCGGTAATTGCGCTGGCAAAACCGGATGCGGCGCAGACTTTTGAGCTCACCGCAGCAGAGGCGGAAGAGTGGTATCACGGCCGGGATATCTACCCGGAAACGGAACCTACCCGTAATGAGATGATTGTCACTTATCAGCAGCAGCCGCTGGGGCTGGCTAAAAAAGTCGGCAGCCGTATCAAGAACAGCTATCCGCGGGAGCTGGTGCGCGACGGACGCCTGTTCCGCTGAGTCACTTTATTTGCAGCATCGTCAGATGATTGCCAAACACTGCGCCGGTATCGATGTAATGCAGATTGGCAATCGTCAGCGACTGTTTCAGCGGCGTGTGTCCGAAGTAAAAGGCGTCTGCGCCACGGATGCCCGCCCGTTCGCCTGACTCCATCGCCTCCAGCCGCTGACGGCTCCAGACCACCTGCTGCCAGTCGAGTGGCTTATTCAACGCATATTCCCGGGCCGGATAATCAGCATGAGCAATCACAATAATTCGCTCATCGAGCTGCAGATGGAGAATCAGCGGCAGCTCACGGCAACGCCGCAACGCGTGACGCGCCGCAATCAACGCTGCACCACGCAGCCGAAAGAACCAGTCGCCACCGTTCATCTGCCAGAGCGCCATTTCCTGCCCCTGTAGTGCTGAAAGCGCCATCTCCTCATGATTCCCCCGCACGCAGCGAAACCAGGGCTCCTCCAGCAGCGCCAGACAACCCAGGCTGTCGGGACCGCGATCGATGATGTCACCCACCGAAATCAGTAAGTCCAGCTGCGGGTCAAACTGATGTTGCTGCAACAGCGCATCCAGTTCGCGGCGGCAGCCATGCAGATCGCCGACCACCCAGATCCGTCGCCACGCTGCGCCATTCAGAGATTGGTAATACATCGCTGCACCCGGCCTTTGTCTGCTGAAAACATCTTCAGAGTATAGTCAGGGCTGACCCTGTACTGGCATGACGCGCTGGAAAGCAGAATGCAAAGGAGGCTGGCAACAAGGAAGCAAGGGAGCAAGGAGGCCGGGCGAAGCGATTAAAGAGAGATGAAAGGTACGTCCCTCCCGGCGCTTATCTCCGGCACTCAGTAAAGGTGGTAGCTCTGTCAGGGACGAAATACATCATAATGCGATAAGGCGCGACAGGCTATTCTGCCCCAACCATATCTGTAGTCATTTGGGATCAGCTACGCATTTTAGCCGGATATTTCTGCAGTTTCTCTGCCGGACGCACCGGGCGGCGCACCAGCTCACCGCCGCAGTTGGGGCAAAGATGAGTGAGATGCTCAGCACAGTCAGCGCAGAAAGTGCATTCAAACGAGCAGATGCGTGCCGCCAGAGAAGATGGCGGCAGATCAACGTCGCAGCGTTCACAATTGGGGCGAAGTTCCAGCATGGTGTGACTCCTTAAAAAAGCGTTATGCGCCAGCTTCGCGGTTGCTGACCCCAATGTCGAGCCAGCAACCGGACAAGAGTGTGTCAGATCCGGACATCCTGCTTTAATGGTGCAGTCAGCGGCGAATGGCATCCTGCTTTGCCGCTGCTATTTGTCCCGCTGATCCTCAGGAAGGTCATCGGGCAAATCCTCTTCGTCAGCTGTGTCATCGAACTCAGCACTCTCCTCTTCCGGCTCCTGACCGCCCATCGACGCATGAATCACCTCCTCTTCCAGCGTCGGGATCAGCGCGGCACCCAATGGCGAGGTCGCCAGACTGTCAGGCATCACCACATGCGGTAACGGCACTTCGGTCGTCGGAAGCGGACCCGGCGCACGCACATAACTCAGTCCGCTAATCACCAGCGCACAGAGCATAAAGAAGAGATAGAGCATATTGCTGCCCAGCGGCTGCATCAGCGCACCGACCACCAGCGGGCCGATACTGGCGCCAATACCAAACGCCATCAGCAGACAGGCAGTTAACGAGACACGACGATCGGCGGCGACCTGATCGTTGGCCAGCGCCACCTGCAATGGATAGAGCGCAAACTGCATCATGCTGGCGGCAAAGGCGATGCCAATCATCCAGTGGAAGGTCAGATGCGGCAGTACCACCAGCGGCACGCAGGCCACGGCAAAGAGCATGGCAATAATGAATAACAGCCGCTGGCGGTCGTAGCGATCAGAGAGCCAGCTTAGCGGAAACTGCGACACCAGCCCGGCAAAAATCGTGAGACTCATAAAATAACCGGTCTGGCTGGTGGTGAAGACTTTGCTGCTGCCATAAACCGGTGCCAGGCCATAGAACGCGCCAATCGCCATGCCGGTCACCAGGGTGGTGCCGAGCAGTTTGGGAATAGTGCGGATAAAATAGCCCAGCTCCATCGGCGCCGGTGTCATGGGCCGGACGTGAGTGCGGGTGGTCAGTGCAATCGGCACCAGACAGAGCGCGAAACAGAGCGCCACAATCAGCAGCGTGCTCACCCCAAACCCCGATTGCAGGCTCAGTATCACCTGTCCGCCACTGAGTCCAAGGTAGGTGGCGACCATATAGAGGCCGAAAATCATGCCGCGCTGGGAAGATTCCGCCTGATCGTTGAGCCAGCTCTCCAGCACCATGTACTGGCACATCATGCAGAGCCCGATAATCAGACGCAGAAAGACCCACAGCGGAATAAAGTCAGTCAGCCCGTGACCCACCACCGAGGCGGTAATGATCCCGGCACAGGCCACGTAGGCACGGATATGGCCGACGCGGGCAATCAGGTTGTGCCCCACTTTGCCGCCAATCACCAGCCCGATATAGTTGGCCGCAATAATCGCGCCGATCAGCGCACCATTAACCTGCTCACTGGCCAGCCGTAACGAGACGTAGGTAGTCAGTAAACCAGAACCCAGCAGCATCAGAAGCGTAGTGGTATAGAGCGGCAGAAACGTACTGAATATTTTTCCCATATGACTCCCTGTCTACGCTTTTCAGGCATCAGGCCAGCAAAGCCCTAAAGATAGTCGATTTCGGCAGGTGAAGCGGTATTGTTCATGACGACGGTAGCGAAAAAAAAGCCCGCCAGCAATTGCTCACTGACGGGCCCTGATTTAAGCGCTTGGGAAGCTGATGTTGCTGCCCGGCGCTTCACGGTTGAGATGGATGAAGTTCAGGTGTCGCTCATACTGATCCAGTATGTCGATGATCACCTGCTCTTTGCTGTAATCCATTAAGTCGTTACCCTGGCTGCCTTCCATCAGGAAGGTTTCCAGCCGGTAGTAGGTCGACTTACCGCTGCGGGCGCGATAGGTAAAGCCCGGAATCGAATATTGCTGCGGCCAGACCTGATAGATAAAGTCCTGCTCCTCGCCCAGATGGACGCGCAGATCCAGATAGCCAATCGGGTTGCTTTCATCCGCCTCAACACTCTCCAGCGTGACCCGGCCATCCCGCAACTCCAGCTCTTTCGCCACTTCCTGCATCGCCGGATAGATGGTTTTTTCCATCATCTGCTGGGTATAACGCGAGCCAGGGTAGTTCATCAGGCGCGACAGTCGCTTCTTCCAGGTCAGGCGATCGGTCGCATGAGCCAGATAGGGCGCGGTGTCGCGCGTGGCACTGGCCCGACGGTGATCTTCAATCTTCAGGGATTTAAACAGCCCCGCCATGACAAAGAAGATAACAAAGCTGAACGGCAGCCCCATGATCACCGTGGTGTTCTGCAAGGCAGTGATACCGTTGGTCATCAGCATGCTCAGGGTCAGTACCCCAATCGCCACAGACCAGAAGATACGCAGCCAGTTCGGTGCATCACTGTTGATATCTTTCAGTCGCGAGGTGAAGTTACCCAGCACCAGCGAGCCGGAATCCGCCGAGGTGACGTAGAACAGCATACCGGTGATCGTCGCGACCGAGGCGCTGAGTTTAAACGCCGGATACTGCGCCAGCAGGCTGTAGAAGCCGCGCTCCGCATGGTTCATCACTTCCTGCGCAAACTCCGTATTGCCGTGAATGATCTGATACAGCGCGGCATTACCGAACACTGACAGCCACAACAGCGTAAAGGTAAACGGAATAATCAGCGTGCCCAGCACGAACTCGCGGATGGTACGACCGCGCGAAATACGCGCCAGGAACAGGCCGACGAATGGCGACCAGGCCACCCACCACGCCCAGAAGAAGAGCGTCCAGCTGTTCATCCACTGGGTCGGACGATCAAAGGCAAAGGTATTGAGCGTCATGCCCATGAAGCGGTTGATGTAATCCCCGACGTTCAGCACCAGCGCATTCAGCAGGAACTCGGTGTTGCCGAAGAACAGCACAAACAGAATCAGGCCCAGCGCCATCACCACGTTCAGCTCAGAGAGAATACGGATCCCTTTATCGACGCCCGACGTGACAGAAATGGTGGCGATCACCACGGAGAGGACAATCAGCGCGGCCTGCGCGGTCAGGCCTTCCGGGATATCAAACAGCACTTTGAGGCCATAGTTAAGCTGCACGACCCCAATGCCGAGCGTGGTAGCGATACCAAAGATGGTGCCGACCACGGCGGCGATATCTACGGTGTGGCCAATCGGGCCATAGATGCGTTTACCAAAGATAGGATAGAGCGCGGAACGGATAGTGAGCGGCAGGTTATAGCGATAGCTGAAGTAGCCCAGCGCGATGCCCATCAACGCATACATTGACCAGCCGGTCAATCCGTAGTGGAACAGCGTCCAGACCATCGCCTGGCGGGCCGCTTCCATCGTCTGCCCTGCCCCCTCCGGCGGCTGCATATACTGCGTCACCGGCTCGGCGACCGAGAAGAACATCAGGTCGATGCCGATGCCGGCGGCGAACAGCATGGCAGACCAGCTAAGGACGCTGAACTCGGGTTTGGAGTGCTCAGGCCCGAGCTTGATCGAACCAAAGCGTGAGCAGGCCATATACAACACAAAAACAATATAGAGCGTGGCAGCCAGCATGTAGTACCAGCCGAAGGTGGCGGAAACCCAGTTTACCGCCTTGAGGATCCAGCTCGCGGCCAGTTCACTATAGAGAATCGTCACAAGTGAAAACGTCAGAATCAATCCGGCAGAGGTATAAAATACAACGGGATTGAGTCTGTCTTTTTCACCGGCAGGTGGATTATTCATCGGTTACCTCTGGTTAATGTCCTGAAAATACGCAATGGATAAGTCTTGCCGTCCACGGCTTTCCGGCCGTGCGGCCCTGTTTCGTTCTGTCACTTCCTGTTAATCGCTCAGGCAAACCAGCCTATTTTAGCACTCATTGCCGTTTCGCTTTCGCTACATTTAAAGAACAGCATCCTAACAAAGTTTCTTTTTATATTGAACGTGCAATCAAAAAAAGTTTAAATAGGGGCTCGATTTGAGGGTGGAGCTGGAGCTATGCCAAAGGTAGGGATGCAGCCGATACGTCGTCGGCAACTGATTGATGCGACCCTGAGCACGATTAATGAAGTGGGGATTAATGATGCCACTATCGCCCAGATCGCCCGTCGGGCGGGGGTATCCACCGGCATCATCAGTCACTATTTCAAGGATAAGAACGGCTTACTGGAAGCCACGATGCGTGATGTGACGCGTCAACTGCGGGAGGCGGTACTGTCGCGGTTAGAACCGCTGGCCGGTGCCTCTGCAGAACAGCGGTTGTGTGCCATCGTTGAGGGTAATTTTGATGATACCCAGGTGCACACGGCAGTGATGAAAGCCTGGCTCGACTTCTGGTCGAGCAGCATGCATCAGCCCCAGCTTAATCGCCTGGAGCGGGTCAGCAGCCGGCGGCTCTACTCAACGCTGGTGGTCGAATTCCGGCGTGAACTGCCGCTGGAGAAGGCACGTCTGGCCGCACACGGGCTGGCTGCCCTGATAGATGGTCTGTGGCTGCGCGCCGCGCTGAGCGGTAAGCCATTTAATCCGGTCATCGCCCTCACACTGACCACCCAATTCATCCGTCAGCAACTGGCTGGCGAGCACGAATAACGGAAGGAGAAAACATGTCCCGATTCACCGAGCAGAAACTCTACATCGATGGCGCTTATGTTGCCGCAGCGTCTGGCGAAACGTTCCAGACGATTAACCCGGTCAACGGCGAAGTGCTGGCAGAGGTTCATGCCGCCGGCCAGGAAGATGTCAATCGCGCCGTTGCTGCCGCCAGAAAAGGCCAGAAAGTCTGGGCCGCGATGACCGCCATGGAGCGCTCGCGCATCCTGCGTCGCGCCGTCGATATTCTGCGTGAGCGTAATGATGAGCTGGCAGAGCTGGAAATGCTCGATACCGGTAAGCCTTACAGCGAAACCTCAGCGGTCGATATTGTCACCGGCGCAGACGTACTGGAGTATTACGCCGGTCTGGTTCCGGCGCTGGAAGGTCAGCAGATCCCACTGCGTGAAACCTCCTTTGTTTACACCCGCCGCGAACCGCTGGGCGTGGTAGCTGGTATCGGTGCCTGGAACTACCCGATTCAGATCGCCCTGTGGAAATCCGCGCCCGCGCTGGCAGCGGGTAACGCGATGATTTTCAAACCGAGTGAAATGACCCCGCTCACTGCCCTGAAGCTGGCGGAAATTTACACCGAAGCGGGCCTGCCGGATGGCGTATTCAACGTGCTGCCGGGCATCGGTTCGGTCACCGGTCAGTTGCTCACTGAGCATCCTGGCATCGACAAAGTCTCCTTTACCGGTGGCGTCGTCAGCGGCAAAAAAGTGATGGCCAATGCAGCAGGTTCAACGCTGAAAGAGGTCACCATGGAACTGGGTGGTAAATCACCGCTGATCATCTTTGATGATGCCGATCTCGACCTGGCCGCCGACATCGCCATGATGGCGAACTTCTACAGCTCCGGTCAGGTCTGCACCAACGGCACCCGCGTCTTTATTCCTGCAAAACTGCAGGCCGCATTCGAGGCGAAAATCAGCGAACGCGTTGCCCGCATTCAGGCAGGCGATCTGCGTGACCCGGCGACCAACTTTGGTCCGCTGGTCAGCTTCAGCCATCGCGATAATGTGATGCGTTATATCGAATCCGGCATCGCTGAAGGCGCACGCGTACTGTGTGGCGGCAAGCGTCTGACCGGTGGCGATTTCGACCAGGGTGCCTGGGTTGCACCAACCGTATTCACCGACTGCCGTGATGAGATGAAGATTGTGCGTGAAGAGATCTTCGGACCGGTCATGTCGATCCTGAGCTACGAAAGTGAAGAAGAAGTGATCCGCCGCGCCAACGACACCGAATTTGGTCTGGCCGCCGGGCTGGTGACGCAGGATCTCAATAAGGCGCACCGTGTGATTCATCAGATCGAAGCAGGAATCTGCTGGATTAATACCTGGGGCGAATCAGCCGCAGAGATGCCAGTGGGGGGTTACAAGCACTCCGGCATTGGCCGTGAGAATGGCCTGATGACGCTGCAGAGCTACACCCAGGTGAAGTCCGTGCAGGTTGAGCTGACGCGTTTTCAGTCAGTTTTTTAATCACTTAACCTGAGGAACGATGAATGGAATTTGATTACATTATTATTGGAGCCGGATCCGCAGGAAACGTTCTGGCTACCCGTCTGACCGAAGAGAGCAACGTGAGCGTCCTGTTGCTGGAAGCGGGCGGCCCGGATTACCGCTTTGATTTTCGCACCCAGATGCCTGCGGCCCTCGCCTTCCCGTTACAGGGCAAGCGCTATAACTGGGCTTATGAAACCGAGCCAGAGCCTTACATGAACAATCGCCGCATGGAGTGTGGTCGCGGCAAAGGTCTGGGCGGTTCATCACTGATTAACGGCATGTGTTATATCCGCGGCAACGCGATGGATCTCGATAACTGGGCCAGCGAACCTGGGCTGGAGAACTGGAGCTATCTGGACTGCCTGCCCTACTACCGTAAAGCGGAAACCCGCGATATCGGCCCGAACGATTTCCACGGCGGCGACGGCCCGGTGTGTGTTGCGACGCCTAAAGCGGGCAATAACGTGCTGTTTGAAGCGATGATTGAGGCGGGCGTGCAGGCGGGTTATCCGCGCACTGACGACCTTAATGGCTATCAGCAGGAAGGTTTCGGTCCGATGGATCGTACCGTCACACCAAATGGTCGTCGCTCCAGCACCGCGCGTGGCTATCTCGATATGGCCAAAGGCCGCGCCAACCTGAAGATCATCACGCACGCTACCACCGATCGCATCATCTTCGATGGCAAGCGTGCGGTAGGCGTGGAGTACCTGCAGGGCGACAGCAACACCATCAACAAAGTGACCGCGCGCCGTGAAGTGCTGCTGTGTGCCGGCGCTATCGCCTCGCCGCAGATCCTGCAGCGTTCTGGCGTGGGTTCTCCTGAGCTGCTGAAACAGTTTGATATCCCGGTGGTTCACGACCTGCCGGGCGTGGGTGAAAACCTGCAGGACCATCTGGAAATGTATCTTCAGTATGAGTGTAAAGAACCGGTCTCAATCTATCCGGCTCTGAAGTGGTGGAATCAGCCGAAAATCGGTGCGGAGTGGATGTTTAACGGCACCGGTATCGGCGCCAGCAACCAGTTTGAAGCGGGTGGCTTTATCCGCAGCCGCGAAGAGTTCAGCTGGCCGAACATTCAGTATCACTTCCTGCCGGTGGCGATTAATTACAACGGTTCGAACGCGGTTGATGCCCACGGCTTCCAGTGTCACGTTGGCTCGATGCGTTCTCCAAGCCGCGGTCATGTACGCCTGAAGTCACGCGATCCACGTCGTCATCCGGCCATTCTGTTTAACTACATGTCGCATGAGCAGGACTGGCATGAGTTCCGCGATGCGATTCGCATCACGCGCCAGATCATTAATCAGCCGGCGCTGGACAAGTACCGTGGCCGTGAAATCAGTCCGGGACTGGATTGCCAGACAGATGAGCAGCTGGATGAGTTCGTGCGTAACCACGGCGAAACCGCCTATCACCCATGCGGCACCTGTAAGATGGGTAACGACCCGATGTCCGTCGTTGATGGCGAAGGTCGTGTGCATGGACTGGAAGGCTTACGCGTAGTGGATGCGTCGATTATGCCGCTGATCATCACCGGTAACCTGAACGCCACCACTATCATGATTGGCGAGAAGATTGCCGATAAGATTCGTGGACGCGATCCATTGCCACGCAGCACCGCCGCTTACTATGTCGCGGGTGATGCACCCGTTCGCACGGTTCCGCAGCGCGCTGAATAATACGTGACAGTGTCACTTAATAATAGCCGGGGGACTTTTTTTGCCCGGCTATTTTTTTCATTCCGGTTTACCACAGATCCTTTTCCACACGTCACCCTTTTCAAATAATCAAACCTTAACCGACATCAAACAAAGCAGCATCTGCTGTTGATTTGGCGATGTGCAGAATGCTATAAATCCAGCGTCTATTTAACCGGAGGCACTATCCGTCCACTGATGAGAAGCAACAATGTGGATGTGTTGTAAATTTTATGAGCAGAATGTTCATGTCAAACCCCCTGTATTCCCCCTCTTGCCTTTCTGGCTGGAACGCCGCCGATCAGCACTGGCGTAACGCCCTGTAGTCCCCTCACCACTTCGAACTGTTCTGAGTCTGCCCGCACGTTGTGCGTTGTTGCAGGTCGTCATTTATCGTTGCTGGAGAGCACCCATGCGCGCCTGGGTTTTATTATCACTCGCTATTGTTACGGAAATTATTGGTACCCTTTTTATGAAATGGTCCAGCCTCAATGGCAGCCATTCCGGCTACCTGATGATGCTGGGCATGATTGCCTGTTCTTATATTCTGCTGAGTTTCGCCATTAAACGTATCGCCCTGGGCGTGGCTTATGCGCTGTGGGAAGGTATCGGCATCATGCTGATTACGTTATTCAGCGTGCAGCTGTTTGGTGAAACGCTGTCAGCGCTGAAAATCTGTGGGCTGGTGACGCTGATCGTCGGAATTGTGTTGATCAAAACCGGCACCCAATCATCAGCGGAGGTTAATCATGCTCATCGCTGATCTTGTTCATGCGTCCTGGCTGGCGCTGGCAATCGTGCTGGAGATTGCCGCTAACATATTCCTTAAATATTCTGATGGGTTTAAGAAACCGCTGTACGGTCTGCTTTCACTTTGCTGTGTCCTGCTCGCGTTCAGCGCACTCGCTCAGGCGGTCAAAGGTATCGATCTCTCGATCGCCTATGCGGTCTGGGGCGGTTTTGGGATTATCGCCACTGTCGCGGCCGGATGGGTGTTGTTTGGCCAGCGGCTGAACCGCAAAGGCTGGGCCGGCCTGACCCTGTTGCTGGCCGGTATGATCCTGTTAAAACTGGCCTGATCCACCATTTCAATCAGTGATATTGATTAAGGGTGTGCCACTGCACGCCCTTAACTTCCTGTGCTTTCCCACCCTGTTTGGGTTGATTTCCCCCACTTACCTGTGCTCGGAATCTTCTTACTTTTGTAAAGGCCCGTTTACATATCTGTTGCCTTGAGGCTTAGTGAGCGCCGAAGGTCGGATAAAAACGAGGAATAGTTATGTCTGCAACACGAGGTTGGTCTACGGAGCTGGAGGGATTACGCGGCATCGCTTCTCTCTGGGTATTAGTTGGCCATATCAGCTTACTGGTTCATTGCCATATCACGCTTATTTCATCCCCTGGCATCGGGGTCGATCTGTTTATTCTGTTATCGGGTTATCTGATGGCGAAAAACTACGTCGAGCGTCAGCAGAAAGAGCCGTGGCAGAGCACAGAGACCATCAAGAAGTTCTGGATCCGGCGCTTCTTCCGCATCGCCCCGCTCTACTATCTGCTGTTAATCATCGCCCTGATTTATGGCCCGTGGTTTGGCGAGATGCGTGACACCATTGCTCATTTCTATTCCGGCACCGCCACAGAGTCGTCGCGTTACAACGACCAGTCGCTGGCAAACATCCTGACCCACTTCAGTTTCCTGTTCGGCCTGCTGCCCGAATATGGTTTTAATACTGTGCTGCCTGACTGGAGCATCGGGCTGGAGATGCAGTTCTATCTGCTGTTCCCGTTCATCATGTTGGTGACGCTGCGCTTTGGTTATGCCGCCTCGCTGATTGGCATCATGGCGCTCTGCTGCGCTGGCCGGTATGTGCTGGCAGATTATTATGAGGCGTTTGAGATGCCTTCAATGATCCTGATAAAGCTGAATATGTTCCTGTCGGGCATGCTGCTGGCCGAGGCGATCCGCCGTAAATCCCTGCTCTACGTCGCTTTTGCGCTGCTCGGCCCGGTCGCCAGCGTGGCGATGGGCCTGGGCGCGATTAAGCTGCAGGTGATTATGGAGGCGCTGATGATCGTCGGTATGACGGCGATTCTGTGGCAATACCCACAGGGCAGCCTGATGGCAACGCTGATTGCTCTGCCGCGTAAGCTGCTGAACAACCGTCTCAGCACCTGGCTGGGCGACGTGTCGTTTTCGGTCTACCTGCTGCATCTGCTGATTGTAATCCCGCTGATCGCACTGCTGCTCAATCACACCGACATCGAGTTTAAGAGCGACATGATGCGTTTCCTGATTGTCTGCGTCTCTGCCATCCCGGTGACCTATGCGCTGGCCTCTTTACTCTATAAGTATGTTGAGAAGCCCGGCATTCAGATTGGTAAGCGCGTGCTGAAGCCGAAGCTGGCCGATCAGACCAGCTGAGTTTTACGCAGGCCATCCCTTTCTTAAAAGCCCCTGACGGGGCTTTTTTATTGCCGCTTCACATGGCCTCACCTGAGCGGAAGTCAGCACACCCGCTGAGGTGAACTACACTTTGCCGGTTAGCAATCTGACTCAGAGGAGAGAACATGAGCATTCAGCATCTGCTGCTATCCACCGACGGTGGCGCAGTGATCATTGAAGCAGAACAACTCGAAAGTGAGCTGGTTATCCCGCCCCACCTGCAGACCCTGACCGGCGGTGAAGCTGACAGCGATACCGGCCATCGGGTGGCGGTAACAAAGCACTACTGCAAGGGACGCTACTATGCGGTTGCCCTTGATCGTCATGCGGCCAGCAATGAAATTGACGACGTGATCGACCTGCTGCATCCGGCCCCGCTCGATTAGTCTTTGTCAGACCGAACCCGTACATGTTCCGCTGAACTGCTGGCGGGAAAGCTCAGTATTGCCGGTGCGCGGCATTTACCTATTCAGAAGAGGATAAGCATTATGCAAAAGAAGAAGTGGTTTGTTTCTTACGTGATTAAGCCTGAAGGTGAAAATCATGTCACGACTCACGCCTTTATCGAGGGCGACGATGTCGAGGAGGCGCTGGAAGCCTTTATGTTCGAAACCAAAAAAAACCTGTCGCTGGAAACCGAAGAGCTGACTCTGCTTTCGGTGAGCCTGGTGTAAACTCTGATTAACCTCGCAATTGCGGGGTTTTTTATGTCCTGTATCAGGATCGGTTATCTATTTATATTATTTATAATTTCCCTGGTGCGGCACTCAATTACTTACTGGGATACGGCCAGGCGTGATCAACGCCAGTTGATGACAGCAGACCGGTAACCGCCAGATACGCCAGTATCAGGACAAACAGCACAATCGCTGCAATTTCAATGGATTTGAGTAAGTGATGCTTAGCCATAAATAACCCTCCTTCAGATGTGTGTAATCAGACTTCACCCCATAAACTATAATGTTACCGGTAAAGTTCAAGTGAAAATCACATCATGAAACATAAAGCCGCGCTTATTAATGCTTTAACCGAATGTGCTTTTACGCATTCAGCGGGAGAGAACTGGCCTTACAGGCATAAAAAAGCCCGCACGGCGCGGGCTTCTGCGATTATCAGCACGGATTATTCAGCAGACTGACCGCTAAAGTCGATTACCATCCTGCCGCGGATCTTGCCCTGAATCATTTCATCAAAGATGGCATTGACCTCACCAATCTTCCTTTTGGTCACCTTCGGCACCACCTTCCCTTCTGCCGCAAACTGGAAAGCTTCCGCCAGATCGTTACGCGTCCCGACCAGCGATCCCACCACTTGGATGCCATCGAGCACCAGACGCGGAATATTCAGGCTCATAGCTTCCGGCGGCAGTCCGACAGCCACTACCCGACCACCGGCCCTGACCGCATCGACAGCAGAGTTAAACGCTGCTTTGGCAACCGCCGTTACCACAGCCGCATGCGCCCCACCGGTTTGTTCCTGAATAAAGCGAGCCGCATCTTCGCTGGCCGAGTTTACAACCAGGTCGGCGCCCATCTCTTTCGCCAGTGCCAGTTGCCCATCACTCACGTCAACCGCGATCACTTTGGCGTTAAAGACGTTTTTCGCATACTGCAGGGCGAGATTTCCCAGCCCGCCAAGACCGTAAATCGCCAGCCACTGACCCGGTTTTACCTCGGACACTTTCACCGCTTTATAGGTGGTGACACCAGCGCAGGTGACACTACTGGCGGCGTAAGGATCAAGCCCGTCGGGGACTTTGACCGAATAGTCTGCAACGACGATACACTCTTCAGCCATACCGCCATCGACGGTATAACCGGCATTGACGACCTCTCTGCAGAGCGTTTCGTTACCGGAGTTGCAGTATTGGCAGTGACCGCAGCCCTTAAAGAACCATGCCACGCTGGCACGATCGCCAGGCTTAAGTGAGGTCACATCTGGCGCGACTTCCTCAACAATACCGATACCTTCATGACCCAGCGTCACGCCGGTTTTATCACCGAAATCCCCGTTCTTCACATGCAGATCGGTATGGCATACGCCACAGCATTCCATCCTGAGCCGTGCTTCGCCCGTTTTGAGAGGACGTAGCGTCTTCTCAACCACTTCAACCTTGTGTTCACTGTTAGCAATTGCCGCTTTCATAAACGATGCTCCTTTTGATTGAAGCTTTAAGGATAAGCCAAACCGCGGTGATGACAAGATGACAGGTAAGCTTTGGGTGCGAGGCTGGCAGGGTTGTTTCTGCTTTTGCAGATTTTGCAGAGGGAAGTGGGTTTTGGGGTGAAGGCCGGGCACCTTAAGCTAGTAGGGTTATTTTGCGTTCGCTTTTCCACTCAAATTTTAAGCTCACTAATATGTCAGGATTTTATCAATACCATCGGTTAAATTTAATATACACATAAGAAAATACGATAACCCAGGCAAAACTAAGAAGTGCTGCATACTGCGGAACAAAGCAGATGAAGATATACACGCCAGCCACAAAAACTGCAGCAGGAACTAAATAGAAAAATGACTGAATCAGCCATAAAATAGCACGCTTCATTTATTCAGAATCTCATATAGAGCGTCAGCAATTTCCTCTTCGCTGTTATACATAGCCTGCACCCAATATTTTTGATGTTTACCTTCAATTTCAAGAACCTATATGAATTAAACATTTCATAAGTAAACATCCTGTAATTCAGCCATAGAGCACCCTATAACTTATATTTACTTTTTTCACAAATCAACCTATTGGTTTCGCAATAACTAAATATCTGTTATGAGGGGCGTTGACCTTTATATATTGACAAACTCTTTGCTTTTTCTTCTCGCTGCCAAATCCTGCCATAGTAGCAATGATGAGATGAACGTTAGTAAAACTGCAGTTAAAGCATGCATCCATTGATCCGCCATTGCGATGATAGCTACTGTGGGCTGAGGGATAAGATGCATAGATCGTGCAGCGTTCAACGACCCGAGCGTGCGCATCGTGATCGTTTGATTCCAGCGGAGCGACAACTATGGATTTGAGAGTCGCAAAATGCATCAGATAGCGCCAGCCAGCATCTGGCAGTGACCGGAATTGATGTGATACAGTTTTGACCATTACAGTACCCATTTAAGGGAATGGTATGGATACAACTGAGAAGTTAAACGGAACTTACTTCTATGGCGGGCTTACTAACCTTTCCGCAGGAGAGCTTTATTTCTGGGTAATGATTGATGTGACTGCAGAGCACTTCAGCGGTAAAAAGGATATCATCGCTCTGGTTGCGATTTACTCGGGGCAAAATACGATTGACGTATCCGGTAAGCTAAACGGAGCATGGAAAGGCACCTCTTATGCTTCGGTCTATTCTCGAAAGCTGTTACGGGATTACCGTCTTCCATTCAGATTACCCACGTGGATACAGAACCCTAAAAACCCTCTTCAAATTAAAATGTTAATGACTCACAAGCTGGGGACGTTCGTCGGTCGTACAATCCCGGTTTTAGGCTGGGTAATTATGGCCGCTGATGTGGCAGAAATTGGCTGGAAAACTACGGCAAAATATAACCTTCTTGCTCATAAGGAAGACAAGATATGGTAAACGAGGATATAGAGAAAGCTGTATTTGCGCTGGTTGAAGATTATAACGGCAGAAGTTTGTTTACGTTCAGACGCTATAAGCTTGAACTGGATACCGATCTGAACAATGACTTTCGCATGGATCCTCTTGACGCGTATGAATTGCTAGAGCGGTATGCTGAAACATTTGGCATTAATCCCAGTACTATCACGTTTGCCGAATATTTCCCGGAAGATTTCACCGCGCCGCACGATCCGCTGACTATTCGTCTGTTAATTGAGTCTGCACAGGCCGGACGCTGGTTGGGCAAATAATTATCGCCTGCAAACACAGGCGTTAATCTCTTCAGTTTGTTGCGGCCTCTTCCAGAGGACAAGAGTGGAAAACGTGCCGTTGATTTTGGTTTATAATTTAAGGACGCATCCGCGTCCTCTCGGAGTTCTGTCAATAAATGTACGGAGCCAACAGGCTCTGAAGCTGCTATCGATTTCTCTAGCCCCCTTACTCGCGCCGAGCGTAGAATGAATATTAAGAGAAAAACCAGCGCAGGAGCAACTTGAGCCCGACACATATCACTCAGAACTGAGTCAGTACACAGAACGGATGGCGTTGAAAAAGATTTTCTTTGAGATCTCCAGGTTAACCCTGTCCGACGGTGAAGCTGTGCGCATGAAGGAACGTCACAAATTAAGGTTTGGGAGCTTTCTTACTGGAGCGGTGCAAGCGGGTACCTCTTCCATACACGGTGCAAAAATACCACCCTATTTAAGCGCTTCAATGCACTGGCGAGAAAAAGAGGCATACAGTTTCCTGATTAATAAATCGGCAGCCGGACTAATCTGAGCCGCGCGATTCTTTACGATTTATGATCATCATAGCACTGCTTATGGATACGTGATATTTTGACTAGACGAAGTTAATCAATTGAATGAAATAGATAATATAAGCGAGACGGTTACATGCATCCAGTCCATTGCTGACGTATCGCTGATCGCACACTGCAAAGAAGATGAATTAAAAAAAATACTTTCGTTGCTCAGTGACATAGCAGGAAAAATCGACAGATCTGTTTTCAAAGCCGCTATATACCGCCAGGCTGAATGATTAATTGCCTTCCCTACCACCCTATACTAACCACCTTTCAGGTGGCCTTTTGCTTCTGCACCAAAGTGCATATGCTGGCATGAATCTACATGATCCAAATTGGATTGCGAAGCTTGTATGAGGTCAGTACTAGCGCGGTTTGAGTGGGTGCATGCACATGCATGAAAAGCGATGCATAAAGCGGGCAGGCGTGGCGGGGATAGCATTGCGCGCAAGTGCAAAAACATGTATAAGTGAGTTGAGATTCATTAACCACGCTATACATTAATTTCCAGATTACATATCTAGTTAAAGGCCAAAAAATAAAAAAGTTTTACTCAGGCAAACTCTTTGAAAATCATGTGATAAAAATCAAATAAGTTCATATTTTTAAGGAATTAAAATGAATAATAACGTTAAGCTTATTAGCACAATTTCAATAGAATCTGATTTTGAAAATCTAATAAAAAGTTATGCAGAGGAGGTTTTTAAAGGGAACGCTTATTTGATTGGTGGTCCTTGGGATAGCGGAAAGGATTTAGTTATAAAAAGAAGAGGAAGGGAGATAAAACAGGCGGCCCAAATATCAATTCAAGAAAATAATATAGAAAAAAAGATTGATGAAGATTTAAAAAAAGTGGTTCAACTTGTAGATGACCATGGTTACCCGCCGGTTCTTTATTTCTTTTGGAGTCATCCAATATCTGAAAATAAGTTAGATAAAATAAAAAAATCCGCTAATACAGATTATTTCATAACTCTAGAATTTTATGACGCAAAGCGTATAGCTCAAGATATAACTGATCACTACCCTCATTTGTTAAACCATCTAATAAAGAAAATTCATAAAATAGATATAAATAACGAGATGCCGATAAATATTCAGCAAAGGGCATTTTACGAATATTTATTGTTAAGCAAGGATAGTACAAATTTAAAAAATGTTATTGTTGATGCGAATATAATGTCTCACCTTCTCGATGGGGGTAAAAGTATTCAGGCTCTTGAGCATGATTTAAAAGATGTCAATATCAGAACTGGTAGTTTGAAAGGCAGGCTGCAGATGCTTGCCCATGCAGGTAAGGTCGATTTAATTGATGGTATATATAGTTTATCTCGAGATGAAAACTTGAAATTAGAGAACATCAAGCTCAGAGAACTATCACGCAAGCAAGAACTAATTGACATAATAAAAAAAGAAATCTCTAAGAACACCGACAAAGATTTAGCTTCTGGTATAGTTGAGTTGATAACTACTGCTTATGAAGAATCATTAAGCGTCCAGATAACTGAAAGTAATTTCGAGCCGCCTAAGCTACAAATATTCAAATCCACCATTCAAAGGCTAAAGGTGTTAATATCCACCGAATGTGGTCTAAGTGAGTCTGATTCTGATGCCCTCGCAAAAAAGCTTATGGAATTGGCTGGAGATAACGATTATTTATCTGAACATTGCTCCGCTAAGCTTTGTGTTAACTTATTAGCAGATAGCAAGCTTGAGAAATACATCGAAAATAAGCATTTTTATATTTATCTTGATGCTCCGGTTTTGATACCTTACTTGATAACAATCATATTTGGCAATAAAACCTTTTATGACAAATCAATAAGAAATATAAACTTGATGCGCGAGCACATTAACTCACTTAAAAATAAAAGATTAAGAGTGTCTAATGAACACTTTGAAGAAACTGTTAGACATTTTACTCAAGCTGAAAAATTAAGCCAGTTCGTTACCAGCCAACTTATTGAGCAGCTCGGTGAGTCAAAAAATGTTTATTTTAATTTCTATATTCAATGGAGCAATAGCCAAGGTGGCAACCTGAGTTTTGATGAATTTATTTATGCTTTCCTAGGTCTTGATAGTGATGATTTACGAGGGGCAAACAGATTTGATGTAGTTGCCAACTGTATGTATGGTTTATTGACTTCTGGAAACTTCGATGTCGTTGATAACAAAGATTCTATTTCAGAGGAGTTTGTAGAAAGAATAAGGAGGAAGTTCATAAGGGAGTCACATACTTTCAGGCCGTACAGGGCTATAGAAAATGACGTTTATTGTGCCTGTATATTATGCGATAACAAAGAGCACTTGGACTCTAAAGGCTATTTCAGTACGCCAATGCTTATTACCTTGGATGCATCACAGTATTTACTTAGAACAATAATTAGAAAAGAAAAGAAACATGCAGAGTGGCTCGTTTATACTCCTCAGCGCGCAATTGAAAGGTTATCATTAATTGGTTTGAAAATTTCATCGAAATCTTTAAAAGATGGTGTTCTTGCAACTATATCAGATGAATACTTTTTCAAAGAAAACTCTGCAAGCCTGCTTGATACTCTTGCAATAATTATTGGCGACAACCGAGCAAGTGAAGGGCAGGTCATAAAACTTGTAACATCACTTAAGCGAAAGGTGAATGAAGAATCTTTGGAACAATCAGAAATTAATATTGAGCAGTACAACAATATTAGTTACGTATTGCTTTTCATACACCGGGAGTTTAAAGATGAATTTGAAAAAATAATAAAATTATTTAATGATTCAAGTCATAAAGAAGAACTCATGAAAGTTCTCATTTCTAAAACCAAAGGCAAGTTTGACGAGGATAAAAAAGAAGTTTTACGAAATGAAATAAAAAAATTGATAATGCAAATGTAACCCTATATAGAGGGGGGTACCCCCCTCTTCAAGCAAAGTAATTAAGGCTATTAAAAAATGGGATAAGTTCATTTCTTACAAATACCTGCGCCGCTTTCACCGCATCCCTAAACCTGCCAATGTTATCCGGAATAATCCCCATCATCTGCTGCGGTAAGCGGTGCCCGCCTGACAGGTCATCGCGGCTAGCCTTCTTTATATTAAAGAAATCGTCTTTCGTAGCCACCTCGCTGAGCGGCAGAATTTTAATGCCGTCCGGCTTCCCGTTCGGTGCTTACATAAACAGATTGCGTAAGTTACCCAGCCCTTTCGTGTCGCGCAGAGCCCTGCAGCATCCGGTCAACGTCACTGCTGCTCTGGCCGCATCGGTCATATACAGGATGTAACCTGCGTGCTCCCCCGTTCTGATAATACTTGCGGCAGAACAGCGTCGTCGCCTCATTCAGTCAGGCAACTTAAGCGTGTTCAGGTATTCCGGCAGACCATACAGCTCATGATTAATACCCGGCTGCATCAGGCGAAACACGCTGCCCTTTTTGAACTAGTACTGTTTTTTCCACTCATGCAAAAATCAGTAAACGTGGTCCTAACGACTTGCTGAGTGAGTTTTGCTGGGGTGGTTTTAAGGCGCAGCAGCTAGTCTAGGCCATTGCGGCACAGCTCAGAAAAAGCGTTACCGAACACCAGATAGTCTACGGCGAACTTGCTCAATTACTGTTGGTTCAGCATGGGATGGAGGATAAAGGTTGAAGCCAAAATGTTGCGATTCAAATCAATAGCCGAACTTTGATGTACGTCTGCCACTAGGATTTATGCCAATCAGTGAACGCTGACCGGTGGCTCATCAGCACTCATTTTTGATCAGAACCACAATCAAAAATAAACCTTCAGCCTTGCTTACCGGGCCATTCAATCATCTCATCAAGCCTGGAAAGGATGTCGGAAAAATAGCTTTCATCGATAGCGAATCCCCCTTTTACCTGCACACTATCCGCATGTGCCTCAGGACGAAGAACATACTCAATGACCACAACGTCATCACCCTTTACCTTCCTGAGCAGCATATTTAGCTGATTTAGGTCACTACGAAACTCAAAAGGTTCGATTTCTAGTTGGCCAATAACAGCCTGATAGTGGGCAGCAAACTGCTCCTTTAGTTGTTTAAGTTTTCCAATAGTAAATTCAGTCTGATACTGTATTTTCACACCAGTGACAGAAAACTCAACAAAGGACTTAATCCAGTCCCAATTATGATTAACCGGATCGACTTCGTTATCGACAACCCGTTCAAAAGGCGACACCGCAAAAACGAATTCTTCATCTCTGATATCAAACATATGTACGTTCCTGTCGGTTAATCAAAAATACTTAAAATGAGTTATCGTCCAATCTGATACCCTTACCACAACCTCAAGAGTGTACTTCTTATACTCAGTGATATTTTTCTTACGGTGTAATTTATACATTTCCGTTTCATAACGATACATACCCTCTCCGTTGCGAGGATCGGCCATGCGTCTGCCATAGCGGATAGCTCTTTCCTGAATATGTAACGGAACATAGCGACCCGGCTCATACATGTGCCTCGCCGCTGTTTCGGTCATTTTCAGGTTACACGCCGATAAACCCGTTTTTAACCTGGCACGCAGGAACATTATTGTTGCCTGGCTGAGTCTGGCACTTATAGCAGCTCTTGTACCAGCCTCCAATAATGCGCGGCCAGCGCGGAAAATTCGAAATACACCAAACGCAAGAAGCGCTATGTCTGTAGGATCAATCAGTGGCGTTTCGAGAGGTGCCTCTTCAAGTCGAACAAAATGCCCCTGCACATCGTATATCTGCCACAGACCGGGAGCCTGAGCCACAGAATAACCAATGCACATGCCGCTGGACTCATCCAGCACCGGCTGTGCGTTTCGTGGCAGCACACGTGGTCTCAATTCAAAAAATACGTTGCCCGATAATGGTGACTGAAATGTGTAATATCTGCCAGGTTCGGTGATTGCATTCCCTGCATTCATTATCGTTCCCTCATTTTCATGTGACTTAATAGAGTGCCACAGGATAGTAGAGCGGTCATTACCGAGTACTGCAACGCCGTTCACTCAGCAAACTTCTCTCGCACGGGCTGTACAGCCTATACCTGATGCTCCTGACAGGGCTTCAACCATGAGTAAAACAGCTGGCAGATTATCGCCACGGTGTCCCTTTCATAGAGAGGTAGTAAAGCAGGGTTGTAACTTATATGAATAGGAAAAATGGCAATGACATAATGGAATGGCGTCTTGCAGAAGAACACAACGGAAAAGACTAAGTTATTGATTGAAAATCATTAACTGATGGGCGGCATCTGACAAAAAAAGACCGAATACGATTCCTATATTCGGTCCAGGGAAATGGCTCTCAAGGAGCCGTGCGCTAAAAGTTGGCATTTATGAAGGCGATGTCGCCTTGCCATTTAACATTAGAACAGCGCGGTGGAATTGCCAGCAAACGGGAGGCGCAGGACCATAAACCGGATCAGTTTGTGATCGCAACGGCAAAAAAGAGGGGTTGGGCGCAGCGCGGTGCTGCACCCGACAGGTTTATTTACCGCACAGCGCCTGGGTGCGCTCAACAATCGGCTGCAGACTCATCATCTGGCCCGGATGCGCTTTATCTTCAACCTGAATCACGCTGATCGGCTGCGCTTTCACCTGTTTGTTTTTGAACAGTGTGTCGGCGATATCGTTCAGGGGGTATGTCATCAGCGTGCTCGGGTTGATGGCAAACATCGCACCATCTTTCTCACAGGTCAGCATCACCTCTTCACGGTTAAACGGCCACTTCTCTTTACCGATCTCAAAGCGGCTGACGGTAATGATTTGTGCCGCCAGCGCCTGGCCGCATACGGATAACAACAGGATTGCGGGGATCACTTTCTTCAGCAACATAACTACCCTTTTCTCTCTTAAACCACATTCAGGCTGGCGACAGCGTGGCAAATACGCTGACCAGCCCAACCACTCCGCACGCCAGCAGCAGTTCAAGCTGCGTCATGCGAATAAATTTTTGCTGCGTCCCGCTGCCAGCCAGGCGGAATCGCGGCACCAGCCAGTATCGGTTAATCAGCGCCACCAGCACCATCAGGGCAACCAGCAGCACTTTACACAGCAACAATACAATGTAGCGTGAATCGTGCCACGTCAGCGGCCAGCCCGCGATCATCACGCTGTTTATCAGGCCGCTCAGCAGCGTTAACGCCACCGCCAGATGACCATAGCGCGAAAAGCGCATCATGGTACGGATAGCGTCGGTGCGGCGATCGATCTGGCGCGCCTCCCGCATCAACAGCAACAGAGGCAGTAATCCGCCCGTCCAGAACGCCGCGGCAATCAGATGCAGTGCATGATTGAGCTGCTGAAACAATCCCGGCCAGCCATCGCGCATCGCGGCATGACCAATCAGAGCCATGCAGGCCAGTTGCAGCACGCCCGCCAGCAGTAACACCTGATGACGCAGCCGTCCGGTCAATAACAAACCGGCAACGGCCAGCAGGCTAAACAGGATTTCCCACAGCCACACGCCACCGAAGTGCGTGCCAATCACCGCCAGCCAGATATCGACATCGGCCAGATTGGCGCTGTCGCCGCTCATCAACACATTCTGGCAGGCCAGCATCGCCAGTGCACTCAGCAGCGCCAGCCAGGCGCTCCCTTTCACCAGCGGGTTTAATCGTCGCGCCAGCAGGGGTCGATAGCGTTTGGGTGCCAGCAGCGCACTGTAACAGGCGCTGCCGGTCAGCAGCATCACGGCGGCAAAATGCAGCGCGCGCAACAGGATCCAGAGGGTGGTCACCGGAGTTACTTCACGCTAAAGCGATAGCTTCCTGCGGTTTTATGTCCATCCACCGACAGCACATGCCAGTTAACCTGATAGCTGCCCGCTTGCAGCGGCTGAGACAGGCCCACAATCAGCCGGTTTTTCTGGCCAGATTCAACGCGGGCTTTAGCAGTGGCGACAGGCTTCTGTTCACTATCCAGCAGCGTGACGCCGCTGAATGCCGCTTCAATATCTTCACTGAAGTTCAGCGTCAGCGCATCGGTGGATGTCGTTACCTGCGCTTTAGCAGCCGGGATAGAAGACTGGAGATGCGCATGCGCTGCCGCCAGCGAGCTGAATGTCATCAGTCCGGCTGTCGCCAGCGCAATAACCATGCGGGAAATCAGTTTTTTATGCATAAGATCATCCTTTTAACCGCCGCCAGGGCGATAAACGTGGCAAAAGGATACGCTGCTGTATTTGCACTGTCGAGGCCAGCGATGCGATCCTTTATCCTTGATTCAGACCGCCGAAAACATTACTTTTGCCCGCTATCGTCAGGAGAATATTATGAGCCATAACCTTGCCCTGCTGTCCCAGGAAGAGAAAGACAAGATTAATGTCGATTTGGCGGCAGCGGGTGTGGCGTTTAAAGAGCGCTATAACATGCCGATCGTCGCCGAAATGGTGGCGCAGGAGCAGCCCGAAGCGCTGCGTGACTGGTTTCGTCAGCGTCTGATGCACTACCGCCAGGCGTCGCTCAGCCTGTCGCGCCTTCCTTATGAACCGAAGATGAAGCAATGATATTTCGCGTTATTGATACCGAAACCTGCGGTCTGCAGGGTGGCGTAGTCGAAGTGGCGTCCGTGGATGTGGTCAACGGTCAGATTGTGAATCCGATGAGCGATCTCACCCTGCCCGATCGCCCTATCAGCCGTCAGGCGATGGCCGTGCATCGCATCACCGAAGCGATGGTCGCCGGTAAGCCAACCATTGAAGAGGCGATCCCACGCTATCACGGCAGTGCTTTTTACGTGGCGCACAACGCCAGTTTTGATCGCCGGATGCTGCCGGAGATGTACGGAGAGTGGATCTGCACCATGCAGCTGGCGCGTCAGCTCTGGCCGGGCATTAAATATGGCAACCAGGCACTGCGTCATTCGCTGAAACTGGATGTCACGCCGCCCGCCGACCTGCATGCCCACCGCGCGCTCTATGACTGCTATGTTACGGCAGCACTGCTGATTCGAATTATGGAGACCTCCGGCTGGAGTGCCTCCGAGATGATTGTGCGGTCACAACCGGCGGCCCAGCGCGATGACGTTCTGCCGTTTGGCAAATACCGCGGCCAGGCGATTGCGGTGGTTGCGCGCAAGGATCCGGGCTACCTGAAGTGGATGCTGGATAACGTCAGCGATCTGCGCCCGCCATTGCGGCAGGCGCTGCGTAAGTACCTGACCGAATCTCAGTAATCCTGGGCTGGCGGTAAGGTGCCCTGCGCCAGCCCCAACAGGAAGGTGTATTCCATCGCGATCCCTTCATAGGCTTTGTAGCGCCCCGACTTGCCGCCGTGACCCGCATCCATGTCGGTGCAGAGCAGCAGCAGGTTATTGTCGGTTTTCATCGTTCTCAGCTTCGCCACCCACTTGGCTGGTTCCCAGTACTGCACCTGCGAATCATGCAGGCCGGTGGTGACCAGTAGATGAGGATAGGCTTTCGCCTCAATGTTGTCATAAGGGCTGTACTGGCGGATATAGCGATAGTACTCCGGATCGTTGGGGTTGCCCCACTCGTCATACTCGCCAGTGGTCAGCGGAATCGACTCATCCAGCATCGTGGTCACCACATCCACAAACGGCACCTGGGCAACCACGCCGTGGAACCGCTGCGGTGCCAGGTTAATTACTCCGCCCATGAGCAAGCCACCCGCGCTACCGCCCATGGCATAGAGTCGTTCCGGGTGTCCGATGCCACGCGCCACCAGCGCGTTAGTGACATCGATAAAATCGGTGAAGCTGTTCATTTTGTTCAGCAGGCGACCGCCGTCATACCATTGCTGCCCCAGCTCACCGCCGCCGCGCACCTGTATCAGCGCATAGACAAAGCCGCGATCCAGCAGGCTCAGGCGGCTGACGCTGAAATCGGCATCCATACTACTGCCGTAGGCACCGTAGCCATACACCAGCATCGGATTCTGACCGGGCTGATAATGTTTGCGGTGATAGACCAGCGATACCGGCACTTCGGTGCCATCGCTGACTTTGATCCAGTGGTGTTCGCTTTTGTAATCTTCCGCGTTAAAGCCTTTCACCGCGCTCTGCTTCAGGATGCGGCGTTCACCGGTATCCATATCCAGTTCAAACAGCGTGGTCGGCGTGGTCATCGATGAATAGCCGTAGCGCAGTTTGCTGGTGCGCGGCGTCGGATTGTAGGCCAGCCAGGTCACATAGGTCGGGTCGTCGAAGGCGATGCCGCTGGTTTCACCGCTGGCCCAGTTGATCTGCCGCAGGCTGGTCAAGCCGCGCTGGCGCTCCTCAACCACCAGCCAGTCCCGAAACAGCTGAAAATCTTCCATCACCACCTGTTCCCGTGCCGGGATCAGGGTTTCCCAGCGTGATTCGTCCAGATAGCGGCTGCGGTACAGCCCGAAGTTCTCGCCTTCCCGGTTGGATCGAATGAAGAACTGATGATCGTAGTGGTCGATGCTGTACTCATGATCGCGGCGGCGTGGCAAAAACACATGCGGCTGCGCGTCGGGGAAGTTCGCATCAATCAGCTGAATTTCGCTGGTGTTGGTGCTGTAGAGGGCAATCATGATGAACTGCTTGGAGGTGGTCTTATGTACGCTGAGATGATAAGTGTCATCCTGCTCTTCATAGACCAGCTGGTCGTCGAACTGCGGCGTACCCAGCTCGTGTCGCCACACCTGATAAGAAAGCAGCGTCTGCGGGTGTTTTCGCACATAGTAAAGGGTGCGCGAGTCATTACCCCACGCGAAGCTGGAAGAGGCGTTACTCAGCACTTCAGGGTACCAGCTGCCACTCTCCAGGTTACGGAAGCGGATGCCATATTGCCGGCGAGACAGGAAATCTTCAGCCAGCGCCATGACAAGGTTATCCGGACTGATATGCAGCGCGCCCATGGTGTAGAAATCGCTGTGCGAGGCGCGCTGGTTGGCATCCAGCAGCAGGCTCCACTCGCCAGACTCATCGCTCGCAGCGGGCTGGCGGTAATAGGCCGGATATTCGTTACCGCTCTGGTAGCGGCTCTGATAACGGTAGCCATTTTTCACATAGGGCACTGAGTGATCTTCAGGCGGCAGCCGATCGATAATCTCTTTTAATACCCGGTCCTGCAGTGGCTGCTGTGACGACATGATTTTTTTGCCGTAGTTGTTTTCGGCACGCAGGTAATCAAGGACCTCGCTGTTTTCGCGCTTGTCGTCGCGCAGCCAGTAGTAGTCGTCAACGCGCGTCTCGCCGTGCAGCGTCATCTCGTGGGGTATTTTTTTTGCGATGGGTGCTTTCATCCATCCGTCTCCGTGAACGTAATGATCTGTAAGCGTAACACTTCAGCAGCGGGAAGCCAGGTATAGGTTGAGAAGCAGCCGCTGGCGGATCACATCCTGTGTCCCGCCAGCGGAATATCAGAGGGATTAACTAGCGGGTAAACGGGCTTTCTCAGCCTCAAGATCCTGCTGGATGCCGTCGCGAACATCCTGGGGGATTTTCAGCGCGTCGCCCAGCGCGGAGAGATAGCTGCGCTCCATGAAGTGATCAACGTCGATGGCGGCACAGCTCAGGAAGTAGAGCTCCAGCGCCTCCTCCTCGTTTTTCACATCGGCGGCCAGCCACTGCGGATCCAGCGGGCGGTTCATCGCTTTCTGGATCAGCTGTTCCGCTTCCTGACCGTAACCGGACTGATGAATATTCTGCTCAATCGCTGCCCGTTCCTGATCGTCAATGTGCCCGTCGCTTTTGGCGGCAAACACCAACGCCGTCACCAGACGCTCGGCCCGCAGGTTAACCGGCGTCTGCGCCACGCCAAAGTCAGGTTCATTCTGGTGCGCTTCGCTGACCCGCTGCTTGTATTTGTTCCATAACACCGCGCCCGCAGCCGCACCGCCACCGATAATCAGCGCCTTGCCGCCATATTTAGTCAGCAGTTTGCGCGACGATTTACTGGCAATCAGCATACCGGCCAGGCCGCCCAGCGCACCCGGCGCCAGCATGTCGCTTAAGCCGCCACCCGATTTGCCCTCACCGCCCTTCTTCGTCAGTACCGACTGAATTTGTTGCAACCAGTTATTCATCATCCACTCCTTTTAAGATGTCAGTCCGCTATCCTGACGAAAAGGATGTCAGGAAACGTCAGAGCGGGAAAAGTAAGGCAAAAGGTCGTGCCAGATGGACGAAAGATGAGAACGCAAACGTTTTCGTTTATACTTGCGCGCGAATTTTGACTGCTTAGGTGAAGAAATGACGACTCTCGGAACAGCGCTGCGTCCGGCAGCAACGCGTGTGATGCTATTGGGTTCAGGTGAACTGGGTAAAGAGGTGGCGCTGGAGTGTCAGCGTCTGGGTGTGGAAGTGATCGCGGTTGATCGTTACGCCGATGCCCCGGCGATGCACGTCGCCCATCGCAGCCATGTGATTAACATGCTGGATGGCGCGGCGCTGGCTGCGCTGATTGCTGAAGAGAAGCCTGATTTTGTCGTACCGGAAATCGAAGCCATCGCCACGGAGACCCTGGTTGAACTGGAGCAGCAAGGCCAGCGCGTGGTGCCGACTGCCCGTGCCGCGCGGCTGACCATGAACCGCGAAGGCATTCGTCGGCTGGCGGCTGAAGAGCTCTCTCTGCCGACCTCCCGCTATCGCTTTGCCGATAGCAAGGCGCGCTTTGATGAAGCGGCTACCGAAATCGGCTTTCCCTGCATTGTGAAGCCGGTAATGAGTTCATCCGGCAAAGGTCAGAGCTTTATCCGCGATGCCAGCCAGCTCGATAACGCCTGGGACTATGCGCAACAGGGTGGCCGCGCGGGTGCCGGACGCGTCATTGTCGAAGGCGTTGTCGACTTCGATTTCGAGATCACCCTGCTGACCATCAGTGCAGTCGATGGCATTCATTTCTGTGCGCCGATTGGTCACCGTCAGGAGGATGGCGATTACCGTGAATCCTGGCAGCCGCAGCAGATGAGTGATGTGGCGCTGCAGCGGGCGCAGGAGGTTGCCGCGCAGGTGGTTAAGGCGCTGGGAGGCTATGGTTTGTTTGGCGTTGAGCTGTTTGTCTGCGGTGATGAGGTGATATTCAGCGAAGTTTCGCCGCGTCCACACGACACCGGCATGGTGACGCTGATTTCGCAGGATCTGTCAGAGTTTGCGCTGCACGTGCGGGCGTTTCTCGGTCTGCCGATTGGCGCGATTCGCCAGTATGGTCCGTCAGCGTCCGCCGTTATCCTGCCGCAACTCACCAGCCAGAATGTGCAGTTTGTGAATGTCGAAGCGGCGCTGGGTGCCGGTCTGCAACTGCGCCTGTTCGGCAAGCCGGAAATCAGCGGTCAGCGTCGTCTGGGCGTGGCGCTCGCTAGCGGTGACAGCACCGATCAGGCGATTGCGCGTGCCGTTGCCAGCGCAGCAGCGGTCACGCTTCAGGGGTAAACGTGTGCGGTGAGCAGACGCTCACCGCCATAACTTACTTCGCGCCTTCAACAGCTTCGCGTGCCAGGCGGGTGATGCGATCCCAGTCACCCGCTTCCAGCGCGTCGTTGGGCACCAGCCAGGAGCCGCCGATGCACAGCACGCTTTTCAGCGCCAGATAGTCACGGTAGTTCGCCGGAGAGATGCCGCCGGTCGGGCAGAATCGCACCTGCGGGAAGGGTCCGCCAATCGCCTGCAGCGCTTTAACGCCGCCGTTCGCTTCTGCCGGGAAAAACTTGAACTCGCGCAGACCGTAGTCCATACCGGTCATTAACTCAGAAACGGTGCTGATGCCGGGAATCAACGGTACCGACCCCTCAACCGCCGCTTTCAGCAGCGACTCGGTGACGCCAGGACTGATCACAAACTGCGCACCGGCATCGGTCACTTCCTGTAACTGCTGCGGATTAATCACCGTTCCCGCACCGACGATCGCATCCGGCACTTCTTTAATCATCGCACGTAAGGCATCCATCGCCACTGGCGTGCGCAGCGTCACTTCCAGCACTCTGACACCGCCTGCCACCAGCGCTTTTGCCATCGGCACGGCGTGTTCCAGTTTGTTCACAACGATGACCGGCACCACAGGTCCGGTGGTCAGAATCTGTTCTGCACTCGTTTTCCAGTTTTTCATCAGTTCCCCTTGCTTGATAACACCGGGATTGCGACCCGGTCATGGAGCATCGGCTCCTGCCCTGTAAATTGCGTCACTACCATACATGATCAACTTCCTGAGCGTCTATCATCCTGCGACCATTTTGAAACGGCAGTTCAATTTTATTCGTGTTGACTGGCCCGGTTTAAGGGCGAAAAAAAAGCCCGCGTTGCGGGCTTCATCATCACTTCCGTTATTCGAACTCGTTCCACGAACGGCCATCGCGGGTAATCATCGCCACTGAGGCCACCGGGCCCCAGGTGCCCGCCTGATACGGCTTGGAAGAGTCGCCATCCGCAGCCCAGGCGTCGATAATGGAATCGACATAGGTCCACGCGGCTTCCACTTCATCGCGGCGCACAAACAGCGCCTGGATACCACGCATGCTCTCCAGCAGCAGACGCTCGTAAGCATCGGCAAGGTGCGACTGGTTAAAGGTCTCGGAGTAGCTCAGATCCAGCTTGGTGGTCTGCAGTTTGTGCTTGTGATCAAGGCCTGGCACTTTGTTCAGGATCTCGATATCAACCCCTTCGTCCGGCTGCAGACGAATCGTCAGCTTGTTCTGCGGCAGCTCTGAGTAGGAGTCTTTAAACAGGTTCATTTCCGGGTTTTTGAAGTAGACCACGACTTCTGAACACTTGGTCGGCAAACGCTTACCGGTGCGCAGGTAGAACGGCACGCCCGCCCAGCGCCAGTTGTCGATATCGACACGTATTGCCACGAAGGTCTCTGTGGCGCTCGACTTATTGGCACCCTCTTCTTCCAGGTAGCCAGGCACTTTTTTGCCCTGCACAAAGCCGGCGGTGTACTGGCCGCGAACGGTTTTCTCACGCACGTTGGTCTGATCGATGCGGCGCAGCGAGCGCAGCACTTTAACTTTTTCGTCACGGATGCTGTCGGCGCTGAGATCGGACGGCGGCGACATGGCGATCATGGTCAGAATCTGCAGCAGGTGGTTCTGGATCATGTCGCGCATCTGGCCCGCTTTATCGAAGTAACCCCAGCGGCCTTCGATACCCACTTCTTCGGCCACGGTAATCTGGACGTGGTCGATGGTGCGGTTATCCCAGTTATTCACGAAGATAGAGTTAGCAAAGCGCAGCGCCAGCAGGTTAAGCACGGTCTCTTTGCCGAGATAGTGGTCAATACGGAACACCTGGCTCTCATCAAAGTACTCACCAACGCTGTCGTTGATCTCCTGCGAGGTTTCCAGTGAGGTGCCCAGCGGCTTCTCCATCACTACGCGCGCCGGTTTAGCATTCAGCTTCGCGGTGCCCAGACCCTGGCAGATGGCGCCAAAGGTGCTGGGTGGCATGGCGAAGTAGTTGATGGTGGTGCGATTTTTCTGGTCCAGCATCTTGCCCAGCTTCGGGAAGTGCGTGGTGTCGTTGACATCGAGGTTGCAGAAGTCGAGACGATTGCTGAGTTTGTCCCACAGCGCTTCGTCAATCTTCTCCTTCATGAAGGTTTCCAGCGCTTCACGTACCACTTTGGTGTATTCCGCTTTATCCCACTCGGCACGGCCGACACCAATAATGCGGGTTTCCTCGTGGATCTGCCCCGCTTTCTCTAACTGGTACAGTGAAGGCAACAGTTTACGGCGTGCAAGATCGCCTTTGGCACCGAAAATCACCAGATCGCATGCCTGGGCTGTTTGTGTTACCGCCATTTTCCTCTCCTCGTTGCAGGATAGTCCGGTGGTGATGCATCCTCTGCCACCGGGTCCAGGTTATTATTTTCTTTGAGCACAATGTACTTTTTTCCCCGCGCCAGGTAAACCGACTCGCCGGGTCAACCGCATTAACTCTGTACCGGATGTGCTAAGCGCGTGTGATGACACGTGCGGATTGCCGGTTTTTTCTGTGTCTGTTGGTGTCAGGAAAATCAGGCACCGGTCAAAGTATCCCAAAAAAAAGGGCAATCGACTTGTCCGCCGTTGCGCCTGGCAGGTGCTGACACGATATAGTCTCTGTTAATCGACTCTGACGACAGGGATAATTGAAATTGGTAAAAGTGATTATGGTCATCGGCTTATGAATATGCTGGAAAAAATTGAGGCGCAGTTTGCCGCGCTCAGCAATGCGGAACAGAAAGTCGCCCGGCAGATTCTGGCTGCGCCTCAGGCGGCGATGCACTCCAGCATTGCGACCCTGGCGCGCGAAGCGTGCGTCAGCGAACCCACGGTAAATCGCTTCTGTCATCGACTGGGCGCGCGCGGCTTTCCCGACTTTAAGCTGCAACTGGCGCAGAGCCTGGTGAAAAGCAGCAACTGGGTCAGCCGGGGCGTGGAGGACGATGACAGTGTGGAGAACTACAGCCACAAAATCTTTGACTCGGCGCTGGCAGGGCTGCAGCGGGTGCGGGATCAACTGGATAGCGCCCAACTGCAGCAGGCCGTCACCCTGCTTACTCAGGCTGATAAACTCGCCTTTTTCGGGCTGGGGGCTTCCGCTGTGGTAGCACATGACGCCTTTACCAAATTTCTGCGCTTTAATCTGCCGGTCATCTGGTCAGACGATATTGTGATCCAGCGCATGAGTTGCATAAATAGTCGAGCCGGTGACGTTTTTGTTCTCATTTCGCATACTGGACGCACAAAAAATATGGTAGAACTGGCTCGCCTGGCCCGTGTAAACGGTTCCACCGTTATAGCCATCACCTCTGCCGATTCTCCCCTTGCCCATGAAGCAGCGATAGCTTTAGTGCTTGATGTACCGGAAGATACGGATATCTATTTGCCGATGGTATCGCGCCTGGCGCAGTTGACCGTGATCGATGTGTTGGCGACCGGTTTCACCCTGGAACGGGGTGCGCCCTTCCGGGAAAACCTGAAACGCGTGAAAGAGGCGTTGAAAGCGTCGCGTTACGAAAAGCACACCATTCGGGAAAAGGATGATCAGCAAAAAAATTAACATCACATTTACAATGTGAGTCGTATCACAACCCGTCGATCATATAGAATAGATAACCATGCTGTGTCCACAGACCAGGGCACGCTTAAATGTTTACGGAGTCCTCGATGTCAAGACGTCTCAGAAGAACCAAAATCGTTACAACCCTCGGCCCGGCCACCGATCGTGATAATAATTTAGAAAAAATCATCGCTGCCGGCGCGAACGTTGTACGACTCAACTTCTCTCACGGCACGCCAGAAGATCACCAGCTACGTGCCGATAAAGTGCGCGAGATTGCCGCAAAACTGGGTCGCCACGTGGCCATCCTCGGTGACCTCCAGGGTCCAAAAATTCGTGTTTCAACCTTCAAAGAAGGCAAAGTTTTCCTGAATATCGGCGACCGTTTCCTGCTGGATGCCAATCTGGGTAAAGGCGAAGGCGATAAAGAGCGCGTCGGTATCGACTACAAAGGCCTACCGGCAGATGTGGTGCCGGGCGATATCCTGCTGCTGGATGATGGCCGCGTGCAGCTGAAAGTGCTGGAAGTTCAGGATATGAAGGTGTTCACCGAAGTCACCGTGGGTGGCCCGCTGTCGAACAACAAAGGCATTAACAAACTGGGCGGCGGACTCTCAGCTGAAGCGCTGACCGAAAAAGATAAAGCGGATATCATCACTGCCGCCAAAATCCGCGTCGACTATCTGGCCGTCTCTTTCCCACGCTGTGGTGAAGATATGAATCTGGCACGTCGTCTGGCGCGCGAAGCGGGTTGTGACGCCAAACTGGTCGCAAAAGTGGAACGTGCCGAAGCGGTCGCCAGCCAGGAAGCGATGGATGACATCATTCTGGCCTCTGATGTGGTGATGGTAGCGCGTGGCGATCTGGGCGTTGAGATTGGCGATCCGGAACTGGTCGGCATTCAGAAAGCATTGATTCGTCGTGCCCGCCAGCTTAACCGCACCATCATTACCGCGACGCAGATGATGGAGTCGATGATCACTAACCCGATGCCGACCCGCGCAGAAGTGATGGACGTGGCGAACGCCGTGCTGGATGGCACCGATGCTGTGATGCTCTCTGCGGAAACCGCAGCGGGCCAGTATCCGGCTGAAACTGTCTCAGCGATGGCGAAGGTCTGCCTGGGCGCGGAGAAGATCCCGAGCGTCAACGTCTCCAAGCATCGTCTGGACGTGCAGTTCGACAATGTCGAAGAAGCGATTGCTATGTCATCCATGTACGCCGCGAACCACCTGCAGGGCGTTACCGCGATCATCACCATGACCGAGTCGGGCCGTACCCCGCTGATGACCTCACGTATCACCTCAGGCCTGCCGATTTTTGCCATGTCACGCCATGAACGCACGCTGAATCTCACCGCGCTCTATCGCGGCGTAACGCCGGTGTTCTTCGACAGCAATAACGACGGTGTGGCTGCTGCACACGATGCGGTTAACCTGCTGCGCGACAAAGGCTTCCTGGTCTCTGGCGATCTGGTCATTGTGACGCAGGGCGATGTGATGGGTGCCACCGGCACCACCAATACTACACGTGTGCTACGCGTGGATTAATTGAGCCCGGGTTTACATTGTCGGTGTAGAATAAACGACGCGACTGCCTGCCAGTCGCGTTTTCTTTTCTGACAAGGAGGCCAGATGGCCCGTTTCCACCCCATCAGCCAGCTTACCGGCCGAATTTTACTCTTTCCTCTGGCGTTAGTGCTGTTCGAGTTTGCCACCTATATTGCTCATGACATGATCCAGCCTGGCATGCTGATCGTCACCAGTGAATTTTCCGTCGGCCCTGAATGGGTCTCCACCTCACTGACCGCCTACCTGATTGGCGGCGTGGTGCTGCAATGGCTGCTGGGTCCTCTCTCTGATAAGTTTGGCCGGCGACCGGTGATGCTCTTCGGCATCCTGTTTTTTGCCGTCGCCTGCATGCTGATGCACTGGGTCAGCTCGATTGAGGAATTTGTCAGCCTGCGCTTTATTCAGGGCATCAGCCTCTGCTTTATCGGCGCGGTCGGCTATGCCGCAATTCAGGAAGCCTTTGATGAGGCGCTGGCGGTGCGCATGATGGCGCTGATGGCCAACGTGGCGCTGCTGGCTCCGCTGGCGGGTCCGCTTGCCGGTGCAGCCTGGCTCACCATTGGCAGCTGGCGCAGCATGTTCTGGCTGTTTGCTGCCTGCAGCCTGGTCGCCTTTGTGGTGCTGTGGCGTGTGATGCCCGAAACCGCTGGTGACCGCAGTCATTCCATCGCCCTGCCCAATCTGGCACGCAACTATGGCCGGCTGATGAAAGACCGGCTGGTGATGTTTGGTTCCTTCGCTATCGGGCTGGTGTTTATCCCGATCCTCACCTGGGTTGCACTTTCGCCGGTGATCCTGATGCACGACGAAGGTCTGTCACGCATGCAGTACGCCCTGCTGCAGCTGCCGGTATTTCTGGCGATGATCGCCGGTAACCTGACGCTGAGTAAGCTGGCGGGACGCGTGCCGATTGAACAGCCGGTGAAGTTCGCCGCCTGGCCGATTCTGATTGGTCTGAGCCTGGCGCTGGTGGCGAGCCTGATGAACAGCCACGGTTATCTGCTGATAACCGCTGGCCTGAGTCTCTACGCCTTTGGCGCGGGCATGGTCAATGCCGGACTGTATCGCCTGACGCTCTACGCCAGCAACGAAGGCAAAGGCAGCGTGGCAGCGATGCTGGGAATGATCAGTATTATGACGCTGGCGGTGGGAATTGAGCTGGCGAAAAGTGGCTACTTCAGCGGCGGCACGCTGTGGTTCTGCCTGGTCAACTTTATCAGCGGCGTGCTCTGGTTTGGCCTGGTGATCCTGTTTATGCGCGAGCGTAAACGTCGCAGCAGGCTGGAGGCATTATAAACAGGCAGCGCAGCCACAGGTTTGCCCTGAGCAGGCAGCTCAGAAGCTCAAAGCGACGGGAGCATACGCCTGTAGCCAGCGATTAAGTGATCAGAAAAGGCCGCTTTCGCGGCCTTTTTGCTATTTACGTGGATAGAGATCTTTGCGCGAATAGGGCTCGATGTCACCCTCTTTACGGGTCTTCAGCAGCTTGAGGATCCAGGTATACTGCTCGGGATGCGGGCGGACAAACACTTCCACTTCTTCATTCATCTGACGAGCCAGCTGATGATCGTCCGCTTCCAGCAGATCGTCCATCGGCGGACGCACATAAATCTCAAGCTTATGCGATTTGCTGTTATAAACCGGGAACAGCGGCACCACGCGCGCGCGGCACACTTTCATCAGTCGCCCTACCGCCGGCAGCGTCGCTTTATAGGTGGCAAAGAAATCGACGAACTCACTCTGCTCCGGACCATGATCCTGATCGGGCAGGTAGTAGCCCCAGTAGCCCTGGCGGATTGAGCTGATAAAGGGTTTGATTCCGTCGTTGCGGGCATGGAGTCGTCCGCCATAACCGCGGCGTGCGGTGTTCCACGCATAGTCCATCAGCGGATCGCTCTGGTTATGAAACATCGCCGCCATCTTTTGACCTTCTGACGCCAGCAGCATGGCGGGGATATCCACCGCCCAGCCGTGCGGCACCAGGAAAATCACATTCTGCTGCTCCGCTTTCATCTGGTCGATAATTTCACGACCATGCCACTCTACACGTTCACGGATACGTGCCGGATCGCGCAGCACCAGCTCGGTCATCATTGCCATCGCCTGCGGTGCCGTCGCAAACATCTCATCGACCAGCGTCGCACGCTGCGCCTCGCTGAGTTCCGGCAGACAGTAATAGAGGTTAATCAGCGCACGGCGCCGTGCGCCCTTTGCCAGCTTACCGGCGAATTTGCCTAACCGACCCAGCAGCGGATCGCGCACTTTCGGCGGTAGCATCGCCATCGCGGCCAGACCACCAATCGCCAGCCAGCTGCCCCAGTATTTAGGTTTGAGAAAAGAACGTTCAAAAACGGGAATAAATTCAGTGTTATTTTTTTTACGGGTTTCCATGCACTCGCCTCAAGCAATGACCGGCTAATGATAGTGACGACCTGAAAATTTGCAATCATCCTGCGCCATATAGCAAAAAACCGACGGGAAACCCGTCGGTTTTTGCGCGATTTGACGAAATTCGCTTACTTCAGACCCAGCTGAGGCAGCCAGGATTTAACCTGTGCCAGGTAATCGCTGCGATCTTTACCGGTCAGGCCTTCCATGCGCGGCAGTTTCGCCGTTAATGGGTTGACCGCCTGATTATTGATCCAGATTTCAAAATGCAGATGCGGCCCGGTGGAACGTCCGGTGTTGCCTGACAGTCCAATACGGTCGCCACGCTTCACTTTCTGACCTGGCTTCACCAGCACTTTCTTCATGTGCATATAGCGCGTCATATACTGACGGCCATGACGAATGGCGACATAGTTACCCGCGGCACCGCCGTTCTTCGCCACGACTATTTCACCATCACCCACTGCCAGCACCGGCGTACCGATCGGCAGCGCAAAGTCGACGCCTTTATGAGGCGCAATGCGGCCGGTAACCGGGTTGAGACGACGCGGATTAAAGTTAGAGGAGACACGATACTGCTTAACGGTCGGGAAGCGCATAAAGCCGCGCGCCAGACCGGAGCCGCTGCGATCGTAGAACTTGCCATCTTCAGCGCGGAAAGCGTAATAGTCTTTACCCCCGCTACGCAGGCGCACACCCAGCAACTGACTTTGCGCACTCTTGCCATCCAGCATTTCGCGGGACATCAGTACGCTGAACTGGTCACCCGCACGCAGCTTACGGAAATCCATCTGCCACTGCAGCGCTTTGATCACGGCGCTGGCTTCGGCAGTGCTCAGCCCGGCACGCTGGGCGCTGGCGGCAAAACTGCCGCGCACTTCGCCCTGCATCACGCTGTTGCGCCATTCGCCCTTCTGCATCTCCGCATCCATCTTAAAGCCACCTTTAGGGGTGCGCTCATAGGTGCGGGTTTCACGGCGGGAAATTTCCCAGCTCAGGGTTTTCAGGCCGCCATCATCATCCAGCGTCCAGCTCAGCTGCTGACCAACCTGCAGATTACGCAGATCGCGGTCGCTCATCACCAGCGCATTAATGTCACTGATGTCGATGCCATACTGATTCAGGGCACTGCTCAGGGTATCGCCGGATGAAACGGTGTAGTCGTGAACACCGGCCGTTTCGGGCACGTCAGTGTCCACATCGTCCGCAGGCAATTCTTCTTCCGGTTCCGGTGTGCTCTGATCGATAGGCTCACTGGCTTCCGGCAACAGCGTGCGGAACGTGTTCTTATCCAGTTCGATGTTTTTGACGATGGGCGTCACATCATCCGAAGGATGATAAACGTAAGGCCGCCAGACAGCGACGGCCAGAGTGACTACAGTTAAAGAACCCAGCATTACGCGGTGGGGGCGCGGCAAATTATTAAATGCGAGGGCGACAGAGCGGGCTATCTGCTGCACTTTTACCTATTCCTCATGCTCCATTCAGGCAGCTTTCATACTGGCTCGACAGTTGTGAGAGGAATTTCACATAGCTGTCTTTGGCTAAGCTGATGTCTGTTCCCAGGGGATCGAGCGTGCCTTTACGCACCTGCGTTCCGCGGGCGACAGCATCGATGACTGCTGGCCTGAATTGTGGCTCAGCAAAGACGCAGACCGCCTTTTGCTCAACCAACTGTGTTCGTATCTGATGTAAACGCTGAGCGCCCGGTTGAATTTCAGGATTGACGGTAAAGTGCCCGGTGGGCGAGAGACCGTATTGTTTTTCAAAGTACGTGTAAGCGTCGTGAAAAACGAAATATCCTTTATTTCTGACCGGAGCGAGTTGTGCGCTAACGCGTTTGTCCGTGTCCGCCAAAGCTACCTCAAACTGCTGGAGGTTGGCGTCAAGTTTGGCTTTATCTTGCGGCATAAGTTCCAATAATTTTCCATGGATTGCAACCGCGGTCTTGCGCGCAATCTCTGGCGACAACCACAGGTGCATATTAAACTCGCCGTGATGATGGTGATGGGCATCGGCCTCCTGTTCTTCGGATTTTTCCGCTGTGTGTTCATCTTCATCTTCACCACCGCTAATCAATAACGGTTTTACCCCGTCGATGTTCACCATCGAGAGGTTTTTTTGGGCCGGAAGTTCAGCCGCAGACTTCGCCATAAAGGCTTCCATTTCAGGCCCGACCCATACAACTAAGTCCGCGTTTTTTAAGCGTTTTGCATCTGAGGGCCGCAGGGAATAGTCGTGTTCAGAGGCACCGTCCGGTAGCAGAACATCAACCGGTGTGACACCATCGGCAATGGCCGCAGCGATAAACCCTACCGGTTTGAGTGAAGCCACGACATTCGCCTGAGCTGGAAGGGTTAACGAAGCTGTAACGGAGAAAGCAGTTAAGGCGAAAATTGCGCCCTTTTTATTATGTAACATATTGCGTCATTCCATCGTGACCATGAGGTGGAATGTGATATTATAACATTCGAAATTCTGTGCAACCTGTAAATACTATGACCTCACTTGTCACACTCGATAATGTTTCGATAAAGTTTAACCAGCGCAATGTGTTATCCGGTGTCAGCCTGGCACTGCAGCCTGGCCGCATCCTCACCCTGCTGGGTCCTAACGGTGCCGGAAAATCAACGCTGGTGCGTGTGGTGCTGGGACTGCTCGCTCCCACCACCGGTAGCGTTAAGCGTGATCCTGGACTGCGAATTGGCTATGTGCCACAGAAGCTGCACATCGACCCGACCCTGCCGGTGACGGTTGAACGCTTTATGCGTCTGACCCGTGGCAGCAAAAACGCCGAGATCCTGCCGGCACTGAAACGCGTGCAGGCGGGTCACCTGCTCAACGCCCCGCTGCAAAAGCTTTCCGGTGGTGAAACCCAGCGTGTGCTGCTGGCGCGCGCTCTGCTGAATCAGCCTCAATTGCTGGTACTCGATGAGCCTACTCAGGGTGTGGATGTGAATGGTCAGGTGTCACTCTATGACCTTATCAATCAGTTACGTGTTGAACTGAACTGCGGCGTACTCATGGTCTCCCACGATCTGCATCTGGTGATGGCCAAAACCGACGAAGTGCTCTGCCTTAACCATCACATCTGTTGTTCCGGCACCCCGGAAGCGGTATCGCAGCATCCGGAATTTATCGCCATGTTTGGTCCGCGCGGCGCGGAGGAGCTGGCGATTTATCGTCATCATCATAATCACCGTCACGACCTTCAGGGACGTATCGTTTTACGCAAAGGACAGGGTCCATCATGATTGAGTTGTTATTACCGGGCTGGATAGGCGGTGTGATGTTAGCGCTGGCTGCCGGTCCGCTGGGATCGTTTGTTGTCTGGCGCAAGATGTCCTATTTCGGCGATACCCTGGCGCATGCCTCTCTGCTTGGCGTGGCATTTGGCCTGCTGTTTAACGTGAATCCTTACTACGCGGTGATTCTGGTCACGGTCTGCCTGGCGCTGGGACTGGTCTGGCTGGAGCGTCGTCCACATCTGGCTATCGATACCCTGCTGGGGATTATGGCGCACAGCGCGCTGTCGCTGGGCCTGGTGGTGGTCAGCCTGATGAAGAACGTTCGCGTCGATCTGATGGCTTATCTGTTTGGCGATCTGCTGGCGGTGACGCCAGACGATCTCTGGATGATGGGTGGCGGCGTGGTGATCGTGCTGCTGGTGATGGCGTGGCAGTGGCGGTCGCTGCTGTCGATGACCATCAGCCCGGAACTGGCACAGGTGGACGGCGTCAATATCCAGCGTACCCGTCTGATCCTGATGCTGGTCACGGCACTGACTATCGGAGTGGCAATGAAGTTCGTGGGTGCGCTGATTATCACCTCACTGCTGATTATCCCCGCTGCGACCGCTCGTCGCTTTGTGCGTTCACCGGAAGGCATGGCGGCCGTCGCCGTAGTCATCGGGGTGATTGCCGTCACCGGCGGCCTGACCTTCTCCGCCTTCTACGACACCCCTGCCGGGCCGTCAGTGGTGCTCTGCGCCGCCATCCTGTTTATTTTCAGTATGGTCCGGAAACCAGCAGTCTAATTACTCTTCGCGCGTAATGCCGAAGTGACGATAAGCGTGCTGCGTGGCCATCCGGCCACGCGGTGTGCGCTGAATGAAGCCCTGCTGAATCAGGAAGGGTTCAATCACATCTTCGATGGTTTCGCGCTCTTCACCAATGGCAGCAGCCAGGTTATCCAGCCCCACCGGCCCACCCATAAATTTGTCGATGATCGCCAGCAGCAGTTTACGGTCCATATAATCGAACCCTTCGCTGTCTACGTTAAGCATATCCAGCGCGCTGCAGGAGACTTCACCGCTCAGGTCACCATTTGCCCGCACTTCGGCGAAGTCACGAACGCGGCGCAGCAGGCGGTTGGCGATACGCGGTGTGCCGCGGGCGCGACGGGCGATCTCTAACGCCCCTTCGTCACTCAGCGCCAGACCCAGACAGGCGGCGCTGCGGCCCACGATGTGCTGCAAATCTTTAACCTGGTAGAACTCAAGCCGCTGCACAATGCCAAAACGATCGCGCAGCGGCGAGGTCAGCGAGCCAGCACGCGTAGTGGCGCCAATCAGGGTAAACGGCGGCAGATCGAGCTTGATTGAGCGCGCAGCCGGGCCTTCGCCGATCATGATATCCAGCTGATAATCTTCCATCGCCGGGTAGAGTATCTCTTCCACCACCGGTGAGAGGCGATGGATTTCATCGATAAACAGGACGTCATGCGGTTCAAGGTTGGTCAGCATCGCCGCCAGGTCGCCCGCCTTTTCCAGCACCGGACCTGAAGTAGTGCGAAGATTAACGCCCATCTCGTTGGCCACGATGTTCGCCAGGGTGGTTTTACCCAGTCCCGGCGGACCGAAGATCAGCAGATGATCGAGCGCATCGCCGCGCAGTTGCGCTGCCTTGATGAAAATCTCCATCTGCTCACGCACCTGCGGCTGACCGACATACTCGGTCAGCATCTTCGGGCGAATAGCGCGGTCAATAACCTCTTCTTCGCTGATACTGGCAGCGGAGATCAGGCGGTCGGCTTCTATCATGACTTACCTCAAATGGCGGCGCGTAGCGCTTCGCGGATCAGGGTTTCGCAATCCGCATCCGGTCGACCGACTTTACTGATCATACGGCTCGCTTCCTGCGGTTTATAACCCAGTGATACCAGCGCTGCAACCGCTTCGGCTTCCGCATCATTGGTTTCCGGCTCGGCGCTCGGCGTGGTCAGCGTAAACGCAGAATCGCCGCCAAACAGGTCGCCGTGCATTCCTTTGAAGCGGTCCTTCATTTCGACCACCAGACGCTCAGCCGTCTTTTTGCCCACGCCTGGCAGTTTCACCAGTGACGCGATCTCCTCTTTCTCGACAGCGGTCACAAACTGCTGCGCCGACATGCCGGAGAGGATCGCCAGCGCCAGCTTAGGTCCGACGCCATTCACTTTAATCAGTTCGCGAAACAGCGCGCGCTCCTGCTTGCTGTTAAAACCAAACAGCAGCTGAGCATCTTCACGCACCACAAAGTGGGTAAAAATCACCGCTTCGTGCTGAAGTTCAGGCAACTCATAAAAACAGGTCATGGGCATATAAATTTCATAGCCGACGCCGTGTGCCTCAAGCAGCACCAGTGGCGGCTGCTTTTCCAGAATATTGCCCCGTAAACGACCTATCACCTGAACGCTTCCTTAACTAACGAATGTGGCGGATTTTATAACATAAAAAAGGCTGGATGAATATCCAGCCTGTGAGTGCGGCCTGAGCGATGACGGCTAACCTGAGCGTAACCGTCCGCGCGTCAGCACCAGCTTACTGTCACTCATGCGAGCCGCATTCTGAGCCACATGACAGTGCGTAATGGCAATCGCCAGCGCATCGGCGGCATCCGCCTGCGGGTTCGCCGGTAGCTTCAGCAGGGTTCGCACCATGTGCTGCACCTGACTTTTCTCGGCGCTGCCGATGCCAACCACGGTCTGTTTTACCTGACGGGCGGCATACTCAAACACCGGCAGATCGTGGTTTACCGCGGCAACAATCGCGGCACCACGCGCCTGGCCGAGCTTCAGTGCGGAGTCTGCATTCTTCGCCATAAACACCTGTTCAATGGCGAAGAAGTCGGGTGAAAACTGCGTAATGATTTCACAGACGCCCGCATAAATCAGCTTCAGACGGGCGGGCAACTCGGTGGTATTAGTGCGGATACAGCCGCTGCCCAGATAAGTGAGCTGGCGGCCAGTCTGACGAATAACACCATAACCGGTGATGCGTGAGCCGGGATCGATACCCAAGATAATCGACATTACGCCTCTTTGGTTAAAGTGATTACGGCAGACGCCATTACAGCGTTTCCGCTACCTCGTCGGAGATTTCACCGTTGTGATAGACCTCCTGCACATCGTCGCAATCTTCCAGCATGTCGATCAGACGCAGCAGTTTAGGTGCGGTTTCCGCATCCATCTCTGCTTTGGTGGTCGGGATCATTGCCACTTCTGCAGTGTCCGCTTTCAGGCCGAGCGCTTCCAGTGCATCACGCACCGTGCCCATCTCTTCCCATGCGGTGAAGACATCAATCGCGCCGTCGTCATAGCTGACCACATCTTCTGCGCCCGCTTCCAGAGCCGCTTCCATCACCGCATCTTCATCCTGACCCGGCGCATAGGAGATCACGCCTTTTTTGTTGAACAGGTAAGCCACGGAGCCGTCGGTGCCGAGATTCCCGCCGGTTTTGGTGAAGGCGTGACGCACTTCGCCCACGGTACGGTTACGGTTGTCACTCAGGCATTCAATCATGATGGCCGAGCCGCCAGGACCGTAGCCTTCATAGATGATGGTTTCCATGTTGGCATTGTCATCGCCGCCCACACCACGCGCGATAGCGCGATCCATGGTGTCACGCGTCATATTGTTCGCCAGCGCTTTATCCATTGCTGCACGCAGACGCGGGTTTGAGCCCGGATCGCCGCCGCCCAGCTTGGCCGCCGTCACCAGCTCACGAATGATTTTGGTGAAGATTTTGCCGCGCTTGGCATCCTGCGCCGCTTTACGGTGTTTGGTGTTTGCCCACTTACTGTGTCCTGCCATTTTAAATTTTCTCCGATCTTTTACAGGGTGCAGGCTATCCTGCTTGCGAGCCTGTTTACCGTCCGTACGCATACAGGTGACTGACAACCTGAATGCCCCGAGGGCGAGCGTCGCGAAGCATCCTCACGTACAAGCGTACGCTGACGACGTCGCGCGGGCGGTGAACAACCTCACGGTGCCGATTACGCCTGACTGTTCAATATGTTGGTGAAGTCCTGTTAAAACTCACCAGATTCATAAAATTTAATCTATCCGCCGCCGGAATACCGGGCGATGGCGAGCATTCAGATAAATTCTTCAATTGCCTGGCGGTTACTCCATGATCGGGTTAATGCTGCAGCGTCAGCGGGTGCCAGCCAGCGAAACGCCAGATGCTCGGTGAGCATCACATCGCGCTCCGTTGGCAGTTGCAGGCGAAACCAGTGCTCGTGATTATGAGTGACATCAGGGGCGTAGCGATGGCGGAAATGGGGAAAGATTTCAAAGTCGATCTGACGCTGACAATCCTCCACCTCCAGCCGCTCGGCCAGCACGTCGATGCCGATTTCCTCATTCACTTCACGACACGCGGTCGCCAGCGGTGACTCTCCCGCCTCCAGGCTGCCGGTGACCGACTGCCAGAACGTGGGATCGTCACGCCGCTGCAGCATCAACACCCGGCCAGTATCGCGCGCCGAAATGACGACCAGCACTGAAACCGGGTGTTTATAGCCCATTATTTATTCTCAGGCTTTTCTTTTTTAACGACCTGAATGCCGAGCTCCAGCAGGGAAGCCGGATTAGCTTCGCTTGGCGCTTCGGTCATCATGCAGGCGGCCGCCGTGGTTTTCGGGAACGCAATGACGTCACGAATATTATCGGTGCCGGTCAGCAGCATGGTCAGACGATCCAGACCAAAGGCCAGGCCCGCATGCGGTGGCGTACCGAACTTCAGCGCATCCAGCAGGAAGCCAAACTTCTCACGCTGCTCATGCTCTTCGATACCCAGAATGCTGAACACCGTCTGCTGCATTTTGCCGTTGTGGATACGCACTGAACCGCCGCCCACTTCATAACCGTTGATCACCATGTCGTAGGCATTCGCCACGGCACGGGTTGGATCGGCGGCCAGCTCTTCTGCGCTCATCTCTTTTGGCGCCGTGAACGGATGGTGCATCGCAGCCAGACCGCCCTCTTCGTCCTCTTCGAACATCGGGAAGTCGATCACCCATAGCGGTGCCCAGGCTTTCTCATCAGTGATGTTCAGCTCGCGGCCCACTTTAAGACGCAGCGCACCCAGTGCATCCGCGACCACTTTGGCGCGATCGGCACCAAAGAAGATAATGTCGCCATCCTGAGCACCGGTGCGACTCAGAATGCCTTCTACAATCTCCGCATTCAGGAATTTGGCAACCGGGCTCTGCACGCCTTCCAGGCCGTCAGCACGGACGTTAACCTTCATCCACGCCAGACCTTTGGCGCCGTAAATCTCCACGAACTTGCCATATTCATCAATCTGCTTACGGCTCAGCTGTGCACCGGTCGGCACGCGCAGCGCGGCAACACGGCCCTTTTCATCGTTAGCCGGGCCAGAGAAGACCTGGAACTCCACGTTTTTCAGCAGGTCGCCGACGTCCACCAGCTCCATCGGGTTACGCAGATCCGGTTTATCTGAACCGTAGCGATGCATTGCTTCCGCAAAGGTCATTTGCGGGAACTCGCCGAGATCAACGCCCTGCACGTCCTGCCACAGATTGCGGATTAAACGCTCCATGATTTCACGCACCTGTGGCGCGGTCATAAAGGAGGTTTCCACGTCGATCTGGGTAAATTCTGGCTGACGATCGGCGCGTAAATCTTCGTCGCGGAAGCATTTAACGATCTGATAGTAGCGGTCAAAACCGGACATCATCAGCAGCTGTTTAAACAGCTGAGGTGACTGCGGCAGCGCATAGAATTTGCCTTTATGTACCCGGCTTGGCACCAGATAGTCACGCGCGCCTTCCGGCGTCGCTTTGGTCAGCATCGGGGTTTCGATATCCAGGAAACCTGCGTCATCCATAAAGCGACGAACGAAGCTGGTGATTTTTGCGCGGGTTTTCAGACGCGTCACCATCTCAGGGCGGCGCAGATCCAGATAGCGGTATTTCAGGCGCGCTTCTTCGCTGTTGGTCTGATTCGAGTCCAGCGGCAGTGGCTCAGAGCGGTTAATAATGGTCAGTGCCTGGGCAAACACTTCCACTCCACCGGTCGCCATGTCGCTGTTTTTGTTCTTCTCATCACGCGCACGTACGGTACCGGTGATCTGGATACAGAATTCGTTACGCAGTTCAGAAGCCAGCTTAAATGCGTCCTGGCGATCGGGATCAAAAAACACCTGCACGATGCCTTCACGGTCGCGCATATCGATAAAAATCAAACTGCCCAGATCGCGACGGCGGTTTACCCAGCCGCAAAGCGTGACTTGCTGACCCACATGAGACAGATTGAGCTGTCCGCAATATTCTGTACGCATAACACTATCCTTTTAACTTCGCCGCTGCATCTGACAGCATCCGGCCGCGTTACCTGTTGCGATGCTGTCGCAAAAATGGCGGTCATTATAATGGAAAAAGCCAGACAGGATAAGCAGATCCGCGCCAAAGCACCGATTTCCTGTGTGCATTTGCCCCCCAGCCTGACCATAGCAGATAATGGGGTATCTTAATCTGCAGCCAGGAGCGCGCGTGACACTTCGTATTGGCCTGCCCCAGTGGCAGCATTCACACTGGAAACGCTGGGGCATCGAAAGCCTGGCGGACTATGCCCGCTATTTCCATTGTGTAGAGGGAAATACCACGCTCTATGCGCTGCCGAATCCGGAAACGGTGATGCGCTGGCGCGATATGACGCACGATGCATTTCGCTTCTGCTTTAAGTTTCCCAATACCATCAGCCATCAGGCAGCGCTGCAGCACAGCGATGACCTGCTGACCGATTTCCTGCGCCTGATGGAGCCGCTGGCCGATCGCATCGGTCAGTACTGGCTGCAACTGCCTGCCAGCTTCTCCCCGACGCAGCTCGACGACCTGTGGCGCTTTCTCGACAGCCTGCCGCGCCGTTTTCACTACGGCGTCGAAGTCCGCCATCCCGCTTTCTTCGCTAAAGGGGATGCCGAACGGGCCCTGAATCGCGGCCTGCTGGCGCGCGGCATCAATCGCGTGATGCTCGACAGCCGTCCGGTTCACGCCTCTACCTCGCAAAGTCCGGCCGCGCTGGTGGCCCGCGCGCAGAAGCCCCGGGTGCCGCCTCATGCATTGCGAACCGGCTCACAGCCGATGGTGCGGTTTATCGGCAGCGATAGCCTGGAAGAGAGCGTGCCGCTGTTTCAGATCTGGCGAGACAAGCTGACGGAGTGGCAGCAACAGGGTGACGCCATGCTGTTTCTGCACACCCCCGATATGGGCCAGGTTTTTCCGCTGGTGCAGGCGCTGTGGCCGCAGTTGCAGGAGATCGATCCGGCTATAGGCAATGGACCGGACTGGCCGCAACAGACGTCACTGTTTTGATTCCTGCCCAGGACAGCGGGCTATGCGCCCGTTAGAATAGAAGCATTATGGACAGTCGCAGGGGTGGCTATGGTTAGCGCGTTATATGTGGTGATGGGTGCATTACTGGTGATGAAATTCACGCTGGACGTGGTCCGCTATCGCCGATTCTACCGTGTGGCGTATGGCGATGGCGGCTACCACGACCTGAAAATGGCGATTCGCATTCACGGCAATGCCATCGAAACCATTCCGCTGGCGCTGTTCCTGCTGGTAATGATGGAGATGAACGGCGCCGATATCTGGATGGTGCATCTCACGGGTCTGCTGTTCTTTATCAGTCGCCTGCTGCACGCCTGGGGTTTGCGCAGCAGCGCAATGGCAGGCCGCAAATATGGCATGCTGCTGACGCTGTTTTCCCTCTGCGGCATGGTGATTTTTAACCTGATCTATATGCCGTGGGAACTGGTGCTGACGCTGCATTAAGCTGGCCTGGGTTAAGGGGTGCAGCCCGCCCCACTTTCTGCGAGAATAGCGCCCTTTCCGTCGTCTCTTCGGATTTTCGATATGTCTGACCGCGATCAACTCTTCTCAGCGCCCATTGCAAAACTGGGCGACTGGACTTTTGACGAGCGTGTAGCTGAAGTCTTTCCTGACATGATTCAGCGCTCGGTGCCGGGCTACTCCAACATCATTTCGATGATTGGCATGCTGGCAGAACGTTTTGTTACCCCGGACAGCAAGGTTTATGACCTGGGCTGCTCGCTGGGCGCGGCCACCCTGTCGGTGCGCCGCAATATTCAGGTGCCGGGTTGCCAGATCATCGCAGTGGATAACTCCCCGGCGATGGTGGAGCGCTGTCGTCGCCATCTTGATGCGTTTCGCGCGGACACGCCGGTAACGGTGCTGGAAGCGGATATCCGCGACATTGAGATTGAGAACGCCTCTCTGGTGGTACTCAACTTTACGCTGCAGTTTCTGGAACCACCTGCGCGTCTGGCGCTGCTGGAAAAGATCTGGCAGGGACTGAAACCGGGCGGCGCGCTGGTGCTGTCAGAAAAATTCAGTTTTGAAGATGCCGAAGTCGGTGAGCTGCTGTTTAACATGCATCACGACTTCAAGCGCGCCAACGGCTACAGCGAACTGGAAATCAGCCAGAAACGCAGCATGCTGGAAAATGTGATGCTGACTGACAGCGTTGAAGCTCATAAAGCCCGTCTGAAACAGGCCGGTTTCTCGCACGCCGAACTCTGGTTCCAGTGCTTTAATTTTGGATCTCTGGTGGCGTTGAAATGATCGACTTTGGCCGTTTTTATCAGCAAATTGCGGTGGGACCGCTGGCGAAGTGGCTGGAAGTCTTACCGGCGCAAATCAGCGAGTGGCAGCGTGAAAACCTGCATGGGCACTTCCGCGACTGGTACAAGTCGCTGGAGTATCTGCCGCTGCTGGAGCCTCAAAAACTTGACCTGCTGCACAGCGTTACTGCCGACCGCGATGACATCAGCGATCGCCATCGTCAGGGTATTGAGAAATTACTGCGCAACCTGATGCCGTGGCGTAAGGGGCCCTATTTCCTTTATGGCACCCACATCAACACCGAATGGCGATCTGACTGGAAGTGGGAGCGCGTGCTACCGCACATCTCTCCGCTGGCCGGCCGCACAGTGCTCGATGTGGGCTGCGGCAGTGGCTATCACATGTGGCGGATGATTGGCGCGGGTGCCCATCTGGTGGTTGGCATCGATCCAATGCAGCTATTCCTGGTGCAGTTCGAAGCGGTGCGTAAGCTGCTGAACGACGATCGCCGGGCGCATATGCTGCCGCTGGGCATTGAGCAGTTACCGGTGTTGCAGGCGTTCGATACGGTGTTCTCGATGGGCGTGCTCTATCATCGCCGTTCGCCGCTCGATCACCTGTTACAGCTTAAGAATCAGCTGGTCAGCGGTGGCGAACTGGTGCTGGAGACGCTGGTGATTGAGGGCGATGTGAATCAGGTGCTGGTGCCCGGTGAGCGATATGCGCAGATGCGCAATGTCTTCTTCATTCCCTCAGCTGAAGCGTTGAAAAGCTGGCTGGAAAAAAGCGGCTTTGTCGATGTCCGGATTGTCGATTTCGCCCTCACTACCACTGAAGAGCAACGCCGTACTGACTGGATGACCAGCGAGTCTCTGGCTGAATTCCTCGATCCCGATGACCCCAGCAAAACGGTCGAGGGCTATCCGGCGCCTCTGCGCGCCGTGCTGGTCGCCACCAAACCGTAATGCCCTAGCGGCGAGACAACGCCAGTTTCGCCGCAAATCCTATAAAAACGCAGCCGGTCAGGCGATCCATCACCTTCAGCACCCGCGGTTTTCGCAAATGACCGGCGAAATAGTGGCTGCCGCCAATCAGTACCGCATTCCAGATCAGCCCCAGCAGCATGTGTGCCAGCGCCATCAGACTACACCAGAGCGCCACCGACGCCCCCGCCGGGATAAACTGTGGCAAAAAACTCACATAGAAGATGCCCACTTTGGGGTTTAGCAGATTGCCCAGCAGCCCGCGGCTTAAGCAGGCAAGATAGCCCTGTTGCAGCGCCGGTTGTTGCGTGTCGATTGCTGTCTGGCGGGGTTTCAGCAACAATTTCAGCCCCAGATAAAGTAACCAGGCGGCACCCAGCCACTTAAGCAGGTTATAGGCCATTTCGGAGGCCAGCAGCAGCGCGCCTAATCCGAATCCCACCGCGACACCCCAGACCAGACAGCCGAGCGTGATACCCAGTGCCGTCACGCTGGCGCGCTTTGCGCCCTGAGCGACTGCTGAGCGCAGTACCAGCGCGGTATCAAAGCCCGGCGTCAGCGTCAGTATGGTGATGGCAAACAGAAATGAAAACAGCGTGGTGGTCATGGCGTTCTCCCTGGAGGTAACAGCCGGTCAGCAGCGTATGGGTGTCCTGCCAGCGTAACAGGCCCGTAGAATTATCTCACCCTTGTCACTCTCCCTGTTCGTCAGCGTGTGCCAGGCTAAGGGCGGTTTAACTTCATATTAAGGAGCTGTGATTATGAGTAAATTTATCTTCTCTTCACCCCGTAAATATGTGCAGGGCGCGGGCGTGCTGGACGAGCTGGGCCCCTACGTGGCCGAACTGGGTGATAACGCTTTCCTGGTCGCGGATGATGTCGTCTGGAAATTGATTGGCGAACGCGCCCAACAGGCGCTGCAAAAGGCGGGCGTTACCTTCAACTGGCACCCGTTCAACGGCGAGGCGTCGAGCAATGAGATCACCCGCCTTAGCCAGCTGGCAAAAAGTCAGGGCTGTAATGTGGTTGTCGGACTGGGCGGCGGCAAAACGCTGGACACCGTTAAGGCGGTGGCGGATGAGCTGAAGCAGCCGGTAGCCATCGTGCCTACTATCGCCTCCACCGATGCCCCCTGTAGCGCCCTATCGGTCATCTATTCTGATAGCGGCGTATTTGAGAGCTATCGCTTCTACAGTAAAAATCCTGATTTGGTGCTGGTGGACACCGCCGTCTGCGCCAGTGCGCCAGCACGACTCTTTGCCTCCGGCATTGCCGATGGACTGGCGACCTGGGTTGAAGCGCAGGCGGTGGCGCGTTCGCATTCAAAATCGATGGTCAATGGTGATCCGACAATTGCCGGACTGGCGATTGCCCGTGCCTGTGAAGAAACGCTGCTTACATGGGGTTACAGCGCCTATGTTGCCGTCACCCAAAAACGAGTGACGCCCGCCGTGGAAGCGGTGGTTGAGGCGAATACGCTGTTATCGGGGCTGGGCTTTGAAAACGGAGGGCTGGCAGCTGCGCACGCTATTCATAATGGGTTCACCGCGATTGATGGTGATATCCACCATCTGACCCATGGCGAGAAAGTCGCCTACGGCACACTGACGCAGATGGTGCTTGAGAAGCGTCCGGATGAGGACATTGCGCGCTATATCCGCTTCTATCGCTCGATCAACATGCCGACCACGCTCCGGGAGCTGCATCTGGAAAATGAGAGCTGGGAGAATCTGGTCAAAGTGGGTGCACTGGCGAACAGTGAGGGCGACACGCTGAAAAACCTTAATCCAAACCTTTCACCGGAAGATATTGCAAACGCCCTGCTGGCGCTGGATGCCTTTAGTCAGACGGTTAAATAACCACCCGACAGGCGATCATCCGATCGCCTTTTACTCCGCCGCCGCCGGCTGGTCCCAGTACTCATATTTGTAGGCGGAACTGAGATGGCGCTCAATAGTGCCGCGCGTGAAGATTTCGGTCTCGTGCAGATAGCTCAGGGTACAGTTACCCACCTGATCCCAGGACTGACACTCATCTACTGACCGGATGGTGCTCAGCGGTGTGGTCGCCGTGCCGTTGAGCCGCACTTCACGCCATTGGGGATCGTAGGTATAACTGTCGGTGCTGCGGGCCGATGTGGTGCGGGTCACCAGACCTTGCGGATTCCAGTGGTAATGATTTTCACCGTTGGTCAGGGGATCGCTGCCGCGTGCCACGCTCTTCTCCAGCCGGAACTGCCGATCATAAAGGTAAGTCGTGTCGGTAAAGCCGCTTTTACCCATGCTGGTAAACCTGTCGGAGGCGCTGGTAATGTTGCCATGCTGACCTTTCTGCCAGTTAATCGTCCCCTGTCGGTTATCGACCACCACCTCTTTGCCCTCTTTCAGCACTTTTACCAGATACGCATATTCCGCCACCCAGCCGCCCTGCACGCGGGCAATGTGTTGCTCCATGCTGAGAATAACGTTGCGCTCACTTTTGTCATAGCTGACGTCGGCAACCGTCAGATCGCCACAGGCGTCAAACTGCCCCAACACCCGCTTTTGCGAGTTCACATCTTTACCAAACTCGCCCGCAACCACCTGCTTGACCGCGCCTTTCGCATTCCCGCCCAGCAAAATCAGGTTATTGCTGTTAGCCACAGCAATGTTGTTCGGGCTACATGCGCTGGCGGCAGCGCTGCCACTGCAGAGAGCAGTCAGGATCAGAGTCAGGACAGCAATCGGATTGGGTTTCATAGGATCTTTTCCAGGCGACGTTGCTTTCAGTGTAAACGCTGCGGTGATGAACAGCGGCAATCTGTGAAGATTTCAGCCTGCATCGCCCTTTAAGAACCGAAGAGGCGACACGGCATCAGCATAACGAAGAAAGCGAGTGATTACTTTGCTGCCGGGCCTGAAAGTCCTGGATGACATGTAATGATTAATATGGGGCAGGTCATTTTTATCGAGCCAGGCGAAAGAGTGATAACTTCGCTGCAGCCAGATTTCAGATCTCTCTGACATCAATAACATGCCTGAGAAGCGCAAAACAATTTAGCTGGTAAGGAGTGTGCTTTACACAAAAAGAACCCCAGCAAGGATACTGGGGCTTGGTACTTGCAAACACCACGTCAATGATCGGCGTGCTGCGCGGCAAAATCTGTTGTGGTTCAGGCGACCCGAACGGTGCTCATCTGCATCACGCTTTTCATCGCCTCAACCACATCGCCGTCTACACAGTAGCGGCTGAACTCGTCAGTCTCGGCTTCTGAACACATGGAGACCCCCGCTTTGCGGTAGCGCATCGGCGACGCGACAAGGCGACTGGCCGAGCTGTGAACTTCCTCAATCCCCATGTCGAGAAACTTTTGCAGGTTGCTGAGACGTACCCCGGCACCCGCCATAATAATAGGACCGGTGCTGGCCTCATTTAGTTCCCTGAGTAATGCAATTCCGTTTTCAGCGCTCTGCTGCTGACCGGATGTCAGAATACGCGCCACTCCCAAATCCGTTAGTTCTTCCAGCGCACGCCTGGGGCTGTGACAGAGATCGAAGGCGCGATGAAAGGTTACGGCCAGGCCGTCACACAGCGCCATAATCTGCCGCATCTGACCATGATGAATGTGAGCATCTTCATCCAGCATCCCAATCACCAGGCCAGGAAAACCGAGTTCACGGATTAACGCCACATCCGATTTCATCGCTTCAAATTCGCGTGCGGTATAACAAAAATCGCCACCACGTGGCCGGACAATAGGATGAACCGGAATCGAAACTTCTTGCCGGGCGGCATTCAGCATCCCCGCTGATGGGGTCAGGCCGCCTTCACGCGGTGCGGCACAGAGTTCAACCCGATCGGCGCCCGCCTGTTGTGCGGTCACAGCGCAATCCACGCCATAGCAGCAAATTTCCAGTGTGGTCATTCTCTTCTCCTTTACATGACTCTGGTTCAAGGCAGATTCATCAGTTAGTCTGGCTGCTGGAATGAGTTTACCGGGAAAGTTAACTATGGCATTCAATTTCGACCAACGGATAGACCGTCGTCACAGCGATAGCCTTAAATGGAACAAATATGCGGACCAGGACATTCTGCCGTTGTGGGTGGCAGACACCGATTTCCGATCGCCTGACTGCGTCATCAATGCGATTAAAACCCGTGCCGAACATGGGATTTTTGGCTATGGCGACACGCCAGTTGAATTTATCGATAGTGCGATAGCCTGGCTCGCCTCGCGCTATCAGTGGCACGTTAATCCGGAATGGATTGTGGTTTTGCCGGGTGTCGTAAGCGGGCTGAATCTGGCAGTGCGCGCTTTCACCGCGCCTGACGAGCTGACGATTGCGCCAACACCCATCTATCCGCCGTTTCGCGGTGCAGCAAAACTGGCAGAGCGCGGTCAGATCACGCTGCCACTGACGCTGCAAGAGGGACGCTGGCTACTGGATCTGGCTGCGCCGCAAGGTCAGCTGGACGATAAAGCGCGGCTGTTAATGCTGTGCAACCCGCAGAATCCGGGCGGCACCGTCTACCGCCGCGAAGAACTGCAGGCGCAACTGGAATTGGCGCAGAAGCACGATTTGATTGTCTGTTCCGACGAGATCCACAGCGATCTGCTGCTGGAACCCGGCGTTAAGCACATACCCTTTGCTTCACTGAGCGAAGATGCAGCCCAGCGTAGCGTGACGCTGATGTCGCCCTCAAAGTCCTTTAATATTGCCGGTCTTGGGGCTTCCATCGCCATCATTCCCAATGCCGGGCTGCGCGCGCGCTTTAACCGGGTACGACGCGGCATTGTGCCAGATGTTGATATTCTGGCACTCACGGCAGCAGCAGCGGCATGGCGCGAGGGTGAGCCCTGGCTGAATGCGCAGAATGCCTATCTGCGCAGTAACCGTGACTGGCTGGTGTCGCAGGTCAATAAGATGACCGGCCTGTCACTCGCCTCGCCGGAAGCGACCTACCTGGCCTGGATCGACGCCAGCGCGCTGGGTGTGGCCAGTCCGGCGCTCTATTTTGAAAAGCACGGGCTGGGCTTAACCGCCGGACGTGAGTTTGGCAATGACCAGTTTGTCCGGCTCAATTTCGGCTGTACCCGCGCGCTGCTCGACGAAGCTGTTGCGCGCCTGAAGCGTGCGTTAGCCGCCCGCCTTTAGTTCTGTTCGCTGGCGACAATCTCCTCCAGTCGCCACGGATGGAACTTGATTGTCGTCTGCCCATCCGTTACCGCCAGGGTCGGATTGGGCAGGCGCTCATTCTCGCCCTGCGGTGAACTGGTTTTAAATGAAATACCCGGCTGCGTCAGCGCCTCATCTGACAGCAAGGCCATCGCGCGCACGCCCAGCGTCTGATGATCGCCCCGTAACACCACCTCAATATGCTCCCAGCCTTCATGGCGATAACGCTTTTCACCCGGCCATGGCAGTTCAACCACATCAATCTGCCTGCCTGCGACAATCAGCGGGTCATGGAGTTTAAACAGGCAAATCTGTCTGCCGTTGATCATCGCCGCCGAAAACTGCGTGCCAATCTGCTGCAAACCTTGCTGCCAGCGCATCGCCGTCGTGTCCTGATGGCAACGCACCGCGATATGGTCCACTTCCAGATCGGTAAGACGCAAACCGAGCCGCTGCGCAAAACTTTGCAACGATTCTTCAAAACGTCCTAAATCTGTCTTTAAATCATCCAATTCTGCCGGAAAAGTTCTCGTCACTACTCCAGTTCCTCTCAATTTGTTTAGCATTTATAACCCGCCTGGCTTTTGGCGCGCCGCATGCTGAGCATCACATAATGATAAGATTCATCTTATTTGGCCCGAAATTTAACGCTAATCCTTATAATAACATCTTTCATTTCGGATTTATCTCCTGTTTAGGACCATGAGTTCCTTGATGAAAGCATGTTAACTGTATGATTTATATCAACTTCTTTAATACAATAAGATAACTCTCATTTACCTGGCAAACAATTGCAGCCCACCCCGCCTTCCTATAAATTTGACCTAACACAACCAAAAGGAATGGCTCTATGTCTATGCTCATCGTTGTCGCTGTCCTGATCGCACTGATGGGATTTGCAATCTCCCGCCATTGGAAGGTGCGTGAAGATAAAAGCGTAAAGAACCCACGCCGTCATCTGCGACGTCGTTAATGCTTCAGGGAAACATCTTATTCAGCTCTGTTTCCCCGCTTCATCCAACTGCTGACGCCCACTGACATTTCACGTATACTTTTCCCCTCATTTTTTTCCGTTTTGTCTGCCCCATCCGTTTCTGCCTCTCCGTGACGCGATGCGCTCAGGCAAGATGATGACAGCCCGGCTTTCTGGTCCGGGCGTTGCTCAGCACATGAAGGTAACTCGGTGAATATTCAGGCACTTCTTTCCGCAAAAGTCAGTCAGGCAATGGTTTTAGCCGGCGCACCCGCCGATTGCGAACCCCAGGTTCGTCAATCCGCCCGGGTTCAGTTTGGAGACTATCAGGCCAACGGAATTATGGCCGTGGCGAAAAAGCTGGGACAGGCACCGCGACAATTAGCGGAAACGGTGATTCAGCACCTCGACCTGACCGGCATCGCCAGCAAAGTCGAAATTGCCGGGCCGGGCTTCATCAATATCTTCCTTGACCACAACTGGCTGGCCAGTCATGCCCGGGAAGCGCTGCGTCTGCCGCGCCTTGGCGTGCAGCTGGCCGAACCCCAGACTATCGTCGTCGACTACTCCGCGCCTAACGTTGCGAAAGAGATGCATGTGGGCCACGTCCGCTCCACCATCATTGGTGATGCGGCGGTGCGTACGCTGGAATTTCTCGGCCATAAAGTGATCCGAGCGAACCACGTTGGCGACTGGGGAACACAGTTCGGTATGCTGATCGCGTTCCTGGAAAAGCAGCAGAATGAAGATCATGCAGAGATGGCGCTGGCCGATCTCGAAGGCTTCTACCGTGAAGCCAAGCGCACTTATGATGAAGATCCTGAGTTTGCCGAGCGCGCACGCAGTTATGTGGTGAAATTACAGGGCGGCGATGACTATTGCCGCCAGATGTGGAAGAAGCTGGTCGACATCACCATGAGTCAGAACCAGAAAATCTATGACCGCATGAACGTCACGCTGACGCGCAATGATGTTATGGGTGAAAGTCTCTATAACGATATGCTGCCTGGTATCGTCTCCGATCTGAAACAGAAAGGCTTAGCGGTAGAGAGTGAAGGTGCGACCGTGGTGTTCCTGGATGAATTCCAGAACAAAGAGGGTGAACCGATGGGCGTCATCATCCAGAAAAAGGATGGCGGCTACCTCTACACCACCACCGATATCGCCTGTGCGAAATATCGTTACGAAACGCTGAAAGCCGATCGTGTGCTCTATTACATCGACTCACGTCAGCATCAGCATCTGGTTCAGGCCTGGACTATCGTCCGTAAAGCGGGTTATGTGCCGGAATCTGTTCCGCTGGAGCACCATGCATTCGGCATGATGCTGGGCAAAGATGGCCGTCCGTTCAAAACCCGCAGCGGCGGCACCATCAAGCTCTCCGATCTGCTGGATGAAGCCTATCAGCGTGCCTACACGCTGGTGCGTGAGAAGAACCCGGAGATGAGCGAAGCGGAAGTGAAAACGCTGGCGGAAGTGGTTGGCATCAGCGCGGTAAAATACGCCGACCTGTCAAAAAGCCGTACCACCGATTACATTTTCGACTGGGACAACATGCTGGCGTTCGAAGGCAATACCGCGCCTTACATGCAGTATGCCTATACCCGCGTTCTCTCCGTGTTCCGCAAGGCGGGCATTGATGCCGATTCGCTGGATGCGGAGATTGTGATCAGCGAAGAGCGTGAAGCGCAGCTGGCCACCCGTCTGCTGCAGTTCGAAGAGGTTATTACGCAGGTCGCTCGTGACGGCACGCCACACGTGATGTGTGCCTATCTCTACGATCTGGCTGGTCTGTTCTCCGGATTCTACGAGCACTGCCCGATTCTCACCGCAGAATCAGACACAACCCGTCTGAGCCGACTGCAGCTGGCCGCACTGACCGCGAAGACGCTGAAGCAGGGTCTGGATACGCTGGGCATCGACACCGTCGAGCGCATGTAATCTCTGAAACGGAGAGGGGTTTCCCTCTCCGTTGCTGAATTCGTATATCCGCTCTAATCCCCCAAATCTTCGCAGCAGGATGGTGTTATGTCTGTAGCCGCGCACCTCATCAGCAGCCACCTTCCCACGATAAAACAGTTGCAGTGCTTTCTGGCTGTTGCGCACGAGCTGAATTTTCGCCGGGCCGCAGAACGTCTCAGCATGACGCAACCTCCGCTGACCCGTCAGATTCAGAGTCTGGAAGATCTGCTGGGCCACTCGCTGTTCAGCCGCACGACCCATGAGGTAACGCTCACCGATTCTGGCCGTGCGCTGGTCGCGAAGGCGGAAGCGATCCTGACTGCGCTGAATGCCCTGAAGCAGGATGCGCAGCCCGCCGAGGCACGGCTACGCATCGGGCTGACCCGCACGCTGAACTTTGAACTGATTTCGCCACTTAACCGGCAGCTCGCCGCTTTTCATGCCAGCGAAGAGATGGAGATGCCCCGCCTGACCTCCCCTCAGCTTTTGCAAAGCCTGGGAAAAAACAGTCTGGATTTAATACTCACCGGAGAAAAGGGGTCGGATGCGGAAGACACCGTTCAGTACGCCTGGGTTTACCGTGAGCCGCTGCTGATTGCCATACCGTCGGCGCATCCTGCCAGTGTAGCGGAACGGGTCTCGCTGGAAGCGCTGGCCGATCTGCCGCTGTTCTGGTTTGCCCGCAGCGCCAATCCGCTGTTTTACGATAAATGCGAGCGCTACTTCGCCACGCTCAGCGTCTCGCTGAAACGGGTGAGAGAGCCGGACGATTCCCTGCTGATGCTGTCACACATCGCCAGAGGAAAAGGATTCGCCCTGATGCCGCAGTCAAAATGCACTTTTAATCAGGCAGGTCTCTGTTACCGCCCGCTGACAGAAGATGCGGCACAGCAGCTGGCGATAGATGTTTACGCGGCGATTCGCGCCGATGAAAAAAATGAGGCGGTTCTTAATGCGCTGAGAGAACTCTCTCATCCCGGGAATGCGATAAAGTCCGCATGATGCCGCGCCGCTAAAACAGAGCGAAGCACCACCACACTCTTCTTCCTTGTTAATCCCCGCTCAGCCTGTTGCTGAGAGCTTACTGTGTCGACACGCCGGATGGATGTCTGAAGCCCTTTCATTCGCCTGATACCTTTTTTGCATGACGGAAAGAGCAATTCATTGCTTTCACGCGGAGTGAAACAATCGCGTCTCACATACGAGGAGCGACAATGAAAAAGCGAACGTTAACTCAGGGTCTGGACGTCAGCGCAATCGGCTATGGCGCGATGGGGCTCAGCGAATTTTATGGTCAGACCGATGACCGTCATTCCCTGCAACTGCTCAATAAGCTGCGCGATCTGGATATCACCTTTATCGATACCGCCGATCTTTACGGGCGCGGTCACAACGAGCAGTTGATAGGTCAGTTTCTTGCCGGGCTCAATCGGGCCGAACGGCTGAAGTTCACCGTTGCCACCAAATGTGGTATTGAACGCCCTGCTGATGCGGCCTATGCCCGCACCATCAACAATCAGCCGGACTACATTACCCGCTGCTGCCATGCATCACTGAAACGGCTGGGCGTGGAGCGTATCGATCTCTTTTATCTGCACCGGATCAGTCCGGCGACACCGATTGAGGAGAGCATGCAGTGTCTCAGCCGTCTGGTGCAGGAGGGAAAGATTGCCCGGATTGGGCTGTGTGAAGCATCGGCTTCAACGCTGAATCGGGCGCAGGCGATCCATCCGCTGGCCGCGCTGCAGACGGAGTATTCACTCTGGACGCGTGACATCGAAGAGGAGATTCTCCCTATGGTGAAAAAGCTCAGTATCGGACTGGTGCCCTACTCGCCGCTGGGCAGAGGATTCCTGACGGGTAAATACCGTAAAAACAGCGATTTTGCCGAGGGTGATTTCCGCAAAAATAATGACCGTTTCCGGCAGGAAAATATCGATCACAATCTCCAGCTTCTTAACGCGGTGACGCCACTTGCTGAGAAATATCACGCCACCACCGGGCAGATTGCGCTGGCCTGGCTACTGGCACAGTATGAAAAAATTGTGCCGATACCAGGCACCAAACAGATCGCTTACCTTACTGAAAACGCGCAGGCCGCAGATATCGAGCTAGAAGAGGAAGATATCGCGATGCTGAACGCTGTGCATCAGCAGATTGAAGTTAAAGGCGGTCGCTACTCTGAGGAGGGAATGAAGGGGGTGAACGCCTGAATACAAACTACGCACTTGCGCACTGTGCATCGGTGCGTTAAATTGTCTTCAGTGTGATACAGGGAGGTAATGAGGTGGCAACGTTAAGGAATATTGAAAGTTTCAGGGATGACTGGCTTAAGGATTATTTTTTATATGGCAAATTTTCCAAAAGAATACCGTCAAGCCTCTCATCAGCGCTGGCGCGAAAGCTCGACATCATCAATGCGGCGATTAGCTATAAGGATTTAAATTCACCCCCAGGCAATCGTTATGAGGAACTAAACCCGCCTCTCAAGGGATATGCTTCAATCAGGGTCAATGAGCAATATCGGCTGATCTTTAAATGGATAGAAGGTAAGGCCGTTGACCTTTATCTGGATGCTCATAGCTATAAAACGCACAAGCGATGAAAACTGAGCCTGGCTGCATCAGGCGCTGTAAGACAGCATGTAACACATCAACCTCTGTCAGTAATAAAGAGAGCAAGACTATGAACCAGGCGACCCGCAAACCGACCACTGTCGGTGACGTATTACTTTACGAATATCTGGAGCCAACCGGCCTGAAGATTCTCGACTTAGCGGAGATGCTAAAAGTGCACCGCAACACCGTCAGCGCCCTGGTCAACAATAACCGGAAGCTGACGCCGGATATGGCTTTCAGGCTGGCTGCAGCCTTCGAAACCAGCGTTGAGTTCTGGCTTAATCTGCAAAACAGTGTCGATATCTGGGAAGTGATGCATGATGCCAGGGCACAGGAGGAGATCAGTCGCGTAACACCGTTGAAGGATTTTCTGGCGCAGAAAGAGAATCAGCTGGCGTGAAAAGCTTTATAACGCACTGGTCATGACGGGATTTGAAACGGGTCAATTATCTGTCAGCCGCTGGGTCAGGGTTAGCATCGGTTTACAGCCAGGGTCATCACGTAACAAGGGAGCCAGGAGGCGATCTCCGGCTCGCCTTCAGTCAATTCAGCAACGATATCCTTACTCGTAATTGACCATCACTTCACTGCTCACCACCCGTAATCCGGGTGGCAGCGCCCCGCTTCCGGCAAAACCAAACACCATGTGCAGGGTCTCACCGGCGCTCAGATGTGCCAGCCCGCGCGTGGTGCCGCTGGCCCCCTCCAGGGAAGTGCAGCGCTGTTCGCCGCACAAGCGCACCTGCAGGCCGGACGGGGCCGGTCTGCTCAGCTGATAACGCCAGTTAATAACGCTGACCTCCCCGCCAATGTCGGCGGGCGGCGTCAGCGGCTGCGCCCGTTGCCAGCTGCCGCGGTTCGCCAGCAGCGGCCCATTGGCCGTGGCACTCCAGGCACCACCGGCCGCCTGCGCCATCAGTGGCAGCATCACGAATGCCATCACCAGCCAGCGCATTATTTGCCTCCGATGGTGGCAGTCATACGGATCTGGCGGTTGTCGCTCAGCTCCAGATTAGAGAGCACCACCAGCTGGGGCAGATTGCGGCGCAGGAAGCGCGCCAGCAGCGCACGCAGCGGATGATTGACCAACAGCACCGGTGGCGCACCCAGCATCTCCTGACGCTGCAATGCCGCCTGTGCCTGACTTAACAGCCGATCGGCCAGACCCGGCTCCAGTCCGCCACCGCCCTGCAACGCCTGTAACAGCAGGCGCTCCAGCGTGGAATCGAGCCCGATAACCTGCACTTCGTCATTACCCGGGAACCACTGCTGAGTAATCGCACGGCCCAGCGCCACACGCACCACGCTGGTCAGCTCCTGCGGATCGCTCTGCACCGGCGCATGTTCCGCCAGCGTTTCGATAATGGTGCGCATATCGCGAATCGACACCCGCTCCACCAGCAGGTTCTGCAGCACCTTGTGCAGGGTGGTCAGCGAGATCACTCCCGGCACCAGATCTTCGGTCAGCTTCGGCATCTCCTGAGTCACACGATCCAGCAGCTGCTGCGCTTCCTGACGGCCAAACAGCTCGCTGGCGAACTGGCCAATCAGATGGTTAAGGTGGGTTGCCACCACGGTACTGGCTTCAACTACGGTAAAGCCCTGAATCTGTGCCTGCTCTTTCAGCGCGCTATCAATCCAGACCGCCGCCAGTCCAAAGGCGGGATCAACGGTCGCTTCGCCTGGCAGACTTCCGGCAGCCGTGCCCGGGTTAATCGCCATCCAGCGGCCAGGATAGGCATCACCGCTGCCAATCTCCACCCCTTTCATCAGGATGCGATAGCGTGCCGGTGGCAGCTCCATGTTGTCGCGGATATGCACTACCGGCGGCAGGAAACCGACATCCTGGGCGACTTTCTTACGGATACTGCGGATACGTCCCAGCAGCTCACCGTTTTGCTGATGATCGACCATCGGAATCAGGCGATAGCCCACTTCCATGCCCAGCGTATCTTCCAGCTGCACATCGGTCCACGACGCTTCGGTGGCGGCTGGCGTGTCCGCCGTTTTGGCGATGCCGCCCGTGACTTCCACTTTCTTCTTCGGCTGCATTTCGCGGCCGCGCAGCCACCAGGCCAGGCCCAGTAAGGCGGCGGTGAACAGCAGGAAGACGAAGTTCGGCATGCCAGGCACCAGACCCAGCAGACCAATCACGCCGGCGCTCAGCATCAGCACGCGCGGATCTTTGAACAGCTGGGTGACCATCTGTTCGCCGACATCCTGATCGGTGGCAACGCGCGTCACGATAACACCGGCTGCGGTAGAGATAACCAGCGCCGGGATCTGCGCGACCAGACCATCACCGATGGTCAGCAGGGTATAGGTCTCTGCGGCATGACCCACATCCATACCGTGCTGCACCACGCCCACCAGCAGGCCGCCGATGACGTTGATCACCATGATCATAATACCGGCGACGGCATCACCACGAACGAACTTACTGGCACCGTCCATCGAACCGTAGAAGTCCGCTTCCTGGGTCACTTCGGCACGGCGGCGTTTGGCGTCATCTTCACCGATCAGACCGGCGTTGAGGTCGGCATCGATCGCCATCTGCTTACCGGGCATCCCGTCCAGCACAAAGCGCGCGCCCACTTCGGCGATACGGCCAGCACCTTTGGTGATAACCATAAAGTTGATGATGACGAGGATGATAAACACCACGATACCGATGGCGAAGTTACCGCCCACCAGGAAGTGACCGAACGCTTCAACCACCTGTCCTGCCGCGGCGGCACCCGTATGCCCTTCCATCAGGATGATACGGGTTGAAGCCACGTTCAGCGCCAGACGCAGCAAGGTAGAGAACAGCAGAATGGTCGGGAACGCCGCAAACTCCAGGGTCCGCTGGGTGAACATCGCCACCAGCAGGATCATGATCGACAGCGCAATGTTAAAGGTGAACAGCAGATCGAGGATGAACGGCGGTAATGGCAGAACCATCATCGACAGGATCATCAGGATCAGTACCGGCCCGGCCAGCACCTGCCACTGCATATCTTTAAAGTTGCCCGGTAAACGTAGTTTTGCGGCCAGGTTATTAGCCATCGTTTTTGCTCTCTCCTGCAAAGTCCATCTCTGCCGGAACCGGCAGGTTTTTTGGTTTGGTTGGGATCAGGCCGCCTTCGCGCTTCCAGCGACGCGACTGCCAGACCCACGCCAGCACCTCGGCCACGGCGGCATAGAGCGCGCCGGGAATGTGCTGACCAATTTCAGTATGTCGGTATAACGCACGCGCCAGCGGCGGTGCTTCCAGAACCGGGATGCGGTGTTCGGCAGCCAGTTCACGAATTCTCAGGGCGATCTCACCTGCGCCTTTCGCCACCACTTTCGGCGCACTCATCTTTTTCTCGTTGTACTGCAGTGCCACCGAGTAGTGCGTCGGGTTGGTGACGATGACATCGGCTTTCGGCACATCCGCCATCATTCGGCGTCGCGCTGCGGCGCGCATCTGCTGCCGGATGCGCCCTTTAACGTGCGGGTCACCTTCCTGCTGCTTATGCTCGTCGCGGATCTCCTGCATCGACATTTTCAGCTTTTTAAAGTGGCTGTGCAGCTGCCAGAAGACGTCATACCCGACCATCGGGATCAGCCCCAGCATCACCAGCGAACAGCAGACTGCGATCATCTCCATGCCGTGAATCAGCGCGGTGACGGGCGCTTCGCTGATCAACCGCAGCATCTCGGGCCAGTGGCTCCAGATGTACCACCAGCCCACCGAGCCAACCAGAATAGTCTTGAGGATGCCTTTAAACAGTTCGGTCCAGGCCTGCGCCGCAAACATTCGCTTGAACCCAGCCATCGGGCTCATCTTCTTCAGGTCGAACTTGATCGATTTACCGCTGAAAACGATACCGCCCAGCAGCATGGGCGCGGCGATTGCCACCAGCACCAGACCGCCCATCAATGGCAGCAGCGCCATCAGTGCCTGCGTGATCAGGCTGCCGATGTGGCTGACGATAATTTTGTCATCTCTGACCATGCCGTGATCAAAACGGAGTCCGGTGGCGACCATCGCCGCCAGCCGGTGCGCCATCATGTTGCCGCCCATCCACAGGATCATGATGCCGGCCAGCAGCATCAGTACGGATGTGAGTTCGCGCGAACGCGGAATCTGGCCCTCTTCACGCGCTTTCTCAAGTCGGTGGGCCGTGGGCGATTCTGTTTTGTCTTCGTCGCTATCTTCAGCCACGACAAACCTCGGTTGGCAGGAATTCTGAGCATAGGATGCCAAATCTGGCTTAAGTTAAAGCGGAGATAAGATGAAGAAAACAGGCGTTCTTTCGGGGATGGGTCTGACAATGCGGAACGGGGCCACCCGAAGGTGACCCTGTTTATTATAACCTGCAGCTGTTTTGCCCGCCCGCAGGCGGACGAAACCTAGAACCCTAAGCTGTCCAGCAGGTCATCAACCTGATCCTGGTTCGCCACCACGCCCGGTGCATCGGCGTGAATCTGCGGCCCGTTCAGCAGGCTGGTGCCTTCCTGACGCTTCTCAGCGCTGACTTCTGGCATATTCTCCAGCAGCACCATTAACAGCTGGCGCTCAATTTCCTGGATCACATCCATCATGCGCTTGATCACCTGACCGGTCAGGTCCTGGAAATCCTGCGCCATCATGATTTCAAGCAGCTGCTTGTTGGTAAAGGCGGTATGCTCTGGCACGGCGGTGAGGAATGCGCGCGTATCCGTCACCAACTCCCGCGCATCACCCAGTTCAATCGGGTTCTCAAACCACTCATCCCAACGCCCTTTCAGCTGGGTTGCCCCGGCTTCCATCTTATCCTGATGGGGTTGTGCTGCTTCAACACAGTTCAACGCACGGTCGGCGGCCTGCGCCGTCATCTGCACAACATAATCCAGACGGTCGCGGGCATCAGGAATGGCTTCAGCCGCATCGGCTATGGCTTTATCCAGCCCCAGCTCGCGCAGGCTGTCGCGCAGCATGCGCGTCAGAGAGCCAATACGTGAAATGATGTCGTGTGCCGCGGCATCCTCAGTTGGTTTCGGAAAGTCGCTCATCACATCCCCTTACATGCCCAGTTTTTCGAAAATTTTACCCAGCTTTTCTTCCAGGGTTGCCGCAGTGAATGGCTTCACGACATATCCGCTGGCACCGGCCTGGGCGGCGGCGATAATGTTCTCTTTCTTCGCTTCCGCGGTCACCATCAACACCGGCAGCGAACTCATTGCCGCGTCGGCACGAATGGTCTGCAGCAGCTGCAGGCCATCCATGTTTGGCATGTTCCAGTCGGAAATCACGAAGTCGAAACCACCCGCTTTCAGTTTGCCGAGGGCGTCCACACCATCTTCCGCTTCTTCTACGTTATTGAAGCCCAGCTCTTTCAGCAGGTTACGCACAATACGACGCATCGTATTGAAGTCGTCTACTACCAAAAAGCGCATGTTTTTATCAGCCATATCTACTCCTGAGTTGTCTCGCCCGGCGGGACGGGCCTGTTAAATACGCAATGCCTGTCCGGCGCTAATTTTCGCCAGCATATGCTGGCTGATGTTGCTTAAATCCACGACTTCGCTCACGCCGCCTGTGGCAATGGCCTCACGCGGCATGCCAAATACCACACAGCTGGCTTCGTTCTGGGCAATAGTCCAGGCGCCTGCCCGATGCATTTCCAGCATCCCGGCGGCACCGTCGTTGCCCATGCCGGTGAGGATGACCCCCACCGCATTTCGTCCGGCGTAAGTTGCCACCGATTTAAACAGCACATCCACAGAGGGTTTGTGCCGGTTAACCGGTGGTCCTTCATTCAGTTTCACCACATAGTTGGCGCCACTTCGGGCCAGCTCCATGTGCATTGCGCCTGGCGCGATGTAGGCATGGCCTGGCAGAATACGCTCACCATCTTCAGCTTCCTTCACCGTGATCTGACACAACTTGTTCAGACGCTCGGCAAAAGAGCGGGTAAAGCCTGGCGGCATATGCTGGGTAATCAGCAGTGCCGGGCTGGTCGCCGGTAACGGCTGCAGCACATGGCGAATCGCCTCGGTACCCCCGGTTGAGGAGCCAATCGCAATCAGCTTCTCACTACTCAGCAGCGGGCCCGCTTTCAGCGTCGCCGGCACCGGCATCGCTGCACGGTTGTGCAGTCGGGCACGGGAAGCGGCACGAATTTTGTCGCCAATCATCTGGCTGTAAGACAGCATCCCTTCGCGGATACCGAGCTGTGGCTTGGTGACGAAATCCACCGCTCCCAGCTCCAGCGCGCGCAGGGTAATTTCAGAGCCTTTCCCGGTCAGCGATGAAACCATCACCACCGGCATTGGCCGTAACCGCATCAGTTTTTCCAGGAAATCGAGGCCATCCATGCGCGGCATTTCCACATCCAGCGTCAGCACCTGCGGATTGAACTGCTTAATCAAATCGCGGGCGACCAGCGGATCGGGCGCCGTAGCGACCATCTCCATATCCGGATGGCTGTTGATGATTTCAGTCATCAACTGCCGCATCAGCGCAGAGTCATCTACGCACATCACGGTGATTTTGCTCATCATCTTTCCTTCGTCAGTCCATAGACGGTTTGCCCGCGCAGCCAGAACTCTTTACTGATCTGACTGAAGTTTTCTGAGTGCCCGGCGAACAGAATGCCGCCCGGCTTCAGGAGCGGGACAAACCGACGCAGAATCTTCTCCTGCGTCTCTTTATCGAAATAGATCATCACGTTGCGACAGAAAATAGCGTCGAACTGACCCGGCAGCGCCCAGTCATTGGCCAGCAGGTTAAGCTGCGCGTAAGTGACCATATTGGTCAGCTCGGGACGCGCCCGCACCATACCGGCATGAGGACCGGTGCCGCGCAGGAAGTAGCGCTGCATTTGCGCGGGTGACAGCGTACGCAGCTCCTCCTGGCGATAAACACCCGCCACCGCTTTTTCCAGCACCTGGGTGTCGATATCGCTGGCATGAACCTGGAACTTGCCCGGTCCGGTGCCCAGCGCTTCCGCCAGCGTCATGGCGATGGAGTAAGGCTCTTCGCCGGTTGACGCTGCGGTACTCCAGACGCTGAAGTTGCCCTGTCGCTTACGTGCATGCTCCGCCAGAATCGGGAAGTGATGCGCTTCGCGGAAGAACGCGGTCAGGTTAGTGGTCAGGGCATTGATAAACGCCTGCCACTCGGCACTGTTCGGATCGGACTCCAGCAGCGCCAGGTAGCGACCGAAATCATCGATATTCAGCGTACGCAGGCGACGAACCAGACGGTTGTAAACCATCTCACGCTTGTGATCGGCCAGTACGATACCGGCACGCTGATAGATCAGCTGGCTGATACGACGAAAATGCGTATCGGAGAGCGGTAAACGCTGCACCATTTGCGACAGCAGCGTTGTCGTCTCATTTTGATCTAAAATTGTCGATTTTTTCATCTCTGCACCTGGCCCGAACTCAATACATTATTTGTCTGCTGCGATGCCCGGCGGCTCAATAGCGGCCGGGCCACGGGCGTTTAAAAGGTTTCCCAGTTGTCGTCGCTGCGGGTAGCAGGCGAACGACCAACGGCTAACGGTGCATCTGACTGGAGAGTTTTCATCGCCGTTGTCTTGTTAACGGCCTGAGCGACAAATTCTTTACCAATATTGAACACTGATACCGCTTGTTTTAAGTGACTTGCCTGATCTTCGAGCGCTGCAGCCGCTGCCGCTGACTCTTCGACCAGTGAGGCGTTCTGCTGGGTGACGCGATCCATCTCGGTCACGGCAAGGCCCACCTGGTCAATGCCACGGCTCTGCTCGTCTGACGCTGAGGCGATCTCACCCATGATGTCGGTGACGCGGGTGACCGCGCTGACGATGTTGCTCATGGTGTCACCGGCGCTCTCTACCAGCACCGAGCCGGTATTAACGCGGCTAACCGAATCTTCAATCAGACCTTTAATCTCTTTGGCGGCCTGGGCGCTGCGCTGCGCCAGGCTGCGCACTTCACCGGCAACGACCGCAAAACCGCGACCCTGTTCACCGGCACGCGCCGCTTCAACCGCCGCATTCAGCGCCAGGATGTTGGTCTGGAAGGCGATGCCATCAATCACACTGGTGATATCGGCAATCTTTTTGGAACTGCCCGCAATTTCTTTCATGGTGGTGACCACGCCATCCACCACTTTGCCGCCCTGCTGCGCGGTTTCAGAGGCGGTCAGCGCCAGCTTGGACGCCTGACGGGCGTTTTCGGCATTCTGCTTCACGGTCGCGGTGAGTTGCTCCATGCTGGCAGCGGTCTGCTCCAGCGAAGCGGCCTGCTGTTCGGTACGCGAAGAGAGATCGTTATTGCCGATGGAGATTTCGCTGGCACCGGTATAGATGGCATCAGAGCCGTCTCGTACGGTACGCACGGTACGGACCAGCTCCTGCTGCATGTGCTGCAGCGAAGTCAGTAACTCACCGATTTCGTTACGTACGCTAATCTCAACCGGCTGGGTCAAGTCGCCCCGTGCGATGTGCTGGATATGCTCAATACTCTGACGCAGCGGACGGATCAGCACCGAGCGCATCACGTTCCACACCAGGATAATCATCAGCAAGGTCACTGCCAGCGTGGCGATAACGATAGTGATGGAGCGGGTATACGCGTGCTGGTTAGCTTCCACACCCTGCTGAGACAGCGCTTTATTGTGCTCAAGCCACTCGCTGTAATCTTTCTGGAACTTGTCCTGGTAGCTCTGGGTCGGCTGATCCACAAAACCTTTGAAATTGCCGGCAGTGAAGAAGACCATCAGCTCCGCCAGCGCATCGTGATAGGCCTTGTAGTTCGCCTGTAACGCCCGGACGTTTTCGGCCGTTTTACCTTCTTCTGACAGGTTATCGTTGAATATCTGATAGCTGACTTCAGCCTGCTTCAGCTCCTCACCCGCCAGGGCGACCAGCTCTTTCACGCTGGCACCCGAGCCCGACATCTGTGCATCCTGCAGAAAACGGATACCGGCGCGGTTAAGGGTGTTGCGCGCCTGAACCAGCGAAACCCATGAGGTGCCCATCGCCTGTTGCAGAGTATTCAGGCGTTGGTTGTAGGCAAAATTCTCTTTATCTGAACTGACAGTTTTGAAAAACATTCCGCCGGAAAACAGCTGCAGCAGCGCAAACAGCGCCAGCACACACAGCAGGCCGGAGACGACTCGTACTCGACTAAACATAAACACCTCATTGGTTGGCGATTCGTGTGTATTTATCGGCGGAGACGGGGGGAACTTTATGCATGGCGACGGCTTTACGCCGCCGCCATGTTGAAAGAGGAAAAAATCAGGCGCGGGAAATTTTGAAAACGGAGACGGCCTGGGTCAGGACGCTGGCCTGCTGCTCCAGTGCGGCCGCAGCGGCGGCAGACTCCTCAACCAGCGAGGCGTTCTGCTGGGTCACGCGATCCATTTCGGTAACGGCCAGACCGACCTGCTCAATACCGCGGCTCTGCTCATCGGAAGCCGAGGCGATCTCACCCATGATGTCGGTAACGCGGGTCACGGCACCCACAATCTCATTCATGGTGCTGCCGGCGCTTTCAACCTGCAGTGAACCGCTGTTGACGCGTGACACCGAGTCTTCAATCAGGCCTTTAATCTCTTTGGCGGCCTGGGCGCTGCGCTGGGCCAGACTGCGCACTTCACCGGCCACCACCGCAAAACCGCGACCCTGTTCACCGGCACGTGCCGCTTCAACCGCCGCATTCAGCGCCAGGATATTAGTCTGGAAGGCGATGCCGTCGATCACGCTGATAATGTCCGCGATTTTCTTCGAGCTGCCGGCGATCTCTTTCATGGTTGTGACCACGCCATTCACCACTTTACCGCCCTGCTGCGCGGTTTCGGAGGCGGTCAGCGCCAGCTGGGATGCCTGACGGGCGTTGTCAGCATTCTGCTTCACCGTGGCAGTGAGCTGCTCCATGCTGGCGGCGGTCTGCTCCAGCGAAGCGGCCTGCTCTTCGGTGCGGGCCGACAGGTCGTTGTTACCGGCGGCGATTTCGCTGGCACCGGTAAAGATGGCATCAGAGCCGTCACGCACATTCCCCACCGTCATCACCAGCGACTGCTGCATCTCATGGATGCCTGCTGCCAGCTGGCTCATCTCATTACGCCCCTCAACCACAATCGGCTGGGTCAAATCGCCGGAGGCAATAGCGCGAATCTGTGCCAGCAGCTGTTGCAGCGGCTGAATCAGCACCTGACGCAGGCCAAACCAGCAGGTAATAATCACCGCAAGCACCGCAACACCAATCGCGGCCAGCAGCCACATCATCTGTTTAAAGGCTTTCTGGTTCTGCGCCATTCCCTGATCGGAAAGCTCAGTCTGACGCGCACGCCATTTGTTGTAACTCTCCTGCATCGCGACCTGTTTCTGCTCAATGTTCTGTTTAAACATCCCTTCCAGGTCACGCGCCTGCAGACTTTTTACCATCGCCTTCAGGCCGTTTTCGTAGTTAGCGTAATCGGCTTCAAGCGTGTCGCCCATGGTTTCGTCAAGACCTGACGTGGTTGGCAGATGGTAATAGATTTTAAAGTGGCGATCGGCTTCCGCTAACTGGGTATTGGCTTTGTTGATCAGCTCATCAAGCTGACCACCGTTCATCTGCGAGGCCATGCTGGTCTGTAAGCGCAGCATGCCGCGGTTCAGCGTGGTACGGCTGTTGTTCAGTGAAATATAGGCGTCAGTCATCTCGGTGACATTGCGATTAGAGACCTGCGACAGCGCAAAGGACTCTTTGTCTTTATTGAGGGCTGACCAGAAAAGGCTGCCAGCGACAAGCTGGAGCGCGCCGAAGATGACCAGGACTGCGATTAAACTGGTCACCACTTTTATTTTTTTTAACATCTTGTTCCCCTGCAGGTTAATTTAGGTGCAGCGGCTATATCGGCGATGTAACAGGATTAATTAACGCTATTCAGCGCTTTCAGGAGAGAAGTGGCTTTTGTAATTATTTTTATCAGCATGAGCTGCTGAGTTTGGCTTTACGCAGAGGAATCGCGAGGGGTTGCTGCGCATCCCGCAGGATGCGCAGCATGACATCAGAAGGTTTCCCAGTGAGTATCACTGACCGGTGCCGTCAGGGCTTTGCGTGGTGCCAGCGCCGCCGTAGCGGGTGCGGCAATCGGCAGATGCTTTGTCAGCGTCTGCTGCAATGCGCCGCGTTTAATTTTGAAGACCGACACTGACTGACTTAACCGGCTGGCCTGATCTTCCAGCGAGGCGGCTGCGGCAGCGGACTCTTCCACCAGCGAGGCGTTCTGCTGGGTAACGCGATCCATCTCAGTGACCGCCTGCCCGACCTGATCGATACCGCGACTCTGCTCGTCCGACGCCGAGGCGATTTCACCCATGATGTCGGTGACGCGCGTAACCGCACTGACGATATCGCTCATGGTTTCCCCGGCGGTGCCGACCAGTTGCGAACCGACATTGACCCGGTTCACTGAGTCATCGATCAACCCTTTGATCTCTTTTGCCGCCTGGGCGCTGCGCTGGGCCAGATTACGCACCTCGCCCGCGACCACGGCAAAACCGCGACCCTGCTCGCCGGCACGCGCCGCTTCAACGGCGGCGTTAAGCGCCAGAATATTAGTCTGGAAAGCAATGCCATCAATCACGCTGGTGATATCGGCAATCTTCTTCGAGCTGCTGGCGATTTCGCTCATGGTTTTCACGACACCCGCCACCACGTTGCCGCCTTTTTCTGCGGTTTCTGAGGCGCTGAGTGCCAGCTGTGACGCCTGGCGGGCGTTTTCGGCGTTCTGTTTCACCGTGGCAGTGAGCTGCTCCATGCTGGCCGCCGTCTGCTCCAGTGACGCAGCCTGCTGTTCTGTGCGGGCAGAAAGATCATTGTTTCCGGCAGAGATCTCGCTGGCACCGGTGAAAATCGCATCCGAGCCGTCACGCACATTGGTCACCGTGCGCACCAGTGACTGCTGCATGTCATGCAGACTGGCCGCGAGCTGAGTCATCTCATTGCGCCCTTCCACCACAATCGGCTGGGTTAAATCGCCCTGGGCGATATGCTGAATGTGATTAATGCTGCTGTTGAGGGGTGTCATCACGATTTTGCGCAGTCCAAACCAGCAGAGCACGATCACGGCGACCACGACGGCCATGATGGTGGAGAGGATCCACATCATACGGCTGTAAGCAGAACTGTTCTCTTCAACACCAAGCGTAGTCAGGCGATTCTGATCGGCTCGCCATTCACGGTAAACCGTCAGAAACGCACTCTGGCTTGGCGCCACCGGGGCTTTACCGGCCGCAATCAGATCGTTTGCCTGTAGCGCGGTCTGCAACTGATCCAGCGCAGCGCCATAGTCGCTGTAGCGCTGCTCCAGCTGGTTGTTTAACTCACTATTTTGTCCCGGCGTATCGGGTGTCTCTTTAAAGACTTTGAAAAAACCGGCGGCCGCCTGCTGAAAGTTTTTGCTGTCGTCAAACAGCGTGGCGACATCGGCCGTTTTGCCTTCCAGCTTACTGGTGGCGAAACGCAGCTGAATACGGGTCAGCAGCACCCGGCTCTGGTTAAGACTCATATAGGCGTCGTTGAGCGACTGCGTATTTTGCATCGCCAGCTGCGACACGGCGAAGCTTTGCTTGTCGTGGCTTAATGCGGAGTAGAAAACAGAACCGGAGAAGGCCTGTAACAGCCCAAACACCAGCAACACCAGTAACAGGCTGGTGACAACACGGATTTTCGTTAACATGAGTAACCCTGAAGAAAGTAGGTAATTAAAGTGACTGAGGGATTATCGGCAGGTGACAGCGGGAAATTAGAGTGCAATGCGGCTTTATTCTATGAATAGAAAGGAATTATCGCTCAGTGAAACTATCACGGGCCAGCCATAACCGGCCCGTGATGATTCAATTACGCGCTACGCAGGTTATCCACCAGCGCCATCTCGTCGCTGCTCAGCAGCTTCTCAATGTCGACCAGAATCAGCATGCGATCGCCCAGCGCACCCAGACCGGTCAGGTACTCGGTGGACATGGTCACAGCGAACTCTGGTGAAGGACGGATCTGATCCTGGGTCAGCGACAGCACATCAGAGACGCCGTCAACCACGATACCGACCACGCGATTTTCCAGATTCAGCACGATAACCACGGTGTTTTCATTGTACTCAACATCGGGTTGCGCAAACTTCACGCGCAGATCGATAATCGGCACGATAACGCCGCGCAGGTTAGTGACGCCGCGGATAAATTCAGGGGTATTTGCGATACGCGTTACCTGATCGTAACCGCGAATTTCCTGAACTTTGAGGATATCGATGCCGTACTCTTCGTCGCCCAGCGTGAAGACCAGAAACTCCTGACCCACAGTTTCGCCAGCGATTTTTGTCACGGTTGCCATTCCATTCATGTTATTTACCCTTTCGTTATCAATCAGGCGGCAGCGCCAGCCACACGTTTTTCACGGTTAAGTGATTGCAGTGCTGAAACATCAACAATCAGCGCCACGCTACCATCGCCAAGAATGGTGGCGGCGGAGATGCCCGGCACTTTGCGATAGTTACTTTCCAGGTTCTTCACCACCACCTGATGCTGGCCAATCAGCTGATCGACCAGTAGCGCGTAACGTTTGCCCGCGCTTTGCAGGATCACCACGATGCCCTGAGTGGCCTCGGTTTTGGCATCCTGCACATCAAAGACGTTCCACAGCTCGACCAGTGGCAGATATTCGCCACGCACTTCCAGCACGCACTCGCCACCGGCCAGCGGTTTCAGCTCTTCGGCGCGCGGTTGCAGCGACTCCATCACCGCATTCAGCGGCAGAATAAAGACTTCATCGGCCACACGAACGGACATCCCATCAAGGATGGCCAGGGTCAGCGGCAGCAGGATACGAATGGTGGTGCCTTTGCCCTGCTTCGAGGCGATCTCGACGTGACCGCCCATCTCCTGAATATTTCGTTTCACCACGTCCATACCGACGCCGCGTCCTGAAACATCCGTCACCTGCTCTGCGGTGGAGAAGCCCGGTGCGAAGATCAGCATGCCGACCTCTTCGTCGCTCATGTTCTCGTGAACCGGCAGGCCCGATGAGAGGGCTTTAGCCAGAATACGTTCACGGTTCAGACCGGCACCATCATCAGACACTTCAATGCAGATGTTGCCGCCCTGATGTTCCGCTGAAAGCGTCAGGTTACCGGTTGCCACTTTACCGGCCACCAGACGTTTCTCTGGCGTTTCGATACCGTGGTCAAGGCTGTTACGCACCAGGTGCGTTAATGGATCGATGATGCGCTCAATCAGGCTCTTATCGAGTTCGGTTGAGCTGCCCAGCAGCGTCAGTTCGACCTCTTTGCCGAGTTTGCTGGCCAGGTCACGCACCAGACGCGGGAAGCGGCTGAAGACATATTCCATTGGCATCATACGAATCGACATCACCGATTCCTGCAGATCGCGGGCGTTACGCTCCAGCTGACCCATGCTGTTCAGCAGGTCACCGTGCGCGACCGGATCGAGTTCGCCGGAACGCTGAGCGAGCATTGACTGGGTAATCACCAGTTCGCCCACCAGGTTGATCAGCTGATCGACCTTCTCCACCGCAACACGGATGCTGGTGGATTCGCTCGATTTGGCAGGTGCCGCGACGCGCTTACTTTCACGCTTCACTGCGGCCACCGGCAGTTCGGTGACGGTGGCGGTGTGAACGTCTTCCACCACCGGTTCGGCCTCGGCTGCAACAGCAGCTGGCGCGGCAACGGCTTCGTCTGCTGCCGGGAAGCGGATCTGTGCTTCGTCGATGACGAAGCAGAGCACCGCCACGATGTCATCTTTACCGACGCCATCAATGCAGACATCCAGCGTGGTGCTGCCTTTCTGTACGTTGGTCAGGGTGCCGAGATTACTCATCTCTTCCAGCATCAGATCGACCTCTTTCTCTTTGAGATCGATCAGCTGTACACGCAGGCCGCTGGTGCTGGCCGGTTCTGCGCTGGCAGTGGCAACACTGGCCGGAACATCAACCGGCAGACCTTTGGCCTCTAGCGCCAGCTGGCGCAGCGCTTCACAGATATATTTGAAGCTCTCCGCGTTAGGCTCCTGCGCGGTTTTATAAGCATCGAGCTGTTCCTGCATAATATCTTTGGTTTCCAAAAACAGGTTGATGATGTCGGTGCTGAGCTGCATCTCGCCGCGACGAGCACCATCCAGAATGTTTTCCAGGATATGAGTCGTTTCCTGTAATACCGTAAAACCAAAGGTTCCGGCCCCACCCTTAATGGAGTGAGCGGCACGGAAGATGGCGTTAAGCTGTTCCGAATCTGGCTCCTGCGGGTCTAAGCCCAACAGGTGTTGTTCCATATCCGCTAATAGCTCATCGGCTTCATCAAAAAACGTCTGGTAAAAATCGCTGATGTCCATACTCACGGGAATCACCTCGGCTGTGAGGGGGCTGCTGTATTCACCGCGCCGCCTGGTGTTGCAGGTGCGGTAATCTGTTCAATGGCCGCCGGATCGCTGATCTGGACGGCATCACTTTCTGCGTTCTCTTTTTCTATTGCCGCTTCGGTGTCGTGGTTCAACACCAGCAGGCTGATGCGGCGGTTAACGGCGTCATTACCGCCACGATTTTTCAGGCGCATGGTGTCGGCCATACCCAACACCCGTAAAATTTTTCCGCTGTCTAAGCCGCCCATCACCAGTTCACGGCGTGAGGCGTTAGCACGGTCTGTCGACAGTTCCCAGTTGCTGTAGCCTTTGTCACCGCTGGCATACTGAAAATCATCGGTATGTCCGGCCAGGCTGATGCGGTTCGGAATGTCGTTAAGGACTGGCGCTATCGCACGCAGAATATCGCGCATATAGGGCTCAACCTCGGCCCGACCGGTCTTAAACATCGGGCGATTCTGGCTGTCGATAATCTGAATACGCAGCCCCTCTTCCACCATGTTGATGATCAGATGCGGGCGCAGCGCTTTCAGACGCGGATCCGCTTCAATCAGCTGGTCGAGCTTTTCACGCAGCCGGTTAAGACGAATCTCATCCAGCTTGCGTTTCTGGGCGTCCATATCGACGACTTTGTTCACTTCGCCAATCTTTTTGGTCGGATCATCACCGCCGCCGGGGATCGGGCTCTCGCTGTCGCTGCTGCGCGCCCCGCCGGTAATCGCTACCTTCAGCGGTGTTTTGAAGTAGTCTGCTATCTGCACCAGCTCCTGCGGGTTGGCAATTGAGAGCAGCCACATCACCATAAAAAAGGCCATCATCGCCGTCATAAAGTCGGCGTAGGCAATCTTCCACGATCCGTGGCTGCCTTCATGGCCTTTATGTTTGCGCTTTTTGATCAGCACAATTGGGCGATTGCCGTGTTTCATGAAGCCTCGTCTGAAGTCTGTTTAGCCGGGTTCTTGGCGTTACGTACGTGCTCTTCCAGTTCGCTGAACGACGGACGCTCGGCGGAATAGAGCGTCTTACGACCAAATTCCACCGCAATCTGCGGCGCGTAACCATTCAGGCTCGACAGCAATGTCACCTTAATGCACTGCATCATCTTGGTGGTTTCCGCACACTTCTGACGCAGCACTGACGAGAGTGGAGAGACAAACCCGTAGGCCAGCAGGATGCCCAGGAAGGTGCCCACCATCGCATGCGCGACCAGCGCACCGAGTTCAGCGGCTGGACGATCGGCCGAAGCCAGTGCATGGACCACGCCCATTACCGCGGCGACGATACCGAATGCCGGAAGACCATCACCCACTGCAGCAATACTTTGCGCTGGTACGTCACACTCGTGTTCGTAGGTCTCAATCTCTTCATCCATCAACGCTTCGATTTCAAAAGCGTTCATGTTGCCGCTCACCATCAGGCGTAAATAGTCAGTAATAAAATCCACTAACTGTTTATCGGCAAGAATGCGGGGATAATTAGCAAAAATTTCACTCTGGCTGGGATCTTCAATATCGCGTTCCAGCGATAACATACCCTGCTGACGCGACTTCGCCATCAGGCGATAAAGCAGCGCCATCAAATCCATGTAAACCGCTTTGTTGTACTTGGAGCCGCGAAATAACTTAGGCAGCGCCTTCAGCGTTTTTTTAATCGACTTACCGTTGTTGCCGACTAAAAAAGCACCGGCACCGGCACCGCCGATCATTAATAATTCGGCTGGCTGATAAAGCGCGCCCAGATGGCCACCTACCAGCGCATATCCGCCCAACACGGAGCCTAAAACAATCAGGTAACCTATAATTATCAGCACAAAAAAATCCTTACGTCCGTAACGTGTTGGTGGAAGTTAAGCCAGAGAGCCGCAGATGTTATTCCTGAACCGCAAGCAAAAAAAAAGCAGCGGTATTAACCGCTGCTGGATGGCTTCCACAGTGCGAACAAACTTAAACGGCGTGTTTAACCTGTTCATCCAGCAGTTGTGGAAACATATCGGCAGGTTCTGCAGAAAGTTTACGTCTTTTTACTGCCCGTGATGGTGGCTGGCACAGGCTGCAGGTAAAGCTGCCAACCGGCTGATGCGCATGATTAATAAAGCTGCCGTTGCAGCTTTTACAATCTGCCAGTTCCAGCATACCGCTATCAACGAATCGGACCAGGGTCCAGGCACGAGTCAGCGCCAACAGCGGGCCCTCGTCCGATTGAGGACACTGTTCAAGATACAGGCGGTAAGCTTTAATCACGGCATCGACGCCGCTGCACAACCCGGTTTTCAGCAAAAACTTCCAGGCGTTACAGAACATAGAAGCATGAATGTTCTGCTCCCACGTCATAAACCAGTCCGTAGAGAACGGCAGCATACCTTTCGGTGGCGGACTGCCACGTAATTCTTTATAGAGCTTGATGAGACGACCGCGGCTCAGCTGGGTTTCGCTCTCAAGCATCTGCAAGCGGGCACCTAATGTAATGAGCTCCATCGCGAGATGAATATCACGTGCTTCCTGAACAATACTTTTCTCACTCATGACATTGCTCTCTTTTTAGCAGGTGCATCATCTTTAGACGCATTACGCAGTAAACGGCTCGATAATAAAATGCCGGTGTGGATTTGTTGTAAATCATCCACGCGTGATTCCTGCGTCAGGCGATTAATGGTGCTGCTATCGGTAAAACGAAACTGGCAAACCAGTTGATTGGTTTCCGCCATTTTTACCATCTCAGGCAATGTTAATTCAGATAATGCATTCGCCATTTTCTCGTCAATTCCGAGGCGAAACATTGCAGAAGCTTTATCCTGGTTAATTAAACGCTGCGCAAGCAGTAAATAAGACAAGTTGAGATCGTAAATATGTTTCAGTACTTCAGAGGTGCCCATTATTTTTCCATCCTGAGAGATGCGACGTAACTGTATCGCAGAATAAATCTGCGGTTCGAGCTGCTGTTTGTTAAATCAAAAGATGGCAAAAAAAACTTTACGTAACGTTAATGTCACCGTTTTCGCCTTCCATTTTTGTGTGGGTTTCAGACCCACCGAAGGTCGAAAATCCATGCCATTTTATTTTCGAGTTCTGGACATCTTCCGTGACGTCTTCTTACATTTTTTAGGACTATTCCGAAAACAACGCAAATCTATATCGTCTGATTTCGACATACAACGACAGTGATGTGAAATTTTAGATAAAGTGTGACGCAGATCACACTTTTAACGCAAATTTCTTCAGCAACCCTTTACCATTACTTACCGACTGGTCATTTTTTGAGCAAAAAAGCCCGATTTTAAGTCCAATTGGTCCTGAGAAAGGTTTAATAGGGGGTAAAAGCATCGCTATTCGACGCTTTGCGCAGTCCGGAATGAATATCGGGTGTTAATCGTTTTAACACCCTATTTAGAACCACCCAAAGAAAGGTTATCAGCATATTATGCTGCTGCGACCTTCAGGTATTTGCTTTTAAATTAGTTACTTAAGGGGAGTATCGCAGAGGGTGAGTAATGAAATCGTTAAGGTTTATACGGCAGCAGGTCAGATTTCTGGCAACCTGACGTTAACAGTGGTGGCGGGGTGTACAGACTCTGATTCCCACTGTAACAAGGGGTTATATAAGAAAGTCGAATGAATTAACGAAGGGTTATGCGTTGGCACTATCACTATCGGCAGCCTGAAGAGAAACTTGAGTAAAGAAGGTAAAGAAAGCGGCAGGGGCTGACAGGACGGGGGTTTTCCGGGCTTACCTGCATTTATCGGGCCACTCCGGGCAGCCACTGACGTTATCAGCGTAGAATCGTAGCAAACGGTCATTAACAGATAGCAGGCGAGTTTTCTGTGATCTGAACCGAAAAAAAAAGCAGCGACGCCGTAGAGGCGTCGCTGCTTTCATAACCTGAGTCAGAACAGATATCAGGCGAGTTTTGGGAAGGTCGCGACCTTGTTAACCGTGTTGTGGTCAACGCTGCGCGGTTCAATGCGTTCCAGGTCTTTCAGGAAGCCTTCACGCCAGGCGGTAATATCATTTTTACGCAATACCGCCATCATGTCGTTGTAGCGTGAAATCCTTTCGGTACGCGGCATAGTAATCGCCTTATCCAGCGCGGCGGCCACTTCATCACGGTCATACGGATTCACAATCAGCGCGGAGGTGAGCTCGTTAGCCGCACCCGCAAAGCGCGACAGCACCAGTACACCGGGATCATCCGGGTCCTGCGCAGCCACGTACTCTTTCGCCACCAGGTTCATACCGTCACGCAGCGGCGTAACCAGACCGACATCGGTCAGACGGAAGATTTTCATCAGCAGTCGACGGTCAAAATGCTGGTTAAGGTAGTAGAGCGGGGTCCAGCCCAGCGTACCGTATTTACCGTTGATGCGCCCTGCTTCGGTCTCCAGCTGATGACGGATATCCTGATACGCCTGCACATCGCCGCGCGAGGTCGGTGCAATCTGCGAGTAGCGAATTTTGCCGCGATGCTGCGGGAAGTTCTCCAGCAGCGCTTCATAGGCAAGAAAACGCTCAGGCAGACCTTTGGAATAGTCGAGACGTTCGCAGGCAATAATATTGCGTGCATCGCCCAGCTCTTTCTTCATGGCGGCCATTTTTGGTGGCAGCGGCCCTTCGGCCATCTCTTTAATACTGTCTGGCTCAATCCCGATGGGATAAACCTCAGTCATAAAGGTGTTGCCAAAGGCGCGATGTTTTTTGTCGCCCTTATTCTGCAGCTGTGTAAGCTGGCTGACGCTGTCGAGGAAGGCCACCCGATCCGATTCGGTCTGGAAACCCAGCAGGTCATATTCGCACAGCATTTCCAGCAACTCTTTGTGCGGCGGCAGCGCATTGAATATTTCAGGCGTCGGGAACGGAATATGCAGGAAGAAGCCGATGCGGTTATTAATGCCCGCCCGACGCAACGCGGCTGCAAACGGTAAAAAGTGATAATCGTGGATCCAGACAATATCATCCGGCTTGATCAGCGGTTTTAAACGCTGTGCCACCGCATCGTTAACGTCGCAATACCCTTCCCAGGCTTCCCGCTGGAACTGAACCAGGTCAAGGCGATAATGGAATGCGGGCCAGATGACAGTGTTTGAGAACTGGCAATAGTAGAGATCGTAATCGTTCTGGCTCAGCGGGAACGAGGCATACTCAATACCTTCATGTTCCTGAACCGTGACTTCTTCTACCTCTTCGCCTGTGTACTCGCTGATTTCACCGTTCCAGCCAAACCACAGTCCACCGGTGCTTTTCAGTGCATCGAGAATACCGACGGCCAAACCGCCAGCGCTGGTTTTTGACCCATCGGGCATGGCGACACGGTTAGATACAACCACTAAACGACTCATAACCTAAACTCCTTACCGACGTTGTCTTGATCTGATAGTAATAATGTTCTTTCCAGCCAGCCGTAAACCGCATCGACATCATGAAGCCGATAATGGGCCTGGGTGGAACCTTCTCCGACTTTGATCGAGACGCCCTGCCGTGCGTTCACGGCCAGAAAGCCCTTCTCATCCGTCAGATCGTCGCCAATAAAGACCGGCGTACGTCCGGCAAAAGGGGGCTGCTGCATAAAGTCGCTGATTGCGGCGCCTTTATCGATACCTGCCGGTTTAATCTCTACCACACATTTCCCCGGCTGAAGCGCCAGTCCGGGAAAACGTTTCACTGACTGTTCAGCCAGTCGCATCACATCCTGCTCATGCTGCATCGCCTGGCGGTAGTGAAGAGCGAAAGCCATGCCTTTTACCTCCAGCTGGGTGCCAGGCCAGGATGCCATGGCATCCTGCAATTCCGCCCTTAGCGATTGCTCCACCTCGACCGGCAGGCTGATGCGTTGCAGATTACCCTCTGCATCACGGCGCTCTGCACCATGTACGCCCGCAGCCGGGCCGTGCCAGGGAGCGGCCAGCGCATCGAGTTGTTCTATGGGTCTGCCGGAGACCAGCGCAAGCGCGCCCTGCGAGAGTGCAGAGAGCTGCTGCAGTTGCGCGATGACCTGCTCAGGAATAAATACCGCTTCGGGACGGGACTGAATCGCTGCCAGCGTGCCGTCGACATCAAAAAAGAAGGCGTACTGCCCGCCGCTTAATGTCGGGTACCTGGCATGGGTGTCTGCCGCTTGGGTCACGTTACTTCTCCTGAAAATCGAATTTTAATAAAACATTGAGTTAAAACAAGAATGTCCTGACGCAGTCAGGTCAGCAAGCGGGAAATTCTGATAAAGCGGTGATTGAGGGATAAAACGCGGTAACGGGATAGGTCACTCTCCTCAAACTTGCAAGCGCATTGCTGACAATACTGGCTAACTGAGAACATCTTCACAGTAAGTGTAGTCATTAACAGGGGTTATGCCAGAAAGATGCAGGTTTCATGCCAGCCGCTGCGGTTAAGTCAGCATAAAAGCACCATTCAATTCTGCTTCGCTTCTGATGTTCAGGCCGGACACGATCCGCTGCTGACTGGAGTCACGCACGTATCGCACCCGGCAGAGTCGGCCCCCCCAAAGCTTAAGGCTCTTAAGGTATTCCTAATATTGAAAGCGCATTCTCGTGACACTTTTATTACTCTGGTTCCTGCTCACATGACGTTTACCCTGAAGAGGCCGCTGATTAGCCGCCTTACGTTGCTGATTCTGGCTGCGGTTTACATCGCGGTTTTCCTTAACGTTGCCTATTACCGTCAGGTGCTGGCGGTGATGCCGCTGAACGACCTGCACACCACGCTGGTCTTTTTATCGATGCCGCTGGTCGCCTTTAGCGTGATCAATATCGTGATTACGCTGGCCTCGTTTATCTGGCTGGATCGGCTGCTGGCCGCGCTGTTTATTCTGCTCTCCGCCTCGGCACAGTTCTTTATTCACACCTATAACATCGTGGTCGATCGCTCGATGATAACCAACATGATGGACACCACCGCCTCGGAATCCTTTGCGCTGATTACGCCACAGCTGCTTGTAACCCTGCTCACCTCGGGCGTGCTGATGACGTTGCTGCTGTTCTGGCCGCGAATCAAAAAGCAGCAGTGGCGCGGCGTGCTGGCGCGACTGCTCAGCGTATTGCTGTCAGCGGCGCTGATTGTGCTGATCGCCCTGCTCTTCTATAAAGATTACGCTTCGCTGTTCCGTAACAACCGCGAGCTGGTAAAAGCGCTGAGCCCCTCTAACAGCATCGCGGCGACGCTCTCCTGGTATAAGCATGAGCAGTTACAGAACGCGCCGCTGATACGCATCGGTGAAGATGCGCACCTGCAGCCCAGCCGCAGCAGTGGCAAACCTAACCTGACGATTCTGGTGCTGGGCGAAACCTCGCGTGCGCAAAATTTCTCGCTGGGCGGTTACGGTCGTCTGACCAACCCCTTACTGGCCAAAGATAATGTGATCTATTTCCCGCACACCACCTCGTGCGGAACGGCGACGGCGGTTTCCGTGCCCTGCATGTTCTCCAACATGCCGCGCGCCCACTATGATGATGTGCTGGCCGCCCATCAGGAGGGATTGCTGGATATTATTCAGCGCGCCGGGATCAGCGTGTTGTGGAATGAGAACGATGGGGGCTGTAAAGGGGCCTGCGATCGCGTTCCGCATCAGGACATGACCAGCCTGAACCTGCCCGGCATGTGTATTGATGGTGAGTGTTACGACGACGTGCTGTTCCACGGTCTGGATGATTACATCAGTCAGTTAAAAGGCAACGCGGTGATTGTGCTGCACACCATTGGCAGTCATGGCCCGACTTACAGCCATCGCTATCCGCCACAGTTTCGTCAGTTTGAACCGACCTGCGACACCAACCAGATTCAGGACTGTTCGCAACAACAGTTGATCAACACCTATGACAATACGCTGGTCAATGTGGATCACATCGTCGATAAAGCCATTAACGTACTGCGCGCGCATCAGGACCGCTTCACCACCAGCCTGGTCTATCTGTCTGACCATGGCGAATCCCTGGGTGAAAATGGTGCTTACCTGCATGGCCTGCCCTATGCTATCGCGCCGGACACCCAGAAACATGTGCCGTTGCTGATCTGGCTCTCCGATGATTATCAGAAACGTTATGCGGTTAATCGCGGCTGTCTGAATAAACTGGCGGCGACAGACGATTTTTCACAGGATAATCTGTTTTCAACCATGCTGGGATTAACCGGCACCGCGACCCACGAATATGTGCCTGCGGATGATATTTTGACGTCGTGTCGGAGCCAACCTTAATGAAGATACTGATTGTTGAAGATGATGCCCTGCTGCTGCAGGGTCTGATGCTGGCGCTGGAAGGGGAAGGCTATGTCTGTGATGGCGTTACGCGGGTGCGGGATGCTGAAGCGCATTTCGCCAGCGGCTTGTATAGTCTGGTGGTGCTGGATCTTGGCCTGCCGGATGAAGATGGACTGCATTTTCTGATACGACTGCGGCGGCAGAAGAAGATGACACCAGTGCTGATCCTGACCGCACGCGACACCATCAGCGAACGCATTGCCGGACTCGACGCAGGCGCGGACGACTATCTTATCAAACCGTTCTCGCTGGATGAGTTGCTGGCGCGTATCCGCGCCCTGATTCGCCGCCACGTCAATCAGGGCGACAGTCATGTCAGAGTGGGTGCGCTGGCGCTGGATATGACCCATCGCCAGATTACGCTCAGCGACGTACTGCTGGATCTGACACCCAAAGAGTTTGCGATTCTGTCACGGCTGATGCTCAAGGCCGGGAATCCGGTTCACCGTGAAATTCTCTACCAGGATATCTATAACTGGGAGACCGAGCCTTCTACTAATACCCTGGAAGTGCATATCCATAATCTGCGCGACAAAATCGGCAAAAGCGCTATCCGCACCGTGCGCGGTTTTGGCTATGCGCTGGTGACGCAGGATGGCGTTCGTGAGGCAACATGATAAGACGTTTCGATCATCGCAGTATGCGCTTTCGTCTCATCCTGACCATCGGTCTGATCCTGCTGGTTTTCCAGGTGATCAGCGTGGTCTGGCTGTGGCATGAGAGCAAAGAGCAGATTCAGTTTCTGGTGGAAGCGCAGCTGCAGAAGCGCAACATGGACAGTCACGTTAAGCGTGAAGTGCATGAAGCGGTAGCCAGCCTGGCGGTGCCGAGTCTGGTGATGATTACCCTGACGCTGCTGCTCTGCTATCAGGCGGTGAAGTGGATTACCCGGCCGCTTTATCAGCTGCAGCGTGAACTGGAGAGTCGCAGCGAAGAGAATCTTGATCCCGTCGCCTGCCACAGTCAGGTTCAGGAGATCGATGCGGTGACGCAGGCGATAAACCAGCTGGTCGCGCGTCTGAACAGCAGTCTGGAGCGCGAACGGTTATTCACTGCCGACGTGGCACATGAGCTGCGCACGCCGCTGGCGGGATTGCGGCTGCATCTGGAGTTAATCGAACGTAACAGCGATGTCAAAGTTCAGCCGCTGGTGCAGCGCCTGGATCAGATGACGCACAGTGTGTCGCAACTGCTGAATCTGGCGCGCGCCGGACAGTCCTTTACCTCTGGCACCTATCAGAACGTGGGGCTGATTGAAGATGTGATCCTGCCAATGGAGGCAGAGCTGAGTATTATGCTGGAGGCGCATCAGCAGACGCTGGTGCTCGATCTGCCGCAGGAGCAGTTTGTGCGTGGTGATGCCACGCTGCTGAAGATGTTGCTGCGTAACCTGGTCGAGAACGCCCATCGCTACAGCCCGGATAACAGCACCATCAGTGTGCAGCTGGTGTTAACTCCTCAGCCGATGCTGGTGGTGGAAGATCAGGGCCCGGGAATTGATGAGAGTAAAAGTGGCGAGCTGAGTAAAGCGTTTATCCGGATGGACAGTCGCTACGGCGGTATCGGACTCGGGCTGAGCATCGTCAGCCGCATCGTCCAGTTACACCGGTTTCAGTTTTTCTTAGAGAACCGCCGCGACCGAAGCGGTTGTCGTGCCGTGGTGAAGTTTTAAGCGCTGAACCAGGCGGAGAGGAACAGAACAACCGTGGCTGCGGCAATCAGCAGTGCAGCATATTCACTCATCGGACGCGGAGCAGTCACAGACAGGGCAACAGGAGCAGTTTTCATAGCATCATCCTCAGTTAAAGCAGGCAGTATCGCGATTGCATATTAAGGAAACCTTAAGCTCGCGACACTGCCGCTAAAAATGTCTGCGCTGCCGGACGCCGCCATCAACCTCGCATTTCTGCCCGCTGACACGCCTGCTGCATCCGCCCGGTGCTCTACACTTAATGGCTACGTTCCGTTTCAGGAGTTATGCCATGAGCCAACGCATGCACAAATATGCTTTTCCGGTCAGCAAAGCCCGCAAATACCTTGAACCCGGACCGGTGCTGCTGCTCAGTTCGCAGTACGGAGATCAACATGACATCATGACGCTCGGCTGGCACACGGTGCTGGAGTTTTCTCCGTCACTGGTCGGCTGCATGATTGCCGGTATGAACCACAGCCATGAGCTGATCCGCAACAGCGGTCAGTGCGTGCTGAACATTCCTTCTGCCTCGCTGATTGATGAAGTTGTGGCAATCGGCAACAGCCACGGCGACAGCATTGATAAGTTTGAGGCCTTTGGCCTGACGCCGGAACCCGCTCAGGTGGTTGGCGCGCCGATGATTGCCGAATGTTTTGCCAGCTTTGAGTGTCAGCTTTATGACGATTCGATGGTCGCCAACTACAACCTGTTTATTTTTGAGATTGTTAAAGCGCACGTTGCCGAGCAGCCGGAATACCCCACTACCCTGCACTACACTGGCGAAGGCCGGTTCAGCGTGATGAGCGACAAAATACTGGATAAGAGCGGCGATTTTAAACCGGAGATGCTGATCTAGTTGAAAGCGCTCTGCCGCGCCCCCATTCACCTCTTTCGACCTGACAGGAGTAAATTATTATGGCAATCGAATACGCAGTTATCGCTGGCGGCTGTTTCTGGTGTACCGAAGCGGTATTTAAGGATGTGATCGGCGTAGAGTCGGTGGAAAGCGGTTATACCGGTGGTGCCCGTCCTAATCCGACTTATGAGCAGGTCTGCAGCGGTGCGACCGGTCATGCAGAAGCGATCCGCATTGGCTTCGACCCGGAGAAAGTCAGCTTTGGCGATCTGCTGGATATCAGCTTTGTGACGCATGATCCGACCCAGCTTAACCGTCAGGGTAATGATATTGGCACCCAGTATCGTTCCGCCATTTTCCCGGCCAATGCAGGGCAGGAAGCGGAGGCACGCGCCGCCATTGCCCGCGCTCAGGCTGACCATGATGTGCCGGTGGTGACCACTATTGAGCCGCTGAAAGAGTGGTATCCCGCTGAAGCTTATCATCAGGATTACTGGGAAGGCGCGGGCCAGCGCAACGGCTACTGCATGGCGGTCATTCCACCGAAACTGCAGAAGCTGCGGAAAAGTTTCGCTAACAGAGTAAAGAGCTGATTCCGGCATCAGTCGGGGCGGCGTCTGACCAGTAACGAGGGTGAGAACGCCGCCCCGGTTTATTTGCTGCCATAAAACTCACCTGACCGGGCTCATCAGGATGGCGGGATGTGGCCGGTAAAACGGCGGGTTTTATGCCGCAGTAAATCGATTCGTTCAGAGCTTAAGCGAATAGATCAAAAGAGAAAAATAGTGCTTGACCGTTTTCAGTCGACTCCCTATAGTACCGCCCCGTTGACCCATCGCGGTCAGCGAAGTAAATCTGGTGAGGTGTCCGAGTGGCTGAAGGAGCACGCCTGGAAAGTGTGTATACGGCAACGTATCGAGGGTTCGAACCCCTCTCTCACCGCCATCTTCAAAGAAGAGCCTGAACTTTTGTTCAGGCTCTTTTTTTTGCATATTTCACTCTGAGAGAGCGTAATAACTCCCGCCGGGGAACGACCACGTGCGCAGCCGCTGCCCCACAATAAGAAAACCCGGCCGGAGCCGGGTTTGGGCGCTACACTTCTACTCAATCAAACGCTAGCTATACGCGTGCAGGGTGCGCTGACACAGCGCAGAACGCACACAATCTTCTTTGCCGAAGCGTACAATGCCAACCATCTCGTCCTCTTCGAAACGCGCCAGCGCGTCTGCGAGACCGGAAGGCACCCCAGCGGGCAAGTCGCACTGGGTAATATCGCCGTTAACAATGACCGTGACGTTTTCGCCCAGTCGGGTCAGGAACATTTTCATCTGCGCGGCGGTGACGTTCTGCGCCTCGTCCAGAATTACCACAGCATTTTCGAAAGTGCGACCACGCATATAGGCGAACGGTGCAATCTCTACCTTGGCAATTTCCGGACGCAGACAATATTGCATAAAGGATGCGCCAAGACGTTTAACCAGAATGTCATAAACCGGGCGGAAATAAGGCGCGAATTTCTCAGAAATATCGCCGGGAAGGAATCCCAGATCCTCATCTGCCTGCAGTACCGGGCGCGTAACGATAATCCTGTCGATATCCTTATTAATCAGGGCCTCAGCCGCTTTTGCGGCACTGATCCAGGTTTTACCGCACCCGGCTTCACCGGTTGCGAAGATCAGCTGTTTTCTCTCTATGGCGTTAAGATAGTGCGCCTGAGCTTCATTACGGGCTTCAATTGGCAACCGGTCACGCGTATCGCGCGCCATGCCAATGGCATCCAGTCCACTCATATGCACCAGCGAAGTGACCGACTCTTCTTCACGCTGACGATGACTTCTTGAGTCACTACGAAGCACTCTTCTTGCTTCACGACGCGCTTTGATCACTGCTTTCTGTCTTCCCATAGTGGCACCTTTCAGTTGGTTTCATTTCCTGCGTCAGGCCGGTGGCCCGTTGCGATAACGTGAACGCTTTAGAGGTTTCAGTTGGCTTCCTTTTGAGCCATGACAGGACAGGATAGTGGGTATGCAGCAGCGCAATAGCGTAGCTGAACACCGGATAAAACAGGATGCGATAAAACAAAAGAGATGGTTGAAGGAAGGAAGAAATAACGAGGCAGAATTGCCCTCGCGGTCAGGCGCAATCTATTTACTGACAGTGACTTTCCATTAAAGACTCGACCCATGCGCGAACTCCAGTGTGATACATCAACACATCCGATTACGCCTGTTTAATAAAGTGCACCATTTTGTTGGGCCTTTGCAATAGTAATTTTACCTGCTGGCAAAAGAATTGCTAATCACGTGTATGTATTTCTTTTAAGGCAAAATGTAAAAGCGTTTTATTACAGTGAATTAGCTTATTTTATATATGCCAGACAACCGCTAAAACTCAGTTTAACCTCAGTCAGCAAAGCACGAAAACCGTAAAACGTGGGCGACCAGAAAAGGGACGCCCACAGTGGTTGAATTTTAATCAGGCTTCCAGCAACGACTGCGCTAAATAATGGCTGGCGTCTGGTACACCGGGCAAAACAAAAAAGTAACCGCCGCCAAAAGGCCGGATATATTCTTCCAGCGCTTCGCCGTCCAGGCGCCGCTGCACCGTGAGAAAGCCGCGTTCCAGATCGTGCTGATAGCAGACGAACAGCAACCCCATCTCCAGCTGTCCCGATGCAGAGATACCCGCGGAGTAACTGTAGCCGCGCCGCAGCATCAGGCTGCTTGCCGTCTCTGGCGTGCGGGGATTGGCAAGACGAATGTGCGCATCCAGCGCAATCACTTCGCCGTCCGGATCACGGGCGTAATCCGGAACGTCGCGCTCATGCTGCATCCCCAGCGGCGCGCCACTTAATTTCTCACGACCAAAGATAGTCTGTTGCTCGCCCAGCGGCGTGCGATCCCACATTTCGACGTGAAAACGGATTAACCGTACAGCCTGATAGCTGCCATTGCGCGCCCAGACCGGTTCGTCCTGATCGTCGGTCACCCACAGCAGCTGATTCATCAGAGCAGGGTTGTGGGTATCCGGATTGGCGGTGCCATCTTTGAACCCCAGCAGGTTGATCGGGGTCTCCTGCCCCTGACTGCGCGCGGCATGATCGGAGATAAAGCCTTCGCGCCGCCAGCGTACGCCAAGCAGGTCAGGCGTATGCTTGATGATATCCCGCAGGGCATGAATCACCGTATCCTGGGTGTTGGCACAGAGCTGCAACAGCAGATCGCCATGACACTGACTGGCATCCAGCGAATCGTTGGGAAAGCGTGTCATCGGCTGCAATTTTTTCGGTTTGTGCGGCGCCAGACCAAAGCGTTCATCAAACAGTGAATTGCCGACCGACACGGTAATCGTCAGATTATCAGGCGCGATAGTCGCCCCAAGAATACCGGAATCCATTGGCGGCAACCGCGGATTGGTGACTACCGGTGCCGGACCGCCCGTGGTCAGGAAGGCAATACGCTGGGTCAGCAACCGGAACAGACGCACCAGCTCCGCTTTATCGCTGCTGAGCAGATCAAACGCCACCAGCATCATCGATGCCTGCTGTGGCGTCGTGATACCTGCCTGATGCTGACCATAAAACGGCTGCATCTGCTGTCGGGCCTGCGGCGTAACCGTCCCCGGCGAAAAGCTGTCGGCGGCGGCTGCATGGAACGGACAGCCGCCACTCAGCGCTGCCGCGCCACCCAGCAGCCCCAGCCCTTTTAGTAACCGACGACGCGCAGGCTGCGCGTCATCTTCCTTGCGACTCATGATTAATCCAGACCCAGGGTGCCACGAAGTAATGAAAGATCTTCCGCCAGTGCGGTGATCGGTCCTTTCAGCGCGTTACGGTCGGCGCTGGTCAGTTTCTCATAGGATTCAAAACCGGTTTGGGTGCGGTACTTACTCAGGATCGCATCCACTTTTTTGAAGTTGGCGTCAACCTTGGCCAGCAACTGCGGATTGGCTTTGCTTACCATGGGTCGCAGCAGATCGACAATTTTCTGCGCGCCATCAATGTTCGCCTGGAAGTCCCACAGGTCAGTCCGGCTGTAGCGATCTTCTTCACCGGAAATTTTGCTGGAAGCGACCTCTTCAATCAGGCCGGCTGCGCCGCCGACCACTTTGGCTGGCGGGAAGGCCAGTTCGCTGATGCGCACCTGCAAATCTTTCACATCTTTATTCAGCTGCTCAGCGTAGTCCGCCATGCCTTTCGTGCTGTTATCAGCAAACAGCGCTTTCTCCAGACGGTGGAAACCGGTGAACTTAGGATCGGCCGCTTTCTTCTCATAGTCATCTTCACGGGCGTCAATGCTGCCGTCGAGATCGGAGAAGAGCTCAGCAATCGGCTCAATGCGCTCATAATATTGACGGGTCGGAGCAAACAGCGCTTTGGCTTTTTCAACGTCACCCGCTTTAACGGCGTCAGTAAAGGCCTGGGTGTTGCTCACCAGCTGGTTCACCTGGTCGGTCACATAGGCTTTATATTCGGTGATTGGGCCTTCCAGCTGCATACGTGCTGAGGTGCCACTTTTTGCCGCACCCTCAGCTGCCTGCACGATCAGCTTGCCTTTTGGATTGCTCAGCAGCCCACAGGTCATCTCATATTCGCCCGCCTCCAGATTGGCGGTCAGTTTCTGACTGAAGCCCGGCGCGATATTCTCACGCTCTTCAACCACCATCACGCCTTTGAGGATCTCCCACTCCAGCGCTTTCTGGCTGTTGTTTTTAATCAGGAACTGGGTCTTACCGGCCTTGACCGTTAAGCTCATCGGCTCGCACTGCTTGTCGGTGACGCTTACGGTAACCTGAGGAACCGCCGCGGCCGCCGTTGCGGAGATTGCCAGCAGAGGAAGCAGCAGTGCCTTGCGGCGGAAACGCATTGTCATCTCTCTTTCCCTATCATGTTGCAGGCGTAAGATGCGCCCGTTAAATGTCAAATTACACAGTGGCCGACGCAGCAGAACGCGCAGGCATAAAGAACAGAATCAGCGCCGGAATCAGGTAAGCGAAGTAAACGGTCACTTCACTGACGCTTGGGGACTCCTGATAACCCAGCACCCCTTCCAGCAGGGTGCCGAACAGCGAATGGGTCGATAAGGTATTGCTGAGATCGAAGGCGACATCCTGAAAGCGATTCCATAAACCCGCTTCGTGGAAGGCGCGGATGGCGCCCGCTGCCAGACCCGCGGCGACAAACAGGATGAATACGCTGGTCCAGCGGAAGAAATGGGCCATGTTAAGACGGATACCGCCCCAGTAGAGCAGCATGCCCAGCACGACCGCGGTTGCCAGACCCAGCACCGCGCCAATCGGCGGCGCATAACCGACATCCTGGGTAAACGCCGCCAGCAGGAAGAACACCGACTCCAGCCCTTCGCGCGCCACGGCAAGAAACACCATCAGCACCAGTGCCAGACCGCCACGACCTGAGCGTTGCAGCGCCTGATCGACAGCCTGTTCAAGCTCGACCCTGATGTTGCGGGCGACTTTGCGCATCCAGAAAACCATTGAGGTGAGGATCACCACCGCAATCAGCGCCACGATGCCCTCAAACAGCTCCTGCTCTTTCTGCGGGAACTCACCGGTGGTGGCATTGATGAACAGACCCAGGCCCAGACAGAGCCCGGCGGCAATAAACACGCCAGCCCACATCGCGGGAAACCATTGGGTGCGCTGGGTGCGTTTGAGATAGCTGGCTATCAGGCTGACTATCAGCGCGGCTTCAAGCCCTTCGCGCAGCATGATGAGAAAAGGAACAAACATCGCCAACCTCTTGAATGTTAAGCAGCGTCAATAAACAGTAAAATAAGGTAAAGTGTAAACGATACCGATTATCATTATCGCTGAGAAAAAAACAAGTTGCCGGTGGAGATAATTTCATCTTTGAGTGGTTTATCTTTGTAACAAAAAAGCCCGCCCCTTTCGGGACGGGCCAGGCGATTAACGCCTCGCTTATTTTGTCTGGAACTCCGCCTCTGCAGCAGCAAAGCGCTGCTGCGCTTCTGCTGAAGGCTCACGGCCCATCAGCGTGAATACCACAATGGCGATGCTGGCGAAAATGAAGCCCGGGATGATTTCATACAGTCCCAGCCAGCCATACTGTTTCCACACCAGCACGGTCAGCGCACCGACGATCATGCCCGCCAGCGCACCGTTGCGGTTCATCCGCTTCCAGCAGACACCAAACAGTACCACCGGACCAAACGCCGCACCGAAGCCCGCCCAGGCGTAGCTCACCAGGCCCAGCACGCGGTTTTCCGGGTTAGCCGCCAGCGCGATCGCAATCAGCGCCACCAGCAGCACCATCAGACGCCCTACCCATACCAGCTCTTTCTGGCTGGCATTTTTACGCAGTAAGCCTTTGTAGAGATCTTCGGTCAGGGCGCTGGAGCAGACCAGCAGCTGACAGCTCAGCGTTGACATCACGGCTGCCAGGATCGCTGACAGCAGAATACCGGCAATCCATGGGTTGAACAGGATACGCGCCAGCTCGATAAAGACCCGCTCCGCATTGGCGTTAACGCCAACCGCCAGCGTCGGGTTGTTCTGGAAGTAGGCAATACCGAAGAAGCCCACCGCCACGGCACCGGCCAGACAGAGCACCATCCAGGTCATACCGATACGGCGAGCGGTACGGATTGAACGATGCGAATCCGCCGCCATAAAGCGCGCCAGAATATGGGGCTGCCCGAAGTAGCCCAGGCCCCAGCCGAGCAGGGAGATCACCGCGACGAAGTTCAGTCCCTTCAGCATGTCGAGGTTTTCCAGGCTCTTCGCTTCAATCACCGCCAGCGAATCAGACCAGCCGCCGACCGCGATAATCACAAACACCGGCGTCAGGATCAGCGCAAAAATCATCAGGCTCGCCTGAACGGTATCGGTCCAGCTCACCGCCAGGAAACCGCCCACCAGCGTATAGAGAATGGTCGCCGCTGCACCCGCCCACAGAGCGGTCTGGTAACTCATACCAAAGGTGCTTTCAAACAGACGCGCACCGGCTACCACGCCTGAGGCGCAATAGATGGTGAAGAACACCAGGATCACAATGGCGGAGATCACGCGCAAAATTTTACTGTGGTCCTCAAAGCGGCTGGTAAAGAAGTCCGGCAGCGTAAGGGCGTTGTTGTGATGTTCAGTCTGGACCCGCAGGCGACCGGCCACGATTTTCCAGTTCAGCCAGGCACCGATCGTCAGGCCAATCGCAATCCAGCTTTCAGAGATACCGGAGATGAAGATCGCACCCGGTAAGCCCATCAGCAGCCAGCCGCTCATATCGGATGCACCGGCAGAGAGTGCCGTGACCACGCTACCCAGACTGCGGCCACCGAGGATGTAATCATCAAAGTTTTTGGTTGAGCGATAAGCTACAAACCCGATTAATACCATCCCAAGAATATAAACCAAAAAGGTCACCAGCAAAGGTGTACTTACACTCATCTGTCTCTCCACTTATTATTTGATATCCCAGAGAAATCGCCAGCTACCCGCCTGCCGGAACGGGGCAAAGCGGGCCGATTTTCTTCGTCAGGGCGTCACTCATTTCCCAGCGGCGCGGTATCCTGCCGGAAAGGCGTTGTGCGCACAATGGATTTAACACAGGCGTTACAGTGATTTCACTAACCGTTTGTGAAAACGTGCTCATAGGTTGCACTCGCTCACAGTTATCCGGTTGCACCATCGTATTACCTGCCTGAAACCCGCTTTTCATCGGGTCTGCCAGACTGGCGAGGATCTTGCAGCAATATCCGTGCCGCATTGCGGGATTTAACAATCGTCGACGTTAAAAGGGTGTTAACTGGCTCACATTTAACACGGTTGCACAAAGTTGCAACTTAAGTGATAGTGCAGCCAACGCCGTATCGAACCATTATCAAGGAGCTCTGGAGTCATGGCTACAACCACCATGGGTGTAAAACTGGATGACGCGACACGCGAGCGCATCAAACTGGCTGCGCAGCGCATCGATCGCACGCCACACTGGCTGATTAAACAGGCGATCTTTAACTACCTGGGCCAGCTGGAAACCGGCGATACCGTGCCGGAGATCCCGCTTTCTGCTCAGGCGGCCGCGGAGTCCGACGACACCCAGCCAGAGGAGACGCACCAGCCGTTCCTTGATTTCGCAGAGCAGATTTTACCTCAGTCAGTGACCCGTTCAGCGGTGACCGCCGCATGGCGTCGTCCGGAGACTGATGCGGTGCCAATGATGCTGGAACAGGCACGTTTACCGGCGGCGCTGGCAGAGAAAACCCATCAGCTGGCTTACCAGCTTGCCGACAAGCTGCGGCACCAGAAAGGGGCAACCGGACGCGCGGGCATGGTGCAGAGCCTGCTGCAGGAGTTCTCACTCTCCTCCCATGAAGGTGTGGCGCTGATGTGTCTGGCTGAAGCGCTACTGCGTATTCCCGACAAGCCAACGCGCGATGCGCTGATCCGCGACAAGATCAGCAACGGCAACTGGCAGTCACATCTGGGACGCAGCCCGTCACTGTTTGTCAACGCGGCGACCTGGGGCCTGCTGTTTACCGGCCGCCTGGTCTCGACCCACAACGAGTCGAATCTCTCAAGCTCGCTTAACCGCATTATTGGTAAGGGTGGCGAACCGCTGATCCGCAAAGGCGTGGATATGGCGATGCGTCTGATGGGCGAGCAGTTCGTTACCGGTGAAACCATTGCCGAAGCGCTGGCTAACGCCCGCAAGCTGGAAGAGAAAGGCTTCCGCTACTCCTATGACATGCTGGGCGAAGCGGCCCTGACGGCAGGCGATGCCAAAGCCTATCTGCTCTCTTATCAGCAGGCGATCCATGCCATTGGTAAAGCGTCGAATGGTCGCGGCATCTATGAAGGTCCCGGCATCTCTATCAAGCTCTCAGCACTGCATCCCCGCTACAGCCGTGCGCAGTATGAGCGCGTGATGGAAGAGCTCTACCCTATTCTGAAATCGCTGACGCTGCTGGCCCGCTCCTATGACATCGGCATCAACATCGATGCAGAAGAGGCGGACCGGCTGGAACTGTCGCTGGATTTACTGGAGAAACTCTGTTTCGAGCCAGAGCTGGAAGGCTGGAACGGCATCGGTTTTGTGATTCAGGCCTACATGAAACGCTGTCCGTTTGTGATTGATGAGCTGATCGATCTGGCGCAGCGCAGCCGCCGTCGCCTGATGATTCGTCTGGTGAAAGGCGCGTACTGGGACAGTGAAATCAAGCGCGCCCAGATGGAAGGCCTGGAAGGGTATCCGGTCTACACCCGCAAGGTTTACACCGATATCTCTTATCTGGCCTGTGCCCGCAAACTGCTGGCCGTGCCAAGCCTGATCTATCCGCAGTTCGCTACCCATAATGCCCACACCCTGGCGGCGATTTATCAGCTGGCGGGCAACAACTACTATCCCGGTCAGTATGAGTTCCAGTGCCTGCACGGCATGGGCGAACCGCTCTATGAGCAGGTGGTCGGCAAAGTGGCGGACGGCAAACTTAACCGCCCCTGCCGTATCTATGCGCCGGTCGGTACCCATGAAACCCTGCTGGCCTATCTGGTGCGCCGCCTGTTAGAAAACGGGGCCAACACCTCCTTTGTTAACCGCATTGCCGATACCTCGCTGCCGATTGATGAACTGGTGGCCGATCCGGTGAGCGCGGTGGAGAAGCTGGGTGTCAGCGAAGGTGCCATTGGTCTGCCGCATCCAAAAATCCCCCTGCCGCGCGATCTGTATGGCGATAACCGCGTTAACTCTGCGGGTCTGGATATGGCCAACGAACACCGTCTTGCCTCACTCTCCAGCGCCCTGCTGAGCAGCGCCGCACAGCCCTGCCTGGCCGAGCCGATGATCGACGGTGAAGCGGGTGCCGGCGAGTTGCGCGACATTCTGAACCCGGCAGCGCCTGGCGACCGTGTAGGTCAGGTCCGTGAAGCCACAGAGCAGGAAGTTTCTATGGCGCTGGATGCCGCGGTGAACAGCGGGCCAATCTGGTTTGCCACACCACCGCAGGAGCGTGCCGCCATTCTGGAACGCGCCGCACAGATCATGGAAGGCCAGATGCAGCAGCTGCTCGGCATCCTGGTGCGTGAAGCGGGCAAAACCTACAACAACGCCATCGCGGAAGTGCGCGAAGCGGTTGATTTCCTCTATTACTACGCCGGAATGGTGCGTGACGATTTCGACAACGAAACCCATCGTCCGCTGGGCCCGGTGGTCTGCATCAGTCCATGGAACTTCCCGCTGGCGATCTTTACCGGTCAGATTGCGGCTGCACTGGCAGCGGGCAACAGCGTGCTGGCCAAACCGGCCGAGCAGACACCGCTGATCGCCGCACAGGCGGTTCAGATCCTGCTGGATGCGGGTGTGCCGCCAGGCGTGCTGCAACTGCTGCCTGGCCAGGGTGAAACCGTTGGTGCACAGCTGACCGGTGACGTTCGGGTGCGTGGCGTGATGTTTACCGGTTCTACTGCGGTGGCGACACTGCTGCAGCGTAATCTGGCGGGTCGTCTTGACCAGCACGGTCGTCCTGTGCCGCTGATTGCTGAGACCGGCGGGATGAATGCGATGATCGTTGACTCTTCCGCGCTGACTGAGCAGGTGGTGATCGATATCGTCGCCTCTGCCTTCGACAGTGCCGGACAGCGCTGTTCTGCCCTGCGCCTGCTCTGCATTCAGGAAGATGTCGCCGACCATACCCTGAAGATGCTGCGTGGCGCGATGGCGGAGTGCCGCATGGGCAATCCGGAACGCTTCTCGACCGACATCGGTCCGGTCATTGATGCCGAAGCGAAAGCCAATATCGATCGCCATATTCAGGCGATGCGTAATAAAGGCTTCACGGTCTATCAGGCGGTGCAGGAAAACCCGCAGGACAGCAAAGAGTGGAATAGCGGTACCTTTGTTAAACCGACACTGATTGAGCTGGGTCAGGTCAGCGATCTCGATAAAGAGATTTTTGGCCCGGTGCTGCACGTGGTGCGTTTCACCCGCAATAACCTGCCGCAGCTGGTTGAGCAGATCAATGCGTCCGGCTATGGCCTGACGCTGGGCGTACATACCCGCATCGACGAAACGATTGCACAGGTCACGGCGAACGCCCGAGTCGGCAATCTCTACGTCAACCGCAATATGGTGGGCGCGGTGGTCGGCGTACAGCCGTTTGGTGGCGAGGGCTTATCCGGTACCGGTCCGAAAGCGGGCGGTCCGCTCTATCTTTACCGCTTGCTGGCGCATCGTCCGGATAGTGCGCTGCGTCTGACTTTTGATCGTCAGGATGCAGAACGCCCGGCGGACAGCACGCTGCGTCAGTCACTGCTGGCACCGCATCTGGCACTCAGCAACTGGGCTAAGGATAAGCCTGAACTGGCTGAACTCTGCCAGCACTATAGCGATCTGGCCCAGGCGGGCGTGGTCCGTCTGCTGCCTGGCCCGACAGGCGAGCGCAATACCTTCTCACTGTTGCCGCGTGATCAGGTGCTCTGTCTGGCTGATAACGAGCAGGATGCGTTAATCCAGCTGGCCGCGGTGACCAGCGTCGGCAGTAAAGCATTGTGGCAGGATGATGAGCTGCATCGCGCCCTGCTGGCCTCGCTGCCGGATGCAGTGAAAGCGCGCATCACGCTGGCGCGTGACCCGTTAGCAGCAGAGTTTGATGCAGTGATCTATCACGGCGATGCCGATCAGCTGCGTACCCTGTGTGAACAGATTGCCGCACGTGAAGGCGCGATTGTGTCGGTGCAGGGCTTTGCGCGCGGCGAGACCAATCTGCTGCTGGAGCGTCTGCTGATTGAGCGTTCGCTGAGTGTGAATACCGCTGCGGCAGGCGGTAATGCAAGCCTGATGACCATAGGGTAAGGGGCGTTCGCGAGATTGTTCGCTGCGCGAACGGGCTGAGGTGCGGTGCTGAAGCTGGGATGGTTCGCTGCGCGAACGGGCTGAGGTCCGGAGCTGGAGCTGGAGCTGGAGCTGGAGTTGTTCGCTGCGCGAACGGGCTATGAGAAGGTTTCGTTCGCCTGGTAAGCCAGGCAGTTTCAGATTCGCCTCTGCAGGCGACCGACAAGGGGGCGCCAGTCGCCGCGCCCCCTTGACCCCGGGCTCCGGCCTGCTTCACCGCCGCTTCGCGGTTCCTTCGCTACTTCAGGATTTCTCACGGACCAGCGGGACGCGCCATCCATGGCGCGAACCCGCCTCTTCGCGACATCCCTGTCGCTCGTCCTGAAATCCCTCATCCGCTCAGCGGCTCTGACGGCCTCCCCACCCCCTCGCTGTTATCTTTTCTTTTTATGTTGGGTTCGCTGGCGCTGTGAGTTTGGAAATTGCCTCTGACTTTTGGCTCAGCAGACCGAACGTTATTCAACCCGCCCGCTGTTATCTCTTCTTGTTATGTCGGGAACTTTATCGCTGTGGTTTTTTGGGATTGCCTCTGAATTTTTGCTCAGCAGACCGAATGTTATTCAACCCACCCGCTGTTATCTCTTCTTGTTATGTCGGGTACTTTATCGCTGTAATTTTTTGGGATTGCCTCTGAATTTTTGCTCAGCAGACCGAATGTTATTCAACCCACCCGCTGTTATCTCTGCTTTTTATGTTGAGTGCTTTATCGCTGTGGTTTTTTGGGATTGCCTCTGACTTTCGGCTCAGCACATAGAATGGCATTCAACCCTACCCGCTGTTATCTCATTTTCAGGTCACTAAGAGTGTTGCGGTAAGCTTCCGGAATTGAGACTGGCTTTCGGATCACCAGACAACGCTGCACTAAAGAAAACACAAAGAAATCACCGGCAGGGGTTTGCCAGAGGCGTCCGAAGCGCTGAGGAACAACCGCAGGCAAGGATGAGCCGACAGGACGTCGGCGAAAGGACGGTACGAGCCAGGGATGGCGAGTCCGGACGGTCCGTCGGCCGCAGGGCGTGACGAAGGCACCCCGCACAGCGGGGCGCGCAGGCAGCCGGACGCCGGGATTGTTAAGGGGCGGGCGTCCGCCCCTTGACGCGGCCGCCTGCATTGGCAACCTGAAACTCCCAAACGCCTGGCGGGCGAAACCCGCTCAGTGCTAACGCGCGGCTAAGTGACATGAAACTCCCCATCGCCTGGCGGGCGAAACCCGCTCAGTGCAAGCCCGCTGCAAAGCGTAACTTCCCCGCTGCTAAGCGTAACTTACCCACCGCTCGCGCCGCCAGGCGCCCTTTTCATTAACGTCGGGAACACAAACAGCGACTGCCCGACTCCGCGATTGGTCAGCGACCAGATGGCAACTGAACAGAGCGAGCAAAGCCCCACGATAGCCACCGGATAGAAACAGGCCCAGAGAAACGAAAACCATGCCTGCTCGAACAGATGATGCCGCTGCGCGAACAGAATCGCAGACATACCAAAGAACTCGATAAAAATACGATGGATGACATAAATCTGCAGCGTATTGCGGCCAACCCAGTTGAGATAGCGCATGCTGAAGTGCTGATTCAGCCAGCGACAGGCCGCGATACTGAATAACACCGCCAGTACACACAGGAACAGACTCTTATCCAGACCGAATAGCACATGAATCCCGGCGGCGGCTGCCAGAAGCGCCCAGGGCATCAGATTCTCCCGCCGCCATTCACTCAGGCGCAGCATCGTCTGGCTCCAGAATGCCCCTAACAGGAAGAACACAAAATATTGGGCCAGGCTCTGTGGTCCCCAGAACGGGATCACTTTTTCTGCCGCCAGATAATTCAGCAGGATCGCCACCGCCACCAGGGCCAGCTTATATTGACGGAAAACTTTAGCACAGAGGAAATAGAGTCCCAGCCCATACAGATACCACGAGGTGCTCATAGCCATAAAGGTCAGCTTGAGAAACTCGAATAGCGAACCCGCATAGGCGGCATTAAGGTTCTGCGAAATACGCTGGCCGGTAATTTCAGTAGAGATACCGATAATTGACCACCACTGAATAAACCCCCACAGAATATAGAGATAAAAAAGATTGGTGATGCGACTGGTAAATACCTGCTTCCATGGCCGGTTCAGAATGCCATTGGTCGCCAGCAATCCCGAGACAAAGAAAAAGGCGGGCATACGCAGCGGCGACAGTACCGTATTAAACTGTATCCATATTTCGGCGGGGATCCATCCGGCAGAGAGATATTTCATCGTCCCTTCAAAGCCGGGTAAAACTGTGTGGTACAGGACCACCAGTAATATGCAGGCGCCCTTCAGGGTATCGACCCACAATATCTGATCTGACTTAGTCTGGTTCATTCAATGACTCCTGCTGTGTAGGTCAGAATGCTGGAAAGTAAAAGCGAGGAAATCAGTATTGCTTTTATGATTATCCGGCAATTATTCGCCATTGAACCGGTGATGAATGTAGCGAAACTCTTAAAAGCCGCTGCGTGGCCCTGTTACCACAGTTATTTACTCAGCAGAACGTTTCCTTACACTTACTAATATCGACGCAACACACTAATTAGCAGTGCCGCAGCCAGCTTAAAGGATAATATTGCTTCATAATTCAGAGAATATAATTAAGAGAAAGTGGCAACGGGAAAAGCCAATATATTCCCGATGAACAGAAAAGATTTGTCAGATGTGCCAAAAGGTTTAACAGCGGCAGAGTTATTTATGATATTGCGCCTGCTAATAGCGTGACCATAGCCAGTGGCAGCTTAAAAAATGAGGGTTTTAAACGGGTTAAAACTGCCTTCCGGGGAAGGCAGTGTGGATTACTGATTCAGAAATTTATCAAGAAACTGACGGGTGCGCGGCTGCTGAGGGTTACTGAACAACGCTTTCGCTTCGCCCTGCTCCACAATGCGCCCCTGATCCATAAAAATGGCGCGGTCAGCCACATCGCGGGCAAAGCTCATCTCATGCGTGACGATGACCATGGTGCGTTTCTCTTCGGCCAGCGCGCGAATGGTGCTGAGCACCTCGCCCACCAGCTCCGGATCCAGCGCCGAGGTCGGTTCATCGAACAGGATCACTTCCGGCCGCATCGCCAGCGCACGCGCAATCGCCACGCGCTGTTGCTGCCCGCCCGACAGACGGCGCGGATAGCTCTCTTCTTTGCCGTGCAGCCCGACCTTCTCCAGCAGCGTGCGGGCGCGGGCTACCGCATCCGCTTTCGCTTCGCCTTTGACGATAACCGGCCCTTCAATAATGTTCTCCATCACTGAACGATGCGGAAACAGATTGAAGTTCTGGAAGACAAACCCGACCTGCTGGCGCAGACGACGCACCTGCTCTTTCTGCTTACTCTGTGCCAGCGCCGCATCAACGGTAATCTCTCCGACCCGGATGGTGCCGCTATCCGGCACTTCCAGCAGATTGATACTGCGCAGCAGCGTGGTTTTACCTGATCCGCTGGGGCCGATAATGGCCACCACTTCACCGGCGGCCACATCAAGGTCGATGTCGTGCAGCACCGTCTGGCCGTTAAAAGACTTCACCAGCTTTCTGACTTCAATGGCGCTCATTTCGACTCCGAATCCTGACGATTAACATGCTGTTCCAGCCGGTTCTGCAACGCAGATAACACCGTTGCCATCACCCAGTAAATCAGCGAGGCTGCCAGATACATGGTAAAGACTTCCAGCGTGCGTGAGGTGATCAACTGCGCCTGACGGAACAGCTCCGGCACCTGAATGGTCGCCGCCAGCGAGGTATCTTTCACCAGGCTGATAAAGCTGTTGCCCAGCGGGGGCAGCGCGGTGCGGGCTGCCTGTGGCAGGATCACCCGGCGCAGGGTTTGCCAGCGCGTCATGCCGATACTTGCCGCCGCTTCCCACTGCCCGCGCTCAATCGATGAAATCGCGCCACGCAGTGACTCTGAGGCATAGGCTGCGGTATTCAGGGAAAGACCAATCATCGCGGAGGGGATCGGATCCAGTTCAATGCCAAACTGCGGCAGGCCGTAATAGATCATAAACAGCTGGGCGATCAGCGGCGTGCCACGAAAGATCGAGACATAGATTCGTGCCAGCCAGCGAACCGGCCAGAAGCGCGACAGACGCATCAGCGCCAGAATAAAGCCCAGCAGCAGGCCAAAGAACATGCCGCCGATGCTGAGCTGCAGCGTAAATAGCGCGCCTTTTAATAAAAAAGGTGCTGAATCCAGCACCAGTTGAAGACTTTCCTGCATTATTTCGTCACGTCCGCGCCAAACCATTTCTGAGACAGCTTGCTCAGCGAGCCATCTTTCTGCATGTCAGCAATGGCCTGGTCGATCGCTTTCAGCAGGTCGTCGTTGCCTTTACGTACCGCCACGCCCGATTCCTGACGAGAGAACGCATCGCCCGCGACCGCCATGGTATCGCCCGTTTTCTTCACCAGATCCAGCGCGGCCAGACGGTCAACCAGAATGGCATTCAGACGGCCAGAGCGCAGATCCTGATATTTCGTCGGGTCATCATCATAGGTACGGATGTCCACGCCCTTCACATTCTCACGCAGCCACTGCTCGTAGTTGGTACCCAGACCGACGCCCACTTTTTTACCGGCCAGGTCCGCAGGTTTGGTGATGGTGTTCGCATTGGCTTTCATGGTCAGCGCCTGAATGCCGGAGACCGTGTATGGCGTGGAGAAGTCATATTTCTTCTTACGCTCATCAGAGATGGTGACCTGGTTGATGACCACATCGATGCGCTTCGCGTCGAGAGAGGCCAGCATGCCGTCCCACTTGGTCGGTTTCAGGCTCGCCTTGACGCCCATGTGCTGTGCCAGCTGTTCCGCGAATTCCACTTCAAAGCCGGTCAGCTTGCCCTTTTCATCCTGGAAGCTGAATGGCGGATAGGTGCCTTCCAGACCCACCAGCAGCGTGCCGCGCTCTTTAATTTTGTTGAGCAGATTTTCCGCTGCAAAGGTTTTAACGTTGACGCCAGCAATCAGCGCCACGGCCATGACGCCCATCATCATCTGACGACCTGCACGAGAAAAGGACATATTCACCCCATTATTGACAGTATTGTGTGTGTGTTCTTATAAGGGCAGCACGGCTTGTCGCTGCCAGTCCAGAAGGATAACCCACGGAGTATAAACTGTTTTATTCGCTTGTCTCAGACCGAAGGATGATAAGCAAATAACGCCGGTGCGCCACCCGTATGAATAAACAGCAACGGACCTTCACGGCGGAAACGATTCTGGCTCACGCCATCCAGCAGTCCGGCCATCGCCTTTCCGGTGTAGACCGGGTCCAGCAGGATCCCTTCCAGCCGCGCCAGCAGTTTCACCGCAGCCATGCCTTCATCATTGGGTTCGCCGTAGCGTGGCGCAAAGTAGTCATCCCACAGGGTAATCGGTGCCTTAGCATGCACTTCCAGCGTCTCCGCCAGCGACTGACGCAGCCGCTCCACCAGCGGCAACTGCGCCTCAACCTGGCGTGAAACGGTGACGCCCACCAGCTCGGTCTCCGGCAGCAGATGCTCCAGACCCACCGCCAGTCCGGCATGGGTGCCGGCACTGCCCGAGGCCACCACCACGGCGGCGAAATCGACCACGCCTTCGCTCTGATGAGCAATCTCCTGCGCGCACTCTACATAGCCTAGTGCACCCAGCGCATTTGAGCCGCCGACCGGCACGATGTAAGGACGATAACCCTGGGCTTCCAGACGCGTGGCCTGTTCAGCCAGCTGTTCCGCAGGGTTATTCAGCGCATCCACCATGATCACTTCAGCGTCCATCAGATCCAGCAACAGACGGTTGCCGTTGCTCAGGTAATTTTCAGCGTGGGTGCCAATCGGGTTTTCCAGCAATGCCACGCACTTCAGGCCAAGCCGGGCCGCGACTGCCGCCGTCTGACGCACATGATTGGACTGGATAGCGCCCGCGGTCAGCAGCACATCGGCGCCTTCACGCAGCGCGTCCGCCGCCAGAAATTCCAGCTTGCGCAGCTTATTGCCGCCCATCGCCACCGGCGTGAAATCATCGCGTTTGATGAAAATATCGCGGCCCAGGTAGTCAGAGAGCCGTGGCAGATGTTCTAACGGCGTGGGTGCACCCAGCAGTTCAAGACGTGGGAATTGGTGTAACAGATGTAAAGACAATGCTGCCTCCGTTCGGGCATTCAATTTATCCTTACAGTGTTGCAGAAGATGCGAAAAGGATCACCCTGATTCAGGTGTCAGCAGATGCGGTGAGACAGATGTGTAGTGAAAGTTGCAGGAGAAAGAAGCGCCGTGCTCCCCCTTCCCTTCTACCCGGCTGGCGGGCAAAAGGGGAACGTGCCGCAGGCACGCGGGGGAGCAATCGGTGCAGATCAGGGTTAACCCTGCTGCCAGCCTAAGAACTGATCGTACTTGCGCAGCGCGATGCGGTAATTGTTATTACCGGCATCGGGCAGATCGCTTTCCAGACACTGATGCCAGCTATTTCCCTGAAGCCTGTCGGCCGGGAAATTTCTGGCTTTCAGCATCTCATCCAGACGACGCAGCCGCACCACATATTCACGAATCGTGCTGGGGCTCATCTCTGTCTGTTCAAACAGATACTGTTTAAACGCCATTATGTCGAAGTAATTAGGATGGGTATTACAAAAAATATCACTGCAAAAACGACAAAGCGCGGTCAGTTCGGGCTGAAGTTTCAGCCACAGCTGCTCATCAATCATCTGGTCCATCCGAGCGATGGCCTCTTTATTGATGATCTGGCCACGAAAAACGAGCGCCATTCGATCTAATACCTTGCCACAGTGTGAACAGTTGCTCTGGCTGTGTTTATAGTCTTTAAGATAACGACTTAACGGTCTGGCCTTGGTCTTGGCTCCCATTACTGAGTCCCCGGTTTTTTATAATTTTGAATCGCCAGGAACTGATACTGCTAGCGCGCTCCCGCAAGTCGGGCACGCAGGCGTTTAATCGCCTGACTGTGCAGCTGGCTGACACGGGATTCACCCACATCAAGCACCGCCCCAATCTCTTTCAGGTTCAGTTCTTCCTGGTAGTACAGTGTCAGCACCATCTTTTCACGATCGGGTAATGCTTCGATCGCTTCAATGACGCGCTCACGCAGACTCCCTTCAAGCAACTGATGAAGCGGATTAGCCTCTTCATGGCCTTCCGTCACCAGCTCCGCGCTGTCGCCGTGCTCTTCCCGATACTCGTCGTAGGAGAAAAGTTGACTGTTGTTGGTGTCCAGCAGGATCTGCCGGTACTCCTCCATGGAAACATTCAGCTGCTGCGCCACTTCCTGCTCAGAGGCAGAACGCCCCAGCGACTGTTCCACTCTGTGCATTGCTCCGGCCACCTCGCGTGCATTACGACGCACACTGCGCGGTGCCCAGTCCCGACTACGAAGCTCGTCGAGCATGGCGCCACGAATACGCTGCACGGCATAGGTGGTAAAGGCTGTACCCTGGAGCGCGTCATAACGCTCTACGGCATTTAACAGCCCTATCCCACCCGCCTGCAGCAAGTCGTCAAGCTCAACACTGGCCGGCAGGCGAACCTGCAGACGCAACGCTTCATGGCGCACCAGCGGCACGTAGCGCTGCCAGAGCGAATGCTTGTCCATCACGCCTTCGGCGGTATAGAAATCGTTCACGTTGACTACCCTGCGTTAATGAAGTTATCGGCATGATTATCCAATTCTGTAGCGTTTTCGATTGGCTGAATAGGCGGGGTAAAACGAGGCTATTTCATTTTTGTTACCTCAGAGTGCAGATCCTTCTGCACTCTTCAGTGAAGATTAACGACGGGCGCGCAGCCGTTGCCGGGTGGCGGGCGGCACTGCCGCCCACAGGCTGCAGATGCGACCTTCCAGTTCCTGATACCAGGGCGCCAGATGCTGCTGCGCCTCCTCGCCAGGATGCACCAGAATCTCGCCCGATTCACCATCAATGCTAATCAGTCGGTTAATAAACAGCCGCTGCAAATCACTGCGTAAAAACAGGCCGTTATCGATGCTGTTATCTGCCAGTACACCGTCATCCCCTTCCTGCGTGTCGATATGGCAGGCTTCCACCCAGGGCCAGTTATGCCGTTCGGTCAGCTCGGTACCGGTCATCACACAGGCGCCGTAGCGGGCTTTGACACCGGCGCTGAATTCCGCCTGGCTGGCGCGCTGCAGCACCCGGGCTTTAACACGACGCCCGACCTCAGTTCCCGGCATCACCGCCGCAGGAACTTTGTGCTGCGGCGTACTCAGCACCACGATGAACTGAATGCGCTGCGACTGCGGAAAACAGGGATCTGCCTGTGGATTGAAAAGCTGCCAGTAAGCGTCTTCATCATCCTGATGCATCAGCACCAGTTTGTAGCCGCGACTGTTCAGCAGATTCTGTGCCGTGGCGGATTGCGGATCGATCATCGCGAAGACCTGGCTGCTGCCCATCACCTTCCACAGGTTGTCGCGCTTTTCGCTATCGCTGCGACGGAAATAGAGGAAGGAGAGATTCTGCTTAAGGTAGTGCTCAAAGCGACGCAGGTAATTTTTACGTTCGTTGTCATGGGAGATGAACAGCAGATCCTCCAGCGGGCTGTTGCTCTCTTCCTGCGCGAACACCGCGCGGATTTTCAGCGTGCGCAGCCCGGTTGACGGACTCAGCAAGGCGCGCGCCGTCAGCTCTTTATCATCAGGGTATTGCAGAGCATAACGCCGGGCGATCTCTTCAAAGGTCAGCCGCTCACCCGGTAACAGGTCATAATTGAAGCGCATAGACACTCCACAAAGTTAAAATCAAAAATGATGTTGTTCTGTGAGGAGTTATCGGCAGTCTGGAGGGGAACTGTAACGGGCTGGGGGGATTGCCTGGGATTGAGAGACAGGCAGCCTGCAAGGTTGTGGTCAGGAAACCGGTTTGAAGGAAGCGGGTGTTAAATTACGTTGCATTGCCTGGAGCTGCTGGCATAAAAATAAGCCAGCACTCCAGCCGTAATTCTTTCAGCAATTAGCTAATGCCCGCCCGTAGCTATCAGGGACAAATGGGCGATGCCGATGATGCGAAGCTGCATCGCCTCAGATTATTTAAGCAGGTAAATCAGCGACAAATCGTCATTGACCTTGACCTTATCAATCTCGGCCAGAAACGCCATCACCGATTGTGGCGTATGTTTTGTTATTGAGTGGTAGCTGTAGATGATATTAATAATATCCTCTTCACTGACGGTTCCGACCAACTCAACATTGGCCGCAATCAGTGATTTAAGCAGGAACCATTCTGCCGTCAGAAGATATAAGCTTAGTAACGGGCTGCGATTTTCGTTATTAGGGAAGAAATCATCATAAATGCGGTACTGAATATAGTTATTCATTATCCACGGCCGTTCAGCAAGCCAGGGCATAACCTGCTTCTGCCAGACGTTGTCCAGCCGGATCATTGGCTGACTGACGTCATCGGTTTTGGCCCCTTCGGCCTGAATGTAAATCAGCTTATTAACGTAGTGATTCAGGGTAGGAAAGGCGCGCTTATCGGCCATGGTGCTGAACCAGCTTTGCAATCTCAACAGTAAAGACCATTGCAGGTTATAGTCAGGTTTAACCTGGTCAAGCTGCAGCCTGATTTCACCCTGTGTCAGGTTGTTGAGGACATCAGAAAAATGATGCTCCATCTGGACCAGCCAGTCTTCTTCAGGGCTTACTCTTTCCGCACCCAGCAGAAAGCTGGCCAGCGCGTAAAACCCTTCATCAAGATGAATGCCGCTGAATTTAATGATGTTAAGACACATCAGATTCAGCAGTTTCTTTTGCTGATCGAGATCTTTAGCTTCATTGCCATAAGGTTGTTGCCTGATGCTCTCCCCGAACAGCATCGCGTCAGGTGAGGCTAATAATTGCCGGGTCGCCTCCGGACAGGAGAGCGCCAACGTTTTTTGCTGTTCATATTTAAAGGTGTTCGCCGCTCGGGGATAGGTCGCACAGGTGTTGCTCAGTGCGGCAGCACCCAGCCGGGAATGCACTTTGCACAGGCGATTTTCATCCATAAATGCACAGTTGCCAGAAGCATTAAGCTTCATAGTTCCCCAACTGGCAAAGCTTTTGCGGGTGGTGGTGATGTTTTCAACTGCCAGCGTTTTGATTTCAATCAGCGAGGATTTTAAATAGCGATTGACCGTGGGCTTATCCAGGTGGATATCCCAGCCCTTACAGCAGTGATCGCGACACTCACTGCCAATACATTTGAAGGCGCTGACAAAGAGCGGTTCCACGACAGTAATATTTTTCATTATTTACCTGCTCAACAAAGGCATTTAAAAAAGAGTCTTAGTGTGAGGATAAAGGAACGAGGGGAGATTGATTGGCAGAGAAACAGGGCAAAAAACAGGCTAATCGCAGGCATAAAAAAACCCCGCCGAAGCGGGGTTTGTCTTTTATAAGTTGGGTGATTAGCCCTGCAGCAGAGACAGAACCTGCTGTGGAACCTGGTTAGCTTTAGCCAACACTGAGTTACCAGCCTGCTGTACGATCTGCGCTTTAGACATGTTTGAAACTTCAGTTGCGTAGTCAGCATCCTGAATACGAGACTGTGCTGCAGACAGGTTAGTGGTGGTGTTGTTCAGGTTAGTCACGGCTGAGTTCAGACGGTTCTGAATCGCACCCAGTGAAGAACGGAACTTATCAACGCTGGCAATCGCTTCGTCCAGCTTTTTCAGTGGATCAGAAGTTGAACCCGAGGTCACGTTAGACAGGCTCATGTTAGCCGTATCCAGTGTGAACGCAGCGGTATCGCCACCAGCAGTCGTTACTGCAGCCTTCGCATCAACTGCAACGTAGAAGTCCTGGTTTGCACCGTTAGCAATGTCAAAACCGTTCGCTTTCAGGCTGTTGGTTTCTGCATCGCTGGCTGATTTCACGTTAACTTTAGCGAACAGGTTGCCGTTGTCATCTTTATAGACTTTGTCTGCAGTAACAGTGACGTTTGCGTTAGCAACACCCAGACGAGTCGCCAGGCTGTTAGCAGTACCTTCTGCAACAGTGGCTTTAGATACGTTACTGGTAGAACCGTAAACGCTCTGGAAGTCAGCAGCTGCAGCAGCAGTAGGTGTACCCTGTGGACCATTCACGTTGAAAGTGTTCAGTTTCAGCGTAGAAGAGTCAATTTTCTTCAGGTCGATGGTGATAGTTTCGCCATCGTTAGCGCCAACCTGAATTTTCATTGAGCCATCTTTAGCCAGCACGTTCACGCCGTTGAACTGAGTCTGACCAGATACGCGGTCGATTTCGCTCAGACGGGATTTGATTTCGTCCTGGATTGAAGATTTGTCAGAAGCTGAGTTGGTACCGCTTGAAGCCTGTACAGTCAGTTCACGAACACGCTGTAAGTTGTTGTTGATTTCTGACAGTGCGCCTTCAGTAGTCTGCGCAGCAGAGATACCGTCGTTAGCGTTACGAGCAGCCTGAGTCAGGCCCTTGATGTTAGAGGTGAAACGGTTGGCAATTGCCTGACCAGCAGCGTCATCTTTCGCGCTGTTGATACGTAAACCAGAAGACAGACGCTCCATTGAAGTAGACAGAGCTGACTGGTTCTTGTTGATGTTGTTCTGAGTGATCAGCGAGAGGCTGTTGGTATTAATGACTTGGGCCATGATGAATTTTCCTGTTAATCAAGTCTTTCGGTTAAGGTGTGGGCTTCAACCCGCCGGCTTCAGCGCCGTCAAAGTTGTTATCGTCTGCCGTTTAACAACCTTTAGAATTTTTTTAGTACCAGGCGAATTTTTCTGCTTCAACCTGTCACGTTTTAAGTTATCGCCACCCGCCCGAACTTCTTTAGGCTTAATTCATTAATTTTCTAGCCGCTGAATTACCCTTCTCTATAGTGCTTATTTACCTCATTACCCTAAGGCAAATAACCTTAAACTTTCCTTATTCAAGGCCGATAACCCAGGTATCAATTTTCTGTCGACCTTATAAAGGAATTAATATGGCTAGTATAAGCAACCTCGGTGTGGGTTCCGGCCTGCCACTCAGTACCATGCTTGACAGTTTGACCACCGCTGAAAAAGCTTCACTCAAACCTATTTCTACTCAGCAGACAGCTTATACGGCCAAGCTCAGTGCTTACGCCACCCTGAAAAGTTCACTGACAACTTTCCAGGCTGCTAATACCAAGCTGAACAGTGCTGACCTGTTTACCGCTACGACTGCGGCCAGTAGCTCCACAGCGTTCAGCGCGACCACTTCTGGCAGCACCGTAGCCGGTAAATATGCCATTAACGTCTCGCAGCTGGCACAGGCGCAGGTTCTGACCTCAGGCGTACAGAGTAGTAACACCGCCGCGCTGGGCGACAGCTCCGTGGCCAGCCGCAGCATCGCAATTACCTTAAAAGATGGCACCAGCAAAAGCGTAACGCTCTCCAGCGATCAGACTTCGCTAACCGGCATGCGTGACGCCATCAACGGCGCCAATGCCGGCGTCACCGCCAGCATCATTAAGGTATCAGACGGCAGCTTCCGCCTCTCAATGAGCGCCAATAAAACCGGCAGCGACAATGCGGTGGCAACCATCGCCGTCACTGGTGACAGCACGCTACAGGGGATTGTGGGCTTTGACGCCAGCGCCAGCAGCAATGTGATGACCCAGAGCGTCGCTGCGCAGAATGCCAAACTGACGGTCAACAATGTTGCGATTGAAAACAGCAGCAATCAGATTAGCGATGCGCTGGAAGGGATTACTTTAAATCTGACCGCGAAGACAGTTGGCGATGAGACGCTGACGATTACCAAAGACACCTCAAAAGCCTCCAGCGCCATCAGTGCCTGGGTGGATGCTTACAATACGTTGCTGGATCAGTTTAATACCCTGACCAAATACACCAAAGTGGATACCAACAGCGATGCACAGGACTCCAGTAATGGTGCCCTGCTGGGTGACAGTACGTTACGGACGATTGAGACGCAGCTGAAAAGCATGCTCACCAATTCGCAGAGCACATCTACCTTTAAATCACTGAGTCAGATTGGTGTCACCACCGACCCCACCACCGGTTCCTTAAAACTGGATTCAACCAAGCTGAGCAGCGCACTGGATAAAGATGCTGCGGGCGTGAAAGCAATGATCGTAGGTGACGGTAAAACCGGTATCGCCGCTAAAATCGACAGTAAGCTGACTGACTGGCTGGCTACTAAAGGGATTATTCAGTCCGCCACCGATGGCGTGAGTAAAACACTGAATAGGTTAACCACCCTCTATAACACCACCAGCGATCGCATTGATGCCGATATCGCACGCTATAAAACGCAATTTACTCAGCTGGATATGGCCATCAGTAAACTCAACTCGACCAGCACCTATCTGACGCAGCAGTTCGACACGTCCGATTCGTCTAAAAAATAACAGGAGTGACCATGTACAGCGCTACAGGCACCAAAGCCTATGCAAAAATTGGCGTCGAAAGCGCCGTGATGAGCGCCAGCCAGCAGCAGCTGGTTGTGATGCTGTTCGACGGTGCCCTGAGCGCGTTAATCCGCGCCCGCTTGTTTATGCAGGATGGCAATATTGAAGGCAAAGGCAACTCGATCTCCAAAGCGATCAATATTATCGAAGCGGGCCTGAAAGAGGGCCTGACTGAAAACCGTGGTGATGAGCTGGCCGATAATCTGCTGGATCTTTACAACTACATGACGCGTCGCCTGTTGCATGCCAACCTGCACAATGATGTTGCAGCGGTCGAGGAAGTCGAAGGCCTGCTGCGCAATATCGCGGACGCGTGGAAAGAAGTGGTTCAACCTAACCTGATTCAGGACGCCGTTTAATGACTACTGCACCGCATCTGATTACCGTTTACCAACAGTTACTCGATCTCAGCCAGGGAATGCTGCGTCATGCAGCACAAGGCGAATGGGATGAATTGATCAGCAGGGAGATGGAGTATGTCAGTGCGGTGCAGAACTTAGCCCAATCGACAGAAGCCGTGTCGCCGTCGGCACAGACTCAGGAGCAGTTACGTCCGGTGCTGCGCCGTATTCTCGATAACGAATGTGAAGTGAAACGTCTGCTGCAGGCGCGGATGGATGAGCTGGCCTCACTGGTGGGTCAGAACAGCCGCCAGAAATCGGTGATGTCCGCTTATAGCAATCAAGGCGGCGTTGTTATGGTGCCGCACGAAACCCTCTCCTGATCCCCTGCTCTGTCACGCCGCCAGATTTATTTTTCTGCGCGGCGTCTCTTTTTTGCCGCTTACTCCATACTTGATTTTCATCATCCCATGGAGTGTGGTACATGCAAAACCCAACGTTATTACAGTTTTTCCATTGGTATTACCCGGATGGCAGCAAACTGTGGCCGGAAGTCGCCGATCGTGCGGCCTGGCTCAGCGAAATCGGTATCACCATGGCGTGGTTGCCACCGTGCTACAAAGGGGATTCGGGGGGCTATTCTGTCGGTTACGACAGCTACGATCTGTTTGACCTGGGTGAATTTGATCAGAAAGGGGGTGTTGCCACCAAATATGGCGACAAACAGCAGTTACTGGCGGCAACAGAAGCCCTGCGCAGTCACAACATTGGAGTGCTGCTGGATGTGGTGCTCAACCACAAAATGGGTGCCGACGAAAAAGAGACGATCAGCGTTAACCGCGTTAATCCCGATAACCGCGATGAAATCTACGACGAAGTGGTCGAGTGCGAGGCCTGGACAAAATTCACTTTTCCGGCACGCGCCGGGGAATATTCGAAATTTGTCTGGGACCACAAATGCTTTAGCGGCGTAGACCACATCGAAAATCCGGACGAAAACGGCGTATTCAAAATCATCAATGACTACACCGCCGAAGGCTGGAACGACCAGGTTGATAACGAACTGGGTAATTTCGACTATCTGATGGGTGCCAACATCGATTTCCGCAACAATGCGGTCAGGGAAGAGCTCAAATACTGGGCGCGCTGGGTGATGGAACAGGTGCCCTGCACCGGCTTTCGTCTCGATGCGGTAAAACATATCCCGGCCTGGTTCTACAAAGAGTGGATCGATCATATTCAGGAGGTTGCTGAAGAGCCGATGTTTATCGTCGCAGAATACTGGTCGTTTGAAACGGAGAAGCTGCAGGAGTATGTGCATCAGGTGGAAGGCAAAACCATGCTGTTTGATGCGCCACTGCACATGAACTTCCACCAGGCCTCAACCGCGGGCAGCGGCTACGACATGAGCCAGATCTTTGCTAACTCGCTGGTGGTCGCTGATCCATGGCATGCCGTGACGATCGTGGCTAACCACGACACCCAGCCGCTGCAGTCGCTGGAAGCACCGGTAGAAGCCTGGTTTAAACCGCTGGCCTATGCGCTGATCCTGTTGCGTGAGCAGGGTGTGCCTACCATCTTCTATCCCGACCTGTTCGGCGCGACCTATGAAGATGAAGGCGGCGACGGCGAGAAGCACAAAATTGAGATGCCGGTGATCCCTGAACTGGAAGGATTGATCCGGGCGCGCCAGCAGTATGGCTGGGGCGTACAGACCGACTATTTTGATCACCCAAATTGTGTGGCCTTCAGCCGCAGCGGCACCGAAACACAGCCAGGCTGTGTGGTGATCATGTCGAACGGCGATGCCGGTGAGAAAAGCGTGCCGATGGGTGAAGGTTTTGCCGGTAAGGTCTGGCGCGATCATCTGGGGAATCGGGAAGAGACCATTACTGCCGACGAGCACGGCACGGCGGTCTTTGTCTGTAACGGTGGCAGTGTCAGCGTCTGGGTGGTTGCAGAATAAGGTCGTTGCAGAAGAAATGACTCAAAACTAAACCCGCCCCGGCAGGCAGAAGCGTGAAGTGCGCTCTGCCCGTCGGGGCGGTTTTGTTATGGTCCGGCTGTTATGACTTCGCGTTGTTTTCTGTAATCGGTGTGCGCAGCAGTTGCGGTTCGATGTTCTGAATTACCGCGGCTTTCGGCTGCTTCGCCACCTCGTCAAGTGCCTGCTGACACTCTACGGTCGGACGCGCCACTTTACGCAGGGTCATCCTGTCATAGCTCAGCTCGCCATTCTCCACGACCAGCGGCATCACCCGCACCTGACGCGTTACGTTGACATAATCGCCGCTTAACCGGGTCAGTTTGCCCGGCTTCGCAATCACCCGCATCCACTGACGGCAGTCCAGCGTGCTGCCATCCGCATTGATGATCACACTGGCTATCGCCTTATCGCTGATCAGGCTGCTCTGTGGACCGACGGTTTGCCAGGTTCCCTGCAGATCAGCGGGCGCCGGCGTTTGCACCGCATTTTCATAATCGTTGATTTGTGCACAGCCACTCAGTGCCAGCGCGGCAATCAGCATCCACTTTTTCATGTTTAATCCCTAAGATCCCATCAATGGCGGCTACGTTATAATTTTTCCACCGCGTTGCGCAAGGTATCTGGGTGTTCAAACACCACGCAGACCCTGATTGCGCCAGAATTTAACCCGCAGCGAGCTCCACGGTCAGGTTGTTGACCGGCAGATCAGAGGTTGTACTGATGCAAACTCCGTCCTTTGTCACGCCTGACAAGCGGAAGACAACCCGCTACACTGACGCGCTGCAACAGACTTTCAGGAATATGAATATGAAAACGCCAGAAGCCTACTATGCCCAGGCGCGCGAGATGTTTTTTACCGCGCATCCCGACTTTCAGTCTGCACTTGATGAATTAACGGAGAGCGACGCCCGTGCAGCTAACCTGTCACTGCGACAGCTGCGCGAATGGCATGCCGAACGCATCTATGCGGCCTTTTTGCGGCAGAAGAATCTGGATGGAATGATCTTTTCTATTCAGCTCGCTGAGCCGGATAAAGCGGTGGCGGCTGAAGCTATCGAGACTTATCTCAAATCTCATGCTGAGTCGCTGGGGATGAGCTGGGAAGAGTTTTGCATCAAAAACGAGCTTTAATCAGGGCCGCGCTGAAGTTGTATATTGCAAACACCTCCAACCAGTTCCGGCACTGCAGATAAAATTGTACTAACCGGGGGAAAGTGTATAACTTCGGCGTGCGACTCAGGTCGTGATTGTCCTTTAACGAATAGTGCTGATGCACTGCCTCTGCAGGTGTTGTCTCAATTCCACCTCCAGAGGCGAATTTTTTTATCCGCCCCTACCCTTCACCTTCCGTCGCTTTACCCTTTACTTCAACATAACTCGCTACCGCCAGCAGACGATTAATATGCGTCAGCAGCAGATCCACATCAGACTGCAGAAACTCGGTCGAAGATTGCGAAGCGGTAACAATGGCATCCTGCACCGTTTCTGAAATAGTCAGCGAGTTGTCCTGTTTCGCCTGCACCAGCAGCGCCGCAACCAGCAGGGACTGCGCTTCAAGCTGCGCCGTCAACTCTTTTGCATCGACGTCCATCTTTGCCAGTTTTAGCAGAATATCAATTACCAGTTGTCGCATCGCGGACCTCCTAAAAGTAAGCCGCCATTATGTCGCGATGCGTGCGCATTTTGCTAGTCGAAGATTGAGGTTTATGCGAGATAAAAATTTACACGAAATCAGGCGCGCTGCCTTGCTACTGTTTTTATTTACAGTATTATATGTCAGCGATTTTGCCCTGAATGGATTGCCATCATGTTTGTTGAGTTGATTTATGACAAGCGCAACGTTGCCGGTTTACCGGGTGCCCGCGAGATGATTCGTGAGGAGCTGGAAAAGCGGGTGCATCGGGTGTTCCCTGACATTGAAGTTAAGGTCAAGCCGATGGAACGTAATGCGATTGATACTGATTTGAGTAAGAACGATAAAGCGACGGTTGCGCGGATTGTTGAAGAGATGTTCGACGAAGCGGAAATGTGGCTGGTGGCCGATTAATCCCTTAACGGCCACCACATCAGTTAGCGGGAGATGACTTAGCTCTCCTGCTCGCTGTGATTAACTTCAATCTCGATGTCCTGAATCGCGGCATCCAGATCTTCCAGCAGTTTACCCTGCTTATTAAGCAACGCATCGATTCGGTCGGCGTTGGTCTTGTCTTTATACTCACCCGCATCAAACGCTAACCATTGGCTGGAAAGGGTTTCGGTGTTGGTCTGAGCATAGTGACGCATCTCTTTTAGCTGAGAAGTCACGTCACGCAGATATTCAGTTTTGGTCTTGGTTTCTGTTGAATCGCTCATGCTAAATTTCCTTCTGGTCATCTATCCAAAGTGAGTAGGCTTAGCGGTTCATCAACCGGCCAATCAGCGGGCCTGCATTCAGGTACAAAATGTTGCCCGGATATTTAAAACTAGTCGATAATAGCGAAGCCGCATTAAGAATAATCGGAAGTTATGGTTTATGACCGGATTTCACGGCTGGCACCTCACTCTCAGTGACGACCTCTTTGACTTTTATGACCGTTTTGTCGGCTATGCGATCCGGTATTGCATCCAGCTTGTGCTGTATTGCTGCAACCTGATCGGTCAGCAGCTCCACTCTGTCATCACGCCGCGCCGCAATTAAGCGGTAATCCGCCCGAATCTCCTCGACCCGCTTGTTTGCGGTGTTACTGACGTAGAGAAAAATGATCGTCATCAGGATGCAAATCATCGAACAGCTCAGCAATACGCAGCCGAGAATAACTTTGCGCCGGTAAGACATCGGTGCCTTAGTGCTATTAATCGTGGCCATCACTGCGATCCTCCAGAGTTGAGATAAGCCGATCAATCTCATTACGAAATTTATCGTTCTGATCGGTTTCGGTCATTGCCAGTAAAATCCCTACCGCATTCTTGATTAACCGAAGATCGGTTTCGAGTGTCGAGATACGCCGCAGATTCCTGTCGTGCCGTTCGCGTAATTCATCGTTCTCCTCCCGTATCAGCAGGTTGCTCTCTTTCAGCAACACCACCTGCTCTTTGTAGCTGGTAATAATTTCGCCGCCGGCTCGATTACTGGTTACGATTGACGCAATTCCCGCCAATAACGGTTTCCAGAACAGTGCTGCTGCCCCCCCACCCAGAACTAACGCACCCATACTGGTAATCAGACTACTTTCCATGCCACACCCCTTTGTACGGTAAGGTCTCTGGAACTTACTGCGTGCTGCTTAGCCACGTCCCCCGCATGAAATTTAAGATTGCTTAAATACCAGGCTTAAGTATACTTAAGTCACTCTCAACCAAAAAGTCAAGCTTATGAAAAACGAAACGCTGGGTGACCGCATCCGACTCCGACGTAAATCGCTGCAGTTAACGCAGAAGCAATTGGCGCAACAGGTAAAAGTGTCCCATGTGGCGATTTCGCAATGGGAAAAAGAGGAGACGCTGCCGCGCGGTGAGAACCTGCTGCGGCTCGCCGAAGCGCTGGGCTGCGCACCGGCTTTTCTGATAGATGGGGATGGTCCTGTTTTCAGCGAAAGCGCCTGGAGTGGTCTGCACCAGATCCCACTGCTTGCACAGCGCGACGTGCCGCGATGGCTGAGCGAGGCCGGTTCCGTCCGGCATGAACTGCTGATGCACAATGACATGGCGCTTTCGCAGCAGAGCTTTGCCTTCCGGGTAGAAGAACAGGCGATGACGCCCGCGATTCTGCGCAATGATGTGGTGATCATCGATCCCACGCAGTCACCTCAGCCCGGCGACTGCGTGCTGGCATTGCAGCAACAGGTCGTGCTGCTACGCACCTGGCGTCAGCGCGGCAGTGAAAATGGCGTCATGCAGTTTGAACTGGCACCGGTCAATATCAACTTCCCTGAGCTGCAATCCAGCCGGGACAGCCTGAAGCTGATTGGTACGCTGGTAGAACTGCGACGCTATCGCCAGCCATAAAAAAAACCCGCCGGGCGCGGGTTCACTTTTCATCCTACAACAGTGGCTGAGTTTATAGCCGGACAATTACAGGGCATCGGTCAGTTGATCCACCACCACTTTGCCCTGCAGATCGGTCTGCATAATGCGATAATTGACGGGCCATGAGCGGCGGGTACTGAGTTTATCGAACAGGGTTACGCCGCCTTTTTTAACTCCCTGGCTATTTACAATAATCCATTCGGTTACCTCTTCCTGACCACGATTTTTCAGGCTCAGCGAGCGTTGTTCGATTAACTGATCTTCAGCTTCAATCTTTAAATAGTCTCTTAACATAATTTCTATCTCCTGGTAACGCAGGCCACTATATGCCTTTTGCTAATCCGTTCAATCGAATTTATTTATCGATCTGTTTATCGACGGGAATGTGACCTGCCGCAAGCGACATGACAGGTTTGTCCATTACAGCATCAGGGATTCCCGGTTAGCATGAACCTGCTGTACACACCCAAACATCGAAAAATGACGTGTTCAGTATGAGAGAAACTCCGATTAGCCCGCCGCTGGCGGGCTTTTTTTTCTTCATTAATCCGCTGCGCATGCGGGATGTCAGTGCTGGTCTAAACTTAAGAGACTGGAATAAAAGGAGAGAGTTATGTTTAAACACAATACGAATGAAGAACGTAAGAAAGAAGGTGATGTCAGCAAAAGCCTGCCCGAAGCCGCGCCAAACGCTGGTAATGCTTACGAGGAAGATGATCATCCCGCCACTGATGCGCCGAAAGATCATGGCGAAGTGCCGCGCAAAAACGATGACAGCCAGGATGACAAAAAAGATCCTTACAAAGCAAGCTGATGTGCGAGAGGCGCGCCCGCTGGGCGCGCTGCTAGCGTTAAGATTTAATGAGATCGGCAAGCTGGTGCTGATTTTCAACCAGCCATGCTGGAAAATGTTCGGATGTCACCGGCACTATCTCCATCCTTCGCGGACGGTTCCAGATATCAATATTGTTCTCAACGCAGCGCCGTATGTGATCCGGATTATTAAATTCGGGACAGTTACGTTCGGTATGAGAAATCGAAGACATTTTTTCACTGATGCGCTCATCGCTCATTACCCAGGAAAAATGCCACCCTGCGTTCTTAATGGTTTTCGTCCGGAAATTTAGCCACTTCCAGCGCAACCAGTTCTCGCGTATCGGTGTCCCACGACGCTTAACATTGCGAAGCAATTCCGGTTGTCCCATAAAAAAGTTTCGCAGCGTTTTACAGGTCACCATTTTTGCCAGGGTGGCACAGCGCGGTGTGCCGTCGTCATTTAAAACCCGGACATTAAATTTAAAATTGAAATATTGCTGATGCAGCGTCGTGCAAAGATGTTGATGACTGAATGCTTTTATCGCCTCGGGTCGGGGAATTTCATCGACGTCTGACACAATAACAATATCATCATCCTGCGCGCCGGCCAGCCCCTGCATAATCTGATTACGTGCAGTGGCTTCATTTTCCCAGGGATCAGTCTCACCCGCATTAACCAGAGAACTATTCGATTTAAAGGCTTCCTGATAAAATCTGGGCGCAATATCGTTAACAATATAAATAATTTTATCGCGGAAACGATCGAACTTCTCAATATCAAAATGAAGCTTTTCCCGGCGTTTTCCGGTAAAGGTATAGCGCGATTCCACAATGACAAACCGATCAACAACATGCTCAAGCGTGTTCAGACGCATCTCAAGCAAGATATCTTCATCGTAGTACAAAAAACAGTCATAAATCATAATATTCAGAGGCACTTAAGTAGTAAGGATTTTCATCAGGACACCTCAACATGCGTAACACAACAGAGGTATAACGCCTTTTACTGGGTCGTTTTTTAGTGAACCTGATGTGTGTGTAATGTACTGCGTAAAACTATCCATGTTTATAATAAACTGGCTAACAAAGGCTGCAGGCAATGATTTTCGGGCATCCACCTCAAAGCAGACTAACGATATGATGAGCAACCATTCAGAGTGATATTTACCTGACATTCACCTGACAACGGTTAACACCAGCAGACAGCATGAGTCACCTGATGCGGGCTACTGAGTTCCTGTCCGTTGCTTACATCATAATGCGTTGCGCAGAATGTTACATATAGTCCGTAACGCCAGCAATATTAAGCGCAGATTTTTGATTAAAATGAGCGATACGATCAATATCCGGATATTATTGGTCAACAAAATAACTATGATGGTTTAGTTAATGAAGAAGATCATTATTGCCCTGAGCATAAGTCTGATGGGCGGATGCGTAGATATGGGACGGGTTGGATTACACCCGACAACAAAAACCGCTTATTTCGACGGTCATCCTTTTCAGGTTGAATCCTGCCTTAGCGTAGCGGCACAGGATCAAAGACTCTATCTGGAGCAGGATGAACCTCTGCCGGATGGCACGAAGCGATATAACCTTGAGCAGGATAATGAAACCGTGGCCTGGGTTGAAATTGCAAAGTTCAGCCATCATCAGACCAGTGCGACATTTTACTATGATCCAAAAGCATCAGATATCAGCACAGCAGTTTCAGGGATGATCGCGCGGTGCAAAACATCGAGTTAAATGCCGCGTCGGCATAGGGATGATGCAGGATTGATGATGAGGAGATGACATTAGTTGTCAGGCCAGCCAGAGTACAAGCGCTTGCCTGACAACCTTTCGCACTCTTCTACTCAAAGGCTTTTATCAGGCCCGCTTCCGGGCTATGCCATGTTCAGAAGTGGGCAGTCGAAGCTCAGCCTATTTAGCCGGTTCGCAATCATAGGCGCCTCGTATGCGGATCTGACTCTGGCTGGTGCGGACGATTTCAGCTCTTAACAGCCCTTTACCCTCACGGTTCGTCAGCTCCATATCCACCATCCCCGGCGCTTTGCTGTTTTTCACCAGCAGTTTGACCGTCGCGTTGTCGTAATCGCCCTTCTCTTTCGCAAAGGTGACTTTCTGCGTTTTAGCGCGTTCTCCATTCACCGAGAACCAGCCGCTCTTATCAGGTTTAAGAGAGAACGGCCCGCACTGCGTGGTAGCAAAGGCTGGGAGAGATAAGCTGATTAACGATGCGATAAGGATAAGTTTTTTTAGCATTGGGCTGGCGTCCTGCTGATAGGTGATGAGGGGTCGGGTCGTCTGCACCGAAGAGTGAGTTCCCTGCTGCACGGCTCGTAATAAAGAGCAGTATAGTCAATGACACCTGCATTATCGCCAGCACAGGGTCATAGACTCAGCAAAGGGATCGGCCTTGATGCTGGCAACGCACTACCCTAATCCACTGCCACGCAGGCGTGCCTTGTTCAGCGGAATCAGCTCACTAAACCTGCATATTCATAATTTCGCTATACGCCGACACCAGCTTGTTCCTGACCTGAATACCCATCTGCATTGAGATGGACGATTTCTGCAGATCGACCATCACATCATTAAGCGCAATACCGGGTTTCCCCATCTCAAAATCCTGCGCCTGGGTGCGGGCGGTGGTCTGCGTCTCGCTGATCTTATCCAGCGCCGCTTTCATAGTCGCACCAAAATCGATCTGATTAGGGGCTTCACTACTGCGGTTGCTGGCCTGCAGTGAGGTCGCCTGTAGCTGCTGCAGTACGCCATCAATTGCCTGAATGGACATGAACGATACCTTATTAAAGAGGATGACATTTTTGATGTGAGCAAAAGTTAGCACGTTGTCAATGAGACAAAGCCGCTAAATGACATCAAAAACCCTACCTTATCCAGGCATCGAATTTTGCTTATCACCTAATAATGCCTGGCATTGAAGTGGAAATTTTATCTACGCAGGTCAGGGAGTCTGTTTTGCCATCTCAACTTACCCGGTCAATTACGTCAGGCAGGAAACGGTCATGAATGCGAGTACAGCCGCCACAACAGAACAAGAAAAGAAAGGCTTCGGTGACCTGCTCGCTCGCCTGCGCGCAAATCCGCGTATTCCTTTAATCGTCGCTGCCGCCGCCGTTGTAGCGATAGTGATCGCGATGGTGCTCTGGGCAAAGCAGCCCAGCTATAGCGTCCTTTATAACAACCTTACAGATGAAGATGGCGGTGCCATCGTCACGCAGCTGACGCAGATGAACATCCCTTATCGCTTCGCCGAAAATGGCGGCGCGCTGATGGTGCCGGAAGCGAACGTGCATGAGCTGCGTCTGCGTCTGGCTCAGCAGGGTCTGCCGAAAGGCGGCTCGGTGGGTTTTGAGCTGCTGGATAAAGAGAAGTTCGGTATCAGCCAGTTCAGCGAGCAGGTTAACTACCAGCGCGCGCTGGAAGGCGAACTGGCTCGTACCATCGAATCACTCGGTCCGGTTAAAAGCGCCCGTGTTCATCTGGCGATGCCAAAACCAACCTTATTTGTGCGTGAGCAGAAAGCGCCATCCGCCTCTGTTACCTTAACCCTGCAGCCTGGCCGTGCGCTGGATGAAGGCCAGATTCAGGCCATCGCCCACATGGTCTCAAGCAGCGTCGCCGGTTTACCGCCGGGCAACGTCACCGTGGTCGATCAGACCGGTCGCCTGCTGACCCGCTCTGACTCCGCCGGTCGCGACCTGAATGATGCACAGCTCAAGTATGCCTCTGAAGTTGAAGCTCGCTACCAGCAACGTATCGAAGCGATCCTGAATCCGATTCTCGGTCAGGGCAATGTGCATGCGCAGGTTACCGCGCAGATTAACTTCGACACCGCCGAGCAGACCGACGAGAAATATCAGCCTAACGCTAACCCGTCGAACTCAGCGATTCGTTCGCGTCAGACCAGCACCAGCGACCAGTCAGGCAGCCCTTATCCGGGCGGCGTGCCGGGCGCGCTCTCTAACCAGCCTGCGCCAGCAAACACTGCGCCGGTGACGACGCCGAACAATAATGCCGCCAATGGCCAGAATGCTAACGGTCAGAACAACGCGGCGAATAACGCTAACCAGACCACCAGCACCGCAGCGGCCAGTGCCGGACCGACCAACTCGCGTCGTGACGACACGGTGAACTACGAGCTGGATCGCACCATTCGTCATACCAAGGTCAACGTTGGTGACGTACAGCGCCTGTCGGTGGCGGTCGTGGTGAACTTCCGTGCAGATGATAAAGGCAAAGCGGTTGCGCTGAACGAACAGCAGCTGAAGCAGATTGAAGATCTGACCCGCGAAGCGATGGGCTACTCCCAGAACCGTGGCGACAGCATCAACGTGGTGAACTCGCAGTTCAACACCACTGAACCAGTGACCACCGATCTGCCCTTCTGGCAACAGCAGTCGTTCTTTGATCAGCTGATGAACGCCGGTAAGTGGCTGTTGATTGCCCTGGTCGCTTTCATCCTCTACCGCAAACTGGTTCGTCCGCACCTGGTTCGCAAGCAGGCCGCAGAGAAAGCCGCCGCGGAAGCCGTTGCCGCTCGTGCGACTGAGCAACCGGAAGAAGAAGCCTTTAATGTGCAGCTCAGCAAAGATGAGCTGGATCAGGAACGTAAGTCTAACAACCGCATGAGCGCAGAAGTGATGAGTCAACGCATCCGCGACATGTCAGAAAACGATCCGCGCGTTGTAGCGCTGGTAATTCGCGAATGGATGAGTAAAGAGCTATGAGTCTGACCGGAACCGAAAAAAGCGCCATCCTGATGATGACTATTGGCGAAGAGCGCGCCGCGGAAGTTTTCAAACACCTGAACCAGCGTGAGGTCCAGCACCTGAGCGGCGCGATGGCCAACATGCGTCAGGTGTCACATAAGCAACTGACTGAAGTGCTGCGTGAGTTCGAAGCGGATGCTGAGCAGTTCGCGGCGCTGAGCCTGAACTCCAACGAATACCTGCGTTCGGTGCTGACCCGTGCGCTGGGCGAAGAGCGCGCCTCCAGCCTGCTGGAGGACATTCTCGAAACGCGCGAAACCACCAGCGGCATGGAAACGCTCAACTTTATGGAGCCGCAGGCCGCTGCCGACCTTATTCGCGACGAGCATCCACAGATCATCGCTACCATCCTGGTCCACCTCAAGCGTGCCCAGGCCGCCGATATTGTGGCGCTGTTCGACGAACGTCTGCGTCACGACGTGATGCTGCGTATCGCCACGTTCGGTGGTGTCCAGCCAGCCGCGCTGGCCGAACTGACCGAAGTGCTGAACGGCCTGCTGGATGGCACCAACCTCAAGCGTGCGAAGATGGGCGGCGTGAGAACCGCAGCCGAGATCATCAACCTGATGAAAACGCAGCAGGAAGAGGCGGTTATCGAAGCCGTACGCGACTTCGATGGCGAACTGGCGCAGAAAATTATCGACGAGATGTTCCTGTTCGAAAACCTGGTGGCAGTGGACGACCGCAGCATCCAGCGTCTGTTGCAGGAAGTGGAGTCCGAGCAGCTGCTGGTTGCATTGAAAGGTGCCGAACAGCCACTGCGCGAGAAGTTCCTCAAAAACATGTCAGCCCGTGCGGCCGATATCCTGCGCGACGATCTGGCCAACCGTGGTCCGGTGCGTATGTCCGCAGTGGAAAACGAACAGAAAGCGATCCTGCTGGTGGTACGCCGCCTGGCCGAGTCAGGCGAGATGGTGATTGGTGGTGGCGAGGAAACTTATGTCTGATGCATTTTCTGCGCGCCCCTGGCAGCTATGGCAGCCCACGGATTTAGGCCGTTTCGATGAGCCTGCTGAACCGGAGCTGCAGCCAGAAATTTACGAAGCTGAAGATGGCGTTGATGAGCAGCAACAGCAGCTCGAACGCCTGCAGCAGCAGATGCGTAAAGAGGCACAGGGCCAGGGTTACAACGAAGGCTATCAACAGGGTGTGACCGAAGGCCAGAAAGCCGGCTACGACGCCGGTTTTCAGCAGGGTCTGGCCGATGCCCAGCAGCAGCAAGCGCCCCTTCAGGCGCGTATGCAGCAGCTGGTAACCGAGTTCCAGAACACGCTGGAGTCGCTGGACAGCGTCATCGCGGCTCGTCTGATGCAGCTGGCGCTGGAAGCGGCACGCTCGGTGATTGGTCAGGCGACCACGGTGGATGGCACCGCCCTGCTGCGCCAGATTCAGGGTTTACTGCAGCAGGAACCGATGTTCAGCGGCAAACCGCAGCTGCGTGTTCACCCGGATGACTTACAACGCATTGAGCAGACCCTGGGTCCGACGCTGGATCTGCACGGCTGGCGGCTGATCGCTGACAGCACCCTGCATCCTGGCGGCTGTAAACTCAGCGCCGAAGATGGCGACCTGGATGCCAGCGTCGCGACGCGCTGGCAGGAACTCTGCCGTCTTGCCGCACCGGGAGAACTGTAATGACTACTCGTCTGAATCGCTGGCTCGGCTCGCTCGATGCCTTTGAGAAACGCATCGCCCAGGTGCAGCCGGTGCGCCGTTATGGCCGTCTGACCCGCGCCACCGGCCTGGTGCTGGAAGCGACCGGCTTACAGCTGCCGCTGGGTGCGACCTGCGTAATCGAACGCAACGATGGCAAAACCATCAGTGAAATCGAAAGCGAAGTGGTGGGATTCAACGGTCAGAAGCTGCTGATGATGCCACTGGAAGAAGTGGACGGCATTTTACCGGGTGCGCGGGTCTATGCGCGCCAGAACGGAGAGAACCCGCAGGCGGGCAAACAGATGATGCTGGGCCCGGAACTGCTGGGCCGCGTACTCGATGGCAGCGGGCGTCCGCTGGACGGCCTGCCGTCTCCGGATACCGGCTATCGCGCGCCGCTGAACACTCCGCCGTTTAACCCGTTGCAGCGTACGCCGATCACCGACGTACTGGATACCGGCGTGCGGGCGATCAACGCCCTGCTGACGGTCGGTCGCGGACAGCGTATGGGCCTGTTCGCCGGTTCGGGCGTGGGTAAAAGCGTGCTGCTTGGCATGATGGCGCGCTACACCAAAGCGGACGTCATCGTCGTCGGTCTGATTGGCGAACGTGGCCGCGAAGTAAAAGATTTTATCGAGAACATTCTCGGCGCTGAAGGCCGCGCCCGTTCGGTGGTGATCGCCGCCCCGGCCGATGTTTCGCCGCTGCTGCGTATGCAGGGTGCCGCTTACGCCACGCGTATCGCAGAAGATTTTCGCGACCGCGGCCAGCATGTGTTGCTGATTATGGACTCCCTGACCCGCTACGCCATGGCGCAGCGTGAGATCGCGCTGGCGATTGGTGAGCCGCCTGCCACCAAAGGCTATCCGCCTTCCGTATTCGCCAAACTGCCAGCGCTGGTTGAGCGTGCCGGTAACGGCATCGACGGCGGCGGCTCAATCACCGCCTTCTATACCGTCCTGACCGAAGGCGACGATCAGCAGGACCCGATCGCCGACTCCGCGCGCGCCATTCTCGACGGCCACATTGTGCTGTCGCGTCGGCTGGGCGAAGCGGGTCACTATCCGGCCATTGATATAGAAGCCTCGATCAGCCGAGCGATGACCTCGCTGATCGATGAGAACCACTATGCGCGGGTGCGCCAGTTTAAGCAGTTGCTCTCCAGCTTCCAGCGTAACCGCGATCTTGTCAGCGTCGGCGCTTATGCCGCGGGCAGTGATCCGATGCTTGATAAAGCGATCACGCTCTATCCGCAGATGGAAGCCTTCCTGCAACAGGGCATCTTTGAGCGCAGTGATTACGACGACGCCAGCCTGCATCTGCATGCGCTGTTTGGCTAGTCACACGAATTAACGCGAGGTAACGGCAATGAAAACTGCAAATGCCATCGATACGCTGCGCGACTTAGCGGAGCAGGATCTCGAACGCGCTGCCATCTATTTAGGCGATATGCGTCGCGGCCAGCACGCCGCGAACGAGCAGCTGACGATGCTGCTCGACTATCAGGACGAATATCGCAACAAGCTCAACGATGACATGTCGTCGGGCATCGCCAGCACCCGCTGGACCAACTATCACCAGTTTATTCAGACGCTGGAAAAAGCGATTGAGCAGCACCGCAACCAGCTTAATAACTGGAATCAGCGGCTGGAACAGGCGCTGATCAACTGGCGTGACAAACAGCAACGGCTTAACGCCTATCAGACGCTGATTACGCGCGCAGCAGAAAATGCATTACGACAGGAAAACCGTCTCGATCAGAAACGGATGGACGAATTTGCCCAACGGGCCGCATCGAGGAGAGGTGAATGATTACGCTGCCAAACATTGCTATGAAAGCGACGGTAAAAACCGACGCAGAACCCTCAGTCTCAACTGACCCTGCTGCGGGTGCCGATGCCCTGCCGCAGGACTTTCTGACCGCACTGGGAAACCAGTTACTCGGCCTGGCTAAACAGCAGGGAAAAGCGGCGCAATCCGCTGACGTCAAAGCAGAAACTGCCGATGACGCCCGCCCGAAGGCCCCGCTGAATGCACTGATGGCAGCACTGGAAAATCCTGCTGCGCTGACCGCTCTGTTCAAGCCGGAAAATATTAAAGGTGGGTCAAAATCAGCCGATGATAAAGACAAGCCGGACGTTGCACCCTTAAGCGCCAGCGATATGCAGAATATGCAGGCACTGTTCGCCATGTTACCGGGTGTAGCGGCTGTCACAGCCACCACGTCGACCCCGGTCAGCAGTGAAGCGGGCGAGATGATCGCCCAGACCGATACCGGCCGGAAAAGCCAGAGCTCGCTGACGCAACTGCTGAACAGCGCGCAGCAGAGCCACGCACCGGATGAAGATGAGAAGTCTGATGCCAGAAGCGACGCACAGAGCAAACCTGCCGTCACCACTGCCGCCAGCCAGAGCAACAACACGGCGCAGAGTGCGACCAGCAGCGGCCTGACGCTCGACAGCAGTTTCCAGCAGGCGCTGAGCAACATGGTTAAGCAGGATGATCAGGCTGCGATTAAAGCCAGCGCCAGCGATAACGCGGTCAACGCTACGCCAATCGCCACTGCCAGCAGCCTGCCTGCGCCGGTGACCGCCTCCGCGACCACCAGCACACCGTCAACGCCGATGCTGAACTCACAGCTGGGCAGCGACGAGTGGCAGCAGGCGCTGAGTCAGCAGATTGTGATGTTCAGTCGCAACGGCCAGCAGAACGCGGAGTTGCGTTTACATCCGGAAGACCTTGGCGCTATCCAGATCAGCCTGAAACTGGATAACGACCAGGCACAAATTAATCTGGTTTCCAGCCATAGCCACGTCAGAGCAGCACTGGAAGCCGCGATACCGCAGCTGCGCAGCGCGCTGGCTGAGAGCGGTATCAACCTGGGCGAGAGTCAGGTGAGCAGTGACAGTTCCGCGCAGGGCCAGCAATTCCAGCAGCAGCAGGAGGCGCGCCGCGATGGACAGCATGGCCGCTTCTCCCTCACCCAGGACAGTGACACCGACATTACGCCGATCGCCGTTCCCGCCGCCCTTCAGGCTCGCGTTAACGGCAACAGCGCCGTCGACACTTTCGCCTGACAGCGGCAAACGCTGAAGGTAAGCGTAAAACCCGCGTCTTTTCTACCCATTGGTTTGACTTAAGACGCGGATAATCTGTCTCGTGAGCCGAGAGGCTTGCCCATAATTCACAGGAAGTAACTGCACCATGTCTGATAACGCGAAAGCAAAAAAAGGCAGCAAACGTAAACTCTTAATACCAGTGCTGCTCATTTTGACGCTGGCCGCTTGCAGCGTGGCAGGCTATGCAGTCTGGCGAATGATGAATAAACATGAGGGCGATAAGCCTGAGGTGGCGAAAGTTGAACCGCCTCCCGCTCCGGTCTTTTTTGCACTTGATACATTTACGGTTAACCTGGTCAATCCCGACAACGATCCCGACCGCGTGCTTTACGTAGGCTTTACCCTGCGTCTGGCCGATGAGGATACCCGGCGTCGGATGAACGACTATCTGCCTGAGGTGCGCAGCCGTTTGCTGCTGCTGCTCTCGCGTCAGAGCGCTACGGCGCTGGCGACAGAGCAAGGAAAGCAGGCGCTTGTTGAACAAGTCAAACAGGCGCTGACACCCCCGCTGGTAAAAGGTCAACCTCCGCAGGCTGTAAACGATGTGCTGTTTACTGCCTTCATTTTGAGGTGAATCAATGGGCGATAGCATTCTCTCCCAGGCTGAAATTGACGCCCTTTTAAACGGCGACAGCGGCAGTGCGGAAGAAGAAAAGAAACAAAACGGACCGGAAGGCGATATTCGTCCTTACGATCCGAACACCCAGCGCCGTGTGGTTCGCGAGCGTTTGCAGGCGCTGGAGATTATTAATGAGCGTTTTGCCCGTAGTTTCCGTATGGCGCTGTTTAACCTGCTGCGCCGTAGCCCGGATATCAGCGTCGGGGCGATCAAGATTCAGCCGTATCACGAGTTTGCCCGCAATCTGCCGGTGCCAACCAACCTGAACCTGATCCACCTGAAGCCGCTGCGCGGCACCGCGCTGGTGGTGTTCTCACCGAGCCTGGTGTTTATCGCTGTCGACAACCTGTTTGGTGGCGACGGACGTTTTCCGACCAAAGTCGAAGGCCGTGAGTTTACCCATACCGAGCAGCGCGTTATTCGCCGCATGCTGAAGCTGGCGCTGGATGGTTACAGCGACGCATGGAAGGCCATTTATCCACTGGACGTCGAGTATGTACGTTCAGAGATGCAGGTAAAGTTCACCAACATTACCACTTCACCGAACGACATCGTGGTTAACACGCCGTTCCAGGTGGAGATTGGTAACCTGGTGGGTGAGTTTAATATCTGTATCCCGTTTTCAATGATTGAACCGCTGCGCGAGCTGCTGGTGAATCCACCGCTCGAAAACTCACGTCAGGAAGATAACCACTGGCGCGACAACCTGGTCAAACAGGTGCAGCACTCTGAGCTGGAACTGATCGCGCACTTTGCCGAAACCTCACTGCGTCTGTCACGGATTTTGCAGTTGAAACCCGGTGATGTGCTGCCGATTGAGAAGCCGGAACGCATTATCGCCCATGTCGATAGCGTCCCGGTCTTAACCAGCCAATATGGCACGATGAATGGTCAGTACGCGCTCCGTGTCGAACACCTGATTAACCCGATTTTGAATTCGCTGAACGAGGAACAGCCCCATGACTGACAGTAATAAACCGTCTGACGATATCTCTGCGGACGATCTGTGGGCTGAAGCGATGAATGAGCAGGTCGGCAGCGGCAGTGCGCCGCAGACCGACGAAGTCTTTAAATCATTCGACAGCGGCAACGTCGCTGGATCGCTGCAGGATATCGATCTGATTATGGATATCCCGGTGAAACTCACCGTGGAACTGGGTCGCACCAAAATGACCATCAAAGAGCTGCTGCGTCTGGCGCAGGGTTCAGTGGTGGCACTGGATGGCCTGGCGGGTGAGCCGCTGGATATCCTGATCAACGGTTATCTGATTGCTCAGGGTGAAGTGGTGGTGGTGAACGACAAATATGGCGTGCGCATCACTGACATCATCACCCCATCTGAACGTATGCGTCGTCTGAGTCGCTAAAGAGTTACATTATGAATAGCCAGAATCAAACGCTGCAACCGGCTGCACCGCACACTCAGGCGATCTCGACCGGCTCCATGCTGGCCCAGGTCAGCAGCGTGTTAGCCGTGATTATCTTATTGATTCTGGCCTGCGCCTGGCTGGCACGCCGTGTCGGCTTCGCGCCGAAAAAGGTCAGCGGCCAGGAGCTTAAACTCACAGCCAGCGTTTCAGTGGGCCAGCGCGAGCGGGTGGTGATTGTCGATACCGCTGATGCGCGTCTGGTGCTGGGCGTCACCGCACAGCAGATTACCCATCTGCATACTTTGCCGCCGGGTGAACCGGTCTCTGTGACGCCGGTTAACAGTGCGCCACAGGATTTTCGTCAGCTGTTACAGAACCTGGTTAAACGTCCCGGAAAACCACAATGATGCGTCGACTGCTTCCTTTATTGCCACTGTTGTTACTGGCACCGGTTGCCCATGCCCAGCTGCCGGGTCTGGTGAGTCACTCGCTGCCGAATGGCGGTCAGAGCTGGTCACTGCCGGTACAGACGCTGGTCTTTATCACTGCGCTGACCTTTATTCCGGCCGTGCTGCTGATGATGACCAGCTTCACCCGTATCATCATTGTGTTTGGTTTACTGCGTAACGCCCTGGGCACGCCCTCTGCGCCGCCTAACCAGGTGCTGCTCGGACTGTCGCTGTTTCTGACCTTCTTTATTATGGCGCCGACCTTCGACAAGATTTATCAGGATGCTTATTTGCCGTTCAGCCAGGACAAGATCAGCATGGAAGTGGCGATTGATAAAGGTGCCCAGCCGCTGCGCGAGTTTATGCTGCGTCAGACCCGTGAAGCGGATTTAGCCCTGTTTGCCCGTCTGGCGAATACCGCCCCGATTGCCGGTCCTGAAGCGGTGCCAATGCGTATTCTGCTGCCCGCCTATGTTACCAGCGAGCTGAAGACAGCTTTCCAGATTGGCTTTACCGTCTTTATCCCGTTCCTGATCATCGACCTGGTGGTTGCCAGCGTGCTGATGGCGCTGGGGATGATGATGGTCCCGCCAGCGTCCATCGCGCTGCCGTTTAAACTGATGCTGTTTGTTCTGGTCGATGGCTGGCAACTGCTGGTCGGTTCACTGGCGCAAAGCTTCTACTCCTGATCCCCCTTTTCTTACCGGAGCAACATATGACACCCGAATCAGTAATGGTAATGGGACAGGAAGCGATGCGCGTCGCCCTGATGCTGGCCGCCCCGCTGCTGCTGGCCGCACTGGTCAGCGGTTTGCTGATCAGCCTGATCCAGGCCGCGACCCAAGTCAACGAACAGACCTTATCCTTTATTCCTAAGATTCTGGCGGTTGCCACCACCGGTATCATTGCCGGCCCGTGGATGCTGAATCTGCTGCTGGACTATATCCGCACCGTCTTTACCAACCTGCCTTACATCATCGGCTGATGATTACTCTCGACAGCAGCCAGCTGGTTCAGTGGGTCAGCCAGTTCTTCTGGCCTCTGGTGCGCATCATGGCGCTATTCGCCACCGCACCGATCCTCAATGAACGATCCGTCAGCAAACGTGTCAAAATCGGTCTGGCGGTAATGATCACCTGGCTGCTGATGCCGCTGTTACCTGCGGTCAATGTCACCCTGTTTTCCCCTGAAGGCTTCCTGCTACTGATTCAGCAGATGCTGATTGGTATTGCACTCGGCTTCACCATGCAGTTCGCTTTTGCTGCCGTGCGCCTTGCCGGGGAAGTGATTGGTCTGCAGATGGGCATCTCGTTCGCCACCTTTTTCGATCCTGGCAGCCGTCTTAACATGCCGGTTCTGGCCCGTTTTCTCGACATGCTGGCGATGTTGCTGTTCCTGACCTTTAACGGACACCTGTGGCTGATCTCGCTGCTGGCGGACAGTTTTCATACGCTGCCGATTGGCGGTCAGCCGCTAAATGCCAATGCATTTATGGCGCTGGTGAAATCTGGCGGATTAATTTTCCTTAATGGCATGATGTTAGCGCTGCCCTTAATCGTATTGTTACTCATGGTAAATCTGGTACTGGGTTTGTTAAACCGTGTTTCACCACAGTTATCAATCTTCGCAATTGGCTTCCCGATTACCTTATCAGTCGGAATTTTAACCATCAGCTTGCTGATGCCTCTGCTAGCCCCGTTCTGTGAGCATTTGTTCGGTGAAGTATTTGATTTACTCGCCGTGTTCCTGACAGAACTATCCCGTCCCTGAACATTAAGTTTCTAACTATCTTTGCATAACGATACTTAAGTATCGCAAAACCATCCGTGCATTTTCCGAACCATGTTTTCCAGAATGCAACTAAGGAAATTCTGATAAACGTGCGGAGAGTCTGAAAATAATTCTTATTAAACCGGGCTTCGCGTATTTTAGTGGGGTGGTTCACAGGAGCGGTCAGACTGTGAATGTGCAGGCAAAATCGACAAGACACTGAATTTACAAGAAAAAAATCTTTAGGTGATTTTTCTTGTTAAAAAATGTTTTTTCCGGCATTGTCAACGCACGCTGAGACATCACACTTTCGTAAAACAAATGTTTTTGAGAATTGTCCTATCAGAAAACTCCGCGTTTTCAAGGATAGTGACCTGGCTCCCAAAAAAATGAGTCTTACTTAACCTCCGACATTTCACTGGCATTCCCCGCCATGGCCGGAGAATGTGTGACGTCATGGCAGCACAAATTTTTTGCAGAACGGGTCAGGGATGAAGACTTTTACGGGCGTTTGCCTGTTGCCAAACTGCACGAGCAGAATAAAAAAGTACCTAAGAAATCTCTCTCGTACCGCAACGCGTATTCATCGTTGATTTAAACGGATAACAAATTGGTGAGGGTCGCTATTATGCCAACTATTATTATGGATTCCTGCAACTACACACGCCTGGGATTATCAGACTACATGTCTTTAAAAGGAGTTAAGAAGAAGAATATCTCTTCTGTCTCCGATATTGAGCAACTACAGCAAAAATGTGAGCAATTAAACCCTGGTGTCGTCTTTATTAATGAAGATTGCTTCATTCATGAATCCGATTCCAGTGAACGTATCCGCAGCATTATTACGCAGCATCCTGATACGCTGTTCTTTATATTCATGGCGATTAGCAATATCCATTTTGAGGAATATCTCTACGTTCGTAAGAACCTGATTATTACATCAAAATCGATGAAGACATCGACCCTGGATTCCTTACTCAGCACCTATTTGCAGAAGAAGCTTAACCAGTCTGCGCGTATCTCTTCGGGCATGGATGTACATCCATTAACGCTGAGCCAGACTGAGTCAAACATGCTGAAGATGTGGATGTCAGGTCATGATACCATCCAGATCTCAGATAAAATGCAAATTAAGGCCAAAACGGTATCGTCACACAAAGGTAATATTAAACGCAAAATCAAAACCCATAATAAGCAGGTTATTTATCATGTGGTGCGTTTAACGGATAATGTGACTTCAGGTATTTACGTTAATATCCGCTGATCATAACATCTGAAGAACCGGCCTCTCTGGCCGGTTTTTTTTTGCCCGGAATTGCGATCCAGATCTCACTCTTACCGCTAAGCCTTTACGCTCTTTTGCCGATGTTATGCCTTATAACAACAGCCTCAAGAGAGCAAGGATATGAACACTGCACGAGATAATAATGGACAAAAAAGCGCAGGCATCTGGCAGAATCTCCGCCTGGTGCCGCTGTTTAGCCTGATCTTCGGCGGCATTTTGCTGCTGTTCGCACTCTGTATTGGTGTCGCCAGTTACTTTCTGATTTCCGGCAATCACTCCCTCGATGATGCCACGGACGAAATTCAGGTTCGTATGGGCCTCTCTAACAGTTCAAACCACCTGCGTACTGCGCGCCTGACCATTATTCAGGCCGGTGCCGCCGCGCGTATTGGTGAAATGGACGAGTTTCGCGCCAATATTGCCGCCGCCGAAAAACGGATCCAGCAGGCAAAAGATGGCTTCGCGATTTATCAGGCACGTGAAGTTAAGACGCCCGCGGATATGGAACTGGATGCCACGCTGCAGGCTCGCTTCAACGATTACATTACCAAAGGCCTGATACCGATGATTGAATCCGGTAAACAGGGCAGCTTTGAGGGCATCATCGCTCAGGAGACCGATGTAACCCGCAAGCTGGATGACGACTATAACGCGGTGTTACTGAAGGCGATCAAGATCCGAACTGATCGCGCCAATGCCATTACCGCCCAGGCCGATCAACAGTCGCGCATCGGCTTTATCTCCATGGCCGTGGCATTCAGTGCCGCCCTGGTGCTGGTGCTGTTGACCTTTGTCTTCCTGCGCCGCGTGGTGATTAGTCCGCTGCGTCAGTCGGTGCTGCGTATCGAACGCATTGCGCAGGGTGATCTGACCTCCGCTCCCCTGCCCCATGGCCGCAGCGAGATTGGTACGCTCATCCATAACCTGCAACTGATGCAGCAGGCGCTGGTAACCACCGTTGGTACGGTGCGTGAAGGCGCCGTCGCGATTTATCAGGGCTCCAGCGAAATTTCAGCCGGCAACACCGATCTCTCTTCACGCACCGAGCAGCAGGCTGCAGCACTGGAGCAGACCGCAGCCAGCATGGAACAGCTTACCGCTACGGTGAAGCAGAACGCCGAGAATGCGCATCACGCCAGCCAGCTGGCCGCGGATGCCTCGGGCAAAGCGCGCAGCGGTGGCGAGCTGGTGAGCGGCGTCGTGAAAACCATGACCAATATTTCCGGCAGCTCGAAAAAAATCGCTGAGATCACCAACGTCATTAACAGTATTGCGTTTCAGACCAACATCCTGGCGCTGAATGCGGCAGTAGAAGCGGCGCGTGCCGGTGAGCAGGGTCGTGGCTTTGCGGTGGTGGCCAGCGAAGTGCGTAATCTGGCCCAGCGCAGTGCGCAGGCGGCGAAAGAGATTGAATCGCTGATTGCTGAGTCCGTCACGCTGATCAATGACGGTTCGCATCAGGTTGGCGCAGCCGGTAGCACCATGGGTGAGATTGTCGAAGCCGTACGACGCGTTACCGATATTATGTCGGAGATCGCGGCGGCGTCAGATGAGCAGAGCCGTGGTATTCAGCAGGTGAGCCAGGCGGTCACCGAAATGGATAACGTCACCCAGCAGAACGCCTCGCTGGTGGAAGAAGCCTCCGCCGCAGCGGCCTCGCTGGAAGATCAGGCGGGTAAACTGACGCAGGCGGTCGCGGCATTCCGTCTGCAGGATGCCCCTGCAACCGCTGTAGTGGCTGGACGCGTCTCTTCACCGGTAAAAACACCGGCTCTGGCACCCCGTCCGGCGCTGGCAGGCGGCAGCGATAACTGGGAAACCTTCTGAGGTCATAGCGGTTAACCGTCAGCGGCTGATGTCAGCCGCGTAATCTCCGACAGCAAAAAGCCGCCTTTCCGGTAAACGGAAAGGCGGCTTTTTTATTGCGCGTCAGGCTCAGGCTTCCTGGTAAGGCTCGACGAAAATGCCATCCTGCTGGTGGGTCTCGTTAAAAAACCAGATGCCCAGCGGATAATCTTCCAGCGCCACCAGGAACATGGTGCCTTCATTAAACGGCTCCATAGCCAGAATGGTGCCAACACGACGCGGGCCGCCATCGGTTTTGACGCTGACGCGGTCATTTACCTTAATTCGGTTCTCCAGATTATTGACTGAGTACAGTCTAAACGAAGAACCGTGGTGATGCAGCGCGTTAGCGGCGGGCAATGACCCAGACGGCGTGGATGATACCGGGGATATAACCACAGAGTGTCAGCAGGATATTCAGCCAGAAGGCGCCGCCAAAACCGACCTGCATAAACACGCCCAGTGGTGGCAGCAGAATAGCGATAATAATTCGTAAGATGTCCATAACCATTCCTTTAGGTATTGATAAAAATCAGCTTTATCGCTAACTATAGCTGATTCTGCTCTGTTTAGTCGAAAAGTCAGGTAAATCTGAGTAAGGAGAAACTTTTGCAATTCCTTAACATTTCACCGCAAGACTTCTTACGCGCCAGACCTTTAAACTCTTCTCACTGCACCACCCCATAGGTGCAGCCAACCTGAAAGTAACAAGGATTTTGCCCGCGCAGCGCGGGCTTTTTTTTGCCTGCGATCTCTTCGCTCCCGCCTTTCTGACCTGCGTTCTATACTGATTACTCTGTTTGCTCTCAGGAGTCAGAAAATGACAGACGAAAAACAGCACGGCGATGCTCAGCCATCCGATCTGCAGATTGATGTCGAAGGTTTACTGGCGGCGATTCAGGCCAGAACGTCGGGAGAGGTACGGGAGTATATGGAGCAGTATCAGACGCCACGGCTGGAAGTAGAAGGCCGGGTTTTCCACTCCTATAGCGAACTGGCGGAGGCATTTGAAATTGATATTTGTGATTATCGCGCCTATGAAGCGAACCGCTGAAATCGATTTCAAAAAAAACCCGGCGGGAAGGCCGGGTAAAAATTCAATTCGTTACACCAGGGAATTCTTAACACCTCTGCAGATTACCCTTTCCCGACTCCGAAACAAGCATCAGATATGCACGTTTCTGCAACCGATCGGGTAATTATGGAGCGGCTGTTACCAAAAACACCGCGCCCGCCAGTCACTTAGCCCTGCACACTTCTTGCATACCCACTTTTACTGCGGTTTCGTTTTAAGAATTATCCTGGATTTCCAGCCAGCGTGGCAGGAAAAAAAGTGTGAGCCATATTCAACTATAATATTGAAAAATCGCCGCTTTAGCCGCGAATGTGATGAAAGGAGCCTGTAAATGCCCGATCTCCACCAGCCGTTAATGATAATTACCGATCTGGATGGTTCGTTACTCGACCATCATACCTATCGCTGGGATGCGGCCACCGAATGGCTCACCACGCTCAGGCAGTACGCTGTTCCGCTGGTGATCTGTTCCAGTAAAACGGCAGCCGAGATTATTCCGCTGCAAAAAAGGCTTGGCATCAGCGGTTCACCGTTTATTGCTGAAAACGGAGCCGTGGTGCAAACACACGATCAGCAGCGTATCCGCCTGCCCGATAACACCCTGACCTATGACGCTATCTGCCAGCGGCTGGCTGCCTTGAAAACAGCGTACCGTTTTACCGGCTTTCGTGACTTCTCTGATCCGGAAGTGGCCGCAATGACCGGCCTGAGTGAGGCGGATGCAGAACTGTCGCGTCAGCGCGATGCGTCAGAAGTGATTGTCTGGCGCGACAGTGACGAGGCGTTTGACCAGTTCCATGATGCGTTGCATGCAGAGGGCCTGGCGCTGACCCAGGGCGGGCGTTTCTGGCATGTAATGCCTGCGGGCAGCGGCAAAGGCGAAGCCCTGCGCTGGCTGCTGGCGCATTCACCCGGTGAGGCACGCGTCACTATTGGACTGGGTGACGGCCCTAACGATGCGCCGATGCTGGATGCGGTTGATTATGCGGTCGTGATTAAGGGCTACAGTAAAACACCGGTGACACTCAGCCGATCCGATCAGCAGCAGATCTATCACACGGCTCACCATGGCCCTGAGGGCTGGCGTGAAGGACTGGACTATTTTTTGACTCAACCTCAATGAGCTGCCCACGGGCATTAAAAGGATGATGCGATGAGTGACTTTTATCAGAATGGCGTAATCACCAACTTTCACAACCTCACCCACCGTAGCGTGGAGTCGCTGGAAAAAGAGATGGTACGCTTTGCCCGCAAACGCAAAATGGGGCTGATCCTGCCATCGCTGTTTTCCGAACTTGAAGGCCCGGCGCTGACGAAAATCGTCGATGAGCTGGCTAAAGTGCCCTATCTGGATGAAATTGTGATTGGGCTGGATCGCGCCGACCGTGACCAGTTCCTGTTTGCCCGCGAGTTTTTCTCCCGTCTGCCTCAACGGCATCGCATTCTGTGGAACGATGGCCCACGTCTGAAGGCGATTGATGCCGAGCTGGATAAAGAGGGTTTATCACCCACTAATCCCGGCAAAGGTCGCAACGTCTGGTTCTGCACCGGCTATACGCTGGCGTCAGACCGTACCAGCTGTGTGGCACTGCATGACTGCGATATCGTCACCTATGAGCGCGGAATGCTGGCACGCCTGCTCTACCCGGTGGCGAACCCGGCGTTTCAGTATGAGTTCTGTAAGGGGTTTTATGCGCGCGTCGCGGATGGCAAGCTTAATGGCCGCGTGGGACGTCTGCTGGTGGGTCCGCTGCTGCGATCGCTGCAGAAAGTTTATGGCCATTCAGAATACCTGGAATATCTGTCGAGCTTCCGCTATCCGCTCTCCGGGGAGTTCGCCATGCGGACGCATGTGCTGAACGGGATTAAAATCCCCGGCGACTGGGGGCTGGAGATTGGCGTGCTGTCAGAGATTTACCGTAACTACACCACCCGCCAGTCGTGCCAGGTTGAGATCGCCGATAACTACGATCACAAGCATCAGCCGCTGGCTGAAGATGATGGCACCGGCGGCCTGAAGCGCATGAGCAGCGATATCGTCCAGTCACTGCTGCGTAAGCTCGCCACCATGGGTGTGCCGCTGACCAGCGACTCGTTCCGGGTGCTGAAAGCAACCTATTATCGTAATGCGCTGGATATGATGGAGACCTATAACCACGAGGCGGCGATGAACGGGCTGAAGTTTGATCAGCATGTGGAAGAGGCAGCGGTAGAGATGTTTACCCAGTCGATTCTGGAAGCGGGTCAGGCGTTTATTGAGCGTCCTAACGATAAGCCGTTTATACCGAGCTGGAGTCGCGTCCAGTCAGCCTTCCCGGATGTGCTGCAGCGGATCTATCAGGCGGTTGAAGAGGATAACGACGGTAACGTCTGAAAACAGGGCGGCACAGGGAGTGTGCCGGGCCACAGAAAAGCAAAAACCGGGCCTGGCGGGTCGCAGAACCCACAGGCCTGATGCTGTCAGCTCGCCAGTTGCTGCGCGGGATTCAAAGCGCAGAGTTCATCGCTGCGAAAGGCTTCGCTGCGCACGGCATAGCCATCATACCAGCGGCACTCCACCATGCCACTCGCGTAGCCGGTCACCACCATCGTCTGCCCCTCTTCCTTATGCTGTACTTCTTCACTGATTGCGAAAACCATGATGCGCTCCTTTTATTAACCTGAGTGTTATTAACCTGAGTGATTATTTTCTTTATAGCAGGCAAAGCCGACCCTTGCCTGTTAAGGCACGCAAAAAAAGGGCAAATTCGGAATTAATCAGCTGGATATGCGGAAAATAAAAAAAGCGGATAAAAAAACTTATCCGCTTTGATGAAGTATTAACGCTGACGTCAGATTTTACAGCCTTCGCAATCGGCTTCGTCGCCGAGATCATCCGGCACTTCGCTGGCTTTTTTCTCTGCTTTCGCTTCAGCCTGCTCCAGTTGTGCGTCGATATCAAATTCAAACATGTCGTCGTTCATCGTCATTCTCCTGACCGTAAATCACAGTGCGCTTTATACCGATTTTCCGCGCACTCTGGCAATAAGGTTGACCACTAACAGCACGATCGACCCAATGATAAAGCCGAGCACCAGGTTGGCGCCGTTGCTGAGCAGCATGGCGATCCAGCCGCTGAAGCCACTGCTGACTTCCTCGATCAGATGATGCAGCGGTGCGATGCCGTGCACCACAATCCCGCCGCCGACCAGGAACATGGCGATGGTGCCGACCACCGAGAGGATCTTCATCAGCCAGGGTGCGGCAGCCAGCAGCACGCTACCCAACCCCTGCGCAAGGCGAGACGGTTTCTCACGCAGCCAGAATCCGAAGTCATCAATTTTGACGATGGCCGCCACGATGCCGTAAACGCCTACCGTAACCAGAATTGCGATGCCCGCCAGGATAATCACCTGGTTGAGCAGCGGCGATTCCGACACGATGCCTAAGGTAATCGCGACAATTTCGGCTGACAGAATAAAATCGGTGCGCACCGCGCCTTTGATCTTCTTCTTCTCAAACTCTGCCGCATTCTGATTCGCCAGCGAATCGAGTCGCTGCTGACGCGCTTCCGGTGATTTGCTCTGCTTGTCATGCTGCAGACTGTGCATCACCTTCTCCACGCCTTCGTAGCAGAGATAGGCACCGCCAATCATCAGCAGCGGCGTAATCAGCCAGGGCGCAAACGCGGAGATAATCAGCGCCAGTGGCACCAGGATCAGTTTGTTAAGAAACGATCCTTTGGCAACGCCCCATACTACCGGCAGCTCACGATTGGCTTTCACGCCGCTGACCTGCTGAGCATTCAGCGACAGATCGTCGCCCAGTACGCCAGCGGTTTTTTTCGCCGCCACTTTCCCCATGACGGAAATATCGTCCAGAAGTGTTGCAATATCATCAAGTAAAGTCAGTAAACTGGTTCCCGCCAAAATCTTATCCTTAGTCTGGTTCGTTATGTTGACAACATGGGCAGCGCTCAATTTCCGTAACGGTCATCTCGGCGATGCCCTCACAATCCCACTCTACCCGCACCGTCTCGCCTGCTGCTCCTTCAGCATGCAGATATTTGCTGACCGGGCTTTCGGTCATGCCGGTGATCTCCTCCGTGGCGACAAGCCTGTCACCGCAGTAAACCCGCGCGGTCGCTTTGGTATTCACCATCCGCTCGTCACGAATCTGGTAAAGGCGTTTTACCGTCAGTTTTATGCTGCTCATTTCAGGCTCCTGGCCACGGAGAAAGCGCAGATCTAACCAATTATGTCTGTGATTAGCAATCGGCGTTGTAATGATGAATGCCCTGATGGTCGACTTCGGCACTCTCCGGCATCGCCAGCAGCCACTCCTCCAGCCGCTCCAGCAGGTCCTGATCCGTCAGGCGCAGTTTGCCACGTAGTGCACACTCCCAGATGATCAGCACTTTCCAGCCGCTCTCCTGCAGCTGGCGCACATAACGCCGGTCACGTTCAACGTTGCTGTTAATTTTGCCGGTCCAGAATTCTGTGCGCGTCGCCGGCAGTTTAAACAGATAGCAGTGATGACGATGCCAGAAGCAGCCATGAACAAAAATAATTGCCTGATGTTCTGTCAGAACGAAATCGGGCCGACCCGGCAGGTTTTTATCCTGCACGCGAAAGCTGAATCCCCGATCTTTCAGCAGCAGCGCAATACGTTGCTCAATGGCCGTATCCTGAGCGCGAATGGCACGCATATTTTTGCTGCGTATTTCGCTGGAGTGAACATCAGCCATAACCTCTCCTTTTTTGCTGGTACTTCAACTTTAGTCTGCGTCACGAAAAGCGAAAGCCGCCGCCCGACGACTTCACACAGTGCGCCGCAAAAACAGAACATTCCGGGGGGCTGGCACAGGGCACATCCAGGCAATTTCCTCAAAGCGTCTGGAGTGATAGCATAGGCGCCTTACTGTTAAGGAAAAACGCATGCATCCCGCCGCCCTCGCTGAACCACTCTCTGCTGCACTTTCATCTGCTGATGCGTCTGAACTCTTTCAGCAGGTGCTGGCAATCTATTCGGTTCGTGATCTCACGTCCCGCCTGCAGCAGGCAGGATTTTCCTGCTGGACGCCGGCACTCCTGAACCGGATTCGTCAGGGTAAAACCGCCCTGCCACCGCTGTGTGAGGCGGAACTGTCGCTGTTACAGGGGCTGCTGCCGGCCCGCCCCGCCCATTATGATAATCCTGAATTTCGTTTTATCGATCTCTTTGCCGGTATTGGCGGCATTCGTAAGGGGTTCGAGGCGATCGGCGGCAAGTGCGTGTTTACCAGTGAATGGAATAAAGAGGCGGTCCGCACTTACAAAGCCAACCACTACAGCGATCCGCTGGAGCATCACTTCAATACCGATATCCGTCAGGTCACCCAGCCGGAAGGTCTGACTGACGATGAAGCGATATACCGCGCGATTGATGCGGCAATCCCCGATCATCAGGTGCTGCTGGCCGGTTTTCCCTGCCAGCCCTTTTCGCTGGCGGGCGTCAGCAAGAAAAATGCGCTGGGTCGTGCACATGGCTTTGAGTGTCAGGTACAGGGCACGCTGTTTTTCGATGTGGCCCGTATCCTGGCTGCCAAGAAGCCGCCGTTCTTTGTGCTGGAGAATGTGAAAAACCTCAAGAGTCACGACAAGGGCCGCACCTTCGCCATTATCATGGAGACGCTGGATGAGCTGGGCTATGACGTTGCGGATGCGGGTGCCAGCAGCCCGGATGCCAAAGTGATCGATGCGCGTCACTTCCTGCCGCAGCATCGCGAACGCATTGTGCTGGTGGGTATTCGCCGTGACCTGAAAAAGCAGGATTTTACGCTGCGCGATATCCGCCGTTTCTACCCGGCGCAGGTACCCAGCCTGCAGAGCCTGCTGGAGAGTGCGCCGGACGACAAATATATCCTGTCACCGGTGCTGTGGCGCTACCTCTATCAGTATGCGAAAAAACATAAAGCCAAAGGCAATGGCTTTGGCTTTGGCCTCAACGATCCGCGTAATCCTGACTGCTGCGTGCGTACGCTGTCAGCACGTTACTACAAAGATGGCTCAGAGATCCTGATCGATCGCGGCTGGGACAGTGCGCTGGGCGAAGCGGAGTTTCAGGATGCCGATAACATGGCGCGTCGGCCACGCCGCCTTTCCCCGCGAGAGTGCGCCCGTTTGATGGGCTTTGATGTGCCAGGACGCGAGCCGTTCCGCATTCCGGTTTCGGATACCCAGGCTTATAAGCAGTTTGGTAACTCGGTGGTAGTGCCTGTGTTTGCAGCGGTGGCTCAGCTGTTACTGCCACATATCCGTCAGCTGAAGTCGTAAGCACCGTGAAATGAAAAAACCCGTCTGGCGACGGGTTTCAGGTTCCTGTAAAACCTGGCCAGATTAGCGGTGAGATCGAGCCTGCTCAGGGAACAGGGTCAGATCGGAAAGACGCAAAAACTGTCATCCATGACCGCTCGGCCCGCGTAATTACGCACCTCATCCCTGAGGTGCGCCCGTAGCCGGGCCAACGCTTTGCGTTGTTCAAAAACGCTCCCGGCGTTTTTGTCCCTGGCGCGGGACGCTTTCCTTCTCTGACCCTGTTCCCTGCGCGCTGAGGTATTGAGTTGCGGCCAGATTTAGCCGGTTTCAGCAAACCCTGAAATGAAAAAACCCGTCTGGCGACGGGTTTCTGTTTTATTTCTTCTTCTTGCTCTGCTTCTTCAGCAGCAGCCGAATCTGCTTCAGCTCTGTTGCACTTAGTGCATCGGTCTTCACGTCAGCGGCACTGGATCCCTCAGTCCCCTCTTCAGTGATATCCTGGTTATCAATCGCCGGATGTGGATGCGTTTCCAGACTGGCCTGCAAACGTTGCACAATCTCCTGGCTCATCGAAATCTGATTTTCCAGCGCCAGCTGTTTAATCGTTTCTTTCAGCTCAGGATCAATTTTAATTGTTAAATTAACAGTTTCAGTCATCGGGCAGCTCCTTTTTGTTATTGCTACAAGCTACCGGATGACCGTTTCGATTAACATACTGTCACAAAAATTTAATATTCGGTTTGTAAAGGTGTGAAGTCCCGCAGCACACCCTCATCCATACCCACCAGATTGCCCTGTAGTTCGGCATAAAGCTTCGCCATATAGCGCACCAGGAAATCGGCGTTATGTTCAGCCAGCATGCGGCCGGTTTCGGTGTGCATGGTTTCCGGCAGACGCAACAACTTCTTCTGGAAATGATCCAGCGTCCACTTAACATCATTCAGTTCGCGATCTTTACCCAGCGGGTCCTGGCTGTCGAATAATGGCCGATTCAGCGCACCGGCGGTATAGAAGACCCGCGCCAGCCCGATCGCGCCCAGCGACTCCAGCCGATCAGCATCCTGTACAATTTTAGCTTCCAGCGTCTGAGGCGGTATGCCGGCGCTGAAACTGTGGGTTTTAACGGCATGCATCACGGCATCAATCTTTTCAGCCGGGAAATCGAGAAAGTCCTGCTGCAGAATGCGCTGGGTTTCCGTCGCGGCATAGGTAGAGGCGAGATGACGTTCCGGATGATTCTTCGGCAGGTTCACCACATCGTGAAAATAGCAGGCGGTCAGCACCACCAGCGGATCAGCGGGCGTGCCGTTCATGATTCGCTGTGCGCTCATCCAGACACGCCGCAGATGGGCGATATCGTGCGCGCCGTCGTCGTGGATCCAGTTCGCCTGAAACCAGCTTTCATAGCGAGATTGCCAGAGTGTGAGTGACATAATCTATCTCCCTGTAGTGATCGACAGCAGTTTTTCTGTCGCGATCAGTGCGCAAACGGCAAGCCATCATAGCGACTGGCTAATGACACTTTTTTTACAGTGCAGTTGAAAAGAGCAGCGCTGCCAGCAATTCCGGGCAGAAAAATGAGATCTGGATCATCTGTATAGCATCTCTGTTACACAATAACCGCAATTTCGGCTGTTTTCAGTCTTTCCTCAGTGAATTGCTGCTAAGAAAATTAGTTTAACAGGCGTAATGTTTGGTTCGATCTTAACCAACTTCCTGCCTCATGCTCAGCGTTTTTTTGTCACGCGATTAAGTGTAAAACTGCACGTTATGACAGGTGAAAAAGTCTGAAAAGGTTCCTATTTTTACGGTTATAACGTACTGTATCCGGGCTATTCGTCGCTTTTTGCCAGTTGCGTGATAAGCTTTGGTGCGCTTTTTGCATTTTGCTGGTTTTTAACTACTAAAGTGACAATTATACAGTGACAGTCAGCCGACAAATTATTAAGCAAAATGATTTAAAGCTTTTATGATAACTCTCAGATGTGAAGCAAATGGACTTTTACAGCAGTAACCGGGTTCTACTAATAAAAAGAGGTAATCCATGAAAGAACGGCCGATTCTTTTTTCCGAACAGCGTGTTCGTGCCCTGTTGGTTGGCCAGCAAACGCAAACCCGGCGCATTATGAAAACTCAGGCTTTCGGTCCGGGACAGGATCATCACGAGGGCGTACACGCTTTCGATGTGAGTGCTAATCATCTGCATGGTTATAAAATGATGTCGATGACGGACATCAGCTATCAGTGTCCGTACGGTAAACCGGGTGACGTGCTCTGGGTGCGTGAAACCTGGCGTGGCCCGATGGTACCCGAGCAGTATCTGGCCGATTATGAACGCGACCCGACGCCCTTCCGCCAGCCAGAATATTGCCAGTATCGTGCAGACAGCAACGAGCTGGGCCAGCATGCACTGAGCACGCCGGAAGCGGAACAGTTTGGCTGGCAGACTGCCATTCATATGCCGCGCTGGGCCAGCCGCATCAATCTGGAGATTACCGGCGTGCGAGCTGAGAAAATTCAGGACATCAGTGAAGATGACATTATGGCGGAAGGTGTGCAGACCGATTCGCACTTCCTCAACAACTTCTTCACCATGAACGTCAATTCTGAATCGCCTAAAGAGGCGTACCGCAAAGCCTGGGAAAAACAGTATGGTGCGACCAGCTGGGAAGTGAATCCCTGGGTGTGGGTGATTGAGTTTCATCGTATTGAGCGCAACTGACGCTCCGGCCCCACGCTTTGCGGGCTGAATCACAGACAACGACCGTGCTAACGGGTTGAATAGACGGCCCTTAGCCCTGTCGCCAGATGAACAGTGCCAGCATGGTGTTTCGATGCTGGCATTTTTATGTCTGGCGCGTCAGGATAGCGAAATAGTCCGGTTCTGTGCGGGAGTTGCGATGTTTAAATGGCCCTGGAAAACGCATAACGACGCCACCCTGGCCGCGCTGCCATGGCAGCATGGGCTGGCGCAGCCGATATTCAGCCAGCTGGATGAGGCTGAACAGCAGGCGCTGGCTGAGCTGGCGCAGCGCTTTCTGCAGCAGAAAAAGCTGGTGCCGCTCGACGGTGTTCAGCTGGATGAATTGCGCAGTGTGCGGATCGCCCTGCTGTTCTGCCTGCCCGTGCTGAAACTGGGCCTGGAGTGGCTGGACGGTTTCCACGATGTGTTGATCTATCCCGAGCCGTTCGAGGTCGACGATCAGTGGCAGGATGACGATGGGCTGGTTCACAGCGCGCCTGCGGTTCACGCCGGACAGAGCTGGACGCAGGGGCCGGTCGTACTCAACTGGCTCGATATTCAGGACTCGTTCGATCTCTCCGGCTTTAATCTGGTGATCCACGAAGTTGCGCACAAGCTGGATGCCCGCGGCAGCGGTTACACCAGCGGTATTCCGGTCATGTCGCTGCGTGACGTCGCACTCTGGGAGAAGGATTTGCGTGCCGCGATGGCGGAGATTGAGAGTGAAGTTGAACTGGTGGGTGAGCAGGCCGCTACGATCGATCCCTACGCCGCCAGCGATCCGGCTGAGTGCTTCGCCGTGCTCTCTGAATATTTCTTTACGGCTCCGGTTCTGCTGGCTGAACGCTTTCCCGCCATGTATCAGCATCTGCGCCAGTTTTACCAGCAGGATCCCCTGGCCAGAATCGCCGCTGACACTGCGCAAATTGCTTAAATCACGATCGCTTTGCGTTAAAGCTAGCCAGTTGAATGATAATGTGTTTTTTGCTGTTGACACCTTCGGGCGACGCCGTTAATATTCGCCTCGTTCACACGATTCCTCTGTAGTTCAGTCGGTAGAACGGCGGACTGTTAATCCGTATGTCACTGGTTCGAGTCCAGTCAGAGGAGCCAGATTAGAAAAGCCCGCTCAGGGAAACCTGAGCGGGCTTTTTGCTTTTCAGCGATCCCCGTTTTCTTTTCCTGTCTGACTGTTCATCGCAGCTCGTCTGCGGCTGCTATTACCGAGACCACCGTTAAGTCTGAATCAACGCAGGCTGTCTGGCGCAACCCTGTCATGGTGTTGTAACGAGATGGCTTTAAATGAAAAACCAGCCGGGCAATATTTGCGCCAGCTGGCTCATACTACTGACGAATTATTACGCAGGAATGGTCAGTACCTGACCCGGTGCAATTTTATCCGGGCTGCTGAGAAGGTTTTTATTCGCCTCAAATATTTTCATATACTGGGACGCATCATTGTAAAACTGCCTGGCGATGGCGCTGAGCGTGTCGCCTGATTTAACCGTATATGTACGATTACTCCCTGCGGCGGTTACAGACTTATCTTCAACATTTTTATCCACAGCATGTAACAACTCATCGCCTATATTTTTAATATTATCCAGAATGCTCATATTTACTCCCCTATCGTTTCTGATACGTTTAGTTTAATAAAGAAAACAGGATTGCCAGGCAAATACTGCTCGGCGTACGATACACCTGCTTTTAATTCATGGGTTAAACCACTGCTAAACGTTGCTGTAATTAATATAAAAATAGAGGATGTTAATGATGGGTATATTGTCATGGGTTGTATTCGGATTACTTGCCGGCATTATCGCCAGATGTATTATGCCAGGTAAAGAACATATGGACATTTTCATGACCATTATTCTGGGTATTATCGGTGCGCTGATTGGCGGTGTCGTCAGTACCGCTCTGGGTTTTGGCAAGGTCGATGGCTTCAATATTTACAGCATTGGCATTGCCACCGTGGGTTCAATTATTGCGCTGTTTGTCATTCATAAAATCAGAGCGTGTAAACAGTCTTAATAGATTACGTCAAAGGGGATAACAGAATGAGTTTACTGGAAACAGTACTGGCCATGTGCGGCCTGAATAATCAGACCAGCCAGGAAGTGAAAGGTGTGCTGGAGTGGGTTGAGCAGCAAGGCGGTTTACATACCATCGTGAGTCACCTGCAGAGCGGCGAGTACAGTGAGGTGGTTAACTCCTGGCTGGGTGATGAGCAGAATGTTGCGCTGAGCAGCGACCTGGTGCAGAAGATGATTAACTCTGAGGCGATTGAGCAACTGGCTGCGCGGATGGGCATCAACACCAGCGATGCACTGAATCTGCTGGCGAAATATCTGCCGCAGCTGGTGGATAAAGCGTCAACGGCGGGCGTCGTGGATAAAAAAGCCGATCTTACCGGTCTGGTGAGTCAGTTAATGCACTAAGCATGATGCTAGTGAAAGATAAAAGCCTGCTACTTAAGTATTGGGCTTTTATCTTTTGTGTTTGGGAGAATTGAATAAAGTTGTTAAACACATAGACTAAAAAAATTCCTGCCGTAATATGAAGCAAAATCCTAAGAATTAATTTTGTTTATAAAGCTACGCTGTAAATGAATATCGCACGCGGCAAGCACTTGCAGGAAATGGGGGTGGATTGTATACTGAATAAAGACGAACTCATTATCAAAAGCAACTGGGTGTAAGGAGCAGTTATCATCCGCGCAGCATAATTAAAAGTTATGACTGTCTAGAAAACTGTAATTATAATAACAAGAGGAGAGCATTAGTGACTACAATTAAAAAATCCCGACGCAAGGGCCGGGATCTCTTGTGATGCGAAAAATTACCATTTACAACCTGTTTTTTAATCAATTTCACTAATTAACCTATTGAAAAATCTTACCCAGAGCGAGAAAGCATTATTGTAACACCTTATATTTTAGGCCTATATTTATACTCTTAAGCATATCAGAAACCTGCTTCAGGAAATAAAAAGCCTGTTCTGGAAGATCATATTTAAAATACACCTCAATTATTTTTACCGACTTTCCTTTTGATTCAGGAAAAGCATCATATAATTCACCACTCTCGATAAAGGCCACATAGGAATTTATTTTTTCCTGTAGTGTGTATAAATGCTCTTCAATTGGCTCACCCCATACAAGACGGTCTGAAATTGCCAGGCTTACGGTATCCTGGCTATCGTTCGGTATACCAATAGAGTCAATCGTTTTTACATCTTGTATAGACATATTTAATCCTGATTTTTTTATCCGGTCTAATAATTTCAACTTTTGTAGGTGGAATTTGAGATCCACCTTCAAAACTGGACTTACCTGCTCATACCACGGTAATATTACTTAATGGCATAGCGACATTTTTTTAGATTAGTCGTTGATGAGAAGTGGCGTTGATCAAGGTAAGTGCTTACAGGGAACATCCATTATGCTTTTAAATCGCCACCTGAGGTTTCTTTTCTCCATACAGATACAATAACCACCATTTCATACCCTGACTTTTCTTAACCTCTGGAGCACATAGCGCATTACTCTCAATATCAATAGGAAGAAGGTGGCGAAAATTTCCAATCGCGAGGCACATCACCAGTATTGCACCGAACTTCAAGCGTGATAACGGGCATTTAGCGAGATGACTGATACAAATTTCAAGCCCTTCAGATCGGAGCTCATTCCACATTAAGATAAATCAATCTCCTCACCTCATCTCTTAATTTATCTTCGCTAAACTCATAATCTTCACGATCATCATGTGGATTATACAAATCAGCCAAGCAAAATATACTCGATAAATTTTCACTTGTTTTAAATTCATAGTTAAGCATGTTTTTATTATCACGCTCTAAGCGCCAAAGCTCAATATAAGCTTCTGAAAACACATCCGCCGACAATCTTCCATCGACAAACGCCTTAGAAAAATCCATTAGCAAACAACTCATCGTAACACTCCGTTTTTCATGAAATCATCGTGTTACGGCGTTCCCGACTACACTTTAAATCCTGTGATAAACTCACCGGATTTATCAATAATAACAGCATTGTTCGTTGTCGCATTAAATTACAATTTCGAATATTTCACAAAGCCATAAGTACCTTTTTCAAAAGTAGCTATATCATCCATATGATTTTTAATGGCTATTTCGTAATGTTTAATTGTTTCTGGATTTTTCTTCGCCTTAACAATGTCAAAATAAATGGCATGCTTGAAATTTTTATCTCACTGCTTTGCACTAAAAGTTACACTTTCAGAAATAATACCAGTGCTTACATGCGGTATTTTCTTACCCGGCAACATAGTTCAGGCAAGCATTCCGCCAGTGGCTTCCAGCGCCAGCTGGTTCCCCAGTGACACCTGCCTAAAAGTAGCAGCAACCGCAGACCCGGTATCTGCAAGTGCATTGATAATGCCGTTGGCGATAGAAGAGGTTATCCCTTCCCCCAGCTTTTCCCAAACTTTTCTCTTCAGACATTCAGCTGCCTGTTTCACTGTTGCGCGCGCCTGGTCACCCCTTCGCGCACTATTCTCAACTTACCTTCTTTTTAGACTAGATAAAAACAAAATACCAATACCTAAAACCAAACCAATAACGGCACCTCTTTGTATGGAATCGAATAAATTTTCTCGCCATTCAAAGGAAAAGCTTCCATTCCTTATCATAAAAACAGATGCCACACCTAACCTAACTAAAAATAAAGTTAATGTGGTTATAAGAAAGAAATAAAATATTAACTTTATGGCTAATGCTATATTTTTCATTATTTATTCTCCAACTGTTTTTGAAGTTCAGAGCCAGCGACCTCTGAAGCTCCGGAACCAATCACAGCTCCAGCCAAACCAGCTGCTTTTTCTGAAATTAAAGGTAGGTATTTATTTCCAACCTCTACTGCTTTGCCTCCTGCAGCCCCAACCCCCGTACCAAAAGCAGCGCCAGCTACAATTGGAAGTGCCTCTTTTCCTTGCAACTTAGCCCCTGCATAAGCACCTGTAATACCTGCTACTTCAGTGAACCAGAACCCCTTACCCTGAGTGAGTCCGCTGATACCTGTAGCGATAAGTGCATCAGTGGCACTGAAGGGGTCGCCGCTCTGTAGCTGATTCAAAATATTTGCAGAACCACCTATAGCACCTGCACCGATAATACTTCCGGCCGTTGCACCAGATGGTAACAGAACAGGTGCAACAACAGCAGTAGCTCCAGCTCCCCACGCTGTTAATAAGCCTGTTGCCGGGTTCTGTCCGGCAGGTAAATCTCCCGAAACCAGTTAATCAGAGGCATACTTAATTTCTTCTGGTGTTGCCGGATTCAGGACCTTACCAGTCTCATCTGTAAGATTAGTGTTATTTTTCAGGGATCCTTGTGCTTGATTATTACTCCAGAAACCACTACCAAATCCACTTAAACCTGACAGCTCATTATTCTCAACCGCATTTTTCCCGGTAACCGCGCCGCTCGTCGCCGCAGCACTGCTGTTGCCCAACATGCCGCCCGCCAGTCCTGCCGCCAGCGTGCCGAGCAGGCTCAGCTGCTCGCGGTCTTCCTGCCCCAGCGCCGCTATCTTCTCCGGGGTATCTGCACCCCAGTACTTCTCTGCGATGTAGCGGGTGGCAAGCTCGCCGCTGAAGGCACCTGCCGCACCTGCTGTTGCGTTATTGCCCGCCAGCTGCGCCAGTACGGCACCCGCAACCGCGTGCGCCATGGTGTTAGCCAGGACGTTAGTCTGCTCCTGTCCGTCGACAACTTTGCTGGTAGCTTGCTTAATTTTATTGGCGATGTAAGGCGCCATTCCACCTGCTGCTGCACCGATGTTACCTGCGCCAAGGCCACCCAGCACGCCCGTCACGGCTGCGATAGAATAGCTGCCGATCAGGCCTGATTTTTTCCTCGCGCTGAAGCACTTCAGAAAGAAGGGATAAATGAAATACTGCTCGGAAAAAATAATTCGTTTTACAGAGATGACTCGCTGTTAATTCCCTGGCTTTCAGCGAGTTTATGCAGCAGAAGGTGTATATTTAAACAGGTTAAATCGGAACAGGAAGCACTTAACGAGACTTTTAGCGCGGCTGAAGCGGGCGGCAACCCGCAGCAGCCGCTGACCACAACTAACTATGCAGGAGTTAATTATGGCAGACATGCATCATAAGTCAGGAACCCGCACGGTCACAACCGCCGCGCATTATTACAGAGTCGGATACCGGCCTAATAGGGGCCAGCCGAATCTCCTGCCCCAGCTCACCATCAAGGGCCGCTGGCTGGGAGCGCTGGGCTTTACCACCGGGCAGAAGATCCAGGTGCGAACCGGGATCTTAACCTAGCCTTTGCAGCGACTTAGGGCTAATCGCAGACCGGCACCGATTTCGGCTGGGGAACTGTCTACAGGAAGAACCACATAATCAGATTCGTTGATCCTTGCACCGCTCCAGGCTTCCAGCTTTTCATGGTAGCTGGGACGAATAGTAATCTGATTATTTACCAGATGAATACCACATTTTTTCATATTTTTAAACAATGCTCTTTTAGTTTTATAGCCATATTTTTCCATCAACATAACTATCCAGATTGCATATTTTTCTTTGCCTTTTTCAAGATCAAAAAATTCTACACGATCAGCAAGTACGGTTAATGTTCGGCTATTAAACAATGCTTGTAAGATCTCCTCCCCCAAACTTTTATCATCTATATCAAGTGGTAATAGACGACATGGAAACAAGGGATCTCTTCTCGTCATACCTAATCCTGAGTAAGTCTCAATATTCAAAAACTCATTGGTAAAAAAAGCATTAGCCCAATAATCTTGATCTTTATTAAATTCCATCATTTCACCTGAGTTCCCGTCACTTTGACGCCCTGGGATTTACCATATTTGATGACGCAGTTTATTTCTGTCCATTGGGTTTTAGTGGTATTCTCAGGAACAGCGAGTTGTATCTCTTTGTTAGTTATCATTGATGAAGTTAATTCACGATCAGAGAGTGCATACTCTTTAAATTTCGCAGCCGCATCAACATTTCCCTTAATTGAGCTATACACCTGATTAGGATTAGCCAATTTCGGCATCGTCTGTGTATCCATTGATTTAGTGCTCACGGCTGTTATGGTCGCACCATCATAATAATCAAATGTTTTAAAGTTCGGCGGTAAACGGGCATCAGCGGGAAGAGATTTACCAACATAATCCTCCTACGGCATTCCTTGTTTCATATTGCCCTAGCCCCATTCCATCCCAACTTCTGATGCTTTGACCGTAGCAGTCGCTGTATTGCGACTCATGAATGATATAGCCGCTTTGGTTATATCTTTCAACAGCAATCCACCACTGACCAGCATGGCCTGGTTTTCCGGATCAGACACGAACAAAGCATACTTAGTCCATTCAGGACTAGTTGTATCGATCTTCGCCAGATCCTGACCGTTCGACTGCTGAACGTAAGCTTTCTCTTCCTAACTGGTCATCACATCTACGCCAGGAATATTATCAATTTAGCCAGGACGCTCTGCCATATCGTAACCACCCTAGGCTATTTCTTGGTCGACCATATGAATTTCTAGCGGATTGTTTTCCAGTTTCTGAACAACTTCTACACTCTGCTGGTGACTGACCTGTTTCAACTTATCAATATCAGCCTGAAAGTCACCGCCTGATTGCCTACAGTCTGACAATTCTTTATGAAAATTCAGTACCTGAGTGCCGCTTAAAATCGTTATTCTTAATTATTTTCTTATGCACTTCCAGTGCACCAAACACACTACCGAAGTTATTACTCCAATAATAGCCCTCCTAATATTTCACCTTTTATTTTTTCCACTTCTTTTTTGTAATAACCCTTTCAACCACAGACAGATACCTAAAGTCACCCCCCCAATATAGCCAGTAGTGAGGAAAGAGTTAACAATATCCGACCAAGAGAATGGAAAGTCCCCATTTTTTAAATAAATAATTATTGATGCAAAAAGGACAGATGCTGCATCAAATACTAAAAATAATATTAAGCACATAAAAATGACAACCATGAGTTGGTAAAAATCATTTTTTGTCATTTTTCTCATCCTTTTTATCGAGGTAATTTTCCGCAATTTTTCCTGATTTCTCACCGATATAGCTACCTGCAACTGCTCCAGATATTTCTGATGCACCGTCTTTTGCTACAAGAGATGTTGCTCCTTTCACTAAAGTTCCTCCCACGCCACCGATCACGGAAGCAGCCCCGGCAGCAAGACTTGCATTGGTTGGATCCTCTCCTTTAACAGCACTACCGATAGCTGCCCCTCCCATATTTATCGCCATTGATGATTTCCAGCTTTGGCCTGTTGTCGCAGCAGACGTAACCCCAGCCATAATGGCATCAACGTAGCTGAACGGATCAGGGCTATTTAGTTGAACAGCTGAATTAACGGTAGTACCTATAGCGGCATTTGTAATCATGCTTTCTTTTATCATGTTACCTAATACACCACTGCCTAATGTTGCCAGTGCTGCATTCCCTATACTGGCATTAGACTCATGATAGCCCCAAGTATTTATTGTGCTCTGAGCCTGCTTCAACGCATCAGCATCAGGATTACGCTCATAGCCAGGATTAGCAAAAAGACTTGCGACCATTTCTTGCCCTTTTTTACTACCATAAACCGACTGCATTTCAGTCGCATAGACTCTAACATAGCTATTTAGCTCGATTCGTTCAGAGTCTGACAAGGAAGTTGGATCGTGACGAAATTTATCCATAAGTGCGTCACTACGCTTGTTAGCGTTTTCTATATTAATAAGATCTTTAGCTGTAGCTAATGATTTATCACCAGCCTTAATTTTCTCAACGGCTTTATCGAGCTTCTCTGATGATGTCGCACCAAGGAAGTTATTCTCAACCGCATTCTTCCCGGCAACCGCGCCGCTCGTTGCCGCTGCACTGCTGTTGCCCGCCATGCCGCCCGCCAGTCCTGCCGCCAGCGTACCGAGCAGGCTCAGCTGCTCGCGGTCTTCCTGTCCCAGCGCCGCTATCTTCTCTGGCGTGTCCGCGCCCCAGTACTTCTCTGCAATATAGCGTGTGGCAAGCTCGCCGCTGAACGCGCCCGCCGCACCGGCCGCCGCACTTCCCCCGGACATCTGCGATGATACCGCACCCCACACCGCATGTGCCATGGCATTGGTTGCCACGTCAACGTTGCCGGAAGCGTCGGTCGTTTCCTTCTTAATCAGCTGAGCTGCCCACGGATTAAGGCCGCCTGCGACCGCCTGACCTGCATTGCCGGTCACCAGCCCCGTCAGAATGCTGCCGACCGTCTGCGCGACCTTCTGAGATGTACTGCCAATACCCCACTGCTTCATCTCCGCCTGATACTCTGGCGAATCACGCATTTTCTCCAGCCATTCTCCCCGCTGTTTTTCCGTTGCTCCGGCAGGCAGCGTCTCGGCGTTCTTCGCACTCTGCGCCTTCTCAAGCCCTTTGATATCGCCCATGGTCGTGACAATATTTGTCATCTGACCGCTGATTTCACCGGCTAACTGAGCCGTCTGAAGCCGCTTCTGCTCTTTCTCTTTGTCAAAGATCGCACTAATGCTGTCGTTGGCATGTTCGGTGTCACGGCTGAGGTCTGCCACATCCTGCTTCTGGTTGACCCGGTCGCGGATGATCACGGTGCCGTTTGCCACCGCCGACTGCGTGGTGCCTTCGGCATGGCCGTTGTTGTTCAGGCCCGACAGCAGGGTGCTGGCGGCGTTGGACGCCACGCTGGACAGCATCTGCGCACCCATGCCGCCACCGCTGGACAGCGCGATGCTGCCGCCGCTGTGGCTGACCCTGTAGTCCGCCGCATTGCCGATATCGGTGAAGCCGAGCGTACCGGTATCCAGACGGTTGTCTGCCGCATCGCCCTGGCTGGCAATCACTGCACCGTTCAGCTGGGTATGATTGCCGACGGTGATGTCAAAGCCGCCGTTACCGGCATAGATACCGCTCTGCTCCTGCACGCTGTCAAAGTTGCTGTGCATTTTGTCCTGATTGACGCTGGCATAGCCGGACACCGACATTGAGCCAAAGGTAAAGCTGCCGCCCGCGCCGTAGCTGGTCTGTTTTGAATCGTAACGGTCGCTGTCCTGCTGGCTGGTGATGGTCAGATCCCGGCCCACATCGGCCGTCACCTGATTACCGCTGACCTGCGCGCCGTTGAGCGTGGTATCTCTTCCACTGTTCAGGCTTACCCTGCCGCCGCTGTCCAGGGTGGTTTCAGACCAGCGCGTACCGTTGCCGCTCTCCTTACCTTTGGCACCGTTAACGCTGGCAAAAATGCTGATACCCGCGCTGCCCTGTCCGGCACCAAAACTGATGCCCACGCCGCCGCCGCTGCTGCTGTTTTTACCGCTGCTTTCCTGAGTGTTGGCCGCCCCGCTCAGCACAATGTCCCTGGCAGCATTGAGGCTGCTGTCACCTGCGGCTTTCAGCTGGCTGCCGGCGATAAGAATGTCGCCGCTGTGCTCGCCACGGCCCTTACCGGCAGAGGTAATGGAGAGGTTCTTACCGGCATTGAGCGTGGATCCGGTGACGCTGTCGGACGCCTGATGCTGCTGCAATTTTGATTTCTGTGTGGTCAGGGAAAGGCTGACGCCCAGGCCGTTGTTGGGATCGGCGCTCGCTTCCGCCAGCTGCCCGCCCAGCACGGCCTGCACGCCTGAAAGCGCGGCTTTGGTAGCCTGCAGGGCAGCAAGGCGACCGTCACTCTCTTTTTTCGATGTCTGCGCCGCCGCGACCGCGTTATTAATGGCTTCACCCACCACCCCGGAGAGCGCCAGTGTCAGCCCGCTCTTCTTCTGCTCAAACAGTTCATCATGAGTCCGTTTATCATGACCCGGATCGATGATCACGCTGTCGCCGGTAATGGCGAGGTCACGTCCCGCCACCAGATCTGAGCCGCTGACATGAGCCTGTCCGCCCGCAATAATGCTGACATTACCGCCCGTACTGCCCACGGTGCTGGCACTCTGGCTCTGGGTGGTGCCCTTGTCACGTAAGTCATGGACCGATTTACTACTGCCTACAGTGATGCCGATGCCACCGGTTCCCATCAGGCCGCTTTTCTTAGTTTCCGAAAAACGCCAGGTTGAGTCCGTGTTGGTCGCAGCAACGATATCCACGTTGTTACCGGCCCTGAGCGCTACCGTGCCATCGCCCACGACCTGAGAACCCTGGACAAGTAAATTGTTGCCCGCATTAAGCGTGACATTATCGCCGCTCAGTAAGGTGCCATTTTCACGGGTGTCACTGTCTTCGCTGATGGTATGCGTGGTCTTTTTACTCAAAAATCCTTTTTTGGTTTTGGTCTCTTCTTTGTAGGCATAATCGCTTTCAGTGGCGGTGGTCAGGTTGATGTCGCGTCCGGCACCCACTGCGATATTACCGCTGGCCGTAACCTGAGCCGCTTCACTGTTAACATCCTGACCCGCTTTAACCGTCGTACTCCCGCCGCTGGCAATTTCAGTACCCTGCTGGCGTACCGACTCATTGATCTCAACCTTCTTGCCGGATTTGTAGCTATTGCCAGAACCGGTTTCAGCTGCCAGCAGATTGACATCACGCCCCGCCTGTAAGGTCACGTCTTTGTCTGCGGCGATGCCTGCCGCCTGGCTATTGAGATCGCGTCCGGCCTGAAGTGCTAAATCGCCGCCACTGGTCAGCGTCGTGCGATCCAGCCCGGTTGAATGGGTTTCACGTTTGCCCTTCACATCATTCTGGCTGGTCGTCGCGCTGTTGAGATTAAGATCGTTCCCAGCTGCCAGCGCCGCGTTTTTACCTGCGCTGATGCTGCTGGCGGTAACCGTCAGATCGTGACCCGCCTGCATCGCCATGTTGCCGCCTGCGGCGATCTGGCTGCCGACCGTGGTGACGGTGGTTGTGCTGGTTGGGTCAACTTTTTGCCAGCGGTTTCCGAAGCCGGATTGCGCGCTGCCAGTGACGTTCTGGTTCCCGGTGATAGCAATATCATTCCAGGCGTTCAGCAGCAGATCGCCACCCGCTTTGAGGTTAGCGCCGGTGACGGTAATATCGTTGCCCGCCTTAAGGCTCAGAGAATCCAGTGACGTGATGCTCGCCGTTGGCCCGCTCAGGGTTTCGGTATAGGATTTCTTCGCACCCTTACCGTTGTCTGCATCCAGATGCCAGAGCTGTGATGTGGTAAGGTTGTTGATGTCACCGTTAACACTCTCCAGTGCCACCTTTTTACCGCTGATAGTCGCGCTGACGTTGTTGATATCATTCAGTGCGCTAAGCTGCAGATCGCCCCCTGCATGGAGCAGACCGGCGTTGAGGTTACTGAGCGTGTTCTGACTGTCGATGGTCAGATCGTTTTTAGCCATCACGCTACTACCGGTGTTGATGACGTTTCCGCCTTTCAGCGTCACGTTGTTACCGGCAATTACGCTGCCATCACGCACTTCCACATCTTTTGTAGACAGATAGAGCTTCGGCACCATCACCGTTTCACCGTTGATGGTGGTGGCTTCCCACCAGACTATACTCTTGTCTAAAGAGGCGAGTTGCCCGGCAGAGAGTGAGACACCAAACTCCAGTCCCAGCGACTGCTGCGCAGCCGCAGCGTTGTCCATCAGATAGCGCATCTGGGCGAGATCGGATCCCAGGCCATTGATGTAGCGATTACCGGTCTGATTCAGTATTGCATTACTGACGTAGCGGGTATCAAACGCCGCATCACCGAGAAAACGATAATCATAATCTGGCTTCAGGTTAAGGCGATCAAGCATGTATGAGGAGCCGAGGAAGGCGTTCTCGTCTGTGTATTGGGGGCGCGTTTCCTGTAATGGCGTGGTGGCAGGCTGTTTGCCCAGTTTTGCGTTCAGCTCGCCGAACAGGCTCTGATCCAGCTGGCCCAGGCCATTAAGTTTGGGGTTAACGGTAATCAGATAGCGGCTATTGGTGTTCGACGCAACAAAGTAGCCGTTCTGACCAGAAGGTAATGGATAGGCGCTGATATCAACCTCAGCGGCCTTATAGTTATGCAGCGACGCAGGACCCTGAGCAGCATTCGTCAGGTTGACGGCTTTACCCAGCGCTGCGTTGTTTTTACCCGCAGTTGTATATTGCGTCAGCGATGCGCTGCCCTGTGAAGCGGTCTCCAGCGCACCTGCGCCATTGACCTGCTGCAGCGCATTCTGGAGCTGATCGCGCCATTGCGGGGTATTGATTGCGGCTTTGTCGGCAGTTGCCAGTTGCTGATGAGACTGCGCGCCTGCGGTGCCTGCTGCGGTTAAGCCGCGTAAAGTGGGAGCAGAAAGCGTATTACCACTCCAGCCAGCATTCGCTGTGGTGTTGGTGTTGCTGATATCGCCGCTGAAGTTAGCTGAGACATTGCCTCCGGCCTGGATAACGGCGCGGTAGAGCTGGCCAGGACTATATTCATTATCATGGCCTGTAAGCGAATAGCTTATAGATTTATTTTTGAAATTCGTTGGTTTGTTAGCTGTTTCTATTTTCTTTGTAGCGTACAAAGGATTAACAGTATTGCCATATTTATAAGTTAAATAGTCACTATTTACCCCAGCCTGAGCGCTCTGATTGTTTAATTGGATTCCGGATAAGGCAATGTTTCCATTGGCAAGAATCAAGCTGGCTTGATTATCCAAAGTATTCGTGTTTGCTAAAATATTACGTCCCGAAGCAATACGTGCTGCACCCGCAGAGCTAGTAACTTCAGTTGTTGTTTGTGAGGTTAAGTATTTGAGCTGATCCTTTTCTGCAAAAGGTGCGTAGTAGTAGTTAGTATAAGGGACGTAATTACAGGCACCATGGCCATTACAAGGGCCTACCTGTCGTGTACCAGATTTGACATAGTAGCCATAGCTTTCTGCTGGCAAATCCGTAATGGGAACATTGATAATTGAATTGCCAATACCATTTTTAAGTATCAACTGCGTGGTTTGCTGAGTGACCTTAAACCCATCCCGCGTATTCAGCAAATGTCCCGTATTAATCGTGATATCGCCGTTCTGAGTTTCGATGGTGCCGGAGTTATTAATCACCTCGCCGTTAGCATTTCCCGCGGCATCGCCCTGCAACCACATACTGCCGCCTGCAAGCATATCGGCACGCTGATTGCGAATACTGTTGGCAAAAAGAGAGAGATTGCCGGCCGCATAAAGCAGCGCATTGTTAACGATGCTGCCAGGCGCACTGAGCACCAGGTTGCCGCGGGTACCGGTAAAGCCGTCCAGGATGATATCGCTGCGGCTGGCTAAGTTGATGTTGCCGCCGCCCTGCAGACTGCCATTCCCGTTCATGGCGATGCGGTTGCCGCTTAATGTACTGTCACCCGAACCGGTAGTGAGCTGACCATTATTAGTGAGATCGCCGCCTGCACTCAGCGTCAGCGCCCCACCCTGCATCGTGCCCTGATTGTCTATCGCGCCATTACTGCTGACGGAGAGTCGCCCGCCCGCAGCCAGCACATCGCGACCGGTAAAACCATTCGCGATCTCCAGCGTGGCATCACCCAGCGCCACAACCTGACCGGTCTGATCAAAGCCATTGCTGTGAACCAGTAAACTGCCGCCACTGAACAGGCGACCACTGCTTTGCTGATTGACCTGAGCGGCCATTACGCTCAGCCGGTTGTTACCCAGCAGCGTGCCGCCGTTGTTTACCTGCTGATAATTAACCTCAAGGTTGCCGCCCTGGGCTGTGCCATGGTTGCTGAAGCCATTGCCGGTCAGCGTGCCCTGACCGTCGGCCAGCAGCGTACCGTTATTGCTGGCATTGGTCGTATTGAGGATGAGTTGAGACGCCTGTAACCAGCCGTTGTTATTCAGCTGCGGCGTATTCAATGTCTGCGCGCCACCCGAGAGCCACCGGCCATCGTTTTGCGTTAAACCGGTTATTGTCGCGACACCGTTGCCATTGCCCTGAATCAGGCCATAGTTGAACAGTTCAGGTCCGGTCAGCGTCAGGGCGTTTTGCGTAATCATGGCGCCATTGCCGCCGTTGGTGATGCGTCCACCGGCATTGACCAGCAGGCTGTTGTCACCCTGTAAGCGCCCGTTGTTATCAACCGCGCCCGTAGTGATCTGCAGGTCACCGCCCTGCACGCGTCCGGCATTATTAAGCGAGGAGGACTGAAGCGTCAGCCTGCCCGCACTGAGTAGCGTTTTATCCTGCTGCTGAGTCAGTGCACCGTTAAGGCCAACAGTCAGCGCCTCCACACCGGTCACTGCGCCGTTATTGTTTAACGTGTCGCCCCGGAGCGTCAGGTTTCTGGCAATCCATTCACCCTGATTGGTCAGCGTCAGTGCCTGCAGTGCCGCAGTACCATTCGCTGAGATCTTACTGCCAGCGCCCGCATCAAGGCGATCCGCCAGAATCAGTTGCAGCGCATCCGCACTCTGAATCGCGCCATTATTGGTCAGTTGCCGGGCATTCAGCAGGATCTGCTGTCCCTGCCAGCTGCCGTTATTCACAACGTCCCCGCCGTTAATGTTCAGCGTGCCCTGCGTCAGCAGCGATCCGCCCTGATTATTGATCAGCTGACGTGATGGCACGGCCAGCGCCCTGAGCAGCATTCGCCCGGCCACCTGTGGCGTAGCGGCAAACGTTAATGCCTGCAGACCAATCAGGCTGCCCTGATTAATGACACTGGCGGGTGAAATGGTCAGGGTTTTGCCCTGCACCGATCCGCTGTTATTCAGCGCGGCACCGTTCAGCACCATCGCCCCTTCACTGAGCAGTGAGCCGCTGTTGTTCAGCGTGTTCGCCGTAACCTGTGCGGTGTTCTGACTCATCAACGAGCCGGTGTTATGCAGTTCATTGCTGATGCTGGCGTTCAGATCTTTACTGCCCAGCAGCGATCCCTGATGCAGCCAGTTGTCAGCGTTAACCGTTGCCTGCTCGCCCTGCAGCGTTCCCTGGGTGTTGAGCTGACCCGCGGTCAGCGTCAGTGTTCCGCCGCTCAGCATTTTGCCACCGGCAGATTGCGTGATGTTATCAGCCTGAGCAGTCAGCGCCGTGTTGCCCTGTAACAGACCGTCGTTGTTCAGGCTGGTGCCCTGCAACCCCAGGCGGTCCGCCATTATTTTGCCGCTGTTGCGCAGCGTGGTGGCATTCAGGTCGCTATTGCCCTGGCTGACCAGCATGCCGCTGTTGATCAGATCGGTGGCGATATTACCGCGCAAGGCGCTGATGCCATTGAGGCTGCCGCGATTGTCGAGAGAATCCAGCGTGACGTCGAGTTGCTGGCCCTGCCAGCTGCCATCATTGACCACGCTACCGCCCTTGACGATCAGTCGATCGCCGCTCAGCAGCTGCCCATTATTGTGGTTGAGGGTCTGAGCAAATCCGAGATCCAGTTGCGTGTCGCCCTGGAGCAGCCCGCTGTTTTCCAGCGTATTACCGCTGGCGCTGAGTTGCTGTGCCGCAATCTGGCCGCTGTTACTGAGCGTTTGTGCCTGCATGTCGGCCTGCTGGCCAGTCACGATCTGTCCCGTGCTGCTGTTATTCAGCGTATCGGCAATCTGAAGATCGAGGTCATCGCTCAGCAGGCGTCCGCTGTTGTTGAGACGGTTGCCGTTGATTAAAAGCTTACCGTTAACCTGCAGCAGCCCGTCGTTATCCAGTTGATCTAACGTCAGCGTCAGCGGTCCTCCGGCGATTAACTGGCCGCCATGGAGGTTGTGGAGTTGCTGATGATCCAGCGTTAAGGTGCTGTTGCCCTGCAGCAGACCGCCGTTACTGAGCACTGGCGCATGCAGGCTGAGGTTATCTGCCGCCAGTGTGCCTTTGTTATCGATCTCCCCAGCCTGTAAATTCATCTGCTGCTGGCTGATCAGACTTCCGCTGTTATCCAGCACACCCCCGACCTGGGCTGTCAGTGCCTTTCCGGCGCGAACAGTGCCACTGTTCTGCAACGCCTTCGCATTTAACGCCATCTGATCGGCCTGCATTGCGCCGCGGTTATTCAGTGAAGTGATGTTGCCGTTCAGGGTGCCGTCACTCAGCAACTGTCCGCCCTGCTGATTATCCAGCTGGTCGCCTTCCAGGGTAATCTGCTGATTACCCTGAATCAGGCCACTGTTAATCATGTCACCACGCAGCATCAGCGCCTGGGCAATCAGCCAGCCGCTGTTGTCAGTGTGATTCGCTTTCAGCGCGATGCCCTGTTGTCCCAGAATCTTGCCGCTATTGACCAGCGTGTCGCTTTGCAGGTCGGCGTCGGCTTCACTGAGGGCATTGCCGCTGTTCTGCCAGCGGTCAGCATTCAGTGTCAGCTGTTTGCCCTGCATCAGTCCGCTGTTGTCCAGCGTCTGCTGTTGCACATTCAGCTGGCCTGCGCTGAGCAGCGTGCCGCTGTTGGTTAACCCGCTGCCCTGCAACGATAGTGCCTTGTCGCCCTGGAGTGTTCCGCTGTTATTGATCTGGCTGACATCGCTATTCAGCGTTGCGGCGGCGATGATGCCCTGATTAGTCAGTACATCGCCGTGCAGCTGGAGTGGGTCACTGGCCAGCAGTTTGCCACCCAGCTGATTATCCAGATGCCCGTACCGGGCGCTGAGGCTGGCAGCGTTGATTTCCCCGCTGTTGTTCAACTGGTCGCCGCTGACAACCAATGTTTTGCCGCTGGTGATCAATCCGCTGTTATTAAGCTGTGGCAAATCGAGCGCAAAATCGTTATCGGAGCTGATCGTCCCCGCAGCAAGGTTATCCAGCTGTCCGGCATGTAAAGAGAGCTGATTAGAGCCCTGAAGCAGGCCGCCGTTACTGATTTGCGCGGCGATCAGCGTCAGATTCGGTGCGGTTAACGAGCCCATGTTACGCAGTTGTGCACTGTTCAGGATGAGTGCGTTCTGACTGCTGATGGCCCCCTGATTTTCCAGCCTGCCACGAGCGGTCAGTTGCGCGTCACCGCGTGCAGTGATGGAGCCGTTTTGTTGCAGCGTATCGCTGTTAATCACGGCATAGCCATGACTCATCATCTCGCCACTGTTATTCAGGGTCGGGGCATCGATTTGCAGACGCTGACTGACCAGATTGCCGCTGTTGCTGAAGGTGTCCGCAACACTGAATAGTGTGTTGCCCTGTGCGGAAAAGATCCCGTCCTGATTCAGACGATTAGCCGTGATCGTGGCATCACCCGTACTGATCAGTTTGCCGCTGTTATCAAGAGTGCCGCTTTGAATGTTCAGGCTGCTGCCACTGATTTCATCGCGGTTAGTCAGCTGTCCGCTCACAGCCAAAGTATTTTTACCCTGAGCCAGCAGCTTACCGTTCTGTTGCAGAGTGTTAGTGCGAACCTGCACGTCACCATTACTGGCCAGGCTGCCACGGTTAGCGATCTGCGCGGCCTGAATATCGAGTGTTTTTGCGGCGGCGAGCTGACCGGCATTATCCAGCTGAGAGGTGACAGAGAGTTGCAGCGCGTCTACCGCACTACCGCTGCTGCTGTTATCAACACTCAGGTTGGCACCGCTGAGACGCACATTCTGGCCTGCTTTAACGCTGCTGCCTTTAAGCGTGATACTGCCCTGACTGTTGAGATCCAGCGAGGCGTCGCTGCCCAGCGAGGCCCCATTTAAGGCAATATCCTGCTGCGCTGTCAGTGCGACGTTACCACCCGCTTTATGTTCGCCCTGCAGGGCGATGCTGCTGCCTTTTGCAGTCAGGGTGCCGCTGGTCAGGCTGTTGTTGACGCTTAAGCGACCCTGCGCATCCAGCACCATATCGCCCTGACGGGCATTAAGATTGCCGAGATTGACGCCAACGCCGTTTTCGCTGGAAACCAGATGGATGCGGTTTGCGTACATGCCGCCCAGCGCGCCGGTATCTACAGCGACCGCTGGCGCAGCACCTTCGCCCGCGATGGGTGTCACGCTGCCATCAGCACCGACCCGGTTTGCGCCCAGCGTCACATTAAGATCTTTGGCATGGATGCCCGCGTTGATTTCGGTTGCGCGCGCGATGATCGAGACAGCATCAGCCTGGCTGCCATCCAGTCCTTTACCCTCAATGCTGATTGCGCCTTTCGTCACCTCCAGCGATTGCAGATTGCCCTGCGCATCAAGCTGCGGTTTACCGGTGGTCAGCGTAACGTTGGGCGTATTGATAAAGCCGCAGCCGTTACAGGTAATGCCATAAGGGTTAGCGACCATCACGTTGGCCGCTTTGCCCGCTACTTCGGTATAGCCCTGCAGCTGTGAACGGTTGGCACCCACCACCTCATTAATAATGGCCCGGGCTTCCTGCCCAGCTTTGAGGTTCGGGTTGTTCTGGACAAGTCCACCCAGCTGGGTCTGCGTCAACCGGCCGGTTGCGTTGTTCAGGATCAGCCCTTCCTGGCCCACGTTGTAATTCTGATACTGGTTATGCGACAGGCCCGCCGCATTCGGCGTCGCGATATTAATGACCGGCACGCCATTCCCGGCAGCATCGACTTTTGTTCCTGGTGTGACGGGCGCTATCGCCGCAGAAAAGGCGGGCAGCAGTGGCTGAAACGCGATCAGCGAACAGATGAGATAGCTCAGCAGACGACGCGGCAGTGAAAGCTTTATTTGATCATCCATAATCGGGGCCTTTTTTTAAAAAACGAGTCCAACACGCGCGTAAACGCTGAGGCGATCGGGCGCAAGATAATTGGGGTAGCTGACAGGGATACCCAGCGACAGCTGAGTGGAGACATGCGCGTTACGGGTGCCAAGTCCCAGCGAACTGCCCCACAACGTGCCTGCTGCGTAGCGATCCTGTTTGTCGCTCTGGAGCCACCCGCCGTCCAGCGCCAGGGTAGTGCTGACCTCGCCGATTGCAGGCAGGGTAAACAGTGAGTAATTCAGTTCGTTACGCAGATAGCCGCCAACATCGCCGGACAGGTATTGCTCCTTGTAGCCGCGAACCGAGTTCTCGCCACCAATCGTCAGGCGTTCGCTGCCATAAAGGCGATCCGGCGACCACTGAGCGTAAAAACTGCTGAGCCACCACATTTTCTGAGTGACAGGCCGCTGATAGCTGCTGCTGACGCTCCATTTGCGGAATTCAGCTTTCGGAAAATCGTCGCTTTTACCCTTGTCGCTTTCCGCATCAAACCACGGCATCCCGCGGCTCAGCATCGGGTTCAGGGTGGCCACCCCACCTGCAATTTTTTGCGTATGGTTAAAACCGATCTGCAGACTGGTCAGTTTGCGGCTGCTGCTTTGAAGCAGGGTCTGATTCAGCCAGTTATGGCTGGCATAATGGTTCAGCCCAAGCTGAAGGCCAGTTTTGATTTGCCCGTTGCGGAACAGCACCCACGAGCCGCTGAGGCGGTTAGAGATGTTGTCGCCGTTGCTATACCAGTCGAAACTATTGGCGTTAAAGCGGCTGTGATAGTTGCTCCAGCTATAGCTGTAATCCAGCAGCCCATAGCCATAAGGCACGCTGACGCCCGCCTGGAAATTTTGCGCATCGCGCCAGTCGCTGAAAGCGCTACTGCGACCACCGCTGACAAACCAGCGATCGGCAACACCCAGCAGGTCATTACCCACCAGCGAGCCGGAAAGCTGACCGATGCCGGTGCTTCGCTGGCCGCTATTGTCCATATTCAGCCCCAGCGTCAGAGGAAACTCGGGTGTGCTGGTCAGGTTGACAATGGAATAGCCCGGCTGAGTCGATGGGATGATTTCAATCTGAACCGGCGTAGTACGAAGCCGGTTTATCTGCTCCATACCCTGTTCAATGTCACGTAAATTTAAAATACGACCTGCACGGGTCGGGAACGCCATGTTCAGCTGACGTGCACTGGCACCCTGCAAATGAATCGCCTCAAGCTTTCCTTCCAGTACGGTGATATTTAACGTCCCGTGGGAAAGATTCTGTTCTGTCAGGAAGGCCCGGCTGGTGATATATCCACGCTGGACATACCACTCTGAAATAGCGCGTACCAGCTGATTAATACGGTCCAGACTCAGGCACTGATTGATATAGGGAGCGACAAGTCTCTTCTGTGTATCAGGCGTGATTAAGCTCGCCTGTTGCAGTGAAATCTGGTTGATTTCAAAACAGGGGCCGCTGGCTGGCGCCGATTCAGTTTTTTGCAGCTCAACCTGATGCGCCTGTGTTAATGCATCACGCTGCTGCTGATCCTGCTGCAACCGCTGCTGCTGCTGGTTTTGAATAACGTCAAGATCACCCGGCGTGACCGGTGCAGCCATGACATTGCTGATAAACAAACTGGCTCCGAAAACCAGCCACTTCCCTGTTTCAGGCATTTTCATCGAAGGATTAACAACGCTTATTGTAAGTTTTGTGTAAGCACAGGCGTGCAGATTACCACCTTAACAATCGGAAGTTCCTTATTGACTTAAAATAATGATGTGGTTTTACAAAAAGTAAAATTAGCGGTGATAAAACGTTTTCTAAGCCAAATTTGTAATGACTTAGCCACTTTCTTTGTGCAGAGCTCATTTATGAGTGTTAAGGGAATGGATGTAACGGCGTGCACTGATGAATATAGATCCGCGCCGGATTACTCATTCATATAACGGCGCTGGGGTATTAAGTGGGATAAAAAATAATGATATTACTGCTTTTCGTGGTGAAGCCTGCTGGCTGAAATGACTCGGGCACTACAGATGCAAAAAGGCCCGCAACGTAGCGGGCCTTAACCAGACAATATACAACAACCATTATTTTTCATGGTAGCGATGCACTGCCGGATAATATTCCAGTCCATACAGCTGGCTCAGCGGCAGCAGCAGTTCCACGTTAATATCATGCACACGTTCACTCGCCACAGGGCCGCTCAGCAGCTGTTCAAACCAGGCTATCAGTTTCTGTTTCATTTCAGGCTCTCCGCATCAGTTGATGCTCTGAGTTAACCCGCTTACACGCCCAATCTGAAGCAAAAATTTCTGCGCTGCTTATGCCGGAAATGGCATAAGCAGCCCGCATCTGTTTAGCCAGTGCCATACGCCAGCGGCTCAAAACGGTTACTGCGTTATCAACGTCACCCAGTTCGCGCCTTTACCAGCCGGCGCTTCAGCAACCCGTTTGAGTTCGCCGCTGGCGGGATCGATGGCGTAACTGCCAATCACCGCGCTCTTCTCCCCGCTGACGATCAGCCATTTACCCTGCGCATCAATCGCAATACTGCGCGGCTGTTTTTCAACCGGCCAGCTGCCGATAAGTGTTAACTCACCCGACTGTTTATCAACCCGGTAGCCGCTGACGGTGCCGGAGGTGCGCTCGGTCACATAGATAAATTGTCCGTCCGGGATGATTTTAATGTCTGCTGCCCAGATGCGCGGCGTGGGATCGCTGTAGCCCGCCGGGCGCTGCTCGCCATGCTGCAGGTTATATTTCTTCGCGACCGCATTCGGCCAGGTTTTCAGCTCCGTCAGCGACCCATCCGCCGCGCGCCGGAACTGCGTAATGGTGCCGCTCATCTCCGCGAGGTTATAGAGAAAACGATTGTCGGGCGATATCACCGAATGTCGTGCGCCGCTGTTCTTCTCGCCCTGAACAAATCCGGTTCCCAGCGGCGTTATCGCGCCGTTATCCGCAAAGGCATATTGCAGCACGCGATCCGCGCCAAGGTTGCCGACGTAGAGTGAATGATTGCTGACGTCGGTGATCACCGAGTGGGCATGCGGCCCGGTTTTCACCTCGCCCGTGACCTGGGGTGTCACAACTCCTTTGTCATCAATCCGGTTGCTGGTGACGATATCGCTGTCATAGGAGGCAGCCAGCAGATAGCGCCCACTTTTGTCGGTGGTGATCCACGGAAAGCTGGCTGCAACCGGCGTCACCGCCAGTTTCTGCAAGTCACCGTGCGGACCCGAGACGCGCCAGCTGATGATCGAATAAGGCGGACTCCGCAGCGCACCATAGAGCCGTTTACCATCCGGGCTGGCCGCCAGCGGCATAATCTTTTTACCGGCAGGCGTATCGCCACGCCATTGCAGGCTGCCATTCGCCTCGCTGAGCTGATAGCGGGAAACGGTGCCGGATTCGGCATTGGACACATAAACAAAGGTTGTCGCCCATAACGGGGCGCTACACAGCAGCGGCAGGAGTGCCAGCGCCGTTTTCAGACGGATCATAGGGTCACCTTGATAAGTAGTGTCTGCGTCGGTGCGCAGCAGGCATTACGCTAACCCTGTCCGGGGAGGCTGGCTTTGTGCAACTGTCTGAAATTCGGTTCGAAAGTCTGGAGATGTGACGGAGATGTTATTTTTAATGGTGCTGAAAGAGGTAAGACGCCTTTCCCCACGGCGGGTGAAAGGCGTTAACAACGCGCTAACCGGTTTTCGCGATCATTTTTCGATAGCGGTTGAGCCACTTGCCGCTGTTAAGTCGCCACCAGAAGAAGATGCCACGCACCGTCCAGTCGAGGAACATCCCCAGCCAGACACCGGTCACGCCCATCCCCAGTTCAATACCGAGCAGGTAGCCGACCACCACGCGGGCGCCCCACATGCTGAACATCGACACATACATGGTGTAACGCGCATCGCGTGCGCCCTTGAGTCCGGCAGGTAGCACCCAGGAAGCGGCCCATAACGGCATAAACAGCGCGTTAAGCCAGATCAGCTGCTTCGTCACGTTAATTACTTCCGGGTCGCTGGTATAAAACCGTGCCAGCAACCCGGCCAGCGGCACCGTCAGCAGGGCCATCACGGTCAGGCAGACCGTCGCCAGCCAGAAGACGTGCCGCACCTGGCGTTCCGCCTGGAACACCTGATTCCTGCCCAGACGGGTACCGGTGATAATCGTTGAAGCCGAACCCAGCGCATTGCCTGGCAGGTTGATCAGTGAGGCGATAGAAAAAGCGATAAAATTACCGGCAATCTCGCTGGTGCCCATTCCGGCAACAAACACCTGTGTCAGCAGTTTGCCGCCGTTGAACAGCACCGACTCGATACTGGCAGGCACGCCTATACCTAAAACTTCCATCAGAATGCTGCTGTTCCAGCGCCGGAAATAGCTCGACAGCGTGATTTTCAGTGAGGCGTTGAAGCCGATCATCAGCACGTAAATCACCGCGATCGCCCCGATATAGCGGGTGATGGTCAGTCCGAGCCCGGCACCGATAAACCCTAAACCGTCCCACGAGAAGCAGCCATAAATCAGCACGCTACTGATGATGATGTTGAGGATGTTCATGCCGCCATTAATCAGCATCGGAATTTTGGTATTACCTGCACCACGCAGCGCCCCGCTGCCAATCAGGGTGATAGCGGCGGCCGGATAGCTCCAGGCGGAAGTCTGCAGATAGCTCAGCGCCAGCGCTTTGACTTTCGGATCGGCGGCACCGGCAATCGCATCGACAATCAGATGGCCCCAGAACTCAATGGCGATCACCAGCACAAAGGCGAGTATCGTCATCATGGCCAGCGACTGACGCGTGGCGGCGCGGGCGCGCTTGCCGTTGCGTTTTGCCAGGCTGAACGCCACCACCACCGTGGTACCGAGATCGATGGCAGCAAAGAACGAGATGATCACCATGTTGAAGCTGTCGGCCAGGCCGACGCCCGCCATCGCCTCTTTACCCAGCCAGCTGACCAGGAAGGTGCTCAGTACGCCCATCAATAGCACACAGGCGTTCTCGAAAAAGATAGGCACTGCTAATGGCGATATCTCACGCCAGTAGAGCGTGCGATACGAACGGCGTTTCGGGTACCACGCCGTGCGCTTGATCGCCTGCATCACTGCTACGCCGGGATTTTGCAAAGGATTACCAAATCAGAAGAGACTGGACAGGAGTTCTAATGATGATAGTGGGCAGAGAAATATGCAAAGTCTTTCCGGTGCAAATTAATCATGGTTACAAACTTTTTAATGCCGCCACGGCACAATCTGCCTCACTGCCCCGCCCGCTGTAGCAAACCTGATTATTTCCCTGACGTTATGATCGGTTGGCCATGCTTTGCTGCTGGCGGTTTTTCCGCCATCTCCTCATCGGTAACGCATTCAAACGTGGCGAACCACCCCTTCTGATAGTACAGATTTTCTTACTGTTTTTCAGTGCAGCAGATCTTCACTTAAAACAGCACTGCTCAGAATTCCCGCTTCGCTGGCGCAAAAAAACGGCGATCACAGATTCTTCACCAATCTCCGCAACAAACCCGCTAAGCTTGGGGCAAATTGTGGAAAAAAATGGAAGGAGAAACCATGCCGACACTACGGAAAAACCTGACCAGCCAGCAGGCGCTGGATGAACTCGAACGCCTGTACGATGGCGCCGTTGATGCGCTGCGCGAGGCGATTAAAGCCTTTACCGAAAACGGCACGCTGCCCGATGCCGCCGCTCGGGCGCAGGGACTATTTGTTTATCCGGAGCTGCGCATCACCTGGCGCGGCGACGGTCCGCAACAGAACCGCACGCGTGCCTGGGGACGTTTCACCCACACCGGCAGTTACAGCACCACCATCACCCGCCCGGCATTGCTGCGCCACTATATTTCGGAACAGCTTCAGATGCTGGAGAAGGAGTATCAGCTGGAGATCGACGTGGGGCCCTCCAGCCAGGAGATCCCATACCCTTACGTGATCGACGGTTCCGACCTGTCACTGGATCGCACCATGAGCGCCGGTATTGCGCGCCACTTCCCGACCACCGAGCTGTCACAGATTGGTGATGAGACCGCCGATGGCCTGTTCCATGCCGATGCAAAATCCCCTCTGTCGCACTTCGACGCGCTGCGAACCGACTTCTCGCTGGCCCGCCTGCGCCACTACACTGGCACCAGCGTAGAGCACTTCCAGCCGTTTGTGCTGTTCACCAACTACACCCGTTATGTTGATGAGTTTGTGCGCTGGGCGATCGAGCAGGTGCGCGATCCCAGTACCCCTTACGACAGCCTGGCCTGCGCGGGCGATGTGGTGCTGACCGCCGACACCGCTGACAGTGAATCGATGCTCTCGGATCTGGCGTGGAAGAAGCACCAGATGCCCGCCTGGCATCTCACCTCGCCGAATCGTCGCGGTATTACGCTGATTAATATTGGTGTTGGCCCGTCGAATGCCAAAACCATCTGCGATCATCTGGCGGTGATGCGTCCACATGCATGGCTGATGATTGGTCACTGTGGCGGTCTGCGCGAGAGCCAGCGGATTGGTGATTATGTGCTGGCCCATGCCTATCTGCGCGACGATCACGTGCTGGACAGCGTGCTGCCGCCTGATATCCCGGTACCCAGCATTGCCGAAGTGCAGCGCGCGCTGTATGACGCCACCAAATCAGTGAGCGGCATGCCAGGCGAAGAGGTGAAGCAGCGGTTGCGTACCGGCACCGTGGTGACCACGGACGACCGCAACTGGGAACTGCGCTACTCCGCTTCGGCACTGCGCTTTAACCTGAGCCGTGCGGTGGCGGTCGATATGGAAAGCGCCACTATTGCCGCACAGGGTTATCGTTTCCGGGTGCCATATGGCACGCTGCTGTGCGTTTCAGACAAGCCGCTGCACGGTGAGATTAAGCTGCCAGGTCAGGCGAACCGTTTCTATGAAGGGGCGATTTCGGAGCATCTGCAGATTGGTATTCACGCGGTTGAGCTGCTGCGCGCCGAGGGCGATAAGCTGCATTCGCGTAAGTTGCGTACCTTTAATGAGCCGCCTTTCAGGTAAGCGTTAGCCGGCTGATGCGAGGAATAAGGCCGGTACTGCTGACAGGCAGTACCGGCCTCTTGCTTTGGAATCTACCCAACGCGCATGTCAGCGCCGGGATAATTTATAGTTTAAAGGTTTCTACAATCAGCCTGAGAGACTGCGCTTGCTCAGAGAGAGACTGAGAAGCACTTGATGATTCTTCTACCAGAGCAGAGTTATTTTGCGTCACCCCATCCATCTGGCTGACTGCAATACTCACCTGAGAAATCCCCTGCATCTGTTCAGCCGACGACAGCGCAATAGCATCCATGGATTCAGCCAGTTCATCCACTAAATGCACGACTTTGAGAATACTCAAACCCGTATCACTGGCAACAGTGACGCCGCATTCAACCTGTCCGACAGCCTGCTCTATTAACGCTTTAATATCTTTTGCGGCAGTCGCACTACGCTGTGCAAGCGTTCTGACTTCAGACGCGACGACAGCAAAGCCCCTTCCCGTCTCTCCCGCTCGTGCCGCTTCAACGGCTGCGTTCAGGGCAAGAATATTAGTCTGGAATGCGATGCTTTCGATGACGGCGGTGATATCTCTGACTTTAGACGCGCTTTTTGAAATATCACTCATCGTATCTGACATTCGTTTGACGTCCGTTTCCCCTCGTTTTGCAATCGAGGCGGTATCTCTCGCTGAGTTGGCTGTGTCCCTGGCAGTTTTGCTGTTATTTTGTACTGTAGCGGTGAGCTGTTCCATACTCGCAGCCGTTTCCTGCAAGGCAGCAGCCTGCTGTTCAGTACGAGATGCAAGCTCATTGTTTCCTTCAGAAATTTCATTCGCAGAAAGGGCGACTGAAGAAGAGCCTGATTTAATTTCTGAAACGATATCCCGTAACCGAACCTGCATGCTGTTTAAAGAGGCCATGAGACTGAGAGTGTCATTTTTCTTCAAGCTAACAGGAGTGGTCAGATCCCCATTAGTGATCGCATTAGCAAGTTTCCGCGCGGTACTCGGTTCATCGCCAAGCTCGCTCATGAGTTTACGAATAAGATAGATGCTGGTGCCCGTGCCGAACAAAATAGCCGCAACTAAAAGCGTCACCAGGATGATGTAGGCTCTTTCGGTATTTTTCGCGTTTTGAATAACTGAGTCATCCGACTGCTTTGCCAGGATTTCACTCATCAGGGTAAGACCTTCAAGCAGCGGAACCTGTGCGGGTCTGACTTTTTCCAACAGATACTTAACGGTGATATCACTGTTTTTAGCCAGTGCCAGCGGAACGGTGTTACTGAAGGCATCCAGAGCATTTTTCTCGCTGTCACTGATCTTCGCAAAGGCTTTATATTCTTCCGTATCGCCAGACTGGCTGATCATCGTATTCAGTTGATCCCTGCTGGCTGCAAATTTAGCCTTCAGTTTAACCAGACGATCAGACTGCTCCTGGATAAGAGCCTGATCTGAAAAGAGTGATAAATTCCTGACGGTTATCGCCATATCACGCTGCGCCAGGGTAAGTTCATTGATTAATTTTGTTTTTTTCATATCACCCTGAACAACTGACTCAAGCGTGCTTTTAGCCTGATATAAAGAGTGAATAGCGACAACGATACATATGGAGAAAAAGATGATTAACGTGCCAAATCCGGAACCGAGGCGCGTAGAGATTTTCATTAAAATTCCTTGAAGGGGGGCGGCGATATAGATCTATCGGCATCTCTTTTTTTAACTTCAATGAATATTTATCACATAAATAATATTAACCAGAATTAATGGCACCGCTGCAAAGCATCACAAAAACTCATAAATTTGTCAGGCTTCGATGATTTCCAGTTCAACCAGAAATCGTTTTTTGTGCGTTATAAACAATCAGAACCCTTATGCTTACCGTTGTCTTAACTTATTACTGCGTTACGCTACACTGGTTTGCATGTCATAAAAATTTCATTTAACCCTTGCAGGCGCGGCTTTTAAGGCTGCTACAACCTGGATGCTTTTCGCATGCAAAAAATACCGCAATAAAAATCAGGAATACATAAATTATAATTATAAATAACGTCAGGAACTTCTGTAGATCACTTTAAACGCGGGCCGGTTCTGTGACGTCTCGCAGGATATGAATGCTTTATTAGTACGATGAATATGGCAGAACAGACCGGCATAAGGATGCTTCAGCCCGGCCGTAGCAATCCAGCCTTCAGGCAGAAAACGCGCTGAGTGCGTTGATGAGCGTGCCCGTCTGCACGATAGCCCTGGTCTGATATGCATCACGAATAAACTCTCCATCATCAGCCCTTGATACGAACGGATAGCCCGGGCAATCGCAGAGAGAAATAGATTTGCCTGACTCGCGCATCAGCTGCAGTAACAGATGAAATTAAAAGCCGTAACATAACTGAAGCATATTGCAGACGAAATATAAAAACATACACAGCAACAAAAAACATCATTATTGAGCTTGTCACTCCATAATTGCTGTGCAATATAAATAACAGCAGACTGTAGAAGCTATTTCTTAAAATTAGTGCCACATACTGGCAATGTATTCCCGCCTTTCACATAAAATAAAATAAAGGACGCATAAAGAAACTCCAAAACGGAGGAAGACTGACAAGAAGTATTTGAGGAAAATTAACATACCTTTGGCAGCGCAGATAATAAATTTAATTACTCACTTAAAGAGGATTCATTGTGAAAGTTAAAAATATGACTGTGTTAGCGAGTATGGTTTTATTCTACTCCGCTCAGGGTATGGCCAGACAATTTGATATCAGTGCAGCAAACATTGACGTCAATACCTCTAAATCTTCCTTCATTCTTACTGGTGCGGGAGGTGCCGGCGGCGCAGGTGGCGCGGGGGGTGCAGGAGGAGCGTTAGGCGGGCAAGGTGGTGCCGGAGGTGTTGGAGGCGCCGGAGGTGCTGGCGGAAGTGATGGTAATGGCGCCGCTAACGCCAGCCAGAATGGTAATAATTCCAATAATGATAACGGCAGTAAAAACGGCAACGGTTCTGATCAGGGTAATAACAGTAATAACGGCACCGGGAATGCTAACGGGAGTGGTGACGGTAACGGAAATGATGCAGGCAACGGCGGTGGTAATGGAGGAGGTGATGGTGGCGGTGATGGTGGCGGTGATGGCGGCGGTGATGGCGGCGGTGATGGCGGCGGTGATGGCGGCGGAGACTGATAGTCTGGCGTCCATTAACTAAAAAGCTCCTGTTTGTAACCGTTATAGCAGGAGCATTATCACTGTTAGCACAGGAACAGCACATGAAACTTACCAGAAGTTACCCATTATTTTTAGCCACCGTACTGACAGTGGCATGTCCGTTTTACTCCCTGGCTCAGACTGCCAGCGACATGAATACTTCATCCTCAAATACCTCCCTCCAGCCCTCAGCAGGTAAAGACGGACAACAAGGCAATGGTGAAAACGGAGGCGCGGGAGGCAAAGGAGGCGTTCCGGGAGAAGGTACTAACGGAGGAAAAGGAGGTAATGGCGGCAATGGCGGCAATGGCGGCAATGGCGGCAATGGCGGCAATGGCGGCAATGGCGGCAATGGCGGCAATAGTGGGAGTGCCGATAATCCCGATACATCAAGTAAAGGCGGTGCGGACGGCGCAGGTGGTGCGGGCGGCGCAGGTGGTGCGGGCGGCGAAGGTGGTGCGGGCGGCGCAGGCGGTGCGGGTGGCGCAGGCGGTGCGGGTGGCGCAGGCGGTGCGGGTGGCGCAGGCGGTAACGGAGGGACCGGTGGAGAAAGTTTTCTGAAAAGGATTTTCAAATGAAAACAATCCCTTTGTTAGCTTCGCTAATCATCATTCCGTATGCGCATGCTGAGTACAAAACGGATATGTTGAGTTCACACCATAATGTCATTCTCATTGATGCCGCTGCAGGTTCTGATGGCGGACCGGGTCAGAACGGCGGTGCCGGGGCCAATGGCGGTCCGGGTGAAAATGGAGGACGAGGGGGAAACGGGGGTATCGGCGGAAATGGAGGGCCAGGAGGAAATGGTGGTGCCGGAGCCAATGGCGGTGATGGCGGAAATGGCGGCCTGGGAGGAAGCGGTGGAAATGGCGGGAACGGAGGTGCTGGACAGAATGGCCAGGCCGGAGGCAATGGCGGGAATGGAGGAAGCGGCAGTATGGGGGGAGATGGTGGAAACGGAGGAAATGGTGGGAATGGCAGCAATGGTAGTGATGGTGGCGCAGGGGGGAACGGAGGGAATGGTGGCAGCACGGGAGGTGACGGCGGTGCGGGAGGTAACGGTGGTGACGGAGGAGATGGCGGCGACTAAATTCACCCACGCCTTAATATCTCTTCTCTCCTGGCTGCAGGCATATAAAACAGGCGAGAACAGCAATTATCACGGGTTAATTCACAGCTAAAACAGGCATTTGAATAACACTGATTTAGCGTAAGAAAACTTTCCGTCAGCTCAACATTAAAATCAGCTTACCTGAATTAACTAAAACGCTCAGAGATCCTGTCAACGCTGAGTATGTGTGAAACCCCTCTTTTTTTACCATCAGGGAAATGCAACCTGGAGTTGGCGTACAGTGGAACCCCGGATTTTTGATAGCCATGATGTGAGAAATAATGGAATTAAATACACCGCTGAAATGGAGTAACGAGTAACAACAAACGCCACATGTGAAATGCTTTTTATAGCTTAAACGCACAATGGAGAACAGCCGCGAATAACGACAACTCCGCCATATGCGCTCTATTGCAATGTTGCGCAGTGTATCAGATACCGCCAACCCCATAGCCTGACAGACGATACCCGCTCAGTGTTAACGTGCTGCTAAGTGATCTGAAACTCCCATACGTCTGGCGGGCGAAACCCGCTCAGTGCTAACGCGCTGCTAAAGGACCTGAAAATCCTCGTCGCCTGGCAGGCGAAACCCACTCAATGTCAGCCTGCTAAAAGCGAAACCTTATGAATCTTTCCCCGCTTTCAGCGGCCTGAGCCCAGCCAGTCCGGGTGACAAACCCACCGGCAGGGGTTTGCCAGAGGCGTCCGCAGCGCTGAGGAACAACCAGAGGCAAGGATGAGCCGACAGGACGTCGGCGAAAGGACGGCACGAGCCAGGGATGGCGAGTCCGGACGGTCCGTCGGCCGCAGGGCGTGACGAAGGCACCCCGCGTAGCGGGGCGCGCAGGCAGCCGGACGCCGGGATTGTTAAGGGGCGGGCGTCCGCCCCTTGACCCGTCCGCCTGCACGGGCAACCTGAAACTCCTCATCGCCTGGCGGGCGTAACCCTCTCAGCGCTAACGCGCGGCTAAGTGATCTAAAACGTTCCATCGCCTGGCAGGCGAAACCCGCTCAGTGTCAGCCTGCTACAAAGCGAAACCTTATGAATCTTTCCCCGCTTTCAGTAAATTGAGCCCCGCCCATCCGGGTAACATACCCACCGGCAGGGGGTTTCCCAGAGGCGTCCGGAGCGCTGAGGAACAACCAGAGGCAAGGATGAGCCGACAGGACGTCGGCGAAAGGACGGCACGAGCCAGGGATGGCGAGTCCGGACGGTCCGTCGGCCGCAGGGCGTGACGAAGGCACCCCGCTACGCGGGGCGCGCAGGCAGCCGGACGCCGGGATTGTTAAGGGGCGGGCGTCCGCCCCTTGACGCGTCCGCCTGCACAGGCAACCTGAAACTCCCGAACGCCTGGCGGGCGAAACCCGCTCAGTGTTAACGCGCGGCTAAGTGATCTAAAACGCTCCATCGCCCAGGCGGGCGTAACCTGCTCATAGCCAGCCCGCTGCTAAGCGAAACTTACTCAGTGTGCCAGCCCGCAGCCAGGCGAAACCCGCTCATAGCCAGCCCGCTGCACAGCGAAATCCGCCCGCTGCTAAGCGCCCCCCCTGCCGCCAGGCAACAACTAAGCACTTAACCATCCCAGCTTAATCACAAACAGAATCGACAGGATCACCAGCGCCGCATTCACCTCTTTCGCGCGTCCGCTCAGCAGCTTCACCAGCGTCCAGGTAATAAAACCAAACGCGATGCCGTTGGCGATCGAATAGGTCAGCGGCATGGTCAGCGCGGTCACGGTGACCGGCGCGGCGGTGGTGATATCTTTCCAGTCAATCTCTGCCAGGCCCGAGGCCATCAGCACCGCTACAAACAGCAACGCAGGCGCGGTGGCATAAACCGGAACACTGGAGGCCAGCGGCGAGAAAAACAGGGCCAGCAGGAACAGCACGGCGACCACAATCGCGGTCAGGCCGGTACGGCCACCGGCACTCACGCCCGCCGCCGATTCCACATAACTGGTAGTGGTCGAGGTGCCGAGCAGCGAACCAAACAGCGCAGCCGCACTGTCAGCAATCAGCGCACGGCCCATCTTCGGCACGTTACCCTGCTCATCCGCCAGACCGGCGCGTTTGGTCACACCCAGCAGCGTGCCCGTGTTATCAAACACATCAACAAACAGGAAGGCAAAAATCACGCTGATCAGGCCGACGTTAAACGCGCCGGCAATATCCAGCTGCATAAAGGTCGGTGCAATCGACGGCGGTGCAGAGAAGACCCCGGCAAAGGGCGACAGACCAATGCCCATGGAGATAAAGGTCACCAGCAGAATACCGATCAGCACTGCGCCCGTCACCCGACGCGCTTCCAGTACTACGATAACCACAAAGCCGAGCATCGCCAGCAGCGGACCCGGTTTAGTCAGATCGCCAATGCCCACCAGCGTTGCCGGGTTATCGACCACGATGCCCGCACCTTCCAGCGCAATCAGCGCCAGAAAAAGCCCGATACCGGCACCAATCCCGGCGCGCAGCGGCAGCGGAATACTGGCAATAATCCATTCACGAATCTTAAATAGCGACATCGCGAAGAAAATCACCGCCGAGAGAAACACCGCGCCCAGCGCAATCTGCCACGTATAGCCCATGTGCAGCACAACGGTGTAGGTGAAAAAGGCGTTCAGTCCCATACCCGGCGCCAGCGCAATCGGATAGTTGGCGATCAGCCCCATCAGCACGCAGCCAATCGCCGCCGCCAGACAGGTGGCAACAAATACCGCGCCCTTGTCCATGCCGGTCGCGCCCAGAATGCTTGGGTTCACAAACAGAATATAAGCCATCGCCAGGAAGGTGGTGATCCCGGCGATAATCTCAGTACGAACCGTCGTGTTATGCGCTTTGAGTTTGAATAGTTTTTCTAACATCATCATCTCTCGATACAGGAGACATCAGTCTCACTTGCCAAAGGGGTTTGCATGCTGATTATTCTGTTTCCGGGACACTGATGCCGGACGCTGCATACTTGCGTGCCAGAATCGCCTGAAATCCCTGACTTACCCACTGCCCAAAGCAATTGCCATGCCAGCTACCGACGCAATCGATTACCTGGCAGAGCCGGGTACGCCTAAGAGAATTCCGAACCAAAACGAGGCGCGATTATGGTGCAATGCACCAATGCCGCGCAATCGTTTTCCTGCGGCAAACAGGCAGCCCCGAAAAACTCTGCGCCAGCGCACGCTTCCGTACTCTCACAGGCGAAGCTGGTCACGTTTCAGCACGCTGCCTCAGCAAGCTTTTCTGGCCTGTGTAGACTCCTGAATTAACTCTTTCGTAACACTGAGGCCGCGCAATGAAGCCAGCAATTTTGGTGGTGGATGATGATCCTGCAGTCTGCGACGTCTTGCAGGATGCGTTAAGTGAACATCTGTTAACGGTCTACCGCTGTCATCAGGGACGCGAGGCGCTATCGATGCTCAGCGAACACCCGGAAATCTCGCTGGTGATGCTGGATATGATGCTGCCCGATACCAACGGGCTACTGGTATTGCAGCAGCTTCAGCGTCAGCGACCCGAAGTGCTGGTGATTATGCTGACCGGTATGGGTTCTGAAGCGGAGATGGTGGTGGGCCTTGAGATGGGCGCAGATGATTACATCGCCAAACCCTTTAATCCACGCGTGGTAGTAGCGAGAACCCGGGCGGCCCTGCGTCGCAGCGGACGCATAGCGCAGGCCGACCCTGAACAGGAGGGCTGGCGTTTTGGCGGCTGGCAACTGGATGATGGCCGCTGCCAGCTGTTTAATCCGCAGCGCGAGCTGGTGCCGCTGACCCAGGGGGAATATAGCCTGTTACGCGCGCTGGTACGCCACGCCCGCAAGGTACTGACCCGCGATCAGTTGCTGGAGCTGACCCACAGCGAAAGTCTCGACGTGTTTGACCGCACCATCGATGTGCTGATCATGCGGCTGCGCCGTAAAATCGAAATCAATCCGCACCAGCCCGACCTGATCCGCACCATTCGCGGACTGGGTTATGTCTTTTCGGCCGATGTGGTGAAACCCGATTCGACAACGCGTGCCAGTCAGATTGCCTGATTACGCCTGCCGCGCGCAGGATAGCCAGTGCGCGTAATCGTTGCACAGCAGCCAGCGCGGCGCTTCATCCTCCTCAAGCGGGTTGAAACGAGCCAGCGGCGTCAGAAACACGTTGTCGTTTTCGTCATCGTTGGGCATCGATACCTCGCCCACCAGCACGTCGCCGAGGCCACTTTCACCCCAGAAACTGTGCCAGATGCCCGCCTCCAGCGTCACGCTTTCACCCGGTGAGAGCCGCAGCTGTGAACCGGCGGCATGGGTCTGGCGCAGGCCATCCAGCGACACCGCCACCAGCGAATCAGCCAGCCCGTCACCGTTGCGGTTATGCAGTTCGACAATCAGATTTCCGCCGCCGCGATTAATGATGTCTTCCATCTTGCGCGGATGGTAGTGCATCGGCGTCTGCTGCCCTTCCCGCACATGCATTATTTTCTCGGCGTAGGGTTTATGCCACGGCTGCCTGCCTGGTGAACCGTTGCGCAGGGTAAATAGTGTCAGCCCGGTCTGCAGAAAATCAGCTGCGCCAAAACTGGTGAGATCCCAGCCCAGTCGCAACGCCAGAATCTCCTGCGCGACCTCACGATCCTGAGCCCGCCACTGGCTCACATCGAAATCGGCCCACGGCGGCAGATGCACATCCTGCTGTCGGAAAAACTCGCGCGTATGTTGCAGGTAATAATTAACCTCTGAACGTTGCATGGTGGCCTCCTGAGAGCGGCACCCTAAAGGTGCCGCACTAAAGCTTATTTCACCGTCCAGCCCTGGTAGCTGCCGATATTATTACGATCGATCAGTTTCACCGGGATCAGCACCGGTTTGTCCGGTGCCGGTTTGCCCTGCAGAATGTCATAACCAATCTCGACCGCTTTGGCGGCCATGACCTGCGGGTCCTGCGCAGGCGTCGCGACGAACAGTGAATTCTTGCGCTTCAGCGCCTCTTCACCGTCCGGCGAGCCATCGACGCCAACGATAAAGAACTCACTGCGCTGCGCCTGTTTCGCCGCTAAGTCTGCGCCAATCGCTGTCGGGTCATTGATGGCAAACACCGCATCAATTTTTGGATTGGCAGAAAGCAGACCGGTCATGACTTCCAGTCCGCCTTCACGACTGCCTTTGGCGTTCTGGTTGTAAGAGAGCAGCTTGATGTCAGGATGGGTTTTCAGCTCGGTCATGCAGCCTTCAACGCGGTTTTGCACCGCAGAGACCGGTGGTCCGTTGATGATCACCACGTTGCCTTTGTTCTTCAGGCGGTCAGCAATATATTTACAGGCCATCGCGCCCGCCTCGGTGTTATCGGAGGTGATGGTCGCATTCGCGCCATCGGCCGCCACGTCGACCGCCACCACGACGATACCGGCATCACGCGCCCGCTTCACCGCCGGGGCGATCCCTTTGGAGTCGGCGGCGTTGAGAATAATCATGTCGACTTTGGCCGCAATAAAGTTATCAATCTGGCCCACCTGCTGACCGAGATCGTAGCCGCTGGAGACCAGCGTCACATTCACCTTATCGCCCGCCAGCTGACGCGCCTTCATCTCTGCACCTTTGGTGATCTGCACGAAGAAGGGGTTTGCCAGATCGCCGACCGTTACGCCGATAGATTTGAGTTCTTTTGCCTGAGCCAGGCCGGTACTGAACAGCGTCGCCGCCAGCAGCCCGGTTACAATCGGATTAAAACGCATAGACCTTCTCCTGCTGTTTTCAAGGTGCCAACCACTTAATGGCGTTTTTTAGATGGCGGAGGTGAAATGGCACATCCGCCCTTATAAGACTCAACTCACATGATGACGGGTACGGTATTTGTCGATCAGGACCGCGATGATGATGACCGCACCCTTGATTACCAGCTGCCAGAAATAGGAGACCCCCATCAGCGTCATGCCGTTATTCAGCGTGGCGATAATCAGTGCGCCAATCAGGGTGCCGGTGATGGTGCCGATGCCGCCGACAAAGCTGGTGCCGCCGAGGATCACCGCCGCAATCGCATCCAGCTCATAGCCAACCCCGAGGTTGCCGTTGGCGCTGTATAGCCGCGAGGCACTCATCAGTCCGCCCAGCCCCGACAGCAGGCCGCTCATGCCGTAGACAAACAGCAGCACCATTCCGACCTTGATACCGGTGAGACGCGCCGCCTGGATATTGCCGCCGACCGCGTAGATATGGACGCCCAGCGTGGTGCGGCGCAGGATGAACCAGCAGATGGCGATCACCGCAAAGGCAATCACAATCAGCCACGGCACCGGCCCGAGATAGCCGTTGCCGATCCACTCAAAGTTAATATCGGAATTGATTACTGTGGTGCCATCCGCCAGCAGGTATGCGGCTCCGCGCAGTGCAGTGTAGGTGCCAAGCGTGACGATAAAGGGCGGCAACCCGGCCCAGGCGACCAGGATGCCGTTGAACAGCCCCATCACCAGGCCTGCGCCCAGCGCCATCGGAATGGTCATGGAAGCCAGCATCGGATCCAGCGACGCTACCAGCGCCACCACCGCGGTGGTCCCCAGCATTGACCCCACCGACAGGTCGATGCCGCCGGTGAGGATCACAAAGGTCATGCCCGCCGCCAGCACGATGTTAATCGACGCCTGACGGGTAATGTTGAGCAGGTTTGCTTCGGTGAAGAAGTTCGGCGTGACGAAACCAAATACCGCCACGATCAGGATCAGAATCGGCAGGATACCCACCGTTTGCAGCAGATCGCCCATCAGGGCGCGTTTCAGCGTCGGTGCTTTGGTGCGGGCCAGTTGTGTCATGGTGGTCTCCTTAGATTTCGCCTGCTGACGCGCTGTGCGCACCGGTTGCCAGCGTCATAATATTTTCCTGACTGATGTGGCTGCCCTCCAGCTCACCGACGATGGTGCCTTCGTGCATCACGTAAACGCGGTCGCTCATCCCGACCACTTCCGGCAGTTCGCTGGAGATCATCAGAATCGCCACGCCCTGCCGCGCCATCTCCTGCATCATGCGGTAGATCTCGCTTTTCGCCCCGACATCGACGCCGCGCGTCGGTTCATCGAGGATCAGAATGCGCGGACCAATCGCCACCCAGCGCGAAATCAGCAGCTTCTGCTGGTTACCGCCCGACAGACCGCCCGCCCGGACCTGAGCGTGAGGAACGCGAATATTGAGTGAAGCGATCGCCTCACTGGCGATGGTCTGCCCTTTGCGGCGGTTCAGCATCCCGTAACTGGCGTCACGTTCCAGCGTCGCCATCACGATGTTCTCCTGCGCCGCCATCTCCAGAAACAGTCCCTGCTCTTTGCGGTTTTCGGTGAGGAAACCGATGCCGCGTGCAATTGCATCGCGCGGTGAATGGATGGTGACCTTCTCGCCATCGATCCAGATCTCGCCCTCTTTCGGCTTGTGCACGCCAAAAATCAGCTGTGCCAGCTCGCTGCGGCCTGCGCCCACCAGCCCGGCCAGGCCGACAATCTCTCCGGCCCGCACTTCAAGACTGCTGGGATGCACTTTGCCACCATCGGTAAGGTGATTGACCGCCAGCCGGATATCGCCCAGCGGGATAGCACGGTCTTTGTTAAACAGGTCGCTGAGCGGCCGTCCGACCATCATCCGCACCAGTTCGCTGGCGTTGAGCTGATCACGGGTCAGGCTGCCTACATACTCCCCGTCGCGCAGCACGCTGACGCGATCGGACAGCTCATACACCTCCGCCATGCGGTGGCTGATATAGATGATCGCCATACCTTCGCTGCGCAGCCGTTTGATCAGCGCGAACAGCTGTTCGGTTTCGCGGTTGGAGAGCGCGGCGGTCGGCTCATCCATAACCAGAATGCGGCTGTTGCGCTGCAGCGCGCGGGCGATCTCCACCTGCTGCTGCTCGGCGATGCTCAGACGGCTGACCAGATCCCAGGCGCTGAACTGCGCGCCGAGCCGGTCAATGACCCGCTGCGCCTCTTCGGCCATCTGCCGCCGCTTCACCAGCCCGCCGGGCGCGATTTCGCTACCGAGAAAAATGTTCTCCGCCACCGTCAGGTTGGGTGCCAGGTTGATCTCCTGATAAATCAGGGTGATCCCGGCGGCCAGTGCCTCTTTCGGCCCTTTCAGCGCCCAGGGCTTGCCTTCAATTAAAATTTCCCCGCTGCTGGCGGTATAGGCACCGGCCAGAATCTTCATCAGTGTGCTTTTACCCGCGCCGTTCTCCCCCATCAGCGCGTGGACCTCACCGGGATAAACCGTGAGATCGACGCCCTTCAGGGCATAAAAGCTGCCGAAGCGCCGGGTAATTCCCCGCATTTCCAGTATCGGTGTGGCTGTCATCGCCTCGCTCCTGCGGACTGTGGATAGCCGTCAGTAAAGCAACGCCAGATAAACGGAAAATGTCAGCGGCCATTCATATTTGTCATAAACGCCCGCCTGCACGCTCCTATACTCGGCCCATCGTTGCAGTGAATAAGAGGTCGTGGGATGCAGCGCACTTATCCGTGGCAGGCCGGGGCACGTGGACGCCTGTTGCTGTTCAATCTGCTGGTGGTGTCGGTCACGCTGATGGTCAGCGTGGTGGCGATCTTCGGCTTTCGTCATGCCGGGGCGATTCAGGAGCAGGCACAGGCGCAGACCCTGGCCGACATGAACGGCAGCCTGGCGCTGGCGCGGGATACCGCCAACGTGGCGACAGCGGCAGTGCGGCTGTCACAGGTGGTGGGCGCGCTGGAGTATCAGAGCGAATCACAGCGGCTGCAGCAGAATCAGCAGGCGTTGCAGCAGTCGCTGAGCCTGCTGGCCAGTGCACCGCTGGCGGCACGTCAGCCGGAGCGCATCGCCCGGATCCGCGCCCGCAGCCTGATGCTGGAACAGACGATTAACAGCCTGCTGCTGACCGGCCACCAGCGTCATCTGCAGCGCAACAACATGCTGAGCGACCTGTGGCAGACGCAGATTCTGCTCAGCCATATCGACCAACTGGTGCAGCGGGAACAGCGGACGCTGCCGGATGCCGCACTGCGGGAGCAAACCGAACGGCTGATCACCATCGCGATCCGCACACCCTCGCCCATCGCCGTCATCGAACAGCTCCAGCAGGTGATGGCGCAGTGGCGCAACGTGCCGCTGACGGGCGTGACCGGCGAAAACGTGCAGCGACTGCTGGCTACCCAGCAGCGCCTGCTGCCGCTGGCAGAGGCGCTGGAGCAGAGCGACCTGGCGATCGCCTATGCCACCTACCGGATTAAAGCGCTGGTGGCGATGCTGAATGAAGATATCAGCGCCTCGGTGCAGCAGGTGGCGTTACAGAGTGAGGCGCGCACCCTGGCGACCCACCGTGAGCTGGATTCCATCATCGGCTTTATCGCGCTGTTTGCGCTGCTGGCGCTGGCGATCACCGGCTATGCCGGTATCTACATCTATCGCAATCTCGGGTCGAGCCTGACGGCGATTGCCGGGGCCATGACGCGGCTGGCGCAGGGCGAGCAGAACGTCAGCGTGCCAGGGCTGCAACGTCGCGACGAGCTGGGCGAGCTGGCGCGGGCGTTTAACGTCTTTGCCCGTAACACCGCCTCGCTGGCTCACACCTCACGGCTGCTGAAAGAGAAGAGTAATCAGCTGGAATCCACCTTTCTGGCGATGCGCGACGGCTTTGCGCTGTTTGATAACAACGGTCAGCTGGTGGTGTGGAACGCCCAGTATGCGGAGCTGCTCGGCATCGCGCCGCATGAACTGCATCGCGGCGTTCCCTGGCAGCAACTGCTGGCGCCGCTGGCGGTGGATCTGCACGATCCCGGTGAACCGCAGGAGATCCGGCTGGCCGATGGTCGTACGCTGGAGCTGCGCTTCAGTCCAATCCCGCGGCGCGGCATGGTCAATACCGTGCTGGACCGGACCTCGCGTAAAACGCTGGAGGAGGCGCTGCAGCACAGCCAGAAAATGAAGGCGGTCGGCCAGCTGACCGGCGGACTGGCACACGACTTCAACAATCTGCTGGCGGTGATTATCGGCAGTCTGGCGCTGACCGAAGGCCAGCTGACGCCCGGCCCGCTGGCCAGCCGGATTGATCGGGCGCGACAGGCGGCCGACCGCGCTGCACAGCTGACCCAGCGGCTGCTGGCGTTCTCCCGCAAGCAGGCTCTCTATCCCCGTGCGGTGTCGGTGGTGACGCTGGTGGATAACCTGCAGGGGCTGCTGCAGCACTCGCTGCTGCCTGGCCAGCAGCTGATTATTGATGCACAGCGTCCCGGCTGGCCCGCCTGGATTGATGCCAGCCAGCTGGAGAATGCGCTGATGAATCTGGTGGTAAATGCCCGCGATGCGATGCATCAGCAAAGCGGCGAAATCCGGCTGCGCATCTGGAATCAGCGCCGTCTGGAAGGGGATGAGAAACGTGACAGGGTAACAATTGAGGTGATAGACCACGGCTGCGGCATGTCGGCCGGGGTTCGTGAGCAGGTGTTTGAGCCTTTTTTCACCACCAAGGCTACCGGCAGCGGCAGCGGGCTGGGCCTGTCGATGGTCTATGGCTTCGTGCGGCAGTCTGGCGGCCAGATCGAACTGGAAACCGCGCCAGGCCAGGGCACCACGGTGCGGCTGCTGTTGCCACGCGCGCCGGAAGCCGCCGTCGCCGCAGTGATCGCCCCGCCATCGCCTGTGCACATTGAGACGGACATTGAGGCGGCCAGTAACCGGCTGGTGCTGGTGCTGGATGATGAACCGGCGGTGCGCCAGACACTCTGTGAGCATCTGCATCAACTGGGTTATCTGACGCTGGAGTGTGGTGACGGTGAAGAGGCGCTGGCGCTGCTGCGCCAGACACCTGATATCGACCTGCTGATCAGCGACCTGATGCTACCCGGCGAGATTAACGGCGCGGAGGTGATCCGCCAGGCGCAGCAGAACTGGCCGCAGCTGGCGACGCTGCTTATCAGCGGTCAGGACCTGCGCCACCAGCCGGTGACGCTGCCGCTGTGCGAACGGCTGGCGAAACCCTGGCAGCAGGCACAGCTGGTGCAGGCGTTACAGCGCGCCTGGCAGCGCAGCGAAAGGCTTAATCGCGCGCAGCAGGCTGCCACAACGGCACCGGCTTCCCGCTGATGTAGCGCTTGCGCAGGCGGCTGGAGATCACATCCATCACCATCACTACCACCACCAGAATCAGCGTCAGGAACATCACCACATCCCAGTTCCACAGGCGCATATTCTCAGCGTAAACCAAACCGACGCCCCCGGCGCCGACAAAGCCCAGCACCGCCGCTGAGCGGGTATTGGACTCTATCTGGTAAAGGCTCAGCGCCAGAAACTGCGGGAATGACTGGGTGAAGATGCCGAAGCGGTGTTTCTGCAGGCTGTTGGCGCCGACGGCGCCCAGTCCGCGACCCGGTGAACGCTCCACCGCTTCGTGCCCTTCGGCGTAGAGTTTGCCGAGCAGACCGACATCCTGCAGGATAATCGCCAGCACCCCGGCCAGCGGCCCCATGCCGACCGCCCGGACGAAGATCAGCCCCCAGATCGCCATGTCGATACCGCGCAACACGTCAAACAGACGGCGCATCAGAAACGCCAGCGGTTTCGCAGTTCGGCTGTGCATCACGTTGCGCGCCGCCAGAAACGACAGCGGCAGCGCCAGCAGCGAGGCAGTCAGCGTGCCGGCAAAGACAATCCCTAAGGTGATGCCGACCTGCGACAGATAGTAGCCAAACGGCCAGTTCAGGAAGTCGTGCCAGACAAACATCCGCAGGAAATAGCGCCCCAGCTGCTGACAGCCCATCAGCAGGCGCGACCACTCCAGACCAAACACCGAAAAGAAAAAGAGGTAATAGAGCAGCAACGCCAGTGTGATCAGCGCCAGGCGACGCAGATAGCGCGGCTGTGCGGCGAAGAGTTCACGATGCTGCTGCTTCATTAGCGCGATATCGGGAACGGTGCTTATCATGTCCTGTCTCCTGTCACACGGCGACGAAGCTGGCCGGAGAGCGTATCCAGCAGCGACACCACAATCAGGATCAGCAGCAGCGTAATACTGACCTGATCGTAGCGGTCCAGTTTGATGTTGGTCATCAGCTCCTGGCCGATGCCGCCCGCGCCGACCAGCCCAAGGATGGTTGAGGAGCGGAAGTTAATCTCCAGCCGCATAAAGCTGTAGGAGAGAAAGACCGGCTTAACCTGTGGCCAGAAAGCGAAACGCATCCGCTGCAGCTTGCTGGCTCCGCAGGCCGCCAGGCCGCGCACCGGCTTATCCGACGCCGACTCAATCGCCTCGTAAAACAGCTTGGTCAGGCTGCCCACGGTGTGCAGCGCCAGCGCCAGAAAACCGGGGATCGCCCCGATGCCAAAGGCCATCACAAACATCACCGCCCACGCCAGCTCCGGCATGGTGCGCAGGAAGGCGACAAAGGCGCGAATCGTCATCCGCACGCTGACCGGCGTCTGGGTATTGTCGGCGGCGAAAAAGGCCAGCACCGCGGCCAGTGCCACCGCCACCAGCGTCGAAGCCAGCGCCAGTTGTAGTGTTTCCCAGATCAGCGGCAGCTGGATCGGCAGACGGTAGCCCCAGTAAGCCAGCGAGCCTTCGGTCTTGCCGTCGGCAAACAGCAGCGGCAGATGCAACACCGGCAGAATTTCGTGCAGGTAGTCAAAGAAGTGCGGCAGCGACTGCCAGACGGTAAGCAGATTAAATTCTGCCACCCTGCCCGCCGCCAGGTAGAGTGCCACCAGCAGCAGTGACCAGAGCAGCGCGTCTCGTTTCTGCTGGCGGCGGATGCGTTGGTAGTAGTGTTCGAATTCGGTCAAAGGGGATCTCCGGCGCTAAAGCAGCGGGACGCAGGCGAGTTTGCTGCGTCCCGCTTTCCCCGCCTGAGCGGAGAAGATAAGAAGTAGCTGGATTTAGCCGCGGCTGCCTTTCATCAGGTCGCGCTTCATATCGATGATGTTCTGATAATCGGCAACCGTTGCCTGACCGATGTGCTGCTCGCCGCCCACCGCTTTCACGAAGCAGGCGTGATCTTCCTTATCCAGCTTTTTAATTGCCGACACCACTTTCGCTTTAAAGTCAGCGGGCAGCTTGTTGCTGACCAGCACCGGACCGTTGGGGATCAGCGGTGACTGCCAGATAATGCGGATCTGCTTCATCAGATCAGGATGGTCCATGCGGATCAGACGGCCAAACGCGCCAGAGGTATAGCCGCTGTTGTAGTCACCGACCAGTGAGGTCCAGGTCACTGCGCCATCAAACTGGTTGTTCAGCACGCCCAGAATGTCCTGCTCATGGCCGCCGGAGAAGGTCACGCTGGAGAAGGTGTTGTTATATTTGTCATCCACTGAGCCGCCGAACATCTTCTTAAACGCCTGGTTCGGCATCAGGAAGCCGGACGTCGAGTCGGGATCGGCCATACCGAAAGATTTCCCTTTCAGGTCTTCCAGTTTTTTGTAGGGGCTGTCCGCTTTGACGATCACCACCGAGTGGTAGCCGCGTGACTGATCTTTGTCATCCACCACAATGCCAACCACATCGACCGCTTTCGGGTCCTGAATGTAGACCGACGCAAACGAGGCTGGCGACATGCTCAGCACCATATCGATCTTGCCACCCAGCAGACCCTGAATCACGCCAGAGTAGTCGGAGGCGTTGCGCATCTGGGTATCCACACCCAGTTCTTTATCAAAGAAGGTCTTCACACACTGATTATCGCCAATCTGCTGGGTGGCGTTCTGACCGCCCAGAATCCCCAGATTAAGCTGTTTCGGCGCATCCGCTGCGCTGACACCAAACGCCATTACACTGGTCAGGAGTGCTAAAGAAGTCAGTTTCATTCGGGGTTGTTCTCTTGCTGTGGAAGTTAATGGATTTGGTTAAGTTCATCGCCATACAGCTGGTGCAGCAGGCTGTCGGTCAGTCCTGAAGGATGGCCGTCAAACAGCACCACGCCGCGCTGAATGCCAATCACCCGGGTGCAGTAGCTTTTCACCAGCTCAATCGAGTGCAGGTTGACCATCACGCTGATGCCCTGCTCGCTGACCTGACGCAGCACATCCATGATGCGCTTGGTATTTTTGGGATCGAGTGACGCCACCGGCTCATCGGCCAGCAGGATTTTGGGGTTCTGCATCAGGGCACGGCAGATCGCCACACGCTGCATCTGCCCGCCAGAAAGGTTTTCCGCCCGCTGCAGCGCCTGCGGCAGCATGTTCATCCACTGCAGCAGTTCGATGGCGTGCGCCCGGTCATTGTCGGAGAAGATTTTAAAGAAGGATTTCAGCGTGCCGGTCTGGCTCAGACGGCCCAGCAGCACGTTGGTCAGCACGTCGAGGCGTGGCACCAGACAGAAATCCTGAAAGATCATGCCGCACTGGCTGCGCCATTCGCGCAGCTGGCGGCTGTTGAGCGTAACCACGTTACGATCCGCTCCGCCATGATGCAGACTGATAATCGCGCCGGAAGTCGCTTCAATCGTGCCGTTGAGCATGTGCAGCAGGGTCGATTTACCCGCGCCAGAGCGGCCAATCACCGCCACCAGCTCACCGGCGTGCAGGTCGAAACTGACCTGATCCAGCACCTGAGTCTCGCCGTAGGCTTTGCTCAGTTTCTGCACCGACAACACTTTTTGTCCGCTGAGGCTGGCCGGTGGCAGGTCGTTGTCGACCACCGTTTTCAGAAGTGCCTGTGCCATGGTTTCTCCGTCATCGCTGATTGCGTTCTGCGGGTTATTAAGGCGTGACGCGATGAACACGAGATGACAGTCAGATGATCAAACCGTGACAGGCCAGTGCGCGCCGCACAGCAGCGTCTGGCCGTCACGGGCAGCCAGCACGCCGTCCGGTAACGGGTTCTCAGCTAACCAGTTATCCATCTCATGACTGAGATGGGTGAGCCAGATCTGACGCGGCTGGAGCATCTCTGCTATCGCCAGCGCCTGGGTCACATCATTATGGTTACGCGGCTCTGCTTGCGGCGGATCGTTGCAGTCAATCACCAGCTGATCCAGCGGCTGACCGCGCAGGAAGTCGGCGGTGTCGGGTGGCAACCCGCAGGTATCACACAGCCAGGCGAGCCGGGTGCCCTGCCAGTCGAACAGATAGCCATGCGTCATTTTCGAGTGTTGCAACGGCAGCGGCGTGACCTGCAGTTCTCCAAAGGCGTGCGCTACAAACGGCGTTAAGGCGGGACGGAAATCGAGCAGGCCAGGATGTTTATAGAGATCGTCACAGCCTCGCGGATCGGGTGGACCCCAGACCGGAATCGGCGCGCCCACTCCCCAGCGCAGTGCAAACAGCCCCTGCACATGATCCATGTGGTAGTGAGTCAACAGAATGCGTGTCAGCGTGCCGGGCGGGAAGCGCGACGCCAGCAGCGGCAGACCGGCATCCAGCAGGATGCGCTCGCGACCAAACTCAATCAGCGCGCTGCAGGGCGCACGCGCGTAGCCACTATTGAGCTGCGCCCGCTGACAGGCGCGACAGTCGCAGCCCGGCAGCGGTGCGGCAGTGACCCCGCCAGTACCCAGAAAAGTGAGTTTCATTGATGCGCCTTTGGTAGCGGATGTCGATGCCGGACTGTCACCGCCGGTGCCAGGATAAGAGAGTTTCATTGATGCGCCTCCAGTATCTGACGCAGCAGGCACACGGTATCCGCCAGCGCGCCGTCGTTGTTGAGGATAAGGCAGCCATCGGGCTGCGGCTGTGCGGCGCGCGCCAGCCGCCGGGCGATCTCCGCCTCATCTTCCCGTCCGCGCTGGCGCAGCCGCGCTGCCAGCACGGCGGGTGTGACCTGCAGACAGACCGGCAGCAGCTGCGAGCCGAAACGGGCCTGCGCCTGCGCCAGATGCAGCCGCGAACCGTTCACCACCACATTCTGCCCGCGCAGCAGCCACTGTTCCGTCTCACAGCCAATGCCATAGCTGAAACCGTGCGCCTGCCAGCTCACCGCGAACAGACCGAGTGCTGCGCGACGGGCAAACTCCGCTTCGGTCAGCGCCACATGGTTTTCGCCGCCCGCATCGGCGGCGCGGGTAATGTAGCGATGGGCGATCAGGAGCCGTGGCGGAGGTGCCGCCCGCAGCGCATCCAGCAAGCTGTCTTTACCCGAGCCCGAAGGACCGGTGAGCCAGATCAGCCGCGCCATCAGTACACCTGCCGGCCTTTGCTCCAGACATGCCGCACGTGCGGGTAGCCGTGTGCGGTATGCGCCAGCACCAGATCGGCGCGGCAGCCTTCGGCGATTACCCCGCGATCTTCGAGCCCTAAGGCGCGCGCCGGGTTACAGGTGACCAGCGCGATCGCCTGCGCCATGCCGAGGCTGTTGCGCTCATCATCTGCCAGCCGGAACGCTGCATCCAGCAGGCTCGCCGGATAGTAATCGGAGGAGAGAATATTCAGCAGGCCGTGTGACGCCAGCTCCCAGGCGGCGACGTTGCCGGAGTGCGAACCGCCACGCACGATGTTTGGCGCGCCCATCAGCACCTGCATATTGCGATAACGCGAGGCGCGTGCCGCCTCCAGCGTGGTAGGAAACTCCGCGATGCGGCTGCCTGCCGCATGGGACTCCTCCACGTGTGCCGCGGTGGCATCATCATGGCTGGCAATGGCGATGCCATGTTCCCGGCAGAGTCCGGCAATCGCCTGACGATTGGGCTGTGACCATTCTGCCGCCAGGGTGAGCTGGTCATGCTCGAACTGATCCATCTCCGCGTCGTTGAGCTGATATTTGCCCTGATAATATTCGCGATACTTCGTCAGGGATGCATACTGACGCTGACCCGGCGAATGGTCCATCAGCGACACCAGCGCCAGCTCCGGCGTGCCCATCAGCGCTTCAAACAGCGGCGCAGTGGTGGGATGCGGCAGTTCACAGCGCAGATGCAGCAGATGCTCGGCCCGGTTCAGTCCTTTGCGGTTGCTGTCGCGGATGGCGTCGATCATCTTGCTGAGGTTATCCAGCCGGTGCCCGCCGTCGCGCACATCCCCGACGCCAATCGCATCCAGCACCGTGGTAATGCCGCTGGAGACCATCAGCGCATCGTGGCTGCTCATCGCCGAGTGTGCCGGCCAGTCCACTTTCGGACGCGGCGTGAAAAACTTATCGAGGTTATCGGTGTGCAGCTCCACCAGACCCGGCATCAGCCAGGCGCCTTCGCCATCCAGCGCGCCCGGCTGCTGGCTGGTGGTTTCGCTGAAGCTGCTGATGCGCTCGTCGCGAAACTCCAGCGATCCGGTTACCACTTCGTTTTCCAGCACCAGTCTGACGTTATTGATGATCATGCCTGCGCTCCTGTCTCGATTGGGTGCATCAGGTGCAGCCGGTCCGCTACCCGCTCGCGCACCGCCCGATCGTGAAAAATACCGACGATGGCGGCACCACGGGCGCGCGCCTGTTCAATTAGGCTCACCACCGCCTCGCTGTTGACACTGTCGAGCGAGGCGGTGGGTTCATCCAGCAGCAGCACCGGATAGTCGGCGATAAAGCCGCGAGCGATATTGACGCGCTGCTGCTCTCCGCCAGAGAAAGTGGACGGGGCCAGCGACCAGAGACGCTGCGGCACGTTGAGCCGGGTCAGCAGTTCGGCGGCACGTGCTTCACATAAGGCGCGCTCGACGCCGCGCTCCAGCAGCGGCTGCATCACAATCTCCAGCGTCGGCACGCGCGGGATCACCCGCAGAAACTGGCTGACCCAGCCCAGCGTGTCGCGGCGCAGGGCGATAATCTGGCGCGCCGATGCCTGCGCCATGTCGATCCACTCGCCCTGATGCGCGACCCGAATGTGGCCGCTGTCGGGCTGATAGTTGCCGTAAAGCGCGCGCAGCAGTGTGGATTTACCGCTGCCGGAATGACCGTGCAGCACGACGCATTCGCCCTCGCCTGCCGTCAGGCTGGCGTTATGCAGCACCGGCAGCGCCGCGCCGTTCTGGTTATGCAGCACAAAGGTTTTACACAAATTCTCGACCCGCAGGCGCGGAGTGATAGTTGTCATTTAATTGAGCACCGAAGAGACCAGCAGTTGAGTGTAAGGATGATGAGGATCGTCCAGCACGCGGTCAGTCAGACCGCTCTCCACCACCCGCCCCTGCTTCATCACCAGCAGGCGATGCGCCAGCAGTCGCGCCACGCCGAGATCGTGGGTGACAATCACCACCGCCAGATTCAGTTCGCGCACCAGCGTCCGCAGCAGATCCAGCAGTCGCGCCTGCACCGACACATCCAGCCCGCCGGTCGGCTCATCCATAAACATCAACTGCGGCTGCGTCACCAGGTTCCGGGCGATCTGCAGCCGCTGCTGCATACCGCCGGAAAAGGTGGTGGGCAGATCGTCGATGCGACCGGCGTCAATCTCCACCGCCTGCAGCCAGCGGCTCGCCTCGGAGCGGATATCGCCATAGTGGCGCTGTCCGGTCGCCATCAGCCGTTCGCCGATATTGCCGCCCGCGCTGACCTGCGAACGCAGCCCGTCCATCGGATGCTGATGCACCACGCCCCATTCGGTGCGCAGCAGGCGACGGCGATCGCTTTCACTCATCTGATAGAGGTCGCGATTCTGATAGAGGATGCTGCCCTGCTGCGGCGTCAGACGCGCTGACAGGCTCTGCAGCAGCGTGGTTTTACCGGAGCCGGACTCGCCGACAATGCCCAGCACTTCGCCGGGAAAGAGATCAAAACTGACCTGCTCAAACCCTTTGCCCGGCGCATAAAGATGGGTGAGCTGGTTCACCGCAAGCAGCGGCTGTTCACTGTGCATGTTGCTGTTCCTGCTGCTGATGGCAAAAGTCGGTGTCGGAGCAGACAAACATCCGCGTTCCCTGATCGTCCATCACCACCTCATCGAGATAGCTGTGGCGCGAGCCGCACAGCGCGCAGGGTTCATCCCACTGCTGCACGGTGAACGGATGATCGTCGAAGTCCAGGCTTTCCACACGGGTGTAAGGCGGCAAGGCATAGATGCGCTTTTCACGCCCGGCACCAAACAGCTGCAGCGCGGGCATCATGTGCATCTTCGGGTTGTCGAATTTGGGAATGGGCGAAGGATCCATCACGTAGCGATCGTTGACCCGGACCGGATAGGCGTAAGTCGTCGCGATGTGGCCGTAGCGGGCAATATCTTCATACAGCTTCACCTGCATGATGCCGTACTCCTCCAGCGCATGCATGGTGCGGGTTTCGGTTTCGCGCGGCTCAATAAAGCGCAGTGGCTCCGGGATCGGCACCTGGAAAATCAGGATCTGATCCTCTTCCAGCGGCGTTTCCGGGATGCGGTGCCGGGTCTGGATCAGGGTGGCATCGGCGGTGTGCTCGGTGGTGGCAGCATTGCTGACCCGCTTAAAGAACTGGCGGATCGACACCGCATTGGTAGTGTCATCTGCGCCCTGATCGATCACCTTCAGCACATCCTGATCGCCAATCATGCTGGCGGTGATCTGGATGCCGCCGGTGCCCCAGCCGTAGGGCATCGGCATCTCACGTCCGGCGAACGGCACCTGATAGCCAGGGATCGCCACCGCTTTCAGGATGGCGCGGCGGATGGTGCGCTTGGTCTGCTCGTCGAGATAGCCGTTGTTATAGCCGGTGAGTTCAGCCATGGTTGCGCTCCTGATAATCGTGCTGCAGCTGTTTCAGCAGTTCCAGTTCCGCCTGGAAATCGACGTAGTGCGGCAGCTTGAGATGCGAGACAAAGCCTGCGGCTTCAACGTTGTCGGCGTGCGACAGCACAAACTCTTCGTCCTGCGCCGGGCTGGTAACACGCTCATGCTGTTCGCGGCTTTGCAGCGCCCGGTCCACCAGCGCCATCGCCATCGCTTTACGTTCGGCGCGGCCAAACACCAGCCCATAGCCCCGGGTAAAGTGCGGCGCCGTGTCGTCGCTGTGGGCAACGCCGTTGACCATTTCACACTCCGTCAGCAGCAGCTCACCAATCTCGAGATCAAAACCCAGCTCTTCGGGACAGATACTGACGCTGAGAGTGCCGGTGCGAATCTCGCCGGCAAACGGATGGGTGCGCCCATAGCCGCGCTGTGTCGAATAGCCGAGCGCCAGCAGAAAGCCTTCGTCGCCACGCACCAGCTGTTGCAGGCGCGCGGCGCGTGAGGCGGGAAAGCTCATCGGCTCGCGGGTGATATCGACAGGCTCGCTGCCGTCATCCATCTCGGCGGCGGCCAGCCCTTCATCGCTCATCATGCTGAACATGTGCGGGCACTGGTCAGGCACCGAACGATCGTCACGCGGCGCGGCGGGCGTTTCGCCATTGGCCAGCAGGGTGAAGTCGAGCAGACGGTGGCTGTAGTCGTAAGTTGGTCCCAGCACCTGGCCGCCCGGCAGATCTTTATAGACCGCCGAGATGCGGCGTTCGATGCGCATCGCACCGGTCGCCAGTGGCGTGCTCTCCGCCAGGCGTGGCAGCGTGGTGCGATAGGCGCGCAGCAGAAAGATCGCCTCGACCAGATCGCCGCTGGCCTGCTTAATCGCCAGCGCCGCCAGCTCAGGATCGTAAATTCCTCCCTCGGTCATCACCCGATCCACCGCCAGTCCCAGCTGCTGCGCCACCTGATCGCAGCCGAGTTCGGCTACCGCTCTATCGCCGCGCCGCAGATCGGCCTGCAACTGGTGGGCATTTGAAATGGCTTTTTCGCCCCCTTTCACCGCGACATACATCAGCACACCTCCACAACGGTGGTGCGCGGCACGGCCATGATCGCTTCGCCACAGGTGAAGATCAGGTCCACGCCCTGTGGAAACGGATGCGGACGAGTGCGCAGATATTCCAGCACGCTTTCGGGCAGCTGTGGCGCGATGGCGCGGGTTTCCCGCAGGCCAGGGCCGGAGAGGCGCAGCGTCAGGCCGCCATTCAGCGACGGCACTTCGATAATCAGCGTGGTGCTTTTTTCTGGTGACATGTTGTCACCGGCCGCGAACTGCGTCGGGTCGGGCTGCGCCGCCGCATGGCTCAGGGCAAAAGGCGCATCCTGCTGCGTGGTGATCGGCGCACCGGTATGGAAGCGCAGATTGTTGCGCAGCTGTTCGTTGTCGATTTCCGCATCCAGCCAGACCGGGCTTTCCTGATCGACCAGCGTCAGCAGCAGCGCCGTGGCCGCCGGTGACAGTGCGCCCCAGCCCTGTTGCAGCGGCAGCGAGACCATTACGCCCGGTTCGCTCATCGCTTTCAGAATGCGGCGAAACGCGCGCTGCGCATCCGCCACCGGATGGTTAAAACTTGCCAGTAAAGTCATCAGTTATCTCCGCGAACCAGCGTAAAGAAATCCACTTTGCTGCTGGCGATCTCGCGGGCGCGCAGCTGTCGCTGCTCATCGCGCCACGCCGCCAGCGGGGTAATAATCTTCTCTTCCAGCAGTTGCCGGGTTTCCGGCTGCTGCAACAGCGCATCCAGCAGGGCGCAGCGCTCGGCATGGGCTTTGTCACGCCCTAACAGATAGCTGTAACCCAGTGTGCCGTCGCTGAGCTGCACCACCGCGCGCGTCACCGTGGCATCACCCATCACGAAGCGTTTGCCGGTGGCCCCCATCCGCGCCTGCAACCGTGTCAGCCCGATCTCTGCCGGACGGATCAGGGTAAAGGCGGGCTGGAGGTTAAGCGCCTGCCAGTGCGTCTCAAGCAAGGCGGCGCTGCTGTGCGCCAGCACCGACAGCCAGCGCTGGCGATCCGTTTGCTGTTCCATTAGTGCTCCAGAGTCAGTTCAATCATGTCGCCGCGCGTCAGGCTGACGGAGTATTCCGCCACCGCGCCATCACTGGTTTTGTTCAGGGTCCGCACGCAGAGCAGCGGCGAATGCAGCGCGATGTCGAGCTGCCGACACTCTTTGGCCTGCGCCCGGCGGGTGCTGATGCGGGTCTGGGTGCGCACCAGCTGCTTGCCGGTGTGCTCCACTAAGAAGTCGTGCAGCGATCCACTGTTAAATTGCTGAAGCTGTGGCCACCAGCTGAGGTCGGCGAGGAAATGGTTGATCAGGCAGAGCGGCACGCCGTTGGCGCGACGCAGGGTGCGCAGATGAATGACGTTGTCGCCCTCTTTCACACCCAGCGCATTGGCAACGTCGTTGCTGGCCGGACGCAGCACCGCCAGCAGCCGTTCGCTGGTGGGATGACTGCCCTGCTCCAGCAGGTTCTGGCTGAAGCGCGCCTGGGCATGCAGCGGATAGTCATAAGGGCGCATCAAAACCAGGATGCCGACGCCGTGACGGCGCTGCAGCAGCCCTTTGTGCACCAGCTCATCCACCGCCCGACGCAGCGTGTGGCGATTCACCTCATAGTGATCGGCCAGCTGTTGCTCGGAAGGAAGATAGTCGCCGCAGCGGTAGCGCTCTTTCAGCGCCTGCTCCAGTTGTGCGGCAACAGCCTGATAGACAGTGGTCGGATGTCTGGATAACTCCATCACGATGAAATCCTCACGGGTTACAGAGTGGGAACGCAGTGAAAAGACGCTGCGGGATGGTGTTAGCTTGAGGGGATCAGATGACAGAACCGTGACGCGGGGGTGAAGGAGAGGTGAATGTGGTGGCTGGAAAATGAGGAGCATTTGTCAGGGTGAGTGACTGGCAGGAAACCGCCGGGCATGGGGTGATAGCCCCCGCTTCAGCGGTCATTCCCTCTGCCGGGCCGGGAGTCAATCAATCAGAAGAACGTCATTCCCTGATAAGGCTGAGCAAGGCAGGCTCTGATACGGCTCTCAAGATCGCCATCGTGGATCTCAAGCCTGTGGCCATCGGGGTCCAGAAAGTAGAAGGAGTTCCCCTCGCTTTTGTTGCGCTTCCACTCTGTCACACCCGCCGCTCTCAATCGCTCAACGAACGCATCAAATTCGTTACCAGGAATAGTGAATGCATAGTGTGTGTAATCATTTCCAGCCGAGACGGTATCCACAGAGAGACAGAGCCAGAGTTCACCCAGCGAAAGATAAGCGCCATGATCCCATGCCGCTTTGGGGATGAATCCAAGGGTTTGCGTATAAAAATCCAGGCTACTGGCCAGGTTGCTAACTGCGAGGGTAAGGTGATTGAGTCCGGTCAGCATGTAAAACTCTTTATCAGAATGCAGAAGAATTTAATTTACAGGAATCAGATTTCTTTGCACATAAACAGAATTAACATCCGTTTGTATATCAGCTGAATCTCTGCCGGTTCCACCCCGGAAAGAGGAAACAGGAGCAGGCAATACAGCAGCCGGGATCGGCGCGCGATGAGCAGATGATGAAGACCGGGCTTGCACGAAAGGAACGACGGGTTTCATGGTGTACACTGGAACGAACTAACGTTGCGCTTAAGGAGAGAATATGTACGGACCGGATCCCACCAATCCCCATCCAATGGAAGGTTTCCCACAGGTTTGTTTTATCAAAAATACGGTGAAAAACCCCAACATCATAATCGGGGATTTTACTTATTATGATGATCCTGAAGACTCAGAAAACTTCGAGCGCAATGTCCTTTATCACTTCCCCTTTATTGGTGACAAACTGATCATTGGTAAATTCTGCGCGATAGCCAGAGGCGTTCAGTTCATCATGAACGGGGCAAACCATAACATGGCGGGTTTCTCCACTTTTCCGTTTTACATTTTCGGAAATGGATGGGAAACAGCCCAGCCTCAGGCCGGCGATCTGCCCTATAAAGGCGATACGGTGATTGGTAATGATGTATGGATGGGTTATCAGGCGCTGATTATGCCAGGCGTTAAAATTGGCAACGGCGCGATCATTTCGTCACGTTCTGTTGTGACGTCGGATGTCCCGGCCTATTCGATTGTGGGTGGCAACCCGGCCAGAGTGATCAGGCAGCGTTTTACCGATGAAACCATATCCCGACTAGAGAAGCTGGCCTGGTGGGACTGGCCGGTAGAAAAGATTACCCAAAACTTACCGGCAATTATCTCCGCAGACCTTGAAGCACTGCCAGATGAATAGCCGAGCAGAAGTGGAATAAACTCTGTCCGCTGCTGACATAGGGCGGCGATCATCCGACACGGGTTCGCATAATTTCGCGCAGATTGATGTATCAATGTGTCTGCTTTAGCACTGGAGCGCAGGTTTAAACAGGAGTCGTTATGCTCTACATCTTAAGTGGCCTTCCGGGTTGCGGCAAAAGCACTATCGCTAAAATGCTATCTGAAAAATTGAAAGCGGTGTATTTACGCGTAGATACGATCGAACAGGCTCTGCGTAATAGTTCAGCAACTTTCAGGGATATTGGCCCTGAAGGCTATTTCATCCTTTATGAGCTTGCGCGGGACAATCTCAGACTGGGATCACCTGTTGTCACTGACTCGGTGAATGATCTTAACCTGGTGCGCGATAGTTTTCGTGATATCGCACTATCATCAGGTGTTCCCTTTCTGGAGATAGAAATCCTCTGTTCGGATCCAGAACAGCATCGTGCCCGTGTAGAGAACAGAATCTCTGATATTCCTGGTTTAAAAGTGCCTGACTGGCAAGCCGTTGTGGATCGTGTTTATAAACCGTGGAGCAGAGAGCATCTGCAATTAGATACCGCGGAATTATCGCCTGCTGAGTGCGTTGATATCATCCTCCAGAAGAGCATTTAGCCCTGACCGCGTTTAGCCCGCACCCTTAACGGCAATAAATGTTTTAACCTGAGGCTGCATGTTGCCCTACCCTCAGGGATTAAAACCGGTAAAACAGAAGTAGCCACGCTATTCCCTCAGCTTAAGCGGCAGTATCAGCACGTTCTGGAGAGGATTAATGAGGTAACCAGGGTCAGGTACTCAATGAGAGAAAACGGACGTAATTCCTGAACAGTTGATCATGTCCCAAAGGCTTTTTCAAAAACTGAAAAAGAGTAGAAGTCGCAGATAATTGAATCAAAAAGCATCCCGGCTGGCAAAATTCTGATGCCCTTTTGATGGTATTCCATCATTCCCTCTCAAATTAACATTGTAATTTTCCACTATTTTTTAAGTTAATCTGAATATTCAAAACCTTAAAAAATAAATAAACCATCTGATTCAACATCATAATTTTAAATTGTCATTTTATTTTTACTGAAGCCTGCCTTCTTAAATTTATGCGCGATTTTTGCACTGCCGTTGGTTAATAACCGTGAGTAATCTCTGGCTGCTCCAGGCCGATAATCGTAAGACATCTTACCTGGAGCTTTACTGCCATGCTGAAAAATACACGTCTCACCACGATCCTGACGTTATCCGGACTGTTTCTGTTTTTTGTCTTTCTTGCTTCTTCATTGCTGAGTGTGATCTATCTGAATCGCAGTGCGGAATCTCTCAAAAATCTCAACCATGAAGTTTCTGCAACCCTTGGCGTCGCTGACACGACGAACTGGATACGTGCCGCTCGCACCACACTGCTGGCCGCTGTTCCTTATGCTGACGGCAGCAATCCAGAGGCGTTTAATGCCGCGCTGGCCCAGGCCAGATTTTACTATGATGGCGGCTTGCGCTTTATGCAGGCCTATCAGGCTGCACCAAAAATGGCCGGTGAAGCGGAACTGTCACGGGAGCTGGCCGCACGCTACAACGATTACACTCAGCAAGGCGTTGGTGCCCTTTTCACCGCGCTGCAGAAAAGGGATGTACCCGCTTTTCTGATGCTTGCTGGTACAAAAGTCGTGGCACTTGATGAGGCTTACCGCGTTCCGCTGGACAAGGTTATTGCCATACATAAACAGTCAGCCGTAAACATCACCCAACAGGCCGATACCGATACGCACATTGCTTATGTTGCTGCGGGTGTGTCGGTCATACTCTTTATCCTGGCTTCAGTCATTGTGGCGGTGGTACTGAAAAATGTGCTGATCAAGCCCCTGCGTCGTGCTGGCGAAGTAACGGCAGCCATTGGTGCCGGCGATCTGACATCGGAGTTCCACAATCTCCGCAACGATGAAATGGGCAGGCTTCTGCAGGGGCTTGAAAATATGCAGCTTGGCCTGAAAACGATGGTCAGTGAAATCGTCAATGGCGTAAGCGAAGTGGCTCGCGTTACCACGCAGATAAGCGACGGCAACCACAGTCTTTCCAGCCGCACGGAGCAACAGGCGGCAGCGCTCGAAGAGACCGCGGCGAGCATGGAGGAGCTCTCGTCTACTGTCTCACTCAACGCCGGTAATGCCTCAGTCGCCAGCGACGCGGCCTCTGCGGCTTCCGGAACCGCTTCGGAATGCGGCGCGGCAATGCGGGAAGTGGTGCGCACGATGGCAGACATCAAAACCAGCGCAATGGCCATCAGTGAAATTACCTCCGTAATAAACAGCATTGCCTTTCAGACAAACATTCTGGCACTGAACGCAGCGGTAGAAGCAGCACGTGCAGGCGACCAGGGTCGCGGTTTTGCTGTGGTTGCTAACGAAGTTCGCACGCTTGCACAACGCAGCACACAGTCTGCGCGGGAAATTGAAAAGTTAATTGCTGAATCCAATCTGAACGTCGGTCTGGGTGAGCAGAAAGTGGCTCAGGTTTCGCTGACAACAGAAAAAATTATCAGCGATGTGACCGGCGTGACCTCGCTGCTGGGAGAGATTGCGGCGGCGTCTTCTGAACAGAGTAAGGGAATAAATCAGATCGGCACGGCTGTAACCGAAATGGACAGTGTGACTCAACAGAACGCCACGCTGGTTCAGGCTTCTGCTGCTGCTACGGGTGTACTGGAGGAACAGGTTAAATCGTTAAGTGCGATTACCAGCCGGTTCAGGTTGCAGACTGGTGCGGTCGTGACAGACTTACGCTCCCCGGCCATACCGTCTGTTCAGGTAAAAGAAAAAGTTTCAAGCGATCCGTGGGTGAGCTTTTAACTGAGTCAGGCTGATGTCTGCAGCTTCTTCTGCAGACATCGGGCCTACCAGAAGATGGCCAAAACAATTATGTCCGCTTCAGACACCAGGCGGACAAACACGCCATCGCCTGCCCTGAAAGAACAACGGAGCAACAGCCATCAGGATGCACACACCCACGCAGACTGCCGCTCCCAGCTTGCCCCTATTCTGCCGTCCCTATTCCCACCTTCTCACGCCCGGTATCCGTCAGTGATGCTCTCACCTGCGGCAGGCTTTCCGGGTAATTCTGCTGAATAAACTCAATCATTTTTTCACGCACGTAACAGCGTAAATCAAAGGCGATCGGGGAGTTCTGCGCGGTCATCAGCATCCTGATGGTCATGGTTTTCTCGGTGGTGTCGGTCACCTGCAGCACAGAGGTTTCCTGATCCCAAAGCTTGGTTTCGCTCAGCACCTTTTCAAAATGCTTGCGCAGCGGCTCCAGCGGCATGGAGTAATCCACGTAAAGAAACACCGAGCCTAAGATCTGGGCGTTATTACGCGTCCAGTTCTGGAACGGATTTTCGGTAAAGTAGGTTATCGGCAACACCAGCCGACGCAAATCCCAGATGCGCACCACCACATAGGTCAGGTTGATCTCCTCAATCCAGCCCCACTCTTTTTCTACCACTACCGCATCATCAATTTTAATAGGCTGGGTAAAGGCGATCTGAATACCGGCGAACAGATTGACCAGCGACTTTTGCAGCGCAAAACCAATAATGATACCGGCGACACCCGCACCGGCCAGAATGGTGGTGCCGAATTTCCGGACGCCAGGGAAGCTGAGCAGAATCAGCGAAACACAGAACAGAACCAGGATGACAATAACCACTTTTTTGACATAGATAATCTGCGTGCGGATTTTACGCGCACGAAGGTTATTGGAAATATTAATGTCATAGCGGATATAAAGCATATCCTGCGCCACGTTGGTCAGCCGGATTAAGACCGAGCAAAACGACATAATAATAAAGACATTGATGATATTGGTAATTAAAGAGAGAGATTCCGGTTGAAAATCGATGTAATTAACGCCGACATTAATCATTAATAACGGAATAAAAAAGAACATCGAGCCGCTAAGATGCTTCTCAAGGGATTTGAACAGCTTTCTGTCACGAATCTGCCAGTAGCGGATGAACCGGAGCAGGATAAGGCGGGCCAGAAATCCCAGCACAAAAGAGAGCGAGACGAGTAATACAACAGGCACCCATGACGGGAAACCAGATAACTCACCGAATAACAATGGCATTATTTTCCCTTATAGTAAGCTGACAACCTCAGGCTGTCAGATAAGTGACAAACTCAGTAACCGTTGTCTTCACGGCTATCCGTTCGTAACACAATCAGCGCACATGAGTATGAACCATCGCGGCGAAGTTAACAGGAAATGCACGGTGATGCGTCCAGAGAGGCTGTCGCGCGCCAGCCTTATGGCTACTGCTACAGAGGCCGAATGTTGGCCCTCATGTCACCGTCCAGCCAGCTAACCCCATTAAAATATCTGATACAACACGGCCACTTTTTCACTCCCCATTATTTAGCCTGCCCTGGCCATCCGGCAACAAAAACGTTGCCAGAATCACTAAGCGTAACGCTTTGCGTGGACGTTCTTGTGCAATCTGCTAATTTTTAAGCTGTTCCCCTGCTGCTGAGAAAAACAACAATATGATTAACACCCTTAAACTTTCCTCTGATTTTCGTCGCAGTTTCCTGCGTGAAGTCCTGGTGCCGCTGGTCGCTATCTTATTGCTGACGTTAGTAGGTGCAGGCGCTGCGCTCTTTGTTGGTACCTCACTCACCAATACGGAGGCCCGCCATCAGCAGCAACGGATGATTGAAGCCTCTTTTTCACAGAGTCTGAATGAGCATCTGCGCCAGCTGCGTAGCCTGTCGCGCTGGGGACCCTTTGAGCAGCATCTGGCAGAGGGCAACAGCAGCAGGTGGCTGGATGAGAACATTGGGCTGTGGCTGTATGAGATGTTCGGCCATCAGCTGATTCTGGTGCTGGACCAGCAAAATCAAATCGTCAGAGTCTGGCGCGAAGGCCAGCCGGTCTCTGCCCCTGAAGATGACCCGCTGATTGGTGAGGTGCTGCAAAGTCCGCTGGTCAACGATCCGGCACGTCACGATAACGCCGATTATGCCCGTGTGACAAACCGGGCCGCCGCGCTGGCAGTAGGTAACATCCAGCGGGAGAGCAATGCCCTGCCGCGTTTCCGGCTGGTGAGCCTGAAATTTCTTGATGACGGCTATCTGGCGGGCCTGGCGGAACGCAATCAGCTGCAGGGGCTGCACTTCTCCGACGGCACGCCACAGCCGGGAACCGGTGCGCGCTATCTGCTGATCGCCCAGGCGGGTGAGGCGGTTGGCTATCTGAACTGGATCCCCTCCCGTCCCGGTGCGCAGATGCTGCGCACCATCGGGCCATCTACCGGGCTGGCGGTACTGGCGATATCCCTGCTGTGCCTTTATATGGTGCGGCGACTCTGGAACTCGTCGGTGAACCTCTCGCAATCCATGCTCAGGCTCGGCGCGTCGGAGGCTCAGGCACAGCACTTGGCGTTTCATGATGTGCTGACCGGCCTGCCGAACCGCGCACTGGTCGAAGACCGTTTAACCCAGGCGCTGGCCCTGGCGACGCGCCACGATCAGCGAGTGGCGCTGCTGCTCATTGACCTCGACCGCTTTAAAACCATCAACGATACCCACGGTCATCACGCCGGAGATGAACTGATCATCGCGGTCGCACAGCGCCTGAGCCGTATCGTGCGGGCCAGCGATACGGTAGGACGCATCGGCGGTGATGAATTTATCGTGGTGATGCCAGATGTCGATAATATCGGCCAGGTGCATAGCCTGGCACAGCGCATTATCGACGAACTGAGTGAGCCTTTTACGCTGTTTGGCAGCGATGTCTGGAGTGGTGCCAGTATCGGACTGGCGCTGGCACCCAAAGATGGGGTTGATCGGCTGGAGCTGATGCGCAAAGCGGATATTGCGCTGTATGAGGCCAAAAGCGGCGGGCGCGGCACGTATCGACAGTTTGAACGGGCGATGGATGAGTCGGTGCGGACCCGACAGACCATCGCTGCCGACCTGCGTACGGCGCTGCATACCCGTCAGGGGCTGGAGGTGTGGTATCAGCCGCTGATGGATATTGGCGGTCAGCAGATGGTGGGCATCGAAGCGCTGCTGCGCTGGCACCATCCAGCCCGCGGCCTGATTGCGCCCGGTGAATTTATCGCGATTGCCGAAGAGACCGGCCTGATTATTCCGCTGGGCGAATCGGTGCTGGCTGAAGCCTGCGTCACTCAGCAACGTTTTCCCGAGCTGCTGGTGGCGGTCAACGTCTCGCCGGTGCAGTTCCGTTCTACCGGCTTTGTTGAGCGGGTGATGGCGATTGTCAGTCAGAACGGCGGCGATCCGAAGCGTCTGGAACTGGAGATCACCGAAGGGGTGTTAATCGAAGATGAACGCGAAGCACGCGCCATTATTGTGGAACTGCGTGACGCGGGCTTCCGGATTGCGCTGGATGACTTTGGCACCGGTTACTCCAGCCTGAACTATCTCAGCAACTTTCCGGTGGATAAAATCAAAATCGATCGCTCATTCACCCAGTCGCTGGGCGTAGCGGAAAATTCAGTGGCGATTGTTGAATCGGTGGTGAAACTGGGTCATGCCATGGGTCTGATGGTGACAGCAGAAGGCGTCGAGACGCCAGGGCAGATGTCTGCGCTGGCAGATGCGGGCTGTAATCAGCTGCAGGGCTATCTGTTCAGTCAGGCGGTGCCCGCCGATCAGCTCGCAGCACTGATGAAAACGATTGCGCCAGACAACGCGCAGCACGAGTGATCGCTGATGTGGAAAGCCTGAGCGCAGCTCTGTGCTCAGGCTTTCCGGCTGCGTGATGCATCTGAGATCAGAAGATCAACATCACCCTTCACCCGTTGTTGCGGGAAATTAAACCCCCAGGCTATCCAGCAGCGCGGCAGAATGAGCGACCGCGCCAAAGATGCCGCCCTGCATATGGATCATGCTCAGCGCTGCCTCATGATGACGCTGCTCGGTCGCAGCACAGCAATCGGACAGCACCAGGCACTCAAAGCCGCGATCGTTAGCTTCGCGCAGCGTGGTGTGGACGCAGACGTCGGTGGTAATGCCGGTGAGGATCAGATTACGGATGCCGCGACTGCGCAATATCAGCTCCAGATCGGTGGCATAAAACGATCCCTTACCCGGCTTATCAATCACCACTTCACCCGGCAGCGGTGCCAGCTCCGGGATAATCTCCCAGCCCGGTTCACCGCGCACCAGAATACGGCCGCACGGTCCGTCATCCCCAATCCCGGCGTTCATTCGCCGCGAGCGCCAGCGTTTGTTGGCGGGCAAATCACTGAGATCGGGCCGGTGCCCTTCGCGGGTATGAATAACCGGAAACTGCCGGGCGCGCATCGCCGCCAGCACCTGCTGCAACGGTGCGATGGGCGCGCGGGTCAGACTCACGTCATAGCCCATGCTGTCGACATAGCCGCCGACGCCGCAGAAGTCGGTCTGCATATCAATCACGATCAGCGCGGTGTCAGCCGGCGTAAAAGTGCCGTCAAACGGCCAGGCGTAGGGGGTTGAATTAACGCTGTAGTCGGGCATTGCTGTTCTCCATTACCGGGCGCGGCATGCGCATTCTGCTGATCACGCTGTAGCTGATGGCGGCGGTTACCAGACCAATAACCGCTTCACCAAATTGAGGGAAAGCGACGTGGGCGATCACCGCACACAGGCTGCCAATCGCCCAGGCGGCAAACGCAGTACCACGAAAACGCTGCGCCGGACGCTGCTCGCTGATGCGCGCCATAAAAATTAAATCCACGATCATCACGGCACCAAACGGCGGCACCACAATGCCAAGCAGGCTGAGCCACTCCAGGAAGTAAGACCAGACGCCCGCCAGCGCCAGTACGCCGCCAATGGCACCCAGGATCAGCGTCCAGAGCCGCATTTTGCTACTGAACAGATGACTGAAGCCCACCGCCCCGTTATAGAGGCAGTGTGTGCAGACCGATCCGAGATTGATAAAGACAAACAGGCAGGCCACTACCGACAAAAAGGCGCTGTGCCCCATCAGCATCGGCAGGAAGTTACCGCCATTGGTCAGCGGATCAACCGCGGCACCCACGGCCACAATCACCACACCGAACAGGTAAGAGATAACATTGGCAACCGGGAAGGCAGAAAACGCGGCGATCACCGCCGAACGGCCATTCTTCGACCAGCGGGTAAAGTCAGCGGTCATGGTGCCGGAGTCAGCAAAACCGGCCACCACCATGGTGACGGCGGTGCCCATACTCATTGCACCGGCTGCGCTGGCGCTGCCCTTCCACTGCGTCACCACGGAGAAGTCGTGCTGTTTACTAATCAGCCACAGCGCCACCATTCCCAGCACCACAAACAGCGGCGCGGCGATCATCCCCAGTACCGACAACGCCCGCACGCCCAGGAAAGTGATGCCGGTATAGAGGATCATGGCAAAGGCCGTCACCGCCAGCGCATTCCAGCCGAAGGTCTGATTAATGACCGTGCCGGTAAGGCCGGTCTGGAAGGCATACCAGCCGATCACCACCGTCGAGAGAAAACCCGAGACCAGGATGTAGCCTTTGCTGCCAAAGGTGCGTCTGGCCTGCAGGGCGAAATTCATTCCGCTGTTACCGGCGTACCAGCTCAGCGCGCCGACATAGGCGAACAGCACCAGGTTTCCCAGCAGAATGGCGATCAGCGCAGGCCAGAACCCCAGATGCCAGGTGATGATGCCGCCAAACAGCGCATTGGTGAGGATCATCGGAAATCCAAACCAGACGGCCGAGACGGAGCGGGTAGAATGACGGTGCGACAGCGGTACCGGCTGATGTTCAAACTCCTGCTCCAGCGCAGGCGTAGTAGACGTTTTCATTGGGCGATTCCGGGTTGAAGGTGATTCCACGGCTGAATGCGCTCGAAAGCGGCACTGGCAGCCAGCACTAAGGCATCATCAAGATGACGTCCGACAATCTGCAGACCGACGGGCAAGCCGCTGGCGGTAAAACCGGCGGGCACGGACGCGGCGGGCTGACCGGTGAAGTTGAACGGGTAGCAGAACGAGAGCCAGTGATCGCTGCGGACCATGCGGCCATCAATGATCTCCGGTCCCTGCATCCCCAGCGGAAACGGCGGCACCGCCAGCGTTGGGGTAATCAGCAGGTCAAAGCGCTGCATAAAGCGCCACAGGCAGTTGCTGACCGCTTTTCGGGTGGTGATGGCATCGGTGAAGTTTTCCGCCCGCCATTCGCGCTGCAGCATGGCGACCAGATGCGGCGACATCTCGCTGCCCTGCTCCGCCAGCATCCGGGGCATACCGGTGAGATCGCTCTCCATCGCCACCAGCGCGCCAAAGGCCGCCGACGGATCAGGGAAGCCCGGATCGGCCAGTTCCAGTTCAGCACCGATTTCAGCGGCAAAACGCTGCACCGCCGCGCTGACCACTGCCCGCACTTCCGGGTCAACGGCCACATAGCCAAAATCCGCGCTGAAGGCGATGCGCAGTTTGCCTGGCAGATGGTGTGGCGCACCCAGCCAGTCGACATCGCTGCAGGGAATCGAGTGGCGATCGCGCATATCTGGTCCGGCCATCAGTGACATCATCAACGCGGCATCGCGCACGCTGCGCGTCATCGGACCGATGTGCTCCAGTGACTCCCAGCTCGACACGCCGGGGTAGCGTTCATCACGGCAGCCGGGCCAGAGCGGCACCCGGCCCATCGACGCCTTGAAGCCGAAAATACCGCAGTGCGCCGCCGGAATACGTACCGACCCGCCGCCGTCGCTGCCCAGTGCAATCGGGCAAAGCCGCGCCGCCACCGCCGCGCCCGAACCGGCGCTGGAACCCCCTGGCGTCATGCTCAAATCCCAGGGATTACGTGGCGACGGAAACAGCGGGTTGTGCCCGACCCCGCTGTAGCCAAACTCCGGTGCGGTGGTTTTGCCAAGCAGAATGGCGTCGGCGGCCAGCAACCGCTCCACCGTGATGTCGTCATCTTCCGGCACGAAATCTTTGTACGCCGCCGAACCGGAGGTGGTTCTGACGTTTGCGGTGCAGATTAAATCTTTCACCGCCAGCGGTACGCCTGCCAGCGCGCCCAGTGTTTCACCGCGTGCCCGTCGGGCATCCACGGCTCTGGCCTGTGCCATCGCCAGTTCAGGCGTCGGGGTACAAAAAGCCTGTATCGCCGGTTCCCGCTGTTCCATCCGTGCCAGCGCCGCCCCGGTCAGCTCGCACGCCGACACGTCCCCGCTGCGAATCAGAGCGGCCATCGTGGTGGCATCTTCGTCTAATAAGGAGTCAAACATGGGTTACCTCGCCAAAAGTGTACCTGTCAGCTAGTGCATGAAGCGTGCCAGTTAGCGGTGAATCAACCGGTCTGAGGTGGGGATGCCAGATGGAATACGGGCTGGGATACAAGATCGAATTCTTATGATGCCAGGTGCAGGCGGCTGTTTATTTTTCCAGCACGATGATGGCGCAGGGCTGCGCGATAAGGGGGCGTAATAGCTGAATGGTTTGCGGGCTGCTTTACAAAACGATGTCGGTAATCAGCAACAGTGGCCGATATGCTGGAATGAATAACCACATTTTTACCAGGGATGTTTGACCGGTCTGAGCAGGCACTAAAAAATCACGGCTTAAAGATTCACATGCAGCCTGCAGAGATGATAAGTGCGCATTGAAGAAGATATTTATCTCGAAAACTACGAAATCAGACGAAAAAGATTCATTTATGATCGTCAGGTTTATCACAGCTACGTGTTTGTTGTCGGTAATGAGACTTACACCGTCATCGTTGGCGACCGGATAGATGAACAGACCTTTAACCGTATCGGATACCGGATGCCACCTGGTATCGCCTTTCCGGTTAACGGGCTGGCTGAAGTCTGTTTTGACGTGTTCGATGGTCTGGAGTGCCTGGGCGATTTCCGCCATATCAGCTTTGCAGGATTAGGCAGTGCTGTCGTTTTCAAAAGCGTACTCCTGGCGTTAATGGCACACCATGAAAGCTTCTTTATAGGCGGTTTTGTTTTCCAGGCTGCATCAGGAGAGATCGTTGACCGCAATCGCCCGACACCCCTTGAGGAGATCTACGATGCTTTGCTTGGGTTAAAAAATGAACTACGCTACAATCGCCGGACAGGGTTGCCAAAGAAAGCGCCGCAACCTTTAATCCCGGACTGTTTCCGGGCTTATAAAGTAGTGACTACAGGGAGAGCTTGCTATGTCGTTTTACAATAAACACGATGAAACAACCCCTTTGGCTCCGGTCGAAACCAGGTATAAGGAGTTAAGGGCACTATTGATTGCTGAATGGCTGGCCAGACCCGATCTGCCCGCCATTAAAGCCCAGTTAGCTCAGAGGAAAAAACGCTCGTCGTCTGCCCTGTTACGCCGCAAGTTGAAAGAGCTGAATGCGCGCGAAATGCAGAAAGCTAAGATCAGCGCTTAACGCTTAAAGGCCCGATAACGGGCCTTTCGTATTTTTATCAGCTTCTGGCTCACTCGCAGACGGCTTTTCGCCACCCGCAACTCACCTGTTACTCCGGAAAATCTGTCTCCACCGACGTCTGTTTCCACGCTTCGATCTCAGCCAGCCGCTCTGTAAGCTTGCTGGTTACGGCATCATGGCCCCAGGCGCCCATTACCAGATGGCGTGGCGGGTTATCATGCTCAGTGATGGCAATCATCGCCGTGGCGGCCCGCGCCGGATCGCCCTTCTGAGTACCGCTGTATTCGGCGGTGGCTTTCATCCGTGCGGCTGCAGTCTCTGCATAGTCTGGCAGCGTGCTCGGCGTCTGATGCAGGGAGCGTCCGGCCCAGTCGGTGCGGAACGGACCTGGCTCAACACAGGTAACGCGAATGCCCAGCGGTCCCGCTTCCAGCGCCAGCGAATCTGACCAGCCTTCCACCGCATGTTTACTGGCAGAGTAGTAGCCTGAGCTGGCAAAACCAATTAAGCCTGCCACCGAGGTAATGTTGATGACGTGGCCGCTGCGCGCCTTTCTCATCGCGGGCAGCACGGCGCGGGTCAGGGCAAACAGGCCAAAGACGTTGGCATCAAACTGCGCGCGGATTTCGCTTTCCACACCCTCTTCCACCGAGCTCTGATAGCCGTAACCGGCGTTGTTTACCAGCACATCAATGGTGCCGAACCTGTCGAGTGCCGTTTTGACGGCCTGGTCGATGCTCGCCTGGTGGGTCACATCCAGCGCTACTGCCAGCGCGTTGTCGTGTCCCTCAACCAGATCGGCAATGGAAGATGTATCACGTGCCGTCACGACGACCTTAAAACCACGCGCGATGGTCTGCTGCGCCAGTTCACGACCAAATCCGGTCGAACATCCCGATATTAACCAGACAGGGCTGGAGTGAGCAGTCATGGTAAGACTCCCGTTGATGATGATGAAGTGACTGGAGACCCGGACGCGAGTGCATCCGGGATTTAAGGTTAGCGAGGCGCGACCGCCTCACTTAGCCCTTAATGCTTTTTATTGAACAGCTGGCTGGCGGTGTCGCTGATGATCTGTGCCGCACCGCGATCGCCTTTCACCATCGACGCCATAAAAGCTTTCGCCTGTTTAAAGGTGATGTGCGGCGGTAACGGAGCAACTTCCGGATCGGTTTTCACCTCCAGCAATACCGGGCGATCGGCGCTGAGCGCACGCTGCCAGGCCGCCGCCAGATCGTCAGGATTATCGACAAAAATACCGACCATCCCCAGCGACTGCGCAAACTCGGCATACTTCACGTCCGGCAGTTGCTGCGAGGCGTCAAAGCGGGGATTGCCCTCCATGACCCGCTGCTCCCAGGTAACCTGATTGAGATCCTGGTTGTTGAACACGCAGACGATCAGGCGCGGATCGGCCCACTGCTGCCAGTATTTCTGAATCGTGATCAGCTCCGCCATATTGTTCATCTGCATCGCACCGTCACCCACCAGCGCCACTACCGGTTTATCGGGATGGGCAAATTTTGCGGCAATCGCATAAGGCACCGCTGCGCCCATACAGGCCAGACCGCCGGAGAGCGAGGCGCGCTGACCCTGCTTAACCCGATAGTCGCGGGCGAACCAGTTGGCACAGGAACCAGAGTCCGAGGTGACAATGGCGTTATCCGGCAGTTGTGGCGACATCTCCCACACCACCCGCTGCGGGTTGACCGGATTAGCGGGTGCCATGGCGCGCTCTTCCATCAGCGTCCACCAGTCGCGCACCTGAAGCGCGATATCTTCCTGCCAGCTGCGATCCTCTTTGTGCTCCAGCAGCGGCAGCAGGGCGCGCAGGGTTTCAGCCGCATCGCCATGCAGGTTCACTTCGCTGGGATAGCGCAGGCCGAGCATGGCGGGATCGATGTCGATCTGCACCGCACGCGCCTTGCCCTCTTCCGGCAGGAATTCTGTCCACGGGAAGCCGCTGCCGATCATCAGCAGGGTGTCGCAGTTCTGCATTAAATCGGATGAGGGCTTCGTGCCCAGCAGGCCAATCGAACCGGTCACAAACGGCGCATCGTCCGGCAGCACATCTTTGCCCAGCAGCGCTTTTGCCACGCCCGCACCCAGCACATTGGCGACCTGTACCACCTCGACGGCGGCGTTACGTGCGCCTGCGCCAATCAGAATCGCCACTTTTTTACCGGCGTTAAGCACCTCAGCGGCACGTTGCAGATCCGCTTCATAAGGGATCACTTTGGGACGCTGATAGCCGCTGCCGGAATGGGTAAAACCGTGCAGATGCTGCGGCGGCTGCCACTCTTCATCCTGAATATCTTTAGGGATGATGATCACCGCCACGCCGTTTTGCGCTTTGGCGATGCGCACGCCCCGGTCGAGCAGATGGCGCACCTGGGTCGAAGTCGAGGCTTCCTGAACGAAGTTGGCAACGTCCGAGAAGATGCGATCCAGGTTCATCTCCTGCTGATAACTGGAGCCGCGCGCGGTCGCTTCCGCCTGGCCGGCAATCGCCAGCACCGGAGCATGATCCATTTTGGCGTCATAGAGTCCGGTCAGCAGATGGGTCGCGCCCGGCCCGCCGGTAGAGAGGCAGACGCCCAGCTCACCGGTGAATTTGGCGTGTCCGGCCGCCATAAAGGCCGCCATCTCTTCGTGGCGTACCTGAATAAATTCGATGCCGTCGCCTTTGGCGTTAGCACGCTGAATGGCGCCCAGCACCCCGTTGATGCCATCGCCCGGATAGCCGTAGATGCGTGTGACGCCCCACTCTTTCAGGCGCTGGACAAAAAAATCACTGGTTTTCATGCTCATCGTCGCGTTTCCCCTTGTAGTCCATGCAGACTTAAAGCGTAGTAGACGATGAGCAATCGCCGTTAATTGTTCGCCATTGCCGGGTATCGCTGACGCAAATCACTGAATATTTGTGCCATATCCGCCGTTTCGCCTATCTCTGCCACTACCCGGAATACCTGGGTTTTCAGGAAGTGACGCCAGCTCACCGGCGCGCTTGCCAGAAAGGCGGTCAGTAACTGATAACGCTGTGGCGTCCAGAGCGTTTCGAAGCGACTCCGTGCTTCGCCGTGCTCAAAATGGTGCGCAGCCTGCTGCGGCATCGTGGTGCGCAGGTGCTCCGTTGCTGCCCGATCCACGTGGTGATCAACCACCACCACGCCATACTGCGTCCTGGCTGCCGCGACGCTGAGATAACCGCAGCGCACATCCTGCATCACCGCATCGGCATCGCGCTGTGTCGGCAGGCCATAACCGCCCGCGCCGGGTCCGCGCACTTCGACCACGTCACCCGGCAGGCAGTGGATCACATCAGTGTTACCGTGATTGATGACCTCACCGTCGCGCCGGGTACGGAAGTAAGAGAGCGCCCCACTCTGGCCGCCGACGACACCCGCCGAGGCAAACACCGATCGGTTACGGTTGCGCGCGGTAATGGTGGTATTGGGCGAGAAAACCTCAAATGCCATTTCGGTGGCTAAACCGCCGCGATAGCGACCGGCTCCGGCGCTGTCCTGGGCCAGTCCGTAGCGATGAAAGCGGATTGGCACTTCCGCTTCGTTGATCTCAATCGGGGTGTTTTTCAGAAAGGCTGAAAGACCGCCGGAGCCGTCAGGCCCATCGTGACGCGGCGTGCCGCCCGCGCCGCCGCCCACCGGACCCAGCGAGGCGACCACACTGCGATTCTGCGTCTGGGTACGAATGTTCATGATTGAGTTGCCGCCCGGTGAATTCGCGGGCAAACGCTCCGGCATCGCCAGCGAGAAGACGCCGATAGTGGCAATCTGCGACAGTGCACAGGTCAGGGAGCGCATCCCTACCGCTGCGGGCGCTTCACAGTTCATGACCGTGCCAGGCGGCAGGATTGCCCTAGTGGGTCGCAGCGTACCGGCGTTAAGCAGCAGTGAACGGTCCAGCGTAGAGAGCGCATAGGTAACACCCACCAGCGCCAGCGGATGCCGCTCACGTCCGCCAGTCGGCATATTCAGCGACGAGGCCAGCTGCGGATCGCTGCCGGTGTAGTCCAGCTCCAGTTGATCGCCCTGCACCCGCAGAGTAATGGCGATACGGCAGGGATAACCGCCCTCGCCATCTTCATCGGCGTAGTCGGCATAGAAGTATTCCCCGTCGGGAATGGTTTTGATAATGCTGCGCGCCTGCGCTTCGGCGTAATCGAGAATGCCCTCAATGCCCTGCAAAAAATCGGCGATGCCAAAGCGGGCAATAATGTCGTGGATTTTACGCTCGCCGACGTTCACCGACGCCAGCTGGGCTTTGAAATCGCCCCAGTTCTGATCCGGCACCCGCACATTGAGCCGCATGATGCTGGCGACCTCTTCGTTGAGCTGACCCTGCCGCATGATCTTCAGCGGCGGGATGCGAATCCCCTCCTGCACGATATCGGTCAGCGAGCGCGACAGCGAGGCAGGCACCGCGCCGCCGACGTCGGTGTTATGAATGTGGCCCACCACGAAGCAGACAATTTCACCCTGGTGGAACACCGGTTTCCAGATGTGGATATCGGGCGAGTGGGTTGCCACGTTGCCGGCGTAAGCGTCGTTGGTAATGCAGATGTCGCCGTCAGCGTACTCTTCAATCAGTGCCAGCACCGGCGCATAGTCGATGCCGCTGTACCAGGGGGCGCCGAAGCTGCGCGGCGAGGCAAACGCCAGGCCGCTGCGGCTGACAATCTGGCAGGAGAAATCTTCCGTCTCTTTAACAAAGGTGGAGTGCGCTGTGCGCATCAGCGTAAAGGCCATCGCATCGGCAGCGGCGGCGCAGTAGTTCGCCAGGATCTGTAAGTTACGTCCATCAATCGCCATGTTATGCCTCGTTCGCCGTGATCAGCAGATTACCGAATGAATCGACCGTGACGCCCATGCCGGGCGGCACGCAGGTGGTGCAGTCATCCTGGGCGATGATGACCGGGCCACTGAGCTGATGTCCGGCACGCAGCACTGAACGCAGCACTAAATCAACCTGATGCCAGCCGCCGTCGATCCACGCCCTGGTCTGTTTCAGTACCGGCACCGGTTCCGTGGCCGGAGCCAGTGGGTTAATCACCGGTTTCGGCGTCGGTGATGCAATCACCAGCCGCAGGTTGATCAACTGCACCGGCGCCTGCGGGTCACAGTGACCAAACAGCTGCTGGTGCTGGCGATCAAAGGCGTCATGCAGCGCAGTGAAATCCGCCTGCGCCAGCCAGTTCGTCTCCAGCGGTACATCGATCTCAAACGACTGACCGCGATAGCGCATATCCGCGCTGAACTGCAGGCTGTAAGGCATATCGCTGCCGTGCTCCTGGGCCAGCCAGCCACAGGCGCGCTGCTGTAATGCTTCGGCTTCACTGGCCAGGGTGTCGGCCAGGGCGGGTGTCAGATCGCCGTAGAGCGTGCGGATAAAATCGTTGCGGATATCTGCTACCAGCCCGCCCAGCGCGGACAGCACGCCCGGCGTCGGCGGCACAATCACCCCTTTCATATTCAGTTCGCGGGCCAGAAAGCAGCCCATCATCGGACCCGCTCCGCCAAAGGCGAGGAACCAGAATTCACGCGGATCGAGACCAAAGCGCGACAGCAGCCCGCTGGTGTCGCTGTACATGCTGGAGATCGCCAGCTGGATGGCGGTTTCTGCCGTTTCCTGCACCGTGACGCCAAGCGCATCCGCCAGCGGCTGCCAGGCCGCACAGGCGGCGTCCACATCAACAGTGACGGCGTTATAACCCAGCGCGCCATGGCCCATCATGCCGCAGGCGGCGAACGCATCGGTGGCAGTGGGTTGCGTGCCGCCGCGCTGGAAGCAGACCGGGCCAGGCAGCGATCCGGCACTGTCCGGGCCCATCTGCAGCACGCCCTGACCATCGATCCACGCCAGCGAGCCGCCGCCCTGACCCACCGAAGTGACGGCGACAGAAGGAATAAAGATCGGGAAATCCCCGATGATTTCGCCGTTGCCCTGTGCCACTTTGCCGTCGATGATCACCGCCACGTCGGCGCTGGTGCCACCGATATCCAGGCTGAGGATTTTGTCAAAACCACAGGCGCTGGCGAGATAGCTGGCACCAATCACCCCGGATGCGGTGCCGGAGAGCACCATCTGCACGCATTCGCGTTTCGCCTGATCGACGCCCATCACCCCGCCGTTGGATTTGGTGATGCGCGGCGGCGGCCTGACGCCGAGCCGTTGCAGCGCCTGCTCAAAGGATTCCAGGTAGTGGATCACCATCGGCTGCACGTAGGCATTAATGGTGGCGGTAATGGTGCGTTCATATTCACGGATGATCGGCCAGATGTCAGCGGAACAGGAGGTCAGCAGCTCGGGTGCCACCTCGTCGATAATCGCCTTCACCGCCGCTTCATTGTGCCGGTTGCGATAGCTGTGCAGCAGCGACACCACAATGCCCTGACAGCCTGCCGCGCGTGCCTGAGCGATTGCGTCGAGCACGCTCTGGCGATCAGGCGCGTGCAGCACGTTGCCGTGCGCGTCACTGCGTTCACGGATGGCAAACACCCGATCGCGGGTGATCAGCGGAGCAGGACGCCGGGAGAAAAGGTCGTGGATATGCGGGATTTTAAGCCGGGCCAGCTCCAGGACATCGCAGAAGCCCTCCGTGGCGAACAGCGCCAGCCGCACGCCGCGCCGCTGGATCACCGCGTTAATGCCTACCGTGGTGCCGTGGGTGAAGTAACCAATCTCAGCGGGATCAATGCCCTGATGCTGCTGAAACTGCGCCAGTCCGGTAACGATTTCGCTGCCTGGCTGATCCGGTCGCGACAGGACTTTCAGGGTGTGAATCTGGTTCGTTTGCTGATCGAGCACGGCGAAATCGGTAAAGGATCCACCAATATCCACGCCAACGCGGTATCGCATATCGGGGTAACTCCAGTGTCAGGAAGGGGGAAATTCCATCAGCGCCTCGGGATGCTGCACCACACGCCAGCCGAGCCGCTGATAGACCTGATGGGCATCCTGGGTTGAGAGCATCCAGCGATGCACCGTTTGCAGCTCCGGGTGTTCACGGACGCAGGTTGCCAGCCAGCTGCCCAGCCCGTGACCGCGCCAGTTTTCATCAATCATTACGTCACACAGCCAGCCAAACCGGGTGTAGTCAGTAATCAGTCGGGCAAAACCAATCTGTCTCTGCTGGTGATAGAGGCCAAACGGCAGCGAACCGGCAATCGCCCGCACGGTTTTGGCCAGCGGCTGGCCTTTGGCCCAGTAGGACTTCTCCGCCAGCTGGATGTGGATCCACGCCAGGTCGAGCCGCTGGCGGCTGGTGGAGACAGTGAACGCCTCGCGCTGCCACTGCTGGTCAGCAATCTGCAATGAGTCCATGACAACTCCTTGTATCGGTTGAAAACAGTGTAAAAGGGTTCGCCCAACGGTTGAGGCTGTAGCGCGCTACAGAACCGGTTGTTGCGACTGAATTTTGCGTCATGAAGAAATTTTATGCTGAGGGGGCATCTGGCACATTAACGGGAGAAGTGAAGCGGATGGGCGAACAAAAGTGCGGCTGGGGTGAATCAGGAAAGAGTAAGCAGAAACAAGGCAGGTGACGCCCCTCTCTCCACCGGTAAACATGGCGAGGGCGACGCCTGGCCGCCCGCTACACGCCGAACTCCACCGAATTGTGCTTGCCGATCAGCGATCGCAACGGCACGCTGCTTTTCATGATCGGGGATTTGATCACGATATAGCTGAAGTACTTATCGATGCCGATCTGAGCGTCGAGCATCTTCTCAATCACTTCCTGGTAATGTTCAATGCTGCGGGTAATAAAGCGCAGCAAATAGTCATAGCCGCCGGTAATCAGATGGCACTCCATCAGCTCATCGACGTCGCGCATCGCACTTTCAAATTTCATAAAGTCTTCGCGGCGATGGCCTGACAGGGTGACTTCGGTAAAGACCGTCACCGAATCGGTAATGCGGGTGAGATTAATGTGCGCTTCATAACCGGTGATAAAACCGGCCTGTTCCAGACGTTTGACCCGTTGCAGACAGGGACTGGGCGAAAGGCCTACGGCGTCGGCGAGGTTAACGTTGCTGATACGGCCATCTTTCTGGAGTTGCACCAGGATGTTGATGTCGATGCGGTCGAGTTTCATTAAGCCGTTCATAGCACCCCCCTCATTGTCAGAGTCTGTCCCGCCAGGCGTCATTGTTGCAGGCAGTCTGGAGACGGACAGCGCGGAACAACCGGCGCGTACATGGCGTACGTGAGGATTGTAAGCACTGACCAGGTTCAGACTGACAAATGAAATAGCCTGATGGGATAGACGCTTAATTAAATGTGCAGAACCTCCCGAAGGTATATCACGCTTTACCGTAAACGCGCCAGCGCTTCGCAGTGGTTATACCAGCGGGAGATTTTCAAATTACTTTAACAATATCAATGAGGAATCGCACTTTACCCCAACCGGCCGGTTGCGCGGGCCAGCGCAATATCGAAAATATGCAGCGCCTCTTCCAGCTGTGAGTCGGTGGTGACCAGCGGCGCCAGGAAACGGATGGTGTTGCGATGCAGGCCGCATTTGATCAGCAGCAATCCTTCCTGGCAGGCGCTGTCGAGGATCTTCTGGGTTAAGGCCGCATCCGGGCGACCGGTTTCGAAATCGAGGATCTCTACCGCCTGCATAAAGCCTACGCCGCGGACGTCACCGATGCAGGCATATTTATCCGCCAGCTGCCGCAGTCGTGCATTGAGTTGCTCACCAAGCTGGCAGGAGCGCTGCAACAGGTTTTCCTGCTCAAACAGATCCAGTACCGCCAGCGCCGCCGCACAGGCAAGTGCGTTGCCGCCATAAGTACCGCCTAACCCGCCAGGCGTCGGTGCATCCATGATCTCCGCACGCCCCACCACACCGGAAATCGGCAGACCGCCGCCCAGGCTTTTCGCCAGCGTGACTAAATCGGGTTTGATACCCAGTTGCTGGAAGGCGAACATCGTGCCGGTACGCCCGAAGCCGGACTGGATTTCATCACAAATCAGCAGAATACCGTGCTGGCTGGTGATGCGACGCAGCGCCTGCATAAATGCCGGGCCAGCGGGCAGGAAGCCGCCGTCACCCTGAACCGGCTCCATGATAATCGCCGCGACCCGCTCCGGCAGGATCTGCACCGCAAACAGCTGATCCAGCGCTTTCAGGCAGTCCGCTTCAGTAATACCGTGCAGCGGGTTCGGGAAGGGCAGACGGTAAATATCGCCGGGGAACGGGCCAAAATTCTGTTTGTAAGGCGCGGACATGCCGGTCAGGGTGATACCCAGCAGGGTGCGGCCATGAAACGCACCATCAAAAGCGATAATGCCAGAGCGCTGGGTGTGTGAGCGGGCAATCTTCACCGCATTTTCCACCGCTTCGGCGCCGCTGGTAAAGAAGACGCTTTTGTACGCCTCATCGCCGCCCACCAGTTTGTTCAGCCGCTGCGCCAGCTCGATGTAGCCCGGATAGGCCACTACCTGAAAGCAGGCATGAGACACCAGACCGAGCTGGCGGGTCACCGCATTGACCACCGCCGGGTGATTGTGGCCGACATTCAGCACCCCGATGCCGCCGACAAAGTCGAGATAGCGATTGCCCTCCACGTCCCACACTTCACTGCCTCTGGCGCGTTCGATCACCAGCGGATGGGCGGTAACTACGCCGCGCGGCACGTTCTGCTCGCGTGCATCCAGTAACAGGCTGTTATCGGAGTATGCTTGCTGCTCTGCCATGACATTCTGCATTTTAAACCCTCATCCACGTAACGTTCGGTTGGCTCAAGTATCGCAACCCGCTGGTTTGTCACGCTGCCGTAATTCCTCAGACAGCGGCATTTCCTGTCAAAATCCTGCGGCATTCAGCAGGGAAATTTCTCTGCCAGCGCCTGACGAATCAGCGTGACAAAAACGTTAACGCCATGCGGGATCAGCGCATCGTTGAAGTCGTATGCAGCATGATGCAGCGGCTTGCAGGGTGCCGACCCCAGCCACAGATAGGCACCGGGCCGCGCCTGCAGCATAAAAGCAAAATCTTCTGAGGTAAGTGCGGGCTGGGGCGCGGCCTCAGCCTTAATGCCCGCCTGCGTCAGCGCCTGCAGGCAAAACTGCGCTTCAGCATTACTGTTCAGGGTCGCCGGGTAGTAGCGCAGATAGCTGACCTCTGCGTGCAAACCGTGGGCGGCGGTGATGTGCTCCGCCATCTGACGCAGTCGTGCTTCAATCGTCGCCTGCGCTGCCGGGCTGAAAGTGCGCACCGTGCCGGTGATGTTCGCCTCCGCCGGGATCATGTTGTGCGAAAAGCCGCCCTGCATCCGGGTGACGGTGAGCAGCGCCGTTTCGCACGGATCCAGCGCGCGTGAGACCAGAGTATTCAGCTGCACCACCAGCTCGCTGGTCGCCAGCAGAGTATCGCGCGTCAGATGCGGCTGCGCGGCATGACCGCCTCCGCCCAGTACCCGGATATCAAAGCGATCAGCCGCTGCCATGATCGCGCCAGGGCGGGTCTGTACCTGGCCGAGCGGCAGTTCCGGCCAGTTGTGAATGGCGTAGACCGCCTCACAGGGAAAGCGGCTGAACAGGCCATCGTCAATCATTGCCTTTGCGCCCGCCAGCCCCTCTTCGGCGGGCTGGAAGATAAAGCAGACGCTGCCATCAAAGCTGACGTCGCGCGCCAGTTTTTCTGCGGCTCCCAGCAGCATCACGGTGTGACCGTCGTGGCCGCAGGCGTGGCTCACCTGCTCCAGGCGGCTTTGCCAGTCGGTGCCGCTCTGATCCTGCATCGGCAGCGCATCCATATCAGCCCGCAGGCCGATCATGCGTTCACTGCTGCCCTTTTTCAGTATCCCGACCACGCCGGTTTTACCGATGCCGCGATGCACCTCAATGCCCAGCTGTTGCAGAAAGTTCGCCACGATGTCGCTGGTGCGCTGCTCCTGAAAGCCCAGTTCCGGGTGCGCATGCAGGTCGCGGCGCAATGCCACCAGATGTTCCATCTTAATATCCTCGCGAACGGTCAATCTCACCGTGCAGCGGCTCGCCACGCTGATGGCGCCGCAGATTTTCCAGCAGTGCCGCAATGGCGCTCTCATTCTGCGTCTGGCTGGCGATGTGGGGTGTGAGCCAGATGGCGGGATGGTGCCAGAAGGGATGACCCGGCGGTAACGGCTCCGGGTTGGTCACATCGATCACGGCGGCACGGAGCTGCCCGCTCTCCAGCGCCTGCAGCAGATCGTCCTGATTCAGCTGGGGGCCGCGCCCGGCCTGCACCAGCGCCGCGCCCTGTGGTAGCTGATTAAACAGGGTTCGGTTAAGCAAACCCTGTGTGGTGTCAGTCAGCGGCAGCAGGCAGACCAGAATCTCGCTGTGCGCCAGAAACGCATCGAGCTGATCGTCACCGTGCCAGCAGCGGACGCCGGGAATCTGGCGCGGTGTGCGGCTCCAGCCAGCGCAGTCAAAGCCCAGCGCCACCAGCTGTTGCAATGCGGCCTGGCCCAGTTCGCCCAGCCCCATGACGCCTACCCGACGCTGCGCGGCAGGTAATACCGCGTGTGTCAGCCACTGCTGCTGGCGTTGCTGATGAAAATAGCGCGGCATGTCGCGATGCAGGCCGAGCACCGCGAAGGTGACATACTCCACCATGCCCTGGGTCAGGCCTGGCTCGATCATCCTGATCACCGGCAGGTCGGGCGGCAGCGCGCCAAGGTCAAACTGATCGGCCCCGGCACCCACGGAGAACAGTAGTTTCAGCCGGGGGAAAAGCACGGTGATGTCAGCCGGTGGCTGCCAGGCGACCAGCGCCTCAACCTGCTCTGGATCGCCGGTCTCAGGCCAGATATGCAGCTGAATGTCAGGCGCATGCGCTGCCAGCCAGCGCTGCCAGATGCGGCCACGTTCCGGCTCCGATTTATAGACGATATGCATCAGGCCATCGCCTGCGTCATCAGTCCAAACGCCTGCATACCCTGCGGTGTCCAGGACGTGCCGCGCACCATAGTCGCAGGCGCATCGACCTGAGGGATGCCCAGGCTCTGTAGCCAGGCGGCCATCGGCAGCGCGGCATCGGTGTCGATGCGCAGGAATTCCCCCTGCAGCGGCTGCATCAGCGAGGCGACCAGCGCCTGCGCTACCGCGAAGTCTCCCGCGATGATCGGGCCTATCGCCCAGCCGTGACCAAAGCGGCGCAGGCTGGCGAAGCCCTGAATTTGCTGTTGGTCATCCTGCAACAGCACCGTCTGGCAGTCGCGCAGCAGGTGGTCGAACAGTGCCGGACGATGCATACCGTGCGCCTGCTGATCCAGCGTCACCAGTGTGGCGTGATCGGCCAGTGTTGCCGGACGCAGCTGCAGTCCCGCCGGGATCACGACGTCTGGAAGGGTGATCACAGCGCGGGTCTGGTGCTGGCGAATCTCACCGCAACTGACAAACCCGAGTTTTTCATACAAACCTTTGCCCATTTCGGTGGCGTGCAGACGCACATTACAGTCGGGTAATTTTTCCAGTTGCGCCAGCATCAGCTGTTTGCCAAGGCCACGCCCCTGCTGCTGGTTATCGACGATCACCAGCCCCAGCGTGGCGGCGCGCTCGCCCCAGCGCCAGAGCACCGTGCTCGCAATCAGCTTGCCCTGCTCTTCAATCACCGTGCCCTCGCCCAGCTGCAGCGCCAGCGCCCAGTCTTCACGTCGGTGGGGCCATTTCAGTGCCTGCGTTAAGGCGAAACAGGGGTCGATATCGTCCGGCGTCATTGCGCGTATTTTCAGGCTCATTGCAGGTCTCCTTACATCATTCCTGGCGTTTCAAGTCCGCTGCCGTCAACCAGACGGCTGTAGCGATAAGGGGTGGGATCAACGACTGGCGTGGCTTCGGTCGCCAGATCGGCTGCCAGTCGTCCGGCACCTGGTCCGATACCGAAGCCGTGGGCGCTGTAGCCCGCCGATAGCACCAGCCCCGGCAATTTCGCCACGGTGGAGATCACCGGAATCGCGTCCGGGGTGCTGTCAATCATGCCGCCCCACGACTGTGCCAGTCGCAGGTTCGCCAGCGCCGGATATTCACGCCGCATCGCCGCCAGCCCCTCTTCCACGATCGTTGCATCGGCTGCCGGATCGAGAATGCGCATGCGCTCAAACGGCGACTCGCGGTCAAATGCCCAGCCACCCATCGCTTCCGGGCCATTAAAGAACGGCGACAGGCCAAGATTCAGGGTGAGATTCTTGCGGCGACTTTTAAAGGTCGGATAGAACTGGCGGGCATAGCGCAGCCCCTGCGCGCCAGGTTCCAGACGCCCGCGACCAGAGACTGAGACGGTGTAACTGCCGTCCATTTGTGGCCGACAGGCAAATCCCGGTGTGTAGAGTGGCATGGCAATCGCCTGCTCAATGGGCTGCGTGCGGAAGGCGGTGCCAATCACGTTGCCCAGCGGCAGATCGATACCGTGACGACGGCAGAACATGGAGGTCCAGGCCCCGGCGGCACAGATCACCCGGCTGGTTTTGATCAGGCCGCGCTCGGTCCAGACGCCGCTGACCCGTCCGGCGGCGATATCCAGCCCGCGCACCGCGCATTGCTGAAACAGCAGCGCCCCTTTTTTCAGCGCGCCCGCCACCAGCCCGGGCGCGGCCAGCCGTGGTTCGGCGTGACCGTCGGTAGGCGCTGAGAGACCGCCCCGCCAGCTTGTGGTGCTGCCGGGCGTCATCGCTTTGGCCTGCTCCGCCGTGAGGATCGAACTGCGCACGCCATAGCCTTTTGCCATCTGGATCCACTTATCCCAGGCCGCGATGTCCGACTCTTCCTGCGTGGCGTAAACCAGCCCGCTGCGGCGGAAACCCAGCTCTTCGCCGGTTTCATCGTTAAGCTCACCCCAGCGTTGCAGCGCATAAATAATCAGCGGCAATTCACGTTCATCGCGGTTCTGCTGGCGACACCAGCCCCAGTTACGGCTCGACTGCTCCGCTCCTACCAGGCCTTTTTCGATTAGCACGACCTTCAGTCCCTGCTTCGCCAGCTCCCAGGTGGCGGCGGCTCCGGCGATACCGGCGCCAATCACCACTACATCGGCGGAATCGGGAAAATTAGCACTGTCCTGTACATAACGAATCGGTGCAGGCATAACAAGACTACCTCTGTTGTCAGTATCTGGTCTGGCACAGGGCGATATCACCGCTGTGCCTTGACCCGTGCCGCCCGCGCATTACATCTGTGCTGTGCAGGCGGATTAATCAGGGTGCCAGTTGCTTCAGGCAACTCACTCTGCTTTTAAAATCTCTTCATGCTCATCCAGCCAGCCCTGACGCAGCTCCGGCACCGCGCGTTTCAGCCGCTCGAAATACAACTCGCTGGTCGGCTTGTCGTAGTCGCTGCGCGCCAGCTGGGTGACGATACGACCGCTCTTCATCACTACGATTTCATCACACACCGCGCGTACCGCATGCATGTCGTGGCTGATGAAGATCACCGAGAGTCCCAGTTCGCGGCGCAGTTCGCTGATTAAGTCGAGGACGGCGGCGGCAACCACTGTATCCAGCGCCGAGGTCACTTCATCACACAGAATCAGATCCGGCTCAGCCGCCAGTGCGCGCGCCAGATTGACGCGCTGCTTCTGCCCGCCGGAGAGCGCCCAGGGACGCCGCCACAGCACGCTGCGCGGAAGCTGCACCAGATCCAGCAGCTGATAAAGCCGCTGCTGTCGGGCCGCACCGTTCAGACCGTGAAACAGCGTCAGCGGACGCGACAGGATGCGTTCAACGCTGTGGGCCGGATTCAGCGCGGTGTCTGCCATCTGAAATACATACTGAATGCGGCGCAGCTCATTGTCAGGCCGTTTTTGCATATCGCCCGAGATGTAGTGGCCGTTGAACAGAATATGGCCGTGGCTTGGAGCGTTGAGTCCGGCAATGGCATGCGCCAGAGTGGTTTTGCCTGAGCCTGACTCACCGATGATGCCAATCGCTTGCCCTTTCCACAGCCTGAGATTGATATCTTCCAGAATGCGTATTTTCGGGTAGCCATCGCTGCCGCGCGGACCATAACCTGCGCTGAGGTCGCGCACCTCAAGCAGCGGCTGAATATCGGCGCCAACCGGGCACCAGTTGCTGGGCCGCTCTTTCTGCCGCGCCGCTTCCATCAGTAAGCGGGTGTACTCCGCCTGCGGTGCGCCGATCAGATGCGCGGTGCTGCCATACTCCGCCATTTTGCCGCGCAGCAGCACCAGTATCCGGTCTGCCATCTGCGCCACCACGGCTAAATCGTGACTGACGTAAATCGCCGTGACGCCGCGCTGCACCACCACGCGGCGAAACGCCTTCAGCACTTCCACCTGCGTGGTCACATCCAGCGCGGTAGTAGGTTCATCAAGGATTACCACGTCAGGATCGCCAATCAGCGCCATCGCCGTCATCAGACGCTGTAACTGACCACCCGACACCTGGTGCGGGAAGCGGTCGCCAATGGTCTCGGGGTTGGGCAGCGCCAGTTCGCGGAACAGCTCAATCGCTTTGGCTTTTGCCGCTTTGCGGGTCAGGGTGCCGTGGATAACCACCGGCTCAATCACCTGGTCGAGGATCTTCATGCCCGGATTAAACGACGCTGCCGCGCTCTGGGCGATATAGGCGACTTTGTTGCCACGGAAAGCGCGCAACTGCCCCGGCGTCAGGCTGTTAACGTCGGTGCCGGCAACGTGAATGTTGCCGTCGGCGATGCGGCAGCCGCTGCGGGCGTAACCCATCAGCGCCATCGCGATAGTGGTTTTACCTGAGCCGGATTCGCCAATCAGCGCCAGCACTTCGCCCTTCTGCACGGTAAAGTGAATATCGGAAACCAGGTCGATCTCTTCGCCGCGATCGGTCTGCGCAGTGACGCGCAGTTTATCCACCGAAATTACCGGCATGGCGGTATGTGGTGTCACGTTCATGCTCCCTCCTTCGCCAGCGTCATCGGACGCATCGCCTGCAGGCTGTCAATAAACAGGTTGGCGCCAATGGTCAGGCTGGCAATCGCCAGCGCGGGCATCAGCACCGCAGGCGAGCCGTCAAACAGCCCCTGCATATTTTCACGCACCAGCGTGCCCCAGTCGGCGTAGGGCGGCTGAACACCCAGACCGAGGAAGCTCAGGCCGCTCAGCAGCAGCACGATGTAGACAAAGCGCAGACCAAAGTCAGTCAGCATCGGGTGCACCATATTGGGCAGGATATCGTGAATGGCGATATACCAGCGGCTTTCGCCCCGCAGCCGTGACGCCCGGACGTAGTCCATGCTGCGCAGCGAGCTGGCCATGGCAAACGCGATACGAAATGCGCCCGGCCAGTAGGTGAAGACCGCCGTGAGGATCAGCATTGGCAGTGAGGAGCCAAATACCGCGACTATCATCAGGGACAGCACTTTGCCCGGCAGTACCAGCAGCGCGTCGTTGACGCGGCCCAGTACCTCCTCCAGCCAGCGCCCCGCCACCGCTGCCAGCAGCGCCAGCAGCGTGCCGATCAGGCTGGCCAGCAGCGCCGCACTCAGCGCCAGACCGATAGAGAACTTCGCGCCATAGAGAATGCGGCTCAGCATGTCGCGCCCAAGGTAGTCGGTGCCCAGCAGGTTATCGGACGTCAGGCCGCCCATCAGCGGGCCGCCGCCGATGTCATCAATGCTGTGCGGGGCCAGCGGGGTGCCGAATACCGCCATCAGCAGCCAGAACAGCGACATTATCAGACCCAGCCGTCCCGACCAGGAGAGCGACTGTAAGAAACGCCAGGGCAACGAGAGAATATTCATGCGCTTCTCCATTTCGGGTTAAAGGCGATAGTCAGAATGTCTGCCGCCAGCAGCAGGACCAGATAGCAGGCGGCGAATAGCATCACGCAGAGCTGCACCACCGGCAGGTCGCGGTTACTGACCGCATCCACCAGCTGGCTGGCGAGACCGGGATAGCTGAAGATGGTTTCGATGATGATTACCCCGCCGAACAGATAGGAGAGGCTGAGTGAAATGGCATTGGCGATGGGGCCGACCGCGTTAGGCAGTGCGTGACGCAGTACCGCTCTCAGCGGTGAAACCCCTTTCAGCAGCGCCATCTCCAGATAAGGGCTGTCGAGCTGGTTGATAATGGCTGCCCGCGTCATACGCGCCATCTGCGCCACCAGCACGCAGCAGAGCGTCAGCACCGGCAGCGCGTAGGCTTTGAGGTAACTCAGCAGGTCGCTATCCGGGCTGCCGAATGACATCGCTGACACCCAGTGCAGCTTGACGGCAAAAATCAGCACCGCCACCGTCGCCACCAGAAACTCCGGCACGGCAACCGTCGCCATGGTGCCGATGACCAGCGCCCGATCGAGTCGGGAACCGCGATTCATCGCCGCAATAATGCCAATAATCAGCGCCAGCGGCACACAGATCAGCGTGGTGATACCCGCCAGTTCAAAGGTGGCGGGAATGCGCTGCGCCACCAGTTGCGAGACCGGCAAATGGCTGGCAAACGAGGTGCCAAAGTCGCCCTGCACCATGCCTGTCAGCCAGTGGAAGTAGCGCATCAGCAAAGGCTGATCGAGACCCAGCTGCTGCCGTAACGCCGCCACCGTTTCCGGCGTGGCGTTCTGGCCGAGGATCATCTGCGCTGCGTCGCCCGGCAGCAGGCTGGTGATGAAAAACACCACCGCCGAGACGATAAGCAAAGTCAGGATGCCGGCGCCAATTCGCCGGGCAATCAGGAACAGCATGTATCGGTTCATCGGCGTACTCCTTCCTCAAATAACGTATCAGGCACTCAGCCACGCAAACTCATGGAAGCGATAGCCCATCATCATGCCCGACGGCCAGGCCTCCACCCCTTTGACCTTTTTGTTGTAGCCATCTGTGGAGCTGATAAAGGTCGGGATAAGGGTGCCGCAGTGGTCATAAATCAACTTCTGCATGTCACCATACATCTGCTTGCGTTTCGCCTGATCGCGCTCACCGCGTGCCGCGATCACCAGCTGATCAAACTGAGGGTTTTTCCAGCCCGATTCGTTATTCGGTGCGGTAGAGAGATAAAACTGTGAGAAGAGCATGTCGAGCGTCGGACGCGGATTTATCGAGCCATATCCCACCGGATCTTTCATCCAGTGCGAAGACCAGTAACCGTCATACGGCACACGTCGCACTTTGATGTTCAGCCCTGCCCCGCGCGCCATCTGCTGGATCATCTGACCGCCTTCATTTGCCCCTTCGATATTCGGCGTGGTGATGATCTCCACCGTGGAGCCGGCCATGCCCGCTTTTTTGATGTGGAACTTCGCTTTTTCAATGTCCAGCGCACGCGGTTTGAGATCGGCGTTATAGAGCGGATGCCACGGCGGCACCGGGGTGTCATTACTGACGTCGCCGTAACCCTGCAGCACCGTTTTCACCAGCATTTCACGTGGCTGCAGATATTTCATCGCCAGCACGAAATCTTCGTTGTTACCCGGCTTTACATCGGTGCGGATAATCAGGTTGGTGTACATGCCCGATTTACTCTCCAGCACGCCAAATTCGCTGCTGGCTTTGATGCGCTTGCAGTCGGCAGCGGTCAGCGTGGAGACCATCTGCAGATCGCCCGACATCAGGGCATTAACGCGCGCTGCGCCGTCGGTGACGCCAATCAGCTCTACCTCATCCAGATGTGGCAGACCAGGCTTGTAGTAGTTGGGATTTTTGGTGCCGATGGTGCGCACACCCGGCATAAAGGCTTTGCAGACAAACGGACCAGTGCCGATGCCTTTGCTGAAATCTTTGGTGCCGTCCGGCACGATCAGAAACGGCGGTGTCGCCAGCATATAAGGGACGTCGAAGTTAGCGCTGCTCAGCTCCAGCTGCACCTCGTTATCATTGACCGCGCTGAAGGTTTTGAACTGATCGGCCAGCTTAAAGGCGATAGAGGCGATGGCCGGATCTTTGTGACGGCTGAGCGAGTAGATGACATCTTTGGCGGTCAGCGGTTTGCCATCATGGAAAGTGACCCCCTTACGCAGTTTGATATGCCAGGTAATGCCGTCGCTGGATTCCAGCGATTCGGCCAGCGCCGGTTGCGCCATCAGGTTTTTATCCAGCTCGGTCAGGCCGCTGTAGAACATGAACTGGCGGGTGTAATCCGCACTGTTGTTACTTTTGGCCGGATCCAGTGTATCGGTGGCCGAGGCATTCGACATCGCTGCCCGCAGTTTACCGCCCCTGACCGGCTTGTCGTCCGCCAGTGCCGCCCCTGAAAAAGTGATCAGGCCGCTGCTCATCACCGCACCGGCTGAGAGCATTTTCATCAGGCTGCGGCGTGAAAGTGAGCCTTCGGTGATCATGCGCGTCAGTGCCGGATTTACCGCATCAGCGTCGTTATTATCAAATTTACTCATCTCTGTACCCTCAATAGTCAGGCGAACCGGGGATCATGTTCTGGCGGTGCTGATAACCTGGCGGTCAGCACCCGACGGGACGTTATGAAAGGCGATCCTTTGCTTTGTAATAGAGTCCTGCGAGCGGTAAAAACCATGGCTTGCCGTGATAGCCGGGCAACGCGGGCCATGTGTCGCGCTGCCAGGGATTTTCAGTGCGCTTTTCAGCCAGCAGACTGGCCATGACGCGTCCCATCCACACCGACATCTGGGTACCGTGACCGCTGTAGCCCAGCGAATAGAAGAGGCCATCCTGTTCACCCGCGTGCGGCAGACGGTCGGCGGTCATGTCGACCATACCGCCCCAGCAGTAATCCACCTGCGACTGGCCAAGCTGTGGCAGCATCTGCGTCATCGCCCGGCGCAGGATCTCGCCGCTACGCGAGTCGGACGTCGGGTTGCTGACGGCAAACCGGGCCCGCCCGCCAAACACCAAACGGCGATCGGCCGTAGTACGGAAGTAGTTGCCGATATTCAGTGAAGTAACGTAGGTGCGATCGTTTGGCAGTACCTGGCGCAGCAGCGCCGGGTCGAGCGCCTCCGTCACCACGATAAAGCTGCCGACCGGCACAATACGGCGCTGAAACCAGGGAAAAGGGCCGACGTTGGAGCAGCCGGTCGCCATCAGCACTTTGTCCGCCAGAATGGTGCCCTGCGCGGTCTCTACCCGATGCTGATAACCCTTCAGGCGTTCTAGCTTCGTCACGGCGTGGTGCGGAAAAATCTTCGCGCCGCTGCGGGCGGCGGCCTCAGCCAGCCCGACGCCGAACTTGCCCATGTGCATCTGACCGCCACGTTTCTGCAGCAGGCCGCCGTGGAAGTCATCGCTGGCGATCTCGTCACGCACTGCGGTTTTGTCGAGCAGTTCGATCTCCGGGTCAACGGTGCGCCGCATCAGCTCATACGCTTCCTGCAGCCCGGCCACATGCGACGCTTTGCTGGCGAGCTTGAGTTTGCCGCACAGCCGGAAGTCGCAGTCGATCGCTTCATCCTGGATCAGTTGCTGGACATAGCTCACCGCCTCATCAAACGCCCGGTAGAAGCGGCTGGCCTGCTCCAGACCCTGGCTCGCCACCAGCGAGGCGAAGTTCTGCGCCACACCGGTGTTGCAGTGGCCGCCGTTGCGCGCCGAGGCCTGACTCATCACGTCGCCACTCTCCAGCAGCACCACGCTGATGCCGCTGCGCGCCAGGTTCAGGGCCGCCGAGATGCCGGTGAAGCCACCGCCAATCACCACCACGTCCGCCTGTGCGGGCAGCGGTTCGCGTGCGGCACCGGTAAAGGCCGGAGCGGTGGCCTGCCAGAACGATTCCAGTTTCATGGGGTGTTCCTCAGAGTCCGACGACGCCAGGCAGGCCGCCGATATCGTTGATTTCGGTGTACTGGTAATACGGATTCGCCGGTTCATGACCGCGATTGACCCAGACTTTGTTTTTGATGCCGAGATCGTGGGCAGTCATCAGGTCATAGCGGAAGCTGGAGGAGACGTGCAGGATCTCCTCAGGGCCGCAGCCGAGCTTGTCCAGCATGTACTCGAAGCCCTTCATCTGTGGTTTGTAGGCTCCCGTCTCTTCTGCCGTGATAGCCATATAGATTGGTGCGCCCAGACGCGGTTCGTGATGCGGGATCAGGTCTTTCATCGAGTTGGTCAGCAGCACCAGCGGAAACTCCTTAGCCACCTTTGCCAGCCCGGCGGGCACGTCGGGATGCGGACCCCAGCTGGCGCAGTCGGTGTAGATAAAGTCGCTGTCGGCTTTGTCCCAGCGGACGCCCCACTTTTTGCAGGTGCGCTGCAGGGCATTACTCACCACGTCGTAGTAGGGTTTCCACGCGCCGAGCACCTCATCCAGCCGGTAGCTGGAAAAGTCGGTGGTAAAAGCGTGCATTGCGTCCGGGTCGACGCGGTCGCTGAAACAGCGCTGCGCGGCACCCGCCATATCGAAGCGAATCAGCGTGCCGTAACAGTCAAACGTGATGAATTTCGGTTTAAACAGTGCCATGTAACACCCTCGTCATTGTCAGTTGCGCTTAGAAATCGATGAGTACACTCTTCTGGCGCTGGCAGGCCTGAAACGCCTGGCGGCCTAAATCTTTACCAATGCCGGAGCCGAGAAAGCCACCAGTCGGAATGATGAAGTCGCCGGAACGCCCATAGCGGTTGATCCAGACGGTGCCCGCGTCGATGGCGCGCATTGCCCGCAGCGCGCGCGGCAGACTCAGGGTGTGAACACCGGCGCAGAGGCCATAGGTGTCATGGGCGGCCATCGCCAGTCCCTGCTCTTCATCATCAAACGTCTGCACCGTCAGCACCGGACCAAAAATCTCCTGCTGGACTGCCGGGTTATCCTGCGCCACGTGACTCAGCAGCGTGGGCTGCCAGAACCAGCCGTCGTCGGTGTCGGCAAAACGCTCACCGCCCACCAGTACTTCTGCGCCCTGCGCTTTTGCCGCTTCAATAACCGAGCAGACTTTGTTGCCCTGTCGTTCGTCGATCAGCGGTGCGTAGCGGCTGCCTTCCTGCCAGGTGACGCCCGGTTTAACCTCCCGGCAGAGCTGAGCCAGCCGCTCAACCAGCGGATCGGCAATGTTGCGCTGCACAATAAGACGGGTGCCCGCCACGCAGGCCTGACCGCCGTTGGCGGTGAAGCCGCGCAGAATCCGCTGGGCCAGCACCTCAAGGTCACCCGCGTCATCAAACACCAGTTGCGGACTTTTGCCGCCCAGCTCCAGCGTCACCGGCTTCATGCCGTTTTGCGCGGCATCGCTCATGATGCGCGCGCCGGTCAGGGTCGAGCCGGTAAACGAGACTTTGCGCACCAGCGGATGTTTTACCAGCGCGCTGCCGGTCACCGCGCCACTGCCTTGTACAATGTTCAGCACGCCCGCCGGTAAGCCCGCCTGAATGGCCAGTTCGGCCATGCGCACGGTAGAAAACGGGGTCAGTTCAGAGGGTTTAAGCACCACCGCATTGCCCGCCGCCAGCGCCGGTCCGCATTTCCACGACGCCATCGACAGCGGGAAATTCCACGGGGTAATCGCGGCGATAACGCCATAAGGTTCGGCAATCAGCATGCCCAGGCTGCTGTCGCGGGTGGGAAAGAGATCCCCGCTGTATTTGTCAGCGCATTCGGCATAGAAGCGAATCGCTTCGGCGGTAAAAGGAATTTCGTGCAGCACCACGTCATTGATCGGCCGGGTGGAGCCCAGCGCTTCCAGCTGTGCCAGCAGCGCGTCCTGCTCAATCAGATCGGCCCAGCGGCGCAGTATCCGTCCGCGTTCGCGCGGCGGACAACCGGACCAGCCGCTGCTTTTCAGCGCCTGATGCGCCACAGTCACGGCACGATCGACATCCTGCGGCGTGGCGTCCTGCAGCGTGGCATAGACCCTGCCATCGGAGGGACGTTTAACCTCAAAGGATGCGCCCTGGCTCTGGCAGTGCTGGCCGCCAATATAATGGCCAGTCGGGAGAGAAACTTTTTCCGGGTCGAAACTTAACATGGAAGAATTCCTTATTTGTTACACCCATCAGTTGCTGGTTTATTAGCGTTTAAAACTGCCGGTTTCTGCGCTGTTAATAAGCTAATGCAGAAAGTATGCCAGCCGGGCAAAAAATAAAAATGCGTTTAAAACAGTGCAAAAAAATTTTCTGCCGTATTGGCGGGGGATTTTTTGCGGAATTGCCGAACAATTAAACAGATGATTTACTTCACAAAATTTATGCGCCCTGCTGGTGCAACCTGCACGGAAATTGCACCAAAGCGGATATTTCGGGTCAGGCGGCTCATTCCGGTTCACATGATCCGCCGATTTAACGACCCGCTTCACATCCCTGATAAATTCTTTAATTTTTCAGAACAATTATTTGACGCCGGTAAGTTTTTACGGAGCCTCAGGCAAAAAAGAGCCAGCCGGATTATCCGGCTGGCTCTTTTCATTTTTAGTTACAGACTGCCAATGTGAAATGTTTTCTGTTCCAGATATTCATCAATTCCGTAGCGGGAACCCTCCCGGCCAATACCGGAGAGTTTCACGCCGCCAAACGGCGCGACCTCCAGGGAAATGGCGCCGGTATTAAAGCCGACCATGCCAAACTCCAGCGCCTCCGCTACCCGCCATGCGCGCCGGATGTTCTCGGTAAAGAAATAGGCACCCAGGCCGTAGGGCGTGTCATTTGCCATCGCGATCGCCTCCTCTTCATCATCGAAGATAAACAGCGGCGCGACCGGACCAAACGTCTCTTCATGGGCGATGCGCATGGTGGCGGTGACCTCACCGAGCACCGTGGGCTGCACAAAGGTCCCGTTGCCCTGGCTGATGCCGCCGGTCAGCAGCGTTGCTCCCTGGCTGAGCGCATCATCGATATGACCGTTCACTTTCTCCACCGCGCGGCTGTTGATCAAAGGGCCAATAGTGCTGTCGGGCGCAAAACCATCGCCCACTTTCAGGGTGGCGACCGCCTCCAGCAACCGGGCGGTGAAACGCGGATAGATACTTCGCTGCACCAGGATGCGGTTAGCGCAGACGCAGGTTTGTCCTGCGTTGCGGAACTTGCTGAGCATGACCCCCGCGACGGCAATCTCAATATCGGCATCATCAAACACGATCAGCGGCGCGTTGCCACCCAGCTCCAGACTCAGGCGCTTGATGCTGTCGGCGCTCTGTTGCATCAGCAACTGTCCGATGCGGGTTGAACCGGTAAAGGAGATTTTACGTACCGTGCGGCTTTCAGTCAGCGTCGCGCCAATCTCCGTGGGCAGGCCGGTCAGCACCTGCAGCACGCCGGACGGGAAGCCGGCGCGCTCTGCCAGCACCGCCAGTGCCAGCGCCGACAGCGGCGTCAACTCAGAAGGTTTAACAATAATCGGGCATCCGGCGGCCAGCGCGGGCGCCACTTTGCGGGTGATCATCGCAATCGGGAAGTTCCACGGCGTGATTGCGGCGGCAACGCCTACCGGCTGTTTCAGCACCAGGATGCGCCGGTCCTCGCTGGGCGCGGGAATGGTGTCGCCATAGATTCGGCGTGCCTCTTCCGCGAACCATTTCACGAAGCTGGCTCCATAGAGCACTTCGCCTCTGGCTTCCGCCAGCGGTTTGCCCTGCTCGGCGGTCATGATAATCGCCAGGTCGTCAGCGTGTTCAATAATCAGTTGATGCCACTTTTCCAGCAGCGCGGCACGGCTGGCATTGGTGGTTTTGCCCCAGCTGATGCGCACTGTTTCCGCATAAGCTATCGCCTGCCCGGTTTCTGCCCGACCCAGTGCCGGAATCGTCGCCAGGGTTTCGCCCGTGGCGGGATCGGTAACCGGCAGCGTGGCGCCCTGATGCGCATCCTGCCAGCGTCCATTAAACAGCGCCTGCTGGCGCAGCAGATCGCTATCGTTAAGTTGTAGTCGCGACATATCATCCCCTTGTGGTCAGCTGATTCCACTTTATCGCGCCGGGTCAGCGCAGGATGTTGTTGTGCGGGGTGAGAAAGGTCGATAGAGGAGATTTTCGCGGTGATTTGAAATTTTATGCCGCGCGGAAACAGGCGCGCATCCGGGTGGATGCGCCGTGTGCTTAAATCTGGAAGTCGATAACCGGTTCGTCGTCATTGCTGTAGGAGAGCGCCTGACGCTTGATCTCTTCCAGCGACAGGTTGGCGTTGCAGAGTTCCAGGAACTGCCAGACGTAGTTGCGTTGCAGCTGGCCGCGCTTGAGGCCGAGCCATACGGTGCTGGCATCGAACAGATGGGTGGCATCGAGGCGTACCAGCTCTTCACTCTCTTCAGTTTCACACGCCTGATCGGCCAGTATCCCCACGCCTAAACCGAGTTTGACGTAGGTTTTCACCACATCGGAGTCCTGAGCACTGAGCACGATATCTGGTTTTAAACCGGCCGTCTGAAACGCACGGTCAACCCGCGAACGTCCGGTGATACCCTGCCGGTAGGTGATCAGCGGATAGCGGCTGAGCGTGCTCAGTGAAACCGGCTGGTTCTGCACCAGTTCATGCCCTTTCGGCACCAGTAAGGCGTGATGCCAGCTGAACCAGGGGAACGCCGCCAGGCTGCTGTTGTTGACCAGTAATTCACTGGCGATGCCAATGTCCGCCTCACCCGCCAGCAGCATGGTGACAATTTCCTGCGGCGAACCCTGATTGAGTTCAAGCCGGACGTTAGGATAGAGCTGACGAAACGCTTTGATGACTTTCGGCAGGCTGTAACGCGCCTGAGTATGGGTAGTGGCTATGGTCAGGATGCCGCTGGTTTCATTGGTAAAGACATCGGCCAGACGTCGCACTTTGCCCGCTTCATCCAGGATACGCTCAGCGATGGTCAGCAGCGCTTTGCCCGGCTCGGTCATCCCCAGCAGGCGCTTGCCGCGACGGATAAAGATCTCAACCCCGAGTTCATCTTCCAGGTCACGAATGTGCCGACTTACTCCCGACTGGGAGGTAAACAGCGTATTAGCGACTTCCGTTAAGTTAAACTCACAGCGGGCCGCCTCGCGGATGATTTTAAGCTGCTGGAAATTCACGGTATTTACCTCCCTTTACATAATCTGATTATCTGATGGTAAGAACTATTATTGATAACCGGAAATACTAAAAAATTCGGATTTATGACTTTAGGGAATAACGGGGTGGGTTTTGGGGGTACAGAGAGGTTTGAGATGGGCGGCCGGACTTCAGAATTTGACTGAAACCCGGCCTGGGGGAGAGGCTATTTTACAGAAGGCGATAGATTACGCATTCTGGCGCTCTCTGCTTTCATCTCTTCATAGCTTGCTTCCAGGATCCACAGACAGGTCGCACCCTGGTCAGTTGCCAGTAGCGCCAGACGGGTTTGTTGATAAAAATCCTCTATAAAGGCTGTAGGTTGCTCAGCCGGAACGCTGCAGACAATGTCTGTACCTGTCATATGGGGCCAGGATCTGGCGTCAATAACCCGGAGCGTCTCCAGCACGCCCGGGGTATTCTTCGCTAACGCCGCGGCAAGGGCATCCTCCATCCGTGTTGCCTGCTGAACATCAGCCGTAGCTGCCAGTTGGGGCACTTTTGCAAGCCAGGCTTGCTCTCCTGACGCGATGCCCTTCAGCGAATTTTCCCAGTCGGATGTATTCGCTCCAGCCCAGACCGCGAAGGGCAGAAGGCCAATCAATATCAGATATTTCATCGGACCACCTCCAGCGTCCCGCCTTCACGCAGCACGCGTCGCCGGGTTGCAAGTGACATAATGATGCAGCCTTCTGAGGCGAAGCCCGCTGGCTTATTGACCCTTTCGCCATGAATGCGAAATGCCGAACGGCCAAAAGACTCTCCGGAAGTCTGCACCAGAATAATGGTCAGGGGTCCTTTTGATGTGGAGTGCCCTGCAATTCTGTACGTTCCCTGAGGAAGGGGCCCCATCCCTCTTACATGCTGGCGATCGGGATTATTTTTGTTAGTCAGACTACCTGAGTAGCCGGCCTCAATAAATTCACTGTTGTGGTATAAGTGACCCGTGCTTTGCTCATATGTCCATGTCATCGTTATATTCCTTTATGCTGTCACTCGATCATTCCAGCTGTCCGAGTGGACGATATTTCCGTCTGCATATCGCCAGGTAATTTTTTCGTAAATCAGCTCTACAGTTTCCAGATGATCCCGCGCCTCACCATAGCGGGATTTAACGTCATACATCATCGGGCCCACACAGATAACGGTTACGCCTTCCATCAAAGTATTGAAATATTCCACCTCCTGCCCCGCGTCATTTATCCGGTAAAATCTTATTTCCGCTGAGCAAAGCTTTTGACCTGAGGTCACAGCCCTGTAAAGGCAGGGACTTGACTTATCGATCTCTTTATCAAAACTGTAAGAAGCGTGTTCGCGGACAGCGGTTGTTTTACCCGTCACGTTGTCTGTGGAGAGCATGACGCCGTGATTCAGGCCGAGGACTTCAATAGCGCCTTCACGACCTGCCACGTCGACTGATCCGACAATAATGTTGTTACCGTCATCTTTAAGCCAGAGATAAGCTGGAATAGCCATCGTTTTAAACTCCATTTTAAAAAGAGAAAGCCAGCCTGTTTTCTGCTGACAGGCCCACTGCTTTCACAGCCTGATTAAACTATCTTCCGGCAAACATCAGATCAATTTTCATACAGCATGAAATCAACCTGATTGAAGTTTTATTGTTTGAGATATAGAGATCGCGGAATAACCCGGTATCAGGGAAATAAAAACGTGCCCAAAAGCTATTCAGAATAATTTAAAAGTCGTATCAGCAATTCTTCACGCCAACATGGATTTATCATTCGTGCTATGAAGTTCACATTGTGTCGAAATGGAAAGATAGAACCTCTTCCTGTACAGCCAGTAAACAGCTCTGTGCAGCAAATAAATACAGAAATTACAGACGAAGGTTTACCAGAGGCGTCCGGAGCGCTGAGGAACAACCGCAGGCAAGGATGAGCCGACAGGACGTCGGCGAAAGGGCGGTACGAGCCAGGGATGGCGAGTCCGGACGGTCCGTCGGCCGCAGGGCGTGACGAAGGCACCCCGCACAGCGGGGCGCGCAGGCAGCCGGACGCCGGGATTGTTAAGGGGCGGGTGTCCGCCCCTTGACGCGTCCGCCTGCACAGGCAACCTGAAACTCCTCATCGCCTGGCGGGCGAAACCCTCTCAGCGCTAACGCGCGGCTAAGTGACCTGAAACTCCCATACGCCTGGCGGGCGTAACCCGCTCAGTGCTAACGCGCGGCTAAGTGACCTGAAACTCCCATACGCCTGGCGGGCGTAACCCGCTCAGTGCAGCCCGCTGCAAAGCGAAACCGGCTGGTTGCCAGCCCGCTGCAAGCGCCCTCTTAACTCACTAACATCAACTCCCGCTCCTCACTCAGCGGCTTATTCAGCAGCGACAGCAGAATGTTCTTCACTGCCTGCGCTGAAGGTGACAGCGGCAACCGGGCGGAGACGTTCAGTGACAGCGGCAGACTCAATGACGGGCTGTTGATCCGTGACATCCAGGCATCGGTGGAACCCACCAGCGAACGGGCGGCGGACTCAGGTAATACGGTCACGCCCATGCCGCTGGAAATGGCTGCAGTCAGGGTTGAAATCGATTCGATCTCACCGATGATGCGTGCACTCAGACGACGCAGCGAAAAGGCCTCATCGACCCGCTTGCGTACTGCGCTGTAATCGCGCGGTAAAAACAGACTCATCTGCGCCACATCGGCCAGATCGACGCTGGCTCCCGGGTAATCGGTGGCGCCTACCAGAAACAGATCCTCTTTCATCAGCGGCATGCTGGTGATCCCGGCAGTGGGCGCGCGATCGTACAGCACCGCCATATCCAGCTGACCGTTCATCACTTTCTCATTCAGCACGCTGCCGCTATTTTCGTGCAGGTAAACCAGCACTTCCGGAAATTGATCGCGAACGGTCTGCAACAGCGGCATGGTCAGCGATGAAGCCGCGGTGCCTGGGGCAAGCCCAATCGATACCTGCCCACTCAGCACCTGACCGGCGTTAATTACCGCAGTCTGGGCCTGCTCACACTGGCGCAGAATGGTGCGCGCATGACCATAGAGAATCTTACCCGCCTCAGTTGGCGTAACACCGCGCTTGGTACGAATCAGCAACTGCTGATCCAGTTCATTTTCCAGCGTCGCGACCTGCTGACTGAGTGCAGGCTGGGCGATGTGCAACACTTCTGCTGCCTGCGTCAGACTGCCGATATCGACGATTTTCACAAAGTACTTCAGTCGTCTTAAATTCATCTTGCCTCCGTCACTCACCCCGAATAGCGAAATGGGTCTGATCCCATCGCCCTGATAACAGAGATTTTGCAAGATGCAGGCCAGGTTTAAAAAACTCAGGCCATCAAGCAGCCAGATTTTTCCTAACGGCCCGGAAAATAAGCGTTTCTGATTACCTCTTATGGGTTAATAAGGATCAGGAATGGCTGAGAAGAGAGAGTAAAGCCGTCAGGCGCACTGTGACAGTGCAGACGCTGCGAGTCAGACGTGCAGAAAAGTGATGACAGGCTGTACAGTTTGAGTGCAGTGGAAACGCATTGCACCTGATGAAGGCTTGCAGGGCCTGAACAGAGGAGTAAAAAACAGGGAGTAAATGTAACCGCTATCAGCGGGATTTCTTATCGCTGGCGAATGCCGGATGATAAAAAGCAGCCGTTGCCCTCTCCCGCATCCGGAAGAAGGCAACGCCTGCTGATTAACGTTTTTTGCGGTTACGGTGCATGTCGATAGAGACCGCAGCCACAATAATCATCCCTTTGATGATGTCCTGAATGTACGCATCGACACCAACGAAGGTGAATCCGCTTTTAATCAGGCCAAGGATCACTGCGCCAATCAATGTACCGGTGATACGGCCCACGCCACCCATCAGGCTGCTGCCACCGATAACGGCTGCAGCAATGGCATCCAGCTCGTACGACATCCCCATGCTCGACTGACCGCTGCTGACGCGCGCCGCCAGTACTACACCCGCCAGGCCAGAGAGCGCGCCTGCAATGGTGTAGACGATAATCAGATACTTATTAACGTTGATACCGGAGACTTTCGCCGAGGTCATGTTGCCGCCGATGGCGTAAACATATTTACCGTAGCGGGTATGCTTCAGGGCGATATGGAACAGCAGCGCCACCACCAGGAAAATCACTACCGGCATGGCACCCTGTCCGATTGAGGTGAAGCCATCGGAAAGGAAGCTGATCGGATTGCCCTGGGTGTAATACTGCGCCAGACCACGCGCCGACACCATCATGCCCAGCGTGGCAATGAAGGGCGGAATACCGGTGCGGGTAATCAGCACACCATTGACCACGCCCGCCAGCAAACCGACGCCGATACCGGCCGCGATAGGGATCACCGCAGGCATATTCACCAGCGACGGATACATTGGTGACAGGCTGTCAGAGGTCTGCGCCAGGCTCGCGGCCACCACTGCCGCCAGGGCGATAACGGATCCGGAGGAGAGATCGATACCGGTGGTGATGATGACCTGGGTCACGCCGACGGCGATAATCCCGATAATCGCCACCTGCAATACAATCAGGATCAGACGGTTGGTGTTGAGCAGGAAAGACTGGTCACGCACGTACCAGCCGAACATTTCAAAAATTAACGCAATCCCCACCATCACCACGAAAATGCCGGTATCTTTCGGCAATTTATGACGCAGGCTGGCAAAAAAAGAGGGTTGCTGCGGGGCTGCCGGGGTGGCAGTAGCTTTCATATTGCTCATAGTGGTCTCGCGCCTCACTCGGATGCCAACGACAGAATGGTTTCCTGATCGGCTTCTTCTTTATCGAGGATGCCGGTTATACGCCCGCCGTGCATGACCATTACCCGGTCGCTCATGCCAAGAATTTCCGGCAGTTCAGAGGAGACCATGATGATAGCCACGCCACGGTTGGCAAGTTCACTGATTAAGCGGTAAATCTCCGCTTTCGCCCCGACGTCAATGCCGCGCGTCGGTTCGTCCAGAATCAGAATCTTCGGTTGCGCCAGCAGCCAGCGGGCAATCAGGACTTTCTGCTGATTACCGCCGCTGAGGTTATTGATGATTTGATCCATGGTTGGCGTTTTAATGTTGAGACGACGGATTTGATCCATGCAGTCCTGCGCCATCTTCACATGGCTGACAAACCCGCTTTTACCGCTGTACTCCGGCATATTAACGATGCTCATGTTCTCCATTACCGATAGCACCAGAAACAGGCCGGACTTTTTACGGTCTTCGGTGAGGAACGCCATGCCCTTTTCAATCGCGGTTGAGGGTGAGTCGATCGTCACCGGCACGCCATCAATTAAGATCTCGCCGCTGTCGAAGCTCTCCATGCCGAACAGGCTCTCCATCACCTCGCTGCGACCCGCACCCACCAGTCCGGCGACGCCGAGGATCTCCCCCCGGCGCACACTGAAACTGACGTCGGTGAAACGATCTTTGCAGGTGAGATTGCGCACCGTCAGCACCTCTTCACCAATTGCGCTGTTGAATTTCGGGAACAGCTGGGTCAGTTCGCGTCCCACCATCTGGGTAATCAGCGACTGGCGGGTATATTTCGACGTCTGATCGCTGGCGATCCAGCTGCCGTCACGGAAGATACTGACTTCGTCGGTGATGGTGAAAATTTCATCCATCTTATGGCTGATGTAGATGATCGCTTTGCCCTGCTCCCGCAGGTCACGAATGATGGTAAACAGATGCGCCACTTCGGTTTCTGTCAGCGCGGAGGTGGGCTCATCCATGATCACGATGTCTGAATCCCATGAAACTGCTTTGGCAATCTCAACCATCTGCTGCGACGCGATGCTCAGCTCGCCCACCATCCGATCGGCTTTCAGGCGGATATTCAGGCGGTTGAGCAGTTCCTGCGTCATCTGATTAAGTCGGGCGTGATCGACAAAGCCAAATCTCATCGGCTCGCGACCCAGCCAGATATTCTCGGCGACGGTCATGTAAGGCACCAGGTTGAGTTCCTGGTGGATCATTGAAATGCCGGAACGCAACGCGTCCATGGTGTCCTGAAACTGCACCGGCTCCCCTTTAATTTTGATGGTGCCCTGATCGGGACGATACATCCCGATCAGGCACTTCATTAAAGTGGATTTGCCCGCGCCATTTTCGCCCATCAAGGCATGTACCGTTCCCGGACGCACCCGCAACGAGACGTTGTCGAGGGCTTTAACGCCGGGGAAGAACTTGCTGATGCCTTCGGCTTCAAGCGCAAAAGCGTTCATACATCACCTCCGTACAGCTGGGTCGGGAACGACTATTTCAGGTTACGCTTGGTAAACTGTTCCATGTTTTCTTTAGTAATCAACTGGTAGGGGATATTGATGACTTTCTGAACTTTCTCGCCATTCACTAGTTTGATTGCCGTCTGCACCGCACCTTCACCCTGGCCCTGCGCATCCTGGAATACCGTGGCGACCATCTTGCCCTGCTTCAGCATCTGCAGCGCATCGGGTGTGCCATCGACGCCAGCGATCAGGATTTTGTCCGGATTTTTACCCAGTGCCTGCAGCGCACCGATCGCCATTTCATCGTTGTTAGAAGCGATGGCATTGATCTCATCACCGGCGGTCATCCAGTTACTGACTACGTCTACCGCATCGTTACGGGTAAATTTGGCGGTCTGTTTCTGAACAATTTTGATGCCAGGGAATTTAGCCGCAACCTCTTCCACACCTTTGGTACGGTCACGGGTCGCTTCATTCGCCAGGTCACCCATCAGGATGGCAACGTTGCCTTTGCCGTTCATCGCTTTAGCCAGCGCTTCCATCTGTAAGCGTCCGGCCAGTTCCGAATCGGACCCGACATAGGCCATTTTGCCGGTCAGCTCAGCCTGTGGACGGCGGTTGACAAAGATCAGTGGGATACCCGCTTTGCTCGCCTGGTCCATAATCGGTTTCACTGCATTGGTATCGACCGGGTTGACGATCAGTGCATCAACACCCTGACCGATAAAGTTCTGAACCTGCTGCAGCTGCTGTGAAACGTCGCCTTTTGCATCCTCAACCTGCCCTTTAACGCCATCTTTCTGCATCTCTTTCTGCATTGAAGTTCGCAGAATGGTGAGGAAGTTGTCATCAAACAGCGCCATGGAGACGCCAACTGAGATATCTTTTGCCATAACCGCGGCAGGTAACATGCAGGCTAACAGTGAGGCGACAATCGTTTTTTTAATGTTCATAGGGACCCTTCTTATTTGTTAACTTGCTCAGCGGCTGTGACCGCGAATGAAAAATATCTTTTACATTCACCCAGCCTGTCTGGCGTCTGTTTCGGGAAATTTGAGGTAAGACTTCAGGTTCTGACTATTTTTGTGATCGACTACTCCTTTTCACAATCACTTGATCTGCAAACAGTTAACTTCAAAATAGCGTTTCACTTTCAGACGATAATGACGACCGTGATGATAAGCAGTTTATTTATTCCATATAATCACGTTTTGAAATTTTTATCATAAAAGCACTGAAACGGTTGTTTTAACATCGGCAAACAACAAAACTTTGACATGCCTCTAACATCTGCGGAGAAATGCCCGCAAAGTGAGATCCTGTTGGCAGTTTGAAAATCCAGCAGAATCGGGTAAAAATCGCCAATCCGCTGCTTTTACGAGCATCTGAACGCAATTCAGTAAACAGGGCTTTGACAAGCGGGATCTGCGCCGCTAATATTCGCCCCGTTCAAGCGATTCCTCTGTAGTTCAGTCGGTAGAACGGCGGACTGTTAATCCGTATGTCACTGGTTCGAGTCCAGTCAGAGGAGCCAGAATTAGAAAAGCCCGCTCAGGGAAACCTGAGCGGGCTTTTTGCTTTTATGTTTTCGGTCACTACGGCATGACATCCCCGTCTGAATGGCTTACACCTCAAACCCGTAGTGCGAGCCGTCCGGCAGTTCCACCACCAGCCGCAGCTTACCCCCTGCCGCATCGATATAGCGCTTGAGTGTGGAGAGCTTCAGGTCGCGGCCCGGCTTCTCCATGCCCGCCACGGTAGGCTGTGTAATGCCCAGCGCCTTTGCCATTTCGACCTGTGTTTTCTGCACTTTCTCGCGCAGCTCGGCAAGGTGAATGTTGAGCAGGATATCCGTCGCTATCGCCTGTGCGTCGGCAACGACTTCCGGTTTTTCATCCGCAATAAGCTGTTCAAGCGTTCTGCCCATCTGGTTACTCCTCATCTTTAAAACTATTCAGCCAGTGTGTAAATTCCCGATCGGCAACCGGAAGCATCTCCTGATAAAAACGCTTTTCATTGCCCACCTTATTTCCGGCACAAAGCACAATCGCCGTTCGGTTTGGGTCAAAAGCAAAGAAAGCCCTTATCGGATCGCCGCGACTCTGAATACGCAGCTCTTTCATGTTGATATAAACAGAGCCTTTTAGCGTATCCGCGTATGGCCTGGACAACCCCGGCCCCTTTTCGCGCAACACCATTAATGCTGCCAGTACGCAGGCGCGATCGCTCTCATTAAGCAAGGTAAACCAGCGATCAAACCTCTCCGTCGTTTTAATCATCCACACGGGATCTCCTTATTAATATAGGTCAAATACTATATAGGTGTAAAGCGATAATCGAGTGCGATACAGGGGGATTTCAGATGCCTGTGCTTTTAGTGCAAAGTGAGAGAAGCGTTCAGTCGGGTCAGTGATGAATCCACACAACCTTCATCGTTTTGCGAGCTGTACCGGATTGGTTATGGAGTGAGATGCTGTGGGGCATTGTTATTAATAAGAAAGCCCGCTCAGGCTTCCCTGAGCGGGCTTTAACTTTGTTCGCATCGCTTCCCTGCCAATGCAGAGTGACGCTTTTAGCGCGTGATTATGGCAGCGCGATACGGGCAATCTCGTCAGTGCCTTTGGTGGAGGAATCTTTGTTGAATTCCGCCTTAAGCGTGACATAGAGCGTATTGTTGTCCGGGCCAATCAGCAGGCTGTTTGGGTTCTTGTCAAACGACCAGCTGTTTTTCACCGCGTAGGTGGTGGCATCCAGTTGCAGCACTTTCTTCGATTCGCGCTGGCTGATGTAAAGCTCATTGCGTTTAGCGTTGAACTTGATGCCCATCGCATCGCCTTCGATACGCTTGATCACTTTGCCGGTGCGCTCATCAAAGATCAGCGTGGCTTTGCCTTTGGAGTCGTCAGTAACAAACAGGCGACCGGTAGCAGGATCTTCCGCCATGTTCAGGAACAGATACTCTTTGCCATCGCCTGCGGTCCAGCGCTTCTCGATTTTATGGCTGCGTGGATTGATCACCAGAATTTCACCCGAGCCGTTAGCCGCATAAATGCGCTCAGTCAGCGGGGAATAGATGATACCGGTGACCCATTTCCCGGCGTTTTTAATCTCGGTTTTCAGCTTAAAGGTTCGGGTATCTACGACGGAGATATAGCCCGGTTCGGCTACGCGACCGACATAAAGCTCGTTGCCGTGCCACAGGACTTCACGCGCACCCGCCGGATAGCCTTCTTTACTGATCTTGCCCGGGAACACCAGACGCTGCAGCACTTTGCCACTCTGGGCGTCCACTTTGGAGATCGCGCCATCCAGTGAGTTGGTGGTGTAGAACACCTGACCGTTTTCATCGATAGCGGTACCGAAGTTTTTCATGTCGGTATGCGTTTCGCCTTTGGTCGTCAGCGTGGCCGGATCGAGACGATAGATCATGCCGCCGTTCACATCCTTAAACGCCTGCGCGCTGGCGACAAACAACGCTTTTGACGCAGGGGAGTAAGCCATTTCGTACAGACCATCACCCAGAGCGCGTTGTGTCACTGCGGTATTAACCGGTTTTGGGGCTTCAGCGGCATGCGCATCGGCTTTTTTAGCTGGTGCCTGACACGCTGTCAGGCTAAAGGCAGCGGCAACTGCCATGGCAACAGCGGCTTTGCGCGGGCTTAACGATTTCATGCTGAACTCCGTCAGGGAATAAAGAATGAGAATCATACGCATTAACAGCCAGTAATCAAATAACGATGCTGCTATCCATGCCTGTCCGGTCATTTAACCCGCATTAAACAGCTTAACTGTCCCGTGAAATTCCACCTGAATGCCCTTTTTCTGCTTTCAAATCTGATAAACACCAGCAACTAAAAGGCTTTAAATTTTCCTATCACATTGAATTATAAATAATAAACATAAAGTTACACTTTCGATTGAATCCTTTGAAGAATATATAAAGCAAATGATTATCATTGGCGTTCTCATAACTGGCTGAGCGTCTTTCTCCAGAAGATGAGTGGATAAAAAATAACAACCAAAGACACAACGGTTTAACTCAATACCAATTTTTAATGGAAAATTTTATGGCTCGTAGTGGCAGGGAATCAGGTTTCAGAAACAGCTTTAGCGTCTCATTACTGACACTGACGATACACACCCTCTTCCACCCCGCCCTGGCGGCGGCGGAGACATCGCAGGATATGGTGGTCAGCGCCACGACTGACGAAACCAGTGACAGCGGTAAGCAGAATTACGCGGTGCAGACCACCCGTGCGGGCACCAAATTAATGCTGACACCGCGAGATGTGCCTCAGTCACTCAGCGTGGTGACGCAGCAGCGAATGCAGGATCAGGATCTGCAATCGGTTAATGATGTGCTGACCAACGCCACCGGTATCTCCACCAATCTTATCGACAGTGAACGCTCCGAGTACTATTCACGCGGCTTCAAAGTCAGCAACTTCACTTTCGATGGCATTCCGACCTCGGTTAACGATAACTGGAATTACGGCGATGCGGCGTCCGACACGGCAATCTATGACCGTATTGAAATCGTGCGCGGTGCGACCGGCCTGATGACCGGAGCGGGCAGCCCTTCGGCCTCGATCAATATGGTACGTAAACATGCTGACAGCAAAGCCGCGACCGGCACGCTGAGTGCCAGCTATGGCAGCTGGAACAAGCAGCGCTACGTGGCGGATCTCTCTGCCCCGCTTAATAGCGATGGCAGCCTGCGCGGCCGTGTGGTGACCGGTTATACCGATCAGGAGAGCTGGCTGGATCGCTATCAAAAAACCAAAAAATTCATCTACGGCGTGATTGATGCGGACCTTACCGATAAGACGACGCTGTCACTGGGCTACGACTATGAAGATGACAACACCGGCAATCCAACCTGGGGTGGCCTGCCGATGTTTTACAGTAATAACGCCACGACACATTACGACCGCAGCCTGAATTCATCAGCTAACTGGGCGCGTTACAACACTAACTCGCGCAAAGTCTTTGCGGATATCGACCATAACTTCGATAACGGCTGGAATATTCATATCAACGGCACGCATGCTGAGAATACCTTCAGTGATAAGCTGCTCTATGTGATGGGCAATCCCGATCAGGAGAGCGGTGAAGGCACTACCGGTTACGGCAGTATGGATCGCGGCAAGCGTAAAATGGATTCAATCGATGGCTTTGCCAGCGGCCCGTTTGAACTGCTGGGTCGTCAGCACCTGTTGATGGCCGGAGCAAGCTACAGCCGCCAGCATAATGCCGCTTACAGTCAGGATGGATTCAGCGATGCGGAGGCGGGTGAAATCACTGCCGCCGATATGGGGATTTTCAATAATAGCTGGAGCGGTAACGTTGCGGAGCCGGAGTGGCAGGGCTGGTATCTCAACGCTGATGACACTGTTCGTCAGAAATCGGTCTATAGCGCTGCACGTCTGTCGCTGGCCGATCCGCTGTCGCTGATTATTGGCGCTCGCTATACCCAGTGGAGCACCCATGGCAGCAGCGGAGAGATGACTAAAAATAACACCACGCCTTATGCAGGGCTGGTGTATGACATTAATGACACCTGGTCCGCCTATGGCAGCTACACCGCCATTTTCCTGCCGCAGACTTATCGCGATACTCACGGCAGTTACCTCTCACCGGTGACAGGTAAAAGTTACGAGACCGGTCTGAAATCGGCCTGGAACGATGGCCTGCTGACCGCCAGCGTAGCAATTTTCCGCATCGAGCAGGATAACGTTGGACAGGCAATTGATGGTGTTTATCTGAGCGGCAATGAGCAGGCCTATGACGCCGCCAAAGGTGCAGTGAGTAAAGGTGCCGAGTTCGAGCTGAATGGCGCGCTGACCGATAATCTGCAGCTGACCTTTGGCGCAACCCGCTATGTGGCACGCGATAAAAGTGGCCGGTTCAACAGCTATCAGCCGCAAACCTCATTCAAACTTTTCACCCGTTATCAGTTAGCCGCGATCCCCGAGCTCACCGTTGGTGGCGGAATTAACTGGCAGAACCGGGTGTTTAAAGATGTGACCAATGCCAGCGGCGACAGCGTACGGGTATATCAGGGCAGCTACCCGCTGGCCTCGTTGTTTGCCCGCTATCAGGTGAATAAGCAGGTTGCCGTACAGGCCAACGTCGATAATCTCTTCGACCGTGAATATTACAGCTATATGAACAGCTACGTTTACGGTGAGCCACGTAACCTGAATGTCAGCGTTTCTTATCAGTTCTGATAATGGTGGTGCTGGGAGGCCAGACAGCCCGCGATTGCGGGCTGTCTGAGGGCTGATTTAACGGGCAGGATGCGTGTCAGGGCTGTCCTTCCATATTCCAGCGCGCTGATCCCATCACATCGAAAACATGCTGGTCGGTGAAAGCCGGAAATCTGGCGCGTTTTGCCGCCACTTTGAGCGCGTTGCAATAATCTTTATCGCCCCCTTTGATAATAAAATTATCCAGGGTGCCATCAATTTTGAAATCCAGATGGGCATTACAGCGTTTCCCCTTCCAGGCGTGCGGCTCTGATAGTGCAGCATCCAGCGCTTTTTTAATGCCAGATGCCTGCTGACCATAGATATCGTTGTCCCCGACTTTTCCTGAACGTTTATAGTTGCAGGTTTCGAGTGCGCTTTTTTTAATGCATTCGTGTGGAGTGAGAGGCGCACAACCGGCTAACAGGGCACAGCAGAAAATGGGAATGATCTTTTTCATGGATAAGTCCTTTTAGGTGAAAAGGGGACGGCATCCTGCTCCCTGGTTATTCTGATATCAGGCTAAGCTAAACCCCTGCAAAGTGAATCAACACAGGGTTATTTTCCCGTTTTTTTTCGCCAGAAGAGAGAGAAAGCAATCGCTGTTAATACGCCAATCAGGGGCATCGTGGCCGCGCCCGCCAGAAAGTTGTGCTGGTCGATGCGTTTGTCCCTGCGGATATCCGCGAAGCGTGCGAGTGCCTGTTTTTCATCTGAGGCACGAACTTCCTCGAACTGTTTTTTATAACCCTGCTCTGTCAGATCGAAAGCTCGTGTTACGTCCGATCTTTCAAGTGCAACAGTGTATTTGCCTTTGGTATAGAACCTGTATTCTGACATTCAGCGATCTCACATCCCGGGGATAGATTTGCACTATATCGGGTATGAATGGGTTTGCAGAACGCTTTTGGAAAATAGTGCGGCACAATACAGGCTCCAGCCTCCTCCCTGCTGAGTTAACCGCATCTCCTTTTCCAGCAAACTGCATGCAGTATTGCGGTAATATTTCCCGTGATGGCCGTGGCTGTTAACTCTCTTCGGTTATCACTTCAAGCCCCAGATTCTCCCGCAGCGTAGCAAACTCATACTCATCGCGAAACAGTCCGCGACGACGCAGTTCCGGGATCACCAGCTCCACAAACAGATCCAGTTGTTCAGGCATAATGGCTGGCATAATGTTAAAGCCGTCAGCCCCGCCCTGCTCCAGCCACTGCTGGAAGTCGTCGGCGATATCTTCAGCGGTACCGACAATCACGCGGTGTCCGCGTGAACCGGCGGCGACGGCGGCCAGCTCACGCAGCGTCAGATTCTCGCGCTTTGCCATATCGGTCATCAGCTTAACGCGGCTCTGATTACCTTCGCCCAGCGGAACCTCCGGTACCGGGCCATCCAGTGGATATTGGCTGAGATCCATACTGAACCGCAGTGAAAGCTGACGAAGCCCGTTCTCGATATCCACCAGCGTATTCAGCTTTTTCCACAGCGCCTTCGCCTCCTCACGCGTGCGGCCAATAATCGGCATGACACCGGGCATGATCACGACATGATCCGGGTTACGCCCGGCGGCAATGACCTGCTCCTTTTGAGTGCGATAGAACGCTTGCGCTTCCTCCAGACTGGCGGAGGCGGTAAAGATCACTTCCGCTGTCTCAGCCGCCAGCTTCTGACCATCAGCAGAAGAACCTGCTTCGATAATCACCGGACGTCCCTGTGGCGAACGCGTGATGTTCAGGGGGCCTTGTACCTGAAAATGCTCGCCCTGATGGTTGATCGGTTTGATCTTCTCATCAACAAAATAGTCCCCGGTCGCTTTGTCGGGCTGTACTGCCCCCGCTTCCCAGCCCCGCCACAATTTGTCTGCCACCTCAAGGAACTCCCGCGCACGGGCATAGCGGGAAGCGTGGTCGGGCATATCGCTGCGGCTGAAGTTACGTGCAACGTCAGTGGAAAACGAGGTCACGACGTTCCACGCGGCCCGGCCACGGCTGATGTGATCCAGTGACGAGAAACTGCGCGCCAGCGTAAAGGGATCGCTGAAGGTGGTAGAGGCGGTTGCGGCCAGGCCAATACGTCTGGTGTGGACCGCCAGCGCCGCCAGCATCGTCAGCGGTTCAAGGCGTGCCATGGTCGACGGCAGACGATACATGCTGGTTGCCAGTGCATCACCCACAAAGAACAGGTCGAACTTACCCGCTTCGGCTTTTTTAGCCAGCGTGATCAGCCAGTCGATGTCAGTGGGATCGCCCAGCTGTTCCGTCAGACGCCAGCCGCTCACGTGCTGACCCACCGGTTGAACAAACAGGCCGAGCCGCAGGCGACGTGATGGAGTGAAATGATTCATGAACGATTCCTGGTCTGTAAGGTGTAAAGGCGCGCCGCAGCGCGCGCTTAAAAAAGGGTGTCCGTCGCCAGCAGCGCCTGCTCCAGCGCGCGGGCGGAGACGCTAAACGGCAGCCGTTCTGCGCAGGCCTGGGGGAATTTAATCTGCTGCGCGAGGTTGCGCAGCGCGCTATGGCGATCGCCGCGTAACACCGGCAGCTTCAGCGGCATATCGTAGTGACGCAGCAGCGCAAGGAGTTCTGCATCCGCGACACCGTCATGTTCCATCAGCGACTGCACCAGCAGGCTGAAGCCGACTTTCTCACCGTGCAGCCAGTGATGCAGCTCCGGCAGGTGCGTCAGTCGATTGTGAATGGCGTGCGCAAAGCCCGGCGTCGGCAGCAGGTCGCGCACACTATTCGCCAGCCCGGCGAGCACGATAGTGGCATCAATGACTCTGACCAGTTCAGGCGTGACCCGCTGCTGCTGGCAGGCCAGGATCGCGGCGTCTCCCTGCTGCCGAAAAGTGTCCAGCGCCTGCCGCGCGGTCATCACCTTAAGATCCAAAGCCAGATCATCAGGGTTGTGCTGCTGATAAGGCCGGAATTCATAATATTTGGCCAGCGCATCCACAATACCCGCTTTCAGGTAGCGCACATCGCTCCGGGCGATCACTTCACTGTCCACCAGCACCAGCTCCGGCATTTTCCCCAGCGGCTGGCTGTGCAGATGGCCGCCTTGCTCGTTATAGATGATGGCAATCGGTGACCAGGCCGCGCAGGTTGCCGCCTGGGTCGCAAAGTTAACCAGTGTGACCGCCGGCAACTGGCTGGCAGCGGCTTTAGCCGCATCCAGCACGCGTCCGCCCCCAATCGCCAGCAGCAGTTCTGCGCCCTGCTGTTCGGTATGGTGTTTTAAGCTGGCGATGGCCTGATCGGTACATTCGCCCTCTAAATAGTCGAGCTGCCAGCGGATGCCATTCTCTTCAAGACTCTGGCTTAATTCCGGATTAACCGCCTGCCACGCCTGAGGAGAGGTAAAAATACGAATATGGGTGGCATAGGGTTTAATAAACTGACCGGCGCGGATGCGCAGGCCCGCCTCATGCGCATAGGCTCGCGGAGATGTAATGGCTAACACAGCAGCATCCTGATTATATAAAATAGAAAAAGACTTTTATTACAGTGAGTTAATAGCGTTTCATGGAATTTAATTTCTTTTCTGAATACTACGACAAATAACAATTTAAGCAATCAAAAACCGGCCATTTCATATTCACAAATCCGCATTAGGTTAGTTATTTTTCACACATAGCGACCCGGCTTTTACTGTTAATCTCTCATTCTGGCTGTATGAATTAACTGCCTGCCTGGCAGTTTTCCGGGAAATATTATGCAACTCGATTTTCGTCAGGTCAGAGAAGATGAGGTAGATGTTTATCTGGCGCTGATGCATGCCGCCTATGCACCCGTCAAAGCGCTGGGCATTAAATTTGATGCCGCCACGGCTGACCGCGCTACAGCATTACGCCATCTGCAGAATCATGGCGTGTATGCGCTCTACATGCGTGACCAGATGGTTTCATCAGTGACCGTTCGCTATCCCTGGGGGCCGCTGCCCGGCCCGTTTGGGCTGCCGCATATCGGCTGGTTTGGCGCGCATCCCGACTATCCCGGCCACCATTTTGGTCGCCAGGTTCAGGATCGGTTAGAGCAGGAAATCCTGATCGATCAGTTGCATGCCCCTGCGGTCTCGCTGGGCACCGCCACCCATCACCCCTGGCTGAAAGAGATGTATCTGAAACGTGGCTTCCAGCCGATGCATACCCGCGATCTCGGTAAAGGTCACATCACCCTCTATATGAAAAAAGTACTGGACCCGGCGGCACATGATGCCTGGCTGAGCCGCCAGACAGCAGCAGAAGGAAACCCGCTATGAGCAGCGATAATCCCGCATCACTGGGCGAACAGCCGATCGCGTTTCGCCACGAACTACACCGTTTTCCGGAGCGACCGCAATGAACCTGAGCGTAATGCTGGCTGAACATATCCTTTATGGTCAGCCGGATGAGTCAGCGCACCAGCACGCGCGTGAAGGTGTGCGGGACTTCCTGGCGGTGAGCTGGCCGGTGTTACAGGGCAAGGTGCCAGATAGCGGCTTACCGGCACTGCGCACAATCTACCGCGACGGCAGCGTGCGCTCGCAGGCGCTGCTGCTGGGCTATGCCGGACATGCGCTGGACTACGATGATTTTCATGCCGATTTTCGCGGTCACCCCAGCGTAGTGATCCTGCCCGCCCTGCTCGCCTGGCAGCAATATCAGCCAAAGCGCCTGAACCGTTTTCTGGATGCTTACGTCACGGGTGTGGAAATGGCAGGTCGCCTGGGACTGGCTGTCAGCCAGCAACATTACGCGCTGGGCTATCACAACACGGCAACGCTGGGCACCCTGGCAGCGGCGGCGGCACTGGCGCGTTTGCTGGCGCTGGAGAGTGATGCAACCGCGACCCTGCTGGGGATCGCTGCCACCCAGGCCAGCGGGCTACGCGCGCAGTTTGGTTCGGCGGTGAAACCACTGCACGCTGGTTTTGCCGCAGAACGTGCGGTGTCAGCGGCTCTGCTGACACTGGCCGGAATAGATGGCCGTCAGGCGGGTGTGATTGAGGCTTTTCTGGCAGCCAGCAGTTCGGGTCAGGCGCAGCCGGAGAAATTGCTGGAAAACTGGGGCCGCCCCTGGCGGATTAGCGCGCCCGGACTGGAGTTCAAACCTTTCCCAACCTGCGCGGGTACCCACAGCGCAGCGGAAGCGGCACAAATGCTGCGCCAGCAGTGGCTGGCAGCCGGCAAACCTCTTGATGCGCTGCTGAGCCAGATTGTCGATATCACCGTCGCCTTCCCGCCAGGCGGTGACATCGCCGCTTCCATATCCGTTCCGACGCACGGCATTGAAGCGCGTTTCAGCCTGGAATATGTGATTGCTGCGATGCTGATCTACGGCGATCTGCGTTTGCAGGATTTCGCCGAAGGCGATCTCAATCATCAGATTATGCCGCTGGCCGCCCGCGTCCGTCGTACTCCCGATAACAGCGCGCCGCCCGATGCGATTAATCCCGCCCTGCGCTTCCATGACGTCACGCTGACGCTGAGTGATAGCACAAAGCTGCATCAGCGCCGCACGCGCCAGCAGTCACTGGCAGAGAGTGTGGATGTAAACAGGAAACTGCTGCTGGCGCTGCAGGCGTCGTCGCCCGATCTGCTGGCAGCCAGTGAGCTGCGTTCAACGGCAGATTTGCAGGCGCTGGGCCGCGCAGTGCTGAGCGCCCTGTAACCGACTCATAACGGGGGAATAAAGGCCTGCACCGGCGTGACTTCCCCGGCAAATTTACGCACCTGCACCACCGTAATCTGCCCGCTACATCCCTGTGCCAGAGATGACGTCCCGATATCCAGCGTCAGCACATTGGGATTACCGTGACGACAAAGCGGACGGGCGGCAGTGGCGTCGACCGGATCGTACCAGGCACCGGTTGGCAACTGTACCACGCCAGGCATAACCGTGTCGGTGAGACGTGCGCTGGCGAGCACATGGCCCCGATCGTTATAAAGCTCAATGATGTCGCCATCCGCGATAGCCCGGGCTGCCGCATCCTCGCTGTTGAGGCTACAGACTTCACGCCCTCCACGTTTGCCACTCTGACTGAAATCACCAAAATCGAGCTGACTGTGCAGGCGCGTCGCGGGCTGATTGGCAATCAGCCAGAATGGGTAGTCGGCGCTGGGTTTTTGCTGGGGTTCACGCCATACCGGATGGCCGGGACAGTTGTCATAACCAAAGCTGGCGATAGTGGCGGAGAAGATCTCAATTTTGCCGCCTGCTGTGGGCAGCGGTGCAGCATCAGGGTCAGCGCGAAACGCATTGATCATCCGTCCACCATCCTTCACCTGCGGCAACGCCAGGATGCCCTGCTGCCAGAACTGATTGAAATCCGGTGTCTGCACCTGATGCGCCGCCAGTTTTTCCTGTAGCTGATGGTAAAGATGCTGCAACCAGCCTCGCGCATCGCGCCCTTCGCTAAACGCTTCTTCCCGGCCAAGTTGCCGGGCCAGCTCACGGAAAATCGTGTAATCATCCCTGGCTTCGGCGTAAGGCTGTGCCACTGGCTGCATGGCGATTAAATGGCGATCGGTCGGCGCACCGCCGATATCCTCACGCTCCAGGGTCATGGTGGCGGGCAGAACGATATCAGCATGACGCGCACTGGCGGTCCAGACGCTCTCATGCACGATGAACGTATCCAGCTGGCAAAATGCCTGACGCAGCCGGGCCAGATCCTGATGGTGGTGAAACGGATTGCCGCCCGCCCAGTAAGCCAGCCGGATATGAGGATAAGTAAGCTGACGGCCATTGTAGTCAAACCTGGTGCCGGGATTGAGCAGCATATCGGCAATACGGGCTACCGGAATAAAGCGGTCGATACCATTTTTACCCTGCGGCAGGGACGGAAAACTGACCAGATTGTGATGTTTGCCATAATGGCCCAGCGCACCCAGTGCATAGGTATAGCCGCCGCCGGGCAGCCCGGGCTGTCCGAGTGCCGCCGCCAGCACCAGGCCAAGCCAGACCGGTTGTTCGCCATGCTCGGCGCGTTGTAAGGCATGGGCGACCGTCACCAGTACGCGCTTGCCGTGCAGCTGTCGGGCGAACTGCCTGATCAGGTCGCTGCTGACGCCACAGATCGCGGCCGCCCAGGGCGCGTCACGCACCACGCCATCCTCTTCACCCCGGATGTAGGCCACCATCTGAGGCCAGCCGACACAGTAGCGCGCCAGAAATGCCTCATCGGTTAACCCTTCGGTGATTAATACCGCCAGCAGGCCGAGTATAAACGCCGCATCCGTTCCGGGTCGCAGCGCCAGCCACTCACCCTGTGCTTCCTCTGGCAAATCGCTTTTCAGTGGGCTTACCGAGATAAAACGGGTGCCGCGCTGTGCCGCACGCTGCATAAAACCGCGCTCGGTATGCTCACTCAGGCCGCCGCTGGCCACCTGGGCATTTTTCAGCGCCAGCCCGCCAAACGCCAGCACCACCTCGCTGTGACCGGCAATCTCTTCCCAGCTCACGCCACGCCGGGCGACTTCATTCATGTCGCCCACAATATGCGGCAGCAATACCGATGCCGCGCCGGAGCTGTAGCTGTTAACTGAGCGAACATAGCCGCCCAGCGTGGTGTTCAGGAAACGGTGCACCTGACTTTGGGCGTGATGGAAACGGCCTGCGCTTGACCAGCCGTAAGATCCGCCAAAAATCCCCGCCGGGCCGTAAGCCTCACCGACCCGCTTAAGCTCCAGTGCAACCCGATGACTGGCTTCCTCCCAGCTAACCGCGACATATTCATCTGCCCCACGACGCCGATCCGGGCCAGGCCCGTTTTCCAGCCAGCCACGCCGTATCATCGGCCGTGCGACGCGTGCCGGGTGATTAAGTGCATGACGGAAGTTTTGCAACAGCGGACTGGGGTCGGGATCGCCCCCGAACGGCTCAATAAGCAGTTGATCGCCGCTGCGCTCAGCGTGAAAAGCGCCCCAGTGGGCGCTGTGCATTACCGGTTTTTGCGTCATCCTGCTTCCTGGTTATCACAAAAGAAACGGTGCTCAGAGCACCGTTGCGATAAAGTTTCTGACGCGTCCGTTGTCCGGATCGTCGAGTACCTGCTGCGTCGGGCCAGCCGCCACAATTTTGCCGCTCTCCATAAAGACGATGTTATCGGCGACCTCGCGGGCAAATCCGATTTCATGGGTGACAACCACCATGGTGATACCGGAATGCGCCAGCTGTTTAATGACATGCAGCACTTCACCCACCAGTTCCGGGTCAAGCGCCGAGGTCGGTTCATCAAACAACATAACGCCAGGATCCATCGCCAGTGCGCGGGCAATCGCAACGCGCTGCTGCTGACCACCGGAAAGGTTTTGCGGCCACTCATCTTCGCGACCAGACAGCCCCACCTGTTTCAGCAGCACCAGTGCTTTGCTGGTCGCCTGATGGCGACTCTGCTTTTTCACCCGTATCGGCGCATCCGTGATGTTCTGCAACACGGTACGGTGCGGGAACAGGTTAAATTGCTGAAACACCATGCCGATTTCCGCCCGCTGGCGTGCAATGGCACTGCTGTTGAGTTCGTGCAGCGCCTGGCCTTTTTGTCGGTATCCCACCATCTGGCCGCCGATACGGATGGTGCCACCATCCAGCTTCTCAAGGTGATTAATGCAGCGCAGCAGCGTGGATTTACCGGAGCCGGATGGCCCCAGAATCACCGTGACCGACCCGGCAGGTATATCCAGGTTAACGTCGTCGAGGATGGTTACGCCAGAGAAGCGCTTGGTGACCCTGCGCAGTGCAATTGCTTCAGCCATTGCTCACACTCCTTTGCGTTTTCGGCAGCGAAAAGCGCGGCAACGACGGCCAGAGGCTGCGCTTTTCACGCCGCGTGACACCGCGGCCAAAATAACGCTCCACGTAATACTGGCCCACCGACAGCACTGAGGTCATCAGCAGATACCACAGGGTGGCGACCAGCAGCAGCGGGATCACTTCATAGGTGCGCTGATAGATAATCTGCGCCGAAAACAGCACATCCTGCAGAGAAATCACTGACACCACTGCCGTGGTTTTCAACTGGCCAATGATCTCGTTACCCGCTGGCGGCATAATGGCGCGCATCGCCTGCGGTAAAACGGTATGACGGAAAATCTGAGCCGGGCGATATCCAAGCGCGCGTGCCGCTTCAATCTGCCCATTACCCACGCTCTGGATACCCGCGCGCACAATTTCTGCGGCATAGGCGGACTGATGCATGACCAGCGCGATCACTGCCGCACTAAACGGGCTGACCAGCGCGTTGGACTGTGCACTCCAGATCTCACCTAAACCGGGAATCGACAGCGCTATTCTGGGATAGAGCGCCGCGATGTTGTACCAGAGAAACAGCTGCACCAGCATCGGTACACCACGGAAAAACCAGGTGTAGGCCCAGCTCACCGCAACCAGAACCGGGTTTGATGAGAGACGCATCAGCGCCAGCACCGTGCCGAAGGCAAAGCCCAGCACCACTGAAATGGCGGTGAGCTGCAGCGTCATTAACACCCCCTGCAGAATGGAGGGCGCAGTGAAGTTTTCTGCGATGATCCCCCACTCAAAGCGCGGATTGTTAATCATCGAATGTGCCATCGCCACCACGCACAACAGCACCACCAGCGCACTCAGCCAGCGTCCGTAGTAGCGTTTACTGACGATTTTCAGATCGTCAGTGTGGTTCTGAATCTCACTCATTTAAAAATCTCTTCGTTGCGTCGGGCTTCGGTCACAGCACCAAATCCGATTCCCCAGTTATCGAGGATTTTCCGGTAGCTGCCATCTTTGATTAATGAGTTCAGCGCGGCCTGCACGGCAGGTTCAAGCGGAGAGGCTTTTGGGAAAGCGACAGAGACCGGTGCATCGTTAACGGTGATTTCGCCGCTCATGGTCAGCGGTTTGATTACCTTAACCTGCCACAGAAGCCCCTCATAGGGACCCAGGAACAGCGGTACGCGCCCGCTGACCACCGCCTGCACGCCAGCCGGACGATCCGGGAATATCGCTACCTTGATGGGCTGCTTACCTGCGGCCTCACAGGCTTTACTGGCTTCTTCCAGCCGCGTAACCTGGGTGGTACCGGAACCGGCGCCGACCTCTTTGCCGCAGACGTCACTGAGTGATTTAAACGGGGCGATACTGGCGTCTTTTCGGGAAATAATTCCCAGCAGGCTGGCGTTGTAGTAGCCGACAAAGTCGATCTGTTTCAGGCGGGTCGGTGTGGCATTTATGTTCGACAGCGCCACATCGTAACGTCCGGTTTTCAGACCGGGAATGATGTTGTCGAAGCCGCCCGTGTCGCGCCACTCTACCGCGATACCCAGACGTTCACCCACCGCATTCATGATGTCGATTTCGCGACCGGCCAGCGTCTTATTATCTTCTTTATAAAAGGTAGTTGGCGGCGTATTCGGGTTTGTTCCTGCCACAATGTAGCCACGCTTGAGGATATCCGCAGGAATCAGCGTTTTCAGCGCCGGATCGGCTTTAACATGTATGCTGCTGTCAGCAGGCACTGAGGGTTCTGCCGCAAAGCTGACGGATGCGTTGAGCACGAGTGTGAAAAGGGTCATTCTTTTTATCAATTTCACCGGAACCTTTCTCCTGATATTTAAAATGTTCCCCCAGAGGGAAAAGCGATCGTGACCTGTTGTCAGCGCTGAAAGAAAGCCAGATAAGCGGCGGGCTCCAGAGCTTTTATCATCCTCGTAACGTTCTGTTGTCATTCTCAGTGAAGACCGGCGGCGATCACAAATGCTAAAACCGGGAATATTTTGCTGGAATATGGCAATGGCGCGCGTTGCGAGGCTGTTGAACAGGCGCTGGCATCCTGTGACCGAAGAGATGAGCAGTTTGGTAAGGATTGGCGAGGCGAGAAAACGTCATACTGCGGTTAATTAATTGGCACAGCCAGGCTCTGATGATTAATAAAAATATAATTTCATTGATAAGTATTTATTGAAAAATCATCCCTCTGCGCCTGACCGATTCTTTTATCCGGGACTTATTTGATCAAAATCAATAACTATTTATTCAGGTAATGTAAAGACTGCAGCAGGCACGGGAATCATAATTTTAATCAAAATTATCAATACATTACACGAAGTAAATCAAAGATTAGCAGGCAGATAGTTTCCCTTGAGAATAATGAAAGCCTCAATAATCAGATCATTGAGTAAGCATAAATAATATTAAAGATTAGTCTGGCGCTGACGATAAGAAGATTATCTTTGAATTATTTAACAGCCTCTTCTCTGCTTCTGATATCTCACTAAAGGTGAACCTTATGGGCCTTGCTCAACGCATCTCCGATATTAAAATTGGGAAAAAACTGGGCGTCGGTTTTATCGTCGTCATTGCTGCCTCCCTCGCCATTACTTTTATCGCTTTCGATTGTTTTCGCAGTATTAAAGACAACTCCGCCCGGCGCACGATTACCGTGGAGATGGTAAACACGTTAAGCAAGGCACGCCTTAACCGCACCCTCTACCAGTACACCAAAGATCCCAAATTTGCCACGCAGAACGTTCAGGCCCTGAAGGAGTTAGATGCCCTTTATAAACGGCTGGATGGATTCAAATGGGATGAGATGGGCCAGCAGAAAGTCGCGCTGATGGGGCAGTTACTTAACGATTATCAGAATCAGCGCCAGACATTCGTGACGGCTGCGCAGGCGACAAGCAGCGCCTTTGATGCCATTAAACCGGGTGCCCTGATTGCGCTTGCGCATCAGTTTGAATCACTCGATATGGCTCTGACACCCGATGCGGCGCTGCCGGTCATGCACCTGGCCGCAGCGCTGTTTGATGCGGCCAATGTTGAAAAAGCGTTTCTCGATAAGCCGTCTGAGGCCAGCAGAGAGGCGATTCTTGAAGAATACACCGCTATCAACACCCTGAGCGAGCAACTGGATATTTTCGCCCAGCCGAATATTAATGACGTAACGCGAAATGTGCTCAGCACTCTGACGCAGCAACGCCAGGCTTTAACGCGCTATGTCGATGCGACAGAGAAAGAAAAGAGCGAATCGGCGGGCCTGACCACCACCGCAGAGCGGCTCAATGCGGTGGTCTCCGATACCTTTGCCTATCAGTCCCAGCTATCCTCTGAATTTATCAAACAGGCGGAGTGGCGCATTGCTTTTGCCGCGCTGATTTGTGTGGTGCTGAGTCTGCTGATTGCCTGGCGGATCACCCGCAACATTACGCTGCCATTGAAAGAGACGCTGAACGCAGCGCAACGTATTGCCAGCGGTGATTTAACAACCTCACTGAAAACCACACGTGGTGATGAGTTAGGTCAGCTGATGCAGGCGGTAGATGCAATGAACATCAGCCTGCAGAATATCATCACCAACGTGCGTGATGGCGTCAGCAGCGTGGCGCGTGCCTCGGCGGAAATCGCGGCAGGTAATACCGATCTTTCATCCCGCACAGAACAGCAGTCTGCCGCAGTGGTTCAGACCGCGGCCAGCATGGAAGAGCTCTCTTCAACGGTGAAACAGAATGCGGAGAACGCTCACCATGCGAGTCAGCTGGCGACAGACGCGTCAGTGAATGCCGGACGTGGTGGCGAGATTATCCGTGACGTTATCGAAACCATGAACAACATCAGCCAGAGTTCGGGCAAAATCGGCGAGATCATTCACGTCATCAACAGCATCTCTTTCCAGACCAATATTCTGGCCCTTAACGCCGCCGTCGAAGCGGCACGAGCCGGAGAGCAGGGTCGCGGATTTGCGGTGGTTGCCGGTGAAGTCAGAAATCTGGCCCAGCGCAGTTCACTGGCCGCCAAAGAGATTGAAACGCTGATACGCGAGTCACTTGATCGGGTTCATGATGGTTCTGAGTTTGTGGAACGCGCCGGTACCACCATGGATGACATCGTCCGCTCTGTCAGTCAGGTTAAAGATATTATGGGTGAAATTGCTGCCGCCTCTGACGAGCAAAACCGCGGCATTTCTCAGATCGCCACGGCAATGGCCGAGATGGATACCACGACGCAACAGAACGCCGCGCTGGTTGAAGAGTCCTCCGCCGCAGCCAGCTCACTGGAATCTCAGGCTGATGAACTGGAAAAAACAGTGGCCGTATTCCGTCTCTCTCCCGGGCAGAGCAGTAGCAGCCGGGGCGCACCTGCCCTGTCACCGCGTTTAGTACCCGCTGTGCCCGTTAATGCATCAGCAGACTCAAGCTGGGAAAGCTTTTAACGGTTAGCGAAGCGTTAATTCTGTCTGACCGTAAATAGAGCCAGCCTTAATTGATTGAGGCTGGCTGAAATAACAGCCCTCTTCAGACAAATAAGTGATCTGATTAATCAGAAGATAATAAGCCGTAGTGGTTAACGCGGGAATGACATGGTCAGGCGAGCATCCGGAAACTGAGGGAAGGTCATATTTCGGCCACGACAGCTGAAACAAGCTGGCTCGTGCCTGATGATTCCGGTTTATATCCCGGCTGGCTTTGAAATGAGGGTAGATAAGAATCGCGATCGGTCTGTACAGAAAGCGAGGGAGAGAGAGTTGTCGTCCCTGACAGCTTCTCCGGCCGGTCTACGCTTTCGCGCAACCGATGAGGTCATCCGCTTCGTCGTTTTCCGGCCGGAGCCGGACTACGTCCATTGGCATCAGTTCCGTTACTGCTAGTTCAGCTCTTCGTTCAGGCTTGCAAGCGTCTGCAGGTACGGCACCTGCTGTTGAGCAATCGCCGGTGACTCAAAACTACTCAGCCAGCTTCTGGCTTCGGCGATTTTCGTCAGCCGATCCGCGTTGCTTTCAGATTTCGCCATATAACCCAGTTGGGTAAAGAGTGTTGCGATACTGATTTCTTTTTCACCCAGGGCAAGGCTTAGTGCCGCTTCGCCAATAATGACGTGGCCTTTCTCGTCGTTTTGAAATAACACAGAAAATCCTCCATTAGATACGAATTGATGACAACCTCACCAGAGACTGTAGTCGTAAAAGAGAGAACTGCCCGAATTTATCACTAAAAATCGCGCAACTTGCTGAACAAATGTACTTAATGTTTTTTTTCCGGATTGTTCTGTTTGTCTCTGCCGCCCTTCCTGTCAGACTTGCTTTTAAATTCACGATGGGATGTCACCATGAAACTTTCCATTCTCCTTACGCTGCTGGCTGCGACGGTCTGCTCCGTTTTTGCTGCCCATGGCAAATTTGAAACGCAGCAGGCTGGCCAGTCACTCTTCACGCAAAGCGGGGAAACGATCAGCGAAGAATAATGGCTGCGCGCAGCATCGTCAGTGACCGGCCAATCGGTTATGATCCGTTGCCATTTACCTGCCGGTTGCCCGATGTCTGCCATTATCGATACGTTTATCGCCCCGCCCTGCTTTGATGAGATAACCCTTCTCTTTCAGGACGACCATCTGCTGGTGATCAATAAACCCAGCGGTTTGCTGAGCCTGTCAGGCAAAAATCCGCAAAACCTCGATTCGGTGCATCATCGGCTGGTGAAGCTTTTTCCTGGCTGCGCGCTGGTTCATCGGCTCGATTTTGGCACCTCCGGGCTGATGGTCGTCGCACGCAGCAAAACGATTAATGCGGCACTCTGCCAGCAATTCAGCCAGCGCAGCGTGCGTAAAGCTTATCAGGCGCTGCTGTGCGGGCACCTTGCCGATGACGAAGGCGTCATTGATGCCGCGATAGCGAAAGATCCGGCGCAGTTTCCCCGGATGGTGATTTGCCCGATCCAGGGGAAACCTGCGCGCTCACGCTACCGGGTCATAGAACGCGGTTATTATCAGGAAAAAAAGGGAAAGGGATTGCCGGTCACGCGGGTTGAACTGATGCCGGAAACCGGGCGCACCCATCAGCTGCGCATTCACTGTCAGCAGCTGCGGCACCCGATTCTGGGCTGTGATCTCTACGGCGGGCTTTTGCTGCCTGGCGCGGATCAGGCAGAGAGACTGATGCTGCACGCCAGCGGATTGACGTTTGTTCATCCTGTCAGCGGCAGCACGCTGCAACTCTCTGCCGACAGCCCGTTCTGAATGCGTCAGCGCGCTGTTACCACATCAAATCATCGGGCACTTTGAAATCAGCATAAGGATCATCTTCGTCCTGTGCTTCTTCGCTTAATGCACTGTTTAATACGATGGCACTGGCATCACGCTGCGCAATTTTATCCGCTACGCTGGCCGGGATGATAGCGTACTGGCTCTCGCCATTATTGTCAGCCGCCAGGCGGGCAATGGCGAGACGCCCATTGATCAGCTGAGTCTGCGTCAGTTTATCCACCATAATCTTTTTGATCAGGTTATTGTCGGTGAAATTGAAGCTGATGTTGCCTCTTGCCACGTCAATTTTGTTCATTTCGATCAGCTGTTTGACCTGCGCTTTGTACTCTTTAGACAGCACAGCCAGCTTCTGCTGCTCGTTCAGCTGCTTATCCCGCTCAAGCTGCGCTTTTTTGTTATCTTCCACCGCCGCTCTGGCTTCGCGTGCCTGAACCCTGGATTTCTTCGCTGTCCGCTGAACCTTGTCCATTTTTTTGCTGGATACTAATCCCGCTTTCAGCATCTGCTCTTGCAAGGTGAGTTTTGTCATTGTCGTCTCTGAACCTGTGAAATAATGTCCGGGATTATACCTGTAATCATCCGGGCTGTACCAGGTTGCCGAACCTGCCACGCCCGCGATTGCGGGCAGCCTCTCAACACTGTGCTAACATTCCCCGGTCAAAATCACCTTATTGAGCACCATGTCAGAGCTAACAAAACGTAAAAATGACCCTGAAGGGCTGAAAAAACGCATTATCGCAGGCGCACTGAAAACCTTCGCGGAGTTTGGTATGCAGGGTGCCAGGCTGGAGCAGATTGCTGAGCATGCGCAAACCACTAAACGCATGGTGGTCTATCACTTTGGCAGTAAAGAGCAGCTTTATATCCACGTGCTGGAGCAGGTTTATCAGCAGATACGTCAGCACGAAACCGGCCTGAACCTGGCGGCGATGGAGCCGGAACTGGCCATGACCCGCCTGGTGGAAGCCAGTTTTGATTACCATGTCGAGCATCCCGATTTTATCCGGCTGGTCTGCAGTGAGAACCTGTTGCGCGGGCGCTACATCACCCAGTCGCCGCAGATTAAAGCCCTTAATCGCAGCGCGCTGGATCTGCTGGATGACATTCTGGCACGCGGTCAGCAACAGGGCGTGTTCACTGCCGATGTGCAGACCATCGATGTCCATCGCCTGATCAGCAGTATCTGCGTTCATCACGTCTCAAACCGCTACACCTTCAACGCCCTTTTCAGCCCGGACAACAGCGAAGCAGAGAGTATCCGCCGCAATCGTCAGCTGGCTGTAACCGCAACGTTACGCTATATCCGCAAATAATTGCCCGCAGGCCGGGCTGCGCTTAGCCATAGTCTACGCTTACTGATACTTGTCACTAAAATGCAATAATAAGGAATGCTGTTGTGAGCAGAGATGCACGCCTCTATCCGCTTCGTCAGACCCATGTTGAACCCGATGATGATGCGCTGTGGAACTGGGCGCAGAACGCGCAAATCGGCAGCCGTCACCAGGTTCAGCGTCCCGCCAGTGAAGCGGAATTACAGAGACTTATCCGGGAGTCACACGGCCAGATTCGGGTGATCGGCAGCAAGCTGTCGCCTGGTCGTATGCTGCATGTCAGTGATGACGATGTGCTGCTCGATCTCAGCGCCCTGAGCGGCCAGCTTGCCAGTGATGAACAGAGCGTGACCTTTGGTGGCGCGACCCCGCTTGAGCAGGTCTATCGCAGCCTGACCGAAATGAACCGCATGCTGGCTTCATCGCCAGGCGTGATTGCGATTCAGACACTGGCGGGCGCGATGGCCACCGGAACGCACGGCCAGGGATTGCAGCAGAGTTCGATTGCCGACGAAGCGCTGGCAATCAGAATGGTGCTGGCCGATGGCAGCGTGCGCGAATTTGTTCGTGGCGACGCTGACTTCCCGGCAGCGCAGGTCTCACTGGGCGCACTAGGCATTGTTACCGCGGTAACCCTGCGTACCCAGCCGTTTAGCATCTTCACCTGCCACAAATATGCCGTCTCTGCCGATACCCTTGAAGAGGATCTGCTGCGCTGGAACAACGACTATCCGCTGAGCAAAGCCTGGTGGTTTGTCGATGACAACCTGATGCACGTCTGGAACGCCCATGAGGCGAGTGATGAAGAGCGTCAGCGCTACGAAGCGCAGGGTCGTCAGGTGGTGGAACATGAGGGCGATGTTGACGAAAGCCTCAACGACACCATCGACCAGACGCTGGCGCATATGCACCGCGATACGCAGATTGAGGGCAAAGGGGGAAAACAGTTTCGCACCGTCACCCGTTTTCGTGATTTCACCGATGTTACCGGTGACATTTACCAGCTCTTCTGCCGCGGCATTGCGGTGCCGCAGATCAATGTGGAAATCGGCGTGCCGCTGGCAAAAACCCCGGCCATCATTCGCCGCATCAAGCAGTGGTATGCCGGGAACCGTCCGCATATGCACTACCCGATTATCCTGCGCTGCACCGGTGCATCATCGGCCTGGCTCAGTCCGGCCGCTGACCAGCCAACCTGCTTTTTCGGCTTCGTGGTCTATTACGCCGACGATGGTTCGCTGTCACAGGAAGGCCTGCACTTCCTGACTGAAGTGGAAAAACTGCTGGCCGAAGAGGGCGGACGCCCGCACTGGGGCAAATATTACGATGAAGAACGCTACAACTGGCGTGAGATCTATCCGCAGTGGGACGCCTTCCGCGCCCTGCGCAGCCAGCTCGACCCACAGGGCCGACTGGGTAACGACTACATCACGCCACTTTTTGACTGATTGAGGAAAGTTATGTTTGCCTGGGTAACGCTGTTAACACAACCCGATTATCTGGTGGGCGTGAAAGCGCTGCACCGTTCGCTGCAACAGAGCCAGAGCCAGTGGCCGCTGGTGGTGATGACCACGCCGGCGATTTCAGCGTCTGACTGTCAGATTTTGCAGGATGAGGGCTGTGTGATTAAACCGGTCGACCCCCTCTATCCGCGCGACGATCTGGATCAGCACTACGCATCGGCGCAGTTCGGCGAAGTCTGGACCAAGCTGCGCGCCTGGCAGCTAACCGATTATGAGCGCGTCGTGTTTCTGGATGCCGATATGCTGGTCCTTCAAAACATGGATGAGCTTTTTACCCTGGATCTGGGCGATAACCCGCTCGCCGCCTGTCACGCCTGCCGCTGTAATCCCAACCAGATTGCCTCTTATCCGGCAGAGTGGCAGCCTGAGCAGTGCCACTATACCTGGCAGGCGCGCGGTGAAAAGGCGCCAGAGAGTGTGGATCTTTACCTGAACGGCGGTTTTCTGGTGCTGAAGCCCGATAATGCGATGTTCGACGCACTGGAAAAGCGTATTGCCGCCATTGATGATCTCAGTAACTATCCCTTCTCCGAGCAGGATCTGCTGAACGAAGTGTTTGCCGATCGCTGGAAGCCGCTCTCTTACATCTACAATGCCTTGAAAACGCTGCCGTTTCAGCACAGCGGTCTCTGGCACGATGATGAGGTGAAGAACCTGCACTATATTCTGGCAAAACCGTGGAAACGCGATCTCAGCCAGCCCGAGAGTCAGCGCGATCGCTTTTATGCGCTGGATAAATTGTGGTGGGAAAAAAGCGGTCTGATCTGATCGGCTATGGGCGGGAAGCCAACGTTTCCCGCCCTGCCCGCCAGTGTTAATCAACACATCGGCAATACCCTCTATCCCTCTGATTCTGCCCTATACCTCAATCCAGCGGCGTTGCACTGCTGAGTCAGCAATCGCTTCCAGTACCTTCTGAACCTGCAATCCCTCTGCAAAATCGGGCCACATGCGGTCGCCCGCTGCGATGCCGTTGATCAGGTCGCGAATCTCCACCGTTTTCTGATCGTTAAAGCCGATGCCGTGTCCGGCAGAAACACAGAAATTTGCGTAGTCAGGGTGTGCTGGTCCGGTCAGGATAGTTTTAAATCCCTGACGCCCGGCCGGTTCATCATGCAGATAGAGTTCCAGCTCCGCCATGCGCTCCTGGGTGTAGCGCAGTGTGCCTTTGGTGCCGGTGACAACGTAAGTCAGTCCCATCTTTGCGCCACAGGCGATGCGTGAGGTTTCAATGACGCCGTGCGCACCGTTATGGAAGCGTAGCAGCGCGCTGGCCTGATCTTCGTTTTCGACCGGTAACTGCCGCGCAGGCTCTTTCGGGTCAGGCCGTGAGGCGATCACCGTCATCATGTCGCCGCTGACCTCAGCAATGTCACCAACCAGGTAGTGCGCCATATTAACGATATGCGCCGCCAGATCGCCAAGCGCACCGAGACCTGCCAGCGCTTTCTGACAGTGCCAGTCGAGCGGCGTTTCCGGTCTGGCGAGATAATCCTCGTTATGGGTGCCGTAGAAATGCACCACGTCGCCTATCTCACCATTGGCAATGATCTCTTTCGCCAGCTGGCTGGTAGGGTTTTTCATATAGTTGAAGCCTACCAGCGTTTTAACCCCTGCCGCATCGGCTGCCGCCACCATCTCCTGCGCATCCGCCACGCTTAATGACAGCGGCTTTTCTGAATAAACGTGTTTGCCATGGCGTATTGCCTCCAGCGCCATCTCTTTATGCAGGAAGTTGGGGGCGCAGATATCCACGACATCAATCGCCGGGTCGCTGACCAGCGCGCGCCAGTCCCCCGTCGAACGCGCGAAACCAAAGGTCGCCGCCTGACGGGCGGCCAGCTCGGGGTTCACTTCAGCCAGCATCTCCCGCACGATTTCGCCTTTCAGCGCAAATACGGTGGGAGCCTGCGCATAAGCAATCGCGTGGCAGCGTCCGATATAGCCGCTGCCAATCATGCCGATTCTGACTTTGTTCATTTCAACTCCAGAGATTCAGTTCAGGGTTGAAATGGAATCTACGTTTCGTTTTTATTGCTGACAAAGCCAGAATCCACACTTTGTGACGCCCGTAAAAAACTATCCGGTTAAATCACGCGCCTGGCCGCCTGACAAGGGCTATACAGCGCCATAACACCTCATAAACACCTCAGTTTTACACGTGCCGTTTTGCCGGATGAGTCAGCCGCACAGGCAGCTCTTTCAGTGCTTAAAACGCCATAGTGGCGACTATTTCAGCAGTCGCGCTGATTTATGAAAAAGAGCTTTGACATGGCCCGGCGTGGCCGTTACTATGCGCCCCGTTCAAACGATTCCTCTGTAGTTCAGTCGGTAGAACGGCGGACTGTTAATCCGTATGTCACTGGTTCGAGTCCAGTCAGAGGAGCCAAATTAGAAAAGCCTGCTTAGGAAACTAAGCGGGCTTTTTGCTTTTCATACTTCTGATAAAATTTTTGCGTCTTACTCAGTCTGTTTACTCTTCAAATTCCCGGTTCTTTTCGTTAGTGCCTGATACTTAGACATTCGGTGCCGCCCTCACTTAAAGGTTCATTTCTGACCCCTACATCTCATACTCTCTTTAACAAATGCATTAATAGTGACTTAAAGTGTCATAAATGACCTTTCATCCGCATATTTCACAGTCTGGCTGTAAGCTGAGAAGATGATACCGGTAAATAGTTCAAAAATGACCCTTTTAGTACTATAGTCGGACCATATCGTTTCAAAAACGTACTGAAATTGCAGAAAAGGTCAAAAATGAACCTTGATGAGATTAAATCTTCGCTACTAAGCCTTTCTGAGTCAGATCGGCAAAAGGTATTGGCGGGGTTAGCTTTGAGTAGAGAAACCACAACAGAAGCAATAAATGCGGACAAACCGGACACCCGATCGGAGCTGAGTGATCTGACGTTTCCGACACTGCCACAACTACTGGCCAATGAACTCAAACGACAAAACATCACCTATGAAGAGATGGCGATTCAGATTGGTGTATCACTCTCAACATTTAAACGACTGATTGCTAAACCATCTTCTGCAAAGGCAATAAATCTTCACGCCTTGCTTAAAGAACTGGGTATAAAAGTATGGCTCGAAAAATAGAGGTGTGGCTTTACAACACGCTGGCAGGAACACTGAGTGAAGGGCAAAGCGGTTATACTTTCTGCTACCTGCCCACTTATGTCGGCTGTGCGATATCTCTCAGCATGCCGGTAAGACCTGAGCCCTATTTAAGTGAAGAGCTACATCCCTTCTTTAAAGGTTTAGCGCCGGAAGGCTGGTTGCGAAAACGCTATTCTGAAATTCAAAAAATTGATGATAAGGATCTGTTCGGCTTACTGATGGAAAATGGCAACGATTTGCTTGGGGCAGTCGTCTTTAAAGAGATAACATCATGAATTCAGAACGCTGCCTGATCACATTAAAACGGCTTAAAGAATCTGAGCTAAAAACCGGCTACTCAACAAAAGGCATCCGGCATCTGCTGGGTAGTCTGAATGTGGCTCTTAGCCTGCCGTTTACGCGCAGTCAGTTTATTCAGGAACTCCCTGAACGTCAGAAAGGCATGAGCATTTCAGGCTATCAACCCAAACTGTCGCTTCGCCTGGCAAAGGGAGAACTGGTGGTCGTCAGCAATGATGGCACCTATATCCTGAAACCCTCTCCGGAAGAATACCCACACCTGGCAGAAAACGAGCATGCCACTATGTGCGTTATGCAGCGTCTGAAATTTGACGTACCCCCGTTCGGGCTGATGCCATTCAGACACGATGAAAATCGGCCAGAAGAACTGGCGTTTGTCATTAAAAGGTATGACCGGACAGCGTCAGATAACGCGAGATTACATCAGGAACAGCTGGATGGCGCGATGGGTCTCGGCGATAAATATGGCAGGATTGATAATCATAAAGCCATCAGTTACGAGAAAGCCGCTAAATTCCTGAATACCAGAGTGAACAGCAGTTTAAAGAGTAAACGTGACCTCTTTTTGCGCATCGTGTATGCCTATGTGCTGGGAAACAATGATTTTCATCTGCGCAATATCGGGATTATCCTGCCTCCGCAGGGTTCACCCTGGCTGGCCCCGGTTTATGACTTTATCAGCGTTGTGCCCTACCCTGCAGCGTTTGGAGAGTATTTAGCTTTGCCCCTGCTGGAACGCGAAGAAAATGATGCAGGAAACGCACCGGGGATGAATTCAGAGTACGGAGAATATCTGGGTGCAGACTTTATCCTGCTTGCCCAGGGTATGGATATTAATCCGACACTGGCACGAAAATGGCTTTCCGAGGTGGTGAGTCATCATCAGCTTATTATCGATACTTATAATGAAAGTCATATGCCTGAATCGCAGCGGGAAGCCGTACTTGCCTACGTGGCCCGAAGAATCACGTTACTGGCAGTGACCGAAATTTAAATGATGCCATTAACCTGTTGTACCTGGGTTGTAAAAGGATAGTTAAGCGGTCGAATAACTCACCTGCTCTCATAAAAAAAAACCCGCTAATATCAGCGGGTTTCAGGTTTTATAACGTCAACAGCAATCAGAGTTCAAACCGATCCAGATTCATCACCTTGGTCCAGGCGGCAACAAAGTCTTTGACGAATTTTTCACGGGCGTCGCTGCTGGCGTAGACTTCCGCCGAGGCGCGTAACACCGCATTGGAGCCAAACACCAGATCGGCACGCGTGGCGGTGAAACGGGTTTCGCCAGTGACGCGATCCCGTCCAATGAATTTCTCATTGGTCGAATCAGCGGCTTTCCACTCGGTGCGCATATCCAGCAGATTCACGAAGAAGTCTGTGTTCAGCGTCCCTGTGTGGTGCGTGAAGATGCCGTGCTGACTGCCATCAAAGTTAGCACCCAGCGCACGCATTCCGCCAACCAGCACCGTTAACTCCGGCACGGTCAGGGTCAGCTGCTGCGCTTTATCGATCAGCAGATTTTCGGTGGTGGTTTTGCCGAAGCCAGTACCGTAGTTACGGAAACCATCTGCACGCGGTTTCAGCAGATCGAATGACTCGATATCAGTCTGATCCTGACGCGCATCAACACGGCCCGGAGTAAATGGCACGTCAATTTCAACGCCAGCTGCTTTCGCCGCCTGCTCAACGCCGACCACACCCGCCAGCACAATCACATCTGCCAGTGAAGCCTTGTGCGCTTCACGCTGCACCGCTTCCAGCGTCGGCAGCACGCGTGCCGCGACGGCATTGACGTCCCACTCACGCTGCGGCAGCAACGCCAGGCGGGCACCGTTGGCACCACCACGTTTGTCGCCGCCACGGAAGGTTGATGCCGAGGCCCAGGCAACCGAAACCAGCTCGCTGACGCTGAGGCCGGTTGCAGCGATTTTCTCTTTCAGCTGCGCGATATCCGCCACGGTTGGATGATAAACCGGTGCAGGCAGCGGATCCTGCCAGATCAGATCTTCCTGCGCGACTTCAGGTCCGATGTAGCGCGCTTTTGGCCCCATATCACGGTGAGTCAGTTTAAACCAGGCACGGGCAAAGGCTTCGTTGAACGCCTGCGGATCGTTGTGGAAACGACGCGAAATCTTTTCAAACTCCGGGTCAAATCGCAGCGTCAGATCGGTCACCAGCATGGTCGGCTTGTGTTTCTTCGCGGCGTCAAACGCATCCGGGATAATATCCGGCGCATCAGCTGCCACGAACTGGATGGCACCGGCCGGGCTGCGCGTCTGAACCCACTCATATTTGAACAGGTTCTCGAAGAAGTAGTTACTCCACTGGGTTGGCGTCTGAGACCAGATTACTTCCAGACCAGAGGTAATCGCATCTGCGCCAACGCCCGTGCCGTGGCTGTTGACCCAGCCCAGGCCCTGCGCCTCAATCGGTGCAGTTTCCGGATCGACACCGACGTGGCTGGCCGGTGCGGCACCGTGGGTTTTACCCAGCGTATGTCCACCAGCAATCAATGCCACGATCTCTTCGTCGTTCATGCCCATGTTGCCGAAAGTGGCGCGAATAGCCGGGGCCGCAGAGGCAGGATCGCCGCTGTGTTCCGGACCTTCCGGGTTCACGTAGATCAGACCCATTTCGGTAGCGCCCAGTGGCGACTGCGCCAGGGATTCCGGGTGACGGTGTTCCAGCCAGGCGGCTTCTTCACCCCAGTTCACATCCATATCCGGTTCCCAGACATCTTCACGTCCGGCACCAAAGCCAAAGGTACGGAATCCGGAGTTTTCCAGCGCGACGTTGCCCGCCAGAATGTAGAGGTCGGCCCAGGAGATCTTCTGACCATACTTCTGTTTAACCGGCCACAGTAAGCGGCGCGCTTTATCCAGACTGACGTTGTCTGGCCAGGAGTTTAGGGGTGCGAAGCGTTGCTGACCACGACCTGAACCACCGCGTCCGTCCACGGAGCGATAGGTTCCGGCGCTGTGCCAGGCCATACGAATAAACAGGCCGATGTAGCTGCCCCAGTCAGCGGGCCACCAGGCTTGTGACTCGGTGAGCAACCCTTTGATGTCAGCTTTCAGCGCTGAGTAATCTAATTTGGCAAATTCTTTACGGTAATCGAAGGATTCATCAAGCGGGTTCGAACGGGATGAGTGCTGGTTCAGCAGGTCAACCCGGAGTTGATTAGGCCACCAGTCGCGGTTAGTTGTTCCGCCGCCCGGCGCCTGATTTTCCTGAGAAGGCTTACCGGCATGAAAAGGACATTTGCCCTCGGGCGCTTCGCGATCGGCTTCGACAATAGGCTTTGCATCTTTTGCATCTTCATCAATGGAATTGCTCATGGTCACACCTCTTTTTTGTATTTTCATCGCTACTCTATAGAGGATTTTCAGGATCGCACACCTGTCTCATCCTATCTGTTTGATAGCTTTTACCTTTTTATACACCTTCTTCAAAAGCTTAAAACAATGAATTGACGGTTGCTGCCAGGCTGCAGAGAGCAGCGAAGCGGCAACCGTCACCCTGAGACTATTCCGACAGCGCCGGTTTCACAACTGCCGTTTTGCTGCCCGGCAGGCGGATGCGGAACCAGATAGCGTACATTGCGGGCAGGAAAACCAGCGTGATCAGGGTGCCGCCCAGCGTCCCACCAATCAGGGTATAGGCCAGCGTTCCCCAGAACACCGAGTGGGTCAGTGGAATAAACGCCAGAATCGCCGCCATTGCCGTCAGCAGCACCGGACGGGCACGCTGCACTGTCGCTTCGACCACTGCATCAAAGGGTGCCAGACCCTCCTGTTCATTGTGGTGGATCTGCCCTATCAGAATCAGCGTGTTACGCATCAGTATGCCCGACAGGGCAATCAGCCCGACCAGTGCATTGATACCAAAAGGCTGACTGAACAGCAGCAGCGTCGGCACGACGCCAATCAGCCCGAGGGGCGCAGTCAGAAAGACCATGATCATCGCCGACAGAGAACGCACCTGCAGAATGATGATCAGCAGAGTGATCGCAATCATGATCGGGAACAGTGGGGCCATCGCCTGGGTCGCTTTACCGGACTCCTCTATTGAACCGGCCAGTTCAATGCGGTAGCCCGCGGGCAGCGTCGCGATGATCGGTTGCAGGGCTTTGTTCAGCACCGTCGAGACGTCAGGCGGCTCCAGGGAATCGGCGATATCACCCCGAACGGTGATGGTCGGCGTGCGGTCGCGCCGCCGCAGCACGGGATCTTCCATTTTCACCTGCACATCACCAATCTGCGATAAGGGAATACGCTGACCGGCGGCGCCCACCAGCGTGAAGTCGGCGATTTTAGCCGGATCGAGCCGGGTTTCTCCGGCCGCACGCCCCACCACCTGGACCGCGCGGATATCTTCCCGCACGGTAGTGACAGGCACGCCCGACAGCAGAAACTGTAATTGCCGGGCGACGTCACTGGATGTCAGCCCCACAGCCTGCAGCCGGTTCTGATCCAGTGAGAAATGCAGCGTCGGCACGGGGGCGCCCCAGTCGGTGTTCACCGTCCTCATCATCGGGCTGGCCCGCAGGACCGCTTCCACCCGATCGGCAATCGCGCGCAGATGGGCCGGATCAGGCCCCATCACCCGCCACGCCACCGGATAAGGGGAGTATGGGCCAAACACCAGCTGCGTTACACGAACCTGCGCTTCAGGCACCAGACCGCTGGCAATGGCGGCGCGCAGCTGCGTTTTCAGTGCCTCACGCGCGTCCTGACTGTCGGTCAGTACCACCAGCTTAGCAAAGGCCGGATCGGGCAGTTCCGGTGCCATCGCCAGATAAAAACGCGGTGGCCCCTGACCAATATAGGTGGTGACGATTTTTGCCTGCTGCTGCTGTTTAAGCCATGTCTCAACCTTTTCAGCCGCTGCGCGGGTCTGTTCTATGGCGCTGCCGTAGGGGAGCTGAACTTCAACCAGCACTTCAGGCCGGTCTGAGGTCGGGAAAAACTGTTTTTTCACCAGCGCCATACCGAGCACAGCGGCGATAAACAGGGCAATCACCACGCCTGCCACCCAGCCTTTACGGGCAATCACGCGGGTCAGCAGGCGGCGAAAGCGGTTGTAGTGGCGGGTGTTGTAGATCGCTGCGTGGCCGCCTTCTACCGTTTTGATGGCTGGCAGCAGCTTTACGCCAAGATAAGGGGTGAACACCACCGCGACGATCCAGGAGGCGATCAACGCGATGCCGACTATCCAGAACATATTGCTGGTGTACTCGCCCGCCGTGGACTGCGCAAACCCATTGGGCATAAACCCGACGGCCGTAACCAGGGTGCCTGCCAGCATTGGTGCCGCCGTATGACTCCAGGCATAGGCAGAAGCCTTAATGCGGTCGTAGCCCTCTTCCATTTTCACTACCATCATCTCAATGGCGATAATGGCGTCGTCCACCAGCAGGCCCAGCGCCAGAATCAGCGAACCCAGCGTGATGCGGTCAAAGTTTTTGCCGGAAGCCTCCATCACCACAAACACCACCGCCAGGGTGAGCGGCACCGCAGCCGCGACCACTACCCCGACACGCCAGCCCATGCTGACAAAGCAGACCACCATCACCACCAGCAACGCCACGACGAACTTAACCATAAATTCATCAACCGCCGAGCGGATATTGACGGACTGATCGGTGACCTGAGTCAGTGAGAGCCCCAGCGGCATCGCCTGGTTAATGCGGGCGGTTTCAGCCGCCAGTGCCTTGCCGAGTTCCAGACCGTTCCAGCCTTCACGCATTACGATACCCAGCAGCAGCGCCGGTTCGCCCTGATTGCGCACCATAAAGGTGGCGGGATCTTCGTAACCCCGGGTCACCGTAGCCACGTCCGCCAGCTTCAGGCTTCTCCCCTGCGCCACAATCGGCGTCTCACGGATTTTTTCCAGTTTATCGAACGCGCCATCCAGGCGGATAAAGACCTGCGGCCCCTGCGTATCAATCGATCCCGCTGGCGTCAGGACATTCTGATCGTTCAGCGCAGCAAAAATTGCCTGCGGAGTGATGCCGAGTGTCGCCAGCCGATCGTGTGAAAACGACACATAGATGCGTTCACTCTGCTCACCGATGATATTGACCTTTTTCACGCCAGGCAGATGCAGCAGTCGCTGACGCAGTGATTCCGCTTCACGAACCAGCAGGCGCTGCGGCTCCCCTTTTGCCTTCAGCGCCAGCAGTGCAAAGGTCACGTCGGAGAACTCGTCGTTGATCATCGGCCCGATGACCCCGGCAGGCAGATTTCTGCTCTCATCACCCAGCTTCTTACGCGCCTGGTAAAACTCCTCCTGAACCTGGGAAGGCGGCGTTTTGTCCTGCAGGGATAACATAGTGAAAGCCAGACCGGGGCGCGTGTACGTCTCGCTACGGTCATACCACCTCAGCTCCTGCAGACGCTTTTCCAGCGGCTCGGCCACCTGATCCTGCATCTCCTGAGCCGTCGCACCCGGCCAGGCGGAGATAATCGTCATCTGTTTTACGGTGAACGGTGGATCTTCTGCCCGTCCCAGTTCGAAAAAGGACAAGACGCCCGCCACGGTAATCAGGATGATCAGAAACAGCGTAATAGCGCGCTCGCGCACGGCCAGCGCTGACAGATTAAAGCGTCCCTGGCTCATGGCTGGCTCCCGGCAACGGCAGCGTCATCGGGGCGCACGCGCTCCCCCTGCTGCAACAGATGCGCGCCCAGCGCCACTATCTGATCGCCAGCATTAAGCTGACCCGTGACGGTGGCCGCCTCGTCACTTATCGACACCACCGTCACCGGCCGCCAGGCAACGGTAGCGGGCTGGCCGGTAATATCCCAGACGCCTGGCCCTTTACCGGCATCGTAGATCGCCGCCAGCGGAACCTGCAGCAGCGGTTGCGACGGTTTATTTGGCAGCGTGATTGTGACGGTGGCTCCCAGCGGAGCGCTGGCCAGTGTGCCCTCCAGCACATATCTCGCCTCAAAGGTGCGCGTCATCGGATCGGCCACATCAGCCAGTTGGCGCAGCCGGGCAGAAACCGGCGCACTGTCCGCACCATACAGCGTTGCCTTTGCCTCACTTCCCACTGCCGGGCGAAGGGTCTCTGGCAACTGAACGCTCGCCTCGCGCTGTCCGGATCTGGCCAGTCTGATGACGGCCTCACCGGCACTCACAACCTGACCCGGCTCCGCCAGCGTTGCCATCACCACGCCATCGTCATCAGCCAGGAGCAGCGCATATCCGCTGGCGTTACCTGCCACGCTGGCCTGCGCCTGGGCGGCTTTCAGCTCAGCCTGAGCGGTGGCCGCAGCGGCACGAATCTGGTCGTATGCCGACGCAGAAACTGCCCCGGTTGCCACCAGAGTGCGGTAACGCGCCTGATCGGCGCTGGCCTGTCTGACGCGTGCCTGCGCGGCGGCAACGGCCTGCTGCTGAGCCTGGGCCAGCAGCCGGAGATCTGCCGGGTCGAGCCGCATCAGCGGCTGACCGCGCGTCACCCGCTGGCCGCTATCCACCAGCCGTTCGAGGATTTTTCCTGAGACCCGAAAGCCGAGGTCGCTCTGAACCCGGGCAACCACGACGCCACTAAACGCACGGCTGCCATCGGTGGCGCTGATGACCTTTGTGACCCTGACCAGCGGCGGCTGCGTGCGCGGATCGTCTTTGGGTGAATTATCCCGGCAACCCGCCAGCGCCAGTGGCAGCAGACAAACAACCAGAATGGCAGGATTGAACCTGAGCATAGATTACCTTCAACAGTAAGCAGGAGAGTGACGCCATTCTCTTATCATGTGACCAATGCTGTCAATAGTCACAAATTGCGTAAAGGCATTGTCCGTTCATACAGGTTATGAAAACACGTTAAACCAGGGAAATGCGTTGATGAAGGGTTCAGGCCCACCCTGAGCAGAGGAAACATCCCATTCAGTAACAAGTGACGAAATAAATCATAAGTCACAAAATCTGCATATTCCGTACACTGGAAACAGAGTGACGAAAAGGCTCTGTCAGGGCCTGGAATGGCTCGTCAGAGAGAAGTTCAGAGAGGATAAAGCAGAAAAAGCGGGGAGTGATGACGCGCGTTTACAGCAGAATCACCGCAGGCGCTTTGTCATCTGCGCCTGCGGTGGATCTCACAGCGCCCTGCTCTTCAGGGCGCTCTGTCACTTAACGCCAGCCGAGTTCCGGGGCGACATACTTCAGGATCGCCTCAATCACATGGGCGTTGTAGGCGACACCAAGCTGGTTAGGCACAGTAAGCAGCAGGGTGTCGGCTTCGGAAATCGCCTCATCCTGCGCAAGCTGCTTAATTAACGCCTCTGGCTCTGCGGCATAGCTGCGGCCAAAGATAGCGCGGGTTTTCTCATCGAGAAAGCCCACGGAATCCTGTTCGTTACCGCTGCGGCCAAAGTACGCGCGGTCCATATCATTTACCAGCGCAAAGATGCTGCGACTGACGGAGACGCGTGGCTCATGCTGATGCCCCGCCGCTTTCCAGGCCTCACGGTAGGCGCGAATCTGTTTTGCCTGCTGAATGTGGAACGGCTCGCCGGTCTCATCATCTTTCAGGGTTGAACTTTGCAGGTTCATGCCCATTTTTGCCGCCCATTCTGCGGTGGCGTTGGAGCCGGATCCCCACCAGATGCGGTCGCGCAGGCCTTCAGAGAGCGGCTCAGGACGCAGCAGGCCTGGCGGATTGGGGAACATGGGCTGTGGATTTGGCTTAGCAAAACCTTCGCCGCGCAGCACCTCCAGAAACTCTTCGGTGTGACGACGGCCCATATCCGCATCGCTTTCTCCCGCTTTCGGTTCAAAGCCGAAGTAACGCCAGCCATCGATTACCTGCTCAGGTGAACCGCGGCTCAGACCCAGTTGCAGACGACCATTGGAGATCAGGTCTGCCGCGCTGGCGTCTTCCACCATGTAGAGTGGGTTTTCGTAGCGCATGTCGATGACACCGGTGCCGATCTCAATCGTTTTGGTGCGCGCTGCAACGGCAGCCAGCAGCGGAAACGGCGAGCTGAGCTGGCGGGCAAAATGGTGGACGCGGAAGTAAGCGCCATCTGCGCCCAGCTCTTCGGCGGCGACCGCTAAGTCGATCGATTGCAGTAACACATCCTGCGCGGTACGGGTGGCGGACTGAGACGAAGGCGTCCAGTGACCAAAGGATAAGAAGCCAATATTTTTCATCTGTATTTCTCCTGACAGGCGGTAAACGCCCGTGGATGCAAGGCGATTTTTGATAGAGAAAGGTTACGCCCCCGGAGCCGCCACTGATAGTCAATATCTTTCAGCGCCATATTCAGGAATTTCGACATAGCTAAGCAGATTATCCACTTTGCCTTTGCCCGCCCTTTCTTTCACTGTTCAGATTCCCGCTTCCGCTGTCAGGTGAATCATGCACACCGGTTATCTCTCTCTACAGCAGCGCGCCTGGCTTAAAGCGCGCGCACGCAGCTGGCTCTGGCGCAGCGAACTGCCGACCTGGCTGCTAATCGGTGTGATCTATGGCGGCTGGTTTGCGGTGATGCTGAACGCGCAGACGCTGGGACGGCTGCCCGCCACCCTGCTGCTGATCGTCTTCACTGGCTGGTATATGTCGCTGCAGCATGAGCTGATTCACGGGCATCCCACACGCTGGCCGCGGGTGAATCAGCTATTTGGCACCCTGCCGCTGGCGGTCTGGTATCCCTACGGACTCTATCGCGATTCTCATCTGGCCCATCATCGCAATCACACCCTGACTGAGCCGGATGAGGATCCGGAAACCTACTACCTCTCCGCTGCTCGCTGGGCGAAGTTACCGCGCTGGCAGCAGCAGCTGATTCATCTGCGTAACACTTTTTTGGGACGGTTGCTGCTCGGCCCGCTGCTGGATGTAGCGGCGACCTTCGGCGGGATGTGGCAGGCACTGCGCCGTGGCGATCGATCCGCGATAGCGATGTGGCTGCTGCACGGGGCGCTGCTGGCACTACTGTTTTTCTGGATGGCACGGCAGGGATTTTCGCCGCTGTGGTATCTGCTGACTGTGAGTTATCCGGCGCTGGCGCTGACCAAAGTGCGATCCTTCTATGAGCATCGTGCGGCGGACGATCCGCTGGCACGGTCGGTGAATAATGAAGCGGCGTGGCCGTGGCGCATGCTATTCCTGAATCTGAACTACCATTCAGTGCATCACGACCTCCCCGGCGTCCCCTGGTATGGCCTGCGTCGCCTCTATCTGCGCGACCGCGAGCATTACTACCAGCGCAATCATGGCTTTCGCGTGGCGGGTTATCGGGTCTGGCTGCGTCAGTTCTGGGTCAGACCGGTCGGGGTCAATGTCCATCCGGGACGATCAGCGGAGAAAACGCATGAATAACCTGCTCGCCTTGCCGATGTATGCGATTCACCCGCCCGCCACACGAGCACTGATGCAGGCAGTGGTTACCCTGCTGACGCAGCACGGCATCGCTACGCAGCCGGTCTGGCCTGAGGATCTGCTGACACACTGGCAGGATAATCGATTGCTGCTGAGCCAGACCTGCGGCTATCCGCTGGTCAGCCAGCTTCCTGCGGTTCAGCTGGTCGGCACCTTTCACTATCAGGCCCCAGGCTGCACCGGCCGTGACTATCGCAGCTGGCTGGTGGCGCGGGACAAACAGGCGACGCTGGCCGATTTTAACGACCAGCGGGCCGTAGCTAACAGCCTGGACTCTCACTCCGGCTATAACGCGCTGCGGTTTGTGGCTGCGCTTCAGGGCGTGAGATTTTCGCAGCTACTGCTGAGCGGTGGGCATCGTCAGTCGCTGGCAGCACTGCGTGATTCACAGGCGGATATCGCGGCTATCGACTGCGTCAGCTGGGCGCTGCTGGCGCGCTATGAGCCGGATGCGCTGCGCGGCCTGCATATCATCGGTGAAACGCCAGCCGCACCCGGATTGCCATTGATTACGGCAGCCCCGACGTCAGTGGACCGGCTGGAGAGACTCCGCTCGGCGCTGCATCAGCTGGTGAACGATCCCGCCTGGCGCACCGTCTGCGACGATAACCTGATCGGCGGATTCAGCCCGGTGCAGCGAGACGATTATCAGGGCGTGCTGGCGTGGGAACAGCAGGCTGCCGCGCTGGGCGTCACCCGGCTGTAACACACCCCTCTGTTTCGCCCTGCTGACCGGGCAGGGAAAATCTGATTTCTCTGCATCGTCCCCTCCCTGCCCGCGCTTTCCCGGCCTCTCATTTCATGCTCCCCGATGCGCTCTGACCGAGGCTAAGACTGGTAAGCCCGGTCACGGCGTTCTAAGGTAGAGGTTTTCAGCAGAGGGAGAGTGGGATGCGCATTCTGATGGCAGGCGCCGGCGCGACCGGTGGATATTTTGGTGCACGGCTGGCTCAGGCGGGCCAGGACGTGACTTTTCTGGTCCGTGAACGGCGTTATCAGCAGCTTCAGGCCAGCGGTCTGGTGTTGCAGACGCCGCAGGGCACTGAAACGCTAAAGCCGCAGCTAGCCCAGGCGAGCAGCCTGACAGGCCACTATGATCTGATTATCGTGACGGTGAAGAGCTTTGCCCTTGATCAGGTGATGGAGGATATTGCACCTGCAGTGGGCCCGGAAACATTGATCATGCCGATTCTGAACGGATTGCGGCACATCGCGACGCTGCAACAGCGTTTCGGCGAAGATAGGGTGATTGGCGGCCTGTGCAAAATCAACGCGACGCTGGGTGACAATGGCGAAGTAATCCAGATGACGCCGCTGCATCAGCTCTATTATGGCGCGCTGGACGGTAACAACGATGCGCGACTGCAGCGGGTTGATGCGGCGCTGCGTGACTGTCAGGTCGATACCCGATTCAGCGATAACATCATGGATGAGCTGTGGGAAAAATGGCTGCTGCTGAGCACGCTCGGCGCGGTTTGCTGCCTGGCGCGCGGAAATACCCAACAGATACTCACCTCGCGCGGCGGCGAAACGCTGTTACAGGGTGTTTTCTCGGAGATTCTGTCAGTCATTACTGCCGAAGGCTATCAGACGCGTCCGGCGGCCACTGCCCGCATTCTTGAGCTGTTAAGCGATCCGGCCACCCCGATGACCTCCTCAATGTACCGCGATTTAACCCAGGGCTTTGATATCGAAGCCGATCAGGTGATAGGTGACCTGCTGCTGCGGGCGAAACGCCATAGTCTCGCCACGCCACTGCTTAACGCGGTGGATGTGAACCTTCAGGTCTATCTGCAGCAGCGTTAATGGCCCTGCCAGATACCGTGACCGGGTGCTGCAACGGACCCGGTTTTTGTGGTCGTGAAAGTGTGGTGTGCAGCAGCAGTGCAGCAGGAAAATTTGCTACACTCGTCGCTTCATCTTTTGGAGAGTTCAATGACTTCCCGCTCCGTGACCCTCGATGATGTCGCTCAACTGGCCGGCGTCTCATATCAAACCGTTTCACGTGTTTTAAATCGTTCTGAACAGGTGTCAGCCCGCACGCGGGAAAGGGTTGAGGCGGCGATGCTGCAGCTCAATTATGTGCCCAATCGTGTGGCGCAGCAGCTGGCCGGTAAGGCGACGCGCACGCTGGGTCTGGCCACCAGCGACCTGGCCCTGATGGCTCCTGCGCAGATCGCCTCAGCGATCCAGCAGCGCGCCGCCGGGGCGGGTTATCATCTGGTGATCGCCATGGACAGTGGTAACGATGCGGCAGCAACGGTGAATGAACTGCTGGCACAGCGGGTCGATGGACTGCTGATCAACCTGCCGCTGGAGGCAGATGAGGCGCAACAGATCCAGTTGCTCTGCGGCAGCAAACCGGTGCTGTTTCTGGATGTCGAACCCCAGGCGGCGGTAGCGCAGTGTCAGTACCCGAATGAGTCTGGCGCACGTGCCGCCGTTGAACATCTGGTGGCGCTGGGTCATCGTCAGATTGGTTTGTTAAACGGGCCGCTTCGCTCGGTCTCGGCCCGTCAGCGTGAAAATGCATGGCGTAAGACGCTGGCCGATCATCAGCTGACACCGCACTGTTCTTTACGCGGCGACTGGAGCGCGCAGTCGGGTTACCAGGCGCTGCTGGCGCAGCTTCCCGACGATCTGCCGCAGGCGCTGCTGGTGGCAAACGATCAGATGGCGTTGGGTGCGATGCGGGCGCTGCATCAGTATGGCGTAGCCATTCCTGGCGAGATATCGGTGATTGGATATGATGACACCGCCGAGAGTGCGTGGTATCAGCCGCCGCTGACCACGGTGCGGCAGGATTTGCACTCTCTTGGCGCGCAGAGCGTCGAGCGGATGCTGGCCCGGCTTCAGGGAGCAGAGGCGTCAGACAACGCGCTGGAAACCACCCTGGTGATCCGGGAGACCACCGCCCCGCCTGCTGATGAGCGGATCAATTTAGTGGCGCTGTCACAGCAGTTACAGGTGATCGCCCGCTGGCTGGCGGGAAAATAACCCTGCGCTGACGCAGGCAATAAAAAACCCGCCCCACCGGAGTGGATGCGGGTTGGCATAGGACGTCTGGCGCTTGCGCGCTGCTGTCTGCCCTTACGCTTTCGGGTGTTCGCCCACGCCCATCGCTTTGATCTTTTTCGACAGCTCGCGACGCTCTTTAGACAGGTCGGCGTTTTTGATGATGTACTCATCCACGCGATCTTCATAATCCACACGCATGCTGGCGATGATTTCCTGAATAGCCTCAACGCTCATGCCGGGTTTGATATATTCGCTCAGGTTGTCGAGCAGCAGTACGCGCTTCTGGTTGTCGCGAATTTTCTTCTCGTTGTCGACAATTTCACGCTGCAGTTTATTTTTGCGGCGGAACATACGCACGAACTCCAGTACGTCCTGAAATGATTGCTTGGCATTTTCCATGATGGCACCTTTCTTTGAGCCTGCTGACGCAGGGAGAGAGTCAAAACGATCAGCTTAGCGGCTAGCCCGCCAGGTAAGCAATTTTCACAGCTAAATTCAGACTGGCTCTTATCTTAGCGCAAAGAAACCCTGTTTCACATTAAGTCATTGTCTGAGGTGATTATTTGCGCAGCGCCATCCGCATCAGGTCGGTCATCCGTTCCAGCTGTTTTGCCAGTTCCAGTGTCAGCCAGACGTAGCCGTAGATCGGCGTCTCCTCCAGACCTTCGCTGCCCGCTTCCGCGATCAGTCGCCGCAGTTCGCCACTGATTTCAGTCAGCTCGTGACTGTTAGCCACCACCTCTTCCGTTTCCCCTTCAATCGCCATGACCGACAGCGCCCGCAGCGTGTTCTCAGTCATCTGCTGGGTGCGTCGTAATGCAGGCGCGTTAAGCATAATCAGATGGCTCTCGCGCGATGCCCACCAGGCATTAATCTGCATTTCAATGGTGTAAACCATATTACGGTTGATGGTCTGGATCGCTTCAAGCACCGATTTTGGGATGCGCGTCTCTTTGCTTGACGGCTCCAGCAGCGCCCGCATTTTGATCACGCTGCTCAGCAATTTGCCCAGCGGCTTGTTAAGGCGCGGCTTTTCAACCAGGTTGGGTGAGAAACCGGCGTGATAGATTTTTGCCATTTCCGCCAGCGCGTCGGAGAGTTGAATGCGCCAGTGTGTATAGGCACGCTGCGCCCAGATAGCGGTAAACAGCAGCGCCATCAGCGATCCCAGAATCACATCACCGCCGCGCCACAGTGCCATCGTGAAATCGCCGGTTGGTGCGCCCACGACCACGCTCAGTGTAATCCCGATCAACAACGCCATGTAGGGATGTTTGCCCAGCGTCAGGTAGCCACTGATCATCATGATGATGCCGCACCAGGCCAGCATCATCGGCATCGAGATCAGCTCCAGCTTCAGGGCGATCAGACCGGATATTGACCCGGCGACCGTGCCGCTGATGCGCTGCAGTGCACGTGGAAAGACATTTCCCCAGGTGGAGATGGGCCCCATCACCACCACCAGCGTAATCAGCGGCCAGGTGCCTTCAGGGATATCGGTCGCCCGCACAAAGATAAAGCAGAGCAAAAAGGCGATGGCAATACGCACACCGTGGACGGAGCGATAATGGCGATAAAACCAGAACTCCAGTTTTGATATGGGCTTATCGGGACGCAAAATGACTTTCCGGTTGCGGGAACATGGTGTGGCTATCTTAACGCTGAACGCGGCTCAGGCTTAGCGCGGGCCGGATATTTAAAACAGTTTTGACGTTCGCTTACAATTATCAACATCCGCCTCACATACTTTCCCGGAAGTTAAAAACAACTTAATGCGATTTTTTAACCTTTATCGGCTCTCAGTAACACATTCAGGGCAGCCAGCGTGCAAGTAAAAACGGGCAGCCCGCAGGCTACCCGTTTTAGTGCTGACAATCGGCTAATCAGAACTTCTGCTTGAGATAATCCGTCAGGCGGGTAATGACGCCTGCAGGTTCAACCGCACTCAGCGCCACCAGCGGATAGTGGGCAATCTGCTGATCTTTATCCATCACCTGAATTTCACCAATGACTTCGTTGGCTTTCAGCGGGGCTTCCAGATCTTTGCGATCGATGACGTACTTCGCCTTCACGTTCTGCACTTCACTGCGCGGCAGTGACAGATAAACATCTTCTGCGGTACCCACATCCACCTGATGAGGATTGCCATACCAGACGTTTTCGCTGCCAATTTTCTTACCGGCATGGAACAGCTGAACGGTATCAAAGGTGTTCTGTCCCCAGACCAGCAGTTTACGCGCCTGCTCTTCGCGGCCTTTCGGGCTTTTACCGCCCATGACGACGGCGATCAGGCGATGCTTGCCCACCACATTCGAGGCGATGATGTTAAAGCCCGCGGTCTCAGTGTGACCGGTTTTCAACCCATCAACGTGGAGATTATTATCCCACAACAGGCCATTACGGTTGTTCTGGGTAATGCCATTCCAGGTCAGGGTCTTCTCACTGTACATGGCATAAAAATCAGGCTCACCATCAATAATGGCGCGTGACAGTTTCGCCATATCCAGCGCGCTGGAGAACTGACCCGGCGCATCCAGACCATGAACCGTTTCAAAATGGGTATTCTGCAGGCCGAGCTTCTCAACGTAGTGATTCATCATGCCGACGAAGTTCGCTTCGCTGCCCGCCACATAATCAGCCAAGGCAACGCAGGCGTCGTTACCGGAGTCGATGATGACGCCACGGCTTAAATCCCGGACGCTCAGCTTATCGCCTGGCTTCAGGAACATCAGCGAGGAGCCTTTGAACACCGGATTACCCGCCGCCCAGGCATCTTTTCCGACCGTAACCATGTCGTCACGGCTGATTTTCTTCTGGTCAATGGCGCGATCAACCACGTAACCGGTCATCAGTTTGGTCAGGCTGGCGGGATTACGGCGTTCATCGGGATTGCCAGCGGTCAGAACCTGTCCTGTGGTGGCATCCATCAGCACCCAGGAAGCCGCATCAATCGCTGGTGGCGTCACAGGAAAGGGAATCGCATCAGCCTGTGCCAGCGAGGCCCAAAAAACAGTAGCGGTAACGGTGAACAGCAGACGCCTTTTCAACACTTCATCCTTAATTGCACGGGAGAGAAAATTTCTAAAACGAAACGGAAACAGCCGCACGTTTTACGGCAAAAGCGTTGTGAAGGTTTGAATAAATTGAAAAAAAGTATGAACTGCGACGGGTATGGCTGATGCCTGCAGGGGGGTGGTAACGGCTAATTGATGCAGGAAATGAGACCGAATATTTCAATATCATCCTGGAAAACGTTAAGGTCACTACGGTATCGCCCTGCCTTGCACCCAGCGGCATGAGCAGCACGCATCTGGAAACACCGGAATTACGCTATGCAGCAATAACCTGGAAATATGTCGAAGGGAATATTATCTATCGTGACTCATGGAATGAGCGAGCTACAGCCTGAGAGGTAAAAAGTCCGCTTTACTCCTTGCCCCTGACCGCTCAGTCAGATACTACGCCCCCCGCTACCATCCGAAACTTCAGACCAGTCGGATTATGGTTTACCATGTAGTGAGTGAAGCCTGAGCCTGCATGACCTTGCCCGGCAAAGGCACCGCTCTCGCACCAGCAGCCAGGCGCCGATGAAGAAAGGCATCCAGCGAACGGGAAGCCTGATGACTTTCTGTTCATCAGTTTAGTGAACGCAATGAACGGATATGAAATTTGAATAACGACCGCGTACAGCCCACTTTCCTCTTCCACGATTACGAGACCTTCGGCACCAGCCCTTCTCGTGACCGGCCAGCCCAGTTTGCCGGCCTGCGCACCGACAGTGAGTTTAATCCGGTCGGCGAACCCGAAGTGTTCTACTGCCGTCCGCCTGATGACTATCTGCCACAGCCCGAAGCGGTGATGATCACCGGCATTACCCCGCAGATAGCGATGAGTCGCGGCGTGATCGAAGCTGAGTTCGCTGAACGCATCCATGCGTTGTTCACCACAGAGCAAACCTGTGTGGTGGGCTACAACAACGTGCGTTTCGATGATGAAGTGACGCGCAATATCTTCTATCGCAACTTTTACGATCCCTATGGCTGGGCCTGGCAAAACGGCAACTCACGCTGGGACCTGCTCGACGTGATGCGTGCCTGCTACGCGTTACGGCCAGAAGGGATCAACTGGCCGGAGAATGAAGAAAGTTTTCCCAGCTTCCGGCTGGAGCATCTGACCAAAGCAAACGGCGTCTCCCATGAAAATGCGCACGATGCCATGTCCGACGTTTACGCCACGCTGGCGATGGCGAAGCTGGTGAAGGAGAAGCAGCCAAAACTGTTTGAGTTTTTGTTTACCCATCGTAACAAAAACAAGCTGATGAACCTGATTGATATCCCGCAGATGAAACCGCTGGTTCATGTCTCCGGCATGTTCGGTGCCGCGCGCGGTAACACCAGTTGGATCGTACCGCTGGCCTGGCATCCCGATAACCGCAATGCGCTGATTGTGGTGGATCTGGCGGGCGACATGTCACCGCTGCTGCAACTGGATGCCGATACGCTGCGTGAGCGTCTTTACACGCCGAAAAACGATCTCGGCGATCTGCCTGCGGTGCCGGTCAAACTGGTACATATCAATAAGTGTCCGGTGCTGGCGCCTGCCAGTACGCTACGACCGGAAGATGCGGCCCGGCTGAATATTGATCGTCAGCACTGCCTGGCGAATCTGGCGCTGCTGCGTCAGCAGCCCGACGTGCGGGAAAAACTGGTCACGCTGTTTGCCGAAGCGGAGCCTTTTACGCCGTCAGATGATGTGGACACACAACTCTATGATGGCTTCTTCAGTGATGCCGACCGGGCGGGGATGAATATTATCCGTCAGACCGCGCCTGCGAATCTGCCTGCGCTGGACCTGAGCTTTGAGAGTGCGCGGGTAGCGAAACTGCTGTTCCGCTACCGGGCGCGTAACTTCCCCGGCACGCTGGACGATGCCGAGCAGCAACGCTGGTTGCAGCACCGCCGTGAGGTGCTGAATGCCGAGCGGGTGCAGGCTTTTATGCAGGAACTGGAAGCTCTGGCGAATCTGCATGAAGCGGATGCAGAAAAGGTTGGGCAGCTTAAAGCGCTCTATCTCTATGCCCAGGAGCTGGTCTCCTGAGCCGCTCTGCCGTCCCTTCACCTCACCCGGCCTGCTTCTGCCGGGTGAGCGTGCGCTATCCGGGTTATAACACTGTCCACGCCAGCCAGGTCAGCGCAAAGCCGCTCAGCCCCATTAGTGTTGTCAGCACCGTCCAGGTGCGTAAACCGTCGGCCACCGAAAGTCCCAGATAACGGGTCACTACCCAGAATCCTGCATCATTGACATGCGATAATCCCAGACCACCAAAACAGGCCGCCAGGGTGACCAGTACCCGTTGCATATCCGTCACGCCGGTCACCGCCTGCGTCAGCAGCCCGCTGGTGGTCAGGATCGCCACCGTGGCGGAACCCTGTGATGCACGCAGCGCCAGCGACAGGATAAATGCCGCTGGCACCAGCGGCAGATGCAGCGTTTCAAGCGTGACCGCCAGCGCTTTACCCACGCCCGACTCCACCAGCACTTTGCCGAATGCACCACCGGCCCCGGCCACCAGAATCACGCTGGCTGAGGTGGGAATGGCCCGGCCGGTCAGATCTTCCAGCTTATCTTTGCTCCAGCCACGCCGTACGCCCAGCAGCCAGGCCGCCAGCCCTAAGGCAATCAGCAGGGCAATCGGCGGTGTGCCGATCACGGTCATCACACTACGCAGCAGACTCCCTTCAGCCAGCAGTGTGTGTGACAGAGTTCCCAGCACGATCAATACAATCGGGACCACAATCAGGCCGCTGATGGTGAGCGCACCGGGTGGTGCCGGTTCATTCTTCTTTTCCTGCCCTTCCGGCTTCGCCATCTGCAACTGTTCCAGCACCTCCACCGACAGAGGGTAGTGGCGACGGTTCATGAATTTCGCTACGTAGTAGCCGATGATCCCGACCGGCACGGAAATCGCGATTCCCAGTATCATCAGCCATCCCATGTCGGTGTGCAGGATCCCGGCTGCCGCCGCTGCGCCCGGATGGGTCGGCAATGCCACATGTACCGTCAGCATCACACCCGCCATCGGCAGGCCAAACTTCAGCGGCGAGACCCGCGCCACTTTGGTAAAGCCATAAATCAGCGGAATAACAATGATAAAACCGACTTCAAAAAATACCGGGATGCCAAGGATAAAGGCCGCCATGGTCAATGCCGCAACGGTACGCTTCAGCCCCAGCGTTTTACTGAAACGCTGCGCCAGCGACTCGGCACCGCCCGAGGCTTCAATAATCGCCCCGAGCATGGCACCAAGCACGATGATGATGGTGATGTGACCGAGCAGCCCGCCCATCCCGGTGATAATCGTCTCCATGATTTTTTCAGCCGGAATGCCGGTGGCGATGGCCACCAGCAGACTGACAATTAACAGGGCGACAAAGGGATGAACTTTGGCTTTGATGACCAGCAGCAGCAGGATCACGATGCTGGCGGTCGCTATGGCTAACAGCAGTGCGGTGGACATAGTAAACCTCAGAAATTGTTATATTTTTTAGGTTATCGGCGTACAGAATAAACAGATGCAGGGTCAGAAAAAGGACGAAAAAATCTCAACCGGTGCCGAAACACCGGTTTTTTTAGCCCATTAAATCAGGTTTTTCTCGCCCAGGGCGCAAACCAGCCAAGACCAGCGGTAGTGCTGCCGCGCGGGACATATTCGCAGCCCACCCAGCCGGAATAGCCGACCTCATCCAGCAGTGAGTAGAGATAGGGGTAGTTGATTTCACCCTCATCCGGTTCATGACGATCCGGTGCCGAAGCAATCTGCACGTGCCGATAGCGTCCGGCGTAGTGGCGAATCAGATGGCTGAGGTTGCCATCCACCCGTTGCGCATGGAACAGGTCGAGCTGAGTGAAGACATTGGGTCGATCGATCTGTTCGACCATCTCCAGCGTCTGATACTGGCTGGCATAAAGATAGTTGGGTTTGGTGGTGGGATTAAGCGCCTCAATCAGCAGGATGATGCCGTGCGGCGCAAAGCGCTCAGCCGCATAACGCATATTGCTGATAAAGGTCTCAACGTAGCGCTGACGGTCAGCGTCGGGCGGCACCGTCGCCGCCATGATGTGCACCTGCGGGCAGTTCAGCGCCAGCGCATAGCTCAGGGCGCGATCGATATCCGCCTTTGCTTCCGCTTCCCGTCCGGGGATGGCCGAAACGCCCCACTCACCCGCTGCGACGTTGCCGGGTGCGGTATTAAACAGCACCAGTTCCAGCTGGTTATCATCAAGCCACTGCTTGATCTGCGTGGCGGGATAGTCATAAGGAAACAGAAATTCGACGGCAGTGAAACCGGCTTTCGCCGCTGCAGCGAAGCGTTCAGCAAACGGCAATTCAGTAAACTGCGTCGAAAGGTTAGCAGCAAACTTCGGCATTATCGGCTCCTTAATTCCGCCACTTCGGCATCATTGAGATAACGGATCGGGCGGTCGCCCAGGGTAAAGATCAGCCGGGCGGTCTCCTCCAGCTCTTCAGTGTTGTCTGCCGCTTCCTGCAACGATTTCCCCACTACCACCGGGCCATGATTCGCCAGCAGGAAGGCACGGTAACGTGGAGCCAGCGCCGCGAGATCCTCGGCCAGTCGCCCATCACCCGGCTTGTAGTAAGGCACAACCGGCACATCACCGACACGCATCACCACATAGGGGGTAAACGGACGGATGCAGTTGTCCGTGTCCAGCCCCTGTAAACAGGAGAGCGCCGTCAGGTAGTGGCTATGCAGATGCACCACCGCCCTGCAGTCGGGATTATTCAGATAGAGCGCGCGGTGAAACGCAATCTCTTTGGAGGGTTTATCGCCTGAGATCCATTCGCCGTCAGGCGTGACTTTTGCCAGCCGGTCACCCTGTAATTCACCCAGGCATGAACCGGTGGGTGTCGCCAGCAGATTGCCATCCTCCAGCAACATTGAGAGGTTGCCCGCCGAGCCGGTGGCATAGCCGCGCTGAAAGAACGAAGCGCCAAGACGCACCATCTCGTCACGCGCCTGCTGTTCCGTTAAAGAGAAAGATTCAGACATCAGTAAACTCCGTTTGCGCGCGGCGGAAGAAATCTTCATCGCCAAAATTGCCCGATTTCAGTGCCAGAGAGAGCGGCTGATGAATGTCGCGCACCCAGGGCACGCCGGGCGAAATCGTCGGGCCGATGTGAAAGGCCGTCACACCCAGGCTCTGTGCGACCACGCCGGAGGTTTCGCCACCCGCCACGATAAAGCGCTGCCATCCGCGCCGTTTCAGCTCGCGGGTGACGGCAGCAAACAGCTGCTCAACCGCTTCGCTGCTGCGCTGAGCACCATAACGCTGTTGAATCGCCTGCAAGTGTTGCGCGTCAGCGGTGGCAAACAGCAGGGGTGCCAGTGCCTGATCGCTGTTCGCTTCCACCCAGTCGCATAACTGCCTGGCATAAGCCACGGCATCTTCCAGACAGCGTTCAGTCTCAACTTCGCAGGCCGGTACCAGCTGGCGGTACGCGGCGACCTGACGATTGGTCATCTGTGAACAGGAACCGGAAAGCACCACGGCGCGATCGCCCTGCGGACGGCCTGCCTGCTCCGCTTTTGCATCACTCTCAGCCGTCGCCCACTGCCGTGCCAGACCGATGGCCAGCCCGGAACCGCCGGTGACCAGCCGCAGATCGCTCAGTGCTTCGCCCAGCGTCAACAGATGTTCCTGATGCAGGACGTCAGTTACGACGTAGTTGAGCCCCTGCGCCGCCAGCTGACCCAGCGCCTGCCGTACTGACTCAGCGCCCTGATCGACCTGTGCCGCAGCGATCAGACCGGCTTTGCCCCTCGCCTGTGATGTCATCAGCCGCAGCAGGTTGCTGTCGTGCATCGGTGTAACCGGGTGATGCCGCATACCAGACTCTGACAGCAGCTGATCGCCGACAAACAGGTAGCCCTGATAAACAGTGCGGCCATTCACCGGCAGCGCCGGACAGATCACCGTCTGCGTTTCACCCAGCGCCTGCAGCAGGGCGTCGGTTACCGGACCGATATTGCCCTGCGCGGTGCTGTCGAAGGTGGAACAATATTTGAAGTAGAAGCGCTCACAGCCTTGCTTCTGCAGCCATGCCAGCGCAGCCAGTGACTGAGCAACCGCCTGGTCTGCCGGACAGGAGCGGCTCTTCAGGCTGACCACAATCGCCTGCGCCTCTATGATTTCCTCGCTGTCAGGAATGCCGTTGAACTGAATAGTGGTCAGCCCGTTCTGCACCAGAAAACTGGCGATGTCAGTCGCACCGGTAAAATCGTCCGCTATCACGCCAAGCCGCATCAGATTTTCTCCTCTGCCTGCGGCAGCGTGATGCCGCTGAAGATTTTAATCACTGCACTGTCATCTTCCCGGCCGTAACCGGCGTTGCTGGCTTCGGTGAACATATTGAGGGCGGTTGAGGCCAGCGGCAGCGGGAAGTGCAGGGATTTCGCGGTATCGGCCACCAGGTTGAGATCTTTCACAAAGATATCGACCGCCGATTTCGGGCTGTAGTCGCCATCCACCACATGCCGCATGCGGTTTTCGAACATCCATGAATTGCCTGCGGCGTTGGTGACCACTTCATACATGGTTTCCAGCGGGATGCCGGCACGCGCCGCCAGCGCCATCGCTTCTGCCCCAACCGCGATGTGAACACCCGCCAGCAGCTGATGGATAATTTTGACGGTTGATCCGAGGCCGATCTCACTGCCCACGCGATACACTTTGGCTGCCACGGCATCCAGTACAGATTGCAGTTGCGTAAAAGCCGCTTCACTGCCGGACGCCATCACCGTCATCTCACCGCTGGCCGCTTTAGCGGCACCGCCGGAGACCGGTGCATCCAGCATCAGCAGCTGATATTGCGCCAGCTGTTGTTCAATCTGCTGCGCATCCCGGGCGGACAATGTGGATGAGACCATGACCACGGTGCCGGGACGCAGTTTTGCGGCCAGGCCCTCTTCACCAAACAGAATGGCGTTAACCTGCTGCGCATTAACCACCAGCAGCAAAACGGCATCAAGCTGTTCTGCAAAGGCGGATGCTGAAGGCTGCGCATCACGCGCGCCTGCCAGGCGTAAGTTCTCAAGCGCGGCGGGATTCAAATCGACACCCCAGGTATTGAGGCCGGCACGCAGGCAGGATTTCGCGGCACCCATGCCCATGGAACCTAACCCGATAACGCAGATATTTTCAGCTGGCACGATACGCCTCCACTGTTAATTTAAGTGATTATTTGTTTGTTACTGTTAATCCTGCCAGTTTACTGTCGGCAAAAATGTGTTTCCGCTCACAAAAAAACATTCCAGATGTGAACCAGAACAATTTTTAACATTACCAGATTGGCAGCACCGGCCCTGTTGCAGTGCAGTTACCGCCGTCGTTGCTGGGTTTGCCGCTGTTATTATTTGTTCTGGTTAACCGGCAGATCCTTTATAATGTGAAAAAATGGTAATCATCAGGGAGCCGATATGATTCCGGTTGAACGTCATCAACAGATTCTTGCGCTGGTGGCCGATCGTGGCGTGGTGAGCATTGCAGAACTCACTGAACGGCTGGGTGTGTCACACATGACCATACGCCGTGATGTGCAGAAACTGGAGGAGCAAGGGGCCGTGCTGTCGGTCTCCGGCGGCGTGCGCTCAGCCGACCGGCTGGCGGCTGAGCCGTCACATCTGACGAAAAGCGCCCTCTACAACGAAGAGAAGCGCGCCATTGGTCGCACCGCCGCCCGACAGATCCCACGTAACAGCTGCATCTACCTGGATGCCGGAACCACAACGTTAGCGCTGGCAAGAGAAGTGGTGGATCGTGATGATTTACTGGTGGTGACCAATGATTTTATGGTGGCGAATCTGCTGATGGAGGCCAGTCAGTGCCGGGTTATTCACACGGGCGGCACCGTTTGCCGGGAGAACCGCTCCTGTGTCGGCGAGTCGGCGGCACGCAGCCTGCGTCATCTGGCCATTGATATTGCCTTTATTTCCGCCTCCTGCTGGGGGCCGCGTGGCTTGTTTACGCCGGATGAAGATAAAGTGATGGTGAAGCAGGCGGTGAGTGAAGTGAGCAGTAAGCGGGTATTGCTGAGTGACAGTTCGAAGTACAACAGGATTGCGACGTTTCTGGCTTTACCGCTGGAGAGCTTTGATCGGGTAGTGACAGACACGCATCTGAGTGAGTCGGCGCGGGAGCTGTTAAGTGCGGGGAGCTGTGAACTGGTACTGGCTGGTTAAGCTGTCGCCGCCTTCCCTGAACCGGGAAGGCGGCAACGTGAGCGTGATTAAACTTCTTCGCTGAACTGCGGCACCGGATTACGGAAGCTGCGGGTTACGAATGCCAGGTAGATAATCCCGATGGCGGCCCAGATCAGGCCCAGCTCCATAGAACTCTCTTCCAGGTTCACCCACAGCGCACCCACCGTCAGCGCGCCAAGCAGCGGCAGCAGCAGATACTGAACGTGATCTTTCAGCGTGCGGTTACGCTTCTCACGGACCCAGAACTGCGCAATCACCGACAGGTTAACGAAGGTAAACGCCACCAGCGCACCAAAGTTAATCAGCGCGGTTGCAGTCACCAGGTCGAAGTTAATCGCCATCAGCGCAATCGCACCCACCAGCAGCACGTTGAGCGACGGGGTACGCCATTTCGGATGGATGTAACCGAAGAAACGCTCCGGGAACACACCATCACGGCCCATCACATACATCAGACGCGAGACGCCAGCGTGCGCCGCCATACCGGATGCCAGCACCGTGACCACCGAGAAGATCAGGATGCCGACCTGCAACGCTTTACCGGCCACGAACAGCATGATTTCAGGCTGCGATGAGTCCGGGTGCTGGAAGCGGGTGATGTCCGGGAAGTAGAGCTGCAGGAAGTAAGATGCCGCGATAAAGATCACCCCACCAATCAGCGCGGTCAGGAAAATAGCGCGCGGAATGGTGCGTTCTGCATCTTTGGTCTCTTCCGACAGCGAACTGATGCCATCAAAGCCGAGGAACGAGAAACAGAGTATCGTCGCACCGGTAATCATCGGCACCACATGCGCATTCTCAGACCAGAATGGACGGCTGCTCACCAGCGTGCCGGAACCTACGCCGCTTGCCACACCGTAGATTACCATCGCGGTAATCCCGACCATGACCACCACCTGCAGCACCACAATCACACTGTTGAAGTTGGCGACGGTTTTGATGCCCTTGAGGTTAGAGAGCGTCATAAACCCGACCAGCAACACCACAAAAATCCACGACGGGATGCCCGGCACCAGCGATTCAAAATAGTTTTTAGCCAGCAGGATGTTGATCATCGGCATGAACAGGTAGTCCAGCAGTGATGACCAGCCGACCATAAAGCCGACGTGCGGACTGATCGCCTTCTGAGCGTAGGTATAAGCGGAGCCCGCAGAGGGGAAGCGGCGTACCAGCTTACCGTAACTCACGGCAGTGAACAGAATCGCAATCAGCGCGAAAGCATAAGCGGTGGCGACGTGACCTTCGGTCAGCCCGGAAACGATGCCAAAGGTATCGAACAGGGTCATAGGCTGCATGTAGGCTAAGCCCATCATGACGACCGGAAGTAACGTGAGTGTTTTTTTGAGTTGCGCACGCTGCGGTGCGGCGGAGGTATTAAGCGACATGCTTCAGTCCCCCATGTGCGACAACCTGGCTGGGCTGGGTCACAGGGCAACTGCGCATTAAGCGACAGGGAGTAAGGTTAGCGGTTAACGCGGCGCCGTAGTCATCACGAAAACGCGTACCAGCGTTGGCTGGCAGAGTGTAAAACATCCCCATCTTTGTAATCCTCAATCTCACGCTTATGCGTGTTTTCAGTGTTTATCTATCCGGGTGCGTGCCCGGCCTCGGTTAAGTCAGCAAAAAACGCTCTAATAAAACTGGATGCAAAAAAATAACCGGCGCGGTAAGCGTCGGTTATCATCTGATTTTGCAGGCCGCGTATTCTGCCCTAACCCATGGCAGGAATACAAGCCATCGGGGCATCTTATGCAAAAAAAAGCCCGTCAGATAACAGGTAAAAAAACCTGTCAGGCATTTTTCAGCATCCAGTCGATCTCGGTCGACGTAATCAGCCGTTCAAATTGCATCAGTTCATGATGCTTACAGCTGTGCCAGACACTGGCAAAGCGTTCGCCCAGTAACTTCTGCAGCGGATAGCTGTTGTCAAACTCATACAGCGCATCGCTCTGGCGGATCGGCAGTGCCAGACCCTCGGCATGGTGACCGTTGCCGGTGACCGGATGGGGCAACGGCAACTGGGTATCCAGCCCATGCAGCATCCCCGCAAGAATAGCCGACACCACCAGGTAGGGATTAGCATCCGCGCCCGCAACACGGTACTCAATACGATGATTGTCGATATCCCCGCACGGCACCCGCAGCGCAACGGTCCGGTTGTTATGGCCCCACGATGCCTGCAACGGCACATAGGCGTCCGGAACAAAACGACGATAGGCATTCACATTGGGTGCCAGCAGCGCCATTGAGGCGGGCATCAGATCGATCATCCCGGCCAGCGCCCGTTTCATCAGCGGCGAATCACTGCCGTCATCGCAGGCAAAGGCGTTGTGATCGGCGGCATCCAGCATGCTGATATGCACATGCATGCCGCTGCCCGCGTACTCCTCATAGGGCTTCGCCATAAACGTGGCGGTCATACCGTGATTTTCTGCCACCTGACGAATCAGGCGTTTCAGCTGCACCGCATGGTCACAGGCCCGCAGCACGTCGCGGGTATGATGCAGGTTAATTTCAAACTGTCCGGGCGAGGCTTCCGCCAGCGCACCATCGGCCGGGATGTCCTGCTGACGGGCCAGATCGTCGATGTCACGCAGCACATCGGCAAAATGATCGAGGTTATCTACCGAGTAGACCTGGCTCTGCATATTGCGTTCATCACTGCCGGGCGAACACGGCGGCTGGATAAAGCCTTCCGCATCGCGCTTTTTGTCCACCAGATAGAACTCCAGCTCTACCGCTACCACCGGGAACAGACCTCGGTTACGCAGCTGTTGCCACAGCCGGTTAAGGACATTTCGGGGTTCAACGTCAAAGGGAGTGCCATCTTGGTTGCACATGGTTAACAGCAGTTGCGCAATGTGCTGAGGGTCAGACGCGGAGGGAACTAAAGTACCGGTGACGGGCAGGCAGAGATTATCGGGTTCGCCCAGTGACTGGCCGAGTCCCGCTTCTTCTACTGTGTTGCCGAGGATATCCATGGCAAACACCGAGGCGGGGAAATAACACCCTTTTTCCAGCTTAGGCAGCGCAGAGACCGGAATACGCTTGCCGCGGAACACACCATTTAAATCATTTAACAGGATGTCGACATACTGCGTGTCAGGATGGCGCTCCAGCCAGGTTTTCACCTCAAGCTGGAACGCGCTGGTTCGTTTCTCTTCACTGTGAAGCGTGAAGTCTTCCACTTCTACCAGGTTAGTCATGATCTCACCCGCCCCTATTAGGTTTGCGTAATGCTCAAAATAACAGCCACACCACTAACATAGCGCCAACATAAAAAGTGTGCAAATGTAACAAATCTGTTTGAAGAACAAACAGCAGATTGCTAGATTGAAAAAATATTGCACACTTAACCGCCAGACGTGCCCTTTCGGTAGATATTTCGAACAGCGATGCGAGGACGTGAGATGGGCATTATTTTTGACAAGCCGTTGATTGGCGTAGTGATGTGCCAGAAGGATCTGGGCGGCCATCCGAGCCAGACGGTTCACAATAAGTATACCGATGCGGTTGTCCTTGCGGGTGGCGTACCACTGGCCCTGCCCCACAGTCTGATGAATGCGCCTCATCTATTAGAAAACGCTATGGCTGTTCTGGATGGTCTGCTGCTGACCGGCAGCCCCAGCAATATCGAACCCTGGCATTATGGCGAGGCGGGCGAAGAGCTGCATGCCGATCCGGGCCGTGACCATCTCGCCTTTCAGCTGATCACCTGGGCCACCAGCCACAAGATGCCGATGTTCGGGATCTGCCGTGGGCTGCAGGAGCTGGTGGTGGCAAATGGCGGTGCGCTGTGGCGGGAGCTCAGCGGGCAGCCGCCGTTTCAGCGTCATCATGAAGATGAGACGCAGCCGCTGGAGCAGCAGTATGCGCCGACGCATCCAATCACTATCGAACCCGACGGCCTGCTGGCGACGCTGCTGGACAGCAACAGTCCGCTGGCGGTCAATTCACTGCATCATCAGGGGGTACGCGAACCGGGCCCGCAATTGCGCGTTGAAGCGCGCGCGCCGGATGGCCTGATTGAGGCGGTGAGTCTGCGCCATCATCCCTTCGCCCTGGCGGTGCAGTGGCATCCCGAGTGGCAGCCGGAACACACGGCGGGATCGCAAGCGCTCTTCAGTGGCTTTATTCAGGCCGCCATTCGTTATCACAAGGAAAAAGAAAATGAGTGATGCCACGCTGGCGCCGGGACGACGGCTGGCGCAGATCCGGCAGACACTGGGGCTGTCGCAACGCCGTGTCGCCGAACTGGCCGGACTGACCCATAGCGCCATCAGCACCATTGAACAGGATAAGGTCAGCCCGGCGGTCAGCACCCTGCAGAAGCTGCTTAAAGTCTATGGGCTCTCGCTGTCAGAGTTCTTCTCGGAACCCAAACCGGATGCGGAACCTAAGGTCATTGTCCGCGCCAGCGACCTGCTGGAGATTGGCAGTCAGGGGGTTTCGCTGAAGCTTATCGACAATGGCCGTGCACAGCGCACGCTGGGCATGCTGCTGGAAACTTATCAACCCGGTGCCAGCACTGGCGAGAAGCTGCGTCATCCGGGCGAAGAGACCGGCACGCTGCTGGAAGGAGAGATTACGCTGGTCATCAACGGAGAGCACTATCATCTCTCCGCCGGAGAGAGCTACGTCATTGATACGGGCTTACCACACAGTTTCACCAACCGTGCTGAAATCCCCTGCCGCATTGTCAGTGCCCATACGCCAGCCAACTTTTAGGCGCTTCCGGAGGTTGTTATGAATTACGTGGAGAGTTATTACGCAGCGACCGCCAATCCGCATGCGCCCTGGCCGACATTACAGGAGAGCATTCAGTGTGACGTCTGCATTATTGGTGGCGGTTTCACCGGTCTTTCGGCGGCGCTGCATCTGACCGAGGTAGGCTATGACGTGGTTGTGCTGGAAGCGGCGCGGGTCGGCTTTGGTGCCAGCGGGCGTAACGGCGGTCAGGTGGTGAACTCCTACAGCCGCGACGTGGATGTGATTGAGCAGCGCTACGGTAAAGAGAGCGCCCGTATGCTGGGCAGCATGATGTTTGAAGGCGCTGAAATCATCCGCGATCGCATTAAGCGGTACGCGATCGACTGCGATTACCGGCCTGGCGGCGTTTTTGCGGCCCTGAATGCACGTCAGATGGCGCATCTGCGAAAACAGAAAGCGTTATGGCAGCAGTATGGGAATCATGATCTGGAACTACTGGATGAGCGAGCCATCCGCCGTGAAGTCGCCACCGAACGCTACGTTGGCGGGCTGCTGGATCGGCGCGGCGGCCATCTGCATCCGCTGAACCTGGCGCTGGGGGAAGCGGAGGCGATCCGTCGACATGGCGGACGCATCTATGAACAGTCCGCGGCGACCAGTGTGGTTTATGGCACACCAAACCGGGTAAAAACCGCCCAGGGCGAGGTCAGCGCGACCTTTGTGATCTTCGCCGGGAATGCCTATCTGGCCCCGCAGCTGGAACCGCGACTGAGCAGGAAAAGCATGCCGTGCGGATCGCAGATTGTGGCAACCGAACCGCTGTCAACCGACCAGGCGTTGTCGCTGATGCCGAACAACTACTGTGTGGAAGATTGTAACTATCTGCTGGATTACTTCCGTCTGACGGCGGACAACCGGCTGCTCTATGGCGGCGGCGTGGTTTATGGCGCACGGGAACCGGCCGATATTGAAGCGTTGATCCGGCCCAAGCTGCGCCGCACTTTCCCGCAGTTGCAGAACGTGAAGCTGGACTTCAGCTGGAGCGGCAATTTCCTCCTGACGCTGTCGCGCATGCCGCAGTTTGGCCGACTGGAGAAGAATGTCTATTTTATGCAGGGTGACAGCGGTCATGGCGTAACCAGTACGCATCTTTCCGGCAAGCTGATCAGCGAAGTGTTACGCGGCGACGCCGAGCGTTTTGATGCCTTCGCCCGCCTGCCTCATCTGCCGTTTCCCGGTGGGCGACGATTTAAGGTGCCGCTGACGGCGATGGGCGCAGTGTGGTATGCGTTGAGGGATCGGTTAGGGGTATGAGGCTGAGGGCCAGACCTGGCTGTCTGGCCTGATGAAAACAGGTCTTTCAGCGGGGCACATTCTGCCCTGTTGTTTAAACTGTTATAGTATGTTGTAACTACAGGAAGAGCAGAACTTTCACCTATCAGAGCGGGAGCACTCAGCCCCCGCAACAGCGCCAGCCGCGTATCACTCCAGCGGCATTTTAATCGGGTCGTCATAGCGGTACTCAAAACCGAGTTCGCTACAGATGCGGGAACCATCAATCAGCTTGCCGCTATTCTTTTCCGGCTCGGGTGCGAACTGCGGCGGCTGCAGCCCAAGCTGGTGCGTGACCGCAGGATAGAAGGTGTCACGCGAGGGATGTTTCGAGGCACACAGATTGTAGACCCGTCCCCCTTTGGGCGACTGCAATAGCAGCGTGATCGCCTCCACCACATCATCCAGATGCACCAGATTCACGCCCTGCGAGCCATTGGCCACATCCTGCTTGCCGGCGAGGAAGCGTCCCGGATGGCGCTTTGGTCCTACCAGACCGGCCAGCCGCACAATATCTACGCTGGTGCCTGGCAGATCGTGCAGCCAGTTCTCCAGTTTAACCAGCGTCTTTCCGGCCACCGTTTCTGCGTCCAGCGGGCTGTTTTCCCGCTTAGCGCCGGCGCTGCTGCCATAGACTGAGGTGGAACTGGTAAAGATAATGCGCGGTACCTTATAAACCAGCGCCGTATCGACCACATTCTGCACCGCCTGCAGATAGGCTTCGCCACCTTCCGCAGTGCGGCTGGCGGGCAGTGTAACGATCAGCGCATCGACGTTGAATAGCGGCTCAATATCGGCGGCATCACAGAGCAGTTCCGGCGTCAGTTCCAGCTGGAACGCCTCAATGCCGCAGCGGCGTGCCGCGTCTATACCGTCTGGCGTGGTTTTGCTGCCGGTGACCTGCCAGCCTCGCGCCGTTAACGCCGTGGCCAGCGGCATACCCAACCAGCCCAGTCCCACAATCGCGACCTTCTTCATTTTGACTCCTGACGTGAAACATCAACCCTGACTTCACCGTAGTTTGCCCCCTGATTGCAAACCAGAACAACCTGTTTCAGCGCTTTCCGAACCGCCCGTTTAAAAAAGTGTTGCCAAGCGCAGCCATCTTCGCTAGGTTAAACCCCACAAATGAATACTCATTCATCGACGAGATTATTATGACACGCGTTCAGTTCAACCATCATCACCACCATCATCCTGACTAGTCTTTCAGGCGATTGGTGCTGGAAGACTTTCAAGATCTTCCAGTGGTGTGAACGCAAGAGAACCCCCGGAAGATCGTCTTCCGGGGGTTTTTTTATGGGCTGACGTAACCACACATTCAGGACCGAATTAAGAGGACAGGAACCATGTTAGATAACACCCGTTTACGCATAGCTATGCAGAAATCTGGCCGTTTAAGTGATGATTCACGCGAACTGCTGGCGCGCTGCGGCGTTAAAATCAACCTTCAGCAACAGCGCCTGATTGCGTTTGCGGAGAACATGCCGATCGACATCCTGCGCGTGCGCGATGACGATATTCCTGGCCTGGTGATGGATGGTGTGGTCGATTTAGGCATCATCGGCGAGAACGTACTGGAAGAAGAGCTGCTGTCGCGCCGTGCCCAGGGTGAAGATCCGCGCTACTTTACGCTGCGCCGCCTCGACTTCGGCGGTTGCCGTCTGTCACTGGCGATGGCGACAGATGCCGAGTACACCGGCCCGGAATGCCTGGATAAATCCCGTATCGCCACCTCCTATCCGCACCTGTTAAAACAATACCTCGACAAAAAAGGCGTCAGCTTTAAGACCTGTTTACTGAACGGTTCCGTAGAAGTGGCGACCCGTGCCGGTCTGGCTGATGCCATCTGCGACCTGGTCTCTACCGGTGCTACGCTGGAAGCCAATGGCCTGCGCGAAGTTGAAGTGATCTATCGTTCAAAAGCGGTGCTGATCCAGCGTGACGGCGAGATGCCTGCCGCCAAGCAGGAGCTGATCGACAAGATGATGACCCGTATTCAGGGCGTGATTAAAGCGCGTGAATCGAAGTACATCATGCTGCACGCGCCAAGTGAGCGCCTGGAAGAAGTGATCAGCCTGCTGCCTGGCGCAGAGCGCCCGACCGTGCTGCCGCTGGCAGGCGATGTCAGCCGCGTGGCGATGCACATGGTCAGCAGCGAAACCCTGTTCTGGGAAACCATGGAAAAACTGAAAGCGCTGGGTGCCAGTTCGATTCTGGTGCTGCCTATTGAGAAGATGATGGAGTAAGCCATGGCTTTTTCTACCCCGATTGAGTGGCAGCAGTGCACCCCCGAACAGCAGCAGGCGCTGCTGTTACGTCCTGCTATCGCCGCCTCTGAAAACGTGACGCTGACGGTGCGCGATGTGCTGGAGCAGGTAAAGCTGAATGGTGATGACGCCCTGCGCGAATTCAGCGCCCGCTTCGACAAAGCGCAGGTGGATAACCTGCGTGTTACCGCGCAGCAAATCGCAGAAGCCAGCTTACGTCTGAGTGACGAGCTGAAGCAGGCGATGGCTGTCGCGGTGGGCAATATCGAAACCTTCCACAACGCGCAGATCCTGCCGCCGGTGGATGTGGAAACCCAGCCAGGCGTACGCTGCCAGCAGATTACCCGTCCGGTAAAATCGGTCGGACTCTATATTCCTGGTGGTTCCGCCCCGCTCTTCTCCACCGTGCTGATGCTGGCGACCCCGGCCCGTATCGCTGGCTGTGGTCGCGTCGTGCTCTGTTCGCCGCCGCCGATTGCCGATGAGATCCTTTATGCCGCCCAGTTGTGCGGCGTAGAAGAGGTGTTCCAGGTGGGCGGCGCGCAGGCCATTGCCGCGATGGCCTTCGGCACCGAAACCGTGCCGCGCGTGGATAAGATTTTTGGCCCGGGCAACGCCTGGGTGACAGAAGCGAAACGTCAGGTAAGTCAGCGACTCGATGGCGCGGCGATTGATATGCCGGCGGGTCCTTCTGAAGTGCTGGTGATTGCGGATGAAGGCGCCACGCCCGCGTTTGTCGCGTCTGATTTGCTCTCACAGGCAGAGCATGGTCCTGACTCGCAGGTGATTCTGCTGACGCCTTCATTAAAACTGGCCGAGGCGGTCGCGGTCGCGGTTGAGCAGCAGCTGGCGCAGTTGCCGCGGGCTGCCACAGCGCGTCAGGCGCTGGAAAGCAGCCGCCTGATTGTGGCGCGTGACCTTGAGCAGTGTGTCGCGATCTCTAATCTTTACGGCCCGGAGCACCTGATTCTGCAGACCCGCCAGCCGCGCGATCTGGTGGAGTCGATTACCAGCGCCGGTTCGGTATTTTTAGGCGACTGGTCGCCGGAGTCCGCGGGCGATTACGCCTCTGGCACCAATCACGTGTTGCCGACCTACGGTTACACCTCGACCTGTTCCAGCCTGGGCCTGGCCGATTTCCAGAAACGCATGACGGTGCAGGAGCTGACGCCGCAGGGCTTCCTGAACCTGGCCGCCACCATTGAAACCCTGGCCGCCGCCGAGCAGCTGGATGCCCATAAGAATGCCGTCACCCTGCGCGTTGCCGCACTGAAGGAGCAAGCATGAGTCAGGATATTGAGCAGCTGGCGCGCGCCAATGTGCGCGCCCTGACGCCCTATATGTCGGCGCGTCGTCTGGGTGGCAACGGAGATGTCTGGCTCAATGCCAACGAGTTTCCGCTGCCGGTGCCGTTTGAGCTGTCGCAGCAGACGCTGAACCGCTATCCGGAGTGTCAGCCTAAAGTGGTGATTGAGCGCTACGCTGCTTATGCAGGCTTAACGCCGGAGCAGGTGCTGGTGAGCCGTGGCGCGGATGAAGCCATCGAACTGATCATGCGTGCCTTCTGTGAGCCGGGTCAGGATGCGATTCTGTTCTGTCCACCGACCTATGGCATGTACAGCGTCAGCGCCGAAACCATCGGCATTGAATACCGTACCGTTCCGGCCCTGACCGACTGGCAGTTGAACCTGCCTGCCATTGCAGAGCAACTGGATGGCGTCAAAGTGGTTTACCTCTGCAGCCCGAACAACCCGACCGGCAACCTGATCAATCAGGACGACATCCGTCAGCTGCTGGCGATGACCGCCGGTAAAGCGCTGGTAGTCGCAGATGAAGCCTATATTGAGTTCTGCCCGCAGGCGACCCTGACTGGCTGGCTGAAGGATTATCCGCATCTGGTGATCCTGCGTACGCTTTCTAAAGCCTTTGCGCTGGCTGGCCTGCGTTGCGGCTTTGCGCTGGCGAATAAGCCGGTCATCGACCTGCTGATGAAGGTGATCGCACCCTACCCGCTGGCGACACCGGTGGCCGATGTCGCCGGTCAGGCGCTGAGCGACCAGGGAATTGCGCTGATGCGTGAACATGTGGCACAGCTGAATGAGAATCGTAGCTGGCTGCAGGCTGAACTGGCTCAGCTGGCCTGCGTTGAGCAGGTTTTCTCCAGTGAAACCAACTATGTGCTGGCGCGCTTTACCGATTCACCAAAAGTCTTCAAAACCTTATGGGATCAGGGCATTATCCTGCGTGATCAGAACAAAAATCCGGGCCTGTCGGGATGCCTGCGCATCTCCATCGGCACGCGTGAAGAGTGCGAACGAGTGATCGCCGCGCTGCAAGCCTTTTCTGTGGAGCAAGCATGAGCCAGAAGACCCTTTTTATTGACCGCGACGGTACGTTAATCTCTGAGCCGCCTGAAGATTATCAGGTGGACCGCATGGATAAGCTGGCGTTTGAGCCAGATGTTATCCCGGCGCTGCTGGCACTGCAGGCCGCCGGTTATCGCCTGGTCATGATCACTAACCAGGATGGTCTTGGCACCCCGGGTTTCCCGCAGGCCGATTTCGATGGCCCGCACAATCTGATGATGCAGATCCTGACCTCGCAGGGCATTGCGTTTGACGATGTGCTGATCTGCCCGCACATGCCGGACGATCACTGCGACTGTCGCAAGCCGAAAACCCGAATGGTGGAAGCCTGGCTGGCCGAAGGCGCGCTGGATACCGCCAACAGCTACGTGATTGGCGATCGCCTGACCGATGTCCAGCTGGCAGAGAACATGGGCATCCAGCCTATCCGCTACGGTGCTGACGGCCAGAACTGGCAGACTATCCAGCAGCGTCTGACCCAGCGTGACCGCCATGCGCTGGTGCAGCGCAACACCAAAGAGACACAGGTGCGGGTAGAACTGTGGCTGGATCGCGAAGGCGGCAGCAAGATTAATACCGGCGTGGGTTTCTTCGACCACATGCTGGACCAGATCGCCGTACACGGCGGGTTCCGCATGAACATCGAAGTGAAAGGCGATCTCTATATTGACGATCACCACACGGTGGAAGATACCGGTCTGGCACTGGGCGAAGCGCTGCTGAAGGCGCTGGGCGACAAGCGAGGCATTGGCCGTTTCGGCTTTGTGCTGCCGATGGATGAATGTCTGGCGCGCTGCGCGCTGGATATCTCCGGCCGTCCGCACATCGAGTTCAAAGCGGAGTTCAACTATCAGCGCGTGGGCGACCTCAGCACCGAGATGGTCGAGCACTTCTTCAGCTCGCTCTCCTACGCCATGATGAGCACCCTGCATCTTAAAACCAAAGGCAAGAATGACCATCACCGCGTCGAGAGCCTGTTTAAAGCCTTTGGCCGTACGCTGCGTCAGGCGATCCGCGTTGAGGGCAATACGCTGCCAAGCTCGAAGGGAGTGCTGTGATGAACGTGGTGATCATGGATACCGGTTGCGCCAACCTGTCGTCGGTGAAATGGGCGATTGAACGTCTGGGCTACACCCCGGAAGTAAGCCGCGACCCCGATGTGGTGCTGCGTGCCGATAAACTGTTTCTGCCCGGCGTAGGCACCGCGCAGGCGGCAATGAATCAGCTGGAAGAGCGTGACCTGATCGATCTGGTCAAAGCCTGTACCCAGCCGGTGCTGGGGATCTGCCTGGGTATGCAGCTGCTGGGTCGAGGCAGCGATGAAAACGGCGGCGTGCCGACGCTGGGGATTATCGATGAGCCGGTGTCGTTAATGGACACGCACGGCCTGCCGCTGCCACACATGGGCTGGAACCAGATTACCGCGCAGGCGGGCAATCATCTGTTCCGTGGCATCGACGAAGGCTGCTATTTCTACTTCGTCCACAGCTATGCCATGCCGGTCAACGCCAGCACCATCGCACAGTGTCACTACGGTGAAGCTTTCACCGCCGCGGTGCAGAAAGATAACTTCTTTGGCGTCCAGTTCCACCCGGAACGCTCGGGCAAAGCGGGCGCGCAGCTGCTGAAAAACTTCCTGGAGATGTAATGATTATCCCCGCGTTAGATTTAATTGACGGCAAAGTGGTTCGTCTGCATCAGGGCGATTATGGACAGCAGCGCGATTACGGCAGCGATCCGCTGCCACGTCTGCAGGATTACGTTCGCCAGGGCGCGACCGTGCTGCATCTGGTGGATTTAACCGGCGCGAAAGATCCGGCGAAACGCCAGATCGCGCTATTGAAAACCCTGCTGGATGGCGTTGATGTGACGGTGCAGGTCGGTGGCGGCATTCGCAGCCGTGACGATGTTCATGCGCTGCTTGAAGCCGGAGCGAGTCGTGTGGTGGTTGGTTCCACGGCGGTGAAACAGCCTGAAGAGGTAAAACGGTGGTTTGCGGAATTTGGCGCAGAGGCGATTGTGCTTGCGTTAGATGTGCGCATTGATGCCAGTAACCGCAAAGAAGTGGCAATCAGTGGCTGGCAGGAAGCGGCGGGTGTCACGCTGGAAGAGGTGATTACCGACTTTCAGCAGGTGGGCCTGAAGCACGTGCTGTGCACCGACATTTCTCGCGACGGCACCCTGAGCGGCTCCAATGTTGCGCTCTATCAGGAAGTGACGGCGCGCTTTCCGACGATTGCTTTCCAGTCCTCGGGTGGCATTGGCGACCTCAATGATATCGCCGCCCTGCGCGGCAGCGGCGTTCAGGGCGTGATTGTCGGACGTGCGCTGCTGGAAGATAAATTCACTGTTTCGGAGGCGATCGCATGCTGGCAAAACGGATAATTCCCTGCCTGGACGTACGTGACGGCCAGGTGGTCAAAGGCGTACAGTTTCGCAATCACGAAATCATCGGCGACATCGTGCCGCTGGCGCAGCGCTATGCTGCCGAAGGTGCCGACGAGCTGGTGTTCTATGATATCACCGCCTCATCCGATGGCCGGGTCGTCGACAAAAGCTGGGTCTCGCGGGTTGCGGAAGTAATCGATATCCCGTTCTGCGTCGCGGGCGGCATTAAAACCCCGGAAGACGCAGCGCGCATTCTGGAGTTTGGCGCAGATAAGATTTCGATTAACTCGCCGGCGCTGGCCGATCCCACGCTCATTACCCGCCTCGCGGACCGTTTTGGCGTGCAGTGTATTGTGGTCGGGATCGATACCTGGTTTGATGAAGCCAGCGGTAAATATCAGGTGAATCAGTATACCGGCGACGAAGCGCGCACCCGCGTGACACAGTGGGAAACGCTGGAGTGGGTGCAGGAAGTGCAGAAGCTGGGCGCAGGCGAGATCGTGCTGAACATGATGAATCAGGATGGCGTGCGTAACGGCTATGACCTGGTGCAGCTGAAGAAAATGCGTGAAGTCTGCAACGTGCCCCTCATCGCCTCTGGCGGCGCAGGCACCATGCAGCACTTCCTGGATGCGTTTACCGAAGCTAACGTGGATGGTGCTTTAGCCGCCTCGGTATTCCATAAGCAGATTATTAATATTGGTGAGCTGAAGAGCTTTCTGATCGACAACGGAGTGGAGATTCGCGCGTGCTAACTGAACAACAACAGGCCCTTCTCGACTGGGATAAAACACAGGGCATGATGCCGGTCATTGTCCAGCACTTCGTCTCAGGCGAAGTACTGATGCATGGCTACATGAACCCGGCCGCGCTGGAGAAAACACTGGCAGAAAGCAAGGTCACCTTTTTCTCCCGCACCAAAAATCGCTTGTGGACCAAAGGCGAAACCTCCGGCAACTTTTTGCAGGTCGTGAGCATCACGCCTGACTGCGACAATGACACCCTGTTAGTGCTGGCGGATCCTATTGGCCCGACCTGCCATCTGGGCACCACCAGCTGCTTCTCACCGGCGGTCCCTGAGTGGACGTTCCTCTATCAGCTTGAGCAGTTGCTGGCCTCGCGTAAAACCGCCGATCCTGAAAGCTCCTACACCGCACGACTCTACGCCAGCGGCACCAAACGCATCGCGCAGAAAGTGGGTGAAGAAGGCGTTGAAACCGCACTGGCCGCCACGGTCAACGATCGGGATGAACTCACCAACGAAGCTTCTGACCTGGTCTATCACCTGATGGTGCTGTTGCAGGATCAGGATCTCGACTTCCGCGCCGTGATCAACAACCTGCGCGACCGCCATAAGTAACTGTGCAATATGCTGCTCAGAATTTCGTTTTTTATGCGGATTCTGAGCAGTCTTCTGCTCATTCCTCACGTCCATCCGGCACAATGACGGCAACTCAAACCTCAGGGAGAGAACCGTGACCACCCATGAGAAATTAATCGCCCTGCTCGACCAGCACCAGGCACGCTATCGCCTGATGGAGCATGAGGCGACCGGTAAATGTGAAGCGGTCGCGGCGATACGCGGCACCAAAATCGGCCAGGGTGCTAAAGCGCTGGTCTGTCATGTGAAAGGCAACGGCGTTAAACAGCATGTACTGGCGGTTTTACCTGCCGATCATCAGGCCGATCTGGGCAAAGTCGCGGCCGCGGTCGGAGGAAGACGCGCCTCACTCGCCAGTCCGGCGGAAACCGATCAGCTGACCGGCTGCGTATTCGGGGCGATACCACCGTTCAGCTTTCATCCCGACCTCAGACTGATTGTTGACCCCGCGCTGTTTGAACGTTATCCGGAGATCGCGTTTAACGCCGGTCTGCTGGAATGCTCAGTGATCCTGAATACCGAAGATTATCGCGCGTTATGCGCGGCTGACGTGGTGAAGATTACGCAGTAATTGCCATCCCGGCAGCCCGGCGATACTCTGCATAATCACTCATCACGACAGAATAAGAGCAAAATCATGAACATTTTTACTCAACGCCTGCGTCAGACGCTGGCTGTGGCGGTTATGGCAGGCTGCGCTTTTGGCGCGCAGGCAAAAATCGAACAGGTGCGTTTCGCGGTCGATCCGACCTATCCGCCCTTCGAATCGAAAACGCCACAGGGCAAGCTGGTCGGCTTTGATATTGATCTGGGCAATGCGCTTTGTACTCAGATGCAGGCAAAATGTGTCTGGGTTGAAAGCCAGTTTGACGGCATGATCCCGGCCCTTAAAGCGCGTAAATTTGATGCCATTCTGTCCGACATGGGCATTACCGAAGAGCGCCTGAAGCAGATTGATTTCACCGCGCCGCTCTATGATACCCACACTCAGCTGATTGCCCGTAAAGGTGCTGGCATACTGCCTGACGTTGAATCCCTGAAAGGAAAAACGGTCGGCGTAGAACAGGGAACGGTTCAGGAGCGCTATGCGCTGGCGAAATGGCAGCCTCACGGTGTGACCGTGGTGCCTTATGGCGATCAGGCACAGGTTGAAAGCGATCTGGTTTCAGGCCGACTGGATGCGGTATTCACTGATGCGGCACAGGCTGCCATCGGCTTCCTGAAGCATCCGCAGGGCAAAGATTTTGAACTGGCTGGCCCGATTATACAGGATCCGATCATCGGCCCCGGCACGGCGATTGGCCTGCGTAAAGGCGATACCGAGCTGAAAACCGCACTGGATAACGCCTTCGTCGAAATCAAAAAGAATGGCACCTTTGACCAGATTCAGAAGCGCTACTTCGCCACGGATATCTCTATCCAGCCTTAACCTCGCGGTCGCCCTTTTTCATCCTCACCGCGATCCGGCACTATACTCTAACTATTTCGGGACGGCGCGCTGTCGTCCTTTGCCGATTAAAGGACATTAACACGGTATGCATCAACAACATCATCCACTGTTAAGCGCCTCTTTAGGCACCCAGCGTGAAATCATCAGTTTCCATTTCGCGGAAGACAACGAGCGTCAGGTCTACATTCAGGCTGCGCTGCATGGCGACGAACTGCCCGGTATGGCGGTGGCGTGGTTTTTAAAGCAGCGACTACAGGCGCTGGAGTCCGCCGGTCAACTTAAAGCCGCCTTTACCCTGGTGCCGGTTGCTAATCCCCTGGCGCTGGGACAGCACTGGCATGGTACCCATCTGGGCCGATTCCATACGCTCTCTGGCCAGGACTTCAACCGCCGTTTCCCGTCACTGGGCGCAACCCTGGCGGCCGGGCTGGCTGAGAGTCTGACCCAGAGTGAAACGCAGAATAAAAGCCTGATCCGCGAGGCGATTGATCGTCACTATCGTGATACCGTGCCAAAAACCGAGCTGGATGCGCAACGCCACACGCTGATGCGGATGGCCAGCCAGGCCGATCTGATGATTGATCTGCACTGTGACTGGGAAGCCGTGCCACACCTGTACACCACGCCGCACGCCTGGCCGGACATTGAGCCACTGGCGCGCTGGTTAGGCAGCGAGGTGCAGCTGCTGGCGCAGATCTCTGGCGGTGAACCGTTTGATGAAGCCTGTTGCGAACCCTGGCTGACGCTGGCGGAACGGTTTGGCAAAGATTATCCGATGCCACGGGGATTGCTGCCGGTGACGCTGGAGTTGCGCGGTGTACGTGATGTGTCGCCTGAACAGGCGGAGAAAGATGCGGAGGCGATTATTTCGGCGCTGCAGGAAGGGGGTTATATCGGCTACAGCGAGCCTGCGATTTCCGTGGAAGTGGCGGCGCCCGTGATTGGTGGCGACGAACTGGTCCCGGCGAGCGCGGGCGGTGACGATATCGTGGCTATCAATGACGGCCCGATTGGTTTAAACGTGCCAGATATCGCTGAAGCACCTGGAGAAGCTGGCGTCATCAAAGAGCGTCACAGCGAAGGATCGGCGGCGGCCTCCCCTGCCCTGAAAAATCCACCTACGCCGTTAGCGGGCTGTGAATATATTCATTCGCCGGTATCCGGACTGATCCTGCATCGTAAACCGCTGGGCGCAAAGATTCGGCCGGGAGAAGTGGTGGCGGAGATTGTTGACCCGATAACTGACCAGATTACGCCGCTGGTGACGGAACATGGCGGTATTCTCTATGCGAGACACTGGGCTAAGTTTGCGACGGCAGGCATGCTGGTTGTGAGGCTGGCAGGTGAGCGAGAGATTCGGAGCGGGGATTTGCTGGTAGGGTAATTAAGGCTGTTTGCAATATGCACAAGATACATAAGGAATGAACAGTGACATTCCAGGCACGTAACCTGTCACAATAAAACCAGTCTATAAAAGCCAAGGTGGTGTAAATATACACCACCTTTTTTTTTCACACTACGTACTTATCATTCAAAGCACCAGGCAATTTTACAACCGTAGTAATTGCATCCGTTAAAGCCTCAAATGAAGTAATTTCTCCGGGTTCCAGCACAATTATGTCACCGGTAGTCCATTTTTTTCCACACATAATAACTTCACCTTCTACAATGCAAGTTATTTCTGTGGCAATTTTATGATAATGTTCTTTTTCAAAAGAGCCTTTTTGGTATCTTTTAACTGCCACTTCACAGGCATCACTTGAAAAAGCAGAAGGCTGGAAACCACCAACAAACCAGCCTGCAGTCATTTTATCCAGTTCAAAGCTTTTCACAGGTCACCCTTATTAGAATCAAATTGGGTTTGAGTTTTCAGAGGATGATAAAAACTTTTATCAATCTCTTTAACACCTATTGTTTTTCCTAAAAGGATAAGTTCATTAAATGAAGGGCAGATGTAAAAATGCTCATTTACGCGTGCATCTTTACGAATCATATTCATTACTGAGTTTGAAAAGTCACGGGTTTTACTGAACCAGTAAACCCCTGCAGTAGCATTTCGGCTGATTGGATTTTTTTCAGAAGCTTCAACAACGCATTTCTGATCATCCAGCAGTACATACGAATATCTTGGATGAACGGAATCAAAAATCACAGTGCCAGCATCATAATTTTTAGATTTCATCTCAGTTGTAAATTCCTGATAGTCGATATCTAAATACTGATTAGCACTAACAATTAACAAAGGTTCTTCCTGCTCTAACCCGACCACGCCCAATAGTGCGGTGCATGCAGCTCCTGCAGTATTTTCAGGCACAGGGAAAGATTCGAAATTTCCATTACTCAGAAGCTGAACGATATTGTTTAAATGATGCTTTTTAATATGTTTATCCTGAAAGAGGAAAACAGTTTTGCCAGAGTTAAATGCGAGTTTTTCAGAAATCTTCTGTAGCAGCGGAACACCATTAAACTCAGTAAGACAAAGTGGATAACCTTTGTCTGCACTGTCTGTGTAGCTTTCTCCAGCAGCGAGTACAATTACATTCACTTTAATTCTCCACTAACAGAGTCGATATAAGCCTTAATGTTGCGATAAGTGACATCGCTGACATCATGTACAACCAGCACATTTGCGCCTGCTGCAGTAGCAGATTTGATACCGTTCTCATTATCTTCGACGACAACACACTCTTCGGGTTTCAAACCTAACAGACCAATTGCTTTCGTGTAGATCTCCGGGTCAGGCTTCCCTTTTTTTACATCTTCATTAGAAAGCATAACTTCCAGATACTGACTCAGTGAAGCCTTTTCCATCATCGTTGTGACGGTATTTTTTATGGAGTTTGATGCAACAGCTAAGAGGAGCCCTTCAGACTTCAATCGTGATAAAGCATATTCATGAATAAAAAGAGGCTTACACTTAGTGTGCACGATTTCCATTGTGTAATGCTGCTTCATCTCATTAATGAAAGCATGTAATTCGCGCGGTAGGGAATACTCGGCAGAAAGAATATTTAACTTATCTTTAGTGGGCAATCCATCAAATTTAGTTAAGTGATCATATCGGTTGATGTTGTACCCAAAGAGATTTAACGCTTTATTGAGAGCTTCGTAATGCCATTCTTTGGCTTCAATCAATACACCATCCATGTCGAAAATAACAGCCTTAATCATTTTGACTCCTTAAAAAAAGCAATAGCTTCTTCTGGAAAATCCGTGCAAAGAATGACTTTATCGCAAACATTAAGACCTGAAACTAAGAGCATATTCCAGAGATCTTTATAATTATCTCGTTTATGTAACTCAGGACTGACGATGCAAACTTTCTTACCATCATTTAATATGTCTTTAATGTACTTTTCATCATACCAGACAGATTTAAATGCATCCAGCCATACACCGTGACATGAATCATATAATGAAATAACCGGTTCATATTCACTAGCGCGGGAAAAGAATGGGATTTTGCCATTTTTGGCGTAAGCTATCTGGTCGGGAACTGACATATCAAAAACAAATGCATTTCGAATATTAAACTTTTCAATAAGCTGGCTTAACTTATCAGTTAACCCGTCTGATTTAATATTAAGGGCGAGCGAAAAATCTTTATCACCTACTAACTGAAAGAAATCTGCAACAGTCATTTCATTGCCAGTGGGAATATCATGTGATATCACCAACTGACCATTAAAATCTCTCACATCAGTTTCAGTGCCTAAACCAAGTTCAAAAGAACGATTGAAGGCTTGCAGAATATTTTTTTCGCTAGCAGATTTCCAGTACCCACGATGGCTAATAATCTCCATTTTAAATCCCCGCAGTTGCTTTCTTAGACAATTCCAGTGATTTAAAAAGATCTAAATCGGCTGGAATACCCAGACCATACATGCCATCTGCTTCAGAGCCAACATTAAATACGCCTATAGTCGAACCACTCTCAATCAAATAGTTATAAACTGGCGCAACATAAAACTCGTTATTTACACGCTCGTTTTTATTAATCATTTCTTCAGCGGATTTAACGAACTCACAACCTTTTTTAAAGTTGTAAATTCCAACGGTAGCTTCATCAGAAATAACTTCTTTCTCAACAACTTTATTTACCTTACCACTAGCGTCAAATCCTACAAAAGACCACTTTGCGTCGTCAGCTTTCATAGTCATGATCAACCCGTCATAGTTATGAGCTGTCATAGAGTTGAGATAGTCATCAATTGAGCAGTCAACATATTGATCGCTATTGGCAATCATTAGCGGGTCATCTGAATTGATATGATCTTTCGCTAATAACACCGTACAGGCAGCACCTTCAGTGAGTCCATCTGTGGTAACTATTTCACAAGTAGGCTCCCAACTTTTCAAAAGTGCAGAAAGCTGATAGCGTTGCTCATGTTCTTTTTGAATAATAAAAATAAACTTATGAGGCTGCTTTGGCTTCAGATTGTTAATAACAATATTGACCATTGGTACGCCATGTACTTTTATCAATGGCTTTGGATCTGAGTAACCAGCTTTAGCAAAACGACTTCCAGCACCAGCCATAGGAATTACAATGTTAAGCATATCATTCTCACTTGATTAATTTGAGCAACTTTAAGAATCGCACAGCTTTATTAGTTTCAATTACGTCTAAAGCTCGTTTTAATTCTTCCTTCTCAGTAATCACAGAGTCCACTTTTAGTTTCAACGACTCAACTTCTTGTGATAACGAAGAGACGACTTCATTTAAGTTTAGAATATGTTGTTCAGGGTTTTCCAGTTTATGAGATGGGGCATGCCAAAAGTGCTTGCCGTCATAGAAATGGAAATTCAGCAGATTTAACTTTTCCTCAATCTCTTTATAATCCAGACCATTTTTTACAAAAAAGACGTTGAACTCGTTTGCAGCTGGGTCGTTGGGTTTTACCGCATAAACACTGAAACCACTCTCTTTCAGGAACTCTAAAGCGGACATTAAGTCTTCACTGGTATTATCATACAGTGACTTTGAAAGTACAGAGGGTACTTCTAACATACCCGCCTGAATTCGGTTCAAATAAGACCCCGATGATTTTAATACTGCAAGATCAAGTCCCTGGACATCAATTTTTATGAAAGCGACGTTATTAAAACTAATTTCATCAAGAATTTTTTCAAGTGGCTTTGCGTGGACTACAACACTTTTTGAATGATGCAGGTCATTCCGATCTTTCCAGTATTCATCATGCGTTATATTATCCTGAGAAAAAGGGAGCAAACTGGAGGTCCCATGGTCACCCAGTTCGGAGACATAAAACTGAAAATCCCCTTCTTCTTCATTTACCGCACAATTAATAACTTTGTGATTTTCTAAACCATTGTTCGTAGCATTTTCATTTAACTGCGCAGCTAAATTTGGTTCAGCTTCAATAGCATAGACATTATAAGTTGGATTTCTTTCAGCTATTTCTAAGGAGAAACCACCAAAGTTTGCACCAACATCGATGATAATATCATTTTGCTTCATTATACTAACCCTTTAACTTCCGTTTGATTTTTCTTAAAAAAGCAACTGGATCTCGATACAATTGCAGCAGATTTCGGTAAATAAAACTCTTATGGTTATAATGATTAGTTGTTCCAGACGAGAACTGATCTATATTACGATAAAAATTGGTTATATCCGGAGTGATGAAATCTGCAATTATTTCCTTTCTAAGTTGCAGAACTTTTGTTATGCATCTGCTATTAAGACGAGGTACATAATCCTTTGCCATGAGTCTTTGAGATAACTCCACGTCCTCAGCCATATTCCAGGTACCAAGGTCATTAAATAGATTCTCAAGCAAAATATCCCTTTTGGCTATAACCAGACCTCCCGGAACATACATATAAGGAGAGTAATCACCATAAGATAACAAATAGTTAGCTGTTAATTTTTGATCCGATGCTTGCGACACCCAATCAGGAACTCGTTCACCTGTTTCACTAAGAACCTGTTTAACAACGCAGACGTCAAAGTCATGCTTGATTCTATCAAAGCTCTTAATGAAATTATCATCAAGCTGATATCTGTTATGAGCAATACAGATGTTTTCGTATTTAGCTTTCTTGATAATCTTATTTTTCTTTCTGGAAATATTCGCATATTTCTCGGTATGTTCATCACTGCTGATTACGCAGTGATCGAAATTGATCTCGAAAGAAGGTGCAGGTCCGCATATAATTAGCTCGATTTCTGAATTATATTTTATCTGTTTTTCAACACTTCGCACATAGGATTCAAGGTGATTTTCATTTTTACCATCCCAGACAATGCCAAAACTCCAGGAACGATTACTGGAATAGGCTCTCCTTGATGCTTTGAAGTTGAGTATGTAAATGCCTGCAACATCACTGTTTTCAAGAGAAAGCAGCTCAACAGTACCATTAGAAAGATGATGAATTTGTTTATAGAACTTTGGTACCGAAAAAGTGCTCGATAGCGTATTAAACTTTATTACGAACTCAGACTCACTGTCGCTCAGTTTAAATAACTCATCAAGAATAAAAGGCCATTTAGGAAAATCTGAAATACAAGCTTCTGTGAAATTTATTACTTTGTATTTATGATAATGTTCAGATGACAAACGTGTATCTGGGGTATTAATGAAATCGAGACTGACATTCACATAATCAGCAGGGGCGTCAGGCCCCAGCCATATTGCGTTATATTTATCGATCACTGAATTTTTTCCTCATCGCTAAAAACATGTTTAATGTCCAATGAGAAATCCTGCCAGCTTCTTAACTTATGTTTATTCTCTTCAATGATATTTAATCTCTGCTGATAATATTCATCATCAATCATAAGTTTTTTAAATTCATTGTAATATTCTTTATAATTCGGATATTCAACAGCAACAGTCATACCATATCCAGCTTCTTTAAGAGAAGAGGTATCAAAGTGCAGGCAAGGTTTGCCAAGTGACAGCGATTCACCTAGTGGCAGGCCCCAACCCTCATAATGTGAAGGGAATACAGTGAATCGGCAATTCTTATACAGTTCGGCGATCTCAGCATCCGAGGCGTCATGCAAAACGATAACACTGCCATAGACATGGCCAGAATAGGTGAGCTGTTTAGCTAACTCTTCAGTATCCCATAACCATTTACCAGCAATTACCAACTTCTGGTTTGCATACTCCGGACTGTTGAAGAACTTAATCCAGGTAAGAATAAGATTTACGTGGTTTTTTCGTGATTCAATAGAACCTACACAAAAAGCATATTGTTCATTCTGTAGTTTTCTGACGCGCAAAGGATATTCAAAATCGGGATCTGTTTTTACTTTAGCGGAAGCCAGAGGTAATTTATGAGATAAATGTACGACATCAATATCCGGAGCCGTAATGCCATGGCCTGAACAGTAGGTAACCAGGTCCATTTTACAACTGTTAGAGTTAACAATGATCTTGTCAGCATGCTCAAGGACAAAAGGAATATATTTCTTGAACATTGCCTTAAGCTCGTCAGGAACGTAAGGTGAGACAATTGGAATCATGTCGTAAACCATAAAGACTTTACGTACTCCGTGCCATTTTGTTTCCATGAGCGTCTGATATTTATCCTGAAAATTCCAGACACCTCCAAACAGAGCAACCGATGCACCATCGGTAAAGTTTTCTATTTCAGAAATGGATAAACCCGGATATAAGCTTATTCTGTTTCTTAAGTATTTAATAACCGCAGCATGGCTAATTTTTTTAACGCTAGGTATTTTAGAAAAAATGAAATAAGAATCACTAACTGCTTTCTTTTTTCTACCAAGCGTGCGTAATTTCTCAAAGTATTTATCAAGGTTACCACTACTTTTTGAAATATAAATATCAGCGTAGATCCACAGGTTTACAAACGGTGTGAGATCATTAATTTTTATGTTTTCTAATCCGCTTACTTTATATGTTCTTCCTGTAATGGGACTCATGAAAAATATTGTATAATCCCCATCCAGACCACGCAGGCCTTCAAGAACTACGCGCTGAATACCGCTCACCTTAGTAGAAAATTTTGAGTGATTAATAATGTCAGTAATATCATAATAAATCATAATCTATCCTTAATTAACAGAAATTGTTGGTTCAATATTAAAAATCCCAGCCCATTTGTTTATTTCTGGGTTATCGATTACCTGAAATGAGATTATCCTTTCGGTTAATGATATTACTGTATCAAAAAGTCCATCTCCATGCCCGCCTGATTCAATTCCCATTGCTAACGTATATTCACCAGGCGTAAGGTTATTTTTAAATGAAAATAGTATACGATCGAACTTCTTATTTTCCAGATCACTTTTTTGACAGTACGTATTTGTCTCGTACAGTACTTGCCCTAACCTGTCCTGCATGCGAAAACCAACATGTGGGTCGGAATACTCACTTAAACCTGAACAGGAGATTTCAAATGAATAGTTTTTTCCAACTTCCATGCAATTGACTGGCTCATTTGAATCATTCAGTATTTTAACATCTTTTACGAATTTGTTTATTTTAACGAACCGTTGCTGTATATGGCTCTCTTCTTTTACCACTGCTTTACTATTATTTAAATATCCATAATATCTTTCAACAACTTCTACTGTTTTACCAATATACTGGCACCGGCCAGAAGCGAGTAGTACCGCTTTATCACAGATTTTATGCAGTGCAGAAAAGTCATGAGTGACAAACAGAATACTGGTGCCCTGATTTTTAAATTTTTCTATTCTTTCGATACATTTTTGCTGAAAGTAAATATCACCAACTGACAAAGCTTCATCAATGATAAGCAAATCAGGCCTGATAATAGTCGCCACGCTAAATGCCAGTCTGACCTGCATCCCGCTCGAATAGACCCTGACTGGCTGATCAATATAGGGACCAATCTCAGCAAACTCTTCAATCTCAGGCATCAACCTTGATATTTCCTCAACAGTAATGCCTAATAGCTGACCAGCCATATAAGCATTTTGTCTGCCTGTAAATTCCGGATGAAAGCCCATCCCCAGTTCGAGCATGGCGGCCACACGACCGTTTATTTTTACTGAGCCCGTGGTTGGTTTTGTCGTGCCGGTAATCATTTTCAACAAGGTACTTTTACCAGCACCATTTACGCCGATTATTCCCAGTGATTCTCCGGGTTCAACTGTAAAATTAATATCCTGAATAATCCATTTTACACTGTGTCTTGGACCCGAGAACGGAATCATCCATTCAATTAATCTGCCAAGCTTGCTGTTGTATCGTTTATAAGCCTTACTTAAATTTTCAATTACTAATCGAGACATTATAATTCATCCACCATGTCGCCCGAATGTTTAACAAAAAGCCTCATACCAAGTACACAGAGCACTAAACCGAGAGCCAAAGGGTAAATCATGTCAGGCCAATGTGGCCATTGATGCTGAACTAACACTCTCTGAAAAGAGGTAATAATCCCCAGCATTGGGTTGAACTTAATAATATTTTGAAATTGTGCTGGCAGAATTGCAGGAGAGTAAACTATGGGCGTCAGCCAAAACCAAAACTGCAATATAATCGAAAATAACATCCCTACGTCTCGGAAAAAAACGTTCATTACACCTAATGTGACTCCAAGACCAATCGCGAAAATCACAAGGACTAAGGTTAAGGGGACTATTGACAGGAAAACCAACCCGGGGAATTCATTCGTCAAAATTAAGAAAACAGTAAATAACGTAAACACAATCAGAAAATTCAAAAGCCCATTAATTATTACGATTATAGGGAGGCATATTCTCGGAAAACTAATTTTCTTTATTAAGTTTGCTTGCTCAATAAAAACATTCTGACCCCTGGCGATTATTTCTGAGAAAAGCCCCCATGTAAGTATTCCTGCGCACAGATAAATGCTGTAGGCAAAAGTATCGGAGACACCGGGCAGCTTGGCTTTCATCACCTGGGAAAATATTACTGTATAAACTGTGATCATTGCGAGTGGATTTAAAACATTCCAGGCGGCACCAAGAATAGAGTTTTGATACTTTACCTGAAACTCTCTTTTGACATTCCCTAGTATAAATCCTCTATATCGCCATATAGTCCGAGCCATACCAACCATCAATCTAATCCTCAATAAACGAAAGCACACCCTAAGATGTGCTTTTTTTATATCACAATATAATGTCAGAAATTAATCTAACCACTCGGTGTGGAACACACCGTCTTTATCAATGCGCTTGTAGGTATGCGCACCGAAGTAGTCACGCTGCGCCTGAATCAGGTTAGCAGGGAGCACTTCTGAACGGTAGCTGTCGTAGTAAGCGATCGCCGCAGAGAAGGTTGGCGTCGGGATACCGTTCTGAATCGCGTAGGAAACCACATCACGCAATGCCTGCTGATACTGATCGGCGATATCTTTGAAGTACGGTGCCAGCAACAGGTTAGCGATGCCTGCATCTTCTGCATATGCATCAGTAATTTTCTGCAGGAACTGGGCACGGATGATGCAGCCGGCGCGGAAAATCTTCGCGATTTCACCGTAATGCAGATCCCAGTTGTTCTCTTCAGACGCGGCACGCAGCTGTGAGAAGCCCTGAGCATAAGAGACGATTTTACCCAGATACAGAGCGCGACGAACTTTCTCGATGAATTCCGCTTTGTCACCGGTGAAGGCCTTCGCCTGTGGACCGCTCAGTACTTTAGAGGCTGCCACACGCTGGGTTTTCAGCGAGGAGAGGTAACGAGCGAATACAGATTCAGTGATCAGTGACAGAGGTTCGCCGAGATCCAGTGAACTCTGGCTGGTCCATTTACCGGTACCTTTGTTCGCTGCTTCATCCAGAATCACATCAACCAGGTATTTACCTTCTTCGTCTTTCTTGGTGAAGATATCTTTGGTGATGTCGATCAGGTAGCTGCTCAGTTCGCCGTTGTTCCACTCAGTGAAGGTCTCAGCCAGCTCTTCGTTGTTCAGACCCAGCGCGCCTTTCAGCAGAGCATAGGCTTCAGCGATTAGCTGCATGTCGCCATACTCGATGCCGTTGTGAACCATCTTCACGTAGTGGCCCGCGCCGTCCGGACCGATGTAAGCCACACAGGCTTCACCATCTTCTGCACGTGCAGCAATTTTATCCAGAATCGGTGCAACCAGTTCGTAGGCTTCTTTCTGACCGCCAGGCATGATAGATGGGCCTTTCAGTGCGCCCTCTTCACCACCGGAGACACCGGTACCGATGAAGTTGAAGCCCTGGTCAGAAAGCTCTTTGTTACGACGGATAGTATCTTTATAGAAGGTGTTACCGCCATCGATCAGGATGTCGCCTTTATCCAGGTGTGGAGTCAGGGAGGCGATAGTCTTATCGGTCGCTTCACCCGCCTGAACCATCAGCAGGATACGACGAGGTTTTTCCAGCGATTCGACAAACTCTTCAACGGTGTAAAAAGGAGCAAGTTTCTTGCCCTGGTTCTCGGCGATGACTTCATCAGTCTTTTCGCGTGAACGGTTAAAGATAGAAACAGTGTAACCGCGGCTCTCAATGTTAAGAGCCAAATTGCGGCCCATTACTGCCATACCTACAACGCCGATCTGTTGCTTGGACATTACATACTCCTGTCTGTGGTCTCGCATGGTGTTACCCGTAACACCACTTTGTAAGTGATCAGTATGTTAACTCAGGATAGCGGATTAAAGGTAATGAATGGTGCGGTCGCGCAGATGAAATTATCTGAAAATAAATCACACACTTAACAAGGATTTATAAAGCCTGGTATAGCTTTGAATCATTCTATCTGCTGTGAAAAGGGCTTCAAAGCGTGCCAGCGCCGCAGCACCATAGGTCGTTGCCAGCTCGGGGTTCTGCCAGATTTCATCCATCGCCCGTCGTAATGCTGCGGGATCAGATGGGGGGACGACTAATCCTGTGACCCTATCAATATTGATAAAGGTAGTTCCCGTTCCGATCTCGCTGGAGATTAGTGGTTTTGAATAAAGAGCACCTTCCAGCAAAGAGATTCCGAAAGCTTCTGAACGTAAATGAGACGGGAAAACCAGGCAGGTACATAACTGTAGCAAGGCAGATTTTTCGCTGTCTTCAAGCGCACCCAGGAAATAAATATTGTTCACGCCTAACTGCTGCGCCTGCGATTTCAGCTCAGCCTCGATGGGACCTGCACCAACCACAACGATTGGATAATGGCTGTTCTTTGCCGCCTCGATTAAGATATGCAGGCCTTTATAATAACGAAACGTTCCAATAAAGAGAAAGAAGCCATCCGGAAATCTTACCTGCCATTTTTGCAGAACGGCAGGATCGTTATTTTGATAAAACTGTTTATCAAGACCGTAAGGAATAACTTCAACTTTATCTTTGAACTGCTGCAGGACCGGGCTACTTTCAACATAGTTTGGCGACGCGGCAACGATGCGGTCTACACTGGAGAGAAAGCGGTTCATCAACGGCGTATAGAGCCTTAACAGCACCTTCTGCTTAACAATATCAGAATGATAACTCACTACTGATGGCTTTTTGATGCCAGCGGCAAAATGCATAAAGTCCATAAAGGGATACGGGAAGTGATAATGGATGATATCCGCATCCTGAGCCAGTTCTCTGAACTCTTTTATGGCTGAATAAGAAAATGGCGTCGAGGCAAACTCACACTGCGTTTTTACCCGATAAATATGATGATTATCCAGTGATTGTTTTTTGTTTTCGAAATACGGACTATGGGTAAAAACAACAGATTCAATTTCTTCCTTAATACCACCTTCGGAAAGCTGATAGATTACCTGCTCAATGCCACCGAAAGTATCAGGGTAATAAGTTTTATAACAGTGTAAAACTTTAATCATATATATTTTGCGACCTGCTCATAAGCTTCAATGGTTTTATCGGCACACAGTGACCATGAAAATTCGCGGGCACGCGCTAATCCCGTATCAATCATACGGCGCTTTTCATCAGCGTTTTCAATCATCATATGGATGTAATTTGTCAAAGCATGAACGTCCTGAGGTTCATGCATTAATGCTGCATCTCCAGCGACTTCCGGAAGTGATGTTGCATTTGAGCAGATCACGGGCGTTCCTGATGCCATCGCTTCAAGAACCGGCAAGCCGAAACCTTCATAGATTGAAGGGAAAACAAAGCTCGTTGCAGCACTGAATAAAAACGGCAGATCTTTACCGGGTACAAAACCTAAATATTTTAGCCACCCTTCTCTCTCGCCCTTGTCAAAGAGTTTAAAGAGTTGCTCATTTTCCCAACCCTTATAACCACTAATAACTAACGGGAAAGCAGATTTTTCCTGAGCGGGCAGACGATCATACGCCTGAAGCAATGTCAGGATATTCTTTCTTGGTTCAATCGTGCCAGTATATAGAAAGAAACGTCGCCACTTAAGATTGTATTTTTCAAGGACATGTTGTGTTTCCGCTTCATCCCGGGGATGAAAATGTTCATTACAGGCCAGAGGAGCTACGGCAATTTTATGATCTTCAATACCAAAAAAATCAATTAACTCATTCTTTGTGTAATAAGAGTCAGTAATCAACATCGATGCACGAGAAACGGTATTCCTTAACTCTTTCTGCATCAGATGAACACGGCCAGCCGGGTGAAATTGCGGCCAGTGGAATACTGACAGATCATGGAAAGTTGCGACACAGTGGTTCACACGAGGAGGTAAGTAATAGTTCGGGCTATGAAATATATGATTCTTATAATTCCTCAAAGCCATCATTTTCATAACAGGAAAAGTCAGGCGGTATATTTCACTTACTGTTTTGCTTCTTTGTAACTTACGCTTTATAGATTGAACCGATTGAGCAGACTCACTCGCGACTGCTAGTGAGTCGCGAGTCTTAGTGCCATGAAGAAACGTCAGCGCGACGTTATCTCTTTCCTGAAGCTGTTTAGCAAGCTCAAACGCATAACGGCCAATACCGGTTAAAGGATATTTAATACAGTCCGTAGAATAAACGACGTTTATTGCTTTGCTTCCAGCATCCATTTCAGGGTATCTCTAAGAGGAATTTTAGACGAAGTCTCACCGACTAAGCTACTAAGCAACGTGATATCGCCACAAAGCTCTTTAATTTCATTAGGCCGCACAAAGTCAGGATTAACTTCAATCTTAATATCATGGCCTGTCAGGGATTGGCAGAGATCAACGACTTCCCTTAATGAGTGCATTTTGCCTGAAGCGACATTGACTGTCTGACCAAAAGATCGTGAATGCAGTAACGCGGAATAACTTTTAACGACGTCGCGCACATCCGAAAAATCACGCCATACATCTATATTGCCCAGCTCAATGACTTCTTTCCTCTCACGAAAATGTTTGACGATTTTCGGGATCAGGAAATTTTCTGCCTGACCGGCGCCAGTGTAATTGAATGGCCGGGTAATAATAATCGGCAATTTTTCATAAAACAGACTGGTCATATACTCCATTGCCAGCTTGCTTACCGCATAGTCATTTGCAGGTCTGGCAGGAACCGACTCTGCTAATTTTCCCGGTGTGTTATTACCGTAAACATTAGCACTGCTGGCGATCAAAACTGCATCCGGCATTTTTGCTGATTCGCTAAGAGCCTGTAACAGATTACGCGTACCGCAAAGGTTTACACTATAGAACGCATTCGGGTCGGCATGACCAACAAAAGCGATGGCTGCAAGATGAACAACGACGTCAGGCTGAATACTGTCCACAGCATTTTTTACCTGTGCTGCATTCGTAAGATCAACCTGAAAATAGCGTGAGGAATTCTGGGCGGGAGTTGAACCGAAACCATAAACTTCATATCCGGCAGCGGATAAATCCGCTGCCATATATTGGCCGGTAAAGCCCTTGATCCCAGTGATCAATGCTTTTTTGCCATTAGTCATATCAGAAGGAGAACCCTTGTTTATTGCGGCGCAGATCTTCTTCTACCATCATCGCACACAACTCTTCGAGCGTGGTTTTTGGTTCCCAGCCCAGAATGTCCTTCGCGCGCTGTGGATTACCAATCAGTAATTCTACTTCAGCAGGACGATAGAACTTAGGATTGACCTTAACCACCACTTTATTAGTGGCTACATCGATTGCAACTTCCTGGTCATCTTTGCCTTCGAAGCGCAATTCAATGCCAGCAGCTTTGAACGCCATTGAAACGAAGTCACGGACTGTTTCAGTGCGGTTGGTTGCCAGGACAAATGTATCTGGCTCATCAGCCTGCAGCATACGCCACATGCCTTCAACATATTCCTTAGCAAAGCCCCAGTCACGCTTGGCGTCCATGTTACCTAACTCAAGCACATCCAGCTTACCGAGCTTAATTTTGGCTACAGAATCGGTGATCTTACGGGTCACAAACTCCTGTCCACGCAGTGGTGATTCGTGGTTAAACAGAATGCCGCTTGAGGCGAAGATGTTGTAGCTCTCACGGTAGTTGATTGTCATCCAGTGGGCATACAACTTTGCAACGCCATACGGGCTACGCGGATAGAAAGGTGTATCTTCTTTCTGCGGAATAGCCTGCACTTTACCAAACATCTCTGAAGTAGACGCCTGATAGAAACGAATTTTAGGGTTAACGATGCGAATAGCTTCTAACAGGTTTACCGGACCAATACCTGTAATTTCAGCTGTGGTCAGTGGCTGGTCAAAAGAAACACCTACAAAGCTCTGGGCCGCAAGGTTGTAGACTTCGGTCGCTTTGCTTTCCTGAAGTAAACGAATGCTTGATGACAGGTCAGTCAGGTCATATTCAACGAGATGCAGAGAGGAGTTTGATTTAATACCCAACTCTTCAATACGCCAGAAGTTGACCGAACTGGTACGGCGATAGGTTCCATAAACCGTATAGCCTTTATCTAAAAGTAACTCAGCAAGATACGCACCATCCTGCCCGGTAATTCCTGTAATAATTGCAATTTTATTCGTCATTCTTAAACCCATCATTTGTAAAATTAATATTATCAACTATAGGTGAAATTAAACTGTCGTAGCTTTAATAACGGAGTCGATTTCTTTCAATATGTTACTCAAGGCTTCAATATTGCCTTCAGTTTCGACGTTCAGACGCAATAAAGGTTCCGTATTGGAAGTTCTTACGTTGAATCTCCAGCCCTGACAATCAAGGCTAATGCCGTCGGTATTATCCTCGGCTATAGCAGAGCTAAGATATTTATCTTTCAACGCTGCAATAACTGATTTTGAATCAGACACTTTGTAATTAATCTCACCACTGCAGGGAAACGCCTTCATTCGTTCCGAAACAAGCCCGGAAAGCGTCTCTCCTTTCACTGCCAGCAGTTCTGCCACCAGCAACCATGGAATCATACCGCTGTCGCAGTAAGCGAAGTCACGGAAATAATGGTGCGCACTCATCTCACCACCGTAAACCGCGTCTTCTTCACGCATGCGCTCTTTGATAAACGCATGACCGGTTTTAGACATCACCGGAATACCACCCGCTTTGGTCACCACATCAATGGTGTTCCAGGTCAGACGTGGATCGTGAATGATTTTCGCTCCTGGCTCTTTCTTGAGGAACGCTTCGGCTAACAACCCAACGATGTAGTAACCCTCAATAAACTCTGCATTCTCATCAAACAGGAAGCAGCGATCAAAGTCACCGTCGAAGGCGATACCCATATCGGCCTGATGCTCACGCACAGCATCAGAAGTGTCTTTGCGACACTCCGGCAGCAGCGGATTTGGAATACCATTCGGGAAGTTACCGTCAGCTTCATGATGTACTTTGATGAACGTTACTGGCGCATTCGCCTGCTTAAAGCGTTTTTCAATTTCATCAATGATATGACCTGCTGCACCGTTACCGGAGTTGATCACCAGCTTCATTGGTTTAGTGAAGTTGCTCAGGTCGATGTAACCCATCAGGTGATCGACATAGGCATCCAGCACAGAAATCTGTTTAAAGCTGCCGCGCTTACTCTCTTCTACCGGAGCAAAGTCATTCGCTTCAGCCAGGCGCTGCACGTCACGCAGACCGGTATCACCACTGACCGGGCGAGCACCTTCCCGTACCAGTTTCATCCCGTTGTAGTTCATCGGGTTGTGGCTGGCAGTCACTTCAATGCCGCCATCAATGCCTAAATGAAACGTGGCGAAATAGATCTCTTCTGTTCCGCTCATACCAATGTCGAGCACATCGGTGCCCGCATCCCGCAGTCCATTTGCCAGTGCCAGCTTTAACGACTCGCTAGTCAGTCGGACATCGCCGCCCACCACGATCGTTTTTGGCCGGATAAATTCACCATAGGCGCGGCCAATGCGGTAAGCGATGTCTTCATTCAGTTCAGTGCCTAACTCGCCGCGGATGTCATAAGCTTTAAAACAGGTCAGTGCTGCCATGATCGTGTCTGTCCTTACTTACTTGCAAACTGTTGTTTAATCAAAATGAGGTCGTCATCACCAAGGTAAGAACCCGACTGGATTTCCAGAAGCTCCAGAGGAATTTTGCCCGGATTTTCTAAGGTATGCGGGTGACCAATTGGAATAAAGGTTGACTGGTTTTCTGTCAGCAGCAGGGTTTTATCCTGAATAGTGACTTTCGCCGTCCCTGAGAGGATCACCCAGTGTTCGGTGCGGTGATAGTGCATCTGCAGTTCAAAGGCTTCACCCGGCTTAACCGTAATGCGGTTAACGTTGAAGCGGCCAGTATTGACCACCAGATCGCAACGTCCCCATGGCCAGTAAGTTTCACGATGGCGGCGATATTCGCTGCGGCACTCGCTTTTCAGGAACTCAACCACTCGCTTAACGTCCTGTACCTGGTCTTTACGTGCAACCAGCACAGCATCTTTGGTGTTCACAATGACCAGGTTTTCAACGCCAATGGCGGCAACCAGCTGATCTTCACTGTTGATATAGCAGTTTTTGGTGTTGTGCAGGAAGGTATCGCCCTTCAGGGAGTTGCCGTGAGCGTCTTTGTCGTTTACTTCCCACAGTGCAGACCATGAACCGACATCACTCCATCCGGCTGCAAGCGGGACGACCACTGCGGCATCGGTCTGTTCCATTACTGCGTAATCCACTGACTCGTCAGGACAGGCGATAAAATCATCTTTATCAATACTGATGAAATCATTCCCTTCTTTCACGTTAGCCATGGCGCGACGGCAGGCTTCCAGAATATCCGGACGAAATTTCTCCAGTTCTTGCAGATAGCGTTTAGCCCGGAACATGAACATGCCACTGTTCCAGTAGTATTCACCGGACTCAAGATACTGCTCAGCGGTGCTCTGATTCGGTTTTTCAACAAAGCGCTGAACCTGATAAGGGCCGCTTTCTGCGCCTGGCAGTGCTTCGCCACGCTGAATGTAGCCATAGCCGGTTTCCGGACCGGTTGGCACGATACCAAAAGTCACCAGCTTGCCCTGTTTGGCATAGGCGGTGGCGACTTTGATAGCCTGATGAAACGCAGCACGGTCTTCAATCACGTGATCGGCGGCCAGCACCAGCAGAACCGGATCATCACCCTGCTCTACGGCGTTCAGCGCAGCCAGCGCGATGGCCGGAGCAGTGTTACGCCCTACCGGTTCGAGAATGATGTTATGGGATAGCTTGTTAATTTGTCGCAACTGCTCGGCAACCAGGAAACGATGCTCCTCGTTACAGATGACCATCGGTGCGCGCGCTTCGACGCCGCTCAGACGATTAACCGTCTCCTGCAGCATGGAGTGCTCACCGTGCAGACAGATGAACTGTTTTGGGTAAAGTTCGCGGGAAAGGGGCCATAAGCGGCTGCCGGTTCCTCCGGCCATGATTACGGGAAGTAACATTCCACATCCTCTAACAAATTTAAACATGCTATGCATATATGCGGGTCAATTTTTATTCATTATGAATAAACAGCCACGCTACCGCCCCTGGCTTGCAGCAACCAATGCGCTGTGTGATAGGAATCTTACCTTCACAGGTTAGCTTGTCGATGCGCTGATTATATTTTATTCAATCGCATACGGGTTCCGGGATAACACCAAATAGTACATTTTGTGCGGCAAAAATAATATGCCTAATCTTTCATTGCCACTGACAAAACTTAAGAGTGACTAAACATTGGTCTCATCCTGCATGAGTAAATGTAATCACTGGCAAAACAGCATAGTAGCGTATGAGGAATCGCGCTTTGCGCCTCTTCACACAGTCGGATTAGCCGCTATTGTGATTAAACGCTACAGAAGCCAGACCAGGATAATTCCGTATTAGGTCATCAGTCAGTCACAATCTGGCATTGAGGTGAGGAGAGTGAGCAGGAATATGCAATTTCTCTTAATGCAGGCACAAAAAAACCCGGCCTGAGCCGGGTTTTTTTTATTTCATCGCAGACTACCGAAACCCATCCGGATTCTTGCTCTGCCAGTTCCACGTATCGCGCATCATCTCATCTATGCCGCGCGTCACGCGCCAGTCGAGCGTGGTGTTTGCCAGTGACGCATCGGCCCAGAACGCAGGCAGGTCGCCATCGCGACGTGGCTTGATCTCAAACGGGATCGCCTTGCCGGACGCCTTCTCAAACGCTTTGATCATCTCCAGCACCGAGACGCCTTTGCCGCCGCCCAGGTTAAAGGCGGTGTAGCCCTCGACTTTGCTCAGATAATCCAGCGCTTTCAGGTGCCCTTCCGCCAGGTCAACAACGTGGATGTAGTCACGCAGACAGGTACCATCTGGCGTATCGTAATCACCGCCAAACACGCCCAGCTTCTCCAGACGGCCAATCGCAACCTGTGCGATGTACGGCAGCAGGTTGTTTGGGATGCCCGCCGGATCTTCACCGATTTCGCCTGACTCATGCGCGCCCACCGGATTGAAGTAACGCAGCGCAATCGCCTTGAACTTCGGCTCAGCTTTGGCGAAGTCGCGCATCACGAATTCGGTCATCAGCTTAGAGGTGCCGTATGGACTGGTGGTGCCGCCAATCGGTGTGGTCTCAACGTAAGGAACCGGGGCATCTGCGCCATAAACTGTTGCTGATGAACTGAAGATGAAGTTCCAGACGCCGGCATCACGCATCTCTTCCAGCAGCACCACGGTGCCCGCGACGTTGTTCTCGTAGTACTCCAGCGGCATACGCGTAGATTCACCGACTGCTTTAAGCGCAGCGAAGTGGATTACGGCTGAAATGCTGTTGGATGCAAACAGGTCACGCAGACAGGCGCGATCACGGATATCGCCTTCAACGAAGGTCGCTTTTTTGCCTGCCAGTTTCTCAACGCGGTTAATCGCTTCGCGTGAGGCATTGCAGAGGTTATCCAGAACCACAACATCATCACCGCGCTGCAACAGCGCCAGTACCGTATGGGAGCCGATATACCCTGCTCCGCCCGTGACTAAAATTGCCATGTGAGCTCCTTTCAATCTGCCGCGCAGGACGCGGCAAATAAATTACTGTTGTTTTGCGAGGATGGTCTGGATAGCTTCGCGGAAATCGCGACCCTGCGCGTTGCTGCGCAGGCCGTAAGAGACAAACGCCTGCATGTAACCGAGCTTACGACCACAGTCAAAACTGTGGCCGGTCAGCAGCGAAACATCAACGGTTTTATGTTTGCTCAGGCTGGCGATGGCATCGGTCAGCTGGATACGGCCCCACGCGCCTGGCTCAGTGCGCTCCAGTTCCGCCCAGATATCAGCAGAAAGGACATAGCGGCCTACCGCAGCCAGGTCAGAGTTCAGTCCGGCGGTATCTTCAGGCTTCTCAACGAAATCGGTAATGGTGCTGATATCGCCAGGGTGATCAATCGGCTCTGCAGTGGTGATTACCGAGTACTCAGTGAGATTGGACGCGGGCATATGCTGCGCCAGGACCTGGCTGTGGCCGGTCTCTTCAAAACGGGCAACCATTGCTGCGAGATTGTAACGCATGTGGTCAGCGGTGGAGTCATCCAGCAGGACGTCTGGCAGCACGACCACAAACGGATTATCACCGATCATCGGACGGGCACAGAGAATCGAGTGGCCCAGACCCAGCGGCTGCGCCTGGCGCACGTTCATGATAGTCACGCCTGGCGGGCAGATAGACTGCACTTCGCTCAGCAGCTGACGCTTCACGCGCGCTTCAAGCAGCGCTTCGAGCTCATAGGTGGTGTCGAAATGGTTTTCTACGGCATTTTTCGATGCATGCGTGACCAGCACAATCTCTTTAATACCCGCGGCAACACACTCGTCAATGATGTACTGGATCATCGGTTTGTCGACGACAGGCAGCATCTCTTTCGGAATGGCTTTAGTCGCAGGGAGCATATGCATACCGAGGCCCGCAACCGGGATTACTGCTTTAAGCTTGGTCATATTTATTCCGTTTAATAAAATGAAGATGTGGGTCGATTATGCAGGATCGGCCGGAAGAGCAAGTATAATCTTTATCTGAAAATCGGACAGTAACTCTCTGTCATAACTTGGAAATTCGGCATTTTGCCCATTGCCAGCAACGGCATAAACTGAATAAAGACAATCAGTAATCGAATATCGCCTCTGTTATTTCCACCCCTGGTCGCCGCGCGGCTGAGACCAGCCATAAATGAAAACGGGCGACCCTGAGGCCGCCCGTTGATATAACGCAATTGTGATTACAACCAGCCTTCAAACCACTCTGGCATCACAAACAGATTAAAGTGATTGACCAGCAGCATTATGCCGACAAATACCACCGACACCGCCACCCACTGCCGGGCATAAGGGATAAACCGAATGCCAATCACCGGCTTAATAAAGAACGGATGAGCCAGTGCCGAGATCAGAATCTGCGAGATGGAAAGCGTCAGCGCCACATAGAGCACGTTCGGCCAGATAAAGGTGGTTGCCAGCACCGCCAGAACCACAATACTCGCCACGATGTTCCAGTAGAACTCAACGTTGGTCCGTCCGTTGGCCTGGGAAATTGCCCCGGTCAGTCCGCCCATCGGCCGCAGCATACCAAACAGCAGCATCAGCGGAATCAGATGATAGACCTGCTCGTGGGATGCGCCGTAGAGAACACGAACGATAACCGGCGAGAAGATGCCAATCACCAGGTACATCGCGCTGCTGAACAGCATGATCCCCAGCGTGCCTTTGAGGAACAGCTTCTTCAGCTGCTCGGCATCGTGCTGCTTCTCTGCAAAGCGCGGCAGTGCCAGACGGTTAATCACCGGCGTCACCAGCTTCAGCGGTTGCAGCACCAGCTCTTTCGCCAGCGAGTAAACACCCAGCATCTCGGCGCCCATCACTTTACCGACCACCAGCGCATCGGCCTGGGTTCGCAGCTGGTTAATGGTCTGCGAGCCGAGCTGATAGCTGCCGTAGCGAATCGCACCGATAAAGGTCGCTTTATCGAACTCCCAGGTCGGACGCCACGACTTCTCACCCAGCGCAATCATGCAGAGGATGCGGGTAAAGGCGTTAATAAACAGACCGAGAATCGCCGCCGCTACGGTGAGCGAGGTGAACTCCAGCATCGCCACCACACAGAGGAAGGCAAACAGCTTGGTGCCCATCTCAATCTTCGCCAGCGAAACCATCCGCTTGGTTTTGATGTAGTGCGCCTGATACTGCGACAGATGCCCCAGCACCAGGAAGTTGAGGCTGGTCAGCATGATCAGACCCACCAGCTCCGGCAGATGATAGAACCAGGAGACCGGGAAGGCGATCAGCAGCATGATCAGGCCAGTACACAAGCTGAGTGAGACGTTCACCCAGTAGATAGTGCTCTGCTCACGACGGGTAATGTTCTGGCGATGCACCAGATAACTGCTCATCCCCATATCCTGCAGCACACCCGCCACCGCCAGGATGGCGTTGATGATGGCTAACAGACCCAGCTCGTGGGTTTCCAGTTTGCGGGCGAGAAAGCTTAGCTGTGCAACCTGCAGCACCGCAGAAAAGCAGGTGCTACCGAACAGCCAAATCGCCTGTGACTTAAATCCACTCACACCAGTCGCTCCAGAATCTGTGCCAGTTCGCCGTAGGCGATATGCTGATTAAATTCAGTCTCAACTTTGTGACGGGCGGCCGCGACCACGGGCGCCACATCCACTTCACCCTGAGAGAGCTTCAGCAGCGTCTCCGCCAGCGCCTCAGGATCGTCCTCTTCCACCAGCCAGCCAGATACGTTGTTTTCGATCAGCTCCGGAATGCCGCTGTGGAAGGTTGAGACCACCGGCAGGCCGACCGCCATCGCCTCCATCAGTGCAACCGGAATACCTTCCATATCGCCATCTGCGGCGGTTTTGGAGGGCAGCAGGAAGATGTCAGCCTCACTCAGCGCGCGACGGATCTCCTCCTGCGGTTTAAAGCCCGGCATGCTGACGCAATCTTCCATCCCCTCGCGGGCGATGAAATCACGCATCATCTCATCCTGATCGCCGTTACCGATAATGGTGTACTGAAACTGACCGCCACGCTGCTTCAGGATGGCGCTGGCTTTGACCGCCACATCCAGCCCTTTCTTCTCGGTCAGACGAGCCACCGAAACGATACGCAGCGGCGTCTGAAACGCCTGGCGCGGCTGGAAGTTAAACTTCTCCGGCTCAATGCCCATACGCGTAACGTGAATTTTTTCCGGCGGGCAGCCCATCTCAATCAGCTTGTTCTTCCACAGATTGCTGATAGGCAGCATCAGCTCACTCTGGCGGAACAGATTCACATAGTCGAGTTTGTGCTCTTCCAGAATGTGACGACGGGAAATATCGGCGCCGTGAAACACGGTCGCCTGTTTACCCTTGAGCACGCCCAGCTCACGCAGCTTGTTCGCCAGGGCACCTGCATAGCCGAAATGCACCAGGAACACATCTGCGGTGAAGGTCTGTTTTGCATTCGCCACAATCGACGGCAGCAGCAGTTTGCTGGACTGCGCGCCATAACGGCGCACATTCAGCGACCGCAGCAGCGACGGCTTCGTCACTTTTGGCAGCACCAGCTTGATACGCTGGTTCAGCTTATCGACAATCGAGATCTTCTCTTCCGGCAGCAGATAATGCGTCTTCGCCGCCAGACCATACTCATCAAAAGCGGCATGCCGGTTCACTAAATCGCCGGGAAAGACTGAAATAATCTCCACCTCGTAACCGGCATCAATAAAGTGGGTTACCTGATTTAATACGAATGTCTCAGAGGCAACCGGGAAACGCATGGTGAAAAAAGTCAGTTTCATCACATTACCCTAATACTTTGAGAATCTCTTCAGTGATCCGGTTGCCAATTTCCCTTTCATTCGCAACGGCCGTGTCGACCTTAAGCTTGATGTTATCGTAATCGGCAAGCACAGTTTTCACCTTGTCGATTAGCGAGCCATCCATCAGGCTTTTCACATCGGTTGCCATCTGCGGCAGACCAAGCTGGTTCATCACACCCATCGACTTGTGCTCGTAGTTGATCGCCACAGCCGGGGTGCCAAAGTTCATGGAGATAATCGCCGAGTGCAGGCGGGTACCAATGGTCAGATGACAATGATTCAGCAGGATGCCCAGTTCCAGGTCATTAAACTCATCCATAATGACATGGTAATGTTCAGGCTGCGTCACGTGGTCACGCAGGGTCAGTGCAACCATGCGGTCATCTTTGGCATAGCTGTCGATGCCGGTACAGGTTGAGAACGCCACAACCTGATAGCCTTCAGCAATCATGGCATTGATCACCCGGCCAAATGCCGCTTCATACTCTTTCTGCGTCACACCCAGACGTTTATCAAACGGTGCCAGTTCACGCACGGTGATCGCGATGGTTTTACGTCCATCGATAATGCCCTGCCAGTAGAGCAGGTTATGGCTCGGATTTTCGACTTCGCGTGCCCGCACCAGGAAAGCGGTATCAACGCCAGACGCGACTTTAGAACTGGTCACGCCATCGCGCTTCATCAGGTCAAGACTGACCGATTCACGCAGCACCAGGCTGTCGACCCGATCAAAGACAAAGTTTGCCAGCGCATTGACGCGCGGGTTCTGGAACGGCCCCACCGAGTGACCGATCAGGTAGATCGGCTTTTTCGCCATCAGCGCACAGAGGGCATGGTCAAACTGGGTCACACCATAGAGGTCAACGAAGAACGATCCGCCAACCTGAATAATCGCATCATATTTTGCCAAGCTGTCAGTAAACGCCTTCAGGTGCGGGGGTACAGCGAACGACTTAAAGATCCCGCCCTTGCCCAGATGCGCCATCATGATATCAGGCATCAGGCGGTTCGCGACTTTACGCTTGAACGAACCGACCAGACCTTTGCCTGATTTGCTGTTGTGCAGATACAGCGCATCCTGCTTAATATCCTGCTGAAGCAGATAACCGGAGCTGGTTGGATAACGGCTTATAACATCAATTTCTAAATCACTGCGTGCAGACTTCATTGAATCAATCAGTCCACGAAGAATCGCGCCATCCCCGCGATTTCCACACGTATGGTTACCCACCAATAAAATTTTCATAACAACTCCGAATGAATTTTTTTAATTCTGTAAGCCGCCCAGATCCGCAATGGGCAAAATGAACTCTGTTTAAAGTAATGCTTTACGGGATAACGCACCCAAAGGTAGTGCTCCTGTTAAAACCGGCCGCCTCCATTGTGGCGGCCGTGATGCAAGGTGTTACGACTTGATTGCGAAGTAAGGCAGTGCGACCTGTTTGCCGTTGATCACGACGGAAACAAAACCTTCTGGCTTGCTGGTATCGACCTGATCGGCGGAGAGCGGACGGGAAGCCATCAGCAGGTCGCCCTGCTCATTAGCGCCCACGCCCGCTTTGCCGTTGTGCAGGCTGAAGCGCTGCGGCGCGCGTTTAGTCGCGTCGCCCGCCGGAGGATTGCCCTTCTCCATCTTCGCGTTAACGCGCGCACAGCGACCGGTGACAAAGCGATCTTTACCGGTGGTTTTCACCAGCACGGCCACCGACGGCGTCCAGCCCGCCAGTTTGACGAAGATGCGGACATCGGTGTCATGCTCAGCCACATAGCGCACATCGACAATCGGGCTGCTGCCTTCGGCCGACCAGCTCGCTTCAGAGCGATCTTTTTTGCGCTGTACGTGGATCATCGCGCGGCCACCGGTGGTCTTGTCACCGATCAGGTCCATCAGCGGCTTATCGCCACTGCCGTTGCTGAACTGCGACTGACCAAAAATTTCGATCTCCCACGAATCACCCACGGTCGGGGAGTAGAGGCTGCCGAGATCAAACCAGGTTTCCTGATTCGTGTTGTTCTCTAAACGCCAGCGCGAGGTGATGTAGTTGTACTTCAGGCTGCCATCCAGCGCGACGCCATAGGACTCCACGCGGGTCGATCCCATCTCCCAGATGCTGAGCAGACGGTCGCCCTGCATGGAGTTGTCGATCCAGCTGCCCGACTGCAGGCTGGTCTGGCGCATATTCAGGCGCGTGTTATGCGCGATCAGCGGATTCTTACAATCCTCCAGGCTCAGCGCATCGACAATCCACTGACCGTTGGAGAGATCGCCCGGGTTATCACAGTGCTCAATCCAGCCATTATGGATAATCGACTGGCCGCAGCGCGGCAGGTTGAGGACTTTGCCACCACGACAGTACTGCGCATTGAAGTTCGACAGCTCAATCGCAGTGCTGTGGTCCCATTTGCCCTGCTTCTGACCTGACCAGCCCGATTTGATCACATCGCCGCTGCAGCGTGAGGCGTACCACTGGTCGATTTTACAATCCAGAGTATCCTGCAGGCTGATGGCGGTGCCGCCGACTGCGTTAAAGCGCAGGCAGGCACCACGGAAATATTGTCCGCCAGGGCAGTTGTTATGGAAAAAGCCCTGCTTGTTGGGGCTTTTATCGCTGTTGCCGTTAAAGTTCAGGTTGGAAAGCTCAACCCGACGTGCATTCATCTCAAAGACGAACTCTGACTTACCATCCGAGACAATCGTGGTCGCCGGGAAGTAGCCGAAGTTTACCATCGCACCGGACATGCGGAAGAAGTTGAGATACTTATCGCCAAGGTTACAGGCTGAGACCATGAAGGTACCGGCCGGGAACTGGACACAGATTTGCTGGTTAGCCTGCTGTGACCACTGGAACATCGCCATAATGGCGGGTGCCGTATCGGTTTTGCCATCGGCAATCGCACCGAAATCAAACAGGGTCAGGCGGTTAAAATCGTCTACCACGCGACGCCAGGAAAAGCCCTCACCGGCAAAGTTTACGCCGCCATCATTCTGAGCGGGCTGGAAGCTGCCGACAAACTCGCCGCCGCCGACCTCCCGTCCTTCATGCCAGCTTTTCAGCTTAACCTTAGCCCCTTCAAACAGCGGACGGGTTTTGCGTAACTCCGCTACGGACGGGATCTCACCAATCAGCTGATAACCCGCGGGCTGCGCCAGACGCTGGCTGAAATCTGCAGCGCCCGGACGGCTGACATCTGCGATGTTGAACAGCGTCTGACCACTGCTGTCTTCAACTGCCATCGAATGCGACGGATTGGCAATCAGCGCAGCATTGTCCTGAATAAACTGGGCAAAGTTGCCTTTGTTCAGCGCGATAGGCTGAGCAATCTCCGACACTTTGCCGCTGGCATCACGCAGGAAGACCGGGATCTGGTTGCCCGGTTTGCTGGCATCTGCACCTGCTTTACCAATCCAGAGTTTGCCTTCAAAACCCTGCCAGAACTGCGGTGGCATGGCGTAGACATTTTCCGGGGTCAGAATTGGCACGTCGCCTTTAGGCACGTCAGTGGCATCAACCGGCTTCAGGGCGATACCGTTACTTTTTGCAGCGTAGCTGGAAAAGGTGCTCACGGAGAGAGCCCCCACCAGAGCGGAGGCGGCGGTCTGTAAAACTTCTCTTCTTTTCATGCATCAATTCCCGTAGTCAATAAGGCCATTGGCCATGGCGGTGTCCCTGAGGCACGTCGCAAGTGAGCTTTTCCAGCTCCGGTTAAACCAATGACAGCCAGCTTTGCTTAATCTGATTACCGTCGAATTTCAGCGCGGTCTGTTTCGTTTTTTCGCTCATGGCATAGAACAGCGCGTCATCGCTGGCGAGCTGCTCCATTCGGGCCAGAAACGTGGCTTTGTCGTTCATCGGAACCAGGAAACCATCTTCCCCGTGATTGATGATCTCCTGTGGACCGGTCGGGCAGTCATATGCCACTACCGGCAGTGACCAGGATTTTGCTTCCAGCAGCACCAGTGGCAATCCTTCATAGCGCGAGGTCATCAGCGCCATATCGCTGTCGCGATAGTAGTCGTTGATATTGCTGACCTTACCGACAAACTTCACGCTGTCGGTGATGCCCAGCACCGCCGCCTGGTCATGCAGTTGCTGACGCAGTTCACCGTCACCGGCAATCACCAGCGTCCAGTCAGGATGGCTGCGGGCGAAGTCGCGCCAGATATCCAGCATCAGGTCAAAGCCCTTCTGGTTATCCAGACGGCCTACGGCCAGCGCCTGGCGATGACGGGTCTGGCGCTGATAGTCTTTGTAAACCACCGGGTTGGGGATTTGCTTGCTGGGAATGCGCCAGCGGCTGAACACCTGATGATCTTTGTCGGTCAGAACAATCACGCGGTCGTAGTAGCGCAGCAGCAGAAACTTGAGGAACTTAATCGGTTTGCTGAAGGAGTTAATGGCGATGTGTTCGCAGGCGTAGGCTTTGCCCCGCTTCTTCTTCATCGCCAGCAGATTCCAGAAAGCGAACATCACGCTCAGGCGGCCCATGCTGATCAGGAAGACGGTATCGAAACCCTCTTCGTGAATCCGGGCAACCGCGCTTTTGATCGGATTGCTCTGCCCTTCAAAGCTGACGATCTGTTTGACGTGCTCAAACGGGTAAAAGGTTTTTCCACTGCCTTCCAGCGAGTAGATGGTGACTTCATGGGTCTCGCCAAGACACTCTGACATGAAGTTACAGATGTTCTCGGTGCCCGCATACGAATAAGCATCTTTGATCACCAGGACAATTTTTTTCATGAAACGCTATCCACCTCAAATTTTAAAGACAATCCTGCCGACAGGCTTAACGATGCTTAAGGGTAAACAGCACACCATTCACCATATACCAGGCGTAATAGTAATAGATTTTTAAAGGATTGTTTTTATAGATAATTCTTAATAATTCAAGGTGCCACTGGGCCGCTTTGTTCTTATTACGGGAAAGGGAATCGCCTAATTCGTAATAGTTGACCAGAATCGTCTGAATTACGCGCGCCTGCTTATAGCGGGTGAATAATTCATACAAAAACAGGAAATCTTCGTGGCCTTTGCGCTGGAAGAAAAGCCCCTGCGGCGGACGGCGGAAACAGACGGAGGAGAAGCAGACGCGATACTGCTTCTTCACAAAGTTTTCCTGCTGCAAATAAGGTTTGCCGTAGGTAATGTCGTGCTCAGCCTTGCGGGTTTTATAGTGATATTCGGTAATCACAAAATCATCGCCGGCCGCGATGGCAGCGACCTGCTGGGTCAGCTTATCCGCATGCCACTCATCGTCGCTGTCGAGAAAGGCGATAATCTCTTCAGTGGCCGCGCGCAGCCCGACATTTCGGGTTTCTGCTGCGCCCATGTTGACCGCGTTATCCAGAATGGTAATGCGCGGATCCTGACAATGCTCACGCACAAATTCCAGCGAGTCATCGGTCGATTTATCGTTGACCAGATAGAGATGCCAGTCGGTATAGTGCTGATTGATAACCGATTGCACCGCGCGTAACACCGTCTGACGTGCATTATACATAGGCATGACAATGCCAACGGTTCCAACAGAAGTATTCATCTTCAACCCTGAATTAATCGTAAAAAGAGTCGCTCCTGGCATCAGGAGCAGAGCGAGGCGCGGCGCGCGTCAGGAGATCGCTTTCTCACCGCCGAAACGTGCTTTGACCTTGTCTTTTACCCGGTTCATAAAATAAGCACGGTTGTCTTTGTTGGTGAGGAAGAAGTAGCGCGCAAAGCTCAGGCTTGCCATCAGCGACTTACCATCCATCTTGTAGCGCAGCGGCAGCTTAAAAGCTTTGTAGGTGTGGATGTCACGCGGGGTCAGATGCGGCTTCATGCTATCGAGCCAGAACATCGAGTAGTTCACCGATTCGCCTTTGTGTTTCGAGCCAAACTTAGTGACCAGATGGTAGTTCGCCAGCGGTGCGGCGATCATCACAAAGTCATAGCCCATGCGGTCGGCACGAATGCAGAAATCATAATCCTGATGACGGATGTAGCGGGTATCGAACTGAATTTTTGCCGCGTCTTCCCGCTTCAGCACAATGGTGCTGGTCTGGATAAAGCCGTAGCAGCCGAACAGATACTCCGCGACCGTTTCATTTTTGCCTGGCGGCTGCATCGGCATCACTTTCAGGAACGTGCCATCCTGATAGATATTCACCTGGCTGAAAATGACGAAATTCTTTTTGCCCTGCGCGTCCAGCTGAGCAATTTTTTCGCTCACCTGCTGCAGTTTGTCCGCGGCCCACTCATCATCGGCGTCAAGGAAGCTGACGTAGTCACCGGTCGCCAGCTCAATGCCTTTGTTACGCGCACCAGCGCCGTTGAGTTTGACCTCGGAGAGCACCAGATTGATATCGAGATCCCGGTAGCGTTCGCTGCGCACCACATCCGCCAGCGCGGCGGCATCCGCAGATTTATCATCAACGATGATGACTTCGAAATTGCGATACGTTTGTGCTTTAACGCAATCCAGCGTCGTGACAATCGATTCTGACGCGTTATAAGCCGGAATTACGATGGAGAAACGAATGTCCTTCATTGCCAGCACCTCATTAAAGTAGTTCAAAAATAAACAGTTCATTCGACAACGGTCGATGAAAAACCTGTGTTCTGACCGACGACCGCCCCTGGGTGAAACTCGTCACCCAGGGGCGGTCGTCAGATTGATTAGTGGATCAGCCAAAACTCCCGCGCCACTTCATAACCGGTAACGGCCTGTTTGGTTGAAATGGTGTTGTAGTAGAGGTAATAGAGCAGGAAGAACACCAGCATGGCATACAGCGCTGGCTTCCAGGATCGCCTTGCCTGATAAATCAGCGAGGTCAGGATGATCGGCTCGACCTGCTGCAGATAGTTGGACAGGCGCGAACCTGACGGGAAGTTATACAGGAAGATCCTGATCGCTCCGCCGATGGCAAAACTTAAAATCAGCAGATAGTTAAGGCGATACTGGGCGTAATTCTCGCGCTTCAGCTTATCGGTCAGCATGAAATAGAAGAAGACAAACACCAGCATGATGTTTTTCAGGTTCGATACGGCCAGGATGCTGCCACCCATTGCATAGGAAGGGTCATTGTTATAGCCCGATGCCCTCTCTCCCAGCGATCCCAGATGACCGGCAATCAGGGCAATAAAGCCCGAGCCGCCCACAACCGATAGTGGCAGACTGGCAACGATGATAATGACCGGCCACCAGCGCCAGTCCCGGATAAACAGGAACGGCACAAGCGTCACCACCATGACACCGGTGTTATGGCTCGTGAACGACAGAATAAAGAAGGCAAATGCCCACCAGTAGCGCTTGAGATAGATCGACCAGAGAACGCCAAGGAACAGCGCAGAACTCAGGCCAAAGCGAATCTGGTTAATGTCTTTGTTGATAAAGATGTGCGCCGAATAGAGCACCAGCGCCAGCACCGGATACGGAGACATCTTCCTGAAAAACCAGGTATTGATGGAAACGGCAATGGCGCAGAAGACAAACAGGAAAATGCTGGCATTGTGCGAAAACAGGCTGGTGAGCCAGGCCATCGCAAAAATCAGCGGTTCGTAACGGAAAAACGCAACGGTATTAAAGAAGCCATTAATCTCAATACGTCTTACAAAGTCTTCGAAGAAGCTCCGGTACTGAAAGTCATCCATGCCGGTACCAAGACCGCGTATTCCCCCGAAAATAATCAAAGTCACGGCGGCAAAACAGAGTAGCCAGGTCAGAATATAATTTGTGCGTTCGTCTTTTTTTAGCGCTATTTCAAACAGCGAAAGCAGCAGTAAAAAGCCTGATACATACCAATATGGAGCCATGGTGTGATTCCTTAATTCCACAAGTTCTCATGCCAGCAATAATCACGCTTCGCCTTCCCGACTGGCTTTACAGCGAGTCTGATTGCACGGTCACAAATTGCGTGCGGGCGATGCCTGCTGGTGATGAATTCTGTTGAGTGACGCTCGCCATGCGATTTATAGATGTATCGCTTTTGTGGGTTTGGACAGAATAACCTGTGTAAATTGATGCGTGTCGTCATTCAAAGGGACGATAAAAAGGGGCGGTCAGACCGCCCCCTGTTTTATTGCTCAATGATCAGCTTTTGTTCGTCTTGCCGTAGTCATAGGCGTAGTAGTCATACCCATAGCCATACGCATTAGCGGCTTTACGCACCACGGCGTTGAGGATCACACCTTTAATCTCAATACCGTTCTGGGCAAAGCGTTTGAAGCTGACGTCCACTTCTTTGGTGGTGTTGGCTTCGAAACGCGCCACCATCAGTGAGGTGCCGGCCAGCTTACCGATGATAGAGGCATCGGTGACGGCCAGGATTGGCGGCGTATCGATTAACACCAGGTCGTAGTTCTTGCTCGCCCACTCCAGCAGCTCACCCATGCGACGATGCATCAGCAGCTCAGACGGGTTCGGCGGAACCTGCCCACGTGGCAGGAAGTCGAAACCGTACACGCCCTGCTGAATCAGCGCCGGGCTGAACTCAGTTTTACCGGACAGCACGTTGGACAGACCTGATTTGTTATCTGCGCCCAGCAGTTCGTGGGTGTAACCACGACGCATGTCGCCATCGATAAACAGAACACGCTGACCCGCTTTCGCGACCAGGGTCGCCAGGTTGGCACAGATAAAGGTTTTACCAATACCCGGGCTGGCACCGGTGATCATCAGGATGTTGTTTTTCGCTTCCATCATCGCGAAGTGCAGGCTGGTACGCAGGCTACGAATCGCTTCGATGGAGAGGTCAGTCGGATTACCCAGCGCCAGCAGCGTTTCGTGCGGATCGGTTTTCACCTTGCTGCCACGACGCGCCAGGGCTTCGGTATCCTTCTTACGCTGCCAGTCTGACAGTGGAACGCTGGCATAGACATTCATGCCCAGCTCTTCCAGCTGATCCGGGTTCTCAATGCCGTGATGCAGCAGCGCTTTCAGCAGAACCAGACCCACTGACACAAACAGACCGAAAATCAGGCTCGCGGCGATGATCAGCAGCTTCTTCGGTGCAACAGGCGAGTTAGCGGTCTGCGCGCCATCGATGATGCGGACATCACCCACGGTGCTCGCTTTACTGATACCCAGCTCCTGCTGACGGTTCAGCAGCTGCATGTAGATCTCCTGACCAGACTGAACGTCACGGGTCAGACGCAGGATTTCCTGCTGAGTCTGTGGCATGCCAGCAATTTTCTTGTTCAGCTGAGCCTGCTCACCTTCCAGCGTTTTGCGTTTTTCAAGCAGCGCGCGATACGTCGGGTGATCTTTGGTAAACAGCTGAGAGACTTCGGCTTCACGGAAGGTCAGTTCGTTCAGCTGACTCTGCACGCTGACAGAGGAGTCCAGAGCGGATTTCGCTTCCAGTGACAGGTCAACAGATTCGTTCTGACGACGGAAGGTGTTCAGCTTGTCTTCCGCTTCATCCAGCTTGCTGCGCACGGCAGGCAGCTGAGTGCGCAAGAACTCCAGGCTTTTCTCTGCCTGCGCTGACTTGCGCTCAACGTTCTGTAACAGATAGTTATTCACAATCTGGTTCAGCACTTTACTGATCTGCTCTGGATCTTCACCCAGATACTCCAGACCCAGCACGCCGGTATCTTTACCTTTGTCTGCCACGGTCAGGTTAGAGAGCACTGAACGGATCGCCTGCAGGTTATTCAGCTTGGTCACGGTGAAGCTGGTGCCTTCATCAGCGTGAATCTCGCTGACCAGCATGCTGATGTCGCCGTGCGACTCCAGCTGGCCGACTTTACCTTTGAACAGCTCATCGCCATCTTTTGAGACGGTGTAGCTATCCGGACCGGTCACTTCCAGTTCAACGTTACGTTTGTCGATAGTGCGTGGGATTTCCAGGCGCGAAATCGCGATACTGGCGGGTTTGTTGCCCATCAGGCGCGACAGACCTTTACCGATAACCGGGAAATAGTTCTGCTCAACGACGGTATCCAGACCCAGATCGTCAACGGTTTTGCCGATGACCATACGGGATTCCAGAATCTCGATTTCCGTATCAGAGGCTGGTGTCGGTGGCAGAATGCTGTCAATTTCGTTCAGAACGGTGCTGGCATTCTTCTGCTCAACCTGAACTAACGCATCTGCGCTATAAATGGGTGTTGCAAACAGTGTGTAGAGTGTTCCCGCCAGCATGAAAAAAGCGGTAACGGCAACAATGATCCAGCGATGATCAATTAGCTGTCCCACAAGATGCGCCAGATCCCATCCATTCGAATCCTCTCCCGGCGCGGTTCTGACCTTATTTTTTATATTCATGGATAATCCCAACTATCGGCTTAATACGTTCACCCACTTCTGGGTAGCGTTTTCCAGTAATCCGTAAATCTCTTCAAAGGCCTCACGGCTTTTTCTGTACGGATCCGCAATTTCTTTCTGATTGAGCCAGTGCCCAAGCAGCATGGTTTTGCCACGCGCGGCCGGGTCGATGCGATTCACCTGTTCAATATGTCGCTTTTCCATCACCAGAATCAGGTCAACGTTGCGGCACATCTCTGCCGTCAACTGTTGCGCCTCATGTCCTTCCAGCGACAGACCCTGCGCAGCAGCGACTTCAGACGCCGTCTTGTCGGCCGGGTGGCCGACCAGCGCCCCCAGGCCGGCAGAGCGAACGTCTAAATCAGGCAGCGCACGTTTAAACAGGCGCTCTCCGGTAGGAGAGCGGCAGATGTTGCCGACGCAAACGACTAACACGGACTTAATCATGACGGGACCTTAATTACCCCAGGTACGGATACGCGATGCGGCCTGTGTTGCATCGTTGATACCTGCGATGGTCGGTATCAACTGCCCAATCACACGGTTCCAGCGCGTCAGCGGCGTAGAGGTGACATAAACGATGTCGTAAGGCTGGAGCTGGAAATCGGTTCCCATCACCATGGATGCCGCATCTTTGGTGTTCAACTGATAGATGTTGGCAATCTTGTTGCGATCGGTGCCGTGCAGTGGACGGATAACGAATACACCGGTGGCGTCAGAGGTGGTTTGATCCATCCCGGCCGCATTGCCCAGTGCTTCCGCCAGCGTCATGCCGCTACGGTCCATTTTCAGGGTAGTCTGCTGCTTCACTTCACCCATCACGAAGATTTTCAGATCATCGTTACGCGGAACGTAAAGAATATCGCCTGGATAGAGGAGGTGGTTCTGGCTCAGGTCACCATTCTGCATCAGTGCCTGCAGAGAGATGCGCTGTTCACGACCGTTGTGCGTCAGCACCACGTTGCGCCAGTCAGCATCAGCGGCCAGGCCGCCAGCGGCGTTGATCGCATCCAGCACCGTCAACGGAACGTTGGTGATGGGCTGCTGACCTGAAGTGGTCACTGAACCCGTCACATAGGTTTTCTGTGATTTGAACGAGGCGATGCTGACATCAACCTGTGGGCTTTCAATGTACTGAGCCAGACGACGTGACACTTCGTCACGTACTTCGCCGACGGTACGGCCCGCTACACGCACACGACCGATGTAGGGATAGAAAATGGTGCCGTCAGAATGCACCCAGTTACCGGTGTCGCTGGCGCTTCGGTACTGACCCGCTGGGGTGGTCAGTTCCGGGTGGTCCCAGACCGTTACGGTCAGGACATCGCCCACACCGATGCGGTATTCGTAGTTCTGAATTTCGTTCTGCAGGGCAGGATTCGTCTGAGCCACCAGTGGCTTCGGACGCATCCTTTCAACCAGTGAAGGCGTTAACGGGAAGACGTTGACATATTTATCGATGTCAAAGTTGCTATCCTGCTGTTCAACAACATCTTTTCCTGATGTAGAAAGGTGAGAACCTGGTTCGATCGTACACCCGCTAAGGAATGTGGCGGATACCAGCAAGGGTATCAATTTCATTTTGATTGTAATCATTTAGATCTTCGCTATCAGTTATTTATTGATAGAGGCGAAACCGCCGCTGTGTAAGCGTCCAACAAAAAGTAAATCCTACCTGACTTAAGCACTGAACCTGTCGTTCATTATCCTTGCTCCACTTGTTATAAGTAGCGGCCATCTACCAGGGTGTACCCTGAACGCCACGCATCATAGCGGACTATGGATGCACAGCGATATCCCTGATGATGGCCACTATCAACGACACGCCTGACAACGGCAAAACACCTCTGAGCGCGCATTAACGCGCTCATTCCGACTCACGATTAATAGGCACCATCGCGTTTCAACACCACGCCCACTGTTTTAAACAGAATCGCGATGTCGTTCCACAGTGACCAGTTTTTCACGTACCACGAGTCGAAATAGACGCGGGTTTCATAGTCAACATCATTACGACCGCTGACCTGCCACAATCCCGTCATGCCTGGCTTTGCCATCAGGTAATAATCAACATCACCGGCATAACGACAGAGTTCATCTTCAATGACCGGACGCGGTCCGACCAGACTCATATCACCGCGCACCACGTTCCAGAGCTGAGGGAGCTCATCGAGGCTTGTTTTACGGATGAAGTGGCCCACTTTAGTAATACGTGGATCATTTTTGAGTTTGAAATCTTTATCCCATTCCGCACGGGCAATCGGATCGGTACGAAGTACCTCTTCCAGCACTTCTTTTGAATTAATGACCATCGAGCGGAATTTCAGGCATTTGAATTTACGGCCATTCATTCCCACACGCTCGTGACCATAAATCGGTGGTCCACCGTCACGACCCACCAGGAAGCCCAGTACCAGCAGCGCTGGCATCAGCATCAGGATAATCGAGAGCGCACCCACGATATCGAATGCCCGCTTCAGGAAGCGCGACGTGCGTTTAGCCAGGTTGTTCTGAACCCGCAGGATCATCACTTCATGGCTGAAGATATAGGCCATGTCGGTACCGTAGAGCGGTACACCACGCAGGGTTGGGATCACTGACACTGAACGGCAGTTGTGCATCGCCAGCGATTTAAGCCAGACATCACGGTACTGACTCTGCTCATACTCAACGGCAACGATAAACTGCGTTTCGCTGTTGGTGAGGCTCCAGAGCTCCTGCTCGTCGCGCAGCACCGGCACGCCGTTCATGATCTCCTGCGGACAGGTTCCATCAACGTCATAGAAGGCGATAACGTCAAAACCCATGACCTCTTCGCTTTGCAGCGCCTGCCAGGCTTCATGCGCATTTTTGCTGCTGCCGATAATAATGGTCTGTTTTTTCCACAAGCCATTTTTATTCAGCAGACGTTTAGAAAGCGCGCGGCAGGTCGGAATTAAAATCAGCGCCAGGATCCAGGTCAGTAACCAGACGAAACGCGACATCTGCCACTGCGACAGGGCGGTAATCGACAGGTCGATAACAGAAAATATAAGAATGGTACGAAAAACTTCTTTTAATTCGAACCAGAAAGGTTTGCGGTAAGTGTAGTGACGCAGCCTTACCCAGAACCAGCCAATACAAATTACCGACAGACAAATGTGTGTGGCAATTTTTAAATTCATTTCTTTTTCAGAAATATCTGCCAGCGGCGAATCTGACTGCAAATTAATTAGCATCATCGCCAAAAAGAACGCTGCGTTGAAACAAATTAAGTCTGAACATGCCAGCATTAATTTGGTAATAAGACTTTTAAACGTAAATTCTGTATCGCGCATATTTAACTCTTTATTTTATTTCCTTAAACCCGCAACGGCTATCGCCTGTTTAATCATTAAGCGACGAAACCTCTCCAGAGTGAGCCGTTTCTAAGGGGAGCTCCTGCGGCGTTTACGCCAATGATCTTAACCATGAAACCAATAATATCGTGATGAATACCAACAGATTACTCTGACTTAACCACCGCCAGCGCTGCTCACTTTATCAACAAAAACGCGATTCGGGCACGCTACCGCCCTTGGCTGTCGCTGCCAATATCGCTGTCATCATTCATAATGCTCCCCGTAATGTGTTAGCGTTACCGCAACGCATCATACAGACGTTCACAGGCGAATTACTCATTCGTGACATTGCGATTAATGTCGAATAGGTACGCAGATTACGACTCTGGGGCAGAGTTTGCTAACTTGTTGCTATACTAGTTATTACTGGCTTGTTTACAAGCAGGTCCCGCCATCCCTGGACTATTTTAGGAAAAAGACTACCAGCAATTAGTATTGAGGCCTGACGGGCAGTGCAATCCTTTCTTCAAAATTCGGATTAATGCCATACTCCCGATGAGATAAATCGCATAAGCCCGGCAGGTGAATATCTCTTTCCTGTCAGCCAATGACTAAGAATTATCTCTACTGCGCCCTGTGAAGTTAATCAAAGCGTCACACTATTATGTTCATATTTTGCACGATATAGCGCGGTTATCTGAGAACATGCCCCCTGCCCTGCCATTTGTACGTGGCTTCGCACTCCACTATCATCAGAGAAAACTCAATTTAAGACATTCAGGTGAACAACGCATGCTGGAGGTAATTGCAGATCCCTCGCTATGGGCGGGATTAGTAACGCTAATCGTTCTGGAACTGGTTTTAGGCATCGACAATCTGATCTTCATCGCCATCCTGGTTGAGAAGCTTCCAGGACCGCTTCGCGACCGCGCGCGCGTGATTGGACTGCTGCTGGCGTTATTGTGCCGATTATTGCTGCTGGCATCGCTTTCCTGGCTGGTTACGCTGAAAGAACCCTGGATTACGCTTATGGGCCACCCCTTCAGTGCGCGCGATTTACTGTTGCTGACAGGCGGGATTTTCCTGCTATTTAAAGCCACCACAGAGTTGAATGAGCGTCTTGAAGGGGGTGATGAGGCGTCCGGTCAACAAAAAGGCGGCGCTAAATTCTGGCCGGTGGTGGCGCAAATCGTGGTGCTGGATGCCATCTTCTCGCTGGATGCGGTAATTACTGCCGTCGGCATGGTTAATGACTTACCGGTCATGATGATTGCGGTCACCATCGCCATTCTGCTGATGCTGCTCGCCAGCAAGCCGTTAACCCGCTTCGTGAACAACCATCCGACGATTGTGATCCTCTGCTTAAGCTTTCTGCTGATGATCGGCTTCAGCCTGGTGGCAGAAGGCTTTGGCTTTGTGATCCCCAAAGGCTACCTCTATGCGGCAATCGGCTTCTCGGTGGTCATTGAGGCACTGAACCAGCTGGCGCACTTTAATCGTCGTCGGGTGCTGTCGGCCGGTCGTCCGCTACGCCAGCGCACGGCGGAAGCGGTGTTACGCCTGCTGCGCGGCGCGGCAGAACCGGCGGAACTGGATGCGAAAACTTCGTCACTGATTGCTGACAGCGATGACAGCATGCTGTTTAACCGGCAGGAACGGGTGATGATTGCCCGCGTACTGGGCATGGGTCAGCGCCACATTAACAGCATCATGACCTCGCGCCACGACGTCGAACATATCGATCTCAGTGATGATCCGGCAGAGATTATGTCGCGCCTCGACCGCAATCAGCACACGCGAATACTGATCACAGATCACTCCAGCGAACCGCTGGGCGTGGTTCACGTTATCGATCTGCTGCACCAGTCACTGCACCACAATTCCCTGGATTTACGCACCCTGATTCGACAGCCGCTGGTCTTTCCTGAACGGCTGACGGTGCTGCAGGCGCTGGAACAGTTTCGTCAGGCCCATACTCACTTCGCCTTTGTGGTTGATGAGTTTGGTTCGGTGGAAGGCGTGGTGACGCTGAGCGATGTAATGGAGACCATCGCCGGCAATCTGCCGAATGAGGCGGGTGAAATCGATGCTCGCTACGATATTCAGATTCAGGATGAAGGTCACTGGATTGCTAACGGTCATATGCCGCTGGAAGATCTGGCGCTCTATGTGAAATTGCCGCTCGATGAGCAGGGTGACTATCATACGCTGGCGGGATTACTGATGGATAAGCTGCAACACATCCCTCAGGAAGGCGAAGTGTTGCAACTGGGTGACTATCTGCTGCGAACGCTGCAGGTCGAAAATCATCGGGTGCAGAAAGTCGAGATCCTGCTGCAGCCCGATATCAGTTACGAGGTCTGAGCGATTAGCAGGCAGAAGGAAATGCGCCCGTTACGGGCGCATGATTTTCTTCAGGTTCTCTTTGTTCTCGCCCTCTTTCTGGCGATCGATCCACTGATTCAGCCGTGATTTCGCCTCACTCTGCAGCCGGTTACGCAGAACGTCATCCACCGGCAGAGAGTATTGCAGGCTGTCCCAGCGACCATACATGCGCAGCGGAACCGGCTGACTGGAGAGCGCCTTCACCAGCGCATCATCGCCACGCCAGCCGCTGATTTTCAGCCCCAGAGTCATATCCAGCTGTTGCTGCACCATGTCGACTTTGCCCGCACCCTGCAGGCCCAGATTCTGGCCGTTGCCATTGATATCGCTGAAGCTGAGTACGCCCTTATTCAGCGCCACCTGTGCGCTAATCGACTCAATCCCCTCATCCACCGCCTGATCGCTGCTGACCTTATCGCTGACCCGCGCCACGGCACGCTGCACCATCTGCTGCAGATTCAGCTCTGCCAGCTTCAGGTTGCTGGCGCTGATGGTCGCCCTGCCCTGCCAGCGACGTTTGGCTGCTTCGACCGTCAGCGTATCACCCGACAGGTCGCCATCCAGACTCAGGTTCCCCTGCACACTTTCCGGCAGTTCAAACGCTTTAAGCAGCGGCTGAATCGCAATTAACCGGAGTTGGGGTTTAAGGCTGACCCGCGTCTCTGGCTGACGTATATCGATACTGCCGGGAATTGAGAAGCTGCCATTGCCCAGCTTGCCGCTGAGCGTCTTCAGCGTCATCACTCCCTGCTGATTGCTGGCGTTCACCGAAAGACTGGTCAGAGAGAGTCCGCGCCATACCGCATTGTCAGCCTGTAACTTCAGCGCCAGATCCAGGTCATTCAGCGGAGAGTCGGCGTTGCTGCGTTCCCGCGGCGCAGCTATTACCGGCGAACGGGCCACGGTGGCGTGCTGCACGCCAGGTGCGTCAGAGACGGGCGCACTGGTGAGTAAATTATCGACGTTAAGGTTGCTGGCTTTCAGATCCAGCGCCAGCTGCTGCGGTGGCGCAATATGGCCACTGCCCTGCCCGGTCAGGGTGCTGTCATTGGCGGTGAGCTGCAGATTACTGAAGGAGAGCTGCTGGCGGTCGCCATCCCACTCGCCCTGCAGGCTCAGCGAGCCTTTGATCCCCTGGGCCGGAATGTCGGCGCCGGACAAGGTGTAATCAAGCTGCTGCAACTGGCCGCTGAGGCGATGGGGATATTGCGCGGCATCCAGCTGGCCTTTGAGATTCAGTGTGGCGTTGCGCTGGTTGCGCATCAGCGTGGTGCTCAGCGACAGGGTCGCCAGCTTGTTCGCGTCCTGTTCCATATTAATGTTGAGGTCGCGGAAATTATACTCGTCGCCGCCTGGCTGCTGCCAGATCAACAGACTGTCTGCTACCCGCAGTTTAGCGATATCAAATGACCAGCCGCTGGAAGGCGAAGCCGGCTCCGCATCACGCGGACCCTGAGGCGCATTTCTGGCACGCTGCGCGCGGCTATCTGGCGTCACACGCACTATCGCATTTTTCAGCATCACCTGGCTGACGCTGAGCTGATGGGATAACAGTGGCCAGAGATCAACATCCAGCCGCATGTTTTCCGCCGAGACCATCGGCTGGCTGGCACCCGGCGCGGTAAGACTCATCCGGCCGGCCAGAATGCTGAGCTGAGGCCAGACGTGCCAGCGCAGATCGCTGCTGACCTCAAGGCGATAACCACTGCGTTGTTCGACCTGCTGCACCATATAGGCACGAAAGTCGTTGGGATTGACCAGCAGCACCAGCGCGCTCATTCCCGTTACGACCACCACTAACAGGATGGCCAGCGTGGTTATCACTCTTTTCATTACATCCTCAGATCAGTCTTTGTCGATACGGCTGGCATCAGCGCCCTGCTGACCGCGATATTTCGCATCTTCACGCCGGTTGTAGGGACGCGCAGCCGGGCCTGAAAGCGGTTCAAAACTCAGCGCACCAATCAACATACCGGGACGCAGAGCCAGCGGCAGTTTACCTGAATTGTAGAACTCCAGCACGATACGGCCCTGCCAGCCAGGATCGATGCGGTGAGCCGTAACGTGTACCATCAACCCAAGTCGCGCCAGCGATGAACGGCCATCCAGCCAGCCGACCAGATCGTCAGGCAGCGTCACGGACTCCAGCGTCACCGCCAGCGCCAGCTCTCCCGGATGGAGGAAAAAGGCTTCGCCATCAGGCAATACGATCTCATCGCTCATGACCCGATCCAGTGCCGCGCTCACTTCCTGTTTCGGGCCGCTCAGATCGATAAAGGCCGCGGTATGACCGCTGAAGGTGCGGAACTGATTACCCAGACGCACATCGACGGTGGCTCCGTTAATGCGCTCGACCGGCGGGCGTGGCTCAATGGCCAGTTTGCCATTGTCCAGCCAGGCTTCAATATCGCGATCGCATAATCTCATTGCGGTAACTCCATGGCATAAGTGTAGCAAACCGGCATGCTTGCCTGCCGCCGGTCTGCACCACGTCCGGACGGACGTGTGTTATTCAAAAAACTGGTTGATTTTCGCCTTGAGGATATCGATGGCGATACGGTTTTTTCCGCCGCGCGGCACAATGATATCGGCGTACTGTTTTGATGGCTCGATAAACTGCAGGAACATCGGACGCACGGTCTTCTGATACTGACTCATTACCGAATCCATTGAGCGGCCACGCTCATTGACGTCACGTTTCATACGACGCATCAGACAGATGTCGAGCGGCGTGTCCACGAAGATAGAGAAGTTGAGTTCCTGGCGCAGACGGGCATCGGTTAACAGCAGAATGCCTTCAAGGATGATGACCTTTTTTGCGCTCAGATGATGCGTTTGCTGGGTGCGGGTGTGCTCAACGTAGCTGTAGACCGGCAGCTCAATATCCTGACCGGCTTTGACCGCCTGCAGATGCTGCAACAGCAAATCATGATCCATCGCGCTCGGATGGTCATAATTGGTTTTAACCCTCTCTTCCATGGTGAGGTGACTTTGATCTTTGTAATAAGCATCTTCCGGGATGACCCCGATGTGCTCGCCACCTACCTGATCACGGATTTCACGATAGAGCGTGCTGGCAATTAAACTTTTACCGGATGCGGAAGCGCCGGCAATGCCTACAATCACGCACTGATGAGACTTGTCAGTCATACTTTTTTAAGACCTGATAACTGGAGCCTGCCACTGGTCACACATTACGCGGGCAGCGGACGGGCCGAAATGGAGAGGGTGTGTTCGCGCTAAGTATAGGGATTTCGGCCTTTTGATGCCAGAGAAATGGCGTCGGCGACTTTTCAGACTTTCTCCTTTGGACGCCACTCATTTCACCGATAAACTAACGGCACACCATACTATAAAAAAAATGGCCTGCGCGGCGCGCTGTTCAGACAACGCGTGTCGCTAACGTGACGACCGAAGATGCATCAGGAGTGGTATGCACTGGAAGACTTTGACCTATTTTGGCGACAGCATGCTGTTGATTCCAACAGCCGTGATTATTGCGCTGATTTTGCCGTGGAAGAGTGATAATCGTCATACGGTCTTTTACTGGATTGTGGCATTTGGCCTGGCTGGCCTGACCGTCAGCATCTCTAAAATTCTGTTTCTGGGGTTTGGCATCGGCAGCGCCCGCTTTAATTTTACCGGTTTCAGCGGCCATAGTGCCATGTCCGCCACGCTGTGGCCGGTCATGCTATGGCTGATTTCCGGGCGCTGGTCCGCGATGTGGCGCATTGCGGCGATTGGGGTTGGTTATCTGATTCCCCTGATGGTCGGTTTCTCCCGCCTGGTCATCCACGCACACTCAAAAAGTGAGGTGGTCACCGGGCTGCTGCTGGGCTTCACGCTGAGCACGGCGTTTCTGATCTCCCAGCGTCGCACCTCGCTCAAAGGCTTCAGCTGGCCGCAGGTCGGTGCTGCGCTGTTAGTGCCGTTTGTATTGATGAGTCACGGTCGTGTCGCCACCACGCAGCAGTTCCTGGAGCGTTTCGCCGCCAGCCTTGCGGGCATGGAGAAACCCTATACCCGCGCCGATCTTTTCCGCCAGTAATCAACGTGCTGGCAATCAATCTTAGCGTGCCCGTCAATTCGCCGAATAACGGGCAATATTGATTTCACCCCTTTTTTCTTTGCCGGATGTGCTAGCATGCAGTGAGAGAATGACTGGTGCCTGATACGCCATTGTGGAGCGCTGCACCCTGCCGGAAGTCCGCATGACGATAGAGATCCTGTCCCCGCAAAATAACACGCCAAACCGCTGGCTCTCGGCGCTGCTCCTTGGCTGCGTGGTGTTTGTCCTGACACTCTTCTGTCTGGAACTGATCGTCGTCAGCGGCAAAATCTCCCCGCTCTGGTTTCCGACTACGTTAATGACCGTCGTGGTTTTCCGCTGCCCGTCACGCCAGCTCCCGCTGCTGCTGACAGCCTGCGTGCTTGGCACCGCCGGGGCTAATGCCATCATCATCGGGCCTGCCCTCTCGAACATTAAATTCGCCCTTCTCAATCTTATCCAGGCCGGTGTGGGTGGCATGCTGCTGCGCGCCCTGCTGGATCGGCGCGCGCCGCTGGATTCGCTGCATGACTGGGCACGGATGGTACTGTCGGTGGGCATCGTGACGCCGGTGCTCGGCGGCCTGCTGGCACTCTGGACGCTACAGGTCACCGGCCACGCCTCGTTTCCCTTCTTTTATACCTGGGTGATCTCCGAAATCATCGGCATGCTGGTGTTAGGCCCGATGCTGTTACTGCTGCCGTGGCCGCTGCGTCGCACGGGGTTCAGCAATCTGCGCCTGGCCGAAGCTCTGCTGACGCTTCTTCTTACCCTCGGGGCCAGTTATCTGGCGCTGCGCTTTTTGCCGTGGCCCTTTACCTTTATCGTGGTGATCCTCTTCTGGTGCGCGGTCCGCCTGCCCAAGCTGCAGGCGTTCGTGCTGTTCTTCCTGAACGCCAGTTTTATCTCGATACTGCTCGCCTTTGATCTGGTCAGCGTGGTGAACAACAACAGCGCGCTGGGCCCGGTCTCCAGCTGGCTGCCGTTCCTGCTGGTGCTAATCCCCAGTCACATTATGTCGCTGGTGATGGATGCGTTCCGGCGCGAAAAGCTCCATATCACTGACAGTGAAACCCGCTTCCGTCACGCCATGGAGTACTCCGCCATCGGGATGGCGCTGGTGGCGCCCCACGGCAGCTGGTTGCAGGTCAACCGCTCGCTGTGCCAGATCCTGGGCTACCCGGCTGAGGAGCTGAAGCGGCTGACTTTTCAGCAGATCACCCATCCCGACGATCTCAGCCTCGATTTGCAACATGCGAACCGACTGCTGGCGGGTGAGATTGATACCTACACCTTTGAGAAGCGCTATTTCCGCAAAGATGGCGAGATTGTCTGGGCGCGGCTGACGGTATCGCTGGTGCGCGATGGTAACCAGGAACCGCTCTACTTTATTGCGCAGATTATCGATATCTCTGAGCTGAAGCAGAGCGAGCAGGTGAATCGCAGGCTGATGGAGCGTATTACGCTGGCCAACGAAGCGGGTGGCATTGGCGTATGGGAGTGGAACCTGCTGACCGGCGAGATGTTATGGGACAAGCGCATGTACGCGCTGTTTGGTCTTGCCCCGCATGAGTCACCCAGCTATGACCTCTGGATCCATCTGCTGCATCCCGCCGATCGCGAGTATGCCGCACTGACGGTGCAACAGGCGATTGAGCTTCGCAGCGCGTTTCACATGGAGTACCGCGTGGTCGATGACCAGGGACATCGCTGGGTGCGCACTCAGGCCAACCGGCTGCTAAGCAAAGAGGGGCGCATTGAGCGCATGCTGGGCATCTGTCAGGACATCACGCCGCTACGCAATCTTAACGAGGCGCTGTTTCAGGAGAAAGAGCGCATGGCGATCACCCTGGATTCGATCGGCGAAGCGGTCATCAGCACCGATAAAGAGATGCACGTTGCCTTTATGAACCCGGTGGCGGAAAAAATGAGTGGCTGGTCGCAGGAGCAGGCCGCCGGTCAGCCGCTGAGTGAGCTGCTGCATATCACGCAGGGACGTAACGGCCCTGAGGTAGAGAGTTTGCTGTTATGCCAGCTGCCGCCGGAAAAAGTCACCCCCGGTCTCGCTGAAGATCTGGTGCTGCATACCCCGGACGGCGGCCATATCGATATTCACTACAGCATCACGCCGCTGCGTTCGGAAGCGGGTCTGGAACAGGGGGCGGTGATGGTCATTCAGGATGTGAGTGAGTCACGCAAACTGATGAAGCGCCTGAGCTACAGCGCGTTGCATGACACCCTGACCCGTCTGCCTAACCGCGCCAGCTTCGAACTTCAGCTTAAGCGTCTGCTGTTTGATGCCGCTGAACATCAGCATCAGCATGTGCTGGTGTTTATCGACCTTGATAAGTTTAAAGCGGTCAATGACAGCGCCGGGCATGCTGCAGGCGATGCGTTACTGCGCGAACTCTCCGATCTGATGCAGCACCCTCTGCGCAGCAGCGATTTCCTTGCGCGACTGGGCGGTGATGAGTTTGCACTACTGATGCCCGATTGCGATATCGCACAGGCACATAATGTGGTGCAGCGCATTGTCGCCGCGGTAAATGATTACCGGTTCCAGTGGCTGGGACGCCTCTATCAGGTCGGTGCCAGCGCGGGCGTGACGCAGATTTCAGCAGAAAACTGTCAGAGCAGCGACGTGCTTTCGCAGGCGGACATCGCCTGTTACAACGCCAAACGCAGCGGGCGCGGACGGCTGGTGGTCTACGAACAGCATCGCTTACCGCTGTCGGGCAACCATCAGGGCATGGATGCGGCGATGATTGATGCGCTGCAGATCGAACTGCCCGCCTGGGCCGTTGCCCCGCCAAAAACGCCGCAGGCAGCCTTTATCTGGCTGCTTGAGGTGCAGCTGTTAACCGCTGACGGATTGCTGCTGGATGAGACACTGTTACGCAATAACCTGCCTGATGAAACGCTGCGTCGCCGGCTGGATAATAATATTCTTGAGGCTTTTTTTCGCCACGACGTGCAGCGGCTCAATAACAAAGGCATTCCGGTGATTCTGCCGCTTAATGCCCAGGTGCTGAGTGATGCCGCCTTTGTGCAGCAACTCTGTCAGCGCTTTGTCGCCGCCGGTCTCTCCAGCAGCGGCTGTGGTTTTGCTTTCCCTGCCGCCAGCGTGCTGAGCCAGGGCGATCAGCTCTATGCCGCGCTGCTGCAACTGCGGCAGTGCGGCTGCCGCATCGTATTGCAGCATTTTGGCCGTAATCTGGATGCCTTCAATCTGCTGAGTGACGAGGTGGTCGATTATCTGGTGCTGGCGCCTGAACTGGTTGCCAACGTTCACAATAATCTGATGGATGAGATGCTGCTGACCATCATTCAGGGCCAGGCCACACAGCGCAATATCTCGGTGCTGGCCGGTCCGGTTTCGGTACCGGCCCTGCTCAGCACCCTGGCTAACCTTGATGTTAATGGCGTCTGGGGCAGTGCCGTGGCGGAGCGCCAGCCGTTGCGTTCACTGGCTGAAGATCACATCTTCGCTATTCGTTAATTCCGGCGCTGCCCGCTTGCCACCCTGCTGAAGCTGCGCTAAAGTCGCCCCCTTTTTTCCGGCATGGGGGCGAAAATGTTCATAGGATTCGATTACGGCACGGCTAACTGCTCTATTGCAGTCAGCGAAAATGGCACGCCACGTCTGTTAACGCTGGAAAATGATCAGCGCCTGCTGCCGTCGATGATCTGTGCGCCGACCCGCGAGTCGATCAGCGAATGGCTCTATCGTCATCATCAGGTCGCGACACCTGACAGCGAAACCACGGCGCTGCTGCAGCGCGCGCTGCGATATAACCGCGAAGAAGATATCGATGTCCAGCCCAATAGCGTGCAGTTTGGCCTCACCGCGCTGCAGCATTATATGGTCGATCCCGAAGATGTCTGGTTCGTTAAATCCCCCAAATCGTTCCTCGGTGCTACTGGCCTGAAGCCACAGCAGATTGCCCTGTTTGAAGATCTGGTCTGCGCCATGATGCTGCACATCCGCAAGCAGGGTGAAAGCCAGCTTGATCAGGTTATCGATCAGGCGGTGATCGGACGCCCGGTCAACTTCCAGGGTTTAGGCAGTGAAGAGTCTAACCAGCAGGCTGAAGGTATTCTGCTGCGCGCCGCCCACCGCGCCGGTTTCCGCGACGTGGAGTTTCAGTTCGAACCGGTGGCGGCCGGACTCGATTTCGAAGCCACCCTGCAGCAGGAGACGCGGGTACTGGTGGTGGATATTGGCGGTGGTACTACCGACTGCTCAATGTTGCTGATGGGGCCGAAGTGGCGTGATAAAGCTGACCGCCGTGAAAGTCTGCTGGGCCACAGCGGTTGCCGCGTCGGCGGTAACGACCTGGACATCATGCTGACGTTTAAGACCCTGATGCCGCTACTCGGTCTGGGCGGTAACACCCAGAAAGGCACCGCCCTGCCTGCGCTGCCGTGGTGGAATGCGATCGCCATCAATGATGTTCCGGCACAAAGTGACTTTTACAGTCCCGCCTGCGGAAAGTGGCTGCGGGATTTAGTGCGGGATGCGGAACAGGGTGACGTAGTGGCTCGCCTGCTGAAAGTGTGGCAGCAGAAGCTCAGTTATCGCCTGGTGCGCGCAGCGGAAGAGAGCAAGATTGCGCTGTCAGCCAGCCCGGCGCATACCGCTTCCCTGGACTTTATTGCCGCCGCATTAGAGACAGAGATTGGCGTGGATCAGCTGCAGGACGCCATCAGTCAGCCGCTGGAGAAAATTCTGGAACAGGTCCAGCTGGCATTAGCCACCAGCCAGATTAAGCCTGATGTGATTTACCTGACCGGCGGCAGTGCGCGTTCGCCGTTGCTGCGCGCGGCGCTGCAGCAGACGCTGCCGGATACACCGATTGCGGGCGGCGATGATTTCGCCTCCGTCACCGCAGGGCTGGCCCGCTGGGCGGAAGTGATGTTCCGCTAGGCTTGCACTGCAATAACAAAGACGGCACCTGAGGGTGTAATGCCAGTCAGTTAAGCGACAGGTGATAACGCAGTCTGGTGCCGGGCCCCGGCCTGCTCTGAAGCTTGAGTGCATGTTGTCAGAAAGGGCACGAGAGTGGAGGCCTGAGCGCCTCTGCTGCTGAAAGGGCTATCCGCAGCGCTGAGGCGTGACGCCGGGCCAGAAGTCCACGCCGGGAAGCGTGGACAGTTCGGGGCCGGCCAGGGAGGGCCGATCCCCGAACGGTTCGTCGGCACGACGTCAAAGCCGAAGGTACCGCGTGAGCGGCGCGAGGACGGCCCGGCAGCAGCAGAGGTGCTCAGGCCCGTACTGCGGCTCGCTCGCCCGGAAAATCAGAATGCAATATTGGCGCTGATACCGCCGATAAACGCATCTTTCACTTCACTGACTGCGCCAGGGGCAACCACATACTGCAGGTTAGGACGCAGTGACATCCAGTTAGTTACTTTAGCGTTGTAGTAAACCTCATAGTTGTACTCTGAACCTTCCTGAATCGGCAGATAGGTCGGGCTGTCAAAGCGGCTCTCGCCATTAGCCTGATTCTGCTGACGCAGTGAGCGGGTATAGTCGCTGTTCACATGAATACGTGACGCGCCCACGCCGATCTCATCCTGAGGACGGGCATCAAACGGTCCTGTCCAGGTAAACGCAATAGACTGATAGTTGTCGGTCTTTGAGGTCTTGTGATCGTTCATCACCGCCTGCACCCGCACGCCCAGACCGCGATTCACATCGCCATCCTGCGCGGTCAGCTGTTGCTGTAACAGCAGATAGCCGCCATAGGAATGGGCCTGATCCTGATAGCCGCCGTTGCGCCAGCTGCCATAAACATCGCCATCCACCGAGGAATAGTAATAGCCGATGCGGTAGTTACCCGGTAATTTCTCCGGCCCGAAGGTCGGTTTCCAGCCCAGTTCGACCGGCACCAGATTCCCTTCTGAATTGCTGGTATCCAGACGGAAGCCATCACCGCGATCGTAGTTAGCGCGGTTCTGATTATAGAAACCGACCTGGAAGAAAACGTCCGGCGTGATATTGAATTTCACCCGGCCGCCCCACTGCGAGACAGGCCAGTTAAACCAGCGATCACCGCGCCAGTTACCCGCCTGCCCGCTGCCCAGCGCCAGGTTCTGGAACAGATTGCCATCGAAGTTATCGAAGTCTTCCCCTACCGTCACCCGCCCGGCTTTCACATCGACCACATCGTTAAACAATCCTTTGCGTAACCAGAACTGGGTCAGACGCCAGGTCTGGCCGCGACCGTAAACCTCCTGCACCGAGGAGAGCATACCAGTGCGTTGATCCGCGACCTGTTCAGAAAGATTCTGTCCGTTACGACTGGTCACGGTCATCTGGAACTCGGCATCCTGCCAGTCCAGCAGCTTCTGCAGATCGAAATTGGTGCCAAACGACCACTGATCGCTGTAGCGCATGGTGGTATTGGTATCTGCCCCGCCGCCTAAATTCGCGGCGCTTTCCATGGTGTAGTTAACGTCAAACTTAATGCCGTCGTCCTGCAGCTGCGTTCGGTACCCGCCCCAGTCACCAAACATCCATTCGGAGTCCGGGCTCAGGGCGTCAGCGGCCAACGCCTGCGCGGAAAACATGGCCAGGATCAGGGTGCCGGTTGCCACACGGCGCAGCGGGAAACGCTGCTCTGCTTTTCTGTTTTTCATCTTGCTTATTCTTATGTAAGTTACGGAAAATGACGCGCAGAGGATAGTGCTGGATAACCTCTGTTTTTTGTAAATACGTGCGCATAATTACCCGTAACATCCGTTTATTAACGCATTTGTGATCGGGATCGCTGATTGGTTATTCTCTGGGCGGGGTGCCAATTTTTTGACAGGTGTAGCGTAAAAAGGGGCGCTATCGCCCCTTGTGTTTACTGGCTTGCCTGATTCAGTTGTTCAATCTGCGCCGGGGTCAGCGTCAGCTGCATCGCGCCAGTCAGATCGTCGAGCTGTTTCAGCGAGGTGGCACTGACAATCGGTGCGGTGATGCCGGGACGGGCGATCAGCCAGGCCAGCGCCACCTGCGTCGGCGTCACCTGATGCGCTTCGCTGATAGCGTCCAGTGCGTCCAGGATCCGCAAACCGCGCGGGTTAAGATATTTATCTACGACACCCTGACCGCGCGCGCTTTTACCGGCATCCGCCGCCTCGCGATATTTGCCACTGAGAAAGCCGCTGGCGAGTGAATAGTAGTTGATCACGCCCAGCCCCTGCGCCATCACCACCGGCTCCAGCTCCGACTCATAGGGCTGGCGGTCATAAAGGTTGTATTCAGGTTGCAGGGTTTCATAGCGCGCCAGCCCCTGCGTTTCACTGACCTGCAACGCCTCCTGCAGCCGTGCCGCGCTGTAATTGGAAGCACCAATCGCCCGCACTTTGCCCTCTCTGATCAGGCTGTCGAAGGCGCTCAGGGTTTCCGCCAGCGGCGTATCCTGATCGTCGCGGTGCGCCTGGTAGAGATCGATATAGTCGGTCTGCAACCGGCGCAGTGAATCTTCAACTGCCTGACGGATATATTGCGGTTTCAGCCCGGTTTTCTCCGGCGACAATTCCATGCCAACCTTGGTTGCCAGCACGATCTGGTCGCGTTTGCCGCTTTTTTTCAGCCATTCACCCATAATGGTTTCCGATTCACCGCCTTTATTGCCCGGTGCCCAGCGGGAATAGACGTCGGCGGTATCGATAAACCACAGGCCTCGATCCACCAGCGCATCCAGCAGAGAAAAGGAGGTGGTTTGATCCACTGTCCAGCCAAACACGTTGCCGCCAAACGTCAGCAACGGCACCGCGATACCACTGTCACCCAACTGCCGGGTTTGATTCTGACTCATTTCCTGCTCCTTATTTGCCTGAAAAAACCGTCTGTCTTTCAGCATAGCAAAGTGATTTCACGGCTTTATGACGATTGTGATGCGATTAATGAAAGAACAGGCATAATTACCCCGCCCTGACAGATATCCTTATTTCCTTCAACTTCTGCCCGTCAGAGGCGGCTACACTCTGTCGTTTGCAGGCTACCCATTTGATGCCTGCGCCTGGGACTACGTCACTGCTGGAGAGCACCAACAATCATGAGCACCCGACATCCTGTTATGAAGAAAACCCTTATCGTGCTGGCCCTGATCGCCGTGGCCGCTGGCGGCTATTATGCCTGGCAGCACCATGCCCAGCCGCAGAGCAGCAGTCAGAGTGACGCACCTGCGCCACGTGGCGGCAAAGGCGGCGGTGACGGTGCCCGTCGTCCCCTCGCGCCGGTTCAGGCCGCTACGGCCACCAGCCAGAGCGTGCCGCACTATCTGAGTGGACTGGGTACGGTGACCGCGGCTAACACGGCCACGGTGCGCAGCCGGGTCAATGGCGATCTGCTGGCAATCCACTTCACCGAAGGGCAGCAGGTGAAAGCGGGCGAGCTACTGGCAGAAGTCGACCCGCGGCCTTATCAGGTGGCGTTAACGCAGGCGCAGGGCCAATTGGCAAAAGATCAGGCGACGCTGGCCAACGCCCGTCGTGACCTGGCGCGCTTCGAGAAGCTGGCAAAAACCTCGCTGGTGTCGCAACAGGAGCTGGATACCCAGCGCTCACTGGTCAGTGAAACGCTCGGCACGCTGAAAGCGGATGAAGGAAGCGTCGCCAGTGCGCAGCTCAATCTTACCTACAGCCGGATCACTGCGCCGATTGCCGGCCGGGTCGGGCTGAAACAGGTGGACGTCGGCAACTACGTCACCAGCGGCGACACCACCGGTATCGTGGTGATCACCCAGACGCACCCGATTGATGTGGTCTTTACCCTGGCTGAGAACAGCATCAGTTGCATTCTCAAGGCGCAGAAAAGCGGTGAATCGCTGCTGGTGGAGGCCTGGGATCGCAGTAATCAGAATCTGATCGCCAGCGGCAAACTGCTAAGCCTTGATAACCAGATTGATGTCACCACCGGCACCATCAAAATCAAAGCGCGTTTTGATAATCAGGACGACACGCTGTTCCCCAATCAGTTCGTGAATGTGCGGCTGAAGGTCAACACCCTGCAGGATGCGATTGTTATCCCACCTGCCGCGCTGCAGATGGGCAACGAAGGCAACTTTGTCTGGGTGGTTAACAGTGACAACAAGGTCAGCAAGAAAAGCGTGATTGCCGGCTTGCAGGATAGCGAGAAAGTGGTGGTCAGCGCCGGTCTGGAGGCGGGCGAACGCGTCGTGACCGATGGGCTGGATCGCCTCACGGAAGGCGCAAAAGTCGAGGTGGTCGCGCCGCAGAACAACGCACCGCGCGCTACCCGCGCCACCCTGCCGTCAAAAGGAGAGCGTGAGTAATGCAGGTCATGCCTCCCGATCATAGTGGCGGACCGTCACGCCAGTTTATCCTGCGGCCGGTCGCCACCACGCTGTTGATGATTGCGATCCTGCTGGCCGGGGTGCTGGGCTACCGCTTCCTGCCGGTCTCGGCGCTGCCGGAAGTCGACTATCCGACGATCCAGGTCGTCACGCTCTATCCGGGTGCCAGCCCGGATGTGGTCACCTCCTCCATCACCGCGCCGCTTGAGCGCCAGTTTGGTCAGATGTCTGGCCTGAAACAGATGGCGTCGCAAAGCTCCGGCGGTGCCTCGGTGGTGACGCTGCAGTTCCAGCTTACGCTGCCGCTGGATGTGGCAGAGCAGGAGGTGCAGGCTGCCATTAACTCCGCCACTAACCTGCTGCCCAACGACCTGCCTAATCCGCCGGTCTACAGCAAAGTGAATCCTGCCGATCCACCGATCATGACGCTTGCCGTCACCACGCGCAGCATGCCGCTGACGCAGGTGCAGGACATGGTGGAAACGCGGGTGGCGCAGAAAATCTCTCAGGTCAGCGGCGTCGGACTGGTGACGCTATCGGGCGGTCAGCGTCCGGCGGTGCGGGTGAAAATGAATGCGCAGGCGCTGGCTGCGCTGGGTCTGACCAGCGAAACGGTGCGGACCGCCATCAGCAATGCCAACGTTAACTCCGCCAAAGGCAGCCTGGATGGTCCGACCCGCTCAGTTACCCTGTCAGCCAATGACCAGATGAAATCAGCGGAGGATTATCGCCAGCTGATTATCAGCTACAAAAACGGCGCACCGGTGCGCCTTGGCGACGTGGCGACCATAGAACAGGGAGCAGAAAACAGCTGGCTTGGCGCCTGGGCCAACCGCGATGCGGCGATTGTGCTCAACGTTCAGCGTCAGCCTGGTGCCAATATCATCGCCACAGCAGACAATATCCGTGCCATGTTGCCCGCCCTGACCGCAGCCCTGCCGAAGTCGGTGGAAGTTAAACTGCTCACCGACCGCACCACTAATATTCGCGCTTCGGTCAACGACACGCAGTATGAGCTGATGCTGGCGATGGCGCTGGTGGTGATGATCATCTATCTGTTCCTGCGCAACGTGCCCGCCACGCTGATCCCGGCGGTTGCGGTGCCTCTGTCGCTGATCGGCACCTTCGTGGCGATGTACTTCCTCGGCTTTTCAATTAACAACCTGACGCTGATGGCGCTGACCATCGCCACCGGCTTTGTGGTCGACGATGCCATCGTGGTGATTGAGAACATCTCACGCTATATCGAGAAAGGGGAAAAGCCGCTCACCGCCGCGCTGAAAGGTGCCGGCGAGATCGGCTTTACCATCATCTCCCTCACCTTCTCGCTGATTGCGGTCCTGATCCCACTGCTGTTTATGGGCGACGTGATCGGCCGTCTGTTCCGCGAATTTGCCGTGACGCTGGCGGTGGCGATTCTGATTTCAGCGGTGGTCTCACTGACCCTGACGCCGATGATGTGCGCCAGGATGCTGAGCGCGGAGTCGCTGCGCAAACAGAACCGCTTTTCGCGGGCCAGCGAAGCGATGTTTGATCGTATCGTGGCCGCCTATGGCCGCGGCCTGAAACGGGTACTTAATCATCCCTGGCTCACGCTGTCGGTGGCGCTTGGCACCCTGGTGCTGACGCTGTTGCTGTGGATGATCATCCCGAAAGGCTTTTTCCCGCAGCAGGACAACAGCATTATTCAGGGCACGCTGCAGGCACCGCAGTCAGTCTCCTATGCCAGCATGGCGCAGCGCACCCGCGACGTCGCCTCCATCATCATGAAAGATCCGGCAGTGGAGAGCATGACTTCGTTTGTCGGCGTGGATGGCACCAATGCCTCGCTGAACAGCGCGCGTCTGCAGATCAACCTCAAACCGCTGGATCAACGCGACGACCGCATTCCTGCTATTCAGCAGCGTCTGCAACAGCAGGTCAGTGAGGTACCGGGCGTGCAGCTGTGGCTGCAGGCGGTACAGGATCTCACCATCGATACCCAGGCGAGCCGTACGCCCTATCAGTTCACGCTGCAATCGGGTTCACTGTCGTCGCTCAGCACCTGGGTTCCGGCGCTGCTGACCCGTCTCAGTACCCTGCCACAGCTGCGCGATGTCAGCAGTGACTGGCAGGATCAGGGACTGGAAGCCTATGTCAAAGTGGACCGCGACAGCGCCAGCCGCCTCGGCATCAGCATGGCGGATGTCGATAACGCGCTGTACAACGCCTTTGGTCAGCGGCTCATCTCCACCATTTATACCCAGGCGAACCAGTATCGGGTGGTGCTGGAGCAGGATAATAGTGCCACTCCAGGCATGGAGAGCCTGGAGGCGATTCGCCTTAACAGCAGCGACGGCGGCAGCGTACCGCTGAGCGCCATTGCCCGCATTGAACAGCGCAACACGCCGCTCAGCATTAATCATCTCGACCAGTTCCCGTCGGCGACCTTCTCCTTCAACGTGGCTGACGGCTATTCGCTGGAAGATGCGGTGAAAGCGGTGTCGCAGGCTGAAGCCGAGCTTGGCATGCCCGCAGAGCTGATGACGCAGTTCCAGGGCAGCACGCTGGCGTTTGAAGCGGCGCTGAGCAGCACCGTCTGGCTGATTGTGGCGGCTATTGTAGCGATGTACATTGTGCTGGGCGTGCTTTATGAGAGCTTTATTCACCCCATCACAATTCTCTCAACGCTGCCCACGGCGGGTGTCGGCGCGCTGCTGGCGCTGATGCTCAGCGGCAATGAGCTGGATATCGTGGCGATAATCGGCATCATCCTGCTGATCGGCATCGTGAAAAAGAACGCCATCATGATGATCGACTTTGCGCTGGCGGCCGAACGTGAACAGGGTATGAAGCCTGTTGATGCCATTTATCAGGCCTGCCTGCTGCGCTTCCGCCCGATTCTGATGACCACGCTGGCCGCCCTGCTCGGCGCGCTGCCGCTGATGCTCAGCACCGGCGTCGGTGCCGAACTGCGTCATCCGCTGGGGATTGCCATGGTCGGCGGGCTGATTCTGAGCCAGGTGCTGACCCTGTTTACCACCCCGGTGATCTACCTGCTGTTTGATCGACTGGCGCACGCTACCCGCCGCCGCTTTGCCCGCACGGAGGCCGCAGAGTGAAGTTCTTTGCCCTGTTCATCAACCGGCCCGTCGCCACCACGCTGCTGACGCTGGCCATCGCACTGGCGGGGATGCTGGGTTTCCGGCTGCTGCCGGTGGCGCCGCTGCCGCAGGTTGATTTTCCGGTGATCGTTATCTCGGCTTCGCTGCCGGGTGCCGCGCCGGAGATCATGGCGTCGTCGGTGGCCACGCCACTGGAGCGCTCGCTGGGACGCATCGCGGGCGTCAGTGAAATGACCTCAACCAGTTCGCTGGGCAGCACCCGCATCATTCTGGTGTTTGATTTTGATCGCGACATCAACGGAGCCGCGCGCGATGTCCAGGCCGCGATTAACGCGGCGCAAAGCCTGCTGCCTACCGGGATGCCGTCGCGCCCGACCTATCGCAAAGTGAACCCTTCAGATGCGCCGATTATGATCATGACGCTGACTTCGGATACCTATAATCCGGGTCAGCTCTACGATTACGCCTCGACCCAGCTGGCGCAGAAACTGTCACAGATTGAGGGCGTGGGCGACGTCACCGTGGGTGGCAGCTCGCTGCCTGCGGTCCGCGTGGCCCTGAATCCACAGGCGCTGTTTAATCAGGGCGTCTCGCTGGATGCAGTGCGCACCGCCATTTCCAACGCCAATCAGCGACGGCCGCAGGGCGCACTGGATGATTCGCAGCAGCGCTGGCAGTTGCGTACCAATGACGCGCTGCAAACCGCCAGTGAGTATCAGCCGCTGATAGTGCATTACAACAACGGCGCGGCGGTCAGGCTGTCGGATGTGGCGACAGTCGAAGATTCAGTGCAGGACGTACGCAACGCCGGGATGTCGCGCGGTAAACCGGCGGTGCTGCTGCTGATCCGCAAAACGCCTGAAGCCAACGTCATCGATACGGTGGACCGCATCCGCGCCGAAATGCCGCTGCTGCATGAGGTGATCCCGGCCGCCATCGATCTGCAGATCGCTCAGGATCGCTCACCCACCATTCGCGCCTCGCTGCATGAGGTGGAGCAGTCGCTGGTGATCGCCGTGGCGCTGGTGATTCTGGTGGTGTTTGTTTTCCTGCGATCGGGCCGCGCCACGCTGATCCCGGCCGTTGCGGTGCCGGTTTCGCTGATCGGCACCTTTGCCGCGATGTACCTGTGCGGCTTCAGCCTCAACAATCTGTCGCTGATGGCGCTGACCATCGCCACCGGCTTTGTGGTGGATGATGCGATTGTGGTGCTGGAGAACATTGCCCGACACGTGGAAGCGGGCATGAAGCCGCTGGCTGCCGCGCTGAAAGGGGTGCGGGAAGTTGGTTTTACCGTGTTGTCGATGAGCCTGTCACTGATTGCCGTGTTCCTGCCGCTGCTGATGATTGGCGGACTGATTGGCCGCTTCTTCTCAGAATTTGCCATTACGCTGTCGGTGGCTATCGTCATCTCGCTGTTTATCTCGGTCACCCTGACGCCGGTGATGTGCGCCTATCTGCTGAAGCCGCACGCGCCGCGCAGTCAGCCGCGCCAGCGCGGCGCGGGCCGGCTGCTGATGGCGATTCAGCAGGGCTATGGTCGCTCGCTTAACGTGGTACTGAACCATGCGCGCTGGGTGATGGTGCTGTTTTTCGCCACCATCGTCCTGACCGGCTGGCTGTTTGTTCATATTCCAAAAACCTTTATGCCGGAGCAGGATACCGGACGACTTTCCGGTTTCATCTCTGCCGACCAGAGCATTTCGTTTCAGGCGATGCGCAGTAAGCTGCAGGATTTTATGGAGATCGTCGGGGCCGATCCGGCGGTAGAGAGCGTGGTGGGCTTCACCGGCGGGATGCGTACCAACAGCGGCTCCATGTTTATCTCGCTGAAGCCGCTGTCGGAGCGGAAAGAGAGCGCAGTGGAGATTATCGCCCGCCTGCGCAATAAGCTGGCGAAAGAACCCGGGGCGAGTCTCTATCTGAATGCGGTGCAGGATCTGCGCGTCGGCGGTCGGGAATCGAATGCCGGTTATCAATATTCCCTGCTGTCGGACGACCTTAACGCCCTGCGTGAGTGGGAGCCAAAAATCCGTCAGGCGTTCTCTGCCCTGCCACAGCTGGCGGATGTGAACTCCGATCAGCAGGATAAAGGCAGCGAGATGGCGCTGACCTATGACCGGGAAAGCATGGCGCGGCTTGGCATCGATGTCTCTCAGGCCAATGCCCTGCTGAATAACGCCTTTGGTCAGCGTCAGATCTCCACCATCTATCAGCCGCTTAACCAGTACAAAGTGGTGATGGAGGTCGATCCGCGCTACACCCAGGATATCAGCGCCCTTTCGCAGATGTTTGTAATAAACAGCGAAGGTAAAGCGATTCCGCTGTCGTGGTTCGCCCACTGGCAGCCCGCGAATGCGCCGCTCTCGGTCAATCATGAAGGGCTGTCTGCCGCCTCGACCATCTCATTTAACCTGCCGGAAGGGGTGTCGCTGTCGCAGGCGTCGGAGGCGATTGAACGCACCATGACCGCGATTGGCGTGCCCTCCAGCGTGCGCGGCAGCTTTGCCGGTACGGCGCAGGTGTTTCAGCAGTCGCAAAGCAATCAGCTCTGGCTGATGCTGGCGGCGATTGCGGCAGTCTATATCGTGCTGGGGATCCTCTATGAGAGCTATGTCCATCCGCTGACGATCCTCTCTACCCTGCCCTCGGCGGGTGTCGGTGCACTGCTGGCGCTGGAGCTGTTCGATACGCCCTTCAGCCTGATTGCGCTGATCGGTATTCTGCTGCTGATCGGTATCGTGAAAAAGAACGCCATCATGATGGTCGATTTTGCGCTGGAGGCAGAGCGCAACGGCCAGCTCAGCGCGCGCGAGGCGATTTTCCAGGCGTGCCTGTTGCGCTTCCGGCCGATTATGATGACGACGCTGGCGGCGCTGTTTGGCGCGCTGCCGCTGGTGCTGACCAGCGGCGACGGCGCAGAGCTGCGTCAGCCGCTGGGGATTACCATTGCCGGCGGGCTGGTGATGAGCCAGTTGCTGACGCTCTACACCACGCCGGTGGTCTATTTAATGATGGATAAATTGCGCCGTAAAAAACGCCCGCTGGCCGCCGCGCAGCAGCCGTAACAGGTATGGCGGCAGCAGGCATCGGACGTGACGCCTTTATCGGGGGGGATCGATGAGTACGCAAAGCACTAACGTCCGCTGGCAACTGTGGATTGTTGCCATCGGCTTCTTTATGCAGACGCTGGATACCACCATCGTGAATACCGCGATCCCATCGATGGCGCACGATCTGGGTGTCAGCCCGCTGCACATGCACTCGGTCATCGTCTATTACGTGCTGACGGTCGCCGTCATGCTGCCGGTCAGCGGCTGGCTGGCCGATCGTTTTGGCGTGCGCAACATTTTCTTCTGCGCGATTGTACTGTTCAGCCTGGGATCACTGCTGTGCGCCCTCTCCGGCACCCTCGATCAGCTGGTGCTGTCGCGGGTGGTTCAGGGGATTGGCGGGGCCATGATGGTGCCGGTGGGTCGTCTGACGGTGATGAAAATCGTGCCGCGCGAGCAGTATATGTCCGCCATGACGTTTGTCACTCTGCCCGGCCAGATTGGCCCGCTGCTGGGTCCGGCGCTGGGCGGTGTGCTGGTGGAGTACGCCAGCTGGCACTGGATCTTTCTGATCAATATCCCGGTCGGCATTGCAGGCGCTATCGCCACCCTGATGCTGATGCCCAACTACAGCATGCAGACGCGGCGCTTTGATTTCGGCGGTTTTATCCTGCTGGCCGCCGGAATGGCAACCCTGACGCTGGCGCTGGATGGTCAGCGCAGCAGTGGCGGCTCTCCGCTGCTGCTGGGTGCCATGATCCTCATTGGTATGTTCTCTCTGCTGTTCTACCTGATGCATGCGCGCAGCAATGATAATGCGCTGTTCAGCCTGAAGCTGTTTGATAATCGCATCTACTCCATCGGCCTGCTTGGCAGTTTTACCGGCCGCATCGGCAGCGGCATGCTGCCCTTTATGACGCCTATCTTTCTGCAGCTCGGCATGGGTTACAGCCCGTTTCACGCCGGTCTGATGATGATTCCGATGGTGCTGGGGAATATGGGGATGAAACGCATTGTGGTGCGCATCGTCAATCTTTATGGCTACCGCAACGTGCTGGTGATGTCGACCGTGGCGCTGGCGCTGGTGGTCCTGCTGTTCCCGCTGGTGGCAATTCTGGGCTGGGTCTGGCTGCTGCCGCTGGTGCTGTTTCTGCAGGGCATGGTCAACGCTATCCGTTTCTCCTCAATGAATACCCTGACGCTGAAGGAGCTGCCTGATGAGCTGGCGTCCAGCGGCAACAGCCTGCTGTCGATGATTATGCAGCTGTCGATGAGTATCGGCGTTACCGTGGCCGGGCTGCTGCTGGGGGCATTTGCTCAGGAGAGCGCAGCGAACAGCACGGCGGAACATCAGATGTTTATTTATACCTACCTTTGCATGTCGCTGATTATCATCCTGCCCGCGCTGGTGTTCTGGCGCGTGCCGCCACAGGTGAGTACCAACGTTGATTTGCGACGCCGGAGAAAAAAATGAGAGATAACCTGCGCCTGGGCATCGGTGCCAAACTGTTTATGGCGATTTTCGCCACCTGCATGCTGGTGCTGATTACCATGCACTGGGGGGTTCGCCTCAGTTTCGAGCATGGCTTTGTCGACTACATTAAGCGCGGCAACGAGCAGCGGTTAAATCTGCTCAGCGATGCCCTGGCCGATCAGTATGAGCAGCACGGCAACTGGGATTTTTTGCGCCACAACGATCGGCTGGTGTTCACCATGCTGCGCTCGCTGGAGCAGAATCCCGACAGTAACAGTCAGCTGCCGCCGCACGGCTGGCGCACCCAGTTCTGGATCCTCGATCAGCAATATAAAGTGCTGGCCGGGCCAAAATCGCCGGTGCCGCCCGAAGGCACGCGACGCAATATCACCACCAGCAATAATAAAGTGGTCGGCTGGGTCATCGGCTCGCCGCCGGAGCGGCTGACGCGCAGCACCGACATTAACTTTGATCAGCAGCAGCGGCGCACCAGCTGGATTATCGTCGGGCTGTCTACGCTGCTGGCGGCGCTGGCGACCTGGCTGATGGGGCGCGGTCTGCTGGCTCCGGTCAAACGTCTGGTCGACGGCACCCATCATCTGGCGGCCGGTAATTTTGCCACCCGCGTTGAGGTCAGCAGCCGGGATGAGCTGGGCCAGCTGGCCAGGGACTTTAACCTCCTTGCCAGCTCGCTGGAGAAAAATGAGAGCATGCGCCGCGCCTTTATGGCCGATATCTCCCATGAGTTACGCACACCACTGGCGATCCTGCGCGGTGAACTGGAAGCGATGCAGGATGGCGTGCGCAAACTGACGCCGGAAGCGATCGCCTCGCTACAAAGCGAAGTGGTGGTGCTGACCAAGCTGGTCGACGATCTGCACCAGCTGTCGCTGTCCGATGAGGGCGCCCTTGCCTACCGCAAACAGGCAACCGATCTGGTGCAGCTGCTGGAAGTGACGGCAGGCAGCTTTGCCGAACGCTATCGTGCACACGGGCTGACGCTGAAACTCAATCTGCCCGATAACGCCCCCTTCTTTGGCGATCCCGACCGCCTGATGCAGTTGTTCACTAATCTGCTGGAGAACAGCCTGCGCTACACCGATAGCGGGGGCCGGGTTGAAGTGACGCTGAACTATGAGGCACCCAACTGGCGCATCGAGTTTGATGACAGCGCACCGGGCGTGGATGGGGAACATCAGGCCCAGATTTTTGAGCGCTTCTTCCGCACCGAAGGCTCGCGCAATCGCGCCAGCGGTGGCTCGGGCCTGGGCCTGGCCATCTGTAAAAATATCGCTGACGCGCATGGCGGCGATATTCATGCGGCGCACTCTGATTTAGGTGGACTGAAAATCGCGCTACACTTGCGCTATGTTCCCCTTGTGTAGACGCTTATGAGCCTGGAAAACCACGACCCGCTGATTCTGGTGGTCGAAGATGAGCCGAAACTGGCGCAGCTGATGATCGATTATCTGCATGCCTCGAACTACCGTACCCATCACATCGCCGACGGTAACGCGGTGCTGGAGTATGTGCGCCAGACGCCACCCGACCTGATGCTGCTGGATTTGATGCTGCCAGGCACCGACGGTTTAACGCTGTGCCGTGAAATCCGTCGTCATTCCGAACTGCCGATTATTATGGTCACCGCCCGCACCGAGGAGATCGATCGGCTGCTGGGGCTGGAGCTGGGCGCGGATGACTACATCTGTAAACCCTTCAGCCCGCGTGAAGTGGTGGCGCGAGTTAAAACGATTCTGCGCCGGGTAAAACGGTCGGCAGAAGAGCCGCAAAGCGCCTCGTTACTTCGCGTCGATGAGAGCCGCTTCTTCGCCAGCTGGCGCGATAAGCCGCTGGATCTCACCCCGGCGGAGTTCCGCCTGCTGAAAACGCTGTCGCTGGAGCCGGGCAAGGTCTTTTCACGCGAACAGCTGCTCAACCATCTCTATGATGACTACCGCGTGGTCACGGACCGCACCATCGACAGCCATATCAAGAACCTGCGGCGCAAGCTGGAGACTCTCGACAGCGAGCAACCTTTTATCCGCGCCGTCTACGGCATGGGCTATCGCTGGGAAGCCGATGCCTGTCATTTGATCTAGTTTGATCCTGATCAATTTACTTCCCTTTTCTCACTGCCTACAATTCCGCACCTTTTGCAGGGCTTCATTGCCCTGCACCTGCCGCCTGAGGCGACATGCTGACCTGACATCAGTGAGAAAATCATGAAACCCGAACTGCTTTCCCCCGCTGGCACCCTGAAGAACATGCGTTACGCGTTTGCTTATGGTGCCGATGCCGTCTATGCCGGCCAGCCGCGCTACAGCCTGCGGGTGCGCAACAACGAATTCACCCACGAAAACCTCGCGCTGGGCATCAGTGAAGCGCACGCGCTGGGTAAAAAATTCTACGTGGTGGTGAACATTGCGCCGCACAACGCCAAGCTGAAAACCTTTATTCGTGACTTAGCGCCGGTAGTGGCGATGCAGCCCGACGCGCTGATCATGTCCGATCCCGGCCTGATCATGCTGGTGCGCGACGCTTTCCCGACGATGCCGGTTCATCTGTCGGTGCAGGCCAATGCGGTTAACTGGGCCACTGTAAAATTCTGGCAGCAGATGGGGCTGAGCCGGGTGATTCTGTCACGCGAGCTGTCGCTGGAGGAGATCGCCGAGATCCGCCAGCAGGTCCCGGAGATGGAGCTGGAAGTCTTTGTCCATGGCGCACTCTGCATGGCCTACTCCGGTCGCTGCCTGCTCTCCGGCTATATGAACAAACGCGATCCGAATCAGGGAACCTGCACCAACGCCTGCCGCTGGGAGTATAAAGTGGCGGAGGGTCAGCAAGATGAGGTGGGGAATATCGTCGGTATCCACCAGCCTGTCGCCGTACAGGATGTGACGCCAACGCTGGGCGTTGGTCAGCCCACCGACAAGGTGTTTCTGCTGGAAGAGAAGATGAAGCCCGGCGAGGTGATGAGCGCGTTCGAAGATGAGCACGGCACCTACATCATGAACTCGCGGGATCTGCGCGCGGTCGCGCACGTGGAGCGGCTCAGCGAGATGGGCGTTCATTCGCTGAAGATTGAGGGACGCACCAAGTCCTACTACTACTGCGCCCGCACCGCCCAGGTTTATCGCCGGGCGATTGATGATGCCGCTGCCGGTAAGCCGTTTGATCCCTCACTGCTGTTAACCCTGGAAGGCCTGGCACATCGTGGCTATACCGAAGGCTTCCTGCGTCGCCACACTCACGATAGCTACCAGAATTATCAGCAGGGCTTTTCGGTGTCCGATCGCCAGCAGTTTGTCGGCGAATTCACCGGCGAACGCCGGGGCGAATGGGCTGAAGTGGCGGTGAAGAATAAGTTTATGCTGCACGACAGTGTGGAGATCATGACGCCTCAGGGGAACCTGAATTGCCAGCTGGACGCGCTGCAGAATGCGCGCGGCGAACCTACTGAAGTTGCCCCGGGCGATGGCCATCGCGTCTGGCTGCGGGTGCCAGAGGAGGTAGATCTGCGTTTTGCTCTGCTGCTGCGCAACTTCGATCATGGTGAAGATACCCGGGACCCTCATAATCGTTTACCAACGGAAACATTTTGAGGAAATCAGAACAGGATCACAGACCCCTGCGCGGCGCTGCTTTATAGTCCCGCCTGCTGCTAACGAGTAACAATAAACGGCAGATTTACCAGGAACCACCTCATTTACCCGCCCGGCTCCCCCGTGCGGGTTTTCTTTTTTCTCTCTTTCGCCAATAATTTACTGCTGGCAGCTGTGTTATAAATCCCTTCTTACTCTGTAGATCTTCAAGGAACGCAAAATGGATAATAAACCGCTTACGCTGCTCATCCTGAACGGGAAAGGCGCGGGTAATGATGATCTGCGCGAAGCTATCTCGACCCTGCGTGAAGAAGGCTTCGACATTGCGGTGCGTGTCACATTTGAAAAAGGTGACGGCGATCGGTACGTCAAAGAGGCCATTGCGCTGCAGGCCGCGACCGTGGTGGCCGGTGGTGGCGATGGCACCATCAATGAAATTGCGACAGCGCTGGCTTCTTCTGAAGCGGATCATCGCCCGGTGCTGGGCATCCTGCCGCTGGGTACCGCCAACGATTTTGCCACCAGCGTCGGCATCCCGGAAGAGATGGAACCAGCACTGCGACTGGCGATTCAGGGCAGAGCCAGTGCCATCGATCTGGCAAGGGTAAACCAGAGCCACTACTTCATCAATATGGCGACCGGCGGGTTTGGCACCCGTATCACGACTGAAACGCCGGAAAAGCTGAAGTCGGCGCTGGGTGGCGTCTCCTACTTTATTCACGGCCTGATGCGCATGGATACGCTGAAACCGGATACCTGCGAGATCAGCGGCCCCGATTTCGCCTGGCAGGGTGATGCGCTGGTGATCGGTATTGGTAATGGTCGTCAGGCGGGCGGCGGTCAGCGGTTATGCCCTTCTGCCCTGATCAACGATGGCCGACTTGACGTCAGTGTTGTCACCGCGCAGGAGTTGCTGCCTACCCTGCTGCACTCGCTGACCGGCGACGATGACAATCCCGGCATCGTCACCACGCAACTGGAGTCACTGACGATCCGTTCGCCGCATGAGATGACCTTTAACCTCGATGGCGAGCCGCTTTCCGGGCGCGAATTCGTGATTGAGGTGATGGCGGGCGCGCTGAGCTGCCGCCTGCCGCCGCAGTGCGCGCTGCTTGCCTGAACCGACATCAGGGGCGAAAGCCCCTTTTTTCTTCTGCTACCATTAGCGCCCATTGTCTTCGTAACATTCCTCCTGCTGCCTCGCTTTATCACGCCTTAACGGGCGTTTTCAGGCAATGTAAACACTCTGTGATTCCGTTCACAACTCTGCCACCCTAACTTGTATGGTAGTATTAAAGAGCGTACTTTTTCATCATTGAACGCTGACTTAAGGCAACCAGGATGAAAATTGTTAAGGCAGAAGTATTTGTAACCTGCGCAGGCAGAAACTTTGTCACCGTAAAGATCACCACCGATCAGGGTCTGACCGGCATTGGCGACGCAACGCTGAATGGCCGTGAATTACCGGTCGCCTCCTACCTGAAAGATCACGTCTGCCCGCAGCTGATTGGCCGCGATGCGCATCAGATCGAAGACATCTGGCAATATTTCTACAAGGGCGCTTACTGGCGTCGTGGCCCGGTCACCATGTCCGCTATCTCGGCAGTCGATATGGCACTGTGGGATATCAAAGGCAAAGCCGCCAATATGCCGGTGTATCAGCTGCTGGGTGGCGCATCACGCACCGGCGTGATGGTCTATTGCCACACCACCGGCCACTCCATTGATGAAGTGATGGATGACTACGCGAAGCACAAAGAGCTGGGCTTCAAAGCGATTCGCGCGCAGTGCGGCGTTCCGGGCATGAAAACCACCTACGGCATGGCGAAAGGCAAAGGTCTGGCCTATGAGCCTGCAACCAAAGGTAACTGGCCGGAAGAGCAGCTCTGGTCAACCGAGAAATACCTCGATTTTACCCCGAAACTGTTCGCGGCCATCCGTGACAAGTTTGGTTTCGATGAGCACTTGCTGCATGACATGCATCATCGCCTGACGCCAATTGAAGCGGCGCGTTTTGGCAAGAGCGTGGAAGATTATCGCCTGTTCTGGATGGAAGATCCGACGCCTGCTGAGAATCAGGAGTGCTTCCGCCTGATCCGCCAGCATACCGTTACGCCGATTGCCGTGGGTGAAGTGTTCAACAGCATCTGGGATTGTAAGCAGCTGATTGAAGAACAGCTGATCGACTACATCCGCACCACCATTACGCATGCGGGCGGCATTACCGGTATGCGGCGTATCGCTGATTTTGCCTCGCTCTATCAGGTGCGCACCGGCTCGCACGGTCCTTCTGATCTCTCCCCTGTCTGCATGGCGGCTGCACTGCACTTTGACCTCTGGGTGCCGAACTTCGGTGTGCAGGAGTACATGGGCTTCTCTGAACAGATGATGGAGCTGTTTGATGCAAACTGGACCTTTGACCAGGGCTATATGCATCCAGGCGACAAACCCGGTCTCGGCATTGAATTCAACGAGAAACTGGCGTCGAAATATCCCTATGAACCTGCCTATCTCCCGGTCGCCCGTCTTGAAGACGGCACCCTGTGGAACTGGTAAGGAGAAGCTGATGAAAAGCGTTGTTATTGAACAGCCGGGTGAACTGGTGGTGGCTGAACGTCCGCTGCCACAACCTGCGGCGGGCGAAGTCCGGGTCAAAGTGGCTTATGCCAGTATCTGCGGCTCTGATGTGCATATCTGGCACGGTCATAACCCGTTCGCGAAATATCCACGGGTAATTGGTCACGAATTTTTCGGCGTCATTGACGCGGTGGGTGACGGTGTTGATCCGGCCCGGCTGGGCGACCGCGTGGCGGTGGATCCGGTGGTGAGCTGCGGCAGCTGCTATCCCTGCTCGGTAGGCCGTCCCAATGTCTGCACCACACTGCAGGTGATTGGCGTGCACCGTGATGGCGGCTTCAGCGAGTTTGCGCTGGCTCCGGCAAAAAATGCTTTTTCCCTGCCGGACAGCATCCCCGATCGGCTCGCCAGTCTGGTTGAGCCTTTCACTATCGCCGCCAATATCACCGCGTTTCTCAAGCCGCAGCCAGACGATGTGGCGCTGATTTACGGTGCCGGTCCGATGGGGCTCACTGCGATTCAGGTGCTGAAGGGCGTCTATAAGGTTAAAAAGGTGATGGTGGTGGATCGCCTGCCGGAAAGGCTGGCACTTGCAGAGCAGAGCGGTGCCGATCAACTGTTTGATAACAGTGAAATCCCGCTGGCGGCACAGCTTGAGGGCGTGCAGCCTACGCTGATTATCGACGCGGCCTGCCATCCCACCATTCTGGCTGAAGCGGCTGCCCTCGCCTCACCGGCCGCGCGCATTGGCCTGCTGGGTTTCTCCGGCGAGCCGTGCAGCATTACTCAGCAGAGCCTGACCAGCAAGGAGCTGTCGCTGTTTACCTCACGTCTTAACAGCAATCGTTTCCCACAGGTGATCGAATGGATGGAAGAAGGGTTAATCCAGCCAGAGAAACTGGTCACGCACTACTTCCCGCTGCAGGAGATTGAGCGTGCGATGACCCTGTTTGAAAAAGATCCGCGCACCTGCTGCAAAGTCATACTTCAGATGGGTTAATTATCCGCTGAACACCAGGTCTCCTCAGCCGGTGCGTACCCGCCGGCATGACTATAAAGATAAAACAGATCACGGAGTTTGTATGTTCAAGAATCTGCGCTGGACCCTCGTTTTGCTGCTGTTCCTGGTTTACATGATTAACTACCTCGATCGTGTCGCCCTGTCGCTGACGGTGCCGCTGGTGGAAAAAGATCTGGCGATCAATGCTGAGCAGTTTGGCATGATCTTCGGCAGCTTTTTCTTTGGCTATGCCCTGTTTAACTTTCTTGGCGGCCTTGCCACTGACCGCTATGGCCCTAAAATCGTGCTGGCTGTGGCGGTAGGTGCCTGGTCCATTTTCTGCGGCATGACCGCACTGGCCACCGGCTTCTGGTCGCTGCTGATCCTGCGTGTGCTGTTTGGCATGGCTGAAGGCCCGATCTGCTCCTCGGCCAACAAAGCGATTAACGGCTGGTTCCCGAAAAAACAGGCCGCGACGGCCATGGGCTTACTGAGTGCCGGATCACCTTTAGGTGGTGCGGTCGCTGGCCCGATCATTGGTTATCTGGCGCTCGCCTATGGCTGGCGTCCGGCGTTCGTGATTGTCTGCTGCATCGGTCTGGTGTGGATGGCGTTCTGGCTCTTCTTCGCCGCTGACAATCCGGCGAAGAGCAAGCGTGTCAGCGAAGAGGAACGTCTGCTGATTGATCGCCTGAAAGCAACGAACCCGAATGATGAAGTTGATCTGTCGGAAACGTCACATCCGTTTGGCTACTACCTGCGCCAGCCGATTATCCTGGTCACCGCTTTTGCCTTCTTCTGCTACAACTACATTCTGTTTTTCTTCCTGAGCTGGTTCCCGGCCTACCTGGTGCAGGCGCACGGCCTGGATATCAAATCGATGAGCATCACCACCATGATCCCGTGGATCGTCGGTTTCGTTGGCCTGGCGCTGGGTGGCTGGATCTCCGATAAGATCTTTAACATCACCGGCAAGCTGTTGTTGTCCCGCAAAATTGTGCTGGTGGTCTCACTGCTGGCCGCCGCAATTTGTGTGGCGCTGGCGGGTACGATAAAAGATGTGGTGCCTGCGGTAATTATGATGTCGGTGTCGATTTTCTTTCTCTACATCACCGGCGCAATCTACTGGGCGATTATTCAGGATGTGGTACACAAGAGCCGTATCGGCAGCATCAGCGGCTTTATCCATCTGGTGGGTAGCCTCTCCGGCATCATCGGGCCCATCGTCACCGGGTTTATTGTTCATCACACCGGTAAATTCGATAGCGCCTTTATCCTGGCGGGCTGTGTCGCCGCGCTGGGTGCCTTCCTGGTGTTATTTGTGATTCGCAGTCCGAAAACCCAGGATAAACCGGTTTCGGTCTGAGTGTTGTTTCGCTAACAGATGTATGATTTCGGGGCGCTTTGCGCCCCGTTTGCCATAAGGATGGACTATGTTACAGATTGATCGCCTGCCCGCTGAGGTCAAGCGCCCCGCTTACGACCGCAGCCAGTTAAAAACCCGCATGGTACATATCGGTTTTGGTGCATTTCACCGCGCCCATCAGGCGCTCTGCAGCGATAAGCTGGCTGAACAGGGCAGCGACTGGGGTTATTGTGAAGTGAACCTCAACAGCGGCGCGTTGATTGAGGCCCTGCGAGAGCAGCAGCTGCTTTATACCCTCACCGAGATGGCCGATGATTCATTGCATACCCGGGTGATTGGCGTCATTACTCAGGCACTGCACGGCAAAAGTGACGGTATTGAGGCGGTGATCAATGCCATGAGCCAGCCTGAGGTGGCGATTGTCTCCATGACCGTCACCGAGAAAGGCTATTGCCACCAGCCTGCCAGTGGCAATTTAAATGCCGATCACCCTGATATCGTGCATGACCTGCAGAATCCGCATTCGCCGCGTTCGCTGCCCGGTCTGATTCTGGCCGCGATTCGCCGCCGACGAGATCAGAGCTTACCCGCCTTTAGCGTGATGTCCTGTGACAACATGCCGGAAAATGGTCACGTAACCCGCAACGTTGTTGTGCAACTGGCACAGCATCAGGATCCGGCCCTGGCAGACTATATTCAGCAACACATAACCTTCCCCTCCACCATGGTGGATCGTATCGTTCCGGCCATGACCGATGCAGCGTTTGCGGCACTAGGCGCGCGTCTGGGTTCCGATGACCCGGTTGCGGTTGAAGCGGAGCCCTTCTTTCAGTGGGTGATTGAAGATAACTTCGTCAATGGCCGTCCGGCGTGGGAAAAAGCGGGCGCAGAACTGGTCAGAGACGTTCTGCCCTATGAAGAGATGAAACTGCGCATGCTGAATGGCAGCCACTCTTTCCTGGCCTATCTCGGCTTCCTGGCAGGTTATGAATACATCAGCGACTGCGTGGCCGATCCCCATTTCCGCGCCGCCGCCCGTGCACTGATGATCGATGAGCAGGCGCCGACGCTGCGTACCCAGGGCGTGGATCTCAACGCCTACGCCGATTCGCTGATCGCCCGTTACGAAAACCGTGCCATTAAACATCGCACATATCAAATCGCCACTGACGGATCGCAAAAATTGCCACAACGCATGCTCGACAGCCTGCGCTGGCATCTGCAGCGCGGCAGCCGCTGCGACCTGCTGCTGCTGGGCGTGGCGGGCTGGATGCGCTATGTCGGCGGCGTCAATGAGCAGGGTCAGCCGATTGAGATCCGCGATCCGCTGAAAGCCACGCTGGCAGAGACGGTTGCCGGTAGCGAAGAAGGCGAAGCGCGTGTCCGTGCACTATTGGGTCTGCGCGACATCTTTGGCGACGATCTGGCGCAGAACGCCGATCTGGTGGCCCGACTGACGACGTATTACCAGCAGCTGACGACTCAGGGCGCGCGGGCGACGGTGCAACAGTGTATGAGCCAGGCATAACAGCCTGGTGACAAAGCGCTGGCGCAGATGCAGCGCGCTGATTAGACTGACACTTTCCCATCGCGCTGGCCCCGGCCAGCCGTAATATGGATATTGCTGCATGTCGATCGCCTATACCATTACTACCAGCGAACCGGTAAATCAGCAGATTTACCGGTATCTGCGCAAAGATATCGTCACCTGCGCAATTCAGCCGGGCTCGCTGCTCTCGGAAAAAGAGGTGTCCGCGCGCTTCAACGTCTCACGCCAGCCGGTGCGTGAAGCGTTCATCAAGCTGGCCGAAGCCGGACTGGTACAGGTATTGCCGCAGCGTGGCACTTTCGTGCGCAAAATCTCCGCTAAGCGGGTGGCGGATGGCCGCTTTATCCGGGAGGCAGTCGAGGTGTCGGTGGTTCGCCGTGCGGCACTGGAGATTGATGATCCGGCTCTGATGGCGCTGGAGCATAACCTGCAGCTGCAACGCATGGCCGCTGAACGGCATGACAGCCAGGCTTTTCTCACTCTGGACGATGAGTTTCATCGCCTGATTGCTGAAAGCATCGACTGTAAGCTGGCCTGGGAAACGGTGGAGAACATCAAAGCGGCCATGGACCGGGTGCGGTTTCTGACGCTGAGTGAAGTCTCTCCACCGGACAAGCTGATTGAGCAGCATGAAGAGATTTTTGCGGCGCTGAAGCGTCATGACGCCGATGCAGCCGAAGCGGCAATGCGTCGTCATCTGCAGGAGATGATCTTCTCTATCACCCCGATTGCCGAGCGTAACAGCGCCTGGTTTGAAGCACCCTGAACCTGAAACCGCCCGCACCACCTGATTACCAGGTCGATGCGGGCCTTCGTCGTTACCACCATTGATGAAAATGGTGAACCGGCCCGATACCCTTCCCGACCTCCAGCGAATCCGCCTGCAGCAGCGCCTGCTGTAACCAGTTTTTGGCTTCCCCGATCGTCTCTGCCCAGTCAGCATGACGTGGTCGCAACGCGGCTAAGGCTGCCGACAGCGTACAGCCGGTGCCGTGCGTATGACGGGTATTCACGCGCGGCGTACTGAATCGCTGCTCTGCTGAGTGCGTGATCAGCCAGTCCGGGCTCTCCGCCGCCGTAAGGTGACCGCCCTTCATCAGCACGGCCTGACAGCCCAGTGCCAGCAATGCCCGTCCCTGCTCGCGCATTTCCTCTTCATCTGCCGCAATGGCGCAATCCAGCAACGCCGCCGCTTCCGGCAGATTAGGCGTGATCAGCGAGACCTGCGGCAATAACAGCTCTCGTACACTGGCTACGGCGTCTGGCGAGAGCAGCGCATCACCACTTTTCGCAACCATGACCGTGTCCAGCACGATAAACGGGATTGCCGCATTGTTCAGCCGGGCCGCAACCTGCTCCACGATAGCTGTTTCTGACAGCATGCCAATTTTTGCGCTGTCGATACGCACATCACTGAGCACCGAATCGAGCTGGGCGGCCACAAAGTCAGGCGTAATGCGATAAACCGACTGCACGCCGCAGGTGTTCTGTGCCACCAGCGCGGTGATGACGCTGGTGCCATAGGCTCCCAGAGCGGAGAAGGTCTTGAGATCGGCCTGAATCCCTGCGCCACCGCTGGGATCGGTACCCGCAATCGTCAGAGCGTTAATACGCTTCATGATTACCCTCCAGCGTCCAGAGTGCATCAATAAACGCTGTGGCAAAGCTGCCGGGTCCGGCAGCCTGCGCCGCCGCCTTTTCACCCGCCAGCGCCACCACCTGACAGGCGGCCGCGACATTCATCAGCCGATCGCCCGGCAGAGAGCTGAAACCCGCCACCACTGCCGAGAGGGCGCAGCCGGTCCCGACTACCCGTGTCATTAAGGGGCTTCCACCGTGTACAGCAAGGAGTCGCTGACCATCGGTGGCGTAGTCCACTTCACCGGTGACGACCACCAGCGAGCTCCAGGTTTCCGCGAGCTGTTGGGCCGCATCGAGTGCGGCATCCGCCTGATGCAGCGTGTCGACACCGCGCCCGCCACTGGCCTGTTGTGCCAGCGCCAGAATCTCTGACGCATTCCCCCGAATCACCGCCGGTTGCTGGCTTAACAACTGCTGGCAGAAGTCACTGCGCAGCGTCAGTGCGCCGACGGCAACCGGATCGAGTGTCCAGGGCGTGCCCGCCTGATTAGCCGCGGTGACGGCAGCCTGCATCGCCTGCTGGCGCTCGCGGGTTAAGGTGCCCACGTTAATCAGCAGTGCATCGGCCATGCTACTGAACTGGGCGGCCTCAGCGGCATCGATCACCATCGCCGGTGAGGCATGGAGTGCCAGCAACACATTGGCGGTGAAGTTCTGGACCACGTCATTGGTCATACAGTGCACCAGCGGTGACTGGCGGCGGAAAGCGTGCAGAATGGGCGCGAAGTGCGCGGCAGAAAGGTGTTGAGATTGATGTGTCATCGTAGCTCCCAACCGGCGAACAAGAAGGCGAATGCGGTCAGGCATCAGACTTCCCTACGCTGGCATTATCCAGTTCAGGTCAGCGGGTTTTTCTCAGCCCTTTCCGTGTGGAAAGCGGCACCCCGAGTCGTGTTACGGCTTGCAGCATAGGCAAGCCGCGCAGCGAAAGCAAGCGACTCCCGCCTGGGAAATAATCAGAGCTGAAACAATTCACATGATCCCGATCAACGCCTGAGGGTGCAAAAAAAGGCTTAATGCTGCGGGTTAACGAGATACCTCTTTATAGGTAGTCCCGCTTATTACCCGGATGGGTAATATTTCTCGCAGTGACTCTGATTACCCCATAATAATTGACCTGCTTGCAGCACCATCGTAAAAAACACTTTATTTCATGGAGTTAGAAAACTCCTGAAGCGGAACTTCATACTATTCAGGATGTATGATGCGATTTTTAGCGCTTATTCCACACCGCCATCGATGGCAGGATATTAATATTGAACGCAAGGGTGCCGTGGCACCCAATGGCAGACAGTACCTCTCCACCTATATTTCCGCCCGCTGCACAGGCTGTGGCGAAATTATTCACCGGGTCTATTATCGCGATATCAGCGATCACCAGGCGCGCCGCTGGTTAGGTTAGCGTCCCGGCTACGGTCATTCCGGACACAGTTCAGGTTAACAGTTAGTTAGCAATTTGTTAGTCTGGTAACTAATCATCGTCTGACCAGACTCTCTCTATGCCACTGCTGTTTGAAAGCTTAAGCCATCAAATTTACCTGTCAGCACCGCTATTTATCCTGATTTTGCTGGGGTACTGCCTGACGCGCCTCGGAAAATGGCCCGCCAGCATCAGCGAAGGGATGAACCGCTTTGTGTTTAACGTTGCCCTGCCCTGCATGCTGTTTCGGGTAATGAGCACCTTCTCGCAAAGTCCGCCGGTAGATGCGCGCCTGTTGCTGGCCTTTTTCGGCAGTTGCCTGCTGGTGTTTATTGTGGGGCGACTGCTGGCAACAAGGCTGTTTAATCTGGATGGCGTAGCGGCGTCGGTTTTTGCGCTGGGCGGCATCTTTTCCAATAACGTCATGCTGGGGATCCCGGTGGCCACGGTACTGCTGGGGCCAGAAGCCCTGCCCCCGGTGGCGCTGGTGCTGGTGTTTAACAGCCTGATCCTCTGGACCTTACTGACCGTTTCGGTCGAGTGGGCAAAACAGGGCAGCTTCTCGCTGGAAGGACTCTGGCGCACCCTGCTCGGCGTGCTGAAGAATCCGCTGATCATCGGTATTCTCAGCGGTACAGCGTGGAGCTTTCTGCAACGTCCCTTGCCGCTGCTGGCCGCTGAACCGCTAAAGATGCTGGCCTCACTGGCCGCACCCCTGTCGCTGGTGACGCTGGGCATGAGCCTGGCGCACTATCGGGTGCGGGATGGCTTAAAAGAGAGCTATACCATCTGCCTGCTGAAGCTGGTGCTGCAACCGATGACGGTATGGGCTATCGCGTGGCTGACCGATCTGCCGCCGCTGGAGAGTAAAGTGGTGGTGCTGCTGGGATCGATGGCAGTCGGGGTTAACGTCTATCTGATGTCGCAGAAGTTCAATGTCATTACCGGCCCGGCGGCGGCGAGCATGCTCTTTTCTACCGTGTTTGCGGCGGTGACGACGCCAATCTGGATGATGCTGATGACGCTGGCGGGCTATTAACAAAAAAGCCCCTCAGCACACGTGCTGAAGGGCTATTGTATGGCTAACTAAATGTTACTCAGCCGATTTGGTACGAATCAGATAGTCAAAAGCACTCAGTGAGGCTTTAGCACCTTCGCCGCTGGCGATGATGATCTGCTTGTACGGTACGGTGGTGCAGTCGCCCGCGGCGAACACGCCTTTCAGGCTGGTTTCGCATTTACCATCGATGATGATCTCACCCATTTTGTTGCGCTCAACCGCACCTTCCAGCCATGGGGTGTTTGGCAACAGACCAATCTGAACGAAGATACCGGAGAGCGGCAGCTCATGAGTGGTCTGCGTCGTACGGTCGATATAGTGCAGGCCGGTGACTTTGGTACCGTCGCCTTTCACTTCGGTGGTCTGGGCGTTCAGGATCACATCCACGTTCTTCAGGCTGCGCAGCTTATCCTGCAGCACCTGATCGGCGCGCATCTCACCAGCAAACTCCAGCAGCGTAACGTGTTCAACGATACCGGCCAGATCGATGGCCGCTTCCACGCCGGAGTTACCGCCGCCGATCACCGCCGTGCGTTTGCCTTTAAACAGCGGGCCATCGCAGTGTGGGCAGTAGGTCACGCCTTTGGTGCGATACTCTTCTTCACCCGGCACGCCCATGTTACGCCAGCGTGCGCCGGTCGCCAGGATGATGCTGCGTGATTTCAATACTGCGCCGGAGGCGGTTTCGATGGCGTGCATTCCGCCCTCTTTCGCTGCCGGGATCAGTTTGATGGCGCTCTGGCTTTCAATGACGTCCACGTTGTAATCATCCACGTGTGCGCGCAGTGAACCGGCCAGTTTGGCCCCTTCGGTTTTCGGTACGGAGATATAGTTTTCGATATCGACCGTGTCCAGCACCTGGCCGCCAAAACGCTCACCCAGCAGGCCGGTACGGATACCTTTACGTGCTGAGTAGATGGCTGCCGCTGCGCCCGCCGGGCCGCTGCCGATAATCAGGACTTCATACGCGTCACGCTTGTTCAGCTCTTCCGCTGCACGTTTGTCGGCATTGGTATCCACTTTGCTGACGATTTCCGCCAGGCTCATGCGACCCTGACCAAACTCTTTACCATTGAGGTAAACCGCTGGCACGCCCATCACGTTACGTTCCTGAATCTCGTTCTGGAACAGGCCACCGTCGATAGCGGTGTGGCTGATGCGCGGGTTAATCACCGCCATCAGGTTCAGCGCCTGTACGACGTCAGGGCAGTTATGGCATGAGAGTGAATAGTAAGTTTCGAAATGGAAGTCGCTGTCCAGCGCGGCAATCTGATCCAGCAGGCTTTGTGCTTCTTTCGACGGATGCCCACCGGTCTGTAACAGTGCCAGCACCAGTGAGGTAAATTCGTGACCCAGAGGTGAACCGGCAAAACGCGGGCCGCTGTTCGAACCTGGGTTGGTGATCAGAAATGAGGGCTTACGCACCTGACGATCGTTCTCTTCGCGGAAGCTGACTTTGTCAGACAAACCGGCGATATCAACCAACAGTTCACGGATCTCGGTTGATTTTGCACCTTCGTCCAGCGTGGCAATCAACTCAACAGGTTTGGTTAATTTCTCAAGGTAAGCCTTGAGCTGGGTTTTCAGATTTGTGTCGAGCATAGTGATATCCTGGTCAAAAAATCGGGTGCCGCAGCACCCGATTGGAGAATGGTCGAAAGGCCGAAGCGGAATTAGATTTTGCCAACCAGGTCCAGAGACGGAGCCAGTGTTGCATCACCTTCTTTCCATTTAGCCGGGCACACTTCACCTGGGTGAGAAGCCACGTACTGAGCCGCTTTCACTTTGCGCAGCAGGTCAGAGGCGTCACGGCCAATGCCTTCAGCAGTGATTTCGATTGCCTGGATAACGCCTTCCGGGTCAACGATAAAGGTACCACGGTCAGCCAGACCTTCGTCTTCGCGCATGATTTCGAAGTTACGGGTCAGCGCGCCAGTCGGGTCACCGATCATCGTGTACTGGATTTTCGCGATGGTGTCAGAAGAACCGTGCCAGGCTTTGTGGGTAAAGTGGGTATCGGTAGAAACGGAGTAGATATCTACGCCCAGTTTCTGGAACTCTTCGTAGTGATCAGCCACGTCGCCCAGCTCGGTCGGGCAGACGAAGGTGAAGTCAGCTGGATAGAAGAAGAACACACTCCATTTACCTTCAACGTCTTTCTCGGTTACGTCGATGAATTCGCCGTTTTTGAATGCTGCGTTTTTGAACGGCTTGATTTTGGTATTGATAATAGACATCTGGTGGCCTCCGTTAAAATATGTGATGCAGGTTACATAATTTCCGGGCCAACATCTAATATGCAGTCGTTATCAATTTGATTAACGAAAGCTATCAAACGCTAAGAGCCTGATGCTCTCTGGCCCGGCAGGCAGTGTACAGCGATTTACGTGACATTTAACCCGCTTTATCTTTTCCGCCCCTCTCCGCGAATCGCTGCTAGTTTTGTAAGACCGGATTAAAAGGGAGCTGACTTGTGGAGATTCGTCCGTTTACTGAAGCCGATCGTCCTTTTCTGCGTACGCTGTTTCTGGCGACGCGTCGGCATAACTGGCGCTGGCTGGACGGCAGCGAGTGGCAGCTGGAAGATTTTGATGGGGTAATCCTGGGTGAAACCGTGCTGGTCGCGGAAGCTGACGGACAGCGGGTCGGATTTGCCGGCCTGCTGGAGAACGATAACTTCCTGCACAGCCTCTATGTCGATCCTGACTGGCAGGGGCGCGGCGTGGGCAGCGCTTTGCTTAAGGCGGCAGAGGCGCGCTTTACCTCAACCGGTGCGCTAAAGTGCCTGCAGAAGAATAAAGCGGCGCAGGCCTTTTACCTGAAACATGGCTGGAAGATGATTTCACAAGGCGAAGGCGAACATGGCGGCTACGTGCTAATGCACTACCCGCTGGCTTCGCAATATGCCAGCGGGTCGGGTCGTGCTTAGAGCGCGCGGAAGGCGATGTCGCCGGGGATGACTTCGCCCTGCCAGTAAAGCTGGGCAGCAACGCGTCCGGCCAGCTGGCGATAAAGCGCGGTAAACTCGCTATCGGGCCGGCGAATCACCGTCGGCTGTCCTTCATCGAGATCTTCGCGCAGGTCAATGTGCAGCGGCAGCTGAGCCAGCAGCTGCGTCTGGTAATCCTCTACCAGTTTCTGTGCGCCACCGGTGCCGAAAATCGGCTCATGGAAGCCACACTGACTGCAGATATGCAGGCTCATGTTTTCCACCACACCAAGTACCGGCACATTAACCTTTTCAAACATCACCAGCCCTTTGCGGGCATCAATCAGGGCGATATCCTGCGGCGTAGTCACCACCAGCGCGCCGGTGACCGGTACGTTCTGCGCCAGCGTCAGCTGAATATCGCCGGTACCGGGTGGCATATCCAGCACCAGATAATCCAGCTCAGGCCACAGCGTCTCGTTCAGCAGCTGCATCAGCGCTTTGCTGGCCATCGGCCCGCGCCACACCATCGCATTGTCGTCCGTTACCAGATAACCAATAGAGTTGGTTGCCAGCCCGTGCGCCATGATCGGTGCCATGTGGGTGCCATCCGGCGAGGTAGGCCGCTGATCCTGGGTGCCAAGCATGTTCGGCACTGACGGGCCATAAATGTCGGCGTCAAGAATGCCGACCCGCGCCCCCTCTGCTGCCAGCGCCAGCGCCATGTTCACGGCGGTGCTGGATTTACCCACGCCGCCTTTGCCAGAGCTGACTGCAATAATATTTTTCACGCCGTTGACGCCCGGCTGGTTTTTCACCCGTTTCAGGGTGGCAATGTCATGGCTGAGTCGCCAGTCGATGGCACCCGCGCCGGTCTGACGCAGCAGTTCGGCGCTGACCTGCTCTTTCAGGACGTCGAACCCGCTGGCCCAGGCAAACGGCATCAGCAGCTCCACATGCAGCGTACCGTCAAGCTGTGCCACGTGATGTAACGCCTTCAGGGCGGTGAGATTCTGCTTAAGGGTCGGATGCTCAAAGCTTCTCAATACGCCAGCCACGATGGCGCGCAGGCCTTCTGGCGTCTGCGGTTCCCGGGATTGTGCTGTCATCCCCTACTCCTTATTTCTGCTGTGCTTACGCTGTGTTTCAGCGATGTATTGTCAATGATATCAGATGCCCGTGGATCTGCGGTGACCGCAGGGGGTGAATCCCTTGTGTTTACGCAGGAGAAGCCTTCAGTTACCATCTAAGCCCGTTTTTTCAATCAACAGAAAGCTACGCAAACTATGACTCAAGTCGCTAAAAAAATTCTGGTAACGTGCGCACTGCCTTACGCGAACGGATCAATCCATCTCGGCCACATGCTCGAGCATATCCAGGCCGACATTTGGGTGCGTTATCAGCGAATGCGTGGCAATCAGGTTTATTTCATCTGCGCCGATGATGCGCACGGTACGCCTATCATGCTGAAAGCTCAGCAGTTAGGGATTGCACCGGAGCAGATGATTGCAGAAATGAAAAGCGAGCATGAAGCCGACTTTGCCGGTTTCAACGTCAGCTATGACAACTATCACTCGACCCACGGCGACGAAAACCGTGAGCTTTCTGCGCTGATTTATGGCCGTCTGAAAGAGAACGGTTTTATTAAAAACCGCACCATCTCCCAGCTTTACGATCCGGAAAAAGGGATGTTCCTGCCGGACCGTTTTGTGAAAGGCACCTGCCCGAAATGTAAATCTGCCGATCAGTATGGCGATAACTGCGAAGTGTGTGGCGCGACCTACAGCCCGACCGAGTTGATCGAGCCAAAATCGGTGGTCTCTGGCGCGACACCGGTTCTGCGCGACTCTGAACACTTCTTCTTTGATCTGCCCTCGTTCAGCGCCATGCTGCAGGCCTGGACCCGCTCGGGTGCGCTGCAGGATCAGGTGGCGAACAAAATGCAGGAGTGGTTCGAATCGGGCCTGCAGCAGTGGGATATCTCCCGCGACGCGCCCTACTTCGGCTTTGAAATTCCGGATGCGCCAGGCAAATATTTTTATGTCTGGCTGGATGCGCCTATCGGCTACATGGGCTCGTTCAAGAATCTGTGCGACAAGCGCGGCGACATCGACTTCGACGAATTCTGGCGTAAAGACTCCACTACCGAGCTCTATCACTTCATCGGTAAAGATATCGTCTACTTCCACAGCCTGTTCTGGCCAGCGATGCTGGAAGGCAGTAACTTCCGCAAGCCGAACAACCTGTTTGTGCACGGCTATGTCACCGTCAACGGTGCCAAGATGTCGAAGTCGCGCGGCACCTTTATTAAAGCCAGCACCTGGCTGGAGCATCTGGATGCGGACAGCCTGCGTTACTACTACGCGGCGAAACTCTCTTCACGTATCGACGATATCGACCTGAATCTGGAAGATTTCGTCCAGCGCGTGAACGCCGACATCGTCAACAAGGTGGTTAACCTGGCGTCACGTAACGCGGGCTTTATCACTAAACGCTTTGACGGCAAACTGGCGGCGGAGCTGGCCGATCCGGCGCTCTATCAGACCTTTGTGGACGCGTCAGAGAAGATTGGTGAAGCCTGGGCCGGTCGTGAATACAGCCGGGCTATTCGTGAGATCATGGCGCTGGCCGACCTGGCGAACCGCTATGTCGATGAGCAGGCTCCGTGGGTGGTGGCGAAGCAGGAAGGCCGTGATGCCGATCTGCAGGCGATCTGCTCAATGGGCATTGACCTGTTCCGCATTCTGATGACCTGGCTGAAGCCGGTGCTGCCGTCACTGAGCGCCCGCGCAGAAGGCTTCCTGAACTGCGAACTGAGCTGGGATGCTATCGCGCAACCGCTGCTGGACCACCAGGTTGCGCCATTCAAAGCGCTCTACAGCCGCATTGAGATGGCAAAGGTTGAAGGACTGATTGAAGCCTCGAAAGAGGATGCCGCTGCCGCCAGTGCACCGGCCGCAAGCGGCCCGCTGGCAGATTCGCCGGTAGGTGACACCATCACCATCGACGATTTCGCCAAAGTTGATATGCGCGTGGCGCTGATTGAGCAGGCGGAACTGGTTGAGGGTTCGGACAAGCTGCTGCGCCTGCAGCTCGACCTGGGCGGTGAAAAGCGTCAGATCTTCTCGGGTATCCGCGCCGCCTATCCCGATCCCTCTGTGCTGGTCGGTAAAATGACCATTATCGTGGCCAACCTCGCGCCACGTAAAATGCGCTTTGGTATCTCTGAAGGCATGGTGCTGTCAGCGGGTCCTGGCGGCAAAGATCTGTTTGTGCTGTCCGTTGACAGCGGGGCTGTACCGGGAATGCCCGTTAAGTAACACTCTGCATTCTGCGGCTTTAACCGCTTAGTGCAGTGCCGTTTTCAAACCCTTCGTGCCTCATCACGGGCGCGAAGGGTTATTTCTCCTCGCTCTGAATGTGCACCGCTTCCATTCCACTCCCGCCCCTGAAAATCTGTATCTGCTACGGCCACACCGCTGCATAAATGTGATCGCTAGCACGCTAAGCGGTTAATGCGTATGATGAAGCTCAGTGAAAACAGGAGCCTGCCATGCTCACCGTGCTGTCTGTCTGCGGGCGCTATCTTCGCGCCTTTATCATCATTTATCTCTGCTTATACGCCGGAATCGGCATCGCCTCGCTGCTGCCCATCAAACTGCCTGGCAGCATCCTTGGGATGTTAATTCTGTTTGCCCTGCTCGCCTCGCAGATCCTGCCTGTCAGTTGGGTTAAACCGGGCTGCCATCTGCTGATTCGCTATATGGCGCTGCTGTTTGTGCCGATCAGCGTCGGAGTGATGAGCTACACCGATATTCTGACCGCGCAGTTTGGCCCTATCGTGATCTCCTGCGTCGTCAGCACCTTCCTGGTTCTCTCTATTGTCGGCGTAAGCGCCCACCAGCTTCATAGTCGCCGTCCGGCCGGGGAGTCAGGCGATGAGTGAAATATGGTGGTCACTGCCACTGACGCTGGCGGCATTTTTTCTGGCGCGCAAACTGGCGATACGGCTGAAAATCTCGCTGCTTAATCCGCTGCTGGTGGCGATGGCGATTATTATCCCGATTCTGCTGTTGTTGCAGCTGCCCTATTCGCGCTATTTCGCGGGCAGTCAGATTCTTAATCAGCTGCTGCAACCGGCTGTTGTCGCGCTGGCACTGCCGCTGTATGAGCAGATGCACCAGATCCGAGCCCGCTGGAAATCGATTATTGGCGTCTGCTTTATCGGCAGTGTGACCGCCATGACCTCTGGCACCGCTATTGCTCTGTGGATGGGTGCCACGCCTGAAATCGCCGCTACCATTGTTCCTAAATCCGTTACCACGCCCATTGCGATGGCCGTCTCCGGTTCGCTGCACGGCATTCCCGCCATCAGCGCCATCTGCGTGCTGATTGCCGGGGTACTGGGTGCGGTGTTCGGACATACCGTGCTGAATCTGCTTGGCGTGAAATCTAAAGCAGCGCGCGGACTGGCGATAGGTAACGCGTCGCACGCCCTCGGCACAGCACGCGCCGCTGAACTCGACTATCAGGAAGGGGCATTCAGTTCACTGGCGTTGGTGATCTGCGGCATCATCACCTCACTGCTGGCGCCGTTTATTTTTCCGCTGCTGCTGCACTGGTTTGGCTGAAAGTTTGCGAGAGATCTCGCAAAGTTGAAACATGCAACACAGGTTACATTGTCAGAGCGATGTGGATCACATATAAACCGGTGACTGGCACATCGCCCTGCTGAATCTAATGAGGCTCACATGCAATCCCGTTTCCTCTCTGCCTTTGAGGCATTGCCGTCAACGCTGCAAACCGCACTCGCTCCGCTGCTGGACGATCCTGGCTTTCAGGCGGTGCTGAGCGCCGACCAGGTCGCCTCACTGCAGCAACAGACACAGATGGATGCCGATGCTCTGGCGCTGGCGCTGCTGCCCCTGGCGGCGGCCTGTGCCGTTGCTACCGTGTCGCATTTTAACGTCGGGGCTATCGCCCGTGGCGTCAGCGGCAACTGGTACTTCGGGGCCAACATGGAATTTATCGGTACGCCGTTGCAGCAGACGGTTCACGCCGAGCAGAGCGCCATTACCCATGCGTGGCTGCGTGGCGAAAGTCAGCTTGAGACGATCACCGTTAACTACACACCGTGCGGTCACTGCCGTCAGTTTATGAACGAGCTGAACAGCGGTACGAACATTCGCATCAGCCTGCCACAACGCGCGATCAGCACCCTGGCAGATTATCTGCCGGATGCCTTTGGACCGCGCGATCTGGACATCACGACCTTTCTGATGGACAGCGTGGATCACGGCTATGTAGCCGAAGGCGATGAACTGGTGCAGGCCGCGGTTGCCGCTGCCAATGCCAGCCACGCGCCTTACAGCCAGTCACACGCCGGTGTTGCGCTGCTGACCGCAACCGGCGCGATTGTCACCGGGCGCTATGCGGAAAATGCCGCCTTTAACCCGAGTTTCCCGCCCCTTCAGGCTGCGCTGGTCCTGCTCAACATGCAGGGTGGCGATGTTCGTCAGATAAAAAAAGCGGTATTAACCGAAGTGGAAAATGCCACGCTAAGCCAGTTCGCCGCCACACAGGCGACGCTTAAGACATTTGGTTGCGGTGAGCTGCTGCAGGTGACGCTGTACAAAGCATAACCCGCTGTCAGAGAGGCCACAGTTTTGTGAGCTTTTATGAACAAACGCTGTACTTCTGCGGGAAATTTCATAGGATCTGGCGCCAGAATTCACGTGATTACAAATTACTCTGAATAATTCAGGTTGCAGGATAGCAGCACGGTCGTGAATGTTTCTGCAGCGGTTACCCTGCCGCTGCCAGGCCTGCAGTCTGAGCTATAACGGGTAAGAAAACTGGCGCTACCTTTCCGGCGTGACGCCAGACAACACTGCAACCGGAGCATTACCGCATGGAACTCGACTACGAAAGTAAACGCCCGCTGTATATCCCTTATGCTGGCCCGATTTTGCTGGAATTTCCCCTGCTGAACAAAGGCAGCGCCTTTAGCATCGAAGAACGTAACGAATTCAACCTCAACGGTCTGCTGCCAGAAGCAGTGGAATCGATTGAAGAGCAGGCGCAGCGTGCCTGGCGTCAGTTCCAGGACTTCAAAAACAATAACGATAAGCATGTCTACCTGCGTAACATCCAGGACACCAACGAAACGCTGTTCTACCGCCTGCTGGATAACCATCTCGAAGAGATGATGCCCATCATCTACACCCCGACCGTCGGCGCAGCCTGTGAACACTTTTCTGAAATCTACCGTCGTGCGCGTGGCGTGTTCATCTCCTACCCTAACCGCGACCATATCGAAGATATGCTGCAAAACGCCACCAAACAGAATGTGAAGGTGATCGTGGTGACTGATGGCGAGCGTATTCTGGGCCTCGGCGATCAGGGCATCGGTGGTATGGGTATCCCGATTGGTAAGCTTTCACTCTACACCGCCTGTGGCGGCATCAGTCCGGCTTACACCCTGCCGGTGGTGCTGGATGTTGGTACCAACAACCAGCAGTTGCTGAACGATCCGCTCTATATGGGCTGGCGTCATCCGCGCATCACTGGCGAAGAGTATGATGCGTTCGTGAACGATTTTATTCAGGCCGTTAAACGCCGCTGGCCGAAAGTGCTGTTGCAGTTTGAAGATTTCGCCCAGAAGAATGCCATGCCGCTGCTGAACCGCTACCGCGATGAAGTCTGCTGCTTTAATGATGATATTCAGGGCACTGCCGCCGTGACCGTGGGTACGCTGATTGCCGCCAGCCGCGCCGCCGGCAGCCGCCTGTGCGAGCAGAAAGTGGTGTTCCTGGGCGCCGGTTCCGCGGGTTGTGGTATCGCTGAACAGATCATCGCACAGATGAAATCCGAAGGTCTGAGTGACGAGGAAGCGCGTGGCCGGGTAATGATGGTGGATCGCTTTGGTCTGCTCACTGACAAGCTGCCTAACCTGCTCGATTTCCAGAGCAAGCTGGTGCAGAAGAGCGAAAACCTGCAGCAGTGGGATGTCACCAATGATTCCATCTCGCTGCTGGACGTGGTGCGCAATGCGCAGCCCGATATTCTGATTGGTGTCTCTGGCCAGCCGGGCCTGTTCACCGAAGAGATCATCCGCGAGATGCACAAGCACTGTAAGCGCCCTATTGTGATGCCACTGTCGAACCCGACATCACGCGTGGAAGCGACGCCAGCCGATATCATCGCCTGGACTGACGGTGCCGCGCTGGTCGCAACCGGCAGTCCGTTCTCGCCGGTGAGCTGGAACGGTAAAACCTATCCGATTGCGCAGTGCAACAACTCCTACATCTTCCCGGGCATTGGTCTGGGTGTGATTGCTTCGGGTGCCAGCCGCGTTACTGATACCATGCTGATGACCGCCAGCCGCGCGCTCGCTGACTGCTCTCCGCTGGTGAATGAAGGTGAAGGCCCGGTGCTGCCTGAGATTAAAGATATCCAGGGTGTATCGAAAATCATTGCGATGGAAGTCGGTAAAGCTGCTCAGCTGGCGGGTGTCGCCGTAGTGACCTCTGAAGATGTGTTGTCACAGGCTATCGCCAACAACTTCTGGCTGCCGCAGTACCGTCATTATCGTCGTACCTCGATTTAATCTTCAGACTGCCGGATTGCATCCGATCCGGCAGTGTTCAAAAAGAGCACAGCCAGCCGGCAGTAACTTGCTTCACAGTGACAGCTCAAGTAGCCTTGTCCCATCTCACTATTCTGACATCGAGTCTCCAGGCGCATGCTGAAACGCGTTTTCATTGGTCTGCTTTTCATCATCTTACTGATGATGGCAACGGCGCTCGGCCTTGATCGCTGGATCAGCTGGAAAACTGCGCCCTTTATCTACGAAAATGTCGCCTCTTTGCCACATCGTCAGGTCGGTGTGGTACTGGGTACGGCGAAATATTATCGCACCGGCGTCATCAATCAGTATTACCTCTATCGTATGCAGGGCGCGCTGAATGCCTACAACAGCGGCAAGGTCAATTATCTGCTGTTAAGCGGTGATAACGCGCTGCAAAGCTATAACGAGCCGATGACGATGCGCCGCGATCTCATCAAAGCCGGTGTCGATCCGGCTGATATCGTGCTGGACTATGCCGGTTTCCGCACGCTGGATTCGATTGTGCGCACCCGCAAAGTGTTTGATACCAACGACTTCATTATTATCACGCAGCGTTTCCATTGTGAGCGTGCCCTGTTTATCGCCTTACAGCTGGGTATTCAGGCGCAGTGTTATGCGGTGCCCTCACCGAAGAACATGCTTAGCGTGCGCTTCCGTGAGGTAGGTGCCCGGCTGGGCGCGCTGGTGGATCTCTTCCTGCTTAAGCGCGAACCCCGCTTCCTGGGCCCACTGGTGCCGATCCCCGCCGTACGCGATGTCCCTGAAGATGCGCAGAGTTACCCGGCAGTGACGCCGGAGCAGCTGCTGGAGCTGGAACAGAAGCTGCGGAAATAACGCACACACTGGGTTACTGCTTTACTGAGGTCTGGCAGTGACGTCCTGGGCTCAGGGAGCATACGCCTTCCGTAAAGACGCAAAAGACGCCATCACTGGCGGGGCTCAGCGCAGGCGATTACGCACCTCATCCCTGAGGTGCGCCCATAGACGGGCCAATGCATTGCGTTGTTCAAAAACGCTCCCGGCGTTTTGTCCATAGTCTGCGATGCTTTACTACGGGCATATGCTCCCATCGTTTTAAGTGGGTTAGCCGTCTGTTTGTATTTTCCTGGGCTTAGATGAATCTCACAGCAATAAATAAGCTCAACGCGCAGGAAACAGGGTCAGAAGAGGAAAGCGTCCCGCGTCAGGGACGACGCGGGCCGAGCGTGTCATGGATGACAGGTTTTGCGTCTTTCCGATCTGACCGTGTTCCCTACGCATACTCGATCTCACAGCAACGACCCCAGCACTCTCCGCTATAAAAAGCGTTCTGCGGAGGAATGACACGGGCAGATCATTTACTGGCCTTAGCGTCTTTCCGATCTGACCGTGTTCCCTTCGCATACTCGATCTCACAGCAACACCCACCACTTCCACATAATAAAAAAGCGACCCGAAGGTCGCTTTGTGAGCACTGAAGAAGACTTACTTCTTACGGGAATATTTCAGGGAATCCAGCGCCACGGCGAAGATGATGATGCCGCCTTTAATGATGTACTGCCAGTAAGGGTTGACGCCGATATAGGTCAGACCGTAGTTGATGACGGTGAAGATCAACACACCGGTCACTACGCCCGCCACGCTACCCACACCACCGGCGAAGGAGACACCGCCGACCACACAGGCCGCAATCGCATCCAGCTCATACATAAAGCCGAGGTTGTTGGTGGCCGAACCGATACGACCCGCTTCCAGCATCCCGCCGAAGGCATAGAACACACCTGACAGGGCATAAATCATGATCAGGTTCAGGTTGACGTTAACGCCTGAGACTTTCGCCGCTTCCGGGTTACCGCCGATAGCAAAAATGTTCTTGCCGAAACGGGTTTTATTCCACAGCACCCAGACGAAAATAATGGCAATCACGGCGTAAAAGGTGATGAACGAAAGCTTGAAATCACCAAAGCGTAAGAAGCCCTGGGTAAATTTCGAGAACCCTGTATCAAAACCGGCAATCGGTGATGCGCCAACAAAGTCGTAATAAAGTGAGTTGATACCGTAAACGATAATCATGGTGCCCAGCGTGGTGATAAATGGCGTTACCTTGAGGTAAGCAATAATCACACCGTTGACCAGACCAATCACGCCGCCGATGATGCACACGGTCAGAATAACCAGTGGAATCGGCACCGTATCCAGCGTCGGGAAGACCTTGTTCGCGTTATCCATCGCCTGCAGCAGCGTCGCGGCAACCACCGCCGCCAGACCGACCTGACGTCCGGCTGACAGGTCAGTACCCTGCGTCACAATCAGACCCGCCACACCCAGTGCAATAATAATGCGCACCGAAGATTGGGTCAGAATATTACTCAGGTTCATTAAACTTAAAAATGAGGGGTCCTGGAAAATAATAATAGCCAGCAATACCAGCAGCACGACATAAATGCCGCCCTCTTTTAACCAGGTTAGCGCATTCTTTTTTGTAGTCGCTTTCATGTTAACAGCCCTTGCTTCATTAAAGGTGTAATGACGCTAAACGCAATATTTCGTTCTGCGTGGTCGTTTTGGTATCAACTATGCCTGCTACCAGACCATTACTCATTACCAGAATACGATCGGTAATGCCTAACAGCTCCGGCATTTCGGATGAGATAATAATGATGCCCTTTTCTCTTTTCGCCAGCTCAGCAATTAACTGGTAAATTTCGAATTTTGCACCAACATCAATACCGCGAGTGGGTTCATCAAGCATCAGGATTTCAGGCTGGGTCAATAACCAGCGGCCAATAATTACTTTTTGCTGGTTACCGCCCGAAAGCGAACCAATCTGAGTATGGTGGCCTGGCGTTTTTACACGCATAGAATCGATCACCCATTGGGTATCACTCTTCATGCGTTTATTATCCAGCAGTCCCATACTGTTTTTATATTTTTTGATATTGGAAATAAGCGAGTTAAAACCAATGTCGAGGAAAGCATAAATACCGGTTGAGCGACGCTCTTCAGTCACCAGCGCAAAACCGTGGTTAATGGCTTCATTGGCGCTGTGATTATTAATCGGTTTGCCATGCAGTTTAATGGTGCCGCCCGATTTTTCGCGAATGCCAAACAGCGTTTCGACGATATCGGTACGTTTGGCGCCCACCAGCCCGGCAATGCCGAGTATCTCCCCTTTACGCAAATCAAATGAGATGTCGCGAATCGATGGCTGACGCAGTGACGTCAGATGACGCACCTCAAGAATCGTCTCGCCTGGCACGTTGGTACGGTCAGGGAAACGCTGGTTCAGTGAACGGCCAACCATCATGGAGATGATCTTATCCATATCCAGCCCTTCCAGCGGCTGAGAGGTGATCCACTGACCATCACGCAGGATAGTAATCTCATCACACAGCTGGAAAATCTCTTCCATTTTGTGCGAAATATAAACAATGCCACAGCCGCGATCTTTCAGCTTACGAATAATCGTGAACAGGTGATTAACCTCTTTCTCGGTTAACGAGGAGGTCGGCTCATCCATAATCACAATTTTCGCGTCATAGGAAAACGCTTTGGCAATTTCAATCATCTGCATCTGCGATACAGAAAGATTGGCAACTTTATCGCGCGGATCGATATCAATATCCAGCTCGTCAAAAATCGCTTTGGTATCCCGGTACATTTTATCCTGATCGACAAAGAAGCCTTTGCGCGGATAACGCCCAAGCCACATATTGTCCATCACGGTACGCTGCAGGACCAGATTTAATTCCTGATGCACCATCGACACGCCATTTTCCAGCGCCTCTTTGGAACTTTTATAGTCGATCTCTTTACCCTGAAACAGGATACTGCCGGTATCTTTTTTATAAATACCAAACAGGCATTTTAATAAGGTGGATTTCCCGGCACCGTTCTCGCCCATTAATGCATGAACAGAGTGAGGCCGCACTTTTAAATTCACATTATCTAACGCTTTAACGCCGGGAAATGATTTTGAGACATCCGTCATTTCCAGCAGATATTCTCGCTGCGCGGTCGTATTATCACTGGCCATATTTTACCTGGCTAAAAAACGGTGGTGACATAAAAAAGGCGCGACAGCGGTCGCGCCCGTAATCGATCTTATTTCACGAACTGAGACAGATTTTCTTTATCAACCGGCACGTAAGGAACGCGGACGATCTTATCAACCATCTTGAAGTTTGTTCCGTCGGTGGCGGCTTTGCCGTTAGCCAGATTGTTGGCAATATCCAGCGTTGCTTTCGCCTGGTTTTCCGCATCGTTCAGCACGGTACCGGCCAGCGCACCGGATTTCACCAGCGCCAGCGCTTCTGGCAGTGCATCGACGCCGAAGACCGGAATTGAGGTCATGTTGTGCGCTTTCAGCGCTTCAACCGCACCCATCGCCATCGCATCGTTGTTGGCAATCACAACTTCGATTTTTTTGGCATTCGGGCCTGACAGCCACGCATCCATCTTATCTTTGGCCTGCGCGGTATCCCACATTGCAGTATCCATCGCTAACTGCTGGGTTTTCAGACCATCTTTGTTCAGGGTATCGATCACATATTTGGTACGGGCTTCTGCATCAGGATGGCCCGGCTCGCCTTTCAGCAGCACGAACTGAATCTGACCATCTTTGTTCAGATCCCACGCTGGTGTGGCTTTCCAGTGCTTCTCAATCAGCTGACCCTGAATGATGCCTGACTCTTTAGAGTCGGTACCGACATAGTAAGCTTTGTCATAACCGGCCAGCACTTTGGCGTTAGGTTCTTTGTTGAAGAAGACCACCGGCACGTCGTTGGCACGCGCTTTGTCTACTACCACCGCAGCCGCAGCCGGGTCAACCAGGTTAATCGCCAGCGCTTTCACGCCTTTTGCCATCAGCACGTCAATCTGATCGTTCTGTTTGGATTGGTCATTCTGTGAATCATTCATCAGCAACTGCACGCCACCGATCGCTTTCGCTTCTTTCTCGATGTCTTTGCGCACCATTGACATGAAGTTGTCGTCATATTTGTAAATGGTCACGCCGATACGGGTGTCAGCTGCGTGAGCGGTTGCACCAAACATCATGCTGGCAACCAGTGCTGTAAGCGTGAAAACCTTCTTATTCATGGTATCTCCGGTTTTATTATGCAGGGTCTTTTTAGCGCTACCGCGCCATACAGGCGGGAGAGCAATCGGTAAAACAGATCGGCGCGTTGGTTAACGTAATGAGGATGTTAAGCCATTGAACACCGTCTAAAACCTGACTTCCCTGTGCCAGAATGCTTCCATGAAGAGGGTATGAACCCTTTAACCGGCTACTGAGACCACAACTGGTGCCGTTACACTGGCGTTACATAATGTTTCAGTCCGGTAAGACGCTGCCATCATAGTGAGAGCAATGTTAATTAACTGTGAATGTAATCACAGATTGAAAACGGTTACATGGCTGAATCGCCTGAATTAGTGACGGACTCCACATTTTGCCGCTGCGCCACCGAATGACGCCGCACCAGCGTTGGCATAAAGATGTGCGTTGCCGTGTCATCCAGCAGTCCGGCTGCGCCCTGCAGTGCCAGTTCAGTGGCGATTTTTGCCATAGATACAATGGGATAGCGCACAGTGGTTAACTGCGGATCGGTGTAACGGGAAATGGGGATATCATCAAAGCCAATGACAGAAAAATGCTGTGGCACCTGGATGCCGTTGTCTTTCAGCGCAGTGAGTGCGCCAGCCGCCATGCCGTCGTTATAGGCAAACACCGCACTGAGGTTGAGATTGCGTCCCAGCAGCTCCACCATCGCCGCTTCGCCGCCCTGCATATCGGGCTCTGCGCTGGCTATCCAGCTCTCCTGCGGCCGGATGCCCTGCTCTGCCATCGCCTGAATCCACCCTTCACGGCGCTGCGCCACATCTTCGATGGGATGGCTGGAACAGAGATAGCCAATGCGGCTATGCCCCTGTTGTAGCAGGGTTCGTGAAGCCATCAATGCACCCGTGACGTTATCCAGACTGACACTGCGGTGTTCAAATCCGGGCACGATGCGGTTAATCACCACCATGCCCGGAACGTGGCGCATAAAATCCGCCAGCTCAGCGTCAGGCAGTGTTTTCGCGTGCACCACCAGGGCGCTGCAACGCTGACGAATCAGCACTTCAATGGCATGACGCTCTTTCTCTTCCTGATGCCAGGAGTTGCTGATTAACACATGTTTGTGCACGCGCTGCGCCACGGTATCCACCGCTTTAACCAGCGCACCGAAGAAGGGATCGGAAACATCCATCACCACCACGCCAATGGTGTCACTGACCTGCGTCGCCAGCGCCTGCGCATTGGCGTTGGGGCGATAGCCCAGCGCTTCCACCGCCTGTAACACGGCGTCGCGGGTGTCAGAGGTGACGGCGCTGCTCTGATTGAGGACGCGCGACACGGTCGCCACCGACACGCCAGCCTGACGGGCAACATCACGAATTGTTATCATGCAGCAGTTCCACAAAGGAAAAATAAGGCATCACGCCGGGTTGAACACCGGCGCTATTTTGTCAGGGGCAGGAGGCGTACAGCGTGAATTGCGTCACATCAATGAAAACGGTTACATACAATTCTGTAACCTTTGTGATGGCGGTCATTATCTGGCGTTGTCAGTGATGCGCGATTTACCGGCTGAGATCAGCGTGAGGCGCCGCCACAGCCACTCCAGCGGACCCTGTGCGAAGAAATGTAACCAGATGAGTGAAAACAGGATATTGATAAGCCAGACCGCAGGCACCATCAGCACCAGCTCCAGCCGGGTAAAGTGCATATAGAAGCCGAAGCGATAGAATAGCGTGGTGCAGATCAGCGACTGCAGCAGATAGTTGGTCAGCGCCATGCGGCCCACGCACTGAATGGCATAGCTGATGCGCCAGCGCGCTATCTGCGGCCAGTAAGCCAGACAGAGCGCGGCATAGCCCAGGCTAATCAGCGGGCTGGCGAGATCGCGCGGGGTTTGCAGATAAAAAGCGGTCCAGCGGAATTCCCAATGTAACAGCCATTGCGCTGCCACACCGGCCACCGCAATTAACAACCCCATCGTCAGCAGCAGCGCCGCCGCCTGACGGTAATGTTGCGCTGAAAACTCGCCGATCAGCCAGCCACTGCGCAGCAGTGCGCCACCGATCATCATCAGGCCCGCCAGCTGCCAGCCATACTGCGCCGCCAGCGCCATCAGTCCTGACGAGAGATGATCCAGCCGGTTCTGTATCGCTTCCCAGCCGCCGGTCAGTTTCCAGTACTGTTCATATTGCAGATCGGCAGCACCTGGCAGCCAGGATCGGGTCGGTTCAGGATCGGAGATTGACCCAAACACCAGCAGAACGCCACAGCCCACCAGGTAGAGCAGAATGCCGGTATTCATCAGGCTGCGGGTGGAAGGGACATCGCGCACTACCCGCCAGACCACCAGCCCGATAATGCCGTAGTCCAGCAGGATATCGCCCTCCCAGAGAAAGACGCCGTGCAGAAAACCGATCAGCACCAGCAGTGAGAGCCGGGCAGTCAGCCAGCGACTGCCGCGTGGCAGCTGCATTTGCAGACCTGCGCCAAACAGCAGCGCAAACAGGGTGAGGAATTTGAGCTGGGCAAAGGCGTCAGAGATCGCCCATGTCCAGACATCGGACAGCCTGACGCTGCCCTGCCAGGCCGGATTAAGGTAGGCGGCAGAAGGCAGGCCAAAGCCGACAATATTGAGCAGCAGAATGCCGAGAATGGCACATCCACGAATGAAATCCAGCGCGTGATAGCGTTGCATGCGGCACCTGCACCATTGAGGCGGGCAACGTTATGCTCCCGCCGTAGACTCAACTATGGCGCACCGCGCGCAAAAATTCCTGGCGGGTATTCTGGCTGGACTTGAACAGGCCACCCAGAGAGGTCGTCGTGGTGGCACTGGTGGCATCTTTTACGCCACGCGCTTTCACGCAGTAATGCACCGCATCAATAGAAACAGCCACATTGTTAGTGCCCAGCAGCGTCTGCAGTGCAACCAGAACCTGCTGCGTCAGACGCTCCTGCACCTGCGGGCGCTGGGCGAAGAACTGCACGATACGGTTGATTTTCGACAGGCCAATCACCTTTTCTTTGGGAATGTAGGCGACGGTCGCTTTGCCATCGATGATCACAAAGTGGTGTTCACAGGTGCTGGTCAGCGTGATATCACGCACGGTCACCATCTCATCAACCTTCATTTTATTCTCAATGACGGTGATTTTCGGGAAGTTGGCGTAGTCGAGACCGGAAAAGACTTCATCCACATACATTTTGGCGATGCGATGCGGCGTTTCCATCAGGCTGTCATCTTCAAGATCCAGATTCAGCAGCTGCATAATCTCGGTCATGTGCCCGGCAATCAGACTTTTACGTGTGTTGTCATCTATATCGCGCGTCGGTGCACGTAACGGCGTTTCCAGTCCACGCGCCAGCAGCGCTTCGTGAACCAGGGCAGCTTCCTGACTTAGGGTGCTCATCTTACTCTTCTCCGGCTGGTGTTGCGCCCGCCAGCTTTTGCCAGCGGGCCCTGTAATCAGGCGCGTATTGTGAAACTTTCTTTGCGGGGAATCCAGCAATCAATCAGATTGGTGATGAAAGCTTTTCACCCGGTTCGCCGCCACACCAGCAGGCCGGCCCAGACCAGGCTAACCCCTGCAACCCACAGGGCAGGCTCCAGCCGATGTAACAGGGCTGTGGAGAGAAAAGAGAGCAGCGGGCCGACCAGCTGCCCGACCGCATAGCCGGTGGTCAGCAGGCCAGCCATGTAGCGCAGATGATTGGGTGCCAGCTCACGGGCGCAGAGCAGCGACAGCTGCACCACGCTGAGGAAACCGCCCCCCACCAGCAGCGCACCGGCCAGCAGACCGCTAAAGCCTGGCAGCAGCGCCGCGGCAAATACGCCCAGCGCCTGCGCCCACAGCACCAGTGCCAGGCGGACGTGGCTGTGCCCCCAGCGTCGCGTCAGGATCCCCAGCAGGATGCCGATCATCGCCGCGCCGCCAAAAATCGGCCAGACAAACTGCGCGAAGATGCCGTCAGGAAACCGCGTGGCGGCCATCTGCGACAAAAAGGTGGCGGGCAGAATGTAGCCAAAGCCTGCCAGACTGTAACTCAGTACCAGCCGTTTAAGGTTGCGATCCAGCACCAGCGGCTCGGGTGCCTGATCCGGGCGATGCAGTTCGCCCCGACGCGGCAGATTACGGGTAATCAGCGCAATCAGCAGCAGCGCCAGCGCACCATAAGCGGCCCAGGCCAGACCGGCAGAAACCTGCAATGTGTGCAGCGCTACCCCCAGCAGACCACTGACAAAAATGCCGCAGCCTGGCCCGGCAAAAACGGCCGCTGACAGCCCTGCCCGGCCATGGCGATGTAGCTGTTCATTGCTCCAGGCCGCCACCAGCACCATCGCCCAGCCGCTGGCCCAGCCAATCAGAAAGCGGATTGCGCCGTGCAGCCACGGTCCGCTGGCCAATGCTGAGAGCAGGGTCAGGATCACCGCGCCCCATACGCCCGCCTGCAATCGCAGCTCAACCCGCCGGTGTGCGCGCATGGCATCAAATGAGCCACACAGATAGCCAAGATAGTTAAGTGCCGCGACCAGGCTGGCACTGGTGAGTGTCAGTTGGTGTGCCTGAATCATCAGCGGCACCTGGGGCGTAAAGGCAAACCGCCCAATGCCCATCGCGACAAATAAGGTTAAAAACGCGCTGAGCGCGACGCGTAACGCCATTGCTGAACTCCTGTTGTTCTGCCCTGAGATCTCTTCTGACTTGCTAACAGCATGCAGGATGATTAAACTCACGGAAAGTGAATAATTTTAACCAACTTGCTTACAGGAAGAGAAGATATGGATTTAGTTCAGCTGCGTATGTTCTGTTCCGTCGCCGAAACGGGTTCACTGGCGCGCGCAGCAGAACAGCTGCATCGCGTCCCCTCTAATCTCACCACGCGGCTGCGCCAGCTGGAAGAAGAATTAGGTGTGGATCTCTTTATTCGTGAGAAACAGCGCATTCGCCTGTCACCAATGGGCCATAATTTTCTGAATTATGCGCAGCGTATCCTGGCATTAAGTGAAGAAGCGATGAGCATGACCCGCACCGGTGAACCGGCGGGCAACTTTGCGCTGGGCTCAATGGAGAGCACCGCGGCGACGCGTCTGCCCGGCCTGCTCGCCGCCTATCACCAGCGCTTCCCCAAAGTGGCGCTGTCGCTGATTACCGGCACCTCGGGCGAAATCATCGATCGGGTGCGTGAAGGCACCCTGGCGGCCGCGCTGGTGGATGGCCCGGTCTCCCATGACGATCTCAATGGCTGCATCGCCTTTCGCGAAGAGATGATACTGATCACCGGCCTCGATCATGCGCCAATCGCCACCGCGCGCGACGTGCAGGACGATACCCTGTTTGCCTTTCGCAACAGCTGCTCTTACCGGGTGAAGCTGGAGAGCTGGTATCGGGACAGCCAGACTGCACCCAACAGTGTGATGGAGATTCAGTCCTATCACGCCATGCTGGCCTGCGTGGCAGGCGGTGCGGGCGTAGCGATGATCCCGGCCTCGGTGCTGAAGCAGATGGCGGATCGGTCACGGGTGCAGGCGCATACGTTACCTCCCGCTTATCGCGACACCGCCACCTGGCTGATGTGGCGACGCGACGCCTTTACGCCGAATGTTGAAGCACTGAAGTACCTGATTATTGAACAATTTGACGATCGTCCGCTCAACGATGAGCTGATTTACCCATTACAGGCGGCGGAATAAGCGTTCCACGCTATGTTTAAGAGCCTGACTCACCAGGCTTTGAATCATCACGACCACCCGGCGCCACTGCGCGTCACAATCTGACTGGAAGAGGGATTGCATGAATATGATCAAAACCCGTGCCGCTGTTGCCTGGGCTGCTGGCGAACCGCTGAAAATCGAAGAAGTTGATTTAATGCCACCGCAGAAAGGTGAAGTGCTGGTGCGTATCGTCGCGACCGGCGTCTGTCATACCGACGCCTACACCCTGTCCGGCACCGACCCGGAAGGCGTTTTCCCGGCGATTCTTGGCCATGAAGGCGGCGGCATCGTCGAAGCCGTGGGCGAAGGCGTGACCAGCGTTGAAGTGGGTGACCACGTCATTCCGCTCTACACCCCGGAGTGTGGCAAATGTAAATATTGTCTTTCAGGCAAAACTAACCTCTGCCAGGCGATCCGCACCACTCAGGGCAAAGGCCTGATGCCGGATGGCACCACCCGCTTCTTTAAAGATGGCAAACCCATTTTCCACTATATGGGCACCTCAACCTTCTCTGAGTACACGGTAATCCCGGAGATCTCGCTGGCGAAAATCAGTAAAGAAGCGCCGCTGGAAGAGGTTTGTCTGCTGGGCTGTGGCGTGACCACTGGCATGGGCGCGGTGATGAACACCGCCAAAGTGAAAGAAGGCGACACCGTGGCGATTTTCGGTCTCGGCGGCATTGGCCTCTCTGCGGTCATCGGCGCGAAGATGGCGAAAGCAGGCCGCATCATTGCCATCGACCTTAACACCAGCAAATTCGATCTGGCACGTAAACTGGGTGCCACCGATCTGATCAACCCGAAAGATTACGACAAGCCGATTCAGGATGTGATTGTCGAGCTGACCGACGGCGGCGTGGATTTCTCATTTGAATGTATCGGCAACGTCAACGTGATGCGTTCCGCGCTGGAGTGCTGCCACAAAGGCTGGGGCGAGTCCGTGATTATCGGCGTCGCCGGTGCCGGTGAAGAGATCTCCACTCGTCCGTTCCAGCTGGTGACCGGCCGCGTCTGGCGCGGTTCCGCGTTTGGCGGCGTCAAAGGCCGTTCGCAGCTGCCTGGCATTGTGCAGGATTACCTCGACGGTAAATTTGCGCTGAACGACTTCATCACTCACACCATGCCGCTGGAAGAGATCAACGACGCCTTTGATTTGATGCACGAAGGAAAATCGATTCGCTCGGTCGTGCACTTTAACAAGTAATCAGGAGGCGTTATGGCATCCACTCTGGAGCTACTGGAAGAACACCGTATTTTTGGCGGCTGGCAGCAGCGCTGGCGTCATCAGTCTGCGGTGCTGAATTGCCCGATGACCTTCAGCATCTATCTGCCTGGGCCGCACGGTGATGCGCCGCCGCCGGTGGTCTGGTTTCTGGCCGGGCTGACCTGTAACGATGAGAACTTCACCAGCAAAGCCGGCGCACAGCGGGTTGCAGCGGAACTGGGTCTGGTGCTGATTATGCCGGACACCAGCCCGCGCGGCGAAGGGGTTGCGAATGATGAAGGATACGATCTGGGTCAGGGCGCGGGATTTTATCTCAATGCCACCCAACAGCCCTGGGCCAGCCATTTCCGCATGTTCGATTATCTGAGCAGCGAGTTACCCGCCCTGATTGCGGATAACTTCAAGGTCAGTGAACGTCAGTCGATTATGGGTCACTCCATGGGCGGACATGGCGCACTGATGCTGGCGCTGCGTCTGGGTAACCGCTTTGCCTCGGCTTCCGCTTTTGCACCGATTGTGAATCCGATGCAGGTACCCTGGGGCCAGAAAGCGTTTCAGGCCTATCTGGGCGACGATCGTGCAACGTGGCGGGAATATGACAGCTGCCAGCTGATGGCGGAGGTGTCGCATCGGCTGCCAATGCTGATCGATCAGGGCGACAGCGATCAGTTCCTGGCCGATCAGCTGCAACCGGAGCGGTTAGAAGACGTCGCGAATGAGGTGGGTTTCCCGCTGACGCTGCGCATTCAGCCGGGTTATGACCATAGCTACTTCTTTATAGCCAGCTTTGTGGAAGATCATCTGCGCTTCCATGCGCAGCATCTGCTGGCGTAAACAATCAGGGCCGCAATCGCGGCCCTGAACTTTTATGCCTGCTCTGCTGGCTAACGCTCTGTCACAGAGCCAGCGTCCTGCCAGCCTGCCCTGTAAAAATTTCTTTCTCAGAACAGTGATGCTCAGCGCCCTACCGGGCGCCTCCTCAATATCAGACCAGTGCCGGGCCGGTCAGCCCGTCGATCATCACCTGCGGGATACCACGCGAGCAGTGTTCGATACGACCATCGACGCCATACACTTTTGCCAGAGTGGCAGGCGTGATCACCTTATCCGGCTGCCCTTCCGCTACCAGCGCGCCCTGCTTCAGCATCAGCGCATGTTGCGCATGACGCAGTGCAATATTGATGTCATGCACCACTACCACCGTCACGATGTTACGCTGGGCGGTTTCGCGCCGCACCAGGTCCATTACGTGAAACTGGTAGTTGAGATCCAGCGCGCTCAGCGGTTCATCCAGCAGCAGCAGCTTAGGGCGACGGATCAGTGACTGCGCCAGCCCGACCAGCTGTTTCTGTCCGCCGGAGAGCTGATCGAGATATCGCATCGCCAGATGGGCAATGCCCAGTTGTTCCAGCAGATGCATGATTTCCGCTTCGCTGCTGGCGCTGTGCAGACCACCGGAGGCACGCTGCGCCACGATGATCGACTCCAGCACATGCAGATGTACGCCCGCAGGCAGCGACTGCGGCAGATAAACCACGTTCTTCGCACGCCGGGCAAACGGCTGGGTCATGAGATCCTCACCGTTGAGCCACATCTCGCCCTGGCCTTTATTCAGACCGGCCAGTGCACGCAGCAGCGTCGATTTACCACAGCCATTCGGCCCCAGCAGCACGGTGATCTCGCCGCGCGGCAGCGGCGCGATATTAAGATTATCAATGACTTTATTTTTTGGGTACCCGGCACTGAAGCCGCGTAACGTCAGACCCTGTTCCATCATACCGTCCCCCGATGACGCAGAATAATACTCAGGAAGAACGGCACGCCAATCAGTGAGGTGACAATGCCAACCGGGATGATTACACCGGGGAGCAGGTTTTTCGAGGCGACCGACGCCAGCGACAGCACCAGCGCGCCGACCAGCGCACTGGCGGGCAGATAGAAACGGTGATCTTCACCAAACATCATGCGGGCGATATGGGGAGCGACCAGCCCAATGAAACCGATCGGGCCGACAAACGCGACCGCCAGGGCAGAGAGGATACTGATGCGCAGTAACGTAGTCAGGCGCAGACGACGCACATCAATGCCAAAGCTTACCGCGCGGTCTTCGCCCAGACGCAGCGCCGTCAGCTTCCAGCTGCTCATCATTGAAAACGGTACCAGAATGGCCAGCGCCACGCTCAGCACGCCCAGCTTTTCCCAGGAGGCGCGCGCCAGGCTGCCCATGGTCCAGAACACCAGGCCCTGCAGGGTATCTTCGCTGGCGATGAACTGCATCATGGATACCAGGGCGTTAAAGGTGAAGACCAGCGCGATACCGAACAGCACCACGCCCGCCGAAGAGACCTGAGTCCAGCGGGTCACGGCATCCAGCATCAGCGCGGCAAACAGAGCAAAGACAAAGGCATTGGCAGAAATTAACCACTGATCGGGAATGCCGGGAATACCCACGCCGAGGATGATGGCCAGCGCGGCACCAAACGCCGCCGCCGATGAGACACCGAGGGTAAACGGACTGGCCAGCGGGTTATTCAGGATGGTCTGCATTTCCGCGCCCGCCAGACCCAGCGACAGCCCCACCACCAGCGCCATCAGCGCATAGGGCAGACGAATGTCCCAGACAATGACGCGCGTGCCGGCATCGACGCTCTCGGGGCTGAGCAGCGTATTCCACAGCGTTTCAAGTGAGAGTCCCGCCGGACCCAGCGTGAAGTCGAGGATCAGCGAGGCGAGTATCGCCAGCAACAGCACGCCAATCCAGATTAAGCGGCGGCGCAGCACCTGATGATAGTTCTGCATGGTGTGGTGAAGCGTCTCTTCCCCCGCCAGCAGCGAAGTTTCGGTAGTCATGTTTGAACCCTGTGTGGCTATCACGTCAGAAAACGCAGCCACAATAGTGCAGGTGATAATAATTATCAATTCGAGAACATAAGCGAGACGTGAAAAAACAGTAAAAAACGGTGTTGCAGGCAGGAGAATGGCTCAGGGAGCCTGCGCCTTTCGCAAAGACGCAGAACCCGCCATCCCTGGCGGGTTTTGTGCGGGCGATGACGCAGAGCTAATCTTTGTGAACCGGGAACTCCATTTCGCTGTACTTCACGAAACGGCTGCCGCGCGTCAGCTTGTAGCCGAACCAGATAATCAGGAACAGCGGAATGCCGATATAGGTTGCCGCCACGCCATACCAGTCGATGCTGTCGTTAAGGAATGCCTGGTAGTTCTGACCCAGCGTGATGATCAGGCAGAGCACAAAGGCGAAAATCGGACCCAGCGGGAAGAAGCCGGAACGGTAAGGCAGATCGTTCAGGTCACGTCCCTGGGCCACATAGCCCCGACGGAAGCGATAGTGACTGATGGCAATACCCAGCCAGGCAATAAACCCGGTCATGCCTGAGGTATTCAGCAGCCACAGATAGACTTCCTGATTACCAAATTTTGAGGTCAGGAAGCACAGTCCGGCCACCACGGTGGTGGCCCACAGGGCATTACGCGGCACGCCGCCCTTTGAGAGCTTCGCGAAAATCCGTGGCGCTTTACCTTCGCTGGCCAGGTTATAAAGCATACGCGTTGACGCATACATCCCGGAGTTACCCGCTGACAGCACAGCCGTCAGGATCACCGCATTCATGACGGCGGCGGCAGAGAGCAGACCGGCGTTCTGGAACACCAGGGTGAACGGGCTGACGCTGATATCGTCGATATCATTGTGCAGCAACTGCGGATCGGTGTATGGCAGGATCAGGCTGATAATCAGGATAGCGAACACATAGAACAGCAGGATACGCCAGAAAATCTGCCGCACAGCGCGCGGAATATTTTTCGCCGGATCTTCAGATTCGCCCGCCGCGATACCGATCAGTTCGGTGCCCTGGAAGGAGAATCCCACAATCATCGCCACCCCGATCATGGCCGCAAAGCCGCCCGCAAACGGCGCGTCGCCCACCTGCCAGTTTTGCCAGCCCGCATGTTCAGCACCGCGCATAATGCCGGTGATCATCAGCACGCCAACGATGATAAAGATAATCACGGTGGCCACTTTAATCAGCGAGAACCAGTATTCCGCCTCGCCAAAGCCTTTGACCGAAATGTAGTTGAGCAGGAACATCAGCCCCAGGAACAGCGCGCTCCAGATCCAGCCAGGCGTGTCGGGGAACCAGTAGTTCATCACCAGCTGGGACGCTACCAGGTCAACCGCGATGGTCACCGCCCAGTTGTACCAGTAGTTCCAGCCGAGTGCGAAACCAAAGCCCTCTTCGACATATTTCGCGCCGTAGGTGGCGAAGGAACCCGATACCGGCATGAACGCAGCCAGTTCGCCGAGGCTGGTCATCAGGAAGTAGACCATCAGGCCGATGAGGATATAGGAGAGCAGTGCTCCGCCGGGGCCAGCCTGAGCGATGGTGGCACCGGAGGCGACAAACAGGCCGGTACCAATGGAGCCGCCGATGGCGATCATCGTCAGGTGACGGGCTTTTAACGCACGTCGTAATGCAGGTTGTTGTGTTGTATTTGAGTCATTATGCATGTGTTAACGCTACGCTGGGTAAAAATGAGGCGCGATTGTAGCAGCCAGATCGCCTCTGTATAGCGAATGCCAACCTGTTATTAGTTAACTTCATGATCGCGCCGGAATTATTAGTAATTACTCGCGACAATAGGAAAAAAACCGCGTCAGTGCTTTGGAAATATGCTTCTGCCGGTGATGGATGCGATAGAGCGTGCGGATAAGACGCGGCAGCGGAATCGTCAGTTCAACCAGCGTGCCCGCCTCCAGCAGATCGGCAATCACCCGGCGCGAAAGACAGCTGATGCCCATGCCGTGCCGCACCGCATGCTTGATCGCCTCGGAATTGCCCAGCTCCATGCCCAGCTGAAAACTCGGCAGATGCGACAGCAGCAGATAATCGACAATTTCACGGGTGCCGGAGCCGCGTTCGCGCAGGATCCACGGGGCGTCAGCCAGAGTTTGCAGCGTCACCGGCTGTTGCAGAATCGCCGCGTCTGGTGCGGCAAAAACCACCAGTTCATCTTCGAGCCAGGGTTCACTGACCAGCTCGGTCATATGGCACGGCCCTTCAATCAATCCGACATCGACGCGGAAATCGGAAACCGCCTGAATCACATCCTGACTGTTGCCGACACTCAGCTCCAGCGGCAGGCGGGGAAAATCGCGACGATAAGCGGCCATCATACCTGGCAGCAGATAGTTACCGATGGTGCTGCTGGCAAAGATGCGGATCGCGCCGTTATCCTCTTTAAACAGCTGCTCGATTTCGCCCGCCTGCTCCAGCAGCCCTACTGCACGGGGATAGAGCAGCCGTCCATGCTCATTCAGCACCAGCCGTTTGCCAACCCGGTCAAACAGTTGCACGCCGAGCTGACTCTCCAGATCGGCCAGCGCTGCACTCACCGCCGACTGCGACAGCGCCAGCAGTTGCGAAGCCTGAGTGGTGGAGCCGCTCTTAAGCACTTCGGTGAAAACTTCAATTTGCCGCAGCGTAATGTGCATCGTTGCCTCTTAACTCAGTGACTGCCTGACCAGGTAAATGATTAATGCCAGCCAGATCAGCCCTATCGCCACCAGCCAGCCTGCAATCTTTTTGCCACGCGAACGTTGAGACTGCGCCCGCTCGCTGCTGCTGATGCGCACCTCTCTCGGCAGTAAACGCAGCAGCACCATGACGCCCGTCGGAATAATCACCGCGTCATCCAGCAGACCGACAAAGGGGATCACATCAGGAATGATATCGATCGGGCTGATGCCATAGGCGACCAGCCCCAGCATCCCCAGCTTGTTCCACCAGGGTGTGCGGGGATCGCGGAAGGCAAACCCCAGCACAAACACATCTCTTTTGATCAGCGTCGCCCAGCGGCGCAGACGCGAAACTATCATGATTGCTGCCTTATCGTTTATTCTGGTTAATTATAAATATATTATCAATTTCACTTTTAAGCCAGTCGCCGTCATGATCGGGTCTCAACCAGGAGGAGTGACCACCATGACTGAACTGAGCATCGCTAAACCGCATCATCCCGTTCCGCTCTGGATCCCGGGTCTGCTGCTGACCGCCGTGATTGCCGGGGCAGCCAGCTGGCTGGCGCAGCAACCGATAATTGCCGCGCTGGGGCTGGGTTCACTGACTCTGGCGATTATGCTGGGCATCCTGGTCGGTAACAGCATCTATTCGCCGCTGGCGTCACGCTGCGACAACGGCGTGCTGCTGGCTAAGCAGAAACTGCTGCGGCTGGGGATCGTCCTGTTTGGCTTTCGCATTACTTTACAACAAATCGCTGACGTCGGTTTCAGCGGCATCCTGATTGATGCGCTGACCCTGACCAGTACCTTCCTGATAACCTGCCTGCTGGGCATGCGGCTGCTGAAGCTGGATCGCGATACCGTCTGGTTGATTGGTGCGGGCAGCAGTATCTGCGGTGCTGCGGCTGTACTGGCGACCGAGCCGGTAGTGAAAGCCGCGCCGTCGAAAGTTGCGGTGGCTATCGCGACCGTGGTGCTGTTCGGCACGCTGGCGATTTTTATCTATCCGCTGCTGTGGCCGCTGGCGCATGAGCTGTTCCCGGATCTCAGTGCGGCGCAGTTCGGGATTTTTACCGGCTCAACCATCCATGAAGTGGCGCAGGTGGTGGCCGCCGGACACAGCATCAGCCCGGAAGCCGAGAACAGCGCGGTCATTGCCAAAATGCTGCGGGTAATGATGCTGGCTCCCTTTTTGCTCTGCCTGAGCGCCGTGATACGCGGCAAACGTCAAGGAAGCAACGCGCGTCAGGCTGTGACATTTCCCTGGTTCGCCCTGCTGTTTATCGGTGTTGCACTGTTTAACTCGCTGCAGCTGCTGCCTGCCATGGTGGTGGCGACGCTGAATCAGCTGGCGGGTCTGCTGCTGGCGATGGCGATGGCGGCGCTGGGATTGACCACCCGTTTCGGGGCATTGCGTGAGGCAGGCGTTAAACCGCTGCTGCTGGGTGCGATGGTGTTTGCCTGGTTAATCGCCGGCGGCGGTGCAATCAATCTGCTGGTGCAACATTTCATGGGCTAGCGGCATCGGGTATCATGCCGTCTCATCCGTGCACAGCCCCAGGAGAAAGGCATGAAATATATTGGCGCACACGTGAGTGCGGCAGGTGGCGTGGATCAGGCAGTGATCCGCGCCCATGAAATAGAAGCCACCGCCTTCGCGCTCTTTACTAAAAATCAACGTCAGTGGAAGGCCGCCCCGCTCTCGACTGAGGTGATTGATGCTTTTCGTGCCGCCTGCGAGACGTACAAATTCGGTCCGCAGCAAATCCTGCCGCACGACAGTTTCCTGATAAACCTGGGTCATCCGGTTGAAGAGGCGCTGGAGAAATCCCGCGCGGCTTTTATTGATGAGCTGCGACGTGCCGACCAGCTCGGCCTGACTTTGCTGAACTTCCATCCGGGCAGCCATCTGCATCAGATTGATGAGGAGGCCTGTCTGAAGCGGATTGCGGAGTCGATCAACATCGCTCTCGACCAGAGCCAGAATGTCACCGCCGTCATTGAGAATACCGCCGGTCAGGGCAGTAATCTGGGTTTCCGCTTCGAGCATCTCGCCACCATTATTGAGCATGTTGAAGATAAGTCGCGTGTCGGTGTCTGTATTGATACCTGCCATGCGTTTGCTGGTGGCTATGATCTGCGTACCGAAGCGGATTGCGAAGCGACCTTCGCCGAATTTGAGCGCATTGTCGGCTTTAACTATCTGCGCGGCATGCACCTTAACGATGCTAAAAGCGCCTTCGACAGTCGCGTCGACCGCCATCACAGCCTGGGTGAAGGCAATATCGGCAAAACAGCGTTTAGCTGGCTGATGAAAGATCCGCGGTTTGATGGCATCCCGTTGATTCTGGAAACCATTAATCCTGATATCTGGAAAGATGAGATTGCCTGGCTGAAAGCCGAACAGCAGGGATAGAAAAGGGAGCCAGCTGGCTTAATGCTGGTCAGTTAAGATTAGATTTGTAAAGGCTGTCACGGTCAAACGTGGCAGCTTTTTTGTCAGTGCGAGCGAGCCGCAGTGCGGGCCTGAGCACCTCTGCTGCTGCCGGGCCGTCCTCGCGCCGCTCACGCGGTACCTTCGGCTTTGACGTCGTGCCGACGAACCGTTCGGGGATCGGCCCTCCCTGGCCGGCCCCGAACTGTCCACGCTTCCCGGCGTGACTTCTGGCCCACCGTCACGCCTCAGCGCTGCGGATAGCCCTTTCAGCAGCAGAGGCGCTCAGGCCTCCACTCTCGTGCCCTTTTTAACAGTACACACTGAAGTTTCAGAGCAGGCCGGTGGCGGGCAGGGGCAGGCAAT
>NZ_JAHXYM010000019.1:0-616 GCF_019969975.1 Pantoea sp. OVA07A | reverse complement strand
CAAAAGAAGTAGGTAGCTTAACCTTCGGGAGGGCGCTTACCACTTTGTGATTCATGACTGGGGTGAAGTCGTAACAAGGTAACCGTAGGGGAACCTGCGGTTGGATCACCTCCTTACCTGAAGATACCTTCCCGCGCAGTGTCCACACAGATTGTCTGATAAAAAGTAATGAGCAGGACGGCTGCGAAGTCGTGACACTTTTGTGTCCCCTTCGTCTAGCGGTTAGGACTCCGCCCTTTCACGGCGGCAACAGGGGTTCGAATCCCCTAGGGGACGCCACCTGCTTGGTGACAGGTGAAAGGTGTCTCCATACAGTATCTCAAAACCGATTTGGTTGCGTAAGCAGCCGGGCCGCGTTTGAGATATTTGCTCTTTAACAATCCGGAACAAGCTGAAAATTGAAACGACGCAGCGCGTCATTCCTCCGTAATAAGGAATGACAAAGCGATGCGTTCGAGTCTCTCAAATGCTTGCAATTCGCAGCGTTGTAAAACGCCTGTGGGTTGTGAGGTTAAGCGACTAAGCGTACACGGTGGATGCCCAGGCAGTCAGAGGCGATGAAGGACGTGCTAATCTGCGTAAAGCGACGGTAAGGTGATATGAACCGCTACAGCCG
>NZ_JAHXYM010000018.1:0-621 GCF_019969975.1 Pantoea sp. OVA07A | reverse complement strand
TCGCCTTCCTCCCCGCTGAAAGTACTTTACAACCCGAAGGCCTTCTTCATACACGCGGCATGGCTGCATCAGGCTTGCGCCCATTGTGCAATATTCCCCACTGCTGCCTCCCGTAGGAGTCTGGACCGTGTCTCAGTTCCAGTGTGGCTGGTCATCCTCTCAGACCAGCTAGGGATCGTCGCCTAGGTGGGCCATTACCCCGCCTACTAGCTAATCCCATCTGGGTTCATCCGATAGTGAGAGGCCCGAAGGTCCCCCTCTTTGGTCTTGCGACGTTATGCGGTATTAGCCACCGTTTCCAGTGGTTATCCCCCTCTATCGGGCAGATCCCCAGACATTACTCACCCGTCCGCCACTCGTCACCCAAGGAGCAAGCTCCTCTGTGCTACCGTCCGACTTGCATGTGTTAGGCCTGCCGCCAGCGTTCAATCTGAGCCATGATCAAACTCTTCAATTTAAGTTTGATTTGCTTAAACAAGTTAAGCGGTGCTCATCTGTAAAACGTCATAATGAATTTCATTATGTGTTCACTCGTGAGGCTTGATATTTTTTACGTCCGGAGACGCTGATATCAATCCTGCGAGTGCCCACACAGATTGTCTGATAAATTGTTAAAGAGCA
>NZ_JAHXYM010000017.1:0-673 GCF_019969975.1 Pantoea sp. OVA07A | reverse complement strand
TGCTCGGTTTTATAGTCCGCGTGGTTCTCTATGTTGCTGAAGCCCAGCGTGCCGGTGTCGAGACGGTTCTTATCGGCGGTGGCGGTGGAACTGATGACCGCGCCGTTCAGCCGGGTGTGCTCACCCGCCGTCACGTCAAAGCCGCCCTTCCCGGCAAAGATGCCGGTCTGCTCGGCCACGCTCTGCCAGTTGCTGTGCATCTTGTCCTGGCTGAGGTTGACGCTTGCGGAGCCGGTCATCGAGCCGAAGGTGAAGCTGCCGCCCGCGCTGGCGTTCTGCTGCTTGCTGTCGTAGCGGTCGCTGTCCTGCTCTGAGGTCAGCGTCAGGTTGCGGCCGGTATCGACCTTCACGCTGTCGCCGCGCACCTGTGCGCCGGTCAGGTTGGTGTCGCGCCCGGCGTTCAGGCTCAGCCCGTTGCCCGCCGTGAGCGTAGTCTCGGTGTGGGTCAGCCCGTTGCCTTTCTCGCGGCCTTTGCCCGCGTTGACGCTGGCTGAAACGCTGATGCCGTAGCCGCCCGACCCGGCGGTCAGGCCGATACCCAGGCTGCCGCCCTTGCTGCTGTTAGTGCTGTCGGTGCGCTCGCTGTTCTGCGCTGAAAGCAGGCTGATGTCGTTTTTCGCCGTCAGCCCGAGGTCGCCGCCCGCCTGAAGCTGGCTGCCCTGCACGAGGATGT
>NZ_JAHXYM010000015.1:0-1692 GCF_019969975.1 Pantoea sp. OVA07A | reverse complement strand
TGCCATCTGCCTCTACCACGGCATAATTCCAGTGGAAGGTATCAGAAACCTGCACCGCAAAAGTCTTAAGCGGCAGCGGCGCTTCAAGCGTGCCGCTGATAACGTACCAGGTCTGACCGTCATGCTGTACCGCATCCTCCAGTGTGATGTCGTTAACGGTGACTTTTGGGTTGCTGCTGTTGTAGTGGGTAATCAGCAGCAGATTCTGGCTGAGGCTGGTACTGTTTCCATTCAGATCCGTTGCACTGACCTGAATGGTATAGTTGCCATCCTTGATAGTTTTCACGTCGCTGTCAGAGAGCTGAACCTGCCACTGATTCTGATAGACGCTGCCCTGCCAGGTTCTGCCGTCAAGGGTCAGTTCAACCGGCGTGCCGGAGGGAAGATGGGCGGCGGTGCCGGTGAAGATAATCCCGTATATCCCCTCCTGGTAACTGACCGCATTGTCGCCGGTGATTGGATCAAGGGTCAGCTGCGGCAACGCCTCAGTAGCGAAGATTTGCACGCCTGCTGAGGCATAACCTTTGTTGCCCGCTTCGTCGGTTGTTTCAGCAATGGCACGGTAGCTCCCTTCCTCCATTCCCTGCAGCGTTTCCGCGGGAACTGAGAACTGCCACTGGCCATTTTGATCGACGATGCCGCTCCAGTGGGAGGCCCCAAAACTAACTTCAATCGTGCTGCCGGCTTCGCCTCTGCCAGAGATCACCAGCGGGCTGCTGATTTCATGACTGTCGATCACCCCGTCCCCTGCCAGGGTATTAATCGTGACAAGAGGATCCTGCGTATCGGTAATAAACGTCGTCTCCGTGATACCGGACTGGCCCCAGCGATCGGTGGCGGTCAGCGTAACGGAATGACTCCCCTCGGCTAAATCTGCTTCCATCAGCTGCCCGGTGGAGAGTGAGACAAGCCAGTTGCCCAGACTGTCCACAGCGCCCGCATAGTGAACACCATCTACGGTCAGATCGATCTTCTGGCCCGCCCCGGTCACACCAGTGGAGCCGCTCAGCGTAACAGGCTCGAAGCGTTCATGTGCGTTCATAAACCCGTCGACAAACGGCGTGTCTATAGTCGGCTGTGGCGGGATAGCGTCTGATGGCGGTGCTGACGCCTCTACGGTAATGACTTTGTTTGCGGTGGTCGTACCGCCAACGCTGTTTTCAAAGGTTACGCTGATGTGGTTAGACCCTACCGGCAGCACCTGCAGATCGGCAGACGGCAGGATAACACTCCAGCTGCCGTCAGCGGCCAGCGTTGTGGTATAGGTCTGACCGTTCAGCATTATGGTCAGCGTGCTCTCTGCGGCGAGGTTCGCTGTGGTGCCGCTGAACGTCTGTGGGGAGAGCTTCTCCTCAGCGCTTAACACGCCGTCACCAGTAAAACTGTTAATGGTTAAAGAAGGGGGCGTGCTGACAGGCGGAATCGGCGTGCCACCATCGGCGGGTGGCGTATTGCCACCATCCGTTGGATTGTCATCGATAACCGGCGGAACCCCATTGCCGCCTTCAACGGGCGTAATAAGGTCGGCTGTGACATTGCCACTCTGCTCAAACCAGTTTCCGGCACCATCCAGCACGCCAAACGACAGGAAGTTGCCGCCCTGGGAAAGCTCCGACGCGCTGATTTCCGCGCGCCAGCTGCCATCTGCCTCTACCACGGCATAATTCCAGTGGAAGGTATCAGAAACCTGCA
>NZ_JAHXYM010000014.1:0-2713 GCF_019969975.1 Pantoea sp. OVA07A | reverse complement strand
CCGCCCTTGCTGCTGTTAGTGCTGTCGGTGCGCTCGCTGTTCTGCGCTGAAAGCAGGCTGATGTCGTTTTTCGCCGTCAGCCCGAGGTCGCCGCCCGCCTGAAGCTGGCTGCCCTGCACGAGGATGTTGCCCGCGCTGCCCGGCTGTGCGCCGGTGGCGGTGATGGCCAGGTTACCGCCCGCACCCAGCGTACTGCCACTACACCTCTGCATCCTTCTTCTGCTCTGGCGTTATCATTTTCAGCTTATCAGTGGCTGTTTTCGTCGCCGCAATCTGCCCCTGTGTCCTGGCGATGTCCACCGCCTTAACGTCAGGTGTACTTAAGTTTTTGCAGGTTTCTTTTTTGGCCTAAAGCAACAATTTCACAATCAGGTTCGTCATAACGCCCCAATGCAAAAAAAACAACACCATTATTTATCCAGATATTACTCATCCATTCTGTTATCTGCCTCGGTATGGAAGCAGTCATATTTACATTAGTTGATTGGATGGTTGAAAAAAACACCTTCTCGCCGCTATTAATTAAGCTTTCAATTACTCCCAAGCTATTTGATTTAACAGAACCTAAGCCGGAAAGAATCAACCCTTCACTTCCCTTAACTATCACATCTTTTTTTTCCTCAACCCCATTAACTTTAACACCTCTAACATTAAGTAAACCCCAGGTTTTTCTGTGGTTAACAATTGCGCTATCAGGTTGCTCCGCTGATAAAACGACAAATGTGTATATGTCTTCATCGCTAACACCTGCAGAATAACTCTCTACCATTTTTTTTAATAAACCTTCACCAAATTTCTTTAGTGGCGCATTGGGTAATTCCCAGCTCACTGCAGAGATACCCTTGCCGCTTATTGAAAATAAGTTAAAATCTGTAATCTGATTTTTTTCATTTATATCTTCAGCATATCTAATAACAACATCAGTAGTCATAGTGGTTACCTGCAGGATCGTTAAAATGTGAGCCTCGATTTTGAGGATCATCGACTCCAAAGAAATGGCCTCCAGCATCATCTCTTATATAAACTTTTTGCGTACCTCCTCCCGGTTTTTGAACTATAAATTCATATATATAACCTGGTTGAGGATTACCACGCTTGTCTATATTAGGGGATACCTTATTGGGGCTCTGACTCACTGGTATACCAGACTGTCTCTTCGCCTCATTAAAAGCACCTGAGCGACCAGCCCCTTCAGGAGAAAGATTTGCAGGCTTGTCCCCTTCAGCCAGATAAGCCAGATCATCCTTATTCTGCTCAGGGATCGGCGTAACCGTGGTATTGCCTCCCGTATCCGGCATACCATCCGTATTTCCGGTATTGCTGGATCCCTGCTCACCAGACTGATCCGGCGTGATCAGCGGAGTTCCCTTATTCTCATCCTGCGCCGGATTGACCAGCTTACCACCCGTCAAATCATCATTAACCGGTACGGTTTCGGTTTTGCTGCCTGCTCCGTTCGTGTGCTGCTGTGCCGTAACCACAGCCATTATCACACAGCTGGTATTCGCCAGGCAGGTCGCGTCCAGCCCTGCTTTTACCTTTTTGGTCAGCGCCAGTGCCGCCTGTTCATTTGCGCCGCCCTGGCCCGCTTCGGCCACTGCCGCCGCATCCAGCAACGATTTAGCCTGCATCATCTGCAACATGCCCATGCTGACCATGTTATTGCTGATTTCGTTCTGGCCCGCCTGCGCTCCGGCTACCGTGTCCGCCGTAGTCTCTCCAGCCAGCCCGGCTGCCAGACCTGCCGCAACCGTTCCCAGCGCGACCAGCGTCTGCTTCTGCTGTTCGCTAAGCTGACTGACCGGCACGTCACCGTACAGAACATTTTTGATGGCTTCACTCATCGCGGCGGTGGTAGCCGCGCCCGCCGCACCTGCTGCCGCTGAATTACCCTGTGCGGCAGCTATAACTCCGGCCACCGCAGCATGTGCCATTATACGACTGGCCTCATCCGGCGCTTTCTGCTTAATCAGCTCTGCAAGGTAAGGGGCCGAACCGCCAGCCAGTGCGGCTTTCAAATCGCCCCCCGCCAGCCCCTGTATCGCCGCCGTCGCCGCGCTGATACCCTGCTGCACCGACCCGCCGGTTCCCATTCCGCCGGCCAGCATCTCCCGGTTGTACAGCGTCTGATAGACCTGTCCGGTGATGTCGGCCGCGGTCGGCTCCTGACCCGGGTTCGCTTTCCGCCACTGCGCCTCGGCGTCCTTCTTCTGGTCCGGCGAGATGTTCTTCATCTTCTCCGTGGCCGCTCTGGTCGCCGCAATCTCGCCCTGCGTCCGCGCAATGTCGCCCGCCTGGCTGCCGATTTCCGCCAGCAGCTGCGCCGTCTCCATCCGCCGCTGCTCTTTCTCCTTATCGAAGATTTTATCCAGCCCCGGATTCGCACCCGCCGCGTCGCGGCTCAGGTCCGCCACGTCCTGCGTCTGCTTCGCCTTATCCCGGATAATGAGGGTGCCGTCGCTCACCGCCGCCTTCGTCACCGACGAGGCGCTGCCGCTGCCGTTCAGCCCCGCCAGCAGACCGTTCGCCATGTTGCCTTCGAACTGGCTGCCGATGCTGCCGCCGGTGCTCATGCCCACGCTCTGATGCTCGGTTTTATAGTCCGCGTGGTTCTCTATGTTGCTGAAGCCCAGCGTGCCGGTGTCGAGACGGTTCTTATCGGCGGTGGCGGTGGAACTGATGACCGCGCCGTTCAGCCGGGTGTGCTCACCCG
>NZ_JAHXYM010000013.1:0-2956 GCF_019969975.1 Pantoea sp. OVA07A | reverse complement strand
AAAACGCCTGTGGGTTGTGAGGTTAAGCGACTAAGCGTACACGGTGGATGCCCAGGCAGTCAGAGGCGATGAAGGACGTGCTAATCTGCGTAAAGCGACGGTAAGGTGATATGAACCGCTACAGCCGTCGATGTCCGAATGGGGAAACCCGGTGCACTCTGTGCATCATTGCAGCATGAATACATAGTGCTGCAAGGCGAACCGGGGGAACTGAAACATCTAAGTACCCCGAGGAAAAGAAATCAACCGAGATTCCCCCAGTAGCGGCGAGCGAACGGGGAGCAGCCCAGAGCCTGAATCAGTTTGTGTGTTAGTGGAAGCGTCTGGAAAGTCGCAGGGTACAGGGTGATACTCCCGTACACAAAAACACACATGCTGTGAGCTCGATGAGTAAGGCGGGACACGTGGTATCCTGTCTGAATATGGGGGGACCATCCTCCAAGGCTAAATACTCCTGACTGACCGATAGTGAACCAGTACCGTGAGGGAAAGGCGAAAAGAACCCCGGCGAGGGGAGTGAAACAGAACCTGAAACCGTGTACGTACAAGCAGTGGGAGCCTTCTTTATGGGGGTGACTGCGTACCTTTTGTATAATGGGTCAGCGACTTATATTCTGTAGCAAGGTTAACCGTATAGGGGAGCCGCAGGGAAACCGAGTCTTAACTGGGCGTTAAGTTGCAGGGTATAGACCCGAAACCCGGTGATCTAGCCATGGGCAGGTTGAAGGTTGGGTAACACTAACTGGAGGACCGAACCGACTAATGTTGAAAAATTAGCGGATGACCTGTGGCTGGGGGTGAAAGGCCAATCAAACCGGGAGATAGCTGGTTCTCCCCGAAAGCTATTTAGGTAGCGCCTCGTGAACTCATCTTCGGGGGTAGAGCACTGTTTCGGCTAGGGGGCCATCCCGGCTTACCAACCCGATGCAAACTGCGAATACCGAAGAATGTTATCACGGGAGACACACGGCGGGTGCTAACGTCCGTCGTGAAGAGGGAAACAACCCAGACCGCCAGCTAAGGTCCCAAAGTCATGGTTAAGTGGGAAACGATGTGGGAAGGCACAGACAGCCAGGATGTTGGCTTAGAAGCAGCCATCATTTAAAGAAAGCGTAATAGCTCACTGGTCGAGTCGGCCTGCGCGGAAGATGTAACGGGGCTAAACCATGCACCGAAGCTGCGGCAGCGACACTATGTGTTGTTGGGTAGGGGAGCGTTCTGTAAGCCGTCGAAGGTGTGCTGTGAGGCATGCTGGAGGTATCAGAAGTGCGAATGCTGACATAAGTAACGATAAAGCGGGTGAAAAGCCCGCTCGCCGGAAGACCAAGGGTTCCTGTTCAACGTTAATCGGAGCAGGGTGAGTCGACCCCTAAGGCGAGGCCGAAAGGCGTAGTCGATGGGAAACAGGTTAATATTCCTGTACTCGGTGTTACTGCGAAGGGGGGACGGAGAAGGCTATATCAGCCGGGCGACGGTTGTCCCGGTTTAAGCGTGTAGGCGGAGTGTCCAGGTAAATCCGGACGCTTGTTAACGCTGAGGCGTGACGACGAGGCACTACGGTGCTGAAGTGATAAATGCCCAGCTTCCAGGAAAAGCCTCTAAGCATCAGGTAACACAGAATCGTACCCCAAACCGACACAGGTGGTCAGGTAGAGAATACCAAGGCGCTTGAGAGAACTCGGGTGAAGGAACTAGGCAAAATGGTGCCGTAACTTCGGGAGAAGGCACGCTGGCGCGTAGGTGGAGGGACTTGCTCCCCGAGCCGAAGCCAGTCGAAGATACCAGCTGGCTGCAACTGTTTATTAAAAACACAGCACTGTGCAAACACGAAAGTGGACGTATACGGTGTGACGCCTGCCCGGTGCCGGAAGGTTAATTGATGGGGTTATCCGCAAGGAGAAGCTCTTGATCGAAGCCCCGGTAAACGGCGGCCGTAACTATAACGGTCCTAAGGTAGCGAAATTCCTTGTCGGGTAAGTTCCGACCTGCACGAATGGCGTAATGATGGCCAGGCTGTCTCCACCCGAGACTCAGTGAAATTGAACTCGCTGTGAAGATGCAGTGTACCCGCGGCAAGACGGAAAGACCCCGTGAACCTTTACTACAGCTTGACACTGAACATTGAGCCTTGATGTGTAGGATAGGTGGGAGGCTTTGAAGCGCGGACGCCAGTCTGCGTGGAGCCAACCTTGAAATACCACCCTTTAATGTTTGATGTTCTAACGTAGGCCCGTAATCCGGGCTGCGGACAGTGTCTGGTGGGTAGTTTGACTGGGGCGGTCTCCTCCTAAAGAGTAACGGAGGAGCACGAAGGTCAGCTAATCACGGTCGGACATCGTGAGGTTAGTGCAATGGCATAAGCTGGCTTGACTGCGAGAGTGACGGCTCGAGCAGGTGCGAAAGCAGGTCATAGTGATCCGGTGGTTCTGAATGGAAGGGCCATCGCTCAACGGATAAAAGGTACTCCGGGGATAACAGGCTGATACCGCCCAAGAGTTCATATCGACGGCGGTGTTTGGCACCTCGATGTCGGCTCATCACATCCTGGGGCTGAAGTAGGTCCCAAGGGTACGGCTGTTCGCCGTTTAAAGTGGTACGCGAGCTGGGTTTAGAACGTCGTGAGACAGTTCGGTCCCTATCTGCCGTGGGCGCTGGAGAATTGAGGGGGGTTGCTCCTAGTACGAGAGGACCGGAGTGAACGCACCACTGGTGTTCGGGTTGTCATGCCAATGGCATTGCCCGGTAGCTAAGTGCGGAAAAGATAAGTGCTGAAAGCATCTAAGCACGAAACTTGCCCCGAGATGAGTTCTCCCTGACTCCTTGAGAGTCCTGAAGGGACGTTGAAGACTACGACGTTGATAGGCCGGGTGTGTAAGCGCAGCGATGCGTTGAGCTAACCGGTACTAATGACCCGTGAGGCTTAACCTTACAACGCCAGAGGCGTTTTTGAGAGACA
>NZ_JAHXYM010000012.1:0-28472 GCF_019969975.1 Pantoea sp. OVA07A | reverse complement strand
CGGGTGAGCACACCCGGCTGAACGGCGCGGTCATCAGTTCCACCGCCACCGCCGATAAGAACCGTCTCGACACCGGCACGCTGGGCTTCAGCAACATAGAGAACCACGCGGACTATAAAACCGAGCACCAGAGCGTGGGGATGAGCACCGGCGGCAGCATCGGCAGCCAGTTCGAAGGCAACATGGCGAACGGCCTGCTGGCGGGGCTGAACGGCAGCGGCAGCGCGTCGTCGGTGACGAAGGCGGCGGTGAGCGACGGTACCGTTATTATCCGCGATAAGGCGAAGCAGACGCAGGACGTGGCGGACCTGAGCCGCGACGCGGCGGGTGCGAATCCGGGGCTGGATAAAATCTTCGATAAGGATAAAGAGCAGCGGCGGATGGAGACGGCGCAGCTGCTGGCGGAAATCGGCAGCCAGGCGGGCGACATCGCGCGGACGCAGGGCGAGATTGCGGCGACCAGAGCGGCCACGGAGAAGATGAAGAACATCTCGCCGGACCAGAAAAAGGACGCCGAAGCGCAGTGGCGGAAAGCGAACCCGGGTCAGGAGCCGACCGCGGCCGACATCACCGGACAGGTCTATCAGACGCTGTACAACCGGGAGATGCTGGCCGGCGGAATGGGAACCGGCGGCTCGGTGCAGCAGGGTATCAGCGCGGCGACGGCGGCGATTCAGGGGCTGGCGGGCGGCGATTTAAAAGCCGCTCTGGCTGGCGGTTCGGCCCCTTACCTTGCAGAACTGATTAAGCAGAAAGCGCCGGATGAGGCCAGTCGTATAATGGCACATGCTGCGGTAGCCGGAGTTATAGCTGCCGCACAGGGTAATTCAGCGGCAGCAGGTGCGGCGGGCGCGGCTACCACCGCCGCGATGGGTGAAGCCATCAAAAATGTTCTGTACGGTGACGTGCCGGTCAGTCAGCTTAGCGAACAGCAGAAACAGACGCTGGTTGCGCTGGGAACGGTTGCGGCGGGTCTTGCAGGTGGTCTGGCTGGAGAGACTACGGCGGACACGGTAGCCGGAGCGCAGGCGGGCCAGAACGAAATCAGCAACAATATGGTCAGCATGGGCATGTTGCAGATGATGCAGGCTAAATCGTTGCTGGATGCGGCGGCAGTGGCCGAAGCGGGCCAGGGCGGCGCAAATGAACAGGCGGCACTGGCGCTGACCAAAAAGGTAAAAGCAGGGCTGGACGCGACCTGCCTGGCGAATACCAGCTGTGTGATAATGGCTGTGGTTACGGCACAGCAGCACACGAACGGAGCAGGCAGCAAAACTGAAACCGTACCGGTTAATGATGATTTGACGGGGGGTAAGCTGGTCAATCCGGCGCAGGATGAGAATAAGGGAACGTCGCTGATCACGCCGGTTCAGTCTGGTGAGCAGGGATCCAGCAATACTGGAAATACGGATGGTATGCCGGATACGGGAGGCAATACCACGGTTACACCGATTTCTGAGCAGAATAAGGATGATTTGGCTTATCTGGCCCTTAAAGGAAAAGAGGCTCAAGAAGCTGCTGGGAATTTAGGTTTTGACCGAAGAATTCCGGCACTTAAGGCTCCATTCAATTCTCATGGTCAACCTGTATTTTTTGATGGTAAAACATATATTACACCTGATGTCGACAGCCATAATGTTACCAATGGCTGGAAAATGTTTGACCGTAGAGGGAAACGTATGGGCACTTATGATAGCGATCTGAACAGGATTAAGGATTGACATATGTTTGGTATCTTCCCTGAAGATAAATCAGTGGATATTGAGGGCGAATGCGTCTTACCAGCATTAATAATTATTGATGAATTTTCAGAAATGATGAATATACCTCTATCTTACTGGAATATAAATGATTACAAAGATAACTGGCGATGCTCTCTTGAAGAAGGCTTGGCAAATAAAAAGCATGCTGCTTTAGCTGTTTCTATGTATGAGCCTGCCAATGCAAATTTTATATTTACTTGGGTATTGTATTTTTCTGGAGATGTTGTTTTCGTTCAAAATAGCATTTTATTTTTAGATGAATGTCCAGGGTTCACTCCTGAAAATATAAATAGTTTTACTGAACCGCGAACAACGTATAATGAAGATGGCATGAAAATATCGGAATGGAGTACCGATTTAAAAAGTGTTATTAGTTTTTATCATAGCCTTAAAGACTAAAAAAGATCTCGGCCACCAAGCCTAATGCTGGTCAGTTAAGGAAATGAGGCCCGATAATTCGGGCCTTCAATGAAGTTAAGTAGGGTTGAAACCCTAACTCCTTCGTTTTCCTTCTAAGCAAGACTGTTGAGAATAATGCGCTGGGTGATGGGTGGAACAATATACTGCCATCAGGAGCGATAGATTACGGTCAGTCGGTCACCTCTTATGCGTAATATGCCCAAGATAAGAAACTGCCACCGTAACTGGTCCAAGCCGGTCTGGCCCGGATGGTGAAAGGTGACTTACCGGTAAGTGCCAATATCATTAAAGCGATCCTGGAAAATAACCCCGGTTCAGATACGGTAATCCTGGCGGAGCAGATACACAAGCTGACGACCACAAAAGGCCCGGACGGCAAAGAGGAGGTGAACGTTCAGGCGAACCTGATTGCACACGCGGTAGTGGGCGCGGTGACGTCATACGCGTCGGGTAATCCTGCACTTGCGGGTGCTTCTGGCGCGGCGATGGGCGAGTACATCGCGCAGCAGATGTATCCGGGAGTTAAGCGCGAAGACCTGAGTGAGGAGCAGCGGCAGACCATCAGCGCGCTGGGGACGCTGGCGGCGGGCCTTGCGGGCGGCGTGGCCGGAGACAGCACGGGCGGTGCGGTGGCGGGCGCGCAGGCGGGTAAAAATGCGGTTGAGAATAACTGGCTGCACGTTAATGAAAAGACAGAGTTTGAGATAGCGAGGCAAAAACTCAGGAGCAACGACCCGGCAGAGCGTGAGCAGGCACAGCAGAAGATAAACGACCTGCGTGAGAAAAACATCAGCCGTGACAAGAAAGTGACGGATGCCTGTGGTAATGGCCGGGCTGCCACCCCCGCATGTGCTTCGGCAAGGTTAGAAGCTTATTCGGTCAAAGGTGAGTATGAGACCGGAAACTACAATAATAAAGTCAGCGACATGTACCCGGATGCCTACGGGCAGATAGTGAACCTGCTGAATATTACCAGCGTTGATGCGCAGAATCAGCAGCAGGTAAAGGATGCAATGGTCAACTATGCCATGGAGCAGCTTAGGGTTGATAAGACGACGGCGGAGCAGTATGTATCGACCTATGACGGAATGAAGATCGTTGCAGCTTCGATGTCACCAGTCCTGGGAACGGCAGCGGCTAACAAACTCAGCGCGATAGTTAAAGAAGCTAATATTTACCCTTCAGGAATCAGTTTTAAAATAGATCAACCGGAACACTTAGCGCAACTTGCTGGTTATACTCAGAAAAAAGGAATTACTGGGGCGCATAATGCAAATGCATTTTATGATGCTGTGAAAAAAAATAATGTGAAGATAGTTAGTGAAACTCCGACGGGAACTAAAGGTATTACTCAAATAGAATATCAAATACCTGCTAAAGATCGTGAGGGTAATATAATTGGTTTGAAAAATAATGGTGCCGAACCATTTAAAAAGACTATTTATGACCCCAATATTTTTACTGATGAAAAAATGTTGCAATTAGGTCAGGAAGCTGCTGCTAAAGGCTACAAAGTAGCCATAGCTAAAGGGCAGCAATCTTATGATGCCACAGCTGGCGGTGTTGCATTCCGTGTATATATAAATAAAGATACCGGTTTGGTGAACAACTTCCATCCAAAGTAGAGGTTATGGATGAATAAAGAGTTATTTGGTCAACCATATCATGATGATGACCCTGTATGGGTCGTCAAGGCATACTTCGATCGAATGTATAACGATGGGGATTTTTTAAGGGCTATCGAATTATTAATGATTAAAGGTGCATTAAATAAAGATGGTGCATATTGCCATTTTCCAGATATGAATAGCTATGATGAAGAGGATCATTTCGAAGGTGTTGAATTTGCCTACGGTTATCCACCGGAAGAAGATGATACTGTAATTGTAAGTGAAGAAACGTGTTATCAGTATGTCCGCTTAGCCTGCGAAAAATATCTTCACCTACATCCCGAATATACGGATAAAGTTAACGAATTGCTGGCAAAAATCCCGTCTTGAAACAGAATATCCCGGCCTCCGAGCCGGGATATTTTTACCCGCCGATCACCCTTCAGCCAGCCGGATGATCAACTGCCCCGGCCCGGTGATCACCTCGATCTTCTGCCCGGTAGTAAAACCCAGTGCTTCCAGCCAGCGGCCTTTGATGGTGAGCTGCGGCAGTGGGTTCGGCTGGCCCCTATTAGGGCGGTATCCCACTCTGTAATAATGCGCAGCGGTTGTGGCCGTGCGGGTTCCTGGCTTATGATGCGTGTCAGCCATAATCAACTCCTTATCAGTTGGTGGTGGTCAGCGGGCTGTTGGTGTTCCACCACCTTCAGTCCGCGCTAAAAAATCTCTCGTTATGTGCTTCCTGTTCCGTTTTTACCTGTTTAAATATACACCACCTGCCAGGTAAACTCGCTAAAAGCTAAGTAATAAATTGCGAGTTGTCTCTGAAAACCAGATAGTTTTTCTCCGGTCTGGCTTTCATTCACTTCTTCTTCCTGTAGCCTTCTGTATTAACTGTTACTGGTTGGCTTTCATGCTGTGAATCCGCGTTAACCAGCTTTTATTCTGTCTTCCGGGTTACGCCCATATATCCACCAAAACCGGTAATAAGGGTTGCGACATGGCACCGTTTTGATATGACAGCAGGTGAGCACACCAGGTAGAAGGGTGCGGTGATAGACTCCACCGCCACCGCCGATAAAAACCATTTCGACACCAACACACTGGGCTTCAGCAACATTGAGAACCACGCGTACTATAAAACCGAGCACCAGAGCATGGGCATGAGCACCGGCAGCAGCATTGGCAGTCAGCTTGAAAATAACGCTTTTTGGGAAAATACAGCTGTTATCTTTCCGAATATTTTCATTGTATACAGGAGGGGTTTAAATAGAACTGTAACTTAGTCTTTTAACGGGTTGTGGATATAAAGGTCAGTTAATAATCTGCGTTAATGGATTGTATAACGCAGTATGGTTTTCTGGATCTATGTGCAGTAATGGTTTTCAGGGATTTTTGCTTTTTTATGGCAACTCGGTCTTGATACCTCTAATTCTTTTTGGTCTAATAATGCCATTAAGAATTGATTGATAACTAACCGCCAGGATGAATCCTGTGGTTAAATTCTTTACTTAACCTAAATTAAATGGCCGAAGTGCCATTTAATAAGGCTGGCGTTTAAGTTTCACATTGACTCAGGCCAGCCTGTTTTAAAAAATCCGGGTATGAATAGATGCTCTTCGACCGATCTGAACATCAGGCGCGGAGCGCTACATGAAATTCCTGTCCGATACAGACGGATTGATAAAAACTCTATCCTGTCCGTCGGGTATTGGTGATTCAGGGAGCGAAGTCCTGCATTAAGCGCAGGGAAATAATGTTAAATTATGAAAAGGAATTAATTACATGACCTCTAAAATGACAATGCTGGCATTACTGTGTGGCGGTCTGCTCGTGGGCAGCAATGCGCTGGCTGATAATCACACCGTCTCGGTTGGATATGCACAAAGCAAAGTTGAAGACTTTAAAAATATTCGTGGCGTCAACGTTCAGTATCGTTATGAATGGGAGTCTCCTCTCAGTGTGATTGGCTCATTCAGCTACATGAAAGGCGATGAAAGTTTTTCTGAGCGAGAAGATATTTATAGCGATGTTAGCGGATATGATGGAAAAACCAAAGTGAAATATTACTCACTGATGGCAGGTCCTGCATATCGCATCAATGACTACATCAGCTTCTATGGATTAATTGGTGTTGCCCATACCAAAGTGGATGAGAACGTGACTTTTCCCGGAGTCTACTCCGAAGAATATAGCGAAAATAAAACCTCTTTTGCCTATGGCGCTGGCGTTGTCGTGAATCCTATCAGCAATCTCTCTGTGAGTGTTGGCTATGAAGGTACTCGCGTAAAATATAACGAAGATGTTGCCATCAATGGTTTTAACATCGGCATCGGATACCGTTTCTGATTCAACGCTAAAAACCGCAACCCTGGTCATCTGGTCAGGGTTGTTTTTTTGCACTCTGGAAAGGACCGTTTTTTATAAAGGTCGAATCAGGCAGTTCTTCGATACATTTAAAATAGTACCTGATCCTGTCTGACCAAAGACGTCGATGTTCTGAATTAACCAGTTTGAATTTTGTTAAAACAAAGAAAAACAATTACAGCTTCAGGGGGCGAGAATGTTATGCATTAAATGTCAGGAAGCAGAAGAGAATAAAGAATCAGGATTTTGTGATAATTGTGAAAAAAAAGAAGAGGGCAGGATTAATGGCTTATTATATCTGCCAGCTTTAGGCTTGATTATTGGTTTTTTTACGATGCTGTATAATGATTTTTGTATTGTTTCGTTGATTGCCAACACTTATCAGAAACAAGGTGTGGTTAATAGTTTTAGTATTTTATTATTAGCGCTGTCCATTATTAATGCTCCCGTAACAGTGCTGGCTTGCTGGTTCTTCTTTAGGAAGAAAGTAAAAACCAGATACGTGATGATAACGTACTATTTATACGGTCTTATCTTTGCGAGTTTTTGCACGCTTTATCCTGCTTTGGTTTTTCACGTAAACATTACGCAGCCTGCTATCAATATGCTGGCTCGGGCCTTAATCAGTTGTCTGATATGGGTACCATATTTTATTTTTTCCAGCAGGATTAATAAAGTCTTTGTGCATTAATACGGTCAATATTTTTTGTCACAAAATAAACGATGGGTAACGCAACACCCGCCTCGTTATAGTACCAATAAAATAACCAGTTCCAGTCTGTGTCAGTTAAATTAAGGATAATAAAGAATGGCTGCAAAAATTTTAATCACCGGATTGATAGCACTATTATTGAGCGGTTGCACGGCAGGTTTCAGACCTTCACTGGATGATTATAAAGGGCAGGATGCGGCCCGAATCCGGGTGGGTTCAGAGGGCAATACGGCACTTCAGTTCTATGAAAAACAGAGTTCAGGTTGCTATAAAAAAATGCTGGAACGCCGTATCACTTCTGGTTTCGCCATTCTGGGCATCCCCGTTACAGGTAATAAACGGATAGGTATGCCAGCGTCGTCTGAAAACAAGGGTGCTTTCATCAATGAATTTACCCTGAAGCCAGGACAAATGATTCGTGTCATTCACTACTGGACACAGGCTGGATACCATCAGAACACTCAAAAATCGGCCACTGTTGAATTTATTCCTCAGGCTAACCATGACTACGATATTGTAGTCAGAGGGTCCGAATATTCAGGCGATAGCGTTTCCATCAAAGACCTTACCCCCAATGGCACCATTGTGGGCTGGGGCGAGATAAAGGTATGCCCATCCGAGAGCATTTTTGATTAGTTTCCTTTTTCTTCATTCCTGAAGCCTGAGTGCTTCAGGAATGAATGTTCCCGATAACGGTACATAAAGACGATACTTTTGGGTGACGATGGAAAGGCCGTTGCCATAACGGGCAGTCAGGCTTTGCTTAAAGCATATAAAATTATATGCCTTTGATTTAATTGGTTTAATTTCCTTAGCGAAAAAGCATCATTAATAACGTTCCCCACCTCAGAACTCTCCTAAAAACTGGTCCTGATAGCAAAGTGACCAATTTCCTCCATTTATCTGATGTTGCATTTTCGGTCCATCTGTAAAACTTCATCTCAACAAACACGGCGCGTCGCGCACGCCGGTTATACCTCAGTTAACGAGGATGCTTTAGCAGCAGGATTGCGCGGTAACACTTTTCAGGAGGAACTTCCTGTGAATAAATCAATGTTAGCGGGTATCGGTATTGGTGTGGCAGCAGCACTGGGTGTTGCAGCCGTAGCAGGCATGAACGTGTTTGATCGCGGTCCTCAATATGCTCAGGTACTGTCTGCAACGCCAATCAAAGAGAGCATTAAACAGCCTCGTCAGGAGTGCCGTAATGTCACTCTGACTCACCGTCGGGCCGTGCAGGATGAAAACCGTCTTGCCGGGTCTGTATTAGGTGCAGTGGCAGGTGGAGTGCTGGGTCACCAGTTTGGTGGCGGTCGCGGCAGAGATGTGGCGACAGTAGCAGGTGCGGTAGCGGGGGGTTATGCCGGTAATCAGGTCCAGGGCGGACTGCAGGATCGGGATACCTACACCACAACCGAACAGCGCTGCAAAACAGTTTACGACAAACAAGAGAAAAAACTGGGATATGACGTGACCTATAAAATAGGCGATCAGCAGGGTAAAATCCGTATGGAAAATGACCCCGGCACGCGTATTCCACTGGATCGCAATGGTCAGCTGGTTCTCAACGGCGATCAGGCGTAATTGGGCAAAGCTTTGCCGCTCACGCGGCCACACAGCACAACGTAATACAGCAGTAATGAAAAAGGCGCATCTCAGGATGCGCCTTTTTTTGCGGCAAACTAACCGGCGCTTTACCGGTTAGCTCAGCAACGCACGGGCAGGGTTTTACGCCTGCCGTTGAGCCAGTTGCGAAACGAATCCCTGCACCCACTCAAGCCGCACCTTTCTTTCCGACAGCTCACGGGTAAAGCGCAGTCGTGTCGGCCCGTCCAGCTTCCACTGCTGAGGCTCTTTCTGCAGCAGGCCTATCAGCCATGCCGGATCCACGTTGTTCTTCGGCGCAAAATCGAAATAACCACCTTTGTCGCTGGCTTCGATCTTACGCAGACCGACAGCGCGGGCTTTCAGCCGGATAATCGCCACATCCAGCAGATTACGCGCCGGATCGGGTAGCAGGCCAAAGCGGTCGATCATCTCAACCTTCAGCTCCTGCAGCTCCTCTTCAGCCTCCGCGCTGGCGATGCGTTTATAGAGTGAAAGACGGGTACTGACATCCGGGATAAAGGTCTCGGGCAGCAGGGCGGGCATCCGCAGCTCCACCTCGGTCTGGTTGCTGGTGAGATCTTCCAGTGACGGCTCGCGACCCGCTTTCAGCGCCTCGACCGCATTCTCCAGCAGCTCCATATAAAGCGTGAAGCCCAGCGTCTCCATCTGTCCGCTCTGCTCATCACCCAGCAGTTCGCCGGCACCGCGAATCTCCAGGTCGTGCGTTGCCAGGGCAAAACCGGCTCCCAGATCTTCCAGTGAAGCGATCGCCTCCAGCCGCTTATGCGCATCGGCGGTCATCGACTTCGGATGCGGCGTTAACAGCCAGGCATAAGCCTGATGATGCGAGCGCCCGACGCGACCACGCAGCTGATGCAACTGCGCCAGGCCAAAGTGATCGGCCCGCTCGATGATGATGGTATTAGCGGTCGGAATGTCGATCCCGGTTTCGATAATGGTGGTACAGACCAGCACGTTGAAACGCTGATGGTGGAAATCGTTCATCACACGTTCCAGATCACGCTCACGCATCTGACCATGACCAATAGCGACACGCGCTTCCGGCACCAGTTCGCTGAGACGCTGCGCCGCTTTCTCGATATTTTCAACGTCATTGTAGAGATAGTAGACCTGTCCGCCACGCAGAACCTCACGCAGGATTGCTTCGCGGATCACCAGATCGTCAAATTCACGGACAAAGGTTTTCACCGCTAAACGGCGGGCAGGCGGCGTGGCGATGATCGAGAGATCGCGCATGCCGCTCATGGCCATATTCAGGGTGCGAGGGATTGGCGTTGCGGTCAGCGTCAGAATGTCCACATCGGCGCGCATCGCCTTGATGCGCTCTTTGTGACGCACCCCGAAACGGTGCTCTTCATCGACAATCAGCAGACCGAGATCGTGCCATTTAAGATCGCTCATCAGCAGCTTATGGGTGCCGATTAAGATGTCGATCTTGCCATCGCTGGCCTGTTCCAGCACCTGCGCCTGCTCTTTGGCAGTACGGAAACGGGAAAGCATCTCAATGCGAACCGGCCAGTTGGCGAAGCGATCGCGGAAGTTGTCGTAATGCTGCTGTGCCAGCAGGGTGGTCGGCACCAGCACGGCCACCTGTTTATGGTTCTCAATCGCCAGAAACGCCGCGCGCATGGCCACTTCAGTTTTACCGAAACCAACGTCGCCGCACACCAGACGGTCCATCGCCAGCGGCTCGCACATATCACTCAGCACCGCGTTGATCGCCTGCGCCTGGTCCGGGGTGGTTTCAAACGGGAAGCTTTCGCAGAACAGCTGATACTGCTCGCGATTATGCTTAAAGGCAAAACCGGTTTTGGCGGCGCGCTGAGCATAGATATCCAGCAGTTCAGCTGCCACATCACGCACTTTCTCAGCCGCTTTCTGCCGTGCGCGTGACCAGGCATCGCTGCCCAGTTTGTGCAGTGGTGCATTATCGTCGGCACCGCCCGCGTAGCGGCTGATCAGGTGCAGCGATGAAACCGGCACATAAAGTTTGGCGTCGTTGGCGTAAGAGAGCATCAGGTATTCCGCCTCAATGCCGCCGGCTTCCAGCGTGGTGAGGCCGATATAACGACCCACACCGTGTTCCAGATGCACCACCGGCTGGCCGGGATGCAGCTCCGCCAGGTTACGGATCAGAATGTCCGGATTGATAGTGCGACGGGTATCCTGACGGCGACGGCTGACGCGTTCGCCCAGCAAATCGCTTTCGCAAATCAGCGCCCGGTTGCCCTGGGTATCAATAAAACCGCGCTCGCTGGCGCCGATCATCAGTCGGAAACGCTCTTCGCCAACCTCATCGAAGCGGTGCACCGGCTGAGGACGCAGTTTAATCCGGGCCAGCAGATCCTGCAGGCTTTCACGGCGGCCTTCACTTTCCACCGAGAAGACCACGGTGCCGCTGAAGGTCTCAATAAACTGACGCAGATGATCGAGTGGCGCTTTTGCCTGCGCCTGAACGGTCAGGTCAGGCAGCGGGGTATAACCGAGGTTGGTATTCGCGGCTTTGGCGGGCAGCACCTCATTGGTCATCTGGATGCGCGGCCAGGCTTTCAGCTCCCCCATTAATGCATCCGGACGCAGCCACAGGGTGACCGGTTCCAGCAGTGGACGCATCGGATCAACGCGGCGATTTTCATAACGCGCCTCGGCATCCTGCCAGAAGCGGCTGGCGCTGCCTTCAAGATCGCCGCAGTTCACAATCAGGGTATTATCCGGCAGATAGCTGAACAGGCTGGGCAACGGCTGCTCAAAAAACAGCGGCTGCCAGTATTCGATGCCCGCTGGCAACGTGCCTTTGCTGACCTGCTGATAGACATGCTCCGACTCACGGCGCACATCAAACGTTTCACGCCAGCGGCTGCGGAACAGCTCAATGGCGGCTTTGTCGCTGGGAAACTCATGCGCAGGCAGCAGGTTAATTTCGGGGACCGCTTCCAGCGTGCGCTGACTGTCGACGTCGAACAGGCGCAGGCTGTCGATCTCATCATCGAAAAAGTCGATGCGGTAGGGCTGATCGCTGCCCATCGGGAACAGATCGAGCAGGGCGCCGCGCGTGGCGTATTCACCGTGCTCCATCACCTGATCGACATGGCGATAACCGGCCTGCTCAAGCTGGTCGCGCAGCCGGTCGCGTGACAGTTTTTGTCCCTGCTTCATCACCAGCGCATGGCCGTGCAGGAAACTGTGCGGGCAGACGCGCTGCATCAGGGTGTTGACCGGCATGATCAGCATACCGCGCTGCATCACCGGCAGCTGGTAGAGGGTCGACAGGCGGGCGGAGATAATATCCTGATGCGGCGAAAAGCTGTCGTAGGGCAGCGTTTCCCAGTCGGCAAGGTGCGCCACCGGCAGATCGGTAAACTGGCGGATTTCATCCAGCAGACGCAGAGCGGTTTGGGTATCGGGTGTAATCATTAACACCGGACCAGCATGTCGTTCGGTAATGCTGGCACACTCCACCGCGTGCGCCGCGCCTATGAGCTGGCCGAGCTGACGGTGATCGCCGGATTTAACGGGCAGGGTATAACGAGTCTGTTCGGGCATGGGATCTCGGGGTTGCTCCATTTTTCCAGGACGTAATCATTCCATATTATGTCAGGGGGATCATCTCTGCGGCACAATTTTCCTGCCGCGCCGCGCTGAACCAGGGGATCGGTCAGCCATTAGCGGGCGTCAGCGGTAATCGTGCGGATAAAGAGAGGATAGACGGAGTCTGGCAAGAGATCAGAAAAAACCGCCGTCGCCATGCAGCGACGGGGTTAAACGGGCATTTTATTTTATGGATTGCTGTGTGTAATGCATGCGTGGGCGGTCGATATTCGCCCAGGATAACTCCTGCTCAGGATGATAGCTGAGGTTACCGTCGTCCCACTTTACGTAGTAGCCGGCTGGTGCGTTTCCCTGCTCAAAGACGTTGATGATTTCGCCTCTGATCTCCCCGGATTTATGTTTAACGATGCTGCCTTTGGGAAATTTCAACATGGTCGCTACCTCATACTGCCCGGCAATAAATCACCCGTGATCATGGTACTGATTGTAGTCTACCCCCCTGAGCGTTGAATAATCAGCCAATAAGCGGCGGCTTTATCGGCTATTCCGCTGCTTTGGCGCGGAATGTGACGCATCCGGATGCAACTTTGCTGCCGACTCAGAGGGTTAGAGGTTTCATAAAGCCAGCCGCTCCTTTATCATCCCACTACCTATTTTCAGGCAACGGCTTACTGGATTCCATGTATCAACCTGTCGCGCTATTTATCGGTCTGCGTTATATGCGCGGACGAGCATCGGATCGCTTCGGTCGCTTTGTCTCCTGGCTCTCAACGATTGGCATTACGCTCGGCGTGCTGGCGATGGTCACCGTGTTATCGGTGATGAACGGTTTTGAGCGTGAACTCGAAGGCAATATTCTTGGCCTGATGCCTCAGGCGCTGATCACCAGCGACAAAGGCAGTCTCAATCCACAACAGCAACCCGCCACCTCGCTGAATCTGCAGGGTGTCAGCCGTATTGCGCCGCTGACCACCGCCAATGTGGTGCTGCAAAGCCCGCACAGCGTCTCCGTTGGCGTGATGCTGGGCATTGAGCCGGCTGAAAAAGATCCGCTTACCCCTTTCCTGGTCAATACCCGGCAGAGCGTGCTGCAGGCCGGGCAGTATAATGTCATCCTTGGCGAACAGCTGGCATCCCAGCTTGGCGTAAAACGTGGCGATCAGCTGCGTCTGATGGTGCCTTCGGTCAGCCAGTTCACCCCGATGGGACGTGTGCCAAGTCAGCGTCTGTTTACCGTAGCGGGCACCTATGCCGCTAACAGCGAAGTCGATGGTTATCAGATTCTGGTCAATCTTCAGGATGCGTCGCGCGTGATGCGCTATCCGGCCGGTAACATTACCGGCTGGCGACTGTGGCTGGATAAACCGCTGTCGGTCGACAGTCTGAGTCAGCAGACACTGCCTGCGGGCCTGGTCTGGAAAGACTGGCGTGAGCGCAAAGGCGATCTCTTCCAGGCAGTGCGTATGGAGAAGAACATGATGGGCCTGCTGCTGAGCCTGATCATCGCCGTGGCTGCCTTTAACATCATCACCTCGTTAGGCCTGCTGATCATGGAGAAGCAGGGCGAAGTGGCGATCCTGCAAACCCAGGGCCTGACGCGCCGGCAAATAGTGGCGGTGTTTATGGTGCAGGGTGCCAGCGCCGGTATTATCGGCACGCTGCTCGGCACGCTGCTCGGTGTCTTGCTGGCCAGCCAGCTCAACAACTTAATGCCGGTGATTGGCCTGTTCCTTGATGGTGCCGCATTGCCGGTTGATATTAATGTGTGGCAGGTGGTCACCATCGCCCTCAGCGCCATGATTGTGGCGCTGTTGTCTACGCTCTATCCTTCGTGGCGCGCTGCCGCCGTTCAACCTGCTGAGGCTTTACGTTATGAGTAACACTCCTTTGTTGCAGTGCCGCGACCTGTGCAAACGCTATCAGGAAGGCAGCGTGCAGACCGATGTGCTGCGCAATGTGGCTTTCAGCCTCCAGCCCGGTGAACTGACAGCGATTGTCGGCAGCTCCGGTTCCGGTAAAAGTACGCTGCTGCATCTGCTTGGCGGCCTGGATGCACCGACATCGGGCGACGTGGTGTTTGATGGACAGTCACTGAATGCCATGTCCTCGTCAGCCAAAGCGGAGCTGCGTAACCGCGAGCTGGGCTTTATCTATCAGTTCCACCATCTGCTGCCGGACTTCAGCGCGCTGGAGAACGTGGCGATGCCGCTGCTGATTGGCAAAACGGCTAAAACGGAAGCACAGGATCGCGCCCGTGAGATGCTGGCCGCGGTCGGGCTGGACCATCGCGCCGCGCACCGGCCTTCTGAACTGTCAGGCGGCGAACGCCAGCGCGTGGCGATTGCCCGGGCGCTGGTTAACCGCCCACGGCTGGTGATGGCGGATGAGCCAACCGGTAACCTCGATGCACGCAACGCCGACGCCATTTTTGAATTACTGGGCGAACTGAACGTGCGTCAGGGCACCGCGTTTCTGGTGGTGACTCACGATCTGATGCTGGCAAAACGGATGACGCGTCAGATGGAGATGCGTGATGGTCAGTTAAGCGATCAGCTCACCATGGCAGGAGCGGTGTAATGGGTTCGTCGTTATCCCTGTTGCTGGGCCTGCGCTTTAGCCGTGGCCGCCGTCGTGGCGGCATGGTGTCGCTGATTTCGGTGATCTCCACCATCGGTATTGCGCTGGGCGTGGCGGTGCTGATTATCGGTCTGAGCGCCATGAATGGTTTTGAGCGTGAGCTGAACAACCGCATTCTGGCGGTGGTGCCGCATGGCGAGATCGAGGCGGTCAATCAGCCGTTCCAGCACTGGCAGTCGATGATTGCCCCGATTGAAAAGGTGCCCGGCATTGCGGCGGCAGCGCCATATGTGAACTTCACCGGCCTGATTGAGAGCGGCGCCCGGCTGGAAGCGCTGCAGGTAAAGGGCGTTGATCCGGCACAGGAGCCGCGCCTCAGCGCCCTGCCACAGTTTGTGGCAGATAACGGCTGGTCCTCTTTTGCCGCCGGTAAGCAGCAGATCATTCTGGGCGGCGGCATTGCTAAATCGCTGAACGTGAAGCAGGGCGACTGGATCACCATCATGATCCCCAACAACGATGGTGATAACAAACTGCTTCAGCCTAAACGTATCCGGCTTCAGGTCAGCGGTATTCTGCAACTGAGCGGCATGCTCGATCACAGCCTGGCGCTGGTGCCACTCGCCGATGCGCAGCACTATCTGGAGATGGGTGACAGCGTGTCCGGCATCGCCCTGAAGATGACCGACCCGTTCCAGGCGGTCAAACTGGTGCGGGATGCCGGTGAAGCAACCCGTTCCTACGTCTACATCAAGAGCTGGATTGGCACTTACGGCTATATGTACCGCGATATTCAGATGATCCGCGCCATCATGTATCTGGCGATGGTGCTGGTGATTGGCGTCGCCTGCTTTAACATCGTCTCAACGCTGGTGATGGCGGTGAAGGATAAGAGCAGTGACATTGCGGTGCTTCGTACCCTCGGTGCCAAAGACCGGCTGATCCGTGCCATCTTCATCTGGTACGGTTTGCTGGCAGGCCTGCTGGGCAGCGTCAGCGGCGTGATCGCGGGCGTGCTGGTGGCGCTGAATCTGACCTCACTGGTACGCGGGCTGGAGTCGGTTACCGGTCATCATCTGCTGGCGGGTGATATCTACTTCATTGATTTCCTGCCGTCGGAACTGCACTGGATTGATGTGTTCTCAGTATTGATTACCGCGATTCTGCTGAGCCTGCTGGCGAGCTGGTATCCCGCCAGACGCGCCAGCCGCATTGACCCGGCTCGGGTATTAAGCGGTCAGTGAAAAAATGCGGCGCGAATCCTTTCGCGCCGCATCTGTTTAAGACCTTTGCTGTTGGGCGCGGCCCTCAGCAACCGTTACTATCGGGTGATGTTAACCCGGAATCTGTTTAGAGCGGCTCGCCGCAGCTGCTACGCCAGGAGATTTTATGCGTACACCACGTCGCCGCATACGACTTGCCCGCCTGAAGAAAACCCGGAGAAAAGTGCATCAGCGCTTTCGCCAGCGCATATTTGAGCGCGATCGTCAGGCCGAACTGGCCGCCCATCCTCAGCCGCATATTGTCGTGCTGACCGGCGCAGGCATCTCAGCGGAGTCCGGCATCCGGACCTTCCGCGCCGCTGACGGCCTGTGGGAAGAGCACCACGTTGAAGATGTTGCGACGCCCGAAGGATTTCAGCGCGATCCCGCGCTGGTGCAGCGCTTTTACAATGCGCGCCGCCAGCAATTGCAGGAGGCAGAGATTCAGCCTAACGCGGCCCATCTGGCGCTGGCGGAGCTGGAACAGGTATTAGGCGATAACTTTTTGCTGGTCACGCAAAACATCGACAATCTGCATGAGCGTGCCGGAAACAGCCGGGTGCTGCATATGCACGGTGAGCTGCTAAAAGTGCGCTGTGTCACCAGCGGTCAGGTCATTGAGTGGACCGGTGATATCACGCCGGACGATCGCTGCACCTGCTGCCAGTTCCCCTCGGCGCTGCGGCCGCACGTAGTGTGGTTTGGTGAGATGCCGCTGGGCATGGAGCAGATTTATCAGGCGCTGGAACAGGCCGATTACTTTATCGCTATCGGCACCTCAGGCCATGTCTATCCGGCCGCGGGTTTTGTCCATGAAGCCAAACTGCAGGGCGCGCATACTGTTGAGCTGAACCTGGAGCCAAGCCAGGTGGGCAACGAATTTGCCGAGCGTCATTACGGCCTGGCGAGCGAAGTGGTGCCGGAGTTTGTGCATAAGCTGCTGCGCGCGCTTTATAAGTAAGCAGGGGCGGCTATGGCCGCCTCGCCGTTTCTTGCCCGTCATGCTGATTCCAGCCGCCCGGTACTTATCAGCATTGCGAGGTTTGCCGCAACAATCTCGTAATCAGCCGTTTTTTTCGGGCTTATTGCTTTCCCAAAGGTTATCGACAGCGCTAACCTGTCTGCGAATGATTTTACGCAACGTTGTAACCGGCTGGTCTGTTAATAATACCGGATGGCACTTTTAAAGGATGGGATATGGAACAGTTACTTGAGCGCTTTTTAAGTTATGTGGCCGTTGAGACCCAGGCTAAGCCGCAGGCGCGCCAGGTGCCCAGCAGTGAAGGGCAGTGGACGCTGGCGCGTCAGTTGCAGGAGGAGTTGCTGGCACTGGGTTTTGTCGATGTCTCCTTGAGCGATCACTGTTGCGTCATGGGCACGCTGCCTGCCAATGTTGACTGGCCGACGCCAGTCATCGGTTTCATCTCTCACATGGATACCTCGCCAGACTTTACGGCGAAACATGTTAATCCGCAGATTATTGAAAATTATCGCGGCGGAGACATTGCGCTGGGTAACGGCAACGAAATTCTCTCGCCGGTGATGTTCCCGGTGCTGCACAAGCTGATTGGGCATACGCTGATTACCACCGATGGCAAAACCCTGCTGGGCGCGGATGATAAAGCGGGTATCGCTGAGATCATGACGGCGATGGCGCAACTGGCTGCGAGCGATACGCCGCACGGTGCGATCCGTGTTGCCTTTACGCCCGATGAAGAGATTGGTCGCGGCACTTCTCACTTTGATGTGGAAGGCTTTGCCGCTGACTGGGCCTACACCATTGATGGCAGTGATTTAGGGGAGTTCGAGTATGAGAACTTCAACGCTGCTTCGGCCACCGTAAAAATCGTCGGTAACAACGTGCACCCTGGCTCCGCCAAAGGGGTGATGGTCAATGCGCTGGATCTGGCAAACCAGTTTCATGCCGCGGTCCCGGCCAGCGAAAAACCGCAATATACTGACGGCTATCAGGGCTTCTATCATCTGCATCAGATCAAAGGCAGCGTTGAACACGCCGAGATGCTCTATATCATTCGTGACTTCGAAACGGAGAGTTTTGAACAGCGTAAACAGACGCTGCTGCAGATTGCCGCAGAGATCAACAAAACCCTGCACCCGGACTGTTCGGTCACCGTCGAGATCACCAACAGCTATCGCAACATGCGTGAAAAGGTTGAGCCGTTCCCGCACATCATCGAACTGGCTTTACAGGCGATGCGTGACTGCGGCATAGAGCCGGTAGTGAAACCGATTCGCGGCGGTACGGATGGATCGGCGCTGTCCTGGAAAGGGCTGCCTTGCCCGAACATCTTTACCGGTGGCTATAACTATCACGGCAAGCATGAGTTTGCTTCGCTGAATATCATGGCGAAATCGGTGGAAGTGATTGTGCGGCTGTCAGAGCTGGCGGCGCAGAAGAAGAATTAAACCCGCAGACACAAAAAAGGCTCTCTGCCACGGAGGCAAGAGAGCCTGATTCATTATCAGCTCAGATTATTCGTCGCCGAAGTACCAGTAACCAGCATTGACCAGGTCGGCGATCTGCGCCAGTACCGACGGGTCATCCAGCGCATCGCCCAGATCGTCCAGTGTGATGCGATAGTGGCGCGCCAGTACCGCCATCACATCGGGATGTGAACACTCAACCCGCTCACCGTTGACATAGACCGCATCGCCAATCGTCAGGACACGCAGGCCACCTAACCGGCTCAGGGTATCGCCCTGTTGCAGCGCATCATAAATTTCATCAGGCTGGTAAGGCGGTTCCGGTGGCGCGACATCGAGTTCGTGACGTGACTGGGAAATGAATTCGCCAAACCACTGAGCGAACTGCTCCGGCTGATTGACCACATCCAGCATCAACTGACGTACGCCTTCGATCTCCTGCGGCAGAATCTGCGACGGGCAATCACGTGCAGGGACATCCGGATCGCTGAAGCGCAGGCTGCCCAGCTCATTAGCCAGCGCGTAATCCGCAAAGCCGCTGATTAGCTCGCGTCCGCTGGGGGCACGGAAACCCACGGAGTAGTTCAGGGCGTTTTCCAGCGAGTAACCTTCATGCGGGAACCCCGGCGGAATATAGAGAATATCACCCGGCTCCATCTCTTCATCGATGATGGCGTCGAATGGCTCAACCTGCAGCAGATCCGGATGCGGGCAGTGCTGCTTCAGCGGCACCTTTTCACCGACGCGCCAGCGACGGCGACCGGCCCCCTGAATAATAAAGACATCATACTGATCAAAATGGGGACCGACGCCGCCGCCAGGCACGGCAAACGACACCATCAGGTCATCAACACGCCAGTCAGGCAGGAAACGGAAAGGGCGCATCAGTGCGGCAGAGGCTTCATGCCAGTGATTGACCGCCTGTACCAGCAGCGACCAGTTGTTTTCACCCAGATGATCATAGCTCTCGAACGGGCCGTGGCTGACCTGCCATTTGCCATCCTGATGGCTGACCAGGCGGCTATCCACCTCGTTTTCCATCGCCAGACCGGCCAGTTCATCCGGTGAAAGAGGATCGACAAAGTTTTTAAAACCACGCTTCAGCACTACCGGGCGTTTCTGCCAGTAACGCTGAATAAAATCGGGCCAGTTAATATCGAGCTGATAGTCCATAAAAGGGTTCCGCTTAGGGCTGTAAATGCCAGCAAGTATAACAGCCCTGAGGGTTTTCTACTCGCGGCGATGTTCGACTTCCTGGCGCTGAAAGACCACTTCCATGCGTGTTCCGCCGAGTGCGCTACCGGAGGCGATGACGTTGCCCTCATATTGCTCAAGAATATCGCGCACCACCGCCAGACCCAGTCCCTGACCGGGACGCAGGGTGTCGGCGCGCTGACCCCGGACAAACACTAAATCGCGCTTGCTCTCGGGAATGCCCGGACCATCATCGTCAATATAGAGATGGAGTGCATTTTCGCTCTGAAAAGCGCTGATTTCGATAAATTCCAGGCAATACTTGCAGGCGTTATCGAGCACGTTGCCCAGCACTTCCATAAAGTCATTCTGGTCGCCAACAAAGGTCAGCTCCGGTGAGATATCCAGCGAAATCGCCACGCCTTTACGCTGATAGACTTTATTCAGGGCTGAGCAGAGCTTGTCGAGCAGACCGGAAACGGAATGCAGATCGCGCTGCAGCGGATTGTGATCGGCCTGCATACTGGCGCGATGCAGATAATAACCGACCTGCTGCGAGATTCGACTAATCTGCTCCAGCATCACCGGCTCAGCCTGTTCCACCGTCAGTTCCTTGCCGTTGCGCAGCGAGCGCAGGGTGCTCTGCAACACGGCCAGCGGCGTTTTCAGACTGTGGGTCAGGTCTGAAAGCGTGGTGCGATAGCGGGTATAGCGTTGTCGCTCATTGGTCAGCAACAGATTGAGGTTACGCACCAGACTGCGCAGTTCCTGCGGCGGATTATCCGCCAGATTTTCGCGCTGACTGGTCTCCAGTTCGCGCACCTGCTGCGTCAGCGCGCCAATCGGCCGCAGACTCCAGTGCGCCGCCAGCCACAGCAACGGAATGATCAGTATCAGGTTGGCCGCCAGCACATAGCTGAACCACGACCAGACCACATCAGAATGCTGCAGCTCCTGCGGGATTGAGTCGACCACCACAATGGTGAGCGCGGGCAGATTCGTGGTGGCATCGTAACGGTTAACGGCGACCGAATGGGTAAAGGTATCGTTGCTGTCATTGTCCCAGTCGTTGAGCCGTTGCTGAGCATTCAGGTTATTGCCCATTGCCACCATGCTGGTACGGTTACTGGTATCAATCTCGTAGAAGTCAGGCTTCAGCAGCCATTCACGGCGGATCTTCTTGCGGATCTCCGGCACGTCGCGTTGCTGCCACAACAGTTTGCCGTGCTCATCGTAAATAAATACCAGCGTCGGGAAGTTGAGCGTCATCCGTTCCGGCTGGGCGATGGTGAGTTTGTTGTCATGCCATTGCGCCAGCGTAAAGAACAGGTTGCTCTCGCCGCGCATCACGCGGTAGGTGTTTTTATCGAAACTGACCACATAGCCAATCACCGCCACCATGCCATAGGAGAGTGAGAGGAAGAGGACTATCGCTGCGGAGGCCAGCAGAAAGCGGGCGCGCAGCGAAATAGGGCGATAACGATTAAACCAGGACATGGTCAGAGATCAAAGCGGTAGCCCTGGCCACGCACGGTGGCGATCACGTCAGTAGGATGTAACGCCAGAATTTTTTTGCGCAGACGACCCATAAGGACATCGATGGTGTGGCTTTCACGCAGTTCAGCGTCAGGATAGAGCTGCAGCATCAGCGAGTCTTTGCTTACCACTTTGCCCGCGTTACGGATCAGCGTCTCGACAATGGTGTATTCAAAAGCAGTGAGCTTCACCGGCTGTTCATTGACCGTCAGTTCACGGCGGGAGAGATCAACCTGAAACGGGGCCATATCGATGATTTGCGAGGCATGTCCGCTGTTACGACGCATCAGCGCCTGCAGGCGTGCCGCGACTTCTTCAATATGAAACGGTTTGGTGACGTAGTCATCCGCGCCGGCTTCCAGCGCCTCAACTTTGGCCTGCCAGCCTTCACGGGCGGTCAGCACCAGAATCGGCTGGCGCACAGCATCGCTGCGCCAGCGGCGAATCAGAGACATACCATCTTCATCCGGCAGGCCGAGATCCACCAGCGCGATATCTGGCAGATGTTCCCGAAGAAAATAGTCAGCTTCTTTGGCGTCTTCGGCGGCATCGACCTGATGGCCCATGTCACGTAACTGGACGGCGAGATGATGGCGCAGCAGGGCATTGTCTTCAACAACCAGAACACGCATAGAAATTCCTTACACTCTGTTTGAGTCAACCTGCAGAAAGTATACGCGAAATGTATTAAACAAGATGTTAACGCAGACCGGACTGGGCCGGTCTGCGGCGGGCATTATTTCAGATCGTCAACCATCTGGATAGCGCGGCCAATATAGTTTGCAGGCGTCATCTGCTTCAGACGGACTTTTTCCTCTTCCGGCAGCGCCAGGCTGTCGATAAAGGCCTGCATGCCGGCGGCATCGACGCGTTTACCGCGCGTCAGCTCCTTCAGCTTTTCATAAGGCTTCTCAATGCCGTAACGGCGCATTACCGTCTGGATCGGTTCTGCCAGCACTTCCCAGTTGTGATCCAGTTCGTCCAGCAGACGATCGCGGTTCACTTCCAGTTTCGAGATGCCTTTCAGCGTCGCCTGATAGGCGATCAGCGCATAACCGACGCCCACGCCGAGGTTACGCAGCACGGTGGAGTCGGTCAGATCGCGCTGCCAGCGTGAGACCGGCAGCTTGCTGGCCAGATGCTGCATTACCGCGTTCGCCAGGCCCAGATTGCCTTCGGAGTTTTCGAAGTCGATTGGGTTCACTTTGTGCGGCATGGTCGACGAGCCAATCTCGCCCGCAATGGTCTTCTGTTTGAAATGGTTCAGCGCTACATAACCCCAGATATCGCGATCGAAATCGATCAGGATGGTGTTAAAGCGGGCGATGCAGTCGAACATTTCGGCAATATAGTCGTGCGGCTCAATCTGCGTGGTGTAAGGGTTCCAGGTGATCCCCAGCGAGGTGACGAAGTTCTCGCTCAGCGCATGCCAGTCCACTTCGGGATAGGCGGCAATGTGGGCGTTGTAATTCCCTACAGCGCCGTTGATTTTGCCCAGCACCTCAATCTGTTTCAGCTGACGTAACTGACGCTCCAGACGGTAAGCGACGTTCGCCATCTCTTTACCCATCGTCGACGGTGTAGCCGGCTGGCCGTGGGTGCGGGAGAGCAGCGGAATGTCACGATATTCGCTGGCAAGATCCTTCACAGCGGTAATCAGCTGCTGCCAGTAAGGCAGGATCACGTCACGACGGGCTGTTTCCAGCATCAGGGCGTGCGACAGATTGTTGATATCTTCAGAAGTACAGGCGAAGTGGATAAATTCAGAAACAGCATGCAGGGCAGGGACGTCGGCAACTTTCTCTTTCAGGAAATACTCAACCGCTTTGACGTCGTGGTTGGTGGTGCGCTCAATGGTTTTGATGCGCGCGGCATCTTCTTCGGAAAAACCGGCGACAATCGCATCAAGGAAAGCGTTTGCGTCGGCATCAAATGCAGGAACTTCCTTGATCTCTGCGGTCGCGGCCAGTTTTTGTAACCAGCGAACTTCAACCTCAACGCGGAATTTCAGCAAACCGAATTCGCTGAAAATCGCACGCAGCGGGCTGACTTTATCGCCGTAACGACCATCGACAGGTGAGACGGCGGTCAGAGAGGATAATTCCATCAGTGCAACTCCTGAATCATTTAGCAGTGTTTTGCCGCACCGACTTAGTAAGTCAGTGGCAGCCGGGATAAGAGGGTTTTCGCTTCACGCAGCAAACGCTGACGCGAGAACATCAGTTGCAGTCGGCCACCACCGACCTGCTGCCACAATACGGCAGCACGGATACCGGCTAGCAGGGTGGCGCGCACTTTACTCTGTACCTGCGTATTCTGCAGTACCGCAGGCGAACCGGTGACCTGAATACGCGGGCCAAGCGGGCTGATCACATCCACATAGATGGCAGCCATCGCGCTGAGAATGGTGTCTGACTCCAGTTCATAATGCGCCAGCTGGCGATCCAGCTGAGTGATGCGCTGGGCCAGCGTCGCCATGGCTGTTTTACTGGCGCTGAGCTTGCGCTCCAGCACCATCATGCTCAGGGTGTAACGCGTCAGCTCTGCACCTGCACCCTGACGACTGCTGCTGTTCAGCACCGCCATCAGGGTTTCAAGTCCGAGGCGCAGGTTGGCTTCATTGTTGCCAAACACCGCCAGCGTTGAGCCAGGATTGAGGTCCAGTACGCTGCGCAGCGATACGGTCAGCGCCTCCGGCTGGCAGTGACCCTGCTGAGCCAGCTGCTGCACCAGATGGGCCGACTGACAGATGCCCGCCAGCGCCAGCGTAATTTCCTGATAATTTTTCGCCACGGTTACTCCTGTTTACGCGTCATCAATGCGGGCTGAGCCCGCTTACTCCGCCACTAACGGCAGACGCTGTTCGATAATACCGCCACCGAGGCAGACCTCACCAAGGTAAAACACCGCAGACTGACCCGGCGTCACTGCTGCAACCGGCTCGTCGAAACGCACCTCAATCCGATCGTCGCCGTGTGGGATAATCTCACAGGGAATATCGGTCTGACGATAGCGGGTTTTCACGGTGCAGCGAAGCGGGGCGGTAATCGGCTGGCGATCAACCCAGTGCAGCTGCTGCGCAATCAGGCCGACGGACATCAGACGCGGATGATCGCCGCCCTGGGCGACAATCAGGCGGTTACGCGCCACATCTTTGTCGACCACATACCAGGGATCATCTTTGCTCTCTTTCAGGCCGCCAATACCCAGGCCTTTACGCTGTCCCAGAGTATGGTACATCAGCCCCTGATGTTCACCGACGATCTGGCCTTCGGTAGTTTCTATTTCGCCAGGCTGAGCCGGGAGATAGCGCGCCAGGAAGTCGCGGAATTTGCGCTCACCGATAAAGCAGATGCCGGTCGAGTCTTTCTTCTTCGCGGTGATAAGGTCGAGCTGTTCGGCAATGCGGCGCACTTCCGGTTTTTCCAGCTCGCCAACCGGGAACAGACTTTGGGCGATCTGCTGGTGGCTCAGGGTATAAAGGAAGTAGCTCTGATCTTTGTTGCCATCCAGACCGCGTAACAGCTGGCTCTGGCCAGCCACGTCCTGACGACGCACGTAGTGACCGGTGGCGATAAAATCTGCGCCGAGATCTTCAGCCGCGAACTCCAGGAACGCTTTGAATTTGATCTCTTTGTTGCAGAGAATATCGGGGTTGGGCGTGCGGCCCGCTTTGTACTCTTCGAGGAAATGCTCAAAGACGTTATCCCAGTATTCAGCGGCAAAGTTAACTTTGTGCAGCTTCATACCCAGCTTGTCACACACCGCTTGCGCATCCGCCAGATCGTCCGCTGCGGTACAATACTCCTCGCCATCGTCCTCCTCCCAGTTCTTCATGAACAGGCCTTCAACCTGGTAACCCTGCTGTTGCAGTAACCAGGCGGAAACGGAAGAATCGACGCCGCCGGACATACCGACGATCACTTTTTTCTGGCTGTTGTCAGACATGACACGCTCGCATTACGATAAAAAAACAGGCGGCGCATTCTATCATGCAGAAGGCAGGCGCGCACCCTCGTGAAACGGCCACCGGAACGGGCTGACCAGATGTAGCGGGTAGCGCGTGCCCTGTTGCCACAGGCGTACGCTTTCCGCGACCAGCGGCGAACGCAGGTTAGAGGCAGTGAGAATCTGCGCTGGCGGCAACCACCAGCAGCAATCGATGTCGCTGTCCTGCGGCTGGGTTGGCGCTTTTTCCGCCAGATCCACGCCAAACAGAAAACGCACAAAAGGCGTACTGTCGGGCGCGATCCACTGGTTTATCGCGATGAAATAGTGCATCGGCGTGGCGATGCCGGTCTCTTCATAGAGTTCGCGCTCTGCGGCTTCCAGCAGAGTTTCATCCGCTTCAAGATGTCCGGCGGGCTGGTTCCAGGTGGGGCGACCGTTAATCGTCTCTTCCACCACCAGTAATTCACCTTCGGCCTGAACCAGACAGGCGACAGTAACATGAGGTTTAAACATCACTTCTCCGCAATTGTTAACCTGAGGTTATAAAAAACCGGTTTTCAAAGCGCACTTTCGCTGAGTTCACGCCACGCGCCCGGAGCCAGATCGTCGAGCGAATAACTCCCCATCGCGTACCGGATCAATCGCAATGTGGGAAAGCCAATGTGGGCGGTCATCCGGCGAACCTGACGATTACGGCCTTCATACAGCGTGATTTTCAGCCACTGCGTCGGGATGTTTTTACGTTCGCGTATAGGTGGCTGACGTGGCCAGAGCCACTCAGGCTCAGCCACTTTTTCTACGCCCGCGGGCAGCGTCAACCCATCTTTCAGATTAACCCCATCCCGTAAAGGCTGCAGATCCGTCTCCTGTGGCTCGCCTTCCACCTGCACATAATAGATCTTACCTGTGCGTTTGCCGGGCTGAGTCAGCGCAGCCTGCAGCGCGCCGTCGTTGGTCAGCACCATCAATCCTTCGCTGTCGCGATCGAGGCGACCTGCGGCATAAACCTCTGCGACGCTGACAAAATCCTTCAGGGTTCGGCGGCCCGCTTCATCGGTGAACTGCGGTAACACGTCGAACGGTTTGTTAAACAGAATCACGCGGCGCGGAGCCGCAGGGCGGGCAGGGGAACGCCGCGCATCACGCGTCGGGCGGCTGAATCGTTTATCCTGGTGAATTCGTTGAGAAGTTTTTCGCATGGGCTTTGCAGTCAGAAACATTCGGCGCATTATAACGTGAAATTGCGGTGATTGGCGTGGCGGAAATATTCAAGTAGTATTGACGCGCATCTTACAAATCATTAACAAACGCCCAGGAGAGGTTAATGGAAAGCAAAGTAGTTGTTCCGGCGGAAGGTCAGAAAATCACCCTGAATCAGGGCAAGCTCACAGTGCCAAACAATCCGGTCATTCCTTACATTGAGGGTGACGGTATCGGTGTTGATGTTTCCCCGGTAATGCTGAAAGTCGTCGATGCGGCGGTGAAGAAAGCCTACAACGGCGAGCGTAAGATCTCCTGGATGGAGATTTACACCGGTGAGAAGTCAGTTGAACTCTACGGCCAGGATGTCTGGCTGCCACAGGAAACTCTCGACTTAATCAAAGAATATCGCGTAGCCATTAAAGGCCCACTGACCACCCCGGTCGGCGGCGGTATTCGTTCACTGAACGTGGCCCTGCGTCAGGAGCTTGACCTCTACGTCTGCCTGCGTCCGGTACGTTACTACAAAGGCACGCCAAGCCCGGTTAAACGTCCTGAAGAGACCGACATGGTGATCTTCCGTGAAAACTCCGAAGATATCTATGCTGGTATCGAGTGGAAAGCGGGTTCTGCCGAAGCGGACAAAGTGATCAAGTTCCTGCGCGAAGAGATGGGCGTGAAGAAAATTCGCTTCCCTGAGCAGTGCGGTATCGGCGTTAAGCCGTGTTCAGAAGCGGGCACCAAACGTCTGGTGCGCGCGGCAGTGGAATACACCATCACTAACGATCGTGATTCACTGACCCTGGTCCACAAAGGCAACATCATGAAGTTCACCGAAGGCTCTTTCAAAGACTGGGGATACCAGTTAGTGAAAGAAGAGTTCGGCGGCGAACTGATCGACGGTGGCCCGTGGATGAAGTTCAAAAACCCGAACACCGGCAAAGAGATCATCGTTAAAGATGTGATTGCTGATGCGTTCCTGCAACAGATCCTGCTGCGTCCGGCTGAGTATGACGTTATCGCCTGTATGAACCTGAACGGTGACTACATCTCTGACGCTCTGGCAGCGCAGGTTGGCGGTATTGGTATCGCACCAGGCGCCAACATCGGTGACGAGTGTGCGCTGTTCGAAGCGACCCACGGTACAGCACCTAAGTATGCAGGTCAGGATAAAGTGAACCCAGGTTCAATTATTCTGTCCGCAGAAATGATGCTGCGTCACATGGAGTGGTTCGAAGCGGCTGACCTGATTGTTAAAGGTGTTGAAGGCGCTATCGCTAACAAAACTGTGACTTACGATTTCGAACGCCTGATGGATGGCGCTAAACTGCTGAAATGTTCAGAGTTTGGTGACGCGATCATCGAAAATATGTAATCCGCATTACATAACATATAGCCAACACGGATGTAAAAATCGTGTTGGCTTTTTACTTCCCACTTTCTTTCCCCAAAACTCTTCATAAAATCACCTCCACGTAGCAACCACAATCCAGGCTTTGCCGCGATCATCGTTATAGCGATTACTCATCTAAGCGCTTATTGCTCTCGCACCGTACTGTTTAAGACATTTTCTCAGTGAGAGTGCTGCTAAATCATTTCCCGCTGCATGGCATTTTACTCTCTCTGCAAATTGAATTGTCTGATGCCACGGTAAAAGAGTGAGTGAACGCATATCTGTCATCCACCCTGTCACACCTGATTTGTTAAACGCTACCCTCTGTTAATCTCTTTCAGTATCAGTTAAGCGCCCGGCATTAAATGCGTCGGGCCACGTTATTTGCTCCTTACAGCTGATTCATTTTTGTAACCTGTACCACAAAAAAATAGAGTTACGCATGATCCGGTTGCCGCAGACGTGTACGCTTCTGCCGATACAGAGGGAGAGCATTATGGATGATGAAGCGGTAAGTGATGCTATTGCGGCATGTCGCCTGCTATTTGGACAGGCGGTGATGGAAATCGTGGCTGAAAATAAGCCTGTGACTGGTGAAGCCATTTCTGAAAAAATTCATCAAATGTTTACCGGAATCAACCCGGAACCCGTGATGACGCTGGCTATCAGCCTGCTGACAACCCGCGCCGACTGACCGATCCCGGTCATCAAGCCAGAGACCTCAGGCCGCCATGGGCGTAATGCCAGTCAGTTAAGCGACAGGTGATAACGCAGTCTGGTGCCGCTCAGGGGCTGGCGGTCCTCGCGCCGCTGCGCGGTTCCTTCACTTCATTCGCCTGCCTGACGGACCGCCGGGGATGGCAC
>NZ_JAHXYM010000011.1:0-31757 GCF_019969975.1 Pantoea sp. OVA07A | reverse complement strand
CTGTAAAACGTCATAATGAATTTCATTATGTGTTCACTCGTGAGGCTTGATATTTTTTTACGTCCGGAGACGCTGATATCAATCCTGCGAGTGCCCACACAGATTGTCTGATAAATTGTTAAAGAGCAGTGCGAACAGTGCGTTAGCGTCCTGTCGCGAGGTGGCGTATATTACGCTTTCCTCCTGCAGAGTCAACCTCTTTCTCAGAAGTTTTTCTCCGGCGGCTCAGTCTCCTGCGCCTCTCAACCTGTCATTCCGTTGCCGGTGTGCCGTGTTGATGGATGCGCATTATAGGGAGTTGTCTGAGAGGCGCAACCCATAAATTGCATAAAAAAGAGCGTTCGCTGCATTCCACAGCAAAAGCGGCTGTTATACGCAGTTACACACAATGTTATCCACATTAGTCGGGCCAGATAAATTTAGGCGAGCATCACGCAAACGTTTTCGCTACAATGCCGGGCGAAGTTCCGGACACCCCTTTTCGGGGCGTTACCTGAGGTTTTTGATTTTTTCTTCCTATATAGAGAAGAGAAAACCGCTGTAAAGCCTGATGTAACGCTCTTATATACGCGAAACAAAGCCAAGGGATAAACCACCATGCAACAAACTCGTCCTGTACGCCGCGCATTGCTCAGTGTCTCTGACAAAGCCGGTATCCTCGAATTTGCTCAGGCGCTCTCAAGTCGCGGTGTCGAACTGCTCTCCACAGGCGGAACAGCTCGCCTGCTGGCGGATGCGGGTCTGGCTGTCACAGAAGTCTCTGACTACACCGGTTTCCCGGAAATGATGGATGGACGCGTCAAAACCCTGCATCCGAAAGTGCATGGCGGCATTTTAGGTCGTCGCGGCCAGGATGATGCCATTATGGCGCAGCACGACATCAGCCCAATCGACATGGTGGTCGTTAACCTCTATCCCTTTGCACAGACCGTCGCCCGTGAAGGATGTTCACTGGAAGATGCAGTGGAAAATATCGACATCGGTGGCCCGACCATGGTGCGCTCTGCTGCCAAGAACCATAAAGATGTGGCAATCGTGGTCAGCAGCGGCGACTACGATGCGATCATTGCCGAAATGGATGCCCATGAAAATGGCCTGACGCTTGAGACCCGTTTCGATCTGGCGATCAAAGCGTTCGAACACACTGCCGCGTATGACAGCATGATCGCTAACTACTTTGGCAGCCTGGTGCCCGCCTATCACGGTGATCGTAATCAGCCCGCCGGCCGTTTCCCGCGTACCCTGAATCTGAACTTCATTAAGAAGCAGGATATGCGCTACGGTGAAAACAGCCATCAGGATGCTGCCTTCTATATAGAAGAGAATATCACTGAAGCTTCAGTGGCGACGGCCCGGCAGGTTCAGGGTAAAGCGCTCTCCTATAACAACATTGCTGACACGGATGCTGCACTGGAGTGCGTAAAAGAGTTCAGTGAACCCGCCTGCGTCATCGTCAAACATGCAAACCCTTGTGGCGTAGCGACCGGTGACTCTCTGCTGGCAGCCTATGAGCGTGCTTACCAGACCGATCCGACCTCCGCATTTGGCGGCATCATCGCCTTTAACCGCGAGCTGGATGAAGCAACTGCGCAGGCCATTATCAGCCGCCAGTTTGTTGAGGTGATTATCGCGCCAGCGGTTTCCGAGGCCGCGCTGAAAATTACCGCCGCGAAGCAGAATGTCCGTGTCCTGATCTGCGGCCAATGGCAAAACCGTACTGCTGCACTGGATTTCAAACGTGTCAACGGGGGTCTGCTGGTACAGGATCGCGATCTCGGCATGGTCGATGCCAGCCAGCTGCGCGTAGTCAGTAAACGTCAGCCAACGGAACAGGAACTGCGTGATGCGCTGTTCTGCTGGAAAGTGGCGAAGTTCGTTAAGTCTAACGCCATTGTTTATGCACGCGACAACATGACCATTGGTATCGGTGCCGGACAGATGAGCCGTGTCTATTCCGCTAAGATTGCCGGCATTAAAGCAGCCGATGAAGGGCTGGAAGTAAAAGGATCAGCCATGGCGTCGGATGCCTTCTTCCCGTTCCGTGATGGTATTGATGCGGCAGCCGCGTCAGGCGTGAGCTGCGTCATCCAGCCTGGCGGCTCCATCCGCGATGAAGAGGTAATTGCGGCGGCAGATGAGCACGGCATTGCCATGATCTTCACCGACATGCGTCACTTCCGCCATTAATCGTTCTGGAGAGAAACAGATGAAAATTTTAGTAATCGGCAATGGCGGACGTGAACATGCTCTGGCCTGGAAAGCTGTCCAGTCGCCGCTGGCGGAAACCGTGTTTGTGGCACCGGGTAACGCGGGCACCGCATTAGAGCCTGCGCTGCAGAATGTCGCGATTAGTGCAACTGATGTCCCTGCCCTGCTTGAGTTTGCCCGGCGTGAAAAGATTGATCTAACGATTGTCGGCCCCGAAGCGCCGCTGGTGATTGGCATCGTGGATGCCTTCCGTGAGGCCGGGCTGGCTATCTTTGGTCCGACTCAGGCCGCTGCGCAGCTGGAAGGCTCTAAAGCTTTCACCAAGGATTTCCTGGCGCGTCATAAGATCCCGAGTGCGGAATACCAGAACTTCACCGAGGTTGAGCCCGCTCTCGCGTATCTGCGTGAGAAAGGCGCCCCTATCGTCATCAAAGCCGACGGCCTGGCCGCAGGTAAAGGCGTGATTGTGGCGATGACGCTGCAGGAAGCTGAGGATGCGGTTCAGGATATGCTGGCCGGAAACGCCTTTGGCGATGCCGGACACCGCATTGTGATTGAAGAGTTTCTGGATGGCGAAGAAGCCAGCTTCATCGTGATGGTGGACGGCGAGCATGTGCTGCCCATGGCCACCAGCCAGGATCACAAACGCGTGGGCGATGGCGATACCGGTCCGAACACCGGCGGAATGGGTGCCTACTCTCCGGCTCCGGTTGTCACCGATGAGATCCACCAGCGCGTTATGGATCAGGTTATCTGGCCGACCGTGCGCGGCATGGCGGCTGAAGGCAACGTCTATACCGGTTTTCTCTATGCCGGCCTGATGATCGATCACACCGGGCAGCCGAAAGTGATCGAATTCAACTGCCGCTTCGGCGATCCGGAGACTCAGCCGATCATGCTGCGTCTGCAGTCGGATCTGGTCGATCTTTGCCTGGCCGCCTGTGACGGTAAGCTGGATCAGAAAACGTCACAATGGGATCCCCGCCCTGCGCTGGGTGTGGTGCTGGCGGCGGGCGGTTATCCGGGTGACTACACTCAGGGCGATCAGATTCACGGTCTGCCACTGGAAGAAGTGGCTGACGGCAAGGTATTCCACGCCGGAACACGGCTGGAAGAGGACCTGGTGCTGACAAACGGTGGCCGCGTGTTGTGCGTAACCGCGCTGGGCGACGATGTGGCCGCGGCACAAAAGCGGGCTTATGAGCTGACACAGCCAATCTCATGGCAGGGCAGCTTCTGTCGCCGCGATATCGGCTACCGCGCCATTAATCGCAAATAAGTTCAGGGGGCACCAGGTGCCCCCTTTTCAATTCACATATCTTCTTCTGTCGGCTGCTGTGAGCAGTCATCCTGCTGACTGACCCGCAATAGCTGTATTCCTTCCGGCGCTTCCAGCCATGACACCATCAGCGGTGCCGATGCGCGGCGTTGCTGCTGTGTCAGCATCTGCAGAGCGTCGGCGTCAAAAGCGGGTCTGACCTGCTGGCCTTCGCAACTCTCCAGCACATTGTTTCCCAGCCAGTGTCCCTGTCTGAGGAACACCTGACCGCTTAATAGCGCATCGCTGAGGTTACGCATCCGCTCGGCATCAAACTTATAGAGCTCAACCGCATCCGGGCTGACCGCTTCACGCCGGCCTGAAAGCTGGCGCTGCATAAAGTTAAGACCGCCAGCCTGGTCAAAGCGCAGGGTCACATCATCAGGCTGGTTGCCCTTCACCTGACGCTGGATGCTGATCAACGACTCTTCCAGCCAGACATAATCCGTCACTTCACCCTCCCCCCCACTGAACGGCGTATAGAAGGTGCGGATATGGACCGACTGGTGGTCGCTGTTTTTACGCCAGATACGAACAACACCACGATCGGCAAGATAGCCACTGGCAGAAAAGGGGGGAATATCCGGAGTAGAGCTGCAACCGAAAAGAAAAAGGGAGAGAAACAGAACAGATAAACGCTGAAACAGCGGGGTCATGATGGCTGGCCTCTTAAACAAAAGGGGCGAAACGCCCCCTGTTTTAAAGCTTAACCGCAGTGCGACGTCTTACTTAACGGCGTCTTTCAGCGCTTTACCAGACACGAATGCCGGTACATTTGCTGCAGCGATTTTGATCTCTTTGCCAGTCTGCGGGTTACGACCGGTACGCTCAGCGCGGTGGTTCACTTTAAAAGTACCAAAACCAACCAGTTGTACAGCATCACCATCTTTCAGAGACTCAGTGATCGCAGCCAGAGTAGATTCCAGCGCTGCCTTTGCCTGGGTTTTAGACAGGTCAGCTTTTTCTGCGATCACATCAATCAGTTGAGTCTTGTTCATAAGTTATCCTTAAAGTGTATTTATCGCTTGCTAAGCAACGAGTGCGAGGGAAAAGCCATATTCTGGCACTCTTCTGCCTGCACGCACCGATAGCCACAATTTTCAGCCCCCCAAATGTAGACCAGACAGGGGGCCAATGTGAAGCCTCCAGGCGCGCTAATTCGGGCCTGAAGTCACGTTTTATCGCCTTACTGCTGGAAATTTATACCGATGTTGCTAATTCCCGCTTCACGCAGGTCAGATCGCAGACCTTTAATCAATTCAAGGTCGCGCTCTTCACACTCCGCCAGCAGGCGGAAAATCTCCCACTGAAGGTCCCACTCATCGATGATAGCCGGGTTTTCACGCAGCTCTTCGTCGGTCATTTCGCGTCCAGCCTGGGTCATTTCCAGCATGGCGATAGTGGTAATTGAGGTCTCGCTGACTTCAATTGCATGCTCAAGAGTTTCACCGCTCAGCTGCGCATGTACGACTTCGCTTAATGCCACACAGGCATCGATAGCCGGATAAACGCCGTAAACCTCAAACGCATCACCATCCGGAATGGCGGCTTCGAGCTTTTCAAGCTGGCTGTCGAAGTTAATCTTCGCATCTTTGACCGTCAGGTTTTCCCAGATCAGATCAAGAATACGGCGATAGAGTGCCGGATCGGCAAATTCAGTCTGCTCGCAGAACGCGCGATAGTTGGGATACATGCGCTCGCACAGGCAGGCCATAAAAGTAAGGTGCTGCCAGCTTTCCAGCTTCGCCAGACGCAGATGAACGGGATTTTGTAACATAAAGGTGGCTCTTATTCGTTTCGCTGGCCGCAGTGTAACTGCAAAACCGCAGCACAAACAGTGTTAAAGCGCGTTTTGCCAGCGCTGGAAAGCGGTTCGGTTCGAGGCAACCGCGTCGGCCCAGCGGGTCGGTTCCGGCAGCCGGTAACCACGCGTACAGTTTTCGACCCACTGCAGCGCGGTATCCAGGCTGACACGATGGCCGGTGGCGACAAACAGCGGATTACACCGCAGCTTGCTGCGCCATACCCAGCCTATCTGCTCGCCTTTGTCGATCAGTGGCTGACGACTGCCAGGCTGCGCATCCAGATCGGCAAAACGGCCACACAGGCGACTTTTCGCGACACCAATGGTGGGCACATTGACCAGCAGGCCAAAATGTGACGCGACGCCAAGTCGTCGTGGATGCGAAATACCATGTCCATCCACAAACAGCAGGTCCGGCTTTTGCTCCAGCATCTGCCAGGCGGCCATCAGCGCTGGATATTCACGGAATGAGAGAAAGCCCGGAATATAAGGCATGGTGGTCTCAACGCGTGCGATGCGGTGCTCCACCAGCTTTAAGGAGGGATACTCCAGTATCACCATCGCCGCCCGGGTGATGGTACCTTCCTGCTCAAATCCAACGTCCGCCCCGCCGATAAAGCGGGGTGGCAGCACATCAAAGTCATCTTCTCGCACCACATCAGCGGCGCGTTGTAACTGCTCAGCGCGAAGTGCGGCAATATCCATGATTACTCCTGATGCCAGGGACGTGATAAACGGTGTACCGCCTCAACAAAGACGCCCGCATTTTCCGGTGGCACATCCAGATGAATACCATGCCCCAGATTGAAGACATGCCCGGTACCTGAGCCAAAGCGCTCCAGGATCCCAGCCACTTCCTGTTCTATGCGCTCAGGTGCCGCATAGAGCATAGAAGGATCCATGTTCCCCTGCAGGGCGACTTTGTCGCCCACGCGACGGCGTGCGTCATCAATATCGGTGGTCCAGTCGAGACCCAGCGCGTCACAACCGGTGGCGGCCATCGCTTCCAGCCACTGTCCGCCGCCTTTAGTGAAGAGCGTCACCGGCACGCGGCGACCGTCGTTTTCACGCAGCAGGCCATCGACAATTTTGTGCATGTAATGGAGTGAGAATTCGCGGTAATCACGACCGGTCAGCACGCCGCCCCAGGTATCAAATACCATAACGGACTGCGCACCGGCGCGGATCTGAGCATTGAGATAGAGGATGACGCTGTCGGCCAGCTTATCCAGCATCGCGTGGAGCGTAGCGGGATCGGCATACATCATCTTCTTAATTTTGGTAAACGCCTTGCTGCTCCCGCCTTCCACCATATAGGTGGCCAGCGTCCACGGACTTCCAGAGAAGCCAATCAGCGGCAGGTCGCCGTTCAGGTTCTTACGGATGGTACGGACAGCATTCATCACATAGCCCAGCTCCATTTCGGGATCGGGCACCGGTAAACGCTCAACGTCAGCGCGACAGGTCACAGGGTTTGAGAAACGCGGGCCTTCGCCGGTTTCAAAGTAGAGACCCAGTCCCATCGCATCCGGAATGGTCAGGATGTCACTGAAGAGGATGGCGGCATCCAGCGGATAACGGCGCAGCGGCTGCAGGGTGACTTCACAAGCCAGCTCGGCGTTTTTACACAGCGACATAAAGTCACCCGCCTGGGCGCGTGTCGCTTTGTACTCCGGCAAATAGCGCCCGGCTTGTCGCATCATCCAGACCGGCGTGACATCAACCGGCTGACGTAACAGGGCACGCAAATAACGATCGTTCTTCAGTTCACTCATCTCAACACTCTCTCAATAACAGGCGTGTAGTGTAGCACTTTCACACTTCGGCGCGGCACAGAGCGACGGTATCTTCAATCAGGCGGCGCGCCACGGTGCCTGGCGGTGGCAGCAACGGCAGCTCATCAAAACGGAACCAGGCCGCATCCAGCAGCTCTTTACCGTCGTGCTGCAGATCGCCGCTGTCATACTCCGCCATAAAGGCTGTCATCAGCGATTGCGGGAAGGGCCATGGCTGGGAGGTAACGTAACGGACGTTTTTGACGCGGATATTGCTCTCTTCCATCACTTCGCGGGCAACGGCCTGCTCCAGCGTCTCGCCCACCTCCACAAAACCCGCCAGCACGGTGTAGACCTTGTTGCGATGGCGGGCATGATTCGCCAGCAGGATTTCATCACCGCGACGGATAGCCACAATGATGCAGGGTGCGATCTGCGGATAGTAACGCTCGCGACAATGGCTGCAGAGACAGGCAAATTCATGTTTGCTTTGGTGCATTTCATGGCCGCAATAGCCGCACCAGCGATGAGAACGGTAGAATTCCGCCAGTTGCACACCGCGACCCACCAGCTGAAACAGCGCCACATCCTGATCGATCAGCTGTCGTACTGAGAACATATCGGCAGAACGCGGCTCACAAATCAGCCAGACTTTTTCGCCCTGCCACTCACCGATGGTCCGGGCTTTACTGCCGGTCAAACCAAATTTTTCGGCGTTTCCGTGGGGTAAATCACCTTGTGGTAACCAAAGTTTCTGTTCATGGCTGACAATCCACCATCCAGCGTCTACGCTTGAGATTTCGCATTGCATTTATTTCGTCATCCTTAGCGTCAACTCGCACGCTGAAGTCCTGATGTTAAGTGTGTAGATAAACAACTATAACTCACATGGAGTTAGATATGCTTAACCAGTTAGACGTCCTGGCTGAACGCGTAGGTGGCAGTAATGAACTGGTCGATTCGTGGCTTGAAGCCCGTCGTCAGCTACTGGTGACCTATTATCACCTGGTCGGACTTAAACCAAACAAAGAGGCGCTGACGCGTCTTGATGAGCAGGCTCTGGACAACTTCTGTCACGGTCTGGTCGATTATCTTTCTGCGGGTCACTTCAGTATCTATGAACGCGTGATCAGTGAAATGAGTGGCGACAGCCCGATGATTGCCGCCGCACAGATCTATCCACCGCTGGAAGCCAATACTGAGCGTCTGATGCAGCTGTATGACGGCCACCTGCAGCAGGCGATCGACGACGAGAACTGCATGACCTTCCAGCAGGCACTCTCCGAAGTGGGTGAAGTGCTGGAAGCACGCTTTACGCTGGAAGATAAGCTGATTCAGCTGGCATGGGACAACCAGCTTGTCCCCCCGCCGGTTGCCAATGACAGCCATATCGCGCGTCCGGCTTAATCATCATCTCCGGCAAAGGGGTTGAGATTATCCCGTAGCCCTTTTATGCTGAACAGGTTCTGAGGAGAGTGCTCCAAAGAACCTTTTTTATTTTTGCTTTGAAATATAAGGTTTTTACGCCTGGCTCTGTTATCAGACACCCGCGTAAAAACAGCTTCTTGTCGGAGTGCCCAAGTTGGGCTGAGACCGTTAATTCGGGATCCGCGGAACCTGATCAGGTTAGAACCTGCGAAGGGAACAAGAGTAAATATTCTCTGTATACCAGCATGCTTACGCTGTCTATACGGTTACTCCTTCCGAACTCCGGACAAGCATCGTTCCCCCTTAACAGGAAGATTGCTATGTCTGACCAAAAAACAACCCGTCGTGAACAGCGTGCCCAGGCGCAGGAATTTATCGATTCCCTGCAAAGCGGCAGTGCGTTTCCCCAGTCCCGCCGCATCTGGATTACCGGCAGCCGCGAGGATATTCGCGTTCCCATGCGTGAAATCGTGCTAAGCCCGACTCACATCGGCGGCAGCAAAGAACAGCCTCTCTATGAGCAGAACGAAGCGGTACCGGTCTATGACACGGCGGGTGCCTATGGCGATCCCGCGGCACAGATCGATGTTCATCGTGGCTTGGAAAAGCTGCGCGCCCGCTGGATTGCTGAACGCGACGACAGCGAACTTCTCGAACAGAACAGCTCAGGCTATACCCAGCAGCGGCTGGCTGACGAGGGGCTGGATCATCTGCGTTTCGATCAACTGCCGACACCGCGCCGTGCCCGCGCAGGCTGCTGCGTCACGCAATTGCACTATGCCCGCCAGGGGATCATCACCCCGGAGATGGAATTTATCGCACTGCGGGAAAACATGGGCCGTGAGCGAATCCGCAGTGAGGTATTGCTGCAACAGCATCCCGGCCACAGTTTTGGCGCGCATCTGCCAGCCAGTATCACGCCCGAGTTTGTACGTCAGGAGGTCGCTGCCGGACGCGCCATTATCCCTGCCAATATCAATCACCCTGAATCGGAGCCGATGATCATTGGCCGCAACTTTCTGGTTAAGGTCAATGCCAACATCGGTAACTCGGCGGTGACCTCTTCTATTGAGGAAGAGGTGGAAAAACTGGTCTGGTCGACTCGCTGGGGTGCCGATACGGTGATGGATCTCTCTACCGGTCGTTATATTCATGAAACGCGCGAATGGATTTTGCGAAACAGCCCGGTGCCAATCGGTACAGTGCCGATTTATCAGGCGCTGGAAAAAGTGAATGGCGTGGCCGAGGCGCTGAACTGGGAAATATTCCGCGATACGCTGCTTGAGCAGGCGGAACAGGGTGTCGATTACTTTACTATCCACGCTGGCGTGCTGCTGCGTTATGTCCCGATGACGGCGAAACGTCTGACCGGAATTGTATCGCGGGGTGGCTCTATCATGGCGAAATGGTGCCTGTCGCATCATCAGGAGAGCTTCCTGTATCAGCACTTCCGGGAGATTTGTGAAATCTGCGCCGCCTATGATGTCTCCCTGTCGCTGGGCGATGGCCTTCGTCCGGGTTCCATTCAGGATGCCAACGATGAGGCGCAGTTTGCCGAACTGCGTACCCTGGGCGAACTGACCCGTATTGCCTGGGAATATGACGTTCAGGTCATGATTGAAGGCCCGGGGCACGTCCCGATGCATATGATTCGTCGCAACATGACCGAACAGCTCGACCTGTGCGATGAAGCCCCCTTCTACACCCTTGGCCCGCTGACCACCGACATCGCGCCCGGCTATGACCATTTCACCTCCGGTATCGGTGCTGCCATGATTGGCTGGTTTGGTTGCGCCATGTTGTGTTACGTCACGCCCAAAGAGCACCTGGGTCTGCCGAACAAAGAGGATGTGAAGCAGGGATTGATCACCTACAAAATCGCGGCGCATGCCGCCGATCTGGCGAAAGGCCATCCGGGTGCGCAGATCCGTGATAACGCCATGTCCAAAGCGCGCTTTGAGTTCCGCTGGGAAGATCAGTTTAATCTGGCGCTGGATCCCCATACGGCGCGGGCTATGCATGATGAAACCCTGCCGCAGGAGTCGGGCAAAGTGGCCCATTTCTGCTCGATGTGTGGCCCTAAGTTCTGCTCGATGAAAATTTCCCAGGAGGTGCGCGAGTTCGCAGCACGTCAGGATACGCACGCCGAGCCCGTTGAAGTGGGCATGGCGCAAATGTCAGACCGTTTTCGTCGGCGCGGCGGTGAGCTTTATCATCCCGCCGATGCCATTAAGGAGGAGTAACGATGCCCGCATTTCCCGCTACCGCCCCGCGCCTGGGGCTTTATCCGGTGGTTGATAGCCCCGACTGGATTGAGCGCCTGCTGAAGATGGGCGTTCGTACACTGCAGCTGCGCATCAAAGATCAGCCCGATGAGGTCGCCGAGCCCGCCATCGCTCAGGCGATTGCAATGGGTAAACGCTATGACGCGCGCCTGTTTATCAATGACTACTGGCAGCTTGCGATAAAGCATCAGGCTTATGGCGTGCATCTGGGTCAGGAGGATCTCGATGTCGCCGATCTTGCCCGGATTCATCAGGCAGGATTGCGTCTGGGGCTCTCCACCCATGACGATGCTGAACTGGACCGCGCACTGGCAATCCAGCCCTCTTACATCGCGCTTGGACATATTTTCCCGACGCAGACCAAAGAGATGCCTTCTGCGCCGCAGGGCATTGAGCAGCTGAAGCGGCATCTGACGCGCCTGACGCATATCCCCACCGTGGCAATTGGCGGTATTTCGATTGCTCGGGCACCTGACGTGCTGGCAACCGGCGTAGGGAGTATTGCGGTGGTGAGTGCGATTACCCAGGCAGATGACTGGCGTGAAGCAACACGTACTTTGCTGGCGCTGGCAGAGCTTCACCAATAAGTATTTGTGGAAGCTGTCCCGCATAGCGGCTGCAAAACCAGTAACGCCAGCGTTTCTGCCGGGAAAGCGGTGCGCAAAAGCGTAAGTTGCCGCTGGCGTGCTCTGATGCAAAACCTTAACGTGGCCTCCGTCAGGTTAAGGTTATCTGACCAGGGCCGGTTCCCTCCTCTTGCCGGCCCTGCTTCTTCTTTTCGCTATGCGAGAGTTGAAGCTGAAATCTGCGTCTCATGCTGGCACGAGATCATGGCGCGTTCGACGGCTGCACCCACCAGCGCCAGCGCCTTCTCAGTCTGCTCGTTGATCGGCAGCCCGTAGTTTAAGCGCAGACAGTTACGGTATTTACCCGAGGCCGAAAAGAGTGAGCCTACGGCTATCTGAATTTTTGACTCGCGCAATTCGCGATTGAGCCGGACCGCATCAAACGCTTCGGGGAGTTCTATCCACATCAGAAAACCGCCCTGAGGACGGGAAACGCAGATGCCGCAGGGAAAGTAGTGGCGCACCCAGCAGCTAAAGGTTTCATAGTTACGATGATAGATTTGCCGCATCCGGCGCAGATGGGGCTGATAATGGCCCTGGCGGATAAACTCGGAGACCGCATGCTGAGGCTGTGTGGCGGTGGAACCTGTGACGATATATTTCATGTGCAGTACACGGTCGCGATAGCGGCCGGGTGCAACCCAGCCGACACGCAAACCTGGCGCCAGCGTTTTGGAAAAGGAGCTGCACAGCAGAACCCTGCCATCGAGATCCAGCGCTTTAATGGTCGCTGGGCGCGGATATTCCCAGGCTAACTCACCATAGACATCATCTTCAATGACCGCAGCGTCAAACCGCTGCGCCAGGGCCAGCAATGCCCGCTTACGCGGCTCAGGCATGATAAATCCCAGCGGATTATTACAGTTCGGTACAACAACGACTGCTTTAATCGGCCATTGATCAAACGCCAGTTCCAGCGCTTCCAGGCTGATGCCGGTTACCGCATCAGTCGGGATCTCAATGGCACGAATGCCAAATCCGCGCAGGGTTTGCATGATCCCGTGAAACGAAGGCGACTCAACAGCAATGATATCGCCCGGCTCGCAGACCGCACGCACGGCTACCGATAAGGCTTCATGGCAGCCGGTGGTAATAACAATGTCATCGGCGGTGAGCTGGCAACCGCTATCTATCGCCAGTCGTGCAACCTGTTGCCGTAGTGCGAGAACACCATAGAGGTTGTCATAATTGAGCAGCGCGATGTCCTGCTTCTGAGCCTGTCGGCTGAAGGCTTTCCACAGCGGCTTAAGCGTCGGTTGGGTCAGATCGGGCATACCGCTTCCCAGCTGCAACACATCATCTTCCAGACGGCTGTTAATCAGCTCCAGCACCGCATCCCACTGCGTTACCTCAACCGGCCGCTGTGCGGGACGGGTCAGCGCAGGCATCGGGGGCGTCGCCTTACGCGAGGCCACAAAATAGCCAGAGCGCGACTGCGGCGTAATCATCTGCTTCTCTTCCAGCAGATGATAAGCCTGCTGCACGGTGCTGATACTGACGCCATGTTCGGCACTCAGACTGCGTACCGAGGGCAGGCGCTCACCACTGCGATATAAACCTTGTTCGATACGCTGAGCCAGCAGCGTGGCCAGATGTTCATATCGCGTCATTGTATTTCCTCTGACTCAGTAGCTGAGCATTAACCGGTACAGTTATGCCTCTTTTTTACCATTCAGATCGCCATTACCGCAATCTGTATGTTAAAGAAAGGTGATTTTTGCGTCTGTATCATACAGAGCGATCCGCTGAGAATAGTCCTCAGACAATTCACTGAGGGCACTATCATGGGATACGACGAGAATCGCGCAGCTAAACCGTTTACAGGCACGCCTTACCAGTTGGTTCGCTATCTTTGGCGCAGTTATAAACGCTGGCAGCTGAGGCGTGAGACGCGCGTCATCCTGTCGAAGCTGAGTGACAGTCAGCTGAAAGACATTGGCCTTGGCCGCAACGACTGGAATGTCTGAATCAGAGACAAAAAAAAACCCTGCCGAGGCAGGGTTTTTATCAGGCAAAGGACGATTAATCGTCTTTGTTGCCGCCGAGACCGGCGTTCAACAGTTCAGCCAGGCTGGCTGAGGCTTCATCCGCAGTAACCTGCGGTGCAACCGGAACTTCACCTGCCGCTTTGCGGCGCATACGATCCTGATGGTACGCATAACCGGTACCGGCCGGGATCAGACGACCCACGATTACGTTCTCTTTCAGGCCGCGCAGTTCATCGCGCTTACCTGCTACTGCTGCTTCGGTCAGGACACGCGTGGTTTCCTGGAACGATGCTGCAGAGATGAACGATTCGGTAGCCAGTGACGCTTTGGTAATACCCAGCAGGTCACGCATGAAGGTTGCGCCAACTTTTCCGTTCGCTTCCAGATCACGGTTAGAGATCTTGATGCGAGAGAATTCAGCCTGCTCACCTTCCAGGAAGTCTGCACTTCCTGCGCTCACGATGGTTGCTTTACGCAGCATCTGACGAACGATGACTTCGATGTGCTTATCGTTAATCTTAACGCCTTGCAGACGGTAAACTTCCTGCACTTCGTTAGTGATGTAACGGGTCACCGCATGCACGCCACGCAAGCGCAGGATGTCATGTGGAGACTCTGGGCCATCGGAAACCACGTCACCGCGCTCAACACGTTCACCTTCGAACACGTTCAACTGACGCCATTTCGGAATCATCTCTTCGTACGGCTCACTGCCATCCAGCGGAGTGATGACCAGACGACGCTTACCTTTGGTCTCTTTACCGAAGGAGATGATGCCGCTGATCTCCGCCAGAATAGCTGGCTCTTTCGGACGACGCGCTTCGAATAGGTCAGCAACGCGTGGCAGACCACCGGTAATATCCTTGGTACCGCCAGATTCCTGCGGAACACGCGCCAGCGTGTCACCAGCACTGATCTTCACGCCATCTTCCAGCTGAACAATCGCTTTACCAGGCAGGAAGTACTGAGCCGGCATGTCGGTGCCCGGGATCAGAACGTCGTTGCCGTTGGCATCAACAATTTTCAGCGCAGGACGCAGATCTTTACCGCCCGCAGTACGTTCAGCACTGTCCAGAACCACCAGCGAAGAAAGACCGGTTAAGTCATCTGTCTGACGGGTAATGGTCTGGCCATCAACCATGTCCGTGAAGCGAATGAAACCGCCCACTTCGGTGATGACTGGCATGGTATGCGGATCCCAGTTTGCGACGGTTTCGCCCGCTGCAACCTGCTCACCATCACCTTTCGCCATGGTAGAACCATAAGGAACTTTATAGCTCTCTTTGGTACGACCAAATTCGTCGATCATTTTCAGTTCAACGTTACGCGAGGTGATCACCAGCTTGCCTGCCGAGTTCGTTACCGACTTGGCGTTGGTCAGCTTGATGGTACCTTTGTTCTTCACCTGAATGCTGGATTCAGCAGCCGCACGTGATGCCGCACCACCGATGTGGAACGTACGCATCGTCAGCTGTGTACCTGGCTCACCGATGGACTGTGCCGCGATAACACCAATCGCTTCACCTTTGTTGATGATGTGACCACGTGCCAGGTCGCGACCATAGCAATGCGCACACACACCAAAGTCGGTTTCACAACCTACTACTGAGCGGACTTTCAGGCTGTCGACTGAGTTCAGTTCCAGCACGTCACACCAGTGCTCATCGAGCAGCGTGTTGCGTGGAACCAGAATATCAGCAGTACCCGGCTTCAGAACGTCTTCAGCGGTCACACGACCCAGAACACGTTCACGCAGTGGCTCTTTAACGTCGCCACCTTCGATGACAGGTGTCATCATGATGCCTTCGTGTGTACCACAGTCATCTTCGGTAACAACCAGATCCTGTGCAACGTCAACCAGACGACGCGTCAGATAACCGGAGTTCGCCGTTTTCAGTGCGGTATCCGCCAGACCTTTACGAGCACCGTGGGTTGAGATGAAGTACTGGAGTACGTTCAACCCTTCACGGAAGTTCGCCGTGATTGGTGTTTCGATGATGGAGCCATCTGGCTTCGCCATCAGACCACGCATACCGGCCAGCTGACGAATCTGTGCAGCAGAACCACGCGCACCGGAGTCAGCCATCATAAAGATGCTGTTAAAGGAAACCTGTCGCTCTTCTACGCCGTCACGGTTAATAACGGTTTCGGTTGAGAGGTTTTCCATCATCGCCTTAGCAACACGTTCGTTGGCTGCTGCCCAGATATCGATGACTTTGTTGTAACGTTCGCCTGCGGTTACCAGACCAGACTGGAACTGCTCCTGGATCTCAGCCACTTCAGCTTCCGCTTCGGTGATGATTTCCACTTTCTTCTCTGGAATAACCATGTCGTCGATGCCGACAGACGCGCCTGAACGGGCTGCGTAAGCGAAACCGGTGTACATGGTCTGGTCAGCAAAGATAACAGTCGGCTTCAGGCCCAGAATGCGGTAACAGGTGTTCAGCATTTTGGAGATAGCTTTTTTGCCCAGCGCCTGGTTAACGATGGAGAAAGGCAGACCTTTTGGCACGATCATCCACAGGATGGCACGGCCAACAGTGGTGTCGATGATGCTGGTTTTAGCAACCCACTCATCCTGCTCATTTTTCTCGTGTTCGGTGATACGCACCTTAACGCGAGCATGCAGCGATGCGAGGCCAGCGCGATAAATACGCTCAGCTTCTTTCGGGCCAGTCAACACCATGCCCTCGCCTTTGGCGTTAACACAGTCACGGGTCATGTAGTACAGACCCAGTACAACGTCCTGAGAAGGAACGATGATTGGCTCGCCGTTCGCAGGTGACAGGATGTTGTTGGTCGACATCATCAGCGCACGTGCTTCCAGCTGGGCTTCCAGCGTCAGCGGTACGTGAACAGCCATCTGGTCACCATCGAAGTCGGCGTTGTATGCCGCACAAACCAGCGGGTGCAGCTGGATCGCTTTACCTTCGATCAGAACCGGTTCAAAGGCCTGAATACCCAGACGGTGCAGCGTAGGCGCACGGTTCAGCAGAACCGGGTGCTCACGGATCACTTCGTCGAGGATATCCCAGACAACCGCTTCTTCGCGCTCAACCATTTTCTTCGCGGCTTTGATGGTGGTGGCCAGGCCACGCAGTTCCAGCTTGCCGTAAATGAACGGTTTGAACAGTTCGAGTGCCATTTTCTTCGGCAGACCGCACTGATGCAGGCGCAGGTATGGACCTACGGTGATAACCGAACGACCAGAATAGTCGACACGTTTACCCAGCAGGTTCTGACGGAAACGACCCTGCTTACCTTTGATCATGTCAGCCAGTGATTTCAGCGGACGCTTGTTGGAACCGGTGATCGCACGACCGCGACGACCGTTGTCCAGCAGTGCATCGACCGCTTCCTGCAACATACGCTTTTCGTTGCGCACGATGATATCTGGCGCAGCCAGATCCAGCAGGCGTTTCAGGCGGTTGTTACGGTTGATCACGCGACGATAGAGATCGTTCAGATCCGACGTTGCGAAACGGCCACCATCCAGCGGTACCAGCGGACGCAGATCCGGTGGCAGAACAGGCAGCACGGTCAGGATCATCCACTCTGGCTTGTTGCCAGACTGTACGAACGCTTCCAGCAGCTTGATGCGCTTGGTCAGCTTTTTACGTTTGGTTTCGGAGTTAGTTTCGTTCAGCTCTTCACGCAGCTGCTCGCACTCCTGCTCCAGATCCATGTTTTTCAACAGGGCCTGGATCGCTTCGGCGCCCATTTTGGCGTCGAACTCGTCACCGAACTCTTCCAGAGCGTCAAGGTACTGCTCTTCAGTCAGAATCTGACGCTTCTCGAGGTTGGTCATGCCACCTTCGATTACCACGTAAGATTCAAAGTAGAGCACGCGCTCGATGTCACGCAGTGGCATATCCAGCAGTAAGCCGATACGCGATGGCAGTGACTTCAGGAACCAGATGTGCGCAGTCGGCGACGCCAGTTCGATGTGGCCCATACGCTCACGGCGTACTTTAGTCTGGGTCACTTCAACGCCGCACTTCTCACAAATCACACCACGGTGTTTCAGGCGCTTGTATTTGCCGCACAGGCACTCATAGTCTTTTACCGGCCCGAAGATACGGGCACAGAACAGACCATCGCGCTCTGGCTTAAAAGTACGGTAGTTAATGGTTTCTGGCTTTTTCACTTCACCAAAAGACCAGGAACGGATCATGTCTGGCGAAGCCAGCGCAATTTTGATCGCATCAAACTCTTCGGTCTTAGTTTGCGCTTTCAGAAACTTAAGTAAGTCTTTCACGGATTAGCTCCCGTCGGAGTGAGACTCAGAGGGCGTCCAACCGAAATTGAACGCCCCGTAACCAGTACAATTGCGAGCGCTTTAAACCCTGCGCTTTCAGGCGGCGGCGAACCGCAGCCTGAAAAGGGGTTACTCGTCTTCCAGCTCGATGTTGATACCCAGCGAGCGAATCTCTTTCAACAGTACGTTGAAGGATTCCGGCATGCCCGGTTCCATCTGATGGTTACCGTCAACGATGTTTTTATACATCTTGGTACGGCCGTTGACGTCATCAGACTTAACGGTAAGCATTTCCTGCAGGGTATACGCGGCACCATATGCTTCCAGTGCCCATACTTCCATCTCACCAAAGCGCTGACCACCGAACTGTGCCTTACCACCCAGCGGCTGCTGAGTAACCAGGCTGTAGGAACCGGTTGAACGTGCATGCATCTTGTCATCAACCAGGTGGTTGAGTTTCAGCATGTACATGTAGCCAACGGTTACCTGACGTTCGAACTGCTCACCGGTACGGCCGTCAAACAGGGTAATCTGACCGGAAGAAGGCAAGCCGCCGAGCTGCAGCAGCTCTTTGATTTCGCTCTCTTTCGCGCCATCAAACACCGGAGTGGCGATTGGCATACCTTTCTTCAGGTTCTCAGCCAGACGCAATACTTCGTCGTCGGAGAAGGTGTTCAGGTCAACTTTCTGACGCAGATCGCTACCCAGGTCATAGGCGCGCTGGATGAATTCGCGCAGTTTCGCGACGTCTTCCTGCTTTTTGAGCATGGCGTTGATCTTCTCGCCGATGCCTTTCGCTGCCATACCCAGGTGGGTTTCCAGAATCTGACCGATGTTCATACGCGATGGTACGCCCAGCGGGTTCAGAACGATGTCAACCGGCGTGCCGTTTTCATCGTAAGGCATATCTTCGATCGGGTTGATCTTAGAGATAACACCTTTGTTACCGTGACGGCCTGCCATTTTGTCACCCGGCTGAATCTGACGCTTAACAGCCAGATAAACCTTAACGATTTTCAGCACGCCTGGTGCCAGATCATCGCCCTGGGTGATTTTACGACGCTTACCTTCAAGTTTTTTCTCAAACTCGTGCTTCAGCTCGTCGTACTGCTCTGCCAGCTGCTCCAGCTGGTTTTGCTTGGCTTCGTCAGTCAGACCAAGTTCCAGCCAGCGCTCGCGCGGCAGCTTGTCCAGTTTGTCTGCTTCAACGCCACCAGAAATCAATACGTTCTGGATACGGCTGAACAGGCCCGCTTCCAGAATCTGCAGTTCTTCAGACAGGTCTTTCTTGGCCTGCTTCAGCTGCATCTCTTCAATTTCCAGCGCACGTTTATCTTTTTCCACGCCATCGCGGGTAAAGACCTGAACGTCGATCACGGTGCCTGACACGCCATTCGGTACGCGCAGTGACGAATCTTTCACGTCAGAGGCTTTTTCACCGAAGATAGCGCGCAGCAGTTTCTCTTCTGGCGTCAGCTGGGTTTCACCTTTTGGCGTAACCTTACCAACCAGAATGTCACCACCGGTCACTTCAGCACCGATGTAGACGATGCCTGACTCATCCAGTTTAGAGAGTGCAGCTTCACCCACGTTCGGGATATCAGCGGTAATCTCTTCCGGCCCCAGTTTGGTGTCACGCGACACGCAAGCCAGTTCCTGAATGTGGATAGTCGTAAAGCGATCTTCCTGAACCACACGCTCGGAGACCAGGATGGAGTCTTCGAAGTTGTAACCGTTCCACGGCATGAACGCTACGCGCATGTTCTGGCCCAGCGCCAGTTCACCCAGATCGGTGGACGGGCCATCTGCCAGCACGTCGCCGCGCTCAACCGGCTCACCCAGAGAAACACATGGCATCTGGTTGATGCAGGTGTTCTGGTTAGAACGGGTATATTTGGTCAGGTTGTAGATGTCGATACCGGCTTCGCCAGCATGCATTTCGTCTTCGTTAACTTTGATAACGATACGTGATGCGTCGACGTACTGTACGGTACCGCCACGTTTGGCAACGGCAGTTACACCGGAGTCAACGGCAACAGCACGTTCCATACCCGTACCAACCAGCGGCTTATCAGCACGCAGAGTCGGAACGGCCTGACGTTGCATGTTCGCACCCATCAGGGCGCGGTTAGCATCATCGTGTTCCAGGAACGGGATCAGGGACGCACCGACAGAAACGATCTGTTGAGTCGAAACGTCCATGTAGTCAACCTGATCGCGGCTGAACAGACTTGATTCGCCTTTGCTACGGCAGGTGACCAGGTCATCAACAAACGCGCCGTTATCATCAAGAGGGGCGTTCGCCTGAGCGATAACGTAGTTACCCTCTTCGATAGCAGAGAGGTAGTGAATCTCGTCAGAAACCAGACCGTCGATAACACGGCGGTAAGGCGTCTCAAGGAAACCGTACTCGTTGGTCTGTGCATACACAGACAAGGAGTTGATCAGACCGATGTTCGGGCCTTCAGGGGTTTCGATTGGGCAGACACGACCGTAGTGCGTTGGGTGTACGTCACGCACTTCGAAGCCGGCACGCTCACGCGTCAGACCACCCGGGCCGAGAGCAGAGATACGACGTTTGTGCGTAATCTCTGACAGCGGGTTGTTCTGATCCATAAACTGAGAAAGCTGGCTGGAACCAAAGAACTCTTTCACCGCGGCCGAAATTGGCTTCGCGTTGATCATGTCCTGTGGCATCAGGGTATCAAGGTCGCCCAGTGACAGACGCTCTTTCACCGCACGCTCAACACGTACCAGACCGACACGGAACTGGTTCTCAGCCATTTCACCGACTGAACGAATACGACGGTTACCGAGGTGGTCGATATCGTCCACTTCGCCTTTACCGTTACGGATGTCGATCAGCTTCTTCATCACTTCGATGATGTCATCTTTGCTCAGGATGCCTGAACCTTCGATTTCATCACGCAGCAATGAACGGTTGAACTTCATACGACCCACAGCAGAAAGATCGTAACGATCTTCAGAGAAGAACAGGTTCTCAAACAGGTTCTCTGCTGCTTCGCGTGTTGGCGGCTCACCAGGACGCATCATGCGGTAGATCTCAACCAGTGCGCTCAGACGATCGCTGGTTGGGTCGACACGCAGGGTCTCGGACATATATGGACCGTGGTCCAGATCGTTGGTGAACAGCGTTTCGATGCGCTTGTGACCGGACTGGCTCAGTTTGGCCAGCAGATCCAGTGACAGTTCCATGTTCGCTGCAATGATCAGCTCACCGGTGCTCTCATCGATGTAGTCTTTAGCGACCACTTTGCCCGCGATATATTCAACCGGAACTTCGATGTGCTGAATGCCATCTTTTTCCAGCTGACGGATATGGCGCGCAGTAATACGGCGTGCTTTTTCAACGTAGACGGTGCCGTTCGCTTCGATATCGAAGGTCGCAGTTTCACCGCGCAGGCGCTCAGGCACCAGCTCCATCTGCAGCTTGTTGTCGCGAATTTCAAACACCACTTTCTCGAAGAAGATATCGAGAATCTGAGGTGTAGTGAACTGCAACGCACGCAGGATGATAGTGGCCGGCAGCTTACGACGACGGTCAATACGGACAAACAGGTTATCTTTCGGGTCAAACTCAAAGTCGAGCCATGAACCGCGGTAAGGGATGATACGTGCGTTGTAGAGCACTTTACCCGATGAGTGGGTTTTACCCTTATCGCTATCAAAGAACACGCCAGGACTACGGTGCAGCTGAGAAACGATAACGCGCTCGGTACCATTGATAACAAAGGTACCATTGTCGGTCATGAGCGGAATTTCGCCCATGTAGACTTCTTGTTCTTTAATGTCTTTTACGGTGCCTTCTGGCGCTTCGCGCTCATAGACCACCAGACGCAGTTTCACGCGCAGCGGTGCCGAATAGGTCACGCCACGGATCTGACACTCTTTCACGTCAAAGACAGGTTCACCCAGGCGATAGCTGACATACTGCAACTCAGAGTTGCCGCTGTAGCTCGCAATAGGGAATACAGAGCGGAATGCAGCTTCCAGTCCGTACTGACCTTCTGGATCTTGCTCGATAAACTTCTGGAACGAGTCGAGCTGGATGGAAAGGAGATAAGGTATGTCCAGTACTTGCGGACGTTTACCAAAATCCTTACGAATACGTTTTTTCTCGGTATAGGAGTAAACCATAGGGTTCCTCAGCTAGCTGACAAGTCGACCCACGCTGTCCGTCCTGACAGGACAGTTCATGCAACACGATTTTGTTTGATTCACTGGCTGCGCAGCAGCAGTGCAATACCTCTTTCTATCACGCTTAAATCATTTCATCGCTGTTGCGAGGGCAGGGAACCCGCACAGGTAGAGCGGTATATTAAGTCGTCGATAGAGAAAGATATTGAAGAGTAACAATGGACAAACAGTGTGAAACCCCATTGAGACCCTGTAGCGCAAAAAGGCTGGTGACCAAAAAGTCACCAGCCATCAGCCTGAAACTATTCAGACTGCAACCCGAAGGCTGTCTTACTTAACTTCAACTTCAGCGCCAGCTTCTTTCAGAGCAGCTTCAAGTGCAGCTGCGTCATCTTTGCTGATCGCTTCTTTGATTACGCCAGTTGCTTCAACCAGATCTTTGGCTTCTTTCAGGCCCAGACCAGTTGCAGTACGTACGGCTTTGATTACTGCAACCTTGTTCGGGCCAACAGCTTTCAGGACTACGTCGAATTCAGTTTTTTCTTCAACAGCTTCAGCCGGGCCCGCAGCAACAGCTACAGCAGCAGCAGCAGAAACGCCGAATTTTTCTTCCATAGCAGAAACCAGCTCAACTACTTCCATTACGGACATCGCTGCAACAGCTTCCAGAATTTGGTCTTTAGTAATAGACATGACAATTGTTCCTAAGAATCAGAAAAAGTTTATACGTAAGCAAGTACGAAGAAAAGAAGATGGCCTTAAGCCGCTTCTTTTGCATCGCGTACAGCAGCCAGAGTGCGGACCAGTTTGCCGGCAGCGGCTTCTTTCATGGTCGACATCAGACGTGCCAGTGCTTCTTCGTAGGTCGGCAGCGTTGCCAGACGGTCAATATTGGCCGCCGTGATCAGCTCACCTTCAAAGGCTGCAGCTTTGACCTCAAATTTTGCATTCGCTTTCGCGAAATCTTTGAACAGACGAGCAGCAGCGCCCGGGTGTTCCATAGAATATGCAATCAGGGTCGGACCAACAAACGTGTCTTTCAGGCACTCAAACTGAGTTCCTTCAACGACGCGGCGCAGCAGGGTGTTACGAACAACACGCATGTAAACGCCAGCTTCACGGCCTGCTTTACGCAGTTCGGTCATTTTATCAACGGTAACGCCACGGGAATCCGCAACAACCGCTGAAAGCGCACCTTTGGCTACTTCGCTGACTTCAGCAACAATCGCTTGTTTGTCTTGAAGATTTAATGCCATTAGCTTTTGCTCCTGGATTTGACCGGGAAAGGATTTCCCCGGAACTCACTTCACTTACTCACCCCAAGGGGAAATAAGCGCTCGAACACGGTGAGCAGAATCCAGCTAAGAAAAAATTCTTTTGGTTCTGTCACCGTCTACGCAGGGTATTAAGCGGAATATCCGGAGATAAGCAGCTCCTGCGGTCTTGGACGGAGGCCAGGATAAGGCCTGGCTCCAACCTAAATTCTGTGCGACGCAGCAGAGTCAGAGGGAAAGGCGATACACGCAACAATCAGTTCTGGCTCTCTGGTGTCCTGTTCCGTTAATAACAGAACAACGGGCGTAAGATTCTAGGTGAATTTTTCGCCCGTTTCAAGCAGCAATTAGTTTGCTGTTGCGTTCAGACCAGCCTGGTCAACGGCAACGCCGGCGCCCATGGTGGTTGAAAGGCTAACTTTCTTGATGTACACGCCTTTCGCCTGAGATGGTTTTGCTTTTTTCAGCGCAACCAGCAGAGATTCCAGGTTTTCTTTCAGTTTGTCAGCGTCAAAGTCCACTTTACCGATGGTAGTGTGGATGATGCCGTTTTTGTCGTTACGATAACGAACCTGACCCGCTTTAGCGTTCTTAACCGCTTCAGCAACGTTAGGCGTTACAGTACCGACTTTCGGGTTTGGCATCAGGCCACGTGGACCCAGAATCTGGCCCAGCTGGCCAACAACGCGCATTGCATCCGGAGAAGCAATAACAACGTCAAAATTCATTTCGCCTTTCTTGATCTGATCAGCCAGGTCTTCCATGCCTACCAGCTCAGCGCCTGCTGCTTTAGCAGCTTCAGCGTTGGCGCCCTGGGCGAAGACAGCAACACGTACTGAACGACCAGTACCGTGTGGCAGAACGGTCGCGCCGCGAACGTTCTGATCAGATTTACGTGCATCAATGCCGAGGTTGACAGCAACGTCAACGCTTTCAACGAACTTGGCAGTAGCCAGTTCTTTCAGCAGAGCAACAGCTTCAGCAATATCATACTGCTTGGTCGCGTCAACTTTGTCGCGAATTACGGTCATGCGCTTGGTCAGCTTAGCCATTTCTTAGTCCTCTACTACCAGGCCCATGGAACGAGCAGTACCTTCGATTGAGCGAGTCATCGCTTCAACGTCAGAACCAGTCATGTCCGCAGCTTTGGTTTCTGCGATTTCACGTACCTGAGCACGAGTCACTTTACCGACTTTATCTTTGTTCGGCTTACCAGAACCAGACTTGATGCCCGCTGCTTTTTTCAGCAGCACGGCAGCCGGAGGCGTTTTGGTAATGAAGGTAAAAGAACGGTCGCTGTATACGGTGATAACAACTGGAGTCGGCAGACCTTTTTCCAGAGATTCGGTCTTAGCGTTGAACGCTTTACAGAATTCCATGATGTTAACACCCTGCTGACCCAGAGCTGGACCAACCGGTGGACTTGGGTTCGCCATACCAGCTGCAACCTGCAGCTTGACGTAGGCTTGGACTTTCTTAGCCATGATATTTCCTCAATTGGGTTATAGCGCCTGTAAAGGCTCCCCGTGATAACGATTTACACGCTGTTGCCAGCGCATAAAAACAAAAGGCGCGAAATTGTAGTTAAATTTCGCGCCTGCTGCAACAGCTAATTTGTGAGCGGAAAGAGGTTAACCTTTCTCCACCTGACCGAAGTCGAGCTCAACCGGCGTGGCACGTCCAAAGATGGAAACGGATACCGTCAGGCGGCTCTTCTCGTAATCCACATCTTCAACCACACCGTTAAAGTCAGCAAAAGGACCGTCATTAACGCGAACCATTTCACCTGGCTCAAACAGCGTTTTCGGACGAGGCTTGTCGCCGACCTGCTGCAGACGGTTCATGATCGCATCAACTTCTTTATCGCTGATAGGTGCCGGACGGTCAGATGTACCGCCGATGAAACCCATCACGCGTGGGACGCTGCGTACCAGGTGCCAGCTGGCGTCATTCATCACCATCTGAACCAGTACGTATCCCGGGAAAAACTTGCGCTCGCTCTTACGACGCTGGCCACCACGAATTTCAACGACTTCTTCAGTCGGAACCATGACGTCGCCAAACAGCTCTTCCATGTTGTGCAATTTGATATGCTCGCGCAGCGATTGTGCTACGCGGCCTTCAAAACCGGAAAACGCCTGTACGACGTACCAGCGTTTCTTTGGAGCTTCAGACATCTCAGAACCTCAGGCCAGTGATAAACGATACCAGACGGACCAGAATACCATCCAGCCCCCACAAAATCAGTGACATCACGGCAGTAACCGCGGCAACGATTAACGTGGTGTGCAGCGTTTCCTGGCGGGTTGGCCAGATAACCTTACGCATTTCTGTTCTTGCTTCACGAGCAAAAGCCACGGTCGCTTTGCCTTTGGTCGTTAAAAGCGCAATGCCGCCAGCCGCTGCAATCAGTACAACTACGGCTAAAGCACGCAGTGGCAGTGACACATCACGATAGAGGTAGTTACCTACAATCGCTGCAAGCAGCAGTAATACGACTACTACCCACTTTACCGCTTCCAGGCCACGCCCGCTCCCTTGAGCTTCGGTATTCGCACTCATAAACCAACCTGCCACAATAATTCAGAAACTATTCTGCCCCGCAGTGCGAGGCGTCCAAACCGAATGAGCTTTTGGGGCGTAACTCGGTATCCAACGCCGCATAACAGAGCCTGTCTCAGCAATGATTATGATTCAAAAAATCACTGATGAGCCAGGTTCTATGAAACAGCGTGCAAAAAGGGCATCAAATGATGCCCTTTCCGTGTGCATTGCGTCAAACGTTATCGGTAATTATGCGATAACTTTAGCAACAACACCCGCGCCAACGGTACGGCCACCTTCGCGGATTGCGAAGCGCAGACCTTCGTCCATTGCGATTGGGTGAATCAGGGTAACAACCATTTTGATGTTGTCGCCTGGCATGACCATCTCAACGCCTTCTGGCAGCTCTACTGAACCGGTTACGTCAGTTGTACGGAAGTAGAACTGTGGACGATAGCCTTTGAAGAACGGAGTATGGCGGCCACCTTCGTCTTTAGACAGAACGTAAACTTCTGACTCGAACTGGGTGTGCGGCTTGATTGAGCCTGGCTTAGCCAGAACCTGGCCACGCTGGATGTCTTCACGCTTGATACCGCGCAGCAGAACACCACAGTTTTCGCCTGCCTGACCCTGGTCCAGCAGCTTACGGAACATCTCAACACCGGTACAGGTTGATTTCGCAGTATCTTTGATACCCACGATTTCAACTTCGTCGCCGACTTTAACGATGCCGCGCTCAACACGACCGGTAACAACGGTACCACGGCCAGAGATTGAGAATACGTCTTCGATTGGCAGCAGGAACGGCATGTCGATCGCACGGACTGGATCCGGGATGTAGTTGTCCAGGTGTTCAGCCAGCTCAACGATTTTTGCTTCCCACTCAGGAACGCCTTCCAGCGCTTTCAGAGCAGAACCACGAACGATCGGGGTGTCATCGCCTGGGAAGTCGTACTGTGACAGCAGGTCACGTACTTCCATCTCTACCAGTTCCAGCAGCTCTTCATCATCAACCATGTCACACTTGTTCAGGAACACGATGATGTAAGGAACGCCAACCTGACGACCCAGCAGGATGTGCTCACGGGTCTGTGGCATTGGGCCATCAGTCGCAGCAACAACCAGGATCGCGCCGTCCATCTGCGCAGCACCGGTGATCATGTTTTTCACATAGTCGGCGTGGCCTGGGCAGTCAACGTGAGCGTAGTGACGTGCAGCAGTCTCATACTCAACGTGTGCGGTGTTGATGGTGATACCGCGGGCTTTTTCTTCAGGCGTGCTGTCGATCTGATCGAATGCACGAGCCTGGCCGCCGTTGGTTTTAGCCAGTACGGTAGTGATAGCTGCAGTCAGGGTGGTTTTACCGTGGTCAACGTGACCGATGGTGCCCACGTTTACGTGCAGTTTGTTACGTTGAAATTGCTCTTTAGCCATCGCTAGTCCCTCTAAGACACGGATATATCAATGATATCATCACATTAACCAGGCAATGCCTGACTGCAAGGAAGTTACAGAGAAAATCAGGAGGGAGATTAAAGGAAGTGGTGCTGATACCCAGAGTCGAACTGGGGACCTCACCCTTACCAAGGGTGCGCTCTACCAACTGAGCCATATCAGCACATCTGGAGCGGGCAGCGGGAATCGAACCCGCATCATCAGCTTGGAAGGCTGAGGTAATAGCCATTATACGATGCCCGCATCCTGGAACTCGGCTACCTGTTCTTTCTGTAGCTTGCAGATAACAGAGATGTTTCTCTACTATCTACTGCCTGTCAGCGAAGCTGACCGACTTTGACTTCGCTAACGCTCAGTCTGAATTCAGGGTGATAAGTGACTCACCTGACAGATAAACAGGTTGTTTATCTGCGTACCCAACCGCGAGGTTGAGATGGTGGTGGGAGAAGGATTCGAACCTTCGAAGTCTGTGACGGCAGATTTACAGTCTGCTCCCTTTGGCCGCTCGGGAATCCCACCTACTTGATGGTGCCGGCTACCGGAATCGAACTGGTGACCTACTGATTACAAGTCAGTTGCTCTACCAACTGAGCTAAGCCGGCATCAAGTGGAGCGCATTCTAGGAAGGTCGGGCTCTGGATGCAACTAAAAAATCGCTTATTTTTTTCTATCGCTTACTATTTGTGCAAATCATCGCATTTTAGTGTTTTTGTGCAGAATATTTGTGCAATCTGGTCCTGTTTTCATAGGATCAGTCAGCCCGCGCTAATGCCTCACGCCTCTCTCTGGACCGCTTTTCAGCAGGTAAATGATCTGCAGGCAGTATTTTTATTTCACACGCCTGTACCGAACGATGCTTTTTTGACCTCGCCTGCGCTTTTTTTTCATGTGCAGGCACTTTTCTGTAGAAAGCAGGCCTGTTTTGACATGCGTGTCCCTTATGTCGGTACGACGATGACCAGGCGTGGAGCCTTTCAAAATGACTCTATGCCGTTTGTTCTTTTGCTGAAGTTCTTATGGCACATATTGAATCTGTACCGCCTCAGCCTCTCTCTATGCCCTTATGGCGGCGTTTTGTCATTCAGACGTTGTCAGATGTGAAAAGCAGATAAAAGCCACACATGCGCTGTGATGACCTGCAATATCATAAACAACGATAAAGCAGTAAAAATTAAAGCCACCATGATGTTTTGTGGGTATGCCGACGAAAGCGAGATCACGTTTATCTTTTTACTTCTGTTAAAAGCCATACTGGTGATACCCTCCAGCCCATTGTTCTCACTGATAAACCAGCGATTCGTGATTCACTTCACCTGTGCTGTCCTGCTTATCGGATAACACGCGGTTGATAGCCATGAATTTGCGGTCAGATGCATGCTTATGGATAAAACGACCCCCCTGACAACGCCTTATTTAGAGTTCACTCGTGAGCAATGGGCTGCATTACGTGATTCCGTACCTATGACGCTGTCAGAGGAAGAGATCGCGCAGCTGGAGGGCATCAACGAGGATCTCTCGCTGGAGGAAGTAGCGGAAATTTATCTGCCACTTTCGCGTCTGCTTAATTTTTATATAAGTTCTAACGTTCGCCGACAGGCTGTACTGGAGCAATTTCTGGGCACCAATGGCCAGAAAATCCCCTATATCATCAGTATTGCGGGTAGCGTAGCGGTCGGTAAAAGCACGACTGCGCGTGTCTTGCAGGCTTTGCTCAGCCGCTGGCCTGAACATCGCAAAGTCGAATTGATCACCACTGATGGCTTCCTTCATCCTAATGCCGTGCTGAAAGAGCGTGGGTTAATGAAGAAAAAAGGATTCCCGCAATCCTACGATATGCACCGGTTGGTCAATTTCGTCTCCGATTTGAAGTCGGGAGCCAGTCAGGTGACTGCTCCGGTCTATTCACATCTGATTTATGATGTCATCCCTGATGGCGATAAAGTGATACAGCAGCCTGATATTCTGATTCTGGAAGGTCTGAATGTATTACAGAGTGGAATGGACTATCCCCACGATCCCCATCATGTCTTTGTTTCAGACTTCGTCGATTTTTCTATCTATGTTGATGCAGAGGAAGATCTCCTGCAAAGCTGGTATATCAATCGATTCCTGAAATTCCGCCAGGGCGCATTTACCAATCCGGACTCCTATTTCCATCATTACGCCCAGCTTTCAGAAGCAGAAGCGGTTGAAATTGCTGGCAATTTATGGAAAGAGATTAACTGGCTTAACCTGCAGGAAAATATCCTGCCGACGCGCGAACGAGCCAGCCTGATTATGACCAAAAGTGGCGATCATGCAGTCGATAAGGTTCGCTTGCGTAAATAACTGCTGTCATAAAAAAGCCTGCGTTGCTGCAGGCTTTTTTTACTCAGACAGGACGCAGTGATATTTCTCCACCCACCCAGGCTTTTATTTCGCCATCCTGTTCCAGTAACAGGCCACCCTGGCTGTCTACGCCTCGCGCAATACCATGGACCTCACGTTCACCGATAAGCAGCTTAACCGGCCGGTTAATAAAGTTATCCAGCGCAGCCCAGCGTGCGACAAACGGGGTTAATCCCTCCTGCTCAAAGAGCGGCAGAGCTTCGCGCAGACTGTTGATCAGACGTGCCGCCAGCTCATTGCGGTTTACCGTTACCCCGGCCTCCTGCAGGTTAATCCAGCCCTGATTAATCTGTGATGCATCGGCTGTTCGCATCGCCAGGTTAATCCCCGCACCAATCACGATCTGCGCAGCATCGCCGGTTTTACCTGTCAGTTCGACCAGAATACCCGCCAGTTTACGATCGTTCAGGTAAATATCATTGGGCCATTTTACGCGGACATCATCGGCCCCTAATGAACGTAATGTCTCAGCCATGATAATGCCAATTACCAGGCTCAGACCCATCGCCGCTGCCGGCCCCTGCTCCAGACGCCAGTACATAGACATGTAGAGGTTCGCGCCAAAGGGCGAAAACCACTGACGGCCACGACGGCCGCGACCCGCCTGCTGATATTCCGCAATGCAGGCAGCACCCGACTCCATTTCATGCATACGTTCCAGCAGATACTGATTTGTGGAATCAATCACCGGGATTACCGAGACGTTACCCTGCGTAACCTGTGAGAGTATCGCCTGCTCATCCAGCAGCTGTATCGGGGCAGAGAGACTGTAACCTTTACCTGTCACAGTATAGACGTCAAGACCCCAGCTTTTTAACGTCTGGATATGCTTATTTATGGCTGCGCGACTCATGCCCAGCGTTTCACCCAGTTGCTCACCGGAATGGAACTCACCATCCGATAAGATATCAACCAGCTTTAGCGGAACATTATGGTCTTTCATGCGATCACCCCGACGGCATTACACTCACCCTGCGCCTGAATAAAGCGGACTTCGGGCTCAAGCCAGACATCAAATTTTTCACCAACCTGAGCGCGTACGGTTTTTGCCAGCGCAACGATATCGTCGGGAGTGGCATTTTCAGCGTTGATCAGCACCAGAGCCTGTTGCTGGTGAACTGCCGCGCCCCCGATGCGATAACCTTTCAGCTGGCACTGATCGATAAGCCATCCTGCTGCCAGTTTGATTTCACCATTTGGCATCAGATAGTGTGGCAAAGCCGGAAAATGCGTCAGTAGTGAGCTGCACTGCGCCTCGGTGACGACAGGATTTTTAAAAAAGCTGCCTACATTACCGGTGACTTTCGGATCGGGTAATTTGCTCTGCCGCATCTGGCATACCGCGTGATAGACATCCCAGGCATTGGCCGTCACCGGATTGAGCGTTTTCAGATCGCCGTAGGTTAATACCGGTTGCCATTGCTTAGGCAATATTATCCCGACTGCGACGATGACATAGCCTGACTGGTAGTGATGTTTAAAAATGCTGTCACGATAGCCAAACTCACAGGCTTCACGATCGAGACGTTCTGTCTGACCACTGTGCAGATTAAGTACATCCACGTATTCGCAGACGTCTTTTAATTCCACGCCATAAGCACCTATGTTCTGAATCGGTGCCGAACCGGTCATACCAGGGATCAACGCCAGATTTTCCAGGCCTGTGATCCCTTTTTCCAGCGTGCTTTTAACCAGCTGATGCCAGTTCTCACCTGCCCCAACGTGCAATTTCCAGCACTCATATTCATCCTGAATTTTGATGCCTTTGATGCGGTTCAGCACCACTGTACCGGCAAAATCTTCCAGGAAGAGGACATTGCTGCCTTCACCGAGCACAAGGAAAGGCGTTTGATCACTCTGGCTGGCCTGCCATGCTGCCAGAATGGCGGCTGGCGTCTCGGCGACGATGCGTTTCTGTGTATGTACTTCAAGCCCAAGCGTATTGTCGGCTTTTAAGGAGGGATGCTGGCTGGACATTTGACGGCCTTTACTGAGTTATCTGGCCGTAGTTTACCGTATCAGAGAGGGGTTCTCAGGCTGTTTTCGGAGGTTATGATGAGGTTTTTCACGATCTGCAGACGTAAAAAAGCCCCGCACTTTCGTGCGGGGCTTCTTCACTTGTTTAATGCCTGGCAGTTCCCTACTCTCGCATGGGGAGACCCCACACTACCATCGGCGCTACGGCGTTTCACTTCTGAGTTCGGCATGGGGTCAGGTGGGACCACCGCGCTAAAGCCGCCAGGCAAAT
>NZ_JAHXYM010000010.1:0-89108 GCF_019969975.1 Pantoea sp. OVA07A | reverse complement strand
ATTGCCTGCCCCTGCCCGCCACCGGCCTGCTCTGAAACTTCAGTGTGTATTGTTAAAAAGGGCACGAGAGTGGAGGCCTGAGCGCCTCTGCTGCTGAAAGGGCTATCCGCAGCGCTGAGGCGTGACGGTGGGCCAGAAGTCCACGCCGGGAAGCGTGGACAGTTCGGGGCCGGCCAGGGAGGGCCGATCCCCGAACGGTTCGTCGGCACAACGTCAAAGCCGAAGGAACCGCGTGAGCGGCGCGAGGACGGCCCGGCAGCAGCAGAGGTGCGCTGGCCCGCACTGCGGCACGCTCGCCCTGACAAAAAAGCTGCCACGTTTGACCGTGACAGCCTTTACAAATCTAATCTTAACTGACCAGCATTACCGCTAAGCGGCCATTTTTTTTAATCTTTCAGGTAACGGCAGAGATAGGAACTTGGCTCGCCAACCTGCAGATGAAATTCGCTGTGACCCGGCACGTTGAACACCGAACCCGCTTCAAACCATTTCCACTCGGTTTCACCTGGCAGTAATACCTTAAGCGAGCCGCTGACCACGGTCATCTCCTCCGGCTGGCCGGTACCGAATGTGTATTCGCCTTCAGCCATTACGCCCACGCTGGCACGTCCGGTGCTCGCACTGTCAAAACCGATAGACTTAACTTTTCCGTCAAAATACTCACTTACGTTGAGCATAATAGTTCTCCAGAGCACATGTTGTGTGTCTGGCAGTGTAGAAGGGAACCCGCTGATCTGTCACGCGAAATGATGGCCGTTTGTGATCTCTTCACTCAGGGAAGCAACTCCGCCGCCAGGCGCGCCACCAGCTGATTAGAGAGCAGAACCGGTACGCCCAGCCGCTGCTGTAACCCTATCCGATGCTGCTGGTGATAACCCATACAGTCGAGCACCACCAGCGCTGCGCCCTGCGCTTTCAGACGGTTTGCGGCATCGGCGAAGGTTGCCTGATCGCCCTGATAGGGACTGGCGACCGCAAAGCAGGGCTGCGCGGGCAGTTGCTGCCACTTACCAGCCTGCTCAACAATCTGCTCCTCAACCGGCACGACAATGCCGACCCGCTGCTGCTGCACCATGGCGCAGATGAGCGGTGGAATCAGGCGATCCGGCTCCAGCAGTAGCGCACGCTGGGTGCGGAGCCGGCTGAATTCACCGGTGCAGAGCAGCAGAATGGTCGCATAGCCCGCCTGTTCCAGCGCACTGATTTTGCGCTGCAATCCCTGCTCCACTTTCGAGGCCGCCAGCCGCACCTGTTCGCCACTCTGCAGCCGCGACACCAGAACCCGGTCGCCCGCTGCTGGCGCGAAGCGTGCGGCAATCTCTGCCGCGCTGAGTCCATCCAGTAAACCGGCGTGATCGGTCAGCGCATCCGGCAGATGCTGCCGCAGCAGCGGCAGAATATCGCTGCGCGGAGACTGGCCGATAGTCAGCGTTACCAGTGGTTTCGTCATCTTAGTGATTCCGGTGACGCAGATGCGCCAGGCTGCCATAGAGTGAAATTAGCCGCGCATACTCTTCGGCGTCGTAGAAGTGACAGGTTCCACGACCAAACTCCTTGGCCACCTCAATGGCAAACTTCGCCGCTGCCGCAATGTCCACTTCATGGCTGGCGCCGGTTCCGCAGCCCGGCACCACCGACTCGGCAGTGATCGCCACCCCCACCACCGGCACATCCGTGGCGGTAGAAGGTTGCAGAATGCTGTTGAGGTGATAAACCCCATTGCCGTAAGGCGTAATATCCTGCGTGGTGATGGGAAAGGTCACCGCCGGACGGCCGCTGGTCATCTCCATGATGCGCAGCAGATCCTCCGAAACCCGCAGGATGTAGCCCTCTTTCACCGTCGGCGACAGGGCAAAGCCTTTGTGGTTGATAATGCGGTTACCTTTGGTGGTGTCGATTGACAGAATCGCATCCACACCCGCCACCACTTCATTATCATTCATGGTGATATCGTCAATCGGCGAGTCCATGAAATCGACCGGCAGATGCGGCCGCGTTGGCGCATCCGGGCAGATATGAGTGGTAATGATGACATCGCCATCAAGCCTGTCGCCTTTGCTCTGCATCTGCGCCAGTTTAAGCGCGCTGGCAACGGCCGCGATCGCGCCATCCGCATCTGACACCATGCCGATACGACCAGGACGAGCGCCGATGCCACCAAGGCGACCAATAATCCCCAGCGTCGGTGCACTGCCGCCGCCTGATTTGCCCTGCGTCCCCGGAATATCAATGCGCACAAAATCGGTGCGGCCTTTGGGACCGGAGACACGGGTAAAGCGGGCATCAACATCAGGATACGCCGCGAAGAGATCCACCACCTGCTGTCCGTCAATGTGGGCGCTATCCAGTAACTCAAAAACCGCCAGGGTCTGCTGCAAACTCATGCTTTATCCTTTTATTTCTTGCTGCTGCTGGCAAACAGCGAATGAAAGAAGCTGTAGAGGGCATCACCGGCAATAAAGCCTGCCGCCATCACCTCCATAGGCGACCGGCCCCGCTCGCCCCAGATCCGGATGATTATGATGCGTAAGGCGATCCCCACCACCACTGCCCAGCCCGCCATGGCGTTATTAATTAATAAACCGGTGGCGAGCAGCACGCCCAGCTGGCGTTTCGGCCCGCCGATCAACTGGATAATGGCCCCCGGAATCGCCCACATCAGCAGATTACCGGCGATACCTGGCTCAGCACCCGCCTGAATGGTTTTGGCATACACCCACGCTACAGGCGGCAGCAGGTTATCAGCAAAGAAGAAGGTATGGGCGTACCAGACCAGCGGAATCGACACAACAAAGGCGATCATAGCTGCGATGAGCTGAATACGACGTCCCCAGAGCTCCTGCTGCAGATCGGCACCGTTGCCGCGCAGGATAAAGCCCGCCTTCAGGTCATAACCCATATCGGCGAACGCCGGACCGGTGGCGGCGGTAAAGCCGCAGAGCAGGCAGAGCGCCAGCGGTGGGAAGCCGATCAGAATGCCGATAATCAGCGTAATCAGCGCCACGGCAAAGGCCGGGAACCAGCCGGAGTGCATAGCGGCAATGCCGACAATCAGTTCATGGGCGAAAGCAGCAAACGCGGCATAAAGAACAAACAGCAGCAGCATCGCGATGCCCATCTCACTCCACAGGCCGCCCGCCAGCGCCAGCAGCGCGGAAATCACGATATAACCCACGCTGCCGAAACCCAGCGCCCGCTGCACCTCATTGCCATTACGGCTCACCACCAGCGCATCATTTTTGCGGCTGCGGATCACCATCACGACCTGAATCAGCGCCACCAGACCGGCACCGACCATCACGCCATGCGGAATATAGAGCGCATTAATATCAATACCGGCCACCGGCTGAGCATAGGCACGCAGCAGAAAACCGATGCCGAGCATCGACAGTGCCCAGATATTGCCGATAAACGCGGTGCCAAAGGCGGACATCGGGATCTTCAGCATGGCACCGACGACGCCACCCACAATGCCCAGCACCAGCAGCCACGCCTGGCGTCCGCCTTTATCTCCCGCTTTGATCGCTTCTGCTGCTGCAACGCCCGGTGGCCAGGCATTACTGGCCGGAAAGACGCGGGTATCAAACAGCCGATAGAGCAGCCAGGCATCCAGCAGCATCGCGGCGCTGACGCCACAGAACAGCGGCAGGACCAGTTGCGGTTCACCCAGCGCCCAGGGCACGGCAATCGGCATCAACAGACTGTTCGCCGCCCCAAAGGTGGCTGAAGAGATAGCGGTCTGCGCCAGGTTCTGGATTTCAATCGAACGATAACGGCGGAATGCCTGCAGCGGAATACGCGCCAGCAGCATGGCAAACAGCGCGCCGATAATAGAGGTGTTAGGCGTTACGCCAATGGTGGTAATCAGCTGAATGCCAATAATGGCACCCGCGATGGAGAGAAGAATTAAAACCAGTGCCACGCCAACGTGCTTAATCGGATTTACCCGTTCCATATGTCCCCGCCAGTCCTTGTCCAGAAGAAATGAAATAACGTCTACCCGCCCGCTGGCCGGTTTACGCCGGTTATCAGTTTCACTGCTCTGATGCGCACAGAGATTGCAACAGCCACTGCAGATGGTCGTCCCTCCGCATGCTGAACCGATACAGGAGGCAATGAGAGACGGACACAGGCAACCGGAGTGCTGCGTAAAGCGTGGCGATCAGATTGAAAGAAAAAGGCCCGAAGGCCTTTGTTTTCCCTGGTGTGGCGAAAGTACTACGCCGATAAAAACGGTGTGAAGTTACGCGCCATATTTTTCGGTCATCTCAGTGGCCGTTGCGCGTAATGCTTCAAGGAGCTCTGACGGGAAACCCGTTTCAGACTCCATAGACGGAAACGACAGGCAGAGTGCCACCGTTTCGCCATGATGTTTGTTATGAACAATAACTGACAGCGAACTGATGCCTGGCAGCGATTCATTTCGGGCCAGTGACCAGCCCTGCTGGCGGATCTCAGCCAGTCTGGCACAGAGTGCCTCAGGACTTTGCGGCGAGTTCGCTGATGCGACCTGCCATTGATCATAGAAGCGCGCCAGCACCTCTTCATCACTTAACTGCGCTAACAGCGCCCGGCCGGTCGAGGTCGCGGCAGCCGGCATCCGACTGCCCGGTGGCGTGACCATCTGCGTAAAGTGACGCCCATGAAACATACGCATCACTAATACTTCCCGCCCGTCGAGCTTCGACACGTAACCCATGCAGCCGGTCTTCGCAGCCAGCCTGACCATCGCCGCTGAAACGCTGTCAACCAGCGGTGCCGAAAGATAATGTCCGGCGGCAGCCAGCAATACGCGACCAATGTGATAACCGCGCGTATCCGCATTCCGCTCCAGCAGCCCCTGACTTTCCATGGTGGCCAGCAGACGCGAAACGGTGCTTTTTGGCAGGTTTAACGCCTCAACCACCTCACTGAATGAGAGACCAACATGCCCCTGCGTCACACCTTTGTGCTGAAACAATCGAAGTACGGCGGCAGCATTTTCAAGTGTGGTCATGTTACGTGTTCCACTATATGGAACTAAGTTCCTTTGTTGGTTTGATGAAAATAAAACGTGGCGCTGAATCGGTCAAGCGACAATTTGACTCACACAGAGATCGGCAGCAGAGAAAATAAGGGGATAAAAATGATTAGCGGGGCTTTATCTGGTGAGACAAGGAGAGTGCAGAACAGAAGCATACGCAGAGAGCATTCGACAGTAAATCTGCGTCAATTTCGCTTCTTAAATAACCTGATCGACTTCAGGGGGGGAGAAAAAAAGAGGCGTCGTTCAGGCACAGCGTCAGGCGGGTCAGTAATAAGCAGTTATCCGGTGTAACAGGCTGGCGTCCCTGCCAGCAGTGAAGCTTTACTCTTTTTCAACGTCTTCGTAGCGCGCTTTAGCGTCACGCGCTTCTTCTTCCGTTTCGTGCTCACTGATTAATGAATTCGGTTTGGGATGATCAGCACGCAATTCGTAAGAGGTTACTTTATTACCTTCAGTGCCCTTTTCAACAGGCACAACTTTCGCTTCACGTGGATACGGTGGTCTGGTCGGCATACTGTGTCCCTCTTGTCTGAATAACATTCCACAGGACAGGCCGCTGCCTGTCATAGGATAAGTATAGACAATGCCGTCTGAAGCGGGATCAAAGCGGGAAAAATCTGAGGGTTAGCTGGCGCGCGCCAGAGAGAGTGACAGCAGAATTTCCTCTACCACGCACTCAGGCGATTGCATCGCATTCACCTGATGATGGGCCGCAGCCTGATAGAGATGCGCACGTTCACGCAGCACATCACTCATCTCATCAGCAATCGGACGGCCGGTTAAGGTCGGACGCTGGGCCGCTTCAGGTTCGCTTTCCAGCCGCTCTGCCAGCACCTCGGGTGACGCGCTAAGCCAGATCACCTGGCCCTGCTCCTGCATAAAACGGCAGTTCTCTTCAGCCAGAATCATGCCGCCGCCGGTGGCAATGACGGTTCCGGGTGCCGTCACCGCTTTAAGCGATTCCGTTTCACGGGCGCGGAAACCTTCCCAGCCTTCCTCCGCCACAATCTCCGTCACGCTCCGCTGCGTGCTGAGTTGCAGATGGTGATCGGTATCCGTAAAGGCGTAGCCCAGCGCCCGCGACAACGCCTCGCCGACCGTGGTTTTGCCGCAACCGCGAGCGCCAATCAAAAAGATGGGTAGTGACATCAGGGCCGTTCCTCCGCCTGACCGCGCGATGCGGCTGCATGGTGAGCTTATTAATGCGACGCATAATAACTGGAAATTATTATGGCCTCTACCTGTCAGGCACGATTTACGCATTTTCGTCCCCTGAACAGCGACAATCTTTGTGTTTTCAAGGGGAAATGCATGCACGTTTTGTGCATCAGGGCCGTAACAGAGCGATAAAAACTCCGCAAAAGAGCGGCTAAAATGCGTCGGCAATATTTGCTTACTGCCCCGATTTTACTTTTCACGCTGGCGCCCACATATACTGGTAACAATCGCCACAGGAGAGTCATCATGCAACGCGAAGAACAACAACTGATTGAAGGGCTGTTCAGCCGTCTGAAACAGGCTGAAAGCCAGACCGTGGCACGCGATGCCGCTGCCGAACAACTGATTAACCAGCATCTGCAGGCGCAGCCGGGCGCGCCTTACTACATGGCACAGGCGATCCTGATTCAGGAAGCGGCGCTGAAAAAACTCAATGAGAAAGTATCGGCGCTGGAAAGCCAGCTGGCCCAGCAACAGCAGCAGCAACCTGCACAGAGCAGCGGCGGCTTTCTGTCCGGGCTGTTTGGCAGCGGTTCGCGTCAGCAGCCGCCTGTGCAGCAGCAACAGCAATCGTCACCGTGGAACAGTGCGCCACAGCAACCGGCTCAGCCGCAATATGCGCCTGCACAAGCGCCTGCACCACGCGGCACCGGTTTCCTCGGCGGCGCACTGCAGACAGCTGTGGGTGTGGCGGGCGGTGTGGTGATGGCCGATATGCTGACCAGCATGTTCCACCATTCACAGCCGGAAGAGATTGTGAATATCATCAATGAGCCACCCCTGCCCGATGTGAATGACAATCTCAACACCTTCAACGGTGGCGATGACAATGCCGATACCTTTAACGGCGGTAACGACAACGCCTTCCTCGACCAGAATACGGGCTGGGACAGCAATTATGCCGACAACAGCGATCTCAATGATTTTGGCGGCAACGATTACGACGACGACAGCTTCGTTTAACTTCAGCGTTTCTGCTGGGTGAGCCAGCTATCCAGCTCATTTGCAAACTGCTGGCGGTCACGCGGACTCATCGCCGCGGGGCCTCCGGTCTGCACGCCGCTTGACCGCAGGGTATCCATAAAATCCCGCATCGTCAGGCGTTCACGTATCGTCGCCGGTGAGTAACGCTCGCCGCGCGGATTCAGCGCCGCCGCACCCTTCTCAATCACCTCTGCTGCCAGCGGGATATCGGCGGTGATCACCAGATCGCCTGGCTGACAACGTCTGACGATCTCATTGTCCGCCACATCAAATCCGGCAGGCACCTGCAGGGTGCGCAGATACGGTGAGGGCGGCACACGCAGAAACTGGTTCGCCACAAAAGTGATGGTAGTTGCGGTGCGGTCGGCTGCGCGGTAGAGCACCTCTTTGATTACATTCGGACAGGCATCAGCATCGACCCAGATAAACATCATGATTCCTTACAGTCAGAGAAGAGTAAGATCTTGCCGGGTTCCCCCTAAATGGCAAATTTTATTTGCGGCGTGCTTTCCAGCCTGCGCCCGGCTGACTTGTTATTCAGGCTGGCTGAAGTAAGCTAGCTCACTGAGAAAAACGAATAATGTCCTAAGGAGATGGCGATGCTGGCAAAGAAAATCGGGTTTATCGGCGGGGGAAATATGGCGAAAGCCATTATCGGCGGACTGGTCAACAGCGGCAAAATCGCCCCGTCTGATATCTTCGTTTACGATCGCAAAGCAGAGACCAACCAGGCGATGGCAGAGCAGTATGGCATCAACGCAGCCGAGAGCGCTGAAGCGCTGGCGCGTGAAGTGGACATCCTGTTCGGCGCGGTCAAACCCAATGTCATTCTGAAAATCTTAAAAGAGCTGACAGGCAGCCTGAAAAAAGAGGCGCTGGTGGTGTCGATTGCGGCTGGGGTGACGCTCGATTCGCTCTCATCGGTGCTGGGTTACGATCGTAAAATTGTCCGTGCGATGCCGAATACTCCCTCGCTGGTCAGCGAAGGCATGACCTCGGTCACGCCCAACGTGCTGGTTGAGCAGGCGGAAATCGACGAGGTGATAGCGATTTTTGAGAGCTTCGGCAAAGCGGCCGTGGTGGATGAATATCTGATTCACTCCGTGGTCGGCGTCAGCGGTTCTGCGCCGGCCTACGTGTTTATGTTTATCGAAGCGATGGCCGATGCGGCCGTACTGGGTGGCATGCCACGCGCTCAGGCCTATCAGTTTGCTGCTCAGGCGGTGAAAGGGGCGGCGCAGATGGTGCTGACCACCGGAAAACATCCGGCTGAACTCAAAGATATGGTCTGCTCCCCAGGCGGCACCACCATCGAAGCGGTGAAAGTGCTGGAAGAGAAAGGCATGCGCTCGGCGGTGATGGAAGCGATGCTGCAGTGCATGGCGAAGTCAGAGAAACTGAGCCGCAGCTAACAGAGTGAGTGTTGTTGCGCAAGGCGGCCCGCCACGCTGGCTGGCCCGCCTTGCTACCGGCTTAACTGATGTGCGCCTGACAGAGCGCCACCGCGTCGGCAAACGTCATCGGCTGCTGCATCCGCTCCACCAGCTCAGCGGTCAGCGTATACATGCCGCATGAGCAGATTGCCGCCAGCCTCCCCTGCTGGCCATAAAACGCCATAAACTTTTTATCCTCCAGCGAGCCGAGCAGCTGGAATGAATCCCATTCTTTGGCATGGCCCAGATACTCATAACGGGTGCCATACTGCGTAGTCCAGAAGAACGGCACACGATCAAACGCGACGGTCTGGTCCAGCATATTCCATGCGGCGGTTTGTCCCTGCTGATGCGCGACGCGATAGTGTTCAATGCGCAGCGGCCCCTGCGCCGACGGATACGTGGCGATATCTCCCGCCACCCAGATATTGTCAGCGACCCGCAACTGCTCATCCGCCTGCAGGCTGCCATCCTCTGCCAGCGGGAGATCGTGGATAAAGTCGGTAGCCGGTTCGACCCCGGTGGCAAACAGCACCACCGTCGCGTCCAGCAACCGTCCGCCCTTGAGCTGCACGCCACTCACCCGCTGGTCGCCCTGTAAGGCTTCGATCTCGCCCTGCACCCACTTCACACCGTTCTGCTCATGCAGCTGATAGAAATAGCGGCCAATCTGATCGCCAAACTGTTTAGCAAAGGGCAACGCCTGTCGGGCGATTATCGTCACGTCAATGTCACGATTACGCAGCGCCGACGCCAGTTCGGTGCCGATAAAACTGTTGCCGATAATCACGATTTTATGGCTGGCATCTACCGCCTGAAGCAGCTCATCGGTCTGCGCTTTGCTGCGCAGCAGATGGACCCCATCGAGATCGCTGCCCGTCAAATCGGGGCGGACTGGCGTCGCGCCGCTGGCGATCAGCAGTTTGTCGAAGGCGAGCGCCTCGCCATCCTCGAAGATCAGCCGTTGCTGCTGGGCATCCAGGCGGCTCACGGTAGCCTGAAGTCGTTCAACGTGATCCATCACATCCGCTTTCAGCAGCTGCGGCACCTCGCTGATATCCATTTTGCCCGACGGCACAAATTTGGTCAGCGCGGTGCGGTCGTAAGGCGCATCCGCTTCCCGCTCAACCAGAATCACGCGGCCTTTGAAGCCTTCATGGCGCAGACGCCACAGCGCCGCGCTGCCCGCCGCCCCACCACCGAGCACCACATAGACCGGTGCTTCTGCCCCACTGCCAATCGGCGCCGCGGCGGACATCGCTTTCGGATTCACCAGCACCCGGCCCTCTTCAATGCGCAGCGGATACTGTTTGAGATCGGCTAACGCCAGCGGTTCACACATTTTTCCACTGGCCAGATTAAACGCGGCTTTGTGCCAAGGACAGACCAGCCGATCGCCGCAAATCGCGCCCTGCTCCAGCGGCGCGCCTGCGTGCGGGCATTTCGCCTGATAAGCACGTACATTGTCGCCTTCGCGGATCAGCAACACTTCCACCTCGCCGAGCGTTTTTTTAACCGGCTGGCGCTGGGGCAGATCGTTCAGGTCGACGGTAAATTGATAGTTCACGACATGGCTCCTTTAACGGTTCTTGTCTTGTGCTGCGCGGCAAAACAGAGTGCTGCGCAAATCCCCACAAACAGTAAGTGTGGCAAAAGAACCGGGAAGCCTGGCGATGAATGCTTATCAGAAGTTTAACATGCTGTTATATAAGGGAATTTAATCAGCATTGCGCGGGAAGGAGAAGCGGCCACCTGCGTGGCCGTGGGGATAATCAGCTTTTTTTCAGGCACTGGCTCATAAAGGTTTTACGCGCATCGCCCGCCAGTTTTTTATCACCAGCTTCGCCGTTACAGCTTTTCATTTTCATCTGCTGCGGTGACATCTGCGACAGCTTGCTGTCCTTTTTCAGGCATTCACTCATAAAGGTTTTGCGCGCATCCCCTTTAAGATCCTGTGATTTAGCATGCTGGTTACACATCGTCATCTTCTCCTGCTGCGGGGTCTTTTCCGCCGCACCGGCCAGTCCACTGACCAGCAGGCACGCAATCATCATCGCCATTAAACCGACTTTCATCTTGTTATCTCCACAGTGGATTGTCCTTTGTTATTCTGGCAGCGAATAAGCAAAGCGGAAAATGTTTCAGGTCAAAGTGATGTGAAGATCCCATTCCAGTCTGGCACTGGGATTGTTACTGACGAGGATGTCTGAGTAACTTTTCGATGTAATTGCGCAGCAGTTGCGCATTTTCATCTTCGGCATCGGCCACATTGTCTATTGCGGTTTCAATACTGGTGGTTATAGCCAGATGTTGTTGCGGCTCCAGCTTGCGAACCAGCGCGGTAACAACAATCTCCAGCGCTTCGATTTGCGCCATCTGCTCTTTGGCTGTCGCCTCTTTTTAAGCCAGCTTTACCAGCAACTCAGCAATCAGGTTTTTCATGCTGTTATCTCAGCGGTGGAGAAAAGCTGAAATTATCACCACGCTGGTTAAAAAAACAGAGGGTAACTGCTACTTTTTTCAGTGAGTTAGCCCGCATTCCTCACCGTCTGCTCAGACGATTCCGGCTAACCTTGCGAGCGAAACGTTTTCCCTGCAATCAACGCTATGGTTAAACGTTTCGCCCGCCCGAAATCGGTCTTTTGCTTAGCGAGGCTCGACAAATCCGCGGCCTGGTCCGCCGCCGTGTCCGCCCCAGCCACCGCCACCGCCGCCTGGAGGCGGGAAAATACATCCGCTTAATGCAGTAACCAATGCCACAACGGCAGCCAGCTTAAAGATTCGTACCATATCTACCTCAGGGTGATGAAATCGGGCTGAGTGTATGGAGCCACCTGCATGGCGACAAGTGAGATTCTTCCGCATCCGGCGACTATTCATCTTTGCTGACCAGGCTTAACGATTTACCACCATTAAGGCGGCACAATCTCAACATCCCGGCTGGATTACAGCACAAATTATTTGTGCAAATCGGGAGGGTGAACACTTTACAGGCGGCGTAATTTTGCGCATTGTGAGCGCATTACATTTACAGGATATAAACATGACTCTCTCTCAGGCTGCTTTCAGTGACATCCTCTCCCGGCGCGACTGGGAAAATCCGGTCGTGACCTCGCTGCATCGGCTGGATGCGCACCCGCCATTCGCCAGTTGGCGAGATGAAGCAGCCGCGCGGGATGACAGCCCCTCAGCGTCACTGCAGAGCCTCAACGGAGAGTGGGGTTTCCGTTATTTTACGCAGCCTGAAGCGGTCCCGGCCAGCTGGTTACTGCAGGATCTGCCGGACACTACGACCCTTCCGGTTCCGGCCAACTGGCAGATGCACGGCTTCGATGCCCCCATTTATACCAACGTGCAGTATCCGATTCCGGTCAATCCTCCGCTGGTACCCACAGAGAATCCAACCGGATGTTACTCGCTCACATTCAGCACTGACGCAGCCTGGCTGGATAATGGGCAGACACGCATCATTTTTGACGGCGTAAACTCGGCCTTTCACCTGTGGTGCAACGGACACTGGATTGGCTACTCTCAGGACAGTCGTCTGCCCGCTGAATTCGACCTGACGCCTTATCTGCGGCCGGGCAAAAACCGGCTGGCAGTAATGGTGCTGCGCTGGAGCGACGGCAGTTATCTGGAAGATCAGGATATGTGGCGAATGAGCGGTATTTTCCGTGATGTCACGTTAATGCATAAACCGCAGGTGCATCTGGCAGATGTTCAGCTGGAAACCCGGCTCAGCCCGGAGTTTTACCGTGCCGAATTGCGTGCCCGGGTCCGTGTTGCTCTGCCAGCTGACGTCAGCTCGCGCTATCAGCTGCGCCTGACGCTGTGGCAGGGTGACCAGCAGATTGCTCAATGTCAGCAGCCGCTGGGCAGTGCCATTATTGACGAGCGGGGTCACTATCCCGAACGCGCCCTGCTCAGCCTGCCGGTGGAACAGCCTGCGCTGTGGAGTGCCGAAACACCCCACCTCTATCGCGCCACGCTGGCGCTGCTGGATGAGAATCAGCAGCTGATCGAGGTGGAAGCCTATGATGTCGGCTTCCGTCAGGTCACCATCGACAACGGACTGCTCTGTCTGAACGGCAAGCCGCTGCTGATCCGCGGCACCAACCGTCATGAACATCATCCGGAGCGCGGTCAGGTGGTGGATGAGGCGACGATGCGCCGCGACATCGAGCTGATGAAGCAGCACAATTTTAATGCGGTGCGCTGTTCACACTATCCTAATCATCCGCTCTGGTACCGGTTGTGCGATCAGTATGGGCTTTATGTGGTGGATGAGGCCAATATCGAAACCCACGGCATGCAGCCGATGAACCGGCTCTCCGATGATCCCCGCTGGTTTGCCGCCTATAGCGAACGCGTGACGCGCATGGTGCAGCGCGATCGTAATCACTGCAGCATTATTATCTGGTCGCTGGGCAATGAGTCAGGACATGGTGCCACACACGATGCGCTCTACCGCTGGGTAAAAAGCAGCGATCCAACCCGTCCGGTTCAGTATGAAGGCGGCGGTGCGGATACCGCTGCTACCGATATCATCTGCCCGATGTATGCCAGGGTTGATGAAGATCAGCCCTTCCCGGCGGTGCCGAAATGGTCGCTGAAAAAGTGGATCGGTCTGCCGGGTGAGACGCGTCCGCTGATCCTGTGTGAGTACGCGCATGCCATGGGCAACAGCTTTGGCGGTTTTGCTAAGTACTGGCAGGCCTTCCGCCAGTTTCCGCGTCTGCAGGGCGGCTTCGTCTGGGACTGGGTTGATCAGAGCCTGACCCGCTATGACGATCAGGGCGAACCCTGGCAGGCCTACGGCGGCGATTTTGGCGATAAACCCAACGATCGTCAGTTCTGTATGAACGGGCTGGTATTTGCCGATCGCACGCCGCATCCGGCGCTTTATGAGGCGCAGTGCGCCCAGCAGTTCTGGCAGTTTGACGTCGATCCCGGCGATCCGCTGAGCTTTACGGTCAGCAGCGACTATTTGTTCCGCCACAGTGACAACGAAGTGCTGCGCTGGCGCATCGAACAGGCGGGTCGTGTAGTAACGGAAGGAGAAGTGCCGCTGGATATCGTTCCACAGGGCCAGCAGCGGATCACGCTGCCGTCACCGCCAGCATTACAGGGCGAATGCTGGCTGAACGTCGCGGTTCATCAGATTCAACCGACCCAATGGAGCACCGCTGGCTGGCGTGTCGCCTGGCATCAATGGGCGCTGCCCTCGTCGCTGGCGCTGCCATCAAAACCGGAAAGTGGCGACGCACCGGGCCTGCACGATGATACCCGTGAGATTGTCATCACCCATCAGCAGCAACGCTGGCATTTTTCACGCCACAGCGGCGAACTGACGCAGTGGTTTGTGGATGAACAGCCCACGCTGCTTTCACCGCTTCAGGACTGCTTTATTCGCGCGCCGCTCGACAATGACATCGGTACCAGCGAAGCGGAACGGGTTGATCCCAATGCCTGGGTCGAGCGCTGGAAAGCAGCGGGTTATGACCAGATGAGCAGCCAGCTGGTGTCGATGACGGCGAATACGTTGCCACAGGCGGTGCAGATTGAGACGCTGCACAGCTGGCTCGCCAATGGCCATATCGCCTTTATCAGCCGTAAACGTTATCTGATCAATGCGCAGGGTGAGTTGCAGTTGCAGCTTTCCGTTGAGCAGTCACGCGGATTGCCCCCGCCCGCGCGCATCGGATTACGCTGTGAGCTGACGCAGATACCACTACAGGTGAGCTGGCTCGGCCTGGGTCCGCATGAAAACTATCCCGATCGCCAGCTGGCCGCGCAGTTTTCCCGCTGGGAGCTGCCGCTGGATCAGCTCTCAACGCCTTATGTTTTCCCGGGTGAGAACGGTCTGCGCTGCGGCACCCGTCAGCTCGACAGCGGCAGCTGGCAGGTCAGCGGCGATTTCGCTTTCTCACTGAGCCGTTTCAGCCTGGAGCAGTTGCGGGAGGCATCACACCGCCACCATCTGCGTCCGGAAGCGGGCTGCTGGCTGCATCTGGATGCCTGCCACATGGGTGTCGGCGGCGATGACTCCTGGAGCCCCAGCGTCAGTCCTGAGTTTTTACTGACTCAGCAGCGCTGGCAGGCTGAACTGACGATTTGTCAGCCGACGCGGGCAGCGCTGTCTTCGGACGCCGGTAAAAGCGCTTCAGAAAAAGCACGTTAATCAGCACGACCACGGCGGTGGCAAAAAAGACCCAGCGGAAACCGGCCACCGCCGACACCGCGGCGCCCAGCAGCGGACCCGCGACATTGCCGAGATACATAAAGGACTGGTTATAGCCGAAGATCCGGCCGGTGATGTTGTCACGCGAGTGACGCACCAGCAGCGTCTGCACCGCGGGCATCATCGCGCCATCGGCAAAGCCCAGCAGAAAACGTAATACCCCCAGCTGTGTCGTGCTGGTGACAAACGACATGGCGATAAACAGCAGCAGCGAGATGACCATCGTTGCCAGCAGGATACGCTGCGTACCGATGCGATCGCCGAGTCGTCCCAGACGAGGCGCGGCCAGCAGTGCAGAGACGCCAGGCAGCGCGGCAATGACCCCGCTAAGAAAAGCGATATTCTCAGCGGTGGGTGCCAGTTCCCGCACAAAGAGCGTCAGGATCGGGTTCACCGATCCGTTGCACATCTGGATCACCATGGTGGTGAAAAAGAGGCAGAGCATCAGTTTTGGATTATCCAGCGAGCGGAAAACCTCGCGTCCGCTGAGCTTCTCCTTTTTACTCACCGGGGTGTAACCGGTCTCCTTGATCAGGAACAGCGTCACCAGAAAGCTGACCATCAGCAGCGCTGCGGTGACAATAAACACCGTACGCAAACCGACCCAGTCTGCCAGCAGCCCGCCCAGCATCGGCCCCAGAATCACCCCGCCAATCTGACCGGTTGAGACACAGCTCAGCGCCCAGCCGCTGCGTTCACGCGGCACCTGAGCGGCCACCAGCGCCATGGCGTTGGGAATATATCCGGAGGTCAGCCCCATCAGGGCACGCAGCAGCAGCAACTGCCAGGCTTCGGTGACAAAAGCCTGTAGCAGAATTACCACGCCCATGCCAAAAGCGGCGCGCAGCAGCATCAGCTTACGGCCTTTGCGATCGGCAAGACTGCCCCACAGCGGGGCTACGACCGCCGAAACCACAAAGGTGATACTGAAGGTAAGACCCGACCAGAGGCTCAGTGATTCGCCACCGGTTACGCCAAGCTGCTCAAGGTAGAGCGGCAGAAACGGGATGATCTGGCTGATGGCCAGGCCGGTAAAAAAGCAGCCAAACCAGACCGAGATCAGGTTTATCTTCCAGGGTTCTATAGTGCGTGGCATGAGCAGATATTTTAAAGAGAGGGAATGCTCAGTCTAACGCGGCTATTCTCAGCGTGACCGACAAAACATGGCACAAATGGCAAAAGACCGGATTCCTCTTTGATTCAGCGCAATCACCGGCGCAAATTTTCCAGCCCGCCGGGTTTTTAGCGCGAAGCACGCGGGCAATGGTCTGGCCGGACGCAATCTTCCCTGACCCGCCCCGTCAATATAGAAAAATATGTCATTCTGTTACTGACAACTCTTCACCCCGCTTCTATGTTTAAAAAACCGCCAGCCGCGGCGGTATAGCAATCTTTTTAATCGGCGCGACATCCTCCGCAAAAAACGGTGCAGACCGTCCGGCTACGCTGAGGCGAACCAGCTTATTTCATGGTTAAACGCCCTTATGCTCAGGTGTAAGGGAGGGGGGTCTTGTTTTAGCGGAGGTGGGTAATGAGAGTACAACCTGACAGCGCCAGCCGTGCTATCAGCGACTATTTTAACAGCCCGGACTGGCGGATACCGCCTGAGTCCGATCTGCTGGCGGTGATTCTGCGTGAAATAATGGAAGCGGGAGAACCCGCCACCAATAAAGCCCTTATTGCGCGGGTGATCGATAAACTGGAAGTGGAAGGCGACGAGACGCAGTTGCAGCGTTATCGCACCCTGCTGGCGCAGTTGATCGACACGCAGCCGGAGGCGTAAACCCACCACCTACTTCACCCAGCGCAATTTATCCGCTTCGCTGATGCTGGCTCGTCCGCTGCTGCGCTGAAACAGGCACAGCTCCCGTCCACGCTTATTTTTCATCTGCGGCTGGGGATAACGTCCCTCCAGCAACAGTGCGCTGTAGCCCGTATTGTCGTCATACTCGATCGCCTCGCCCAGCACCTTTACTTTGCTCAGATGACTGGCGTTAATGCAGGCCTGCACCATCACCTGACGGCTCTTTTGCCAGGCCTCTTCACTGGAAGCCTGCGCCAGTGTGCAGCTGAGTAACAATGCGGGCAGAAGTGCCCCGATTATGCGTTTCATCTTCTCTGCTCCTGTTACGGCCCGAAGCCGCTAAAAAAATTCCCGCCGGGGCGGGAATAAACAAGACGAGCACTATCTATTGTGTGACGAGGAAGTTTCTTAAACGCGCTGCTATCCTCGCCTGCCGTTATGACAAACCTATGACATCTTTGCCGTTAACCACAATAAACTGAGCTGATATTGCCATTTTTGTCAGCCAGGAAGTTCAGCCGGTTAAGGTTGAAGTCCATGGTGACGGCAGAATTATAGGGGATGGCGCGTACCTTCTGTTCGAAGTGCTGACCCTGCAGCGCGGTTAACGGTTTACCGACATAATTCTGAAACTGAGAGGCACCGCAGCGGTCAGCTTCGGGATCCTGCGCCACACTGGCGGTATCGGGCTTAGAGGCAGATTGACAGGCGGTTAATGCAAACAGTCCCACTACCAGCAGCCCTTTTCCATAAAATTTCACGTTTATTCTCCTGTTGGACGTGTAAAACCCTGCCCCAAGAGTAGCAAAGCGCACCTGCTGACCTGAACCCCTAAAAAGTAAAGTTGTTACAGCAGCATTAAACGGGTCGCCGCACAGCTTATCTTTTAAGATTAATCGCACTCATTGCCTAAAAAAAGCACAGCGGATCACTACAATATTAAGAATAGTCTTAGCCCTGTGGAGGTCATGATGGAACTGATTATTTTTGTCGTCTGCGCAATGCTGATGACCGCCGTGGCGGTCAAAGTCCGTTAAATGGGTTCAGCCTGGTTCTGCGCGGTTCTTTCCAGAAGCGTACTGAATGCAGCCAGCGGCATCGGTCGACCGAGGAAGTAGCCTTGCCCCTCTTCGCACGAGAGCTGTTTTAGCTGGTTCAGTTGCGCTTCTGTTTCAATCCCCTCAGCCGTAATTGTCAGGGCAAAGGCGCGTGCCAGCGCAATAATCCCCGCGACCACCGATTGTGCCTGCTGCGACTCCGGGAAATCTTTCATCCAGGAGCGATCGATCTTCAGCCCATTAAACGGGAAGGTCTTCAGGTAGCCCAGGGCCGCATAGCCGGTGCCGAAATCATCAACGGTTAACCTTACCCCGAGTGACCGTAAACCCTGCATCACCTCCAGCGCATGCTGCGGATGTTCAAAGGTCACGTTCTCCGTGATCTCCAGCTCCAGCCGGGTAGCCGGCAGGCCACTTTTCGCCAGCACATCTGCAACCCGCTGCACTAAATCGCTGGTGCGGAACTCCATGGGCGAAATATTAACCGAAACATAGCGATCGCCCCCCCACCCCAGCGCATCCTCACACGCCCGCATCAACACCCAGTCACTGATGGTGGCGATGAGACCGCTCTCTTCCGCCAGCGGAATAAAGTGATCGGGGGTAATCCACTCATCCGGCGCAATCTGCCAGCGAATCAGCGCCTCAGCACCTGCCAGCTGACCCGTCAGCAGTTGATAGCGGGGCTGGTAGTGCAGGCGAAATTCATTGTTCTTCAGCGCTTTCTCAATCCGCCGCGCCATTTCACGCTTATCCTCACGCTGACTGGCCATCTCATTGGCATACCAGACCCACTGATTGCGTCCCGCTTCGCGCGCTTCATTCAGCGCGATATCAGCCATTTGCAGCAGCGCTTCCGGATGGCTGGCATCCTGCGGTACACAGGCAATCCCCATGCTGACGGTGAGATAGTGGACATGCTGGCCGGTGCTGATGGGCTGCTGAACCTCATGCACCAGCTGAGCACAACGCTGATCGACCCGCTCACGGTTCGTTTCACGCAATACCAGCACAAACTCATCGCCACTCAGCCGCGCCACCAGCTCCTGCGGGCCGATACAGCGCTTCAGACGCTGCGCTATCTGGCTCAGCACTTCATCGCCCGCCGCATGGCCCCAGGTTTCATTAATCGGCCTGAACTGATCGAGATCGAGGGTAATCAGCGTCAGCGGCGCAGCGCCATCAGGCAGCTCAAGGTGTAGCGTCAGAAACTCCTGCAGCTGTACGCGGTTCGACAGGCCGGTTAAGACGTCATGACGCGACAAAAAATGAATGCGCGCCTCGGCTTCCATGCTCTGAGTGATGTCCGACACCGTGCCGCGAAACCCGATACGTCGCGCCTCATGCCAGATTGTTTTCGCGACCAGCTGGCCGATACGGCGGTTGCCGTGCGCCGACATAAACTGACAGCGCAGTGGCATCCGTTGCCCCTCCTCCTCCTGACGCTGCAGCCAGGCGACCAGCGAATGGCTGGGATGCGTCAGCAGGTGATCGATGTGACGGCCCAGCCAGTGTGTAATATCGTGGCCGGTCACGGTTTGAAAGCGCGCTGACAGGTAGATGAGGCGACCCTCTTCGTCCGTTTCCCAGATCCAGTCTGACGCTGCCTCAGCGAGATCGCGAAACCGCGCTTCACTGTTGGCCAGCTCCTGCTGACTGATCGCCAGCAGGGCAAAGCGCCGGTCAGAGAGAATCGCATTAGAGAGCGCATGGCGGCTGACGCGATGGGTGATTATGCCAATGATGATCGCCATGAGCATCAGCAGTGGCAACAGAAACCAGACCAGGCCCATGCCAGGCATCTTTGGCGTCCAGCGCAGCACAATCAGATCGCCGCCGGGTAATGGTTGCACCATCCGCGGTTCACGCAGGGCATCCCCTGCACTGACGGGCAGGCGCAGTTCGCGCACATCCAGCGTGGCGCCCAGCGCCTGTAATTTGGCAGGGGTGAAAAGATTCACAAACACCATGACTGACGCTGGCCCCGCCATCGGCGGCATATTCGTCAGTTTGCCGCTGCCGATGGGGGCGGCAACCACAATGGCGGGCAGATGATTAATCAGCGCATCACGGGTTATCGCCGCGTCGTTGCGCTGACGTGCCGCCGCAATCAGCGCTGGAGCCTCTTTTCCCAGCCAGGCTTCCAGCGGCGTATCCACCAGCTGCCCATTAATGACGCTGTACGTGGTGTGACCGTTGCCGTCGACCACGAATACGCCCTCATAGTGATACTCTTCGTAGAGGCCCGGACCAAAGTTCTCTTCGTCATAAGCCCAGACTTTGTTGACCCTGACATGGAGATTGCGCCAGGCTTCGCCCCAGAACGCATAATCCCGGATATCCGTGACCATCGCCTCCTGACGATTTTTCCACGCCTGCTGCATCAGCAACTGGTCATGCTCAACCGATACGCTGTTTTGCCGCTGCGCAATCGTCAGCACCATCAGCATCGAGAGCACCAGCACGCCAAACAGCAGCAGCGAAAGCGTGCGCAGGCTGCGCCGCGTAAAGCGGACAGTGCGGTCTTCAGCGGCATGACTGAATGGAGGCGAGGGTGGCGCCGGAGGGTTAGAAGTCATTAAGAGTGCTCACTACACAGTCAGAGTTTGAGATGACGGGCCTGCAATACAACATGCAGTGCTGACCAGATTAGTTTCCTCAGTTATCGGCTCACGCGCGCGGGTGTTTAGTCTGCGGTAAACATTTTGCGCTTAAATATTGTGTTACAGGCTGACTCGACAGCGATCTGGTGCATTGCTACTATGCGCTAACCTTCGCTGGCAGAGTCGCCTATGAATACCAATTCCGACAGAGTGACACTGACGCTGTTCTACGTCGGCAGCTTTGTGGTCTATTACCTGGTTACCATGCTGATCACGCTGTTCCCTAATTACAGCGTGCTGCGTAATGACGGCCTGCTGGTGCCGGTGCTCTGCCTGTTTGAATTTGCTGTTATCTATCCGCTTTACCGCTTTTACTGCCAGCGCCGCACCGACCTGCCGCTGGGTGAACTCTGCACGCTGCAAACTCTGCTGTTTACTGGCGCGCTATTTGTTCTGATGGCCGCACAGATGCAGTTCATGCAGCCGGAAGGATGGCTGGTGATGCAGGCCCAACAGGGACGCAATTCGCTGCTAATTCTGCTGCTCACCGCCGTGCTGCTCGCACCGGTGTTTGAAGAGGTGCTGTTCCGCGGTTTTCTGTTGCAGGGCTTTCTGCTGTGGGCGCCACGGAGCCGCTTTGCCTGTATGCTGCTGACCTCACTGCTGTTTGCGGTGATGCATACGCAGTATGTGCACTGGCAGACCCTTATCGCCCTGACGCTGTTTTCGCTACTGCTCTGTTACGCCCGGCTGCGGAGTAACAGTCTGGCGCTGCCCATCTTCCTGCACACGCTGAATAACCTGATTGCGCTGCTGCCCGCCTGGTATTTCGCAGGCTAGCGCCAGGCCCGCCCCTTCTGACACACCTTACAGGCCGCCGCATCACACCCTGGCTGGCGGACCATAGCTCACACTGACAATGCCGCCCCGGCACGTTTGTCTATACTGGATGTTAAAAAGGGATAAAAAGCACCACAGTCCGGACCACCAGACCGTGTAAAGGAGAGGATCTATGTTGATAGGATTTGTGTTGTTAGTGAGCGCATGCGGCTACGATGCCTGCGAGGCGCTGCCGGTATCAGAGCGCATCTATCCGACGAAGGTCGACTGTGAAACGATGGCGAACCGCATTCATAAAGTCAGACCGAATGTGGTACTGCTGTGCGGTGAAGTACATCGCTAATTCAGGGCCAGGTTCAATAAAGCAGGGCTGTAACGTTGCAAGCTGACGCTTTAGCGTACAAAATATAAGCTGTTGTTAACCATTATCGTTGTGAATCCCATGAAAACATCACGCCCCCGTCGTCCTGGTGGACGCTGGGTTTACTATCTTTTGTATGATGGCATTCTGTGGCCCTGCCCCGTCCGTTGGGAGTGGGAGAGCAGCTATGGCGGCTGGCTGCCATTTTACTACACGCCAACCTTTGAGTTTGTGGTAGGCGATCCGCGCAAGGCTTATCGCATTGCGCGCAGCGATGTGCGGTCTAAAAGGCGCGAGGATGCCTTTGTCTGAGCGCGTTTATCGCCACGGCAGCCATGAGGCAGTAAGCAGATAGTGAACCGCTTCCAGCACAATAATCACCATTAATAATATGCCCAGCGTGTGGCGGCCAATCCCCTTCATCTGTTCAGGCCCAGATCATGGCAGCCCAGCGAATCAGCAGCAGCGCGCCACAGATGCACAACAGAACCAGCACCATCTTCCAGTACTTTTTGGCTGCCCGGTATCTCGTCACCTCAGTTTCCTCTGGTCAGAAAGCGAAGATGCGCCAGAAGGCGCATCTGTTCCGGTCAGCAACAGGACCGGTGAGGCATAGCATAACGCCCGGGCCGCCAAAAGGCGACCCGTTACCGGCATCAGTTGTTCAGGGTGTAATCCAGCGTAATTTCCGCGTTCAGTACCTGAGAAACCGGGCAGCCCGCTTTGGCTTTATTGATGATCTCATCGAAGGTCGACTCATCAATGCCTGGCAGAGAGATGGTGCTGGTCAGTGCCACTTTGGTGATGGCAAAGCCGTCGCCTTTTTTGTCCAGCGACACGTCGGCCGTGGTATCAATGCTTTCCGGCGGATGACCCGCATTGCCCAGCATCAGCGACAGCGCCATGGAGAAACAGGCTGCATGCGCTGCACCAATCAGTTCTTCCGGGTTGGTGCCTTTGCCGCCTTCAAAACGGGTGTTAAAGCCATAAGGCTGCTGGCTTAGTACGCCGCTCTCGGTGCTGACGGTGCCTTTGCCTTTGATATCGCCTTCCCAATGCGCCGAACCTTTCTTATGAATGGTCATGTCGTTCCTCCTGTTGGTAAAGAAGCTAAGTATAGACAATACATTCATTTTCGCAGGCTCAACTCACCGCGCGGGGACGTGGCGGTGTGCTCTGCGGTGCCAGTAACGCTTCCGCCTGCACCAGCGAATCGCGGGTAATTTCACCGATCGACTTCGCGCCGGTCAGGGTCATGGCAACGCGCATCTCTTTTTCAATCAGCGTCAGCAGGTTTTCTACGCCGCGCTGACCGTGGGTTGCCAGCGCATAGATAAATGCCCGTCCCAGCAGCACGCTGTCTGCGCCCAGCGCAATCATCCGCACCACATCCAGCCCGTTGCGAATGCCACTGTCCGCCAGAATGGCGATGTCACCTTTTACCGCATCGGCAATGGCCGGTAGCGCTCGCGCCGAGGAGAGCACGCCATCCAGCTGGCGTCCGCCGTGATTAGAGACCACGATGCCATCGGCGCCAAAGCGCACCGCATCACGCGCATCTTCCGGATCGAGAATGCCCTTGATCACCATCGGTCCATCCCAGAACTCGCGGATCCACTCCAGATCGCGCCACGAGATAGAGGGATCGAAATTATTCGCCAGCCAGCCGATGTAATCTTCCAGCCCGGTAGGCTTGCCCAGATACGTGGAGATATTCCCCAGATCGTGAGGACGCCCCTGCAGACCCACATCCAGCGCCCACTGTGGATGGGTGACCGCCTGCAAGTAACGACGCAGCGCCGCGTGATTGCCGCTCATACCGGAGTGCGCATCGCGATAGCGCGCGCCCGGCGTGGGCATATCCACGGTAAACACCAGCGTAGAGCAACCGGCGGCTTTGGCGCGCTCCAGCGCATTGCGCATAAAGCCGCGGTCGCGCAGCACATAGAGCTGGAACCACATGGGACGCTTAATCTGCGGGGCCACCTCTTCGATCGGGCAGACCGAGACGGTCGACAGGGTAAACGGAATGCCTTTCAGGTCTGCCGCGCGCGCCGCCTGTACTTCACCCCGGCGGGCATACATGCCGCACAGGCCGACCGGTGCCAGCGCAACCGGCATCGACAGGGTTTCATTGAACAGTTTGGTTTCAAGACTCAGTTCCGACATGTTTTTCAGAATGCGCTGGCGCAGCGCCACATCCGAGAGATCCTCTACGTTGCGACGCAGGGTGTGCTCGGCATAGGCACCGCCATCAAGATAGTGAAACAGGAACGGCGGCAGGATACGTTGCGCGGCCGCGCGATAGTCACTGGCAGCGGAGATAATCATCAGTCAGATTCCTTTGGGTTGCGTGTGTCGTTATCCGGTAAGCGGGTGATGCGCGCCTGACGCGCTTCATCTTCATGCAGGCTTTTCATGGTGGTGTGCACGAATCCCAGATGCTGCATCGCCGCCTGGCGCGCAGCGTCGGCATCGCCAGTGAGGATCGCATCGAGCAGCGCCTGATGCTGTTCAGTCAGGCGGGCGAAAATCGCGGGCTGGGTATACATGCGCTGACGGCTCTGCATCACCGACGATTGCAGCAGCTCAAAAAAACCACGCATGGTCTGCAACAGCACTACGTTGTGCGACGCCTCAGCAATCGCCAGATGGAAGCGCACATCCGCCTGGGCGGCGAGATCGGGATCGTCACTCTCTTTCAGCTTCAGGGTGGCGTCGAAAGCGTACTGCAGCTTCTCTTTGTCGGCGTCGGTGGCGCGCAGTGCGGCGTGCCAGGCGGTGCTGGCCTCGATGGCATGGCGCGCTTCCAGAATGTCGTAGCGGTAGTCGGGATCGTCGCGCAGTAGCTGGCGAATCGGCTCGACGATGCGCTGTTCCGACCAGGGCGCCAGCTGCTGACGGATCCAGGTGCCGCCGCCGCGTCGGCTAATCAGCATGCCGTTGCTGATCAACTGTTGTATGGCTTCACGCAGCGAGGAGCGCGAGACGCCAAGCTCCGCAGAGAGCTGCCGCTCGGCGGGCAGGCGCATGCCCGGCTCGAGCTGATGTTCGGTGATATAGGCCCGCAGGCGCGTCACCAGCGGATCGGCATTGCTGCTCATGGGATCATCCAGGGGAAGACGTAGGCCTGAAGCGTGGTTATCACACCGACCATACAGGTGAAAATCAGGCTGTGTTTAACGGTAAACCGGAACAGGTCGGACTCTTTACCCACCAGCCCGACCGCCGCACAGGCGATAGCGATCGACTGCGGCGAGATCATCTTACCGGTCACGCCACCGGTGGTGTTGGCCGCCACCAGCAGAATATCGGAGACGCCAATCTGCTGCGCGGTCGTGGCCTGTAAAGCAGCAAACAGCGCATTCGATGAGGTGTCTGATCCGGTCAGGAAGACGCCCAGCCAGCCCAGGAACGGTGAGAAGAAGGTAAAAGCGTGGCCGGTGTGCGCCAGCGCCAGTGCCAGCGTCGCAGACAGCCCGGAGTAATTCGAGATAAAGGCAAAGGCCAGTACCATCCCGATAGAGTAGATCGGCAGCGCCAGCTCTTTCAGCGTTTCACCAAAAGTCTGCAATGCTGCCTTTGGCTTCATGCGCAGGAAAATCATCGCCATGATCGCCGCAATTAAAATGGCGGTGCCGGTGGCGGACACCAGATCCAGCTTAAAGATGGCCGGATAAGGGGTTGCAGTGCCGACCACGGGCGGCATCCGCGCCACCAGCTCATTCAGCATCGGCACCGGCATAGCCAGCACCCACTCATAGAGCGCGCCGCCTTTGGCGAACAGCGCTTTAAACGGCGGGATACTCCAGAGCGTGACGGTGGCGGTAAGAAACAGGAACGGCATCCAGGCGCGGATCACCTGCCCCAGCCGATACTTCTGCGGTGGCAGCAACGGATCGCCCTGTTTCGCCTCTGCATCGGCAAAGCGGAAGATGCGAACCGGCTTCCAGACCCGCAGGAACAGCGTCAGCGAAATCAGCGAGGCGAGCGACGAGATAATATCGGGCAGCTCCGGACCCAGGAAGTTGGAGCTGAGGAACTGGGCAATGGCAAACGATCCCCCTGCCACGACCACCGCCGGCCAGGTCTCTTTCACTCCGCGCCAGCCATCCATGATCGCCATAATCCAGAACAGCACAATCAGGGTCAGCAGCGGCAGCTGGCGTCCGGCCATCTGGCCGATGGCAAAACTGTCCAGCCCGGTCACCTGCCCCGCCACAATAATCGGGATGCCCATCGCGCCAAAGGCCACCGGCGCGGTGTTCACAATCAGGCAGAGCCCGGCGGCGTAGAGCGGATTAAAGCCGAGTCCCACCAGCAGCGCGGCGGTAATCGCCACCGGCGCACCAAAGCCCGCAGCCCCCTCCAGAAACGCCCCGAACGAGAAGCCGACAATCAGCATCTGCAGACGCTGATCGGGAGTAATCGACAGGATAGAGGCGCGAATAATGTCGAACTGGCCGGTTTTGACTGAGATCTTGTAGACGAACACCGCGGCGACAATAATCCAGGCAATCGGCCACAACCCATAGAGAAAGCCATACACCACGGCGGCCAGCGCCTGTGCAACCGGCATCTGATAGAGAAACAGCGCCACCAGCAGCGCCAGCACCACGGTGGTGGTGGCCGCCAGGTAGCCTTTCATTTTCAGCTTAATCAGCGCAAAGAAGAAAAAGAGAATCGGGATCAGTGCGATCAGGCTTGAAAGCCAGATATTACCCAGCGGATCGTAGTTTTGTTGCCAGATCTGCATGCCAGTATCTCCAGAGGAAAAGGTGACGTGGCACGCAGCCGCAGCGCTGGTGCCATCTGCCCCGAATTGGTCAGACCAAACCGCTCTGTCGGGGCTTATGGCAACAGATAGTTAACGCATTGTTAACCTGTGGCAACAGAAGATGCGCGAATTTTCCCGGAGTGTGAACCAGAGAAAAATATTGCCGGGATTGGTCGGACCAAAATCAGCGATTCACCTCAGGAAAGGCGTGCTGATAGCTGCGCGGATGGAAACGCAGATTAAGCACGATTAACAGCAGCGTGACCGCCGCCTGCAATAACCAGACGCTGGTGAAGTGACCGGTGAGCGCATGCAACTGCCCGGCGATAAACGGCATGCTGCCTGCGATAATAAAGCCGACGCCCTGCATAAAAGCCACCAGCCTCGCGCCAGCCTGCGGCTGCTCCAGATGATCCAGCGCCAGCACCAGCGCCAGCGGAAATGCCCCGCCCAGCCCGAAGCCCGCAACCCCCGCCCAGAGCCACGGTGCCAGTTGTGGCGCAAACAGGAAACCGAGCATGCCGCTGAACTGCATCGCCAGTGTCAGCAGCAGCAGCGGACGGCGATCGCGGCCCCGCGCCAGCAAGGGCAGCAGCAGCGCACCCGTGACCTGACAGCCGATCATCATGCCAAGCAGTGACCCGCCCGCCTGTGCGCTCCAGCCGAGTTGATGATAAAAATCGGGCAGCCAGGCGACACAGATGGCATATCCGCCGTTCACCAGACCGAAGCTCAACGCCAGCGTCCAGGCGCGGGTTTTCCGCCACAGCGAAGGCAGAGCGGCGGCCTCTGTCCGGGTTGCACGTGGGGTGGTGATAAACAGCCAGAGCAGGAGGGCCAGCACCACCGGCAGCGCCCAGCTGCTCAGTGCGCCCTGCCAGCCAAGCTGCCCATTCAGCCACGGCGAGATCGCCGCGCCAATCCCACCGCCGCCCATCAGCGCCGCTGCCCACAGTCCGGTCACGCCGGCACTGCGGCTGCCAAAGCGCTGACGGATCAATCCCGGCATCGCCATCTGCACAATGCCAATGCCCGCCCCTCCCGGCACAGTACTCAGCACCAGCCAGCCTCCGTCAGCCACAAACAGCCGACTCACCAGCGCCAGCAGCAACAGCAACAGGCCCCCCAGCAGCAGTTTACGCACCGCAAAGCGCTGCATCAGCGGGGCGCTGACTAACGCAATGGCACCCATCATCATCATCGGCACCGCAGGCAACAGCGATGCCGCCAGCGGCGACAGACCGATGCTCTGCCGCAGCTCGCCGAGTAACGGACTGACCGAGGTCATCAGCGGTCGCATATTGAGCCCGGCCAGCACCAGCGCCGCCAGCAGCAGGTTGTTCTCTCTCTTCATCTGAGATCCACACAGTTAAAAGTTGCCAGCCTGGCAGCAGTCGTTACTATCTGGAAATGAAATATTACTCTGCCAGGTAGTGGAAATATGAATCGTCAGCCGATGTTTACTCCGCAACAGCTGCTCAGCTTTGTCGCGGTGTGCGAAACCGCCAGCTTTACCCGCGCCGCCGACCGGGTGCACCTGTCGCAGTCCACCGTCAGCCAGCAGGTGCGACGGCTGGAGGAAATGGTCGGCAAAGAGCTGCTGAACCGCTCCTCGCATCAGGTGCAGATCACCGAAGAGGGCGAGAAGCTTTTAGGCTACGCCCGGCGGATTATCGCCCTGAATGGGGAAGCGCACGATGTGCTGAGTGACCAGTGGCGCGACGGCGTGCTGCGTCTTGGCGTGCCGGAAGATTTCGCCGCGCCCACGGCCGGTCTGCTGGCGCACTTCAGTCGCGACCATCCGCAACTTCGGCTGGACGTGATGAGCGGCATGCAGGTGGAGCTGCGGCGCGCCTGGCAGCGTGAAGAGCTCGACATCATGCTGATTAAACAGCCCGCTGGCGAGCGTCCGCTGGCGTCGCGTCCTGAACCCCTGCTGTGGTTCGATAGCGCAGAGTGGCCCTGCTTTGAGCAGACGCCGGTACCGCTGGTGCTGTTTCCCCAGCAGGGGCTCTATCGCGATGAGGTGTGTCAGACGCTCGACGCACTGGGCCGTAGCTGGCGCATTAGTTACAGCAGCGCCAGCCTGGTCGCGCTGGCCGCCGCCAGTGCGCAGGGTCTGGGGCTGACGTTACTGCCCGCCAGCTGCCGCCTGCCGCAACATCGGGTACTGGGCCCGGAACAGGGTCTGCCGGTGATTGATACCTTCGAACTGGCGCTGTTCTGTCGTCATCCGCAGGATCCGCTGCAGCGCGAGCTGGCGGAATCCCTGGCAACCTTCAGCCAGCTGCGCTGGCAGTGAGATATCGAATAGTCGTCAGTGGAAAATAACGCAGCAGGGTGGAGCGTCGTTTGTCAGATTAAAACCTTGTTCACTTTGCAGGAGCCTCTGATGCCTATTTCCTCTTCGCCGAGCCGTCGTGATTTCCTTGGGCAGAGCGTCCGCTGGACCGCCGCAGGCGGCTTGCTGGCCGCCGGTCTCGGCCAGGCCAGTGCCGCCACGCCATCACCTTTGTCCTCCACTAATCCCGACCAGCCCACCGCCCTGCCCCGGCAGGATCACTATCTGCTGCGCAATGTGCGGCTGGAGGAGGGCTTTATCCGTGAGGATGATGAGATCGTTGCGACCCGGACCGGGCGTTACGACATCAGCGTGCGCGACGGTAAAATTGACCAGCTGACACCCGCGGGTCAGGGTGACAGCACCCTGCCGTCGTGGGATGCACAGGATGCCCTGCTGCTGCCCGCCACCCAGGATATGCATATCCACCTTGATAAAACCTTCTACGGCGGCCCGTGGCAGGCTCCGCGTCCCCGTCAGGGCAAAACTATCATGGACATGATTGCGCGTGAACAGGTGCTGATTCCGCAACTGCTGCCGCACTCTCAGGCGCGCGCCGAAGGGTTGATCGCTCTGCTGCACGCCAAAGGCACCACCCGCGCCCGCAGCCATTGCAATATCGATCCGGTCAGCGGCCTGCAAAGTCTGGAGCATCTGCAGGCGGCATTAGCCCGTCACCCCGCCTTTCCCTGCGAGATTGTAGCCTTTCCCCAACATGGCCTGCTGCACTCGCAGGTCGATGGGCTGATGCGCGAGGCGATGCAGCACGGCGTTGAGTATGTCGGCGGCCTGGACCCCACCAATGTCGATGGTGCCATGGAGAAGTCACTGGATGCGATGTTCCAGATTGCGCTCGACTATCAGCGCGGCGTGGATATACATCTGCATGAAACCTCACCCGCTGGCGTGGCGGCGATTCAGTACATGATTGACACCGTGGCAAAGAATCCGGCGCTGAAGGGCAAAGTGACGCTGAGCCACGGTTTTGCGCTGGCGACCCTGACCGGCAGTACGCTGGATAAGATGATCGAAGGGCTGGCGGAGCAGCAATTCAGCGTCGCCTCTACGCTGCCGATCGGCAAGCTGACCATGCCAATTCCGCAATTACAGGCAGCGGGCGTGAAGGTGATGACCGGCACCGACAGCGTTATCGATCACTGGTCACCGTTTGGCACCGGGAGCATGCTGGAAAAAGCGAATCTCTATGCGCAGCTCTATCGGGGATCGGATGAGTTCTCGCTGTCGCGGGCGCTGGCGATCGCCACAGACGATCGGCTGCCGCTGACAGCCCAGGGTGACCGCCAGTGGCCAGTACCGGGCGATGAAGCGAGCATGATGCTGGTAGCGGCGAGCTGTTCCGCCGAAGCCGTGGCACGGATTTCGCCAGTCGTCGCGACCTTCTCGCGCGGTAAACCGGTGTTTGCGCTGGCATCAGCCTGAAACAGCAGGGCTGCGGACAAAAACGCCGGGAGCGTTTTTGAACAACGCAACGCGTTGGCCCGGCTACGGGCGCACCTCAGGGATGAGGTGCGTAATCGCCCGCGCTGAGCCTTCTCAGCAAATGCGGAGAGATCGAGCCGGCTCAGGCCCGGTTACAGACGACCACCTTACCTAAAGCGCCGGGAGCCAGTACCTGCCCCACAACGCAAACCTACTCCCCCAAAAACAACAGAGCCTCCACAAGGGAGGCTCTGCATTTACCTGAGCGGAGTGCGGGTTACGCGCTTTTGGCCCATTTATCATTCGACATTAGTTCCATTGCCAGCGCGTATAAGCGACGATCTTCCTGATCACAGGGCTCATCTTCCGCATAACACGCAATCATCGAAGCGATCTTATCAGCCGATAAGCTCTCTCCATGAACATGCAGTGTCAGTACGGCGCGGCCTACTATTTTAAGCACATTTTCATGTGGTCCCTGGATGCGATTACTCAATGCAAATACCCTCTACCGGTCGTTGTACCAGGAATATGGCGCGCTAAATATAAAGCAATTAGCTCAGGATTTTTATCGGCACCAGTGGTGATATTTTTTAATGATTAATTCTATTACTGGAGTAGTAGTTAAGGATTTATCTGATTAACAATGAAATAAATATTTAAAAACGGCTACTTATCAAATAATCGCTGGCCTCAAAAGATCCTCATCCTGGAACAATCACATTGAGTAGGGGTTAATCTATAAAAATAAACCACCTTTTTCCCGTAAACTTCAGTCTATTCCTAAGCCCTCTGACAGATATAGTTTCATACTGCTAACCATCGAGGTTCCCGTTGCTGTCAGGCGTGCTTTCTGCCAGACTTGCCCCGCAATAATGCCCTACACTTTCAGCCTCAGAGGCCGCGCCCGTGACCGCTTTTTCTACCCTCAATTCGCTTCCCGACAGCCAGCTCGAAAACCTGCGCGAGATGGGCTACACCAGCATGACGCCCGTGCAGGCCGCTACGCTGCCCGCCATTCTGCAGGGACGCGACGTGCGCGCGCAGGCGAAAACCGGCAGCGGTAAAACGGCTGCCTTTGGTATTGGTTTACTGCACCATATCGACAGCGCCCGCTTTCAGACCCAGGCACTGATTCTCTGTCCGACCCGTGAACTGGCGGATCAGGTAGGCAATGTGCTGCGCCAGCTGGCGCGCTTCACCCGCAACATCAAAGTTCTCACTCTGTGTGGCGGACAGCCGATGAGCGCACAGCGTGATTCGCTGGTGCATCCACCCCATATCGTGGTCGGCACGCCGGGTCGTATCCTCGACCACATCAACCGCGAAAACCTCAAGCTGGACCAGCTCAGCACGCTGGTACTGGATGAAGCCGATCGGATGCTGGAGATGGGTTTCCTGAATGATATGGAAACGATCATTGAAGCGACGCCCGCCTCGCGCCAGACGCTGCTCTTTTCCGCCACCTGGCCAGACGGCATTACGGCTATCAGCACCCGCTTTCAGCGTGATGCGCTGAGCGTGGTGACAGAAGATGTCAGCGAACTGCCTTCAATCGATCAGCAGTTTTTCGAAGCCAGCCACAATGAAAAACTGGGTCTGCTGATAGCTCTGCTCAGCGATCGCCAGCCCTCATCCTGTGTGGTCTTCTGCAACACCAAACGTGAATGTGATGATGTCGCCGCGGCGCTTAACGCGCGTGATATCAGCGCCCTGCCCTTGCATGGCGATCTGGAGCAGCGCGATCGCGAACGCGTGTTGATCCGCTTCGCTAACGGCAGTGGTCGCGTGCTGGTCGCCACCGACGTCGCTGCACGCGGACTCGACATCAAATCGCTGGCGATGGTGGTTAACTATCAGCTCGCCTGGGATCCTGAAATCCACCTGCACCGCATTGGTCGTACGGCGCGTGCGGGCGAACATGGCGTTGCGGTCAGCCTGGTTGCTGCCGATGAGATGGCTCGCGCGCATGCGCTGGAAGATTTCCTGCAGCAGAAGCTGCCGTGGGTCTCTGCCAGCACGCTGAAAAAGGGCAGCAGCAAGCCGCTGCCTGCAGCTATGATGACTTTGTGCATTGATGGTGGCCGTAAAGCCAAGATACGTCCGGGAGATATTCTGGGCGCGCTGACGGGTGAAGCGGGTTATCGTGCCGAGCAGATCGGCAAAATTGTCCTGACGCCGACCCATGCCTACGTGGCGATTGAGGCGAATCAGGCTAAAAATGCGCTGGTTAAACTCAAGCAGGGCAAAATCAAAGGCAAAACCTGCCGGGCGATTCTGCTGAAGGACTAAATAAAACGGGCGAGAAGATTATCTCGCCCGGTTTGTTACGGCTCTTCGATTTGGGTCACATGCAGCGTGGTTTTATCCCCTTTGCCCTGTACCTTGCCACTGACGCGTACTTTGTCTTCTGCGGTGTAGGTTTTACCACCAAAGGTCTTCTTCGGCGCGATAATCGGTAAGGTACCGGTGTTGTCACGGAACTGATACCGTTCGCCCTGCTCTTTCTTCACGATGTAACCTTCCAGCGTCACATATCCGCCCTGACGGAAATCGCGGATCTGATCAATATGCGTCTGACCGGTATCTTCTGAACCTTTATAGCCGGCATCCTGCTTGTGTTGCGGTGGTGGCGTATCGCCCGCTTTGTATCCGCCCTCTTCGGCCGAAACACCCGCACTCATCATCACCAGCAACGACGCCAGAATCACTTTTTTCATTTCACACTCCTTTATTGGAAAGGTGTCCATGTTGAACCTTCAGGGTTAATCCTGGCACATTAATTGGCGTCCGTTTTATTTCACCCTTCTCTTCTCACCTTTTTCCGTTTGCTGCCGATAACCTGTTCACACCCTATTTCACCAGCTGCGTTAATGCAGAGGCAACCATGGATAATTTTCAGAAAGAGATCGATGAGAGAGCGAACCTCGCGTTATCGAACAAGTTTGAGCTGCTGCTGTTTCGCTTAGGTTCCGATCAGCTGAAAGGCAAGTCTGAACTGTTTGGCATTAACGTCTTCAAGCTGCGTGAAATTGTGCCGATGCCAACTATCACCAAAGCTGCAGGTATGCGTTCGCCGCTGCTGGGTATGGCAAGTATTCGCGGCCAGTTCATTCCGGTCATCGACCTGCCTGCCGTGGCGGGTTGTGTGCCGGAAACCGGTCTTAACCTGCTGCTGGTCACCGAGTATGCCCGTAACACCCAGGCGTTTGCCGTGGAGTCAGTTGAGAACATTGTGCGTCTCGACTGGAGCCAGGTGCATACCGCCGAAGCCGGTATCGGCGGCCGCAACATTACCAGCATCGCCTGCCTGGACAGTGACAAGCAGAGCAACGAGCTGGCGATGGTGCTGGACGTTGAGCAAATCCTGTATGACATCATCCCATCGGTGCGCGGCGTCGAACCGGAAGCGGCCAGACCGCGTGCCTTCAACTACCGCCCAGGTGCAGTGGCGATTGTGGCAGAAGATTCCAAAGTCGCACGTCAGCTGCTGGAGCAGGGTCTGAAGAGTATGGGCATTCCGGCGCTGATGTTTAACACCGGTCTCGATGCCTGGGAAAAAATTAAATTGATGAGCCAGGAAGCGCAGGCTGCCGGCGAATCGATTCACGACAAAATCGCCCTGGTGCTGACCGATCTGGAAATGCCAGAGATGGATGGTTTTACGCTGACCCGCAACATCAAGCGTGACCCGATCCTCAAGGCTCTGCCGGTCGTCATTCACTCCTCACTCTCTGGCAGCGCCAACGAAGATCACGTGCGCAAAGTGGGTGCCGACGGCTATGTGGCGAAGTTCGAGTTGAATGAGCTGTCAGACGTGATTTTCAACGTACTGGACACTGCCCGCTAAGCGAATGCGGGCCGCTAAGAATGCCCGGCACGCTTTTACTTTTTAGCCAGCGGAATGGCTGACCTGATCAGGAACCGACTATGCACATTGAAACCTTACCCGTTACGCCTGCACCTGCTACGCCTTCCCGTCAAAAGGTGCTGCGTGGCCGTTTACGCCAGCTGGCCTGGATTAGCGCCGTCACGTTAAGCGTCGCGTTCTGGACAGGCCTCTACTTCTTAGTTTTCTGAATCCATTCATCCTTGTCTGGATCGGGCTGTCAGCATCACTGCTGACAGCCCTTTTTTTTGTCTGAATTTCCTCTGGTTATTACTTAACCCTTTCTGATGATTTTTACTGACTATTTATTCACCCGGCGTTATTACTTAAAAATTATTAAAGGTACAACTTCGTGCTCCGATAACAGTATGCGCGAGATCACCTTTTTGCCTGCGGCTGTGACCACAGACATCAGCAAGGCACTGCGCACAACAGCAGGAAACCTGAGTGTTGCTAACAAATTGATTAATAATAAAACGGGGAAGAGAACATGTTCAGTATCAAGAATATGAAGGTGGGAATGCGGCTCGCAGCAGCCTTCGGTATTATTGTGACGTTACTGATAGTGATTGGCGTGACATCCATAACCAGGATTAACAGCATTAATACGGCGATCGCCTCGATCGTTGACGATCGTTATGTGAAAGTACGACTGGCATTTGATGTGCGCGATGGCGTCAACGATCAGATCAAATACCTGCGCGGCATGGTGATCGACACGACACGTCCGGAAATGAATGTGAAGCGTTATGGTCAGCTGGATGAAGCCACGCAACGCACCAACAGCGCAATGAAAAGGATCGAAGATATTCAGGTCACGCCCGTCGGCAAGAAAAAGATCGCCGGTCTGCTGGCCTCTTCCCAGGCTTTTGAGAAGGTTAAAGCAGAGCTGATCACCCTGGTGAAAGCGGGCGATTTTGAGGCTGCCAGCACCTATGTCCTGAAATCGATGACCGCCACCCAGAACAAATTCCTTCAGGATGCCGTGGATTTTGCCAACTCTCAGGACGCACAGTTGCGCAGTGAAGGTCAGGGTATTGTGGAAAATGGTCAGTCGGCTATCTCCATTACGCTGATTTTCTCCGCGCTGGCGATTCTGGCGTCTATTCTGCTGGGCTACTTCCTGACCCGTTCTATTGTGCGTCCGCTGGTTGCAGCGGTTGACGTTGCTGAACGCGTTGCCGCAGGCGATCTGAGTTCACAGATGCAGGTGACCTCACGCGATGAAACCGGCGTCCTGATGCAGGCGCTGCAACGAATGAACGATAATCTGCTGTCGATTGTGACCGAAGTGCGTACCGGCTCCGACACTATTGCGGTGGCCTCTAATCAGATCTCCAGCGGGAACCTTGATCTTTCGACCCGAACCGAACAGCAGGCCAGTTCGCTGGAAGAGACCGCCTCTGCCATGGAGCAGATGACGTCGACCGTGAAACACAATGCCGACAACGCGCGTGAAGCCAATCACCTGGTTTCAACCACTTCCAGCGTGGCGCGTGAAGGTGGCGTGGTAATGGAGCAGGTCATTGAGAAGATGGAAGCGATCGCCCTCTCCTCACGAAAAATTGTCGATATCATCAGCGTTATCGACTCCATCGCCTTCCAGACCAATATTCTCTCCCTGAACGCCGCGGTTGAAGCGGCACGCGCGGGTGAACAGGGTCGTGGCTTTGCGGTGGTGGCGAGTGAGGTGCGTAATCTGGCGCAGCGCTCAGCCTCAGCGGCCAAAGAGATTAAGGTACTGATTGAAGATTCCGTCGCTAAAGTCGATGAAGGTAGCAAGCTGGTGACACACGCCGGTTCAACTATCGGCGAAGTGGTGAACAGCGTGCAGAGCGTGGCAAACATCATGAGCGAAATCACCATTGCCAGCAGCGAGCAGAGCAGCGGCATCAATGAAATCAATCAGGCGATTACCCAGATGGAAGCGGTGACGCAGCAGAACGCCGCGCTGGTACAGGAAGCGTCAGCCGCCTCACAAGCGCTGCAGGATCAGGCAGAGCGTATGGCGCAGGCGATGAGCGTATTTAATACCGGCAAGCTCTCACTGCAACCCGTACTGCGTTAATCTCTCTCAACGGCCTGCTTCGGCGGGCCAGTTTAAGAATAGTGACGATAAGAGCGGATAGGTTACAGGCAACAGAGCGGTTAGCGGTTAGCGGTTAGCGTTATACAAGGGAATTGCAAATACACAGGGAAAGTGAAAGTAAACAGGCAGGTTACAAGGATAAAGCGTGAGGTTTGAGAAGGAGGAAACGCAGAAACAAAAAAGGCTGCCAGAGGCAGCCTTTTATTACTGTAAATGCAACAACGCTATAAAGCTCACTAGCCTTAATCAGAGAGCGCGAAGCTGGCTCTGAATTGCAATCCTTGCCAGGTTCACCTGAACCACGACAGATTTGCAGAAAATGCATTTCGCTCCATGCGGGTTGGCTCTTGTAACATCAAAATGTGATGTACGAAACTGTGAGCCACTACAGTGAGGACATTTAAAAGTAATTTTCAGTCCTTAGAGACCAACAACGTTCGCAGCAGCTGGGCCTTTGGCGCCATTTTCTACTGTGAATTCAACTTGCTGACCTTCATCTAATGAACGGAAATCGGTGCCCTGGATTGCAGAGAAATGTACGAATACATCTTTGCTGCCGTCTGCAGGAGAAATGAAACCGAAGCCTTTCTCTGCGTTAAACCATTTAACGGTACCGCGAATTTTGTTAGACATGCTTAAATCCTTAATATATCGAGCCTTCCGGCATACATAATGGCCTGAGAACAGATTTTAATCAGAACGTAAGAGAAGACTCAAAAAGAAGGGATGTCTCGCGACAAACTTAGAGATGAGAACTGCTTTGGTTACTTACTTTGATAGTGTCTGTTAATCAAACCGACGATTCATTAGGCCACACTTCTTAAAGTGACGCAAGCCGTAATTCAAATTAATCGCAATCAGCCCGCTGACGAGGATGAAGGCGAAAGGCTGTGTCAGGGAGACTGTCTGGCTTCACAATGCAACTGTGACTTTCCCGGCGACGTAAAAAGAAGCGGAGATAATGTCAGATCAAAAAAGGGCGAGGCCGGAGCCTCGCCCAAAACATGCCGATCATCAATCGTAGTAAGGAACCTTACGGTCAACGCCGTTGATATTGATCAGCACAAAACCGGTCGGAGCGGTCTTATTAGTCGGCGTACCCGCAGCAGTAGCCAGCGTAACCACCCCTTTTTCGTTGGCCCCGATGCCCGCCAGCCCGTTGTGCATGCCAAAACGTGCAGCGGGTTTCAGGTTGCTGATTTTGGTGATGTCCGTAACCACCGACATATCAGCCTGGAACAGCGAGCAGGAACCGGTATCGAAGCGGGTCGGACCGGTCGTCTTCAGGTTGAACATGGTCTCGCCGCTGTTCGCTCTCAGCTTGACCCAGATTACGGCATAGGTGGTCCCTACCCGGCCATAACGAATGTCCAGCACGGAAGGCTGCCCCATATGGTAAGCATCGGCCCAGACCGTCTCCAGTCGCTGGAGGTTGATCAGGGTTTTACCTGTAGCCGGCATATTTACCGGTGAACCGGCAGTGCCGGAGGGCGTGGTCGCATCCGCTTTCCCGATCAGCTCCATTACCCATTGCTGGTTAGGCGCCGGGAAATAGAGCTGCCCCAGCCGATACCAGTTGTCGGTATCGGTGTTGTTCACCACTTTATAGCCGCTGTAGTAGCCGGCACGCAGCGAACCGGTCATGAACGTGCCGTAGTTCTCATCCCGACGATAGCCATATTCGAAGGTCGATAACCACTTACTTCCGGCCAGATCATTGGTGATTTTCGCCCCCGCCTGCAGGTTGATATGACGCATCACCACGCGGGCATTATTGAGATTGAGCGGCGTGCCGCAATCTTCAATGTTGAGCGTTTCGATGTTCCAGCCGCCATCCGACAGATCTCCTGGGTTAGTCGTGTGCTCAATCCAGACGTTACGCATGAGCCCCTGTGTGACGCGTGGCATATAGAGCGTCGCGTCGCCATAGCCCGACTGGAAGTTGGCATTACACAGCTCAATGGCGGTTGAGTGGTCCCAGTTCCCCTTCGGTGTGTTTGACCAGCCGACATCAAATACCCGTGAAAAGGTATTGGAGCTGTAAATCTGATCGAACTTACTGTCGAGCGTATCCTGCAGCTTAAAGACGGTTCCCCCGGTACTTTGCGCCTTGAAGCAGAAGATATTGACGATCTGGCCTCCGACAATGGTATTTTCAAAGAACGGCTGCGTGTTACTGCACTGTTCAGGCGTGACGGTGACTTTGGCCGCGGTGTCGACAGTCCCGGCGTTAGCCTGTCCATGCCAGCAGATGCCTTTAATGACGATTCGACGCGCATTAACCTTAAACACGGTATTCGCGCTTTTATCAGAAACAATGGTGGTGCGCGGTGCCGAGCCGAGCTCGATATCATCGCCTGCCAGACCAAAAAACGACAACTCCGTATCGCTGATATCGATGGGTGAAATCAGGAAGCGGCCCCCCGGAAAACGCACCGGAATGGCTTTCGCGTAGGCGTTGTAAGACTGTGTCCATGCCAGCATCCGCTTAAAGGCTTCAGTGTCATCGGTCACGCCATCCCCTTTCGCGCCAAAGTGCAGAATGTTTACTTCGGCGGGATCGTTGATGGTGCGCTTCCAGTAGAAACCGTTACCCACCGCCACCGTACCGCCATCATCTTTCAGCGGAGTGGTGCTGAGGAAACCAACAAAGTCTGCGCCACCACGGAAGCTGGAATCCTTATCGTAATAGCGTTTAAGGCTCGCGACTTCACCTGATTTTGGTGGAACAGTGGTACGCAGTTCAGCAAAAGAGTTAACTTCGATCATAGAATCCTCCTCAGGATCATAGAGATATCGCGCTGAAATCAGCGCACTACTTAGCCGCAGCCGGATGGCCGCAAAGGGAGTCCCACATGTCGTTGTGGGTGTTGATGGCGCGCACCGTACGAACGTCCATTTTTTGCGCGTCATCGCCGTAGGTATAAAGAGGGGAAAAAAGTACGCAGGCAGAGTCGGTGATCGCCACCGGCTCAGGGTTTGTGGTATTTCGACTGCTGCAGCTTGTCGCGAGCAGCAGCGTCATCAAGGCTATGGTTGTCAGTCGCCACACGGTTAGCCTCCTCGCGGTTATGTTGTTGCTGTTGCGCCACCGCGGTGACGCGGGACGCCTCCTGTTGCGCGTTATCGACGTCAGAACGCGCTTTTTGCTGCACTTTGCCGATTTTCTTGCCGCCGAAATAACTGGCGGCCAGTGCCGCAATGACGCCAGCCAGCGCGGCGAGCCAGTGCCAGCTGCCGCCCAGTAAGGTGGTAATCAGAGTCATGGCTTCGCTCCTTCAGACTGCTCCTTCGCATTGAGCAGGTTTTTCTGACGAACAAATTGTGCAATCACCCCCATCGCCACCATGAAGGCGCCCACCAGCCCGAGGTAGTTGTGCGGCAGAATCGCTTTAACGTCTTCGGGCAGTGCACTCCAGGCATCAACGGCGGCCGAAGGAAACGACTGCGCCCAGGCGCTGAGCATGGAACCCAGCGACGCAAGCCAGACAGACCAGGTTTTGAAAAGCAGACGGGCATGAGAGACAAACTGCAGGGTGGTAAAGCGCTGCAGCAGCAGCAGAATGATGATTGCCGTCAGCACGGCTGTGAGAAACATGAGCCATCTCATAGCAACCCCCTGTAAACCGCATAGGTTCCGCTGCGCATCATCTCCGCGTGACGTCTGGCGCGGCCCGGCGTCTGACGGGCCCAGAGGCTGTTCATCATCGCGTCAGCCGCATCATTAAACTGTTCAGCCACGATCGCGCTGAGCATGTTTTTGAACTGCAGGACGCCCTCGACGCCCAGCTGATAAGCCATGCTCAGCAGCACGTCGGTGCGGGCGTCGTTGCACTTCGCCAGCGCATTACGCAGCAGCTCCCTGCCCTGCATCTCCTGAATTTTGTTTTCAAGAATGCACTGCTTCCAGACATCACCGACGCGCCGTGGCACGCGGAAAGCGTAATTACTCAGAGACGCCCCCTTGGGTCCAATGCGAATGCCGCCGGCCACAGTGGGAAAGCCCAGCGTGTCGAGATAGGGCGTGTCGACATACCCCTCTTCAAAATTCAGTACTGCGATTATCTGGCTCATAACGACTCCTCAATGACGAGTTAAAGCAACTCAGCCTTGTGAAAAGAAATACATAACGCTCGCTGATCATTACTCAGCACGGCGCAGCAGAAGGCCTTACTGACCCTGCAGCAAAACTGAACAGTAATTCAGCAAATTGCGCCCAGTGAGAACTGGAGAAAGCGAAGAGTTAGCCGGAACGGAAAAATGCGTTTTCTGCGCGTTTCAGCTCACGGCGTAGAGATGAACGTGCGGAAGACAGCAATTGTCGAAACTGGGTGTTTCCTGACTGGTGACGCGGGGTGCAGTAATTGCGCGGTCAACGCGCGGGGCGACCTGACGCTGGCAGATTTGCTCTGCACGTCTCAGGGTGGGTGTTTCAGTTGGGAAGTTCAGGGCCTCGTCGATGCTCTGTGTCAGGCTGCTGAGAGGTTGGCGCCGCCGGTGGCGACGAGTACGTGCGTTGCCTATAAAAACGCTTTTGCCATAGTGAATTATCGCCATAACTCCTCCTGTGAATGAGTCTTTGGCGATGGGGTGGCAGGCGCGAGCTTTCGGCGAACCGAACGGGCCCGAATGTCGCGTATCACGGTCGCACGCTTACCGCCCGGCTGCATTAGCAGTCAGGTGGAAAGTAAGCGAGGGGAAATAAACGGCATCTGACGACGCTGCATTTTGCGCATCCACCCCATCCCAAAGTTCACTAACTTTGGGGTGGTATGATTCGCGCTTGTGCAGCGCCTCAATTGTTTAAGAGCGGCTCGTCCCTGAAAGAACTGCTTCGTTCATCCATATCCAAATTATTAACAGGTTCTTATGCTTTATCAAACACTGTTGGTTAATTTTTTATTTACCGCTGGTTAAATTTATGAATTTATGCCGATTATTTTTTTTTCAGCCTTCCTGAAAAAACCGGCAGAAGTGGCCTTAACCGAGGATTTGATAATGTCGCGCCTGGCTCATGATCACTTTGGCCAGTACCTTCAGGCTGGTGACGTCATCATGATTGAGATACCAGGTTTCATAACGCTTATTATCTGATATTACAGCGATTTTCTTATGCTGCAGCTGCAGGCGCTTGAGATAGAGCTGCTCATCGAGGGTGAAAATATAGATGCCGTCGCCGTCGAACATCCGCACGCTGATATCCACAAACAGCTGATCGCGCGGCGCAAAGGTGTCAGCCATGGAGTCACTGTTGATAGCGATTAACCGGATGTTTTCCGCCGGGCGCCCGTTGAACAGCACCCGCGCCTCATCCAGACCATATTCGATCGCCTGGATAGTCTCGACAAACTCATCACGCGCGGGCAGGCCTGCAGCACTTCGCTGACCAATGTCGAGGCTATCAATCCGAAACACATTCTTCTGACCGGTGAGCGCACTTAGCGTCACCGGTTCAGCAGGTTGTTCCATACCGTATTGCAGCCACTCAACCCTGACGCCCAGCAGCTGGCTGAGAGCCAGTAAATTGCCGCCATCCGGCACTGACTGCGCGTTAAACCACTTCCACACTCCCGGCGTTGAAATCTTACAGCCTTGCTGCTGCAGAGCCCTGGCAACCTGTTTGTTTCGTCCATGTCCGGCAATGCCGGCACTCTCACAGGCCGCTATCAGCCTGGCGGTGAAAGCTTGTCTTGTACTTTCTTTTTTAACCATTAGTTAATAATCAGCCATAGAAGAGATACTGGATGTTATTTTCATTATTGCTACCAGTTCATTTTATATTACCGCTCGTTTACTACCTAACCGCTTTATCAAGCATTCCTGATAATCATTATCCGCTTCAGCCCGCGGCTGGACAAAAAATATTGCCTCAGGCCGCGTACAGCCCCGGCTTTCAGGAATGTTCCGTAAAAAATTGCGTGAATATCAGCCAGAATAATGGCCAGTAGTGACGAGACCGGAACGGAAATTAAGCTGATGCGCAGAAAACTCTATCTTTCACTGGACCGGAAAATGGAGCTAAAAAAAACGGGAGTCTCTGAAAGACTCCCGCTTTGTTAAAAATTATGGCAGTTATGGCCGGAGCGTATCGTCGCCCCATGCTATCCATTTATAGGTCGTCAGCGCCTCTAATCCCATCGGGCCACGAGCATGCAGTTTCTGGGTACTGACCGCCACTTCGGCACCCAGGCCAAACTGTCCGCCATCGGTGAAGCGGGTGCTTGCGTTGACATAGACCGCTGAGGAGTCGACCTGACGGACAAAACGCGCGGCGTTACGGGTATTACGGGTCAGGATGGCATCCGAGTGCTGCGTGCCATGCGTACGAATATGATCGATCGCCTCATCCATATCCGCCACTAATTTGACGTTAAGATCCAGCGACAGCCACTCATCATTGTACTGCTGCGGATTCACCTGCGTGACCGATGCCGGGCCTTGCTGCAGCTGCGCCAGCACGTTGCTGTCAGCATGCAGCGCAATCGCTTCCTGTGCCATACGCGCGCTGAAGGCGGGCAGGAAACGATCGGCAATCGCCTGATCCACCAGCAGCGTCTCCAGTGAGTTACAGGCGCTGGGACGCTGTTTCTTGGCGTTGACGATCAGATCAAGTGCAGGTTCGATCTCCATCGTCTCATCAATATAGATATGACAAACGCCGATGCCGCCGGTGATCACCGGAATAGTGGAGTTTTCCCGGCACAGCTTATGCAGCCCGGCTCCGCCACGCGGGATCAGCATATCGACGTAGCGATCCAGCTTCAGTAGCTGATTCACCAGCTCGCGATCCGGATTTTCGATCGCCTGAACGATCGCCGCAGGCAGACCGTGCTGTTTCAGCGCGTTCTGGATCACCCGGACGGTGGCCGCATTGGTGCGCCAGGTCTCTTTACCACCGCGCAGAATGGCGGCGTTACCGGTTTTCAGGCACAGAGTGGCGACGTCCACCGTGACGTTGGGACGCGCCTCGTAGATCACAGCCACCACGCCCAGCGGCACGCGACGACGCTCAATGCGCAGCCCGCTGTCGAGCTGACCGCCGTCAATTAACTGCCCCACCGGATCGGCCAGCTGACAGACCTGGCGCACATCGCTGGCGATGCTGCCGAGGCGTTGCGGATTGAGTGTCAGCCGGTCCAGCAGCGCGGCGCTCATGCCGTTCTGACGCGCATCGGCTAAATCCAGCTCATTGGCCGCCAGAATGTGTGCGCTTTCCGCCTCCAGACGGTCGGCAATGGTCATCAGAACCTGATTTTTCTCTGCCGTCGACAGATCGGCCACGGTGTAAGCTGCGGCGCGCGCCGCTTTTCCCATCTCTTCTAGCATTGTCCGCTCCTTAACTGACGATCATGTCGTCGCGGTGAACCGCCACCGGGCCATATTCATAGCCCAGGATTTCGCTGATCTGCTGGCTGTGATGACCGGCAATCATCCGCATCGCGTCGCTGTTGTAGCGTGAAACACCATGCGCGATATCCCTGCCCTGCAAACTGCGGATACGGATCACTTCCCCACGTGAGAAATTCCCCTGGATAGCACGGATCCCTTTCGGTAGCAGCGAACTGCCGCGTTCAATAATTGCTGCCAGCGCACCATCATCGACGGTGAGTTCACCTGCCGGAGGCGCACCGAAAATCCAGCGTTTACGATTTTCCAGCGGCGATTGCTGCGCATGAAAGCGCGTACCGACCGGCTTGCCGTCAATAACATCGCTGATTACGCCGCTGCGACTGCCTGAGGCGATGATCACATCGATACCGGCGCGGCAGGCGACATCCGCCGCCTGAAGCTTGGTCGACATGCCGCCAGTGCCGAGACCCGATACGCTGTCGCCCGCCAGGGCACGCAACGCATCATCGATCACATGGACATCACTGATCAGCTCAGCCTCAGGATTGTTACGCGGATCGGCGGTGAACAGTCCCTGCTGGTCGGTCAGCAGCAGCAGCTTGTCGGCACCGCCGAGCATCGCCGCCAGCGCTGAGAGATTGTCGTTGTCACCCACTTTGATTTCAGCGGTGGCGACGGCATCGTTCTCATTGATCACCGGCACTATGTGGTTATCCAGCAGCGCGCGCAGCGTGTCGCGGGCATTAAGGAAGCGCTCGCGATCTTCCATGTCGGCACGGGTCAGCAACATCTGACCAATATGGATACCGTAGATTGAGAACAGCTGTTCCCACAGCTGAATCAGGCGGCTCTGCCCCACAGCAGCCAGCAGCTGCTTTGAGGCGATGGTGGGTGGCAGTTCGGGGTAACCCAGATGTTCGCGTCCGGCGGCCATCGCGCCAGAGGTCACAATCACAATGCGGTGGCCCGCCGCGTGCTGCTGCGCACACTGACGAACCAGTTCCACCATGTGCGCCCGATTCAGCCGGCGGGAGCCGCCGGTGAGAACGCTGGTACCCAACTTGACCACTAAGGTCTGACTGCCACTCATATTTCCTGCCGTAGTGAAAAATTTTTACGAAAGGACGTTTTAACAGGAGTCGATAAGGAAGCCAACAGCCAGCAGGGGAAAAGCACGAATTTACGCGGACAAGGACGTAGACCAAAAGTTCAGGGTTAACAAGAAATCATGAAAAGTGTCATAAAAACTTCATCGCCGACGGGTAAAAAGTCCGTGCTTTACAAAAACTTTCATTTTTTTACGGCGTTCACATTGGGATTGATAGCAAATGAAGAAAAGCACACTGGCCATGATCCTCTCCACGCTGACGCTGGCATCCGCCGCGCAGGCTGCCGAAATCTATAACAAAGATGGCAACAAACTGGACTTATACGGCAAAGTTAAAGCTGAGCACTACATCAGCGATAATGCCAGCCAGGATGGAGACAAGTCCTATACCCGTATCGGTTTTAAGGGTCAGACACAGATTAACGACCTGATGACCGGTTATGGTCAGTGGGAATATCAGTACAACGTCAATAACTCCGAAGGCAGCGACGCCAACAATGGCAACAAAACCCGCCTTGGGTTTGCTGGTCTGAAATTCTCGCAGTATGGTTCGGTCGATTACGGTCGTAACTACGGTGTGCTGTATGACGTTGAGGCCTGGACCGACGTGTTCCCGGAATTCGGCGGTGACGGTACAGCCCGTTCCGATAACTTTATGACTCAGCGCGCTACCGGTGTGGCGACTTACCGTAACAACAACTTCTTTGGTCTGGTCGATGGGCTGAAGTTTGCGTTGCAGTATCAGGGTAAAAACGACGCCACCAGCGCCAACACCCGCACCGACATTAACCGTCAGAATGGCGACGGCTACGGTGCCTCACTGGGCTATGCCCTGGGTGATTCCGGTGTGAGCCTGATGAGTGCCATCACCTCTTCTGACCGTACCAACCAGCAGCAGGCACGTGCCTATGGCGGCGGTGACCGTGCGGATTCCTGGGGCGCAGGCGTGAAGTATGATGCCAACAGCGTCTACCTGGCGGCGATCTATACCGATACCCGCAACATGACACCAATCAGCGGCACCAACCGTAACACCGGTGCTACCGTCGCGGGCGCAGCCAACAAAGCGCAGAACATCGAACTGGTGGCGCAGTATCAGTTTGATTTCGGCCTGCGTCCTTCTATTGGCTATGTACAGACCAAAGGCAAAGATATCGAAAACGGTATCGGCGATGCGGATCTGGTGAAATATATCGACGTGGGCGCGACCTACTACTTCAACAAAAATATGTCCGCCTTCGTTGATTACAAAATCAACCAGCTGGATGATGACAACGCGCTGTCGATTAACAACGATGACGTGGTCGCGATGGGTGTGACTTACCAGTTCTGATTTCAGGCTAATGCCGGACAGCATAAGCTACAGAATGTATGAGCATGAAAAAGGGCGCGTTTTTCAACGCGCCCTTTGCTTGTTAACAACATCTGGCCCGCTCTGCTATGAGATCGAGCTGCGCAGGGAACACGGTCAGATCGGAAAGACGCAAAATCCGTCATCCCTGACACGCTCGGCCCGCGCCGTCCCTGGCGCGGGACGCTTTCCTCTTCTGCCCGTGTTCCCTGCGCGTTGAGCTTATTCGTTGCTGCCAGATTCACCCTACTTGAGATTTGTCAGCAGTTTGTGGGCAAGCGTTTTAACTCACCCTTTAATCTCTAAACACCCAATCAGGCGCTCAGCTTCACCGGTTTCTCATCGAAATCGCTGGCCGGAATCAGATCCAGCTCGAACTCTTTCAGCATCGCTTTCAGACGGGTATGGAAATTCCGTAAGGTCTCTTCCACGCGCGCCGTATTCTCTTTGCCTTTGATGGTTGCCACCGACCAGTCACCCTCTTTATCGAACAGACCGATATGGTAGACATAGGTAAAGTGGTCAGCCTGCGCTTCCAGCTCCATCCACCAGCCCCAGAACTCACGCAGTTCCGGTGCCGGTTTCACATTAACGCAGGCAGCCAGGCAGTCGAAAAAGAACCGGGTTTCGCCACATTTCCCATCGCGAATATAAGGCCCAAGCTCCGTAAAGCGCTTAAGCAGGCGACTGCGGGGATGACCACTTGGTAACGTCATGCTGAATCTCCATAGATTTTGACCGCTATACAGCCTTGATTTTCCGGACGGCCAGGGGATGTCATGTTTCGCTTAACGGCAGCCCGGAAGAATTCCGCTACTAGTTGTAGCAAATACTGTAAATTTTGCCAGTTACCTTTTTAAACGCTTCTCCAGCCAGTCGCAAATTTCATTCAGCGCCTTGTCGAAACTGGCCATCATCGGCTTCACCGGAATCAGCAACGCTTTGCCATCTGACGAAGAGTTAGCGATCAGCTTGCTCTCCTCTTCCGGGCTGAAAAGATCGTTTTGCCAGTAGCCCGACAGCATGGGTGTCGGCGTCCGGCGGCCCAGCAATCCCTGAGTTTTCAGCGAATATCGATTGAGTTCGGTACGCAGCGCACTGTCAGAAGCGGTTGCCATGCCCAGCCGGCTCGCCAGCATATCCATATACATATCCGGGATCTCATCCTGCAACGCTGTCTGCGTCAGCAGCGCATGCACAATCGGGCCAAGACAGGCGACCCCACGCAGCCGCTGCGATTCCAGATAGGCCAGTCGTACGGCCACGTTAGCGCCAAAGCGATAACCAAACGCCGCCACGCGGGTATGGTCGATCCAGGGCACGTTTTTCAGATCGCGCAGCACCTGCTGATGCAGAAAGCTGGTGTCCTGATTCAGCGTCCATTTCACCGAGTTGCCTACCGACGGCACATCAATGGTCAGCATGGCGATGCCGCGCGGGGCAAGGTAATCATGGAACAGGCGATAGTGATCGCTCTGTAATGAGTCGAGCGCGCCACAGAACAGCACGGTGGGATAAGGCGCTTCAACGTCAGGCGGCATGTGCAGAAAGCCGTTAACCGGGCTGCCACCCTGAATGGCGAACGTCAGCGGTTTCAGCTCGCCCGGCAGGCGTTGAGTCGCCTCTTCATAGGCGCGGTTCGCCAGCGTCTGCGCCTGGTCGGCCAGCTCATCCCCTTTTATATAGGGATAGGCCGCAACGCTATAGAGATGCGCCGCGTGTAGCCAGTAGTCGCCCGCCTCGCTGTCGTCGGTGGCCTCCAGCGCTTTCTGCTGCCAGATACCCGCCTGTTTACACCATTCGAAATGCCAGTTGCCGCCGCGAAAACCGATTACAGTGTCGAGCAGCGTCTCATCAGTATGTTCAACATTGCTGATGGCAATCCGAGCCAGCACTTCGCTGATCTCCTGCGGCGTCAGGCCACGCCATGTCCACATCAGCTTATTCAGCATACGATACCAGCCACGCTGGCTGTCACCATCCAGGGCTGAGTGGACATCCGAAGTAGCATGATGGTGGCGGCGAACCAGGGTTGAGGTTTCAGGATGTTTAAAGCGCGGTTTGAACAACTCCTCGCTGAGATTTTTGCTCGACATACTCACTTCTCCTGCAACAGAAACGGCGATGGCTAAGTGTACTGTACGGCAATTCGGGGTGCGAGGCACAGAAAGCACAACGCCCGGAAAACCGGGCGTTGTCTGATGCATATCAATCAGCTTTTAACAATCGGCGGGATGTAGACCACGCCCATATCCCACGGCTGCTCGATCCAGGTATCCTGCGGAATATCGACAATATAATCATCAACCAGTGAGCGACCGGCCGGTTTAGCGAAAATGGTGCAGAAACGCGCTTTCGGATACATCTCGCGAATCGCCTGGGCAGTGCCGCCGGTATCCACCAGGTCATCGATCACGATAAAGCCTTCACCGTCGCCTTCTGCGCGCTTCAGAACTTTCATTTCGCGCTGATGATCGTGGTCATAGCTGGAGATGCAGACGGTATCGACGTAGCGGATACCCAGTTCACGTGCCAGCAGCGAAGCCGGTACCAGACCGCCGCGGCTCACCGCGATAATGCCTTTCCACTGTTCAACAGGAAGCAGGCGCTGGGCCAGTTTACGGGCATGAATCTGAAGCATGTCCCAGGTAACGACGTATTTTTCGCTCATAGAATAGAAATCCCAGCCAACCGAGGTGGCGTAAAAATGTGCAACGGGGAAAAGGTTGCGCGAGATTATAAGGAGTTGACGCACTAAAAACCAGCACCCGCGCACTGGTTGCGGCTTTTTAGCGCGTCTGAGAGCGCACCCGGTAGAAAACAGTGATATTCTCGGGCCTGGCTCGTCAGATTCTCTGACGGCGATTTTTCACTGGAAACTCGCGATGTCCGGCCTCGCCGGTACACTGACACAGGAGACCTGTCGTGTCTGAATTGTCTCAACTCTCTCCACAGCCGCTGTGGGATATTTTCGCTAAGATCTGCTCTATTCCCCATCCCTCTTTTCACGAAGAAGCGCTGGCGAGTTACATCGTCGGCTGGGCCAAAGAGCAAGGCTTCTGGTGTGAGCGCGATCAGGTCGGCAACATCCTGATTCGTAAGCCCGCCACCGCAGGCATGGAAAACCGTACCCCGGTTGCGCTACAGGCGCATCTGGATATGGTGCCGCAGAAAAATAACGACACCGTTCATGACTTCACCAAAGATCCGATTCAGCCCTGGGTTGACGGTGAGTGGGTGAAAGCGCGCGGCACCACGCTGGGCGCGGACAACGGCATCGGTATGGCTTCTGCGCTGGCAGTACTGGCTGACAACAGCCTGACGCATGGCCCGCTGGAAGTGCTGCTGACCATGACTGAAGAGACCGGTATGGATGGCGCATTCGGTCTGCAACCCAACTGGCTGCAGGCAGAAATCCTGATCAACACCGACTCCGAAGAAGAAGGTGAGATCTACATGGGCTGCGCGGGCGGTATCGACTTTGTCACCACCCTGCCGCTGACCCGTGAAGCGGTGCCTGCTGAATTCCAGACCCTGAAGCTGACGCTGAAAGGATTGCGTGGCGGTCACTCCGGTGCCGATATTCATATGGGCCTCGGCAACGCCAACAAACTGCTGGCGCGCTTCCTGGCGGCACACGCTGCTGAACTGGATCTGCGTCTGCTGGCCTTCAGCGGCGGTACGCTGCGCAACGCGATCCCGCGTGAAGCCTTCGCTACCGTGGCGGTCGAGAGCCACAAAGCGGATGCGCTGAAATCAGCGGCGGCGCACTTCCTGAGCGCCATCAAAAATGAGCACGGCATCAAAGAGCCGAACATCGCACTGGTCACAGAGCCGCTGGCGCATCAGGGTGATGCTCTGAACGCTGACAGCCGCGATCGCTTCCTGAACCTGCTCAACAGCATGCCAAACGGTGTGATCCGCAACTCCGACGTGGCGAAAGGCGTAGTAGAAACCTCACTGAATATCGGTGTGGTGACCATGGAAGCCGATCATGCAGAAATCAACTGCCTGATCCGTTCGCTGATCGACACCGGCCGCGATTATGTGGTGCAGATGCTGACCTCATTGGGCCAGCTGGCCGGTGCACAGACCAAAGCGAAAGGCGGCTACCCAGGCTGGCAGCCTGATGCGGACTCCGCCATTATGGCGCTGACCCGTCAGACCTATATCGCGCTGTTTGATAAGACCCCGAACATTCAGGTGATCCACGCCGGTCTGGAGTGTGGTCTGTTCAAAAAACCGTATCCGGAGATGGATATGGTATCGATTGGGCCGACCATCACCGGGCCGCACTCGCCGGATGAGCAGGTTCACATCGAAAGCGTTGGCCTTTACTGGAAACTGCTGACCACCCTGCTGAATGTGGTGCCAGAAAAGTAATTCTGTCACAAAAAAAGTAAACCAGGCTCCGGCCTGGTTTTTTTATGCCTGTGACTTTCCCCCAGCATAATTCGCTGCCTTTTCCGTCCTTTACCCCGTTATTCCGCCGCTTTCCCGCGCTTCGCTGGTCACAGCCGCCATTATGTCCAGATGTCTGGATGGCTAATAAGATTTCGTGCTAGCTTATGCGCTTTCGGCTGTTGCCGCGCCTGAAGGTTCAGGAAAAAATGCGGCCAGTGATTCTTCAGGAGAGTAATGACATGCCAGGGTTAAACTGCCTTGAGATGCGTAACATCTCCATCGCTTTTGGCGGGTTTGCCGCGCTATCGTCGGTGGATTTCCGCAGTGACGGCCATTCAGTACATGCTCTGACCGGCGCTAACGGCGCGGGCAAGTCAACACTGATGGCGATCCTTTCCGGTGCGCACAGCCACTACAGCGGCGAGATCCTGCTTGATGGTGAGCCGGTCTCCATCCGTACGCCGCGTGATGCGAAACGGCTGGGTATCCATCTGGTTCAGCAGGAAGTGGACGTGGCGCTGGTGCCGCAGCTCAGCGTCGCGGAAAACATTCTGCTGGATCGGCTGGCAGAGCCTGGCCACCGCTATCGCTGGGGCGAGGTTCGGCGTCAGGCGCGGGCGCTGCTGGCTCAGCTCGACGTGGCGCTGGACGTCAACCGGCTGGTGGAGCGCTGCACCCTGGCTGAAAAGCAGCAAATTCTGCTGGCGCGCGCGCTGTCGCACCACTGCCGCTTTCTGATTCTGGATGAACCCACTGCCCCGCTGGATCAGCATGAAAGTGAGCGGCTGTTTGCTGTGGTGCGTCGCCTGCAGGCCAGCGGCATCGGCGTGGTGTTTATCTCTCACCGCATTCATGAACTGAAAGCAATCTGTGACCAGCTGACGGTGCTGCGTGATGGCCGGTTGATCGAAACCGGCCCGATGGCGGCACTGAGCGGTGAGCAGATCGTGGAGAAGATGCTGGGGCATCAGCTCACCGATATCTTCCCGGCCCGTCGTGCGCAGCAGACTCAGCCGCTGCTGCTGGCGATTGACGGTCTTCATGATGAGCAACTGCTGCAGGATATCTCGCTACGATTGCACAAAGGGGAAATTCTGGGCATTGCAGGCCTGGCCGGTGCCGGTAAAACCGAACTCTGTAAGGCGCTGTTTGGTGCCAGCAAAAGCCGCGTCAGTCGCGGTGAACTGCATGGCCAGCCGTGGCAGCCCCGTTCGCCGCATGACTCCGTCAGTCGCCGCATGGCGCTGGTGCCGGAGGAGCGGCGTAAAGAGGGGATCTTTATTGATGAGTCGGTGGCAATGAACCTCAGCGTCAGTGCAGACGACAGCTTTTCGCGCTGGAGCCTGTTTGGTCATCGCCAGGCGTGGCGCTGGGCGGAGCAGGTTATCCAGCAGTTGCAGGTGCGCACCACCGGTCCGGCACAGACGCTGCGCCGTCTCTCCGGCGGCAATCAGCAGAAAGTGGCGATAGGCAAATGGCTGCGCAACAACGCCGACGTGCTGATTTTCGATGAGCCGACGAAAGGCGTCGATATCAAAGCCAAAACCGAACTCTTCACCCTGATCGATAACCTGGCGCGCGAGGGGAAAGGCATCATTTACGCGTCGGGAGAGTTTTCTGAACTGGTCGGTTTATGCGACCGGATTTGCGTGCTCTGGGATGGACGCATTGTGGCCGAACTGGCTGCACGCGACGTCACCGAAGAGACGCTTTTGCTCTATTCCACCGGAGGAACCCCTGCGTGAGCAGCAAAGAAACCAGCCTGAATCTGACAGCCTCGCCATGGCGTCACCAGTTGTTCGACTTTCTCTATAAATGGGGCATGTTGCTCACGGTGGTGATCCTGATCGCCGCCTTTGGTCTCGCCTCCGACAGCTTCCTTGAACCCAACAATATCATCAATATTCTGCGCTCAATTGCCATTGTCACGGTGATTGCGATCGGCGTCTCGATCTCGCTGACCGTTGGCGGCTTTGATCTGTCGGTCGGATCGACCGCCTCGCTGGCCAATGCACTGGTGATTTCACTGTTTGTCTGGTACGGCTTCGGCACTACCACCGCCATTCTGCTCACCCTGGCGCTCTGCACCCTGGTCGGGCTGTTTAACGCCTTTCTGATTGTGATCCTGCGCATCCCCGACATGCTGGCAACGCTGGCGACACTGTTTGTGATTCAGGGGGTGGCGATGACCTACAGCTTTGGCGGATCGATCACCGAGAACATGGTGCTGCCGAGCGGTGATATGGCGGAAGGCACCATTCCGGCGGCGTTTGGCCTGCTCGGCCAGGTGCCCACCATCGTCATCATCATGCTGGTCGTCACCGTCGCCGCGCAACTGGCGCTCTCCCTGACTAAACATGGTCGCCGGATGTATGCGCTGGGCGGCAATCCGGAAGCGGCGCGCCTCTCCGGCATCCGCACCACCCGCTATCGGGTGCTGGCTTATGTGATCGCCTCACTGCTGGCCGGTCTGGGCGGCATTCTGCTCGCCTCGCGTATCGGCTCCTCGCAGGTGAACGCCGGTAGCGGCTACCTGATGGACGCCGTCGCGGCGGCGTGGATTGGCTTCTCACTGGCGGGTTCCGGCAAGCCGAATGCACTGGGCACGCTGGTCGGTGCGGTGATCCTCGGCGTGCTGCAGAACGGTCTGGTGATGCTCTCTGTTCCCTACTACGCCATGGACATTATTAAAGGGCTGGTGCTGGCTTTAGCACTGGCGATCACCTATATCCAGCGCCGCTGAGGCGCGTTTACCGGAGTTGATAACAATGCAAAAAATAACACTCTCGCTGCTGGCCCTGAGCCTGCTGAACGCCAGCGCCGCCTTCGCGGATACCGTCACGCCGGTGCCTGCGGCTATCGCCAGTCATGATGGCCCGATCCGTATTGCGGTGATCCGCAATCTCGGCTCCGATGACAACACCACCCAGTTTGTTGCCGGTGCCATTCAGCAGGGTCGCCAGCTTGGCTTCAAGGTCAGCACCTTTCTCAGCAATGGCGACGATGCGCGCTTCCAGGATTTCGTGAATCAGGCGATCAGCCAGAAATATGACGGCATCGTGCTGTCGCACGGTAAAGCGCCCTACGCCAGCGGACTGGTGAAGCGCATTGCCGATGCAGGCATTAAGCTGTCGGTGTTTGATACGCCGGTGGATAGCCCGATCCCGGGCGTCACCGTCACCGCGCAGGATGACGCTTCACTGGCGCAGTTGTCGCTGGGCCAGCTCATCCATGATTTCAACGGCAAGGCGAACATCGTCAAGCTATGGGTTGCCGGTTTCCCGCCGATGGAACGCCGTCAGGTGGTGTATGAAAAACTGCTGAAAGAGAATCCGGGCATTCATCAGCTTGAGTCGATTGGTGCGGTTTCAACTGACGTTCAGGGCGACACCGCCAATAAAATTGGCGCGATTCTGGCGAAATACCCGAAAGGCAAAATCGACGCCATCTGGGGTGCCTGGGACGCCTTCAGCCAGGGCGCTTACAAAGCGCTGCAGGAGAATGGCCGTACCGAGATCAAGCTCTACAGCATTGATGTCTCGAACCAGGATTTGCAGCTGATTCGCGAGAAAAACAGCCCGTGGGTGCAGACGGTAGCGGTGGATCCTAAAACTATTGGCGCGGTGAATATGCGTCTGGTGGCGAAGAAAATTGCCGGTGAAGAGACGCCAGCGACTTATCAGTTTAAAGCGGCATCAATCTCTCAGCAACAGCTTAACAGCCAGCCTGGCGCGGTGAACGTCGCGTCACTGAACAAGATCATTCCGGGCTGGGGCAGCAATGAGGATTTCGTCGCACCGTGGTTTGCGACCCTGGCGGCGAAATATAAGAAGTAATCGGATGTCAGCCTTGCCGGTCGGTGAGGCTGACGGTTACAGACCCAGCAGCAGCTGACGCTCCAGCTGGGGATCCACCATCGTCACATGTAATCCCACCAGCCGCACGCCGCGCCCGGCACGACGCTCATCCCAGGTTTTACGGGCGATGGCAATCATGTCCTCTTTGTTCAGCACCGGCCAGATATGCTCCTGGGTCGTCTGCTGAAAATCACTGAACTTCAGTTTGACGCCCTGTCGCGCCACCTGCTTGTCAGGTCGGATCTGCGTCAGCCGGCGTTCCAGTTCGGCGTAGAGAAAATCGATAATTTCCAGGCAGGCATCCCAGTCGCTGATATCTTCCGCCAGCGTCCGTTCAACCCCCAGCGATTTACGCTCGCGCTCAACGATCACGCTGCGGTCATCAATGCCATTGCTGCGCTCCCACAGCACCCGGCCAAACTTGCCAAAGCGCTTTAACAGCAGCGCTAAGTCCGCCTTCTGCACGTCGCCACAGGTCACCAGCCCCATCTCTTCCAGCTTTTTGGCCGAGACCTTGCCGACGCCAGGGATCTTCGCCAGCGGCAGGGTCAGCAGAAAACCGGACATCTCCGGCGGGGTAATCACGAACTGGCCGTCCGGCTTATTGAGGTCAGAGGCGATCTTCGCCAGAAATTTAATCGGGGCGATGCCCGCTGAGGCGGTAAGCCCGGTTTCACGGTAGATGGTGGCACGGATCGCCTGCGCCATCAGCGTGGCAGAGCCGTGACAGTGGGGGCTGTCGGTGACATCCAGGTAAGCTTCATCGAGGGAGAGCGGTTCAATCAGCGGCGTATAGCGGGTAAAGATGTCGCGGATCTGCGCGGAGGCTTCTTTATAGGCGTCAAAGCGTCCTGGCAGCAGACGCAGATGCGGGCATAACTTGAGGGCCATGCCGGTTGGCATCGCGCTGCGCACGCCAAATTTGCGCGCCGGATAGTTGGCGGTGCTGATCACGCCGCGACGCTCGCGGCTGCCACCAATGGCGATCGGGATGTCGCGCAGCTGGGGATTATCACGCATCTCCACCGCGGCATAGAAGCAGTCCATATCGACATGAATGATTTTACGCATACCCCCTCCGGCACTGGATAAGTATACAGTTGGCAGGGGTAACTGCAATATTTGTCGCGCTGACGATTAAAGTTTACAAATTTCTGGCCGAATATCCTTCAGTAAATCGCGAATTTGGCTGACGCCGTCTTGCTAAAAAAACAGACAATGTTTAATGTTGCGCTGCGGTAGCGGACAGTTCCGATAATGCAAACAGAGACGCACATTTTGCGTCATGTTCTCTTCACCTCAAGGTACACACAGCATGGGCAAAATCGCACTCCTGTTTGCGATGATTTTACTGCCAGCCCTCAGCATGGCAATGACACCCGAACCCGTCTCAACGGCACCGGTCAGCAAAGAATTAAAGAAGCAGTTACTCGGCACCCCGGTCTATATCCAGATCTTCAAGGAAGAACGCACGCTCGAACTCTACGGCAAAATCGGTAACGAATACCGCCTGCTGGACACCTACCGCATCTGTAACTTTTCTGGCGGCCTCGGCCCGAAACGCCGTGAAGGCGATTTCAAAAGCCCGGAAGGTTTTTACAACGTGAAGCTGAATCAGCTGAAGCCGGATAGCCGGTTTTATCGCGCGATCAACATCGGCTTTCCGAATCAGTACGATCGTAATCAGGGCTACAGCGGCAATTACCTGATGATTCATGGCGACTGTAAGTCGATTGGCTGCTATGCCATGACTAACGCCTATATGGATGAGATTTTTACCTATGTGAATGCCGCGCTGCGTAACGGCCAGCAGGATATCAGCATCAGCATCTATCCATTCCGCATGACCGACAGCAATATGCAGCGTCACCGCTACTCCACCTATGCCAGTTTCTGGCAGCAGCTGCAGCCGGGATACGCTTACTTTGCTAAATATCATCAGCCGCCGATGGTTAATGTCGCCAGCGGTAAATATGTGATGAACAGCAGCCCGGCACCGGTTTTAGCCAGTCCCGAAGCGGCTTCACGTTCATTCCTGGCGCTCTCCAAGGCAGAATAACGCCCATTCACCTGGCACGATCCGCTGCCAGGTTTCATTGGCCGTCAGTGGCTGCGTAGCAATCACCGTCACCACGTCATGCGGCGTGGTGTGCTGCTGAAAATCGACCTCCACATCCTGATCCAGTAACTGCGCCCGGCCAAAGGGTGCGCGACGGGTGATCCAGTAAAGATTGGTGGAGCAAAAGGCCATCAGATAACGGCCGTCTGACAGCAGCATGTTAAACACGCCCTTCTGCCGCAACGTGCCGGCAAGCTCCCCGATAAAACGGAATACCGCAGGCCAGTTGCCTGGCGTACGTGGATAGCGCGTCGCCAGCTGATGCAGGATCCAGCAGAACGCCTTCTCGCTGTCCGTTTCGCCCACCGGCCGGAATGTGCCGGTCTCCAGCTGCCGATAGCCCCTGAGCTGCCCGTTGTGCGCATAGGTCCAGTTACGGCCCCACAACTCACGGGTAAACGGGTGGGTATTTTCCAGCGACACCTGCCCGCGATTCGCCTGGCGGATGTGCGCCACCACCGAATGCGATTTGATCGGATACTCCTGCACCAGACGCGCAATCGGCGAGTTAAAGCTCGGCAGCGGATCTTTAAACGTACGACAACCTTTATCTTCGTAGAAGGTAATGCCCCAGCCATCTTTGTGAGGCCCGGTTCCACCGCCACGCTGAACCAGACCGGTAAAGCTGAAACAGATATCCGTGGGAACATTGGCGCTCATCCCGAGCAATTCGCACATAGCCACCGCCTTAGAGTAAGCGGCCTCCCGTCAGGCGGGAGGCCAGCGCAGTTACTTCACCATCTCTTTTTCGATCAGCAGCATCAGGATGTGGATCACTTTAATGTGGATCTCCTGGATGCGATCGGCATAACCAAAGTGTGGCACCCGGATTTCAATGTCGGCACTGCCTGCCATCTTACCGCCATCTTTACCGGTCAGGGTGATCACTTTCATCCCCTGCGCACGGGCAGCTTCAATCGCTTTAATGATATTGGCAGAGTTACCGGAAGTTGAGAGGCCCAGCAGCACATCGCCCGGACGCCCTACCGCTTCCACATAGCGTGAAAAGACATAGTCATAACCAAAATCATTACTGACGCAGGAGAGATGGCTGACATCAGAGATGGCAATCGCCGGATAGCCAGGACGATTTTCGCGGTAGCGACCGGTCAGCTCTTCAGCGAAATGCATCGCATCGCAATGTGAACCGCCGTTACCGCAGGAAAGCACCTTGCCGCCCGCCTTAAAGCTGTCAGCCAGCAGCACCGCCGCACGCTGGATCGCATGGATATTGGCCTCGTCGCTGAGGAATTTATTCAGCGTATCAGCAGCTTCATTAAGCTCAGAGCGGATAATGTCCTGGTACATAGGGATGTCCTTTTTTAGGAGAGGTTAATCGCAGCAAGTTTAACGGAATGGCCGGTCAGCGCAAAGCGTCATGCCATGGCTGGCCAGGCAGTGGCGGCGATTATCACTGCAGCGGGTGATGCAAAAATGGACAGAAATCGGTTTTTGTGAGGCAGGTTGTAATTGCGATGTAAACAAATTGATAAATCAACCCAACTGCTCTAAACCTCTCTACATAACAGGTCAGACCTCTTACTACTTGGAGCGGTTCATTATGATGGTTGTCTCGATACTTGCCACGGTGGCGCTGATTGGCGCCCTGTTCTATCACCGCCTGTCGTTGCGGCTCAGCAGCGCGATTCTGCTGCTGTGGACTGCTGCGATGGCTTTTGCTCACCTCTGGACGCCATGGTTACTGTTGCCGCTGGCGATCATCCTGCTGCCGTTCAACCTGCCGTCACTGCGCCGCAGCCTGTTTTCAAAGCCGATGTTTCAGCGCTTCCAGCAGGTGATGCCGCCGATGTCACGCACCGAAAAAGAAGCGATCGATGCGGGCACCACCTGGTGGGAAGGCGATCTGTTTCAGGGCAAACCAGACTGGCAGAAGCTGCACAACTATCCGCAGCCGCGCCTGACTGCCGACGAGCAGGCTTTTCTCAATGGTCCGGTTGAAGAAGCATGCCGCATGGCCAACGATTTCCAGATCACCCATGAGCTGGCCGATATGCCGCCGGAACTGTGGGCTTATCTGAAAGAGCATCGTTTCTTCGCGATGATTATCAAAAAAGAGTATGGCGGACTCGATTTCTCCGCCTATGCGCAGGCCTGCGTGCTGCAAAAACTGTCGGGCGTCTCCGGGATTCTGGCGATTACCGTAGGCGTGCCTAACTCATTAGGTCCGGGCGAACTGCTGCAACACTACGGCACTGAAGAGCAGAAAAATCACTATTTACCCCGGCTGGCACGCGGCGATGAGATCCCCTGCTTTGCGCTGACCAGTCCGGAAGCGGGCTCAGATGCCGGAGCCATCCCCGATACCGGCGTGGTCTGCATGGGCGAGTGGCAGGGTCAGCAGGTGCTGGGCATGCGGCTGACCTGGAACAAGCGTTATATTACGCTGGCGCCGATCGCCACCGTGCTGGGGCTGGCATTTAAACTCTCCGACCCGGATCATCTGCTCAGCGATAACGAAAATCCTGGCATTACCTGTGCGCTGATCCCGACCAACACGCCCGGCGTGGAGATTGGTCATCGCCACTTCCCGCTTAACGTGCCGTTCCAGAACGGGCCGACACGCGGCAACAATATCTTTGTGCCGATTGACTATATTATTGGCGGCCCACAAATGGCCGGTCAGGGCTGGCGGATGCTGGTGGAGTGTCTGTCTGTGGGTCGCGGCATTACGCTGCCATCGAACTCAACCGGCAGCCTGAAAAGTGTGGCGCTGGCGACAGGCGCCTATGCCCATATCCGTCGTCAGTTCCGCGTCTCAATCGGTAAGATGGAAGGGATTGAAGAGCCGCTGGCGCGCATTGCCGGTAACGCCTACGTGATGGATGCGGCGGCTACGCTGATTACCGCCGGTATTATGCAGGGTGAAAAACCGGCAGTGCTGTCGGCGATTGTGAAATATCACTGCACCCATCGCGGTCAGCGCGCCATCATCGACGCCATGGATATTGCCGGCGGTAAAGGCATTATGCTGGGTAACAGCAACTTCCTGGCCCGCGCCTATCAGGGTGCGCCTATCGCCATCACGGTAGAAGGCGCTAATATTCTGACCCGCAGCATGATTATCTTCGGACAGGGTGCGATTCGCTGCCATCCTTATGTACTGCAGGAGATGGCGGCAGCAGCCAGCAACGATGTTAACGCGTTTGATCAGGCGCTGTTCAGCCACATCGGTCATGTCGGCAGCAGCACCATGCGCAGCCTGTGGCTGGGCTTAACCGCCGGACGCACCAGCGCCACCCCGACCCGCGATGGCACCCGTCGTTACTATCAGCATCTGAACCGCATCAGTGCCAACCTGGCGTTGCTCTCTGATGTGTCGATGGCGGTGCTGGGCGGCAGCCTGAAACGTCGTGAGCGTATTTCGGCGCGTCTGGGCGATGTGCTGAGCCAGCTCTATCTCGCTTCGGCGACGCTGAAACGCTATGACGATGAAGGCCGCAACGAAGCCGATCTGCCGCTGGTGCACTGGGGCGTGCAGGATGCGTTACATCAGGCGGAAGTCGCGATGGACGATCTGCTGCGTAACTTCCCGAACCGTCTGGTCGCGGGCGCATTGCGGATGACTATTTTTGCAGGCGGTCATCACTGCCCTGCTCCGTCTGACCGTCTGGACCATCAGCTGGCAAAACTGCTGCAACAGCCGTCAGCTACCCGCAGCCGTCTGGGCCGTGGCATGTACCTGACGCCCAGCGAGCACAACCCTGCCGGTCAGCTGGAACAGGCGTTGCAGGATGTGATGGCGGCAGAAGTGATCCATGACAGGCTGTGCAAACAGACGAAGCAGCACCTCTCCTTTACCCGGCTGGATGCGCTGGCGAAGCGCGCGCTGGAGCAGGGCTGGATTGATGCTAAAGAGGCTGAAGTGTTGCAGCGTGCTGAGGCCAGCCGCCTGCGTTCGATTAACGTCGATGAGTTTGAGGCGGATGCGCTGGCAGTGCCGGTGCCAGAGAAAGCCCCTCAGGCTGCGTCGCGGGCGAGTGAGGCAGCATAGGGTTAGCGTTAGCCTGCATCACCGGCGCAGGAACAGGGTCAGAAGAGGAAAGCGTCCCGCGTCAGGACAACGCGAGCCGAGCGAGCCAGGGATGGCTTTAGCGACTTTCCGATCTGCCCCTGTTTCCGGCGCGGGCACACTCTTACAGCCAGCCTTTGATTTACCTGAAAGCCGACATCACGTCGGCTTTTTTTATCCCGCCTGACGGATGCGGGCAATCAGCGCATCCACATCTTCTACATGATCGGCCGCCAGAATCAGCGTGCGTCCCAGATTAATTGCATTACGGATGCAGTCGGTACGCATCGCCGGATCGGCAATCAGCTTCATATCCGCCACGTGTGACATCCCCACCGTGCGGCGAATCAGTTCGGTGCCGCAGTAACCAATGGTATCGGCCCATACTTTACGCAGAAACGCCTCTGCATAGCCTGGATAAGCCAGCGCCTCATCACGGGTTTTCTCAGCCGCCAGTGCCAGAAAGCCCGAGGCAAAGGTGGTCCAGAGGGTGTGCACATCGCTGAGGCGCTGCTCGCGTGCATCGACGGCCTCACGCGGTGGCAGCAGACCCGGCAGGCCACAGTAGTTAATCAGCAGGTTGCCAATGGCGGTGCCGACATCAAAACCGATAGGGCCAAAATAGCCAAATTCCGCATCAATCGCTTTCAGGCTGCCATCAGCAACGAAAATCGAGCCGCTGTGAATATCACCATGCAGCAGCGCTTCAGCGTGGGCAAAGAAACGATGCTTGAGACCGCCTACCGCAATGCGCAGTGCATCGTCATTACGCAGGCTGGCGACCAGCGGTTCAAGCGCTTCGGGATAGCTATTGCGCTCATGGTCGGTATAGGGATCGTTAAAGAAAAGATCTTCGGTGATTTCACACATTTCCGGATTAATGAAACGCGCTACTTCCGCTTTTTTCTGGTGCGGATGCAGGATGAAATCGGAGGTATGAAACAGGGTTTGTGCCAGATAGTCGCCTAACTGCTGAGCCGCTTCCGGGTAGTAAGCGCCCTTCACCAGCTCGCCGCGCCAGATGCGATGACTGGAGAGATCTTCCATTACCATCACCGCCAGCTCCGCATCGTAATGGGTGATCTTCACCGTGTGCTGCGGACAATATTTGTAGTGTTCGACCAGGGTCTGCGCTTCCAGCCGCGCCCGATCCAGCGTCAGCGGCCATGACTCACCCACACAGCGCACATAGGGCAGCGCCTGCTTGACCACCACCCGGCTGTTGCCCTGATCGTCATAAATTTTAAACACCAGGTTGAGGTTGCCATCACCAATCTCTTCTGCGCTGCTCAGCGCGGCAGGATTGTCCACGCCGCCAAATTGTCGGGCATATTCCACAGCATCAGCAGCAGTAAAGGTACGGTATTGCGACATTGCCTGTTCCTCATCAATCGAAGGGGGATAACCTGGGTGTAATAAGCCGTTCAGACGTCTATACATCCGTTCAGCATGTTGGCACAATAGGTATCATTAACGCAACATGGATTTCACCCACAATGCAGACACTTCAAACCACCAGCTTACAGGTTCGTGACAATCAGCTCTGGATTCTGGATCAGCAGGCACTGCCGCAGCAAAAGAACTGGCTGTCCGCGCACAGCGTGCCCCAGCTGATTGAACATATTCATGCGCTGCGGGTGCGCGGTGCGCCGCTGATCGGCCTTTCCGCCTCGCTGCTGCTGGCGTTGCTGGCAGAACAGGGGCAGACGCGCGCTGAACTGGCGCAGGCACTGGAGACCCTGCGCGCCGCCCGCCCTACCGCTGTCAATCTGATGAACAATCTGGACCGGATGAAACTGGCGCTGGCGCAGCCGGACTTTGCCCCCGCGCTGGCAGAAGAAGCCTGGCGACTGGTGCAGGAAGATAAGCAGCTGTGTGACGCCATTGCTGACGCGGGTTATACGCGGGTGAAACCCGGCAGCCAGCTGCTGACCCACTGTAATACCGGCGGACTCGCCACCGCCGGTGTGGGCACCGCCCTTGGCGTGATTGCCCGCGCCCATCAGCAGGGGCTGATTAAGAATGTCTGGGTTGATGAAACCCGTCCGCTGTTACAGGGCGGCCGGTTAACCGCCTGGGAGCTGGGTGAGCTGGCGATTCCTTACACCCTGATCACCGATTCCATGGCCGCCAGCCTGATGGCCCGTGGAGAGGTCGATGCCGTATGGGTAGGCGCTGACCGCATTGCCGCCAACGGCGATGTGGCGAATAAAATCGGCACCTACAGCCTGGCGGTGCTGGCCCATTATCATCAGATTCCGTTTTACGTGGCGGCCCCGCATACCACGCTGGATCGCAGCTGTCCGGACGGCGCAGCGATTCCTATTGAGCAGCGCGCCGCCAGTGAAGTGACGGGCGTTGCCGGCAGTTTTGGCAGCGTGCAGTGGGCGCCGGAAGCGGCGAAGGTCTATAACCCGGCGTTTGATGTCACGCCCGCCACCCTGATCAGCGGCTGGGTACTGGACACCGGGGTAGTCACGCCTGACCAGGTTCAGGGTGGTATTTTCCAGCCACAATAACGGTCTGCAAGGCGTTTACCGTGAGCGGCAAACGCCTTGCGAAAACGACGGGCGGTTTACGCCAGACGCGGATAGGCATCCGCAATCTTATCGCCGGTAAAGTTCGCTACCCAGCCTTCCTGATTATCGAAAATACGGATAGCCGTGAAGTGCGGTGACGATCCCATATCAAACCAGTGTGGTGTTCCCGCTGGTACCGAGATCAGATCGTTTTTTTCGCAGAGGATCTGCAGGATCTCGCCATCCAGGTGCAGACAGAAGAGTCCGGCACCCTCAACAAAGAAACGCACCTCATCTTCGCCGTGTGTATGTTCAGAGAGGAACTTCTCGCGCAGCACGGTTTTCTGCGGATTATCGGCGCGCATGCTGATCACATCCCAGCTCTGATAGCCCTTCTCTGCCACCAGCCGATCGATCGCATGCTGATAGGCGTTGATCACCGTTTCGGGATCCGGATTTTCACCCAGATCGCGATCGGCTTCCCAGCGCTCAAAACGGACGCCTTTGGTGCTCAGGCGTTCACGAATCTCTTCCGCGTCGGTGCTGTGCCACACCGGCTGGCTGGCTTCGCGGTCGGTAAAAATAGTCAGTGCGCTCATCCTAAATTGACTCCGGGTTAATCTGGGAAAAATCCGTCACCTGACGATGGCGACTCTCGCCTTCCGCATCGCCACGCAGTAGTTGCAGCGTCTGCCAGCCCGCCTCAGCGGCGGCATCCAGCTCCTGATGAATATCGGAGAGAAACAGCAGCTGCTCCGCTGGCTGACCAATTTCAGCGGCGATAGCGCGATAGGCTGCGACTTCGCGTTTGGCACCCACGTGCGTATCAAAATAGCCGCTGAAGAAGTCAGTAATATCACCTTCGTCGCTGTAGCCAAATAACAATTTCTGCGCCGCAACCGAGCCGGAGGAATATACATACAGTTCAATGCCCTGCGCCTTCCAGCGGCTCAGTGCTGGCAGGACGTCAGGATAGAGATGGCCGGTAAAACTGCCGTTAACATAGCCATCGCGCCAGATCATGCCCTGCAGCGCTTTCAGGCCGGTTGATTTGCGATCCTGGTTCATAAACCCCAGCAGAATCTCTGTCACCGCATCCAGGTCGGCCTGCGGCTGACCGGCCTCCTCACGTACCGACTGCAGCGCTGCGGCGACCTCGGGCTGATGCGCATTTTCACGCAAAAAACTCGCCAGATGCTGGCGGGCGTAGGGAAACAGGATGTTATGTACAAAACGGATATCGCTGGTGGTGCCTTCGATATCAGTAACAATGGCGCGAATCATGCTCTCTCCAGCAGGCGACGTTGACGTTCACATTCAAATAAAAATTCCAGACCTTCCAGATGACGTCGTGCTTCGCTGACATCCCGGCCCCAGCAGGTTAAGCCGTGACCGCGCAGCAGAAAGCCGTAACGCAGCGGAAAGCGGGCGGCGTAATCTTCAATTTCTGACGCCAGCGCCGCAATGTCCTGGCTGTTGTCGAACACAGGAATGGCCAGCGTATCCAGATGGGTGTGCTGGCCGCTTAATGATTTTTGCATCTCATAGCCGTGCAGCAGCAGCGCCGCGCCCTGCTCCACCCGCGACAGCACCGTCGCATTCACGGTGTGGGTATGCAGCACCGCGCCCGCTTCGGGAAAGAGTCGATAGATCATCGTGTGCAGACCGGTTTCTGCCGACGGCTTACGGCCAGAGAGCGACTGGCTGGTGGCAATATCGACCTCGATAAAGTCATCCCGCGTCAGCGTGCCTTTATCTTTGCCCGATTCACTCAGCAGGCAGACATGTTCATCGCGGCGCACCGACATATTTCCGCCGGTGGCCGGTGCCCAGCCTTTCGCGCCAATCCAGTGACAGGCGGCGACCAGCTGATCTAATGGAAGACTCTGCGACATAAAAGTTCCTTGCGGTGAAATGTGATCTCGGGTGGCTCAGCCCAGATAACGATAATGGCTATAAAATTACAACAGGTTGAAAATCTTAAACAGTTAGCAAACGTGCCTGACTGCTGAACCATACTCTCCGGGTCCTGCCAGATGATCCGCATCTCAGCAAGGCAGCAAGTGCGCGCATCCCCGGGAGCTGACACTTGTCAGTGACCGGGGTAAGCAAACGAAGCTAACGAAGCTGAGGTGTGGAGCATGACGCATTTAGCCATCTAAGCGTCTTGATTGCCAAATACTATCATCCTGTTTATAGTGGCACAAACACCGGGTGACACCGCATCAATCTTCGCGCTTAAGGCCTGACATCATGACGCAGCACAACCTGATCCCCGAGAGTAAACTCCCTTTGCTCGGCACCACCATTTTCAGCCAGATGAGTGCGCTGGCGCAGCAGCATAACGCTATCAATCTCTCTCAGGGCTTTCCCGATTTTAGCGGCCCGGACTATCTGCAGCAGCGGCTGGCGTATCATGTCAGCCAGGGCGCGAACCAGTATGCGCCGATGACCGGTGCGCTGCCGTTACGTGAGGCGATTGCAGAGAAAACCGCGCGGCTCTATGACTATCGTCCTGATGTCGAAACAGAGATTACGGTGACGGCAGGCGCAACCGAAGCGCTCTATGCGGCGATTACCGCGCTGGTGCGGCCAGGCGATGAAGTGATCTGCTTTGATCCCAGCTACGACAGCTATGCGCCTGCAGTAGAGTTGTCGGGCGGCGTGATGAAACGCATTACGCTGCAGCCGCCCGCTTTCCGGGTGGACTGGCAGGCGTTTGCTGCGCTGCTGAGTGATAAAACCCGGCTGGTGATCCTGAATACGCCGCACAATCCTTCCGCCACCGTCTGGCAGCAGCAGGATTTCGCCGCGCTGTGGCAGGCGATTGCTGCGCGGCCGGTCTATGTGCTGAGCGACGAAGTCTATGAGCACATCTGCTTCGATCAGGCAGGCCACGCCAGCGTGCTGGCACATCCCGAACTGCGCCAGCGTGCTATCGCGGTGTCGTCGTTTGGAAAGACCTTCCATATGACCGGCTGGAAAGTGGGCTACTGCATTGCCCCTGCCGCGATCAGCGCTGAACTGCGCAAGGTGCATCAGTATCTGACCTTCTCGGTGAATACGCCGGCACAGCTGGCGATTGACGATATGCTGCGTGAGCATCCGGAGCACTATCTTGAGCTGCCAGCGTTTTATCGCGACCGCCGCGATCGGCTGGCAACGGCGCTAAGCAGCAGCCGCTTTAAGGTGCTTCCCTGCGAAGGTACCTACTTTTTGCTGGTCGATTACAGCGCCGTCTCCGATCTGGATGATGTCAGTTTCTGCCAGTGGCTGACCCGCGAAGTGGGCGTTGCCGCGATTCCTCTGTCGGTGTTCTGCGCCGATGCCTTTCCTCATAAACTGATCCGCCTCTGTTTTGCCAAACAGCCGGCGACATTAGATGCCGCCGCGGAGCGCTTATGTCAGATTTAAAAATCACGTTACTGCAGGAGACGCTGAGCTGGATGGATGGCGAGGCCAACCTGCGCCATTTTGACGAGCAACTGGATGGACTCACCGGGCGCGATCTGATTTTACTGCCGGAGATGTTTACCACCGGCTTTGCAATGGAAGCGGCGAAAAGCTCGCTGCCTCAGGCGCAGGTGGTGGAGTGGCTGCATCAGCATGCACGTCGCAACGATGCCCTGGTCGGCGGCAGTGCGGCGATTCAGACCGAACACGGCGCGGTAAACCGCTTCCTGCTGGTGGAGCCGGACGGCACGCTACATCAGTATGACAAGCGCCACCTGTTCCGCATGGCGGACGAGCATCACCACTATCTGCCTGGCGAACAGCGTCAGGTGTTTGAGTGGCGCGGCTGGCGCATCCTGCCGCAAATCTGTTACGACCTGCGTTTCCCGGTCTTCTCGCGCAACCGCAACGATTACGATCTGGCGCTCTATGTCGCCAACTGGCCTGCACCGCGTGCACTGCACTGGCAGGCACTGCTGCTGGCGCGGGCAATTGAAAATCAGGCTTATGTGGCAGGCTGTAACCGCGTCGGCAGCGACGGCAATCAGCATGAATACAGCGGCGACAGCCAGATTATTTCACCGCAGGGTGAGATCCTCAGTGGGGCTGAGCCGCACCAGCGCGCCAGGCTGGACGCAGAGCTGTCGCTGGACGCACTGAATGCTTATCGCGAGCGCTTCCCGGCCTGGCAGGATGCGGATCGCTTTTCGCTGTGAATGGCGGGCGGGCAGTCAGCCCGCCCATTAACTGCCGCGATAGGTTGACCAGGACCAGGGCGAAATCAGAAACGGCAGATGAAAATGGCTGCCCGCTTCGGCAATCATAAAATCGATCTGCGCGCTGACGTAGAGTGCATCCCGACCGGCGGCAGCAAAATAGTCGCCGATTTCTGCCGTTAAACGGTAGTGGCCCGGCGTCAGCGGCTCGGGCGTCAGATCTTTCAGACGCCCGTCGCTGTCGGTTTCACCCTGTGAAATCGGAAACCACCCTTCCGGGCTGTTCTGCTCAAGTGAAATCGCTACACCGCTGGCCGGTTTGCCCAGCGCCGTGTCCAGAATATGGGTGGTAACAGTACTCATTGAATCGTCTCCTTCAGGCGTAACAGGGTAATTTCACGCAGCTGATTCAGCGCCTCCTGCTGCTCGGCAGGATCGCTATTCTGCAACCGACGCTGCAATTCTGCCAGCATCTGCTCGCCGCTGCGCCCTTTAGCGCGAATCAGAAACACCCGGCCAAAACGCGTTTCATACGCCTGATTCCCCTGCTGCATTGCCTGCTGCAAAGCGCTGTCGGCCTGCTGCATGGCGGACTGCTCTCCGCGTGAAAGTGCCGCTTCTTTATCCGCACCGTTCGCGCGTTCGCCAATGCGGGGATGCGCCGACAGTGCTGCCTCCAGCTCAGGCTGATGCCACTGGCGGGCCAGCGCATCGGCGGTTTCCCGTAGCGCATCCAGGGTGTCAAAAGGCCGGGCTGCCACCAGCGACTGCTGCCAGTGCGGGATGGCGACACAATGCCGGATGGCCGCCTGCGCCTCGTCAGCAGGCAGCTGATTAAATGCAGCTAATTCCATGTTCAGCTCCGTTCAGCAATCAGCGAGACCGCCTGTAAATAAGCCTGCAGCGCGGGCGCCACATCAGCCACCGCGACAGACTCCGCCGGATGGTGGCTGATACCACGATGGTTACGCACAAATAGCATGCCGACCGGCCAGCGTTCAGCGATAGCGATGGCGTCGTGCCCCGCACCGCTCGGCAGTGACAGGCTGCGCCCCTGCACCGTTTCCACCGCATGACTCAGCGCCTGTTGCAGCGCGGAGTCACAGGCGGTGGCACCGATGCGATAATATTCGTTCGACTCAAAGCGGAGTCCACGCCGCAGCGCAATCGCCTCCGCCTGGGTTAAAAGGCTGGAGAGCAGTGTCTCCAGCGGGTTGTCCAGCGGACCGCGCACGTCCAGCGACAGCGATACCTCGCCAGGGATTACATTGACCGCTCCCGGCGCGCAGTTAATCGTACCGACGGTAGCCACCAGTTGCGGATCCTGCTCACGGGTGGTCTGCTCGATAAACACCATCCACTCGGCAGCGGCAGCCAGCGCATCTTTGCGGTGGGTCATCGGCACCGTGCCCGCATGGCCCGCTTCACCGGTGAAACGGCAGTTGAGGCGGCGCGCACCGTTGATGGCCGTGACCACACCGAGCGCCAGATCCTCCTGCTCCAGGCAGGGGCCCTGCTCGATGTGCAGCTCAAGATAACCGACGATATCCTCAACCCGCCGCGCCGCAGATGCGATCCTGTCGCTGTCGAGCCCGACATCCGCCATCGCCTGCGCCACGGTGATGCCGTTGCCGTCAGGATGCGTCACCCAGCTTTGCGGCCAGCTGCCGGTAATGCCACGACTGCCGAGCAGCGTAATGCCAAAACGGGTGCCCTCTTCGTCACCAAAGCCAATGACTTCAATCGCCAGCGGTAAGCGGCGCTGATGTTCGTTAAGCCACTGTACGGTTTCAATGGCGCTGAGCACGCCCAGCATGCCGTCATAGCGACCGGCGTTGCGCACCGTGTCGAGATGCGAACCAAGCAATAACGCGGGTGCACCCGCTTCTGCCGCCTCGTAGCGCCCACAGATATTGCCCACTTCATCCTGCCACACCTGCATCCCCGCCGCCTGCATCCACTCACCGACAAAGGCGTTGGCGCGCAGATGTTCGGGTGAGAGGTAGACGCGGGTCAGCCCCTCGGCCGTTTCGCTGATCGCCGCCAGCGCATCGCAGCGCGCCATAACGCGCTGTGCAGCGGCCTGGGCTTCGCTGGCGCTCATCATCATGCGTGGCTCCCGTAGTGATCCCAGGCGGCCTGCGCGGCGGCACCCTGTGGCGTGCGATAGCCGACATAGGTCAGCACCGTTTCCAGCGCGGAGAGAGTCTGCATCACGCAATCTTTACGCGCGTTGTAGCCCATGGTGCCGATGCGCCACACCTTGCCATGCAGCGGGCCAAACGAGGTGCCAATCTCAATGCCGAAATCTTCCAGCATCAGCTTGCGAACCTGATCGCCGTTTACGCCAGACGGGATCATCACGCCCAGCACGTTGTTCATTTTGTGTTTCAGGTCGCCGAAGGTCTCCAGCCCCATCCCCTGAATGCCTTTCAGCAATGCTTCACCGTGCAGCTTGTGGCGGGCGATGCCGTTGTCCAGCCCCTCCTGCAGGATCAGCCGGGCGCACTCGCGCGCGCCAAACAGTGCGCTGGTCGCTTCGGTATGGTGGTTAAGCCGCTCCGGCCCCCAGTAATCCATGATCATGCCGAGATCAAAATAGTTGGAGTAGATCATCTCCTCTTCGCCATCCTGATGCGCCTCGGTGCGGATCCCCTGCTCTACGCATTTGCGTTTGCGGATCACCGCTTCCATCTCTGCGCTCAGCGTGATCGGCGAGGTACCCGATGGACCGCCCAGGCATTTCTGCATCCCCGCGGATACGGCATCAAGCCCCCAGGCGTCCGTTTCCAGCGCGTTACCCGCCAGCGACGCGGTGGCATCGGTGTAGAACAGTACGCCATACTGTTTGCAGATCGCACCCAGTTGCTCAAGCGGCTGCAGCATGGTGGTTGAGGTGTCGCCCTGTACGGTCAGCAGCAGGCGCGGCCGCACTTTTTTGATCGCATCTTCGATCTGGTCGGGAGTAAAGACTTCGCCCCACGGCACTTCAATGGTGTGCACTTCCGCACGACAGCGGCGGGCAATTTCGCACAGCAGATGACCAAAGCGGCCAAACACCGGTACCAGCACTTTGTCGCCAGGCCGGATCGATGACAGCAGAATCGATTCGATACCGGCGCGGGAGGTGCCGTCAATCAGCAGCGTCCAGCGGTTCTCTGTGCGAAACACGCCGCGATAGAGCGCCATCACTTCATTCATGTAGTGGGTCATCGCGGGATCGTACTGCCCCAGCAGCTGACTCGACATGGCGCGCAGCACACGTGGATCGGCATTGATCGGTCCTGGCCCCATTAGCAGACGCTGTGGCGGGTTAAGTTGCGGGTAGTGATTGATATCCATCGTAATTTCCTTTTTCAGAATCAGAGGCGAACCGAAGAGATAAACTGCTTCAGCTCCGGTGACTGCGGCTGAGCGAACAGCGTCTTACTGTCGCCCTGCTCCCAGACGCGCCCCTGATGCATAAAGACCACACGATCGCCCACGTCGCGGGCGAAGCTCATTTCATGCGTGACGAGGATCAGCGTCATCCCTTCTGACGCCAGCTGCTCCAGAACTTTGAGCACTTCGCCCACCAGCTCGGGATCGAGCGCGGAGGTGATCTCATCACAGAGTAAAACTTTCGGCGTCATCGCCAGTGCACGGGCGATCGCCACGCGCTGCTGCTGACCGCCGGAGAGGCTGGCAGGATAGTAGTTGAGACGCTCGCCCAGCCCGACTTTCTCCAGCATCTGCGCCGCCAGCGCCCGGCACTCGGCCTCGCTTTTTTTCAGCACCCGGCGCGGCGCCAGCATCACGTTCTCCAGTGCCGTCATGTGCGGGAACAGATTGAAGCTCTGAAACACCATCCCGACCGAGCGGCTGATTTCACGCGCATGCGAGTCGCGATCGGTAATCGTCATACCGCCGAGCTTGATGCTGCCCTCCTGATAGCCTTCCAGCCCGTTCATGCAGCGCAGCAGCGTGCTTTTGCCCGATCCGCTGCGACCGATGATTGAGATCACCTCGCCCATGTCGATATCCAGATCCACGCCTTTCAACACATGGTTGTCGCCGTAATATTTTTGCACCTGATTAATGGTGATGAGCGGCATTGAATTTTTTCTCCAGATACTGGCTGTAGCGAGACAGCGGATAACACATCAGGAAGTAGCCCAGCGCCACCAGCCCAAAGACTTTAAACGGCTGATAGGTCACGTTGTTCAGAATGGTGCCCGCTTTGGTCAGCTCGATAAAACCGATAATTGACGCCAGCGCGGTGCCCTTGATCACCTGGACAGCAAACCCCACCGTCGGGGCAATACCGATGCGGATCGCCTGCGGCGCAATGACCCGCCACAACGTCTGACCAAAGGTCAGGCCGAGACAGCGCGACGCTTCCCACTGGCCTTTTGGCAGGGCGCGGATGCTGCCGTACCAGATATCGACCAGAAAGGCGCTGGTGTAGAAGGTCAGCGCCAGCGAGGCTGCCGTCCAGGGTGCAACATCAATGCCGAACAGGCCGACGCCGAAAAACGCCAGGAACAGCTGCATCAGCAGCGGCGTGCCCTGAAACAGCGCGGTGTAACCGCGTACCAGCCGCGTTAACCATTTGCGTTGCAGCAGGCGCATAAACAGCAGCGGCAGCGTCACCAGTGTGCCGCCGACAAAGGCCACCAGCGACAGCAACAGGGTCCAGCGTGCCGCCAGCAGCAGGTTGCGCAGGATGTCCCAGTCGGTAAAGGTCGTCATCATGATGGCTGCACTCCAAACCATTTACGGCCAATCGCCAGCAGCAGATGGCGCATCGCAATCGACAACGCCAGGTAGATCAGCGTGGTCACCAGATAGACCTCAAAACTTAAGAAGGTGCGCGACTGGATCAGGTTGGCGGCGAAGGTCAGCTCCTCGTAGGAGACCTGCGACACCACCGACGAACCCAGCATCACGATGATGCACTGGCTTACCAGCGCCGGATAAATGCGCTGCAGCGCGGGCGGCAACACCACCCGCAGAAACGTCTGGCTGCGGGTTAATCCCAGCACCCGTCCCGCTTCCCACTGCCCTTTGGGTGTCACCTGTATTCCGGCACGAATAATCTCGGTGCTATACGCCCCGAGGTTGATCAGCATCGCCAGCAGCGCCGCCTCGCCAGCAGTGAGTTTCAGCCCCAGCGCAGGCAGACCGAAAACGATAAAGAACAGTTGCACCACAAACGGCGTGTTGCGGATCAGCTCGACATAGATGCCCCACAGGCGGCTCATCCAGCTGGGTCTGCCACTGCGCAGCGCCGCGCCCGCAATGCCGAGCGCCACACCACCGGTAGTCGCCAGCACCGTCAGCTGAATGGTGACCCAAAGACCGGAGAGCAGCTCCGGCCAGTAGGGCCACAGGGCGGGAAAGTTAAGTTGCCCGGTCATGAATCTTTCCTCAGGCGCCGAGGTTGGCGGGCAGCGGCGCTTTCAGCCACTCTTCTGACAGTTTATTCAGGGTGCCATCTTTGATGCCCTGCTCAATCAGCGCATTCACTTTCGCTTTCAGTGCCGGCTGATCTTTCTTCAGGCCGATATAGCAGGGAGAATCTTTCAGCATAAACTGCGCCACCGGCGCTTTGGCCGGATTCTGACGGGCAATGGCGGCGACCACCAGGTTGCCGGTCGCCACATACTGCACCTGACCGGAGAGATACGCAGACAAGGTGGTGTTGTTATCTTCGTAGCGTTTCACCTGTGCATCTTTCGGCGCAACGTCACTGAGCACCATGTCCTCTACCGCACCGCGTGTTACGCCAATCGATTTGCCGCTCAGGGCAGACGCCGCTTTGATTTCATCGCCTTTCGGCCCGAATACGCCCAGGAAGAACGGCGCATAGGCGCGGGTGAAGTCGATCACTTTTTCCCGCTCGGCATTTTTACCCATGCTGGAGATCACCAGGTCGACCTTGTCGGTTTGCAGATAAGGCACGCGGTTGGCACTGCTGACCGGCACCAGCTGCAACTTAAGTTTCATCTGTTTTGCCAGGTATCTGGCCGTGTCGATGTCATACCCCTGCGGCTGCAGATCGGTGCCAACCGAGCCAAACGGCGGGAAATCCTGCGGCACGGCGATGCGAATGACGCCGCGTTTCTGGATGTCCTGCAGTTGATCGGCCAGCGCGCTTCCCGCTTGTGCCATCAGTAATGCCGCTGTCGCAACCGCCATCAAAACTTTTTTCATTATGCACCCCGGTGAGATTAACGTGAAACAAAAGATTCTTTGAGATGCAATCTGCAACTAATGTGCCAATCCGGACGGCCACAGAAAAAGGGTTAAGCGGCAAAGCATTCAGCTGAAATCTGGCGTAATCGGGACGACTACGCCGGGGGAAGGTCTGTTCTGAAATGGGGCAAAGCACCAAAACGGTGCCTTTTAGCGGTGCTCCAGCTCGTCAAACTGCTGGTAAAGGTCGGCGATCTGATGAATGCGCTGACGTCCCTGTGCCAGCATTTCATGTAGCAGTGCATTGGCAATCAGGTTAACCAGACTCATGGCGGAGCCATAACTGTCGAAGGCGGAAACGCTGTCCAGCGGCGTACAGAGCTGCCAGCGCGCCAGCGCAATCACCGTCTGCGCCTGCGGCTCACACAGCGCCAGCAGCGGGATACCGGCCGCCTGCAACTGCTGCATCAGCGGGCGAATGATGCGGGGACGACGACGGAAGGCCATCACGACCACCATATCCTCCGGCGTAATATCCACCAGCTCCTCAGCCAGCGTCTGGCCCGGCTGCGGCAGGATATGTACCTGCGAACGCGCCTGCACCAGCTGCTGTCGCAGATGCAGTGCCACCGGATAGGCGTTGCGCATGCCGATGATAAAGACGCGTTTTGCCTGCGCCAGCTGCTGGATAACCTCATTAAAGTGCCGGGCATCCAGACTGTTCACCCACTGCGTCAGGTTAGCCATCTCCTGCTTGTAGTGTCGCGCCAGCAGCGTATTGCCCTGCACCGCATCACGATTATCAGTCAGCGGCATGCCGCTCTGGCGCAGGATGCGTAACTCATCACGCATATCCTTGTACTTTTCATAGCCCAGACGCTTAAACAGCCGGCTGACCGTGGCTTTCGACACGCCACTGAGCCGCGCCAGCTCGGCACTGTTGTAGCTGATCAGGTCATCGAAGTGGTCAAACACGAAGTCGGCAATGCGCTGCTCCTGCGGAGAGAGCTGGGAATAGTGACTCCTGAGTCGTTCATCAAGCTGTTTCATAACCCGTCCTGTAACTTTTGTTTCAGCAGAAGCTAGCACAATTTGCGCCAGGTTAAGCGGCGCATTGTCAGCTCAGGGTGAAAACTGGAACAGCTCTTGCTTTGTTATCGGTTCTGTCACCCGGATAACGAGAAAAAGATGATTCAAAGCAATATGGCCCCGCAGGGGATGGCGGTGACGCCACACCATCTGGCGAGTGAAAGCGCGCTCGCGGTTCTGCGTGATGGCGGTAATGCCATTGAAGCGATGGTGGCCGCTGCCGCGACCATCGCCGTGGTTTACCCGCATATGAATGGACTGGGCGGTGATGGTTTCTGGCTGATTCTGCCGCCCGGCGGCGATCCTGTCGCTATCGACGCCAGCGGCGCAGCCGGTTCGCTGGCTCATCACGATTTCTACGCCGATCACCCTAAGATTCCGCATCGCGGGCCGAAAGCGGCGCTGACCGTGGCCGGTACGGTCAGCGGCTGGCAGGAGGCACTGAATCTCTCGGCTGAGATGGGCACCCCACCGCTGCCGCTGGCACGTCTGCTGCACGATGCGATTCGCTACGCCGCTGACGGTATTCCGGTGACTGCCTCACAGAGCGCCGCCACCGCGACGTTCCGCAGTGAATTGCAGCATCAGCCCGGCTTCAGCGCCACCTTTATGCCTGACGGCAACGTGCCGCAGCCAGGCAGCCGTTTTACCCAGCCTGCCCTGGCTAACACCCTGAGCCAGCTTACTGAAGAGGGGCTCGACAGCTTTTATCGCGGCACGCTGGCTCACCATATGGCCGATGAGATGGCCACGCTGGGCATGCCGGTGACGCTGGCCGATCTGCAGCAGCATCGCGCCCGCCGCACGACGCCGCTGCATCTCTCCCACAGCGAAGGTGACATCTGGAATATCACCCCGCCAACGCAGGGCATGGTGTCGCTGGCGATCCTGGGCATCACCGATCGGCTGGAGATGGCGGAGGCTGACGATGCGCAGACGGTGCACCGTATCGTGGAAGCCACCAAAAAAGCGTTTGCACTGCGCGACAAACACATCACCGATCCACGTCACGTCACGGAAGATTTGCAGGCGCTGCTGGACAGCGATCACCTTGCCACACTCGCCAGCCAGATCATCGATGGAGAGGCGGCAGCCTGGGGAAACGGACGCGGGCCGGGCGATACGGTCTGGATGGGCGTGATGGACAGCAGCGGCCTGGCCGTCTCCTTTATTCAGAGCATTTATCACGAATTTGGCAGTGGTGTGGTGCTGCCCGGCACGGGTGTCACCTGGCAGAACCGCGGTGCCGCTTTCAGCCTTGATCCTGACCATCTGCTGGCCCTGGCACCCGGTAAGCAACCGTTTCATACCCTGAATCCCGCCGCCGCACGGCTGAAAGATGGCCGGACGCTGGTGTATGGCGCGATGGGTGGGGATGGACAGCCGCAGACTCAGGCGGCGATTTTTACCCGCCATGTGATTCAGGGCTTGCCGTTACAACAGGCGGTCAGTGCGCCGCGCTGGCTGCTGGGCCGGACCTGGGGGCAATCATCAGACTCGCTGAAACTGGAAGGTCGTTTTGACGACGAAACGGTATTGATGCTGCGTCTGTGGGGACATGAGGTGGAGCTGCTGCCGGACTTCAGCGAATCCGTGGGCCATGCGGGCGCCATTGTGCGCCACAGCAACGGCATGTTTGAGGGCGCAAGCGATCCACGCAGTAACGGCAGCGCCGCCGGTTTTTAACAGGAGCGAATCATGAATCAACACGACTGGGCCAGCTACATCGGCCATATGGAGCAGATACTGCAACTGGAACTGGATGACGCCCGCCGCGCTGAACTGCTGATCCAGCTGTCGCGTATCGCGGAGATGGCCGCGCCGCTGATGACGTTTCCGCTGGATGACCGGCTTGAAGTGGCAGGAGTATACCAGGCATGAGATTAGGTGACGTTTCGATTCAGACCCTGCAACGGGCGATTCAGCAGGGTGAAATCAGTGCGCTGGAAGTGGCAAAGCGCACGCTGCAGGCGGTTGAGCAGCATAATCCGGCGCTGAATGCCTGGACGGAAGTGACCGGGCCCCGCATGTTAAAAGAAGCCAGTGCGATTGATGCGCAGCGGCAGCGCGGCGAAACCCTGCCACCGCTGGCGGGCATCCCGTATGCGGTAAAAAACCTGTTTGATGTGGCGAGGCACACTACCCTGGCCGGTGCCAGCCTGTTCAGCGACCGGCCGGCGGCACGTGCAGATGCGTTTGCCGTCGATAAACTGCGTCGCTCTGGTGCGCTGCTGTCGGGCATGCTGAACATGGATGCCTACGCGTATGGTTTTACCACCGAAAACAGCCACTACGGCGCGACGCACAATCCGCGCGATCTCAGCCGTGTGGCTGGCGGCTCGTCAGGCGGTTCGGCGGCTGCCGTGGCCGCCGGTCTGGTCCACTTTTCGCTGGGCACCGACACCAACGGTTCCATTCGGGTGCCCGCGTCGCTGTGCGGTATTTTTGGTCTTAAGCCGACCTTTGGCCGGTTGTCACGCAGCGGCAGCCATCCGTTTGTTGCCAGCCTCGATCACATCGGTCCTCTGGCGCGGCGGGTTGAAGACCTGGCGCTGGTATATGATCTGTTGCAGGGCGCAGACCACACCGATGCGTTTCAGGCCGATCGCCCGCTGGCCGCGACGCTACCGGGGCTGTCACAGGGCAGCGAAGGCTTGCGCTGCGGCGTACTGGGTGGCTTTTTTGCCCGCAGGTGCGATGAGGATGCCCGCGCTGCCGTCGCGGTGGTCGCGGCAGCACTTGATGCACAGGAAGAGGTGCTGATGCCGGACGCTGAGCTGGCACGCTCGGCGGCGTTTATCATGACCGCGGCAGAAGGCGGCAATCACTATCTGCCCGCCCTGCGCCAGACGCCTGAGCAGTTTGAACCTAATTCACGCGAGCGTCTGCTGGCCGGTGCCATGATGCCAGGTGCCTGGTACGTGCAGGCGCAGCGTTTCCGCCGCCATTTCCAGCAGCAGGTGTTGCCGCTTTTTGATCGGTTTGATGTGCTGATAGCGCCGGCGACACCCTGCAGCGCGATCACCATCGGTCAGCAGACCCTGTCGATTCAGGGGGAATCGCTGCCCGCTAAGGCGAGCATGGGTATGCTGACGCAGCCGATCTCCTTCCTGGGATTGCCGGTCTGTACCGTGCCGCTGGCGACCCGAAGCGGTCTGCCGATTGGATTACAGCTTATCGCCCGTCCATTTAATGAAGAGGCGGTGTTACGTGCCGCCTGGGCACTGGAACAACGCGGCATTACGATACCGCAAATCAATATGGCTGGAGCCTGATGAACAGAGAGATTAATTTACCGAAGGTGGTCACCGAGGTGACGGCGCAGTTTTACCGCTACGAGCAGGCGCTGGTCAGCAATGACGTGGCCGAACTGGATGCGTTGTTCTGGCACGACCCGCGAACCGTGCGCCTCGGCGCAGGTGAGAATCTGTATGGCATTGATGAGATTCGGGCCTTCCGCGCCGCGCGTCCTTCAGCCGGGCTGAACCGGACGCTACGAAACACCGTGATCACCACCTTTGGCGAGGATTATGCGGTATGCAGCACCGAATTTACCCGCACCGGCAGCGATAAAATTGGCCGTCAGCAGCAGACCTGGGTACGCATGCCCCACGGCTGGTGCATCGTAGCGGCGCAGGTCAGCCTGATGAGCTGACATCGTCCGGCGCTTCGCCCGATCAACACGGGCCGAGCGCCGGAACCGGCTTAAGGTGCCGGGTGCGTGTTGATCCAGTGGTCAGCGATCTGCTGACGGGTGCAGATCCAGACATTCTCATGCTGCTGGATGTGATCGAGAAAATTCTGCAGCGCGCGGAATTTGCCAGGACGACCCAGCAGGCGGCAATGCATACCGATCGACATCATCTTCGGTGCGGTTTCGCCCTCTTCATACAGCACATCGAAGCTGTCGCGCAAATAGGTAAAGAACTGTTCGGCGGTATTAAATCCCTGCGGCGAGGCAAAGCGCATGTCATTGCACTCCAGGGTATAGGGGATAATCAGGTGCGGTTTAACCGTTCCATCCTGACAGGTGACCTGGGTCCAGAAAGGCAGATCGTCGCCGTAGTAGTCACTGTCATAGCTAAAACCGCCCTGCTCCACCACCAGCCGCCGGGTATTCGGGCTGTCGCGGCCGGTGTACCAGCCGGTCGGCGCTTTACCAAACAGATCAACCAGCACATCGACCGCCTGCTGCATATGCTGGCGTTCGGTTTTTGCATCCATGCCCTGATAGTGGATCCAGCGCCAGCCGTGACTGACCACATCGTAGTCAGCCTGTTTAATCGCCTCGACAACTTCCGGATGACGCGCCAGCGCCATCGCCACGCCGAAAACCGTTAACGGCAGACCGCGTTTCTGGAATTCGTTGTGGATACGCCAGAAACCGGCGCGTGAGCCGTACTCATACAGCGACTCCATCGACATGTGGCGATCAGGATAGCTGGCTGCCCCGATGATGTCGGAGAGGAACTGCTCTGAGCCGGTGTCGCCGTGCAGCACGCTGTTTTCTGCGCCCTCTTCGTAGTTCAGAACAAACTGCACCGCCACACGGGCGTTGTTGGGCCAGGCGGCGTGCGGCGGATGAGCGCCATAACCGATTAAATCGCGCGGATAGTTTTTGTTAAAGCTGTACTCTTTCTTCTCTGCAGCGTCAGTCATCACTCCACCTGTTTTGATTCGGGAAAGTTCCGTTAGTTTAGATGCTGAAACGCACCTGAGAGAGGTTTCTGCAAAGGCCAGGCCAGATCACCATGTTTGCTGGTGCCAAAACCAAGCGCCACCAGCGACTCCACCATCTTCACCGCCGCGCTGACGCCATCGATGACTGGCAGTCCCAGCTCCCGGGTCAGCTCCCCGGCCAGCGTCGCCATCCCGCCACAGCCCAGCACAATCGCCCCGCTGCCATCTTCCCGTTTAGCCTGAATGCAGCGCTGCCGCACTTTTTCCTGCGCCAGGCCGCTGCCATCTTCCAGCGCCAGTACCGGCAGATCGATGGCATGCAGCGCGGCACAGTGATGGGTAAAGCCATACTGCTGCAGCAGATGACGCGCAATCACCAGGGTGCGCGGCAGCGTGGTGACAATGGAGAAACGCGTCGCCAGCAGCGTGGCGGTATGCATCGCCGCTTCCGCAATGCCGATCACCGGTCCGCTGGCCAGCTCGCGTGCCGCCAGCAAACCCGGATCGCCAAAGCAGGCAATGACGTGGCCGCTAACGCCCTGCGCTCTGCCCAGTTTAATCTGCTCCAGTACGCCGATGGCGGCGATCGCCTCATCGAAGTGCCCTTCAATGGAAGGCACGCCCTGCGACGGCGAAACAGCCAGAATTTCGGTGCCCGGTGCGGCGACCGCACGCGCGGCCTGACCGATAGTTTCGGTCATCGCCAGGCTGGTATTAGGGTTAATAACCTGAATCAGGCTCATGAGGCCGCTCCAGAGCCTGCGGCAAACAGTCGGGAAAAGTCGGGCAGCGTTTCCCCGCTGCGTTCGAAGTGCAGGCTGGAGACGATGTGCTCGAAGTGATGCTGTAGCGCCTGCGTCAGCGGCTGCAGCGCACGCGCGCGCAGTAACTGAAGCAGATTCGCATGATCGTCACAGCGGCAGCCACGCTGCCAGGGTGCGCCATAGGCGGCGATCACCAGTGATGAGCGCTGCGTCAGGCTGGTCACCATGCCGGTGAGCACCTGATTCCCGGAGATCGCCTGCAACTGAATATGAAAGGCCGCTGACAGCCGGATGGCTGCCGGGCCATCATGATCGGCGTGCGCCTGATTCTCCTGCGCGATGAGCTGCTCCAGCGCCACCAGATGCGGGGGCTGCAGATGGGCCAGGACCGCTGGCAGATTAGCGCACTCCATTAAACTGCGGGTTGAGAAGATATCCCGCGCCTCTTCAACGCCGGGTGTTGAGACCTGCGCACCACGTTTGGGCGTCAGAGTGACCATTTGCACCGCCGCGAGGCGTTGCAGCACTTTGCGGATGCCGGTGCGGCTCACGCCAAAGACCCCGGAAAGCGCCTCTTCCGGCAATTTACTGCCCGGCGGCAGCTGATGCTCAACAATGGCGTTCATCAATGCCTGGTAAATCCCTTCATCTTTATCCTGCAGCCTGGTGGCGTCTCGCTGTCCTGTTTTACTCGTCATTACCCGCTCCGGTCGCTTGCTGTACGCCACATATCGTATACGTGAAAAATAAATATTGTATACAAGAAAAGAGATCTGGCCTGGATCCTGCAATACCGCCTTACCAGATTATTCATTCCACTCTCGGGTAGAGGAGCAGGTTTCATGCCAAATCAATCAACGGTGGCCAGTACGGCCTCTGAAGCCAACGCCCGTTACAGCCCACGACTCTGTAACGACGACCTGGCACCGACTCGCGATCAGAACTGGTCGTGGTACAACATTTTTTCTTTCTGGATGTCGGATGTGCACAGCATGGGCGGCTATGTGGTGGCCGCCAGCTTCTTCACGCTGGGATTAGCCAGCTGGCAGGTGCTGCTCTGCCTGTTAGCGGGGATCTGCATCGTGCAGATCTGTGCGAATCTGGTGGCGAAACCGAGCCAGATGGCGGGCGTCCCCTATGCGGTGATCTGCCGTCAGGCATTTGGGGTGTTTGGTGCCAATATCCCGGCGGTGATACGCGGTCTGATCGCGTTCGCCTGGTATGGCATCCAGACCTATCTGGCGGCGAATGCGCTGATGCTGGTGCTGCTGAAGTTCGCGCCGTCGCTGACGTCGATGACCGTGCCGCACTGGCTTGGTCTGTCGCTGCTGGGCTGGTGCTGCTTCGGCATTATGTGGTTACTGCAGGCAATGGTGTTCTGGCATGGCATGAACGCCATCAAACGGTTTATTGATGTCGCCGGACCGGCGGTCTATGTGGTGATGGTGGCGCTGGCGGGCTGGATTGTATACAAGACCGGCTTCGATGGGATCTCATTTACCCTCGCCAGCAAATCGCTGACCGCAGGCGAGCAGACGTGGCAGATGATTACGGCGACGGCGCTGGTGGTCTCTTACTTCTCCGGACCGCTGCTGAACTTCGGTGACTTCTCACGCTACGGCAAAAGCATGTCAGAGATCCGTCGCGGCAACCGCTGGGGACTGCCGTTTAACTTTCTGCTGTTCTCGGTGGTGACCGTAGTGATTGTGTCGGGCACCCAGTCGCTGTTTGGCAAAATGATTACCGATCCCATCGAAACCGTAAGCATGGTCGGCAACGATCTGGCGGTCGCGATTGGATTGCTGACCATGATTACCGCCACCATCGGTATCAATATCGTGGCGAACTTCGTCTCACCCGCTTTTGACTTCTCTAACTGTTCACCGCAGAAAATCAGTTTCCGTACCGGCGGGATGATCGCTGCGGTGGGGTCGGTGCTGTTAACGCCGTGGAATCTCTTCCAGTCTCCTGAGCTGATTCACTATACGCTGGATGTGCTGGGATCGTTTATCGGGCCGCTGTTCGGGATTCTGCTGACCGATTTCTATCTGATTAAACGTGGACGTATCTCGGTCGACGATCTTTTTAACGATACGCCAGCAGGCCGTTACTGGTATCGCGGTGGCTTTAACCCTAAAGCGATTGGCGCACTGCTGCCATCGGTGGCGATTTGCCTGGTGATTAGCTTTATCCCTTCCCTGCATCAGGTGGCGAATTTCAGCTGGTTTATTGGCGCCGGTCTGGCGGCAGGCTGCTATCGCTTTATCGCCCGTGAAGATCGTGAGGCGGAGGATGGTGCCCGCTGGCAAGGCGAGGTGATGCCGCAGAAGAACCAGGCCACCGCTGAATAGCAGACAGCAAAAAGCCGATTCATTTCTGAATCGGCTTTTTTAAAGAGATTGGCGGAACGGACGGGGCTCGAACCCGCGACCCCCTGCGTGACAGGCAGGTATTCTAACCAACTGAACTACCGCTCCGCGCTTTGTTCCCCGTCGGGAACGAGGCGCATAGTAATGGCAGCCTGTTGCGACGTCAACGCTTTTTCCAGGCGAACAAATCGTTTGCTGTTTTTTTCAGCTTGCCGTTGATTTTATCCACAAAAATGCGTAATTCAGCCGCGCCACAGGCAGCTGCCACCCTTTTTCATCACCAGATCCAGACGTGACTCATGGGCAACCACTTCTTCATCGCTGGCCGTGACCACTCGCAGTGCAGAGGTGGGACGCACGATGCGCTGGATGCTCTCTCCCTGCGCCTGTCGGGCGCTTTCACTTTCCGATAAAAAGGAGAGTGAAGTCTGTCCGCCGGTCATCGTCAGGAAGACTTCAGCCAGAATCTCGGCATCGAGCAGTGCGCCGTGCAGGGTTCGTTTGCTGTTGTCTATTTCGTAACGCGAGCAAAGCGCATCAAGGCTGTTGCGCTTGCCGGGAAACATACGGCGCGCCAGCGCCAGACTGTCGGTGATTTTGCAGAAGGTTTCGGTTTTCTCAATGCCGCGGTTCAGCTTTGCAAACTCGTAGTCCATAAAGCCGATATCAAACGGGGCGTTATGGATCACTAATTCAGCACCGCGAATGTAGTCGAGAAACTCATCGGCAATCTCGCTGAAGGCAGGCTTGTCGGCCAGGAACTCATCGGCAATGCCGTGTACGCCAAAGGCTTCGGGATCGACCAGCCGATCGGGCTTAAGATACATATGGAAATTGTTACCGGTCAGGCGACGGTTAATCACCTCTACCGCACCAATCTCAATGATGCGGTGCCCCTCATAATGTACCCCGATCATGTTCATGCCGGTGGTTTCAGTATCGAGAACGATCTGGCGGTTATTTGCAGTGCTCATAAGACCCGTTTTATGTCAGACTTAGCGTTTTTGAGAGGAAGTCTACCAGAGATGCGCAAACAGGTAGAAATATTCACCGATGGATCCTGTCTTGGAAATCCCGGTCCCGGCGGTTATGGGGCGATTTTACGCTACGGTCAGCATGAGAAAACCTTCAGCGCGGGCTATCACCTTACCACCAATAACCGGATGGAGCTGATGGCGGCGATTGTCTCACTGGAAGCGCTGACCCAGCCGTGCGATGTGGTGCTCAGTACCGACAGTCAGTATGTGCGTCAGGGAATTACCAGCTGGATCCATAACTGGAAAAAGCGTGGCTGGAAAACCGCCGACAAAAAGCCGGTGAAGAATGTCGATCTCTGGCAGCGTCTCGACTTAGCACTCAGCACCCATAAGATTCAGTGGGAGTGGGTTAAAGGCCATGCCGGACATCCGGAAAATGAGCGCTGCGACGTGCTGGCCCGCAGCGCGGCTGAAAATCCCGCTTTTGAGGATATCGGTTATAAAACCGAATCCTGATCCTCTGCCTGCCGGAACTGGCGTGTGGCATTGACCGTCTGGCGGATCTTGCTGGTGCTCATACTCTTCTTAGCCCGGGTCGGCAGCAGCGGGAAGGTGCGTTTACGTGCCACCACAATATTCAGACAGCCCAGCGCCGGTAAGTGGGCGCTGATCAGTTTTCCGCCCTGCCGATGCCACGGCAGCACCTGAAAGCGGGTGCGATAGACTACCTCATAATTCAACAGTCCCAGCCAGTCGACTAACCGCACCTGGCTGAACATCCGTCCGCTCCAGGGGGCTTTGCGGTTCAGGCCCGGCACCATCTTACTCACGCCGAGCAGGCTGAATGGATTGAAGCCGCTGATAATCATCCAGCCATCATCAATTAACACCCTATCTACTTCACGTAACACCCGGTGAGGATCCTGGCTCCAGGCGAGCGTATGGGCCAGCAAACAGGCATCGATCGACTTCGACTCAAACGGCAGTTGCATCGGGTCAGCCAGCACCTGTAACAGCTCACCTTCCCTGCCAACATTGACCTGATGTGAAATAGCACAGTTTTCGGTGTTGATTTCTGCGCTGAGGTTGCCAAGCTTAAGCATATGAAAGCCATAAAGCTTTCCAAGGTAAGGCTGAAGCTGCTGCGTTAGCGCGTCGCGGAAATAATCTCCCCACGGCATATCGCGCCATGACAGCGGTGCGTTCAGAATCTGGCGTGATTTAGCGGGCTTCATGCTTTACGCTCTTCCTTTTCCTACGACCTGCGAGAGGTGATGATGAATCTTACCAGTATTCCTGCGTTGCAGGACAACTACATCTGGACGCTGACTGATGATGAGGGTAAATGCCTGATTGTCGATCCCGGCGAAGCCCAACCGGTGTTAGAAAAAATGGCCTCCAACGGCTGGCAGCCGGTCGCTATTCTGCTGACTCACCACCATAACGACCACACGGGCGGAGTGAAAACACTGTGCGAGCATTTCCCTCAGCTTGAGGTCTATGGTCCCCAGGAAACTGCGGCTAAAGGGGCCAGAACCATAGTCAGCGAAGGCGATAAGGTCACGGTACTGGGCCTGACGTTTGAGGTAATCCACACCCCTGGTCACACTTTAGGACATATCTCATATTACAGCTCACCTTATCTTTTCTGTGGTGACACACTCTTTTCGGGCGGCTGCGGACGCCTTTTTGAGGGCACGGCAGAGCAGATGTATGATTCCTTTCAAAAGCTTAACCAGCTTCCAGGTGAGACATTAGTCTGCTGCGCACATGAATATACTTTATCCAATCTGAAGTTTGCTGCGGCTATTCTGCCCCATGACCCACAAATAACGGCCGAATATCAGAAAATTAAGGACTTACGCGCTGAAAATGGCATTAGTTTGCCCACAAAACTGGCGCACGAACGGACAATAAATTTATTTCTTCGCACGCAAGACGTTGATTTACAAAGGGCATTAAACGTTAACGTTACTGATGAACCCATATGGCGTTCATTTGCCGTTCTACGCGAGAAGAAAGACGCTTTTTGATTTTTCGGGTTGTGTTGTGAAAAGTCGTCACGTATAGTTGCTCGTCTTTTAAGCGAACTATTGACACACACATGAAGGCTAAAGCGATCTTACTCGCCTCAGTCTTGCTGGTAGGATGTCAGGCGTCCAGGAACGATGCCAATATCCCGGTACAGCATGCACAGAGTCTGTCTTCAGCTGGTCAAGGTGAAAATGGAAAGTACGGAGACGAGTTTTTGTCGCCGCGATGGCAGGAAGATGGAACTGGCCTCGCAGCAGACGCAGATCTCTGGAGTTTCATTAGTGACGAGTTGAAGATGGGGATTCCGGAAAACCCGGCAATCCGCGAACAAAAAAGTAAATTTTTAAAAAATAAGAGCTATCTCCACGATGTAACATTACGGGCAGAGCCGTACATGTACTGGATAGTCGAGCAGATACAGAAACGTAAAATGCCGATGGAACTGGTACTGCTACCCATAGTGGAGAGCGCTTTTGACCCCCGGGCAACTTCATCCGCCAATGCCGCTGGTATCTGGCAGATTGTTGCTGCAACAGGTCGAAACTATGGTTTGAAACAGAACCAGTATTACGATGGGCGACGCGATGTGGTCGCATCCACGAAAGTTGCGCTGGATATGATGCAGCGTCTTAACACCATGTTTGACGGCGACTGGTTATTAACCATCGCAGCGTACAACAGTGGTGAAGGACGTGTACTCAAAGCGATAAAGCATAACAAGGCGCGCGGTAAGCCGACTGACTTCTGGCATTTATCGCTGCCACGCGAAACGACCGTGTATGTGCCTAAAATGTTAGCTCTGAGTGAACTGCTCAAAAATAACAAGCGTTACGGTATCAAACTGCCGACACCTAATGAAAGTCGTGCTCTGGCGCGAGTGGAAGTGGGTCAGCAGATACAGCTGACGCAGGCTGCCGAAATGGCGGGTATGTCGCTCACGAAACTGAAGAGCTTCAATACCGGTTACAAAGGCGGTGCAACAGCGCCAAACGGCCCACACTATATTATGGTGCCGAAGTCGAACGTCGCGAAACTGCGTAACTCACTGGCTTCCGGTGACATCGCAGCGGTACAGCCTACTCAGCTTGCGAAAGCCAGTGCGAGTGGCGGGTACAAAGTGCGACGGGGTGATACGCTCTCTGGTATCGCCTCAAAACTTGGCGTTAGCGTCTCGACACTGAAGCAGGATAACAACCTGCGCGGTGCTGATATCCGACCGGGTCAGACTCTGACCATTGGTTCGAATGGCACCCGACTGGCTGATAACGGCAACAGCATCACCTATCGTGTTCGTAAGGGTGATTCTCTTGACAGTATTGCCCGTCATCACGGCGTTAACATCAATGACGTGATGCGCTGGAACAGTGTGCTGGACAGTGCGAAAGATATTCAACCCGGCGATAACTTAACGCTGTTTGTGAATAATAACGCAACACCTGATACCTGATACGTTGAAAAGGCTGACATTTGTCAGCCTTTTTCTTTTATTCATCCGCCACCGTTTACTCATCTGCCGGACTTCCCTCCTCCTTCTGCAGGCTCGCTTAATGCACCGGACTAGCTTCCTGAACTGAACTCCACCAGTAAGGGGTTATGGTCGGACGCGCGCGTCACCAGTACGGATGCCTCACTCACCCTGAGATCGCGATAGAAGACGAAATCCAGCGGGCGACCAAAGGCTTTACGGCGGTGATCGGCAGTAAACATGACCTCTTCCAGCTTCATTCGCTGTGCAAAACGGTATAGTGCATTGATACGCTGACGGCTCCAGGCATTGAAATCCCCGGCCATAATCACCGGCCCCTGGTGATGCATGATCTGCTCCCCGATTGGCCCCAGCTGTTTACTGTAGACGTCTACGCCCAGGCTGAAATTTACCGCATGGATGTTCACGACCATCAGCATTTCACCCGTGGGCAGCGGATACGCCGTGACCAGTGCCGATTTTGACAGCCTCAGCAGAGGCTCACGCTCACGCAACGGGCAGCAATAGACCGGGTGCGCAGAGGCGAGCGTCATCACCCCAGAGGGATGCTGAGGCAGCACAAAGGCAGGTACCTGATCGGCAGCGAGATAATTACTGGTGGCAAACTCCACCAGTTCTGGTGTGGTCTGCGCTTCCTGCAGTAATACCAGGTGCGCATCTTTACCAAATCCTTCCAGTACCGACATCCAGTCTGCGCGTTGCTGCTTAAAGATGTTCCACACCAGAACTTTGAGGTTTGGGTGCGCGGGCAAGGGGGCGCCGGGTGGCAGTGCCTGACCGAGATGGAGCATCGCGCCAGGTGGAAAGATCTGTTCCACTGGTTGTCCTGCTACATATCGCATTGCATAAGTTTTTTTGCGCACTTTCCCGCCTGGCTGATGATTCAAAATACAGTTAACACCTGTCTGTTATAGGGATTTTAGACCGGGGTTTCAATGGATGCAGGTGAATGTCAGAATTCATCACCTTTTCCAGAATAAAGCAGCCCTTTTAAGTTCGCTAAGCAAAACGAGGCAGATCAGGCGGTGACATCCCCGATGTCATCGTTAACGGCTCCTGTACTGGTTATAACAGCATTATCAGTCATAAACTGGCTTAATGGCCATGTGACTGCAGGGAGGAAGAATGAAGGCATCTTCTGATGAACTAAAAGTGTTTGTCAGCGTAGTAGAAAGTGGAAGTTTCAGTCGCGCTGCTGAACAGCTGAAGATGGCTAACTCTGCCGTCAGCAGGACAGTTAAAAAGCTGGAGAGCAAGCTGGGTATTGCCCTGCTGACCCGCACAACACGGCAGCTGGCGCTTACTCAGGAGGGCGAACGCTATTTTCGCCATGTTCAACGTTTTTTGCAGGAGATGACCACGGCAGAAAGCGATTTGATCGAGAGTTTACAGGCGCCTAAAGGACTACTGCGCGTTGATGCCGCGACGCCGGTCATTCTGCATTTGCTGATGCCGATGATTAAACCCTTTCGTCTGCGCTATCCTGACGTGACTCTTTCTTTGATCTCCTCAGAGAGTTTTATCAATCTGATTGAGCGGAAAGTGGATATCGCCATTCGCGCCGGCAATCTCACCGACTCAACGCTGCGCGCCCGGCTGCTGTTCAGGAGCTTTCGCAAGATGGTTGCTTCACCCGCCTATCTCCGTGAGCATGGGACACCGCAAACGGTGGCTGAGCTGGATAACCACCACTGTCTCGGCTTTGATGATTCCCCACGACTCAATCGCTGGCCCATCTCCCGTGAAAGCGGCGAACTCTATGATATTAGCTGGGCTATCTCCTCTAACAGTGGAGAGACGATCAAGCAGCTCTGTCTTACCGGTAATGGTATTGCCTGCCTGTCGGACTATATGATCGATCGTGAAGTTGCTGAGGGAAAACTGGTGGAAGTGTTGGCCGATCAGCGTCTGCCGGTCGAGATGCCCTTCCATGCTGTTTACTACAGTGATATTGGCGTAAGCCAGCGTGTGCGCGCTTTTATCGATTTTCTGAGTGAGTGGACAGCTGACCAGCCGTGGCGTACCTGAAGTCTACAGGGGCAGGCCTGATCGGGGTCTGCCCGCACACAATTTGGAAGGGGTGGGATCGATTGCGCGATTATCGCTTCAGATTCAAAGAATTAGCGATCGTTAAAATGATCCGGGAGATCGAAGAGAATCAGCGCGGTGTATTTTTCCGTGTTGAATTTGCTGCAATGGAAAAAGCCCTGACCGTTAAGTCAGGGCTTTCCAATTAAGTGGCGGAACGGACGGGGCTCGAACCCGCGACCCCCTGCGTGACAGGCAGGTATTCTAACCAACTGAACTACCGCTCCACCGATTCTTTCACAGCTGTCAGCAACGGGCTGATGGCCGTCTGTTCCTGTTATTTTCCTTGTCAGGGGAAAAGGAACGAATTTGATGCCTGGCAGTTCCCTACTCTCGCATGGGGAGACCCCACACTACCATCGGCGCTACGGCGTTTCACTTCTGAGTTCGGCATGGGGTCAGGTGGGACCACCGCGCTAAAGCCGCCAGGCAA